>JARLGU010000035.1 GCA_031292625.1 Capsulimonadaceae bacterium | reverse complement strand
GCGGAGCGAATCTTCAAAGGATTCTCTCCGCCGGGTTGTGTCGCAAGCTGTTAAGTCGGAAGTTCCCGCGGCACGGACCCGCCGGAACGCCCTCCCTATCCCCCCGATATTGTCAGCTTAAGTCGCCCAGTACGTCCTGAACACTATTAAGCGGGCTATGGCTTTCGCTTTTTTCGCGTAACCCATCCGCGCTTTGCGGCTTCGCTGCGCTGCTCTCGCGAGATTGCCCGGCCTTTATCGCCGTTACGGGCGAGGTTGCCGGTCGATTGACCTGCAGAGCCCGTCGAGCGGTCGACGGATTCCGTCTTTGAAGTTTGCTCTCCTGACGCCATTGCTCAAGCTCCTTTCCTCGATAGTGCTTGTGTGATGTCTCGGTGTCCCGTATGCGCATTATTGCATAGTCATGTGACTATGTACCACTCGGTGATTATCTATAAACCTCTCGTTTTATCGAAGAGGCCGGCGAATCCGCGGCCGAGGACGAATGCGTCGTAAAATAATTGTCCTCATGAGCAGCAAAGGCCGCATACGGTAAAGGTATATCCCAACTACTATATAAAATAACCTATAATAACGCAAAAGTTCCCATCTTCGCAGAATTTATTTTAAAGATAGGCAGCTTGACATTTTTTGTAGGTATTGATATACTGTCACCGACTTTTTGCAAAATCTTTCCGCACGTATGTTTGCAACAATGAGGCGGCAAGATTACGGAGGTATCCATCAACAATCGAGAGTTTCGTCGCGACCCGCGCGAGCCGCGAATCAACATGAACGAGCGGATCCGTCACCCGGAGATCCGCGTAGTGGACGAGACAGGGGCGCAGCTAGGCATCCTGCCAACGCGTGAGGCCTTGGCCCGTGCGCGCGAACGTGGTCTGGATCTGATCGAGGTCGCGCCTCAAGCGCAACCGCCGGTGTGCCGGATCATCGACTACGGTAAATACAAGTACGAACAGTCCAAGCGTGAACGCGAGGCCGCCAAGAAGCACAAGCAGTCCGATCTGAAGGGAATCAAAATGTTCCCTCATATCGACCAGCATGATTTTGACGTCAAGCTGCGCAGTGCTATTAAGTTTCTGCAGGATGGCGACAAGGTTAAGGTCACTGTCGCATTCAAAGGACGAGAGATTACCCACCCCGAGTTTGGCCGCATGCAACTTGAGAAGATCATCGCCGCCGCCGGAGAAATTGGCGGACAGGTCGAAAAGCCCCCCGCGATGGAGGGACGCCAGATGACGATGATCCTGAGCCCGCGAAGCGCTGCCGGCATTAAGACCGCCGCGCCTAAGCCGCCCTCGGCGCCAAAACCCGCTGCGCCGCCGGTTGCGTCCGCGCCTTCTGCTCCGCCAGCGACAGCGGCGGCTCCCGCGCCGCCAGCAACGACCGTAGCTCCCGCGCCGCCCCCCGCGCCGGAAGCCTCGTAACTCGCGCGGCCGGTCAATTAGCCGCATTGCTTGCTGCATTCAATCCCCTGCTATTTCGTAGCAGGGGATTGAATCATGCCTCTCGCGAATTGTCTCGTCGGCGAACAAGCGTACCGCGCCTTGCCCGCGACGGCCAATTGCAGCGGCTGCCGGGCCCCCGTGAAATCGATGCGCCGGCCCTTTTCAAGAAGCGGCCACGGAGCCCCCCAGAGCCGGCTTACAGGGCAGAGCGACCCTTACGCACCTGCTTAAAACTCTATCTCCAGCCCATCGTAGGCTGCGAGGATTCCTTCGGGAGCTAGCCGGCTGACAAGCTCTTCGTAGGACGCCTTGCCATTGTGCGAGTAGTGCGTCGCCACCAAACGAGTTTCCTTCGTGACTGCGCCAACCTCGCCAAGGCGTTTCGCGGTCTCGATGACGCCGTCAATCCCCATGTGGCCGCGATTGCTCGATTCCGCAGCGCCGTAGGTGCAATCGAGCAGGACCAGGTCTAGCGGCGCCCCGCGCAGCGCCTCGATGGTCTCGTCCGGAAATAAGCCGGTATCGTGACCGTAGAGGAAGCTCCGGCCGTTCTTGGCAATGCGCAGCACGAGCGACTTCGGCGCGTGGTCGGCGGGCAGCGGAAGGATCCGTGCGCCGTCGGCCGCGGTTCTCGCTTCGTGGGGGATCAAGGCCTCTTCGATGACCATACGGGCTTTCTCGCGGTTCCAAGCGGCGTCCGGAAACTTCGTCCGCAAGATCTCGACCACCGTTTCGCTTCCGAATATCTGCATGAGGGGCAAATCAGTGGAGACGGTGAACGGGGCGGCGCGGTAAGCGATCTCGTCGGGCGAAAGATGGTCTTCGTGGTGATGCGTGAAGGCGAGAGTGGTTACGTTCGACAAAGAACGGTTGAATGCTTGAACCTGGGCGGAAGTATCGGGACCGAAGTCGACCAATAAGCTATCATCGAGTAGCGCGCTCGAGCGGCGCCGAATATTGCGTCCTCCGGCGGATCGAGCGTGACGGCACGCGGGACAGCTGCAGAACGGCGCGGGCCACGCTTCGGCGGCGGCGGTTCCGAGCAATAGCAGTTTCATGGGCAGTGTCTCCAGGCCCGGGGCGCATTGGCTCTCCGGACATATTTCATGTTTTGAGTATCCACAGGAAAGGAACCCGAAGCCAAGCTTCGGGTTCCCATGCTTGCAGCAGGCATGTCGATCGCCTACTTGTTGACTTTGTCCTTGGCGGCGATCTTATCGGCAGCCTTGCCGTCGTTGCTGACGATTGAGGCAACCTGTCCGACCTGAATTTCGCCCAGAGCGCCGGCTGTCTTGTTGACCGTGATCTTGGTCGTGGCGGACACGGTAAACGTGAACGTGCCGAGCTTCTTGTTGTTGATCGTAATAGTTGAGGCGGTCACGTCGACTGCGGTCACGACACCGTGATACTTGTTGGTTGCCGCCGGGGCCGAGGTCGACGACGTTGAGGACGTTGACGATGTCGCGGAAGCGGTCGTGGACGGCGCTGCGATGGACGATGTGGTGATGACAATCGTCGCCGCGATCGCGGCAATCAGGCCAAAAGCAAAAAAGCGTAAGTTCATCTCTGTTATTCTCCCATTTAGTTGTTGTGTGCGTGCCGGGGCGGACAGGCGCCGGTCCTGGCTATTCTTCTCTATGGACGCTCGCGCCTTCGTCAGTGTTCAGCGGCCGTCAAGTCATTCGTTCGCAGGCGGCGACTAACGCGGAATAGCGTAGACGCGCACGATCGAATCATTATAGACGACTTGGAGACCAAGCGTCTTCTCCATCATCTTCGCGGCCGTTGGAGTGTCCGTGCAATCGAGTTTGTGCAAAATCACATACCGTGCCCCTAATCGACTCAACTCGCCCAAATCGCGGCGCAGATTTTCGGGCGTGAGCGCGGATTTGTCGACGGGAAACTCGGGGCCTCGGACGGATGTCTGCGTGCAGTATTGCAGGAATCGATTGTGCGACAGCAGCGCGTAGGCTTCAACGGGCGTCCGCGACAAATGACCATCGAAAACCGCCTTGTGGTGAACCGCCGGCTCGATCATCATCGATTCCATGGACGAAAGCGGCAGATTGACCACGGGATAGTCACGCTTATCCTGGGCCAGAATCGTAAGAAACGGACTGAGGTGCGGATCCGCGGTCGGATACGGAAATGGGAGCAGCTCGACAACGAACACAAGCCCGCAAACAGCCAGAAGGGCGGCGGACGCTGCGCGTCCCTTCCGCATGTCGACATAAGCGAGGAGACGCGAAAGCCCATAGGAGGCCAGCACGCAGACGCAGATGAGGACGACTTCTTCCGCGCGCCCTGGCGTGCGGAACGCGCGCAGGGGCGGAATAAGCCGCGGGATGTACGTGAACGGCAGAATGATCCACGATTGAGCGCCCAGGATCTCGCCTGGCCGGCTCAGCGCGTCGAGGGCGAAACGGGTCATCGTAAAGAAATCCCACGGAAGCGAAAAGCCGTTTCCCGGAAAGCCGAGCGCAAAAAGGGAAATGAGCGCGGGAGGCGCATCTCCGCGCACGACGAGCGACGGCCCGCAGGTGAAGACCACGCCGAAGGCAAGCGCGGATGTCCATGCGGCCAAGCGGCGGTATCGCAGGACAAGCGCCCCGGCAGCCAATACGAGGGCGAGAAGGCTAATGGACGCGCCCTGCCTCCCGAATAAGCCCGAAAGATCCTTGACATTGACGCGACCGCCATGGCGTTGCAGTGTGCTCAGGGGGCTTAACGAGACAAAATCGTCGAGGCTGGCCCGGTGCATCGCCGCTTGATTGCTCGCGTTTGCGAAGCCGGCGTTCGAGTGCGCCGCGATGGCGGGCACGATCAGCCCCGAAAGCATCAGCGCTCCAATCCCCAGAGCGATTGTCGTTAGCTTCGCGCGCTCGACGGTTGCCGCGCGTTCAAGTCGCGCGCTCCAACGCCAGAACGCGGCGAGCAGACCGAAGGCAAGCACGGCGCCAAAGACGAGAAATTGGAAATCGCACAGTCCGGCAAGCCCCAGACACACGCCTGCCACGACGGCTAGAAGCGTCCGGCGGGTGGTTAGCGCGGCGTAAAGCATCAGCGCGAACAGCGGCAGGAACTCGGCGCTGATTATATTGTCGTGCCCGAAACCCTCGAGCATCATGAACGACGACAGACCGTAGACAGGAGCCACGACCGCTGCTGCGGCCCGGTTGCGGACCATCGCCGCAAGCAGCAAATACGTGGTGAACGTCGTCAACGACAGCGACGCGACCCAAAGAATGTTGTAGACCGTGACAATTCCGAGAAACGAAAGGAGGGGCATGGCCAGTGCGCAATTCACCCAGTCCATCGTGTGGTAGTACAGCGGCGTCGAGACCGGAAAGAATAGAAGACGCGTCGTCGCAAGCGGCTGATGGTGTGTTACGGCATGGCTGAAGGCCCAGTAGTTCCAAGCAAACTGACCGCTGTCACCGGGAACGCCCGCCAGCCTGGTCGAGAATGTTCTGACGAGCGGGTAGGTGAAGGCCAGCGTCAAGGCGACGCAATAGAGCAGCGCCCATCCCCATCCCCGCAGCCCTGCTCCGAGATCGGCCGGCATGGGCGACGGCGTGCTGATGCGCGGCGATGGCTTCGGGACGTCGTCCGTCGCGCTCGCCTTGACGACGATCGTGCGGGCGATCTGGTCGTGCCAACCTTGACGCAAGGGATGCGTGAGGATCGGATACAGTCCCGCCTTGACCGGCAGGCTCGCCACGATGTAGCCTGCAATCCGGGCAAGCGCGCGGAGCGGCCCGGGCCTCCCGCCTTCCAGACGGCGTATACGGATCCCGGTGAACCACATGCCGGCCGTCGCGCCAAGCGACCATCCGGTGAGGACGTAGAGCCAGCAAAGCACTGGACTGAACCAATCGGGCAGCGTTAAAGGGCGGCTCGAAGGATCCGTGGACGCGTTGAGCGCGACGCCAATGACGGCGCAGTGCACGAACGCGAGGAGCGCAACGTCGATCGCCGCGGCGACGAGACGTCTCCACGGTTCCGCGATCGCGCCGCCGCTAGAAAGCGGAAAGCTTGCTCTCAGCCACCGCAATGGGCGAAGAAGGGCGCGATGGAAAAGAGAAGGCTTGATGCCGCCCTGTTTGCCTATCTTATGACCGATGGGTGCGATCGATTCGATTGTTCTTCTCCGTCGGCGGAAATCGTGGATCCCTGCCATGTTCGGCCGAATGCGCGCGAAGTCCTGCATCGAGCGGAGACGCCGGCAGGATAGGCAAGGAAAAGACTCCGGCGCCCGTCGCGGACGGCCAAACCGCTTTTGTTGGGTCGCTTCGCCGCAGATTATTGTCTGCGAGCAGCTTGGCTGCCAGGGCAATTGCACGCATAGCATTGACATTCCGCAACTTCGCGTTTACAATGGGACGCGTAGGCTATACGTATTGCCGATACGTATAATCAAAACCAATGTTGTTGGAGGGATCGCATGCGGCATCTGTTTGGCGTCCTCTTTCTAGCGGCGATGACGCTCGCTAGCTCCTGTATTGCATTCGCGCAAGGCACTGCCCTTGAAACTGTCCGATTTGCGTCTAACGCGTTTCAGTTTCCCGGAGAATGGTCTCAAGACACGAGCACAGGCGGGTACGGCGGGCCGTCGCTTCGCGGCATGCGCGTCGGAAGCGACGCGATGACTGTTATCGCGCTCAAAAATGGCGGTGTCTACCACGTCTGGGTACAGTCCAAGGATTATGATCGCGACCAGGGGACCCGCCTGTTTACATTGCTCGTGGACGGCGAGCCGTTTGGCAAGACGCTCGGCGCTCACGGACACAACGGCTGGTGGTGGGAACAGGCGGGCGACGCGACCTTGCCGCCAGGACGGCACGTCCTCGGGATCCGCGTCGTTAAGTCGTTTGCGCGGTGCGGTTCAATTCTCTTGACGCAGGTCGACGGCAACCCAAACACGTGGCCAAGCTCGAAGCTGGCGGCCGCCGGCGTTAAGCCAGTGATCGTTGCGGTGGCAAATCCATCGTTGACGGACGAGTCCTCTCAGAACGTCGCGGCTCCGGCGCCAACGGCCGTACTCTCCGGCAAGCTGGTCCGATTTGGCTTTCGGCCCCAATCGTCCGCGATCGACGCCGCCGTGCGCACGGATGCCGGGGGCGAGTGGCGAACGTTGCCGCTGGCAGGCGCCGGACGCCTGTTTGTGATCAGCTCCGCCAAGGCGACGATCGATACGTCCCAGCTTTCGCCGGCGTGGCCGGATTCGGAGGAGGGGACCGTCTCGTTCGCGGTCGCTGGGCGAACGTACACGGCAAAGCTTGCGCGCGGACCGTTTCTAGCCGGGCATATCGAGACGCTCGTCCCGCAATCCGTTACGCAGGTCGACTCAGGGGCCGTGGAGATCGGCTACCGCTCGAAGGGCGGGCAGACCGCGACAGCGCGCTGGACGCTCGCGCCGAACGCGAACGACGCCAAGGTGTCGATCAAGTTCGTCGCTCCCGGCGACGGTTACTACTCGGTTGCGTTATTGCCGTACGCGCCGGTGCCAGATGCGGCGGTGCGCTACGACCTGCTTCCGCCAATCTATCAGAGCCTGCGCCGCCCGGTGGATGCAGTGATGGTTCCCAACACGCTGACATCGCATCCGGTCGCGCTGCTTGAAACGACATTGCTCGGCCAGGACTCGCCCGTGAGCCTCGGAATTCAGGCGGAGCCGTCCGCAATACCGTTTGAGTGGCCTGGGGCGGCAAACGGCGTCTATGGCTTCAGCCTTCTCGGACCGGGTGCCGAATGGCAGCCAGCTGCCTTTGCGCCGATTCTTGGCGGAGTGGGTTCTCACATGGCGGCCGGAGAAGCGCGGACCGTGGCTTTCCGGGTGTTTGCGCTGCCGGGCGATTGGAAGAAGGCGCTCGAGTATAGCTCGGACCGGATCGACCAGGTGCGCGACTACCGGAAGCCCTATGGCGTCTCGCTAACCGACGCGGCGTTTAACATGATCGACCTGATGAAGAACGCGAGCGCATCCGGTTGGAACTCAAGACTGAAGGCGTTCGAGCAGATCGAGAGCATCGATACCGTCTCGGAAGCCTACCCTCTCGGCATGGTCGAGACCGCGTTGTTGACGCACGATGAGGACTTCTACGTGCAGCGCTCGCTGCCGACGATCGAGTTTACGCTGACCAGACGGAATGCGCACTTCGCAACGCACCTTGTTGGCACCAGTTACATTAGCGAACCCGAAACCAAGATAACCATTCCTTCGCAGTTCTGCGAGACGGCGTATTGGCAGGGGCTCTACGAACTGCTCGGACGCAGTAACGAATGGGCGGCGGACTTTGCGGCCCGGCAGGATCAGGACAAACCGCTCTTCGGATCGTTCAAGCCGCACTGGGCGGAGCTCATGGGGTTGTATCGCTTAAACCCATCACCCGAATTGCTGGCGCGTATTCGTTCCGAGGCCGACGATTGGATAGTGAAGGAGGTCTACGCGCCGCGAGTTGGATCGGCACAGGATCTTGGCTTCTACAACCTTTCGCACTATGCCTACTGGTGGACTCTGCCCGACCTCTACGAACTGACCGGCGACAAGAAATATCTCGACGCCGCGCAAGAGTGCGCGTTTGGCACGATCGCCGGTCTCTGGTCGTCTCCTCAACCGCCCACGGGCACGATAACGGTGAATCGGGGCGGCAAATTCCCAGGGATCGGAATCGTCTGGTGGAAGGGACACGAGCAGTACCGTCTCGGCGTACCGCGCAAGGACGGGGATACGCCCGCGCACGATGTCCCCGCGTGGCTGGTCGCCAATCAGGGGCTTGGCCTTGAAGGGATCGGCACCTATCACATGCCGGCTCTTGTCGGCGACAATAGCCACATATTTATGTCCGCCTGGGCGCCGTCGCTCCTGCGCCTGTATGAACTGACGGGCCGCGAGATTTATCAAACCTACGCGCGCAACAGCATCATTTCGCGATACGCCAACTACCCCGGCTACTACATCAACGGCTTTACCGATCTCCCGCTCGATCCCAATTACCCGTACAAGGGGCCGGATGTCACCAGTCTGTATTACCACCACATTCCCGTTCAACTCGGATTTACGATCGATTTTCTTGTTGAAGAGGCGCGAATTCGTTCACACGGCAAAATCCGCTTCCCTTGGGTGAAGCAACAAGGATACGCCTGGTTCGACAATCGGATCTATAACTCGACGCCTGGCAGCGTGTTCGGCGACGATACGGCGGGACTGTGGCTGGATAGAAAACTCGCGAGATCGACGTCTCCGGCGATCAACTATCTCACGGCTCGCGGGCACGATCGATTCTGGTTGGTTCTGATGAACGAAGATGAGAAGACCGCGCCCGCCAACGTGGTTCTTGACGGCGCCGCAATCGGCATCGATTCCGCCAAACCGGTTACCGTCGTGGACGATTCCGGCGGCGCGCGATCGATCGCGCTGACGGATCTGGCAAGCGTCGCCGTGCCAGCCAAGGGATTGATCGCGCTGAGTTTTGCCGCCGCCAGCTCGATTGGTTCGCCGGTGATGCCCAAGCTGACCGGCGGCCGCGCCAGCGCGCACGCAGGCGGCGCATGGGGGGATGTCGAGGCGTTTCGCATTCGGTCGCCGTTCGGCAAGGACTCGCTCTACGTTGTCTTGACGGGCCATCCATCAGCCGGATCGACGGCGACATTGAGCGTCGACGGCGCGCCGCCGATAGCACCCGTAAGCGATTACCCGTACGAGTTCACGCTATACCCATGGCCAATGGATAAGGATCTGCGGTTTTCATTGACGCTGAAAACTCCGGACGGGGCAAGCGTAAAGACAAATGCCTTGATCTTACAAGGTTCACGGTAGGCTGTCGGAGACGCCTCCGTGAACGGCCTCGCGGCCGTTCACGGGGGCGTTTTTTCGTGCGCCTAATGAGGTTGCCGGCGGCAAGCAGAGCGTTTGTAATCGCGGCAACGGCTCAGAGCATCCCGGACCTCCTAGTGGCTGTTGTGATTTCGCGCAACCCTTCGCCGCGCTCCTCCAAACTCCTTTGCACTGGCCTATTCTTAGAATAGGTCGTGCGGTGGATATGCAAATTCATGACAGGTTAACACAGGTGTGGAACAATACAATTGTTGAGGTCGTCCAAGAACGGCGCAGGTTACTGGCTGTGATCATGTCTCGCGCTGGCCAACTTCGGTTACCGTCGCTGCATGTCTGGCACGTCCAAATACCGAATGAGCAGTGTCGCTGAAAATCGGTTCTTTTACAGTCTATTAGAAGCGGTTATTCTGCCGATAATCTAGCTTGTTGGTGCTCGAAGCTCGAAAAAACTCCTTGGTGCTCCCTTGTTCGGCATCTGCCCAGGATCTTCTTCGATAGCACGCACATGAGAAAGCTATTCGTCTGGCATCGCAATTGAACGTCAGTGCGGTTCGTAGAACGCTGATCAGTTCAATTTTGCCTGTGATGCTGGGTACTTGCGCCGGCCGGGAAAGGTCCGGAGAAACGGTTGAGTAAGTTGTACAACCCTGTGAATCGAAAGTGCGGGGGCAGCTACGGCATGCTCCTGCTTCTGCTAACACTGATTATTGCCATGCCCGCATCAGGACAGGGCTTCTACTATACATTGCCTCCCAACGTTGTGACAATCAACTCGGGACAGCGCAACAACGTTTTTTACGTCGGGCAGACGGTTTCATTTGCTCTGAGCAACACCGCGTCCGTGTCCTATGCGGTCCGTGACTATTACGGCAACATTGTGGACAGCGGCGCGGTCTCGGGACAGAAGCTGACCGTTCATGTCACGGCGCCGGGATGGTACAAGCTGTATCTTTACGGCAATGGAGCCGTTGTGGCGCCCTACTACAACGCGGTCGGCGGAACGAACTTTGTAATCTTCCGTAATACCGCGAATTTCCCAGCGAATGCCGCACAAGGCGTCTCGGGAGGGTTGGTTTCCTCGGACGATGACATTGCGCGCGGCGTAACCGCCATGGGCCCCCAGCGACACTTCGTTTCGGACAGCAACAATCCTTCCGCGGATTATGCGCAGCTCGATTACGGCATCGGGCTCGACACGACCTACTATACGCCCTATGACTCGACGCGCCCGCGCCCGCTGATGATCGCGTTTCCGAACGGGACGTCGAACTCCGCCGGCGTTATTCAGGTCGTCCAGCGCTACCAGGATCGCGTCAAGTATTGGGAAGGTCGAAACGAACCGAACTACACGGAAACCGGCGCACAGTTCGCGGCGGAGGAGAAGGCGTTCTACCAGGCCGTCAAGTCCGTGAACCCTAATTTGAAGGTGCTCGGGCCCGCGATTGTCTCCGTTGATCCAGGCACGCAGGGATGGCTGATCGATTTCCTGAACGCAGGCGGCGGCAAATACATTGACGGTTTTTCGTTCCACGCATACAACATGGTTCTCGGCGACGTGATTTTGGCCCGCCGTTGCATGGACAACCTCAACTCGATTCTCTCCAACTATGGTCTGCAGAATCTCGAGAAGTGGCAGACGGAACAGGGCTCGTTCGCCGCATGTTACGGGGCGTATCAACCGAACTTGCAGGGACGCTGGACGATGGTCCAGATGATGGTATACGAACAGTACGGCATCCCGAAGGAGCACAACCACCTATGGTACGACTGCAGCGACGGCTTCTGGGATGAGCCGACCTGGTGGGAAAACGACGACGGCAGCTTCAATCCGGCAGCGCCTCTGATGCGGGTGTGGTCCGAGGAGCTCTACGGCACGAACTTCGCTCAGGCATACAATTTCGGAACGACAGGCAATAACCTGTACGTCGGCAGCCTGTTCACCGGTCCAAACAAATCCGTAGCGGCGTTCATTAGCTCCGGCAGCACGGATGGCCAGGTCACCGTGACCGTGAGCGGAGGAAGTTCGCTGCACGTTGTGTCGGCATTCGGATCCGCGCAGGACATTCCGGTCGTCAACGGCCAGGTGACTCTGAGCGTGCCGATGCTTCCCATTTATGTCGAACTCGCCTCAGGACAGACGATCACGCCGCAGCCGGTGAATTGGGGAGCGAACCTCGCCATGCAATCTGGCGTGTACTCCTTGATTAGCGGGACGACAGCCAGCAACTCAGTCAACGCGAACATTTCCAGGCTCAACGACGGCCTACTACAGAACCATTATTGGACGGTCGACTCTTCGTCCGATCCTTACTGGACCAATTCCGTTACGTTCCCCGTGGGCGTTGAAATGCACTTGCCGTCCGCCCAAACGATCGACCACGTTCTCGTCTATGCGGCCGTTCCGTGGTCCTGGCAGAGCACGCTGCAGGATTACGATCTGCAGTACCTCTCGTCGACGGGACAATGGGTAACGCTACAAACGGTCACCGAACCGACGAACACATTCAATGTCTACACGCCGCAGGCGCGGTGCACACTCGACTCGTTTTACAGTGACCGTTGGGCGTTCATTCACGCTTTCAATCCGGTGACGACGAGCGCTATCCGCTTATGGGTTCGTGCCGCCACGTACGGCGGCGGCGCCACCGCGTCAGTTGGTTTAGCAGGAGGACAAACGGGGCCCGAAGCCCTCGCCATCAGGGAGGTTGAGATATACAACTCGGGAAAAGCCCTCGCTGCTCAGACATTCACGATAAGCGGACAGGTCACAAACTCAGCCGGAGCGGGCCTCAGCGGGGTAGCGGTCAGTCTGAGCAGCGGAAGCATAGCGACCACCAACTCAAGCGGGCAGTACTCGTTCACAAGCCTTCCGGCGGGCGTAACCTACACGGTAAGTCCATCGCTCGCAGGGTCCACGTTCAGCCCGTCGTCAACCACGTTGGCAAGCCTGTCGGCAAACCAAACGGCAAACTTCACGGCGGCAGCGCCAAGCGCGCCGGCAAGCCTGACGGCAACGGCGCAAAGCGCTAGCATCGGGCTGACCTGGGCCGCCGTGAACGGCGCAACAAGCTACACCGTCTACCGTGCGACAGCGTCCGGCAAAGAGGGAAGCTCGCCGCTTGCCGCGAGCATCACGGGCGCTTCGTATACCGATACGAACGTGACGGCGGGAACGACCTACTACTACACGGTATCGGCGACGACCCCGGCAGGCGTCAGTGCGCAATCGACGGAAGCGTCGGCAACCTTGTCGCCCGCGACATATTCGATTACCGGTCAGGTAAACGATGCGAACGGCAATGGTCTATCGGGAGCCTTCGTCGCGCTGAGCAACGGCTCGACGGCTACAACGACCAGCGCCGGAAGCTTCTCGTTTACCGGCATCACGGCAGGCGCAAGCTACACGGTGACGCCTGCGCTGACAGGGACGACCTTTTCGCCCGCAAGCGCGACCATCGCTTCGCTGACATCGAACCAGACCTTGACGTTTGCAGCCATTGCTCCGCCCAGCGCGCCGGCGAGCCTTACGGCCGCGGGACAAACCGGCAGCATCGCTCTCTCGTGGAGCGCAGCGGCGGGCGCGACAAGCTATTCGCTCTATCGCTCAACCACATCGGGCGGCGAAGGCGCGACAGCTTACCAAACCGGACTCACCGGCACGTCGTATACGGATACGAACGTGGCGGCCGGCACGACCTACTACTACACCGTGGTCGCAACGAACGGCTCCGTGTCAGGTTCGCCCTCGATCGAGGCGTCGGCGACGAGCTGGCCACAGACCTATACGATCTCGGGCGTGGCCACGGACTACAACGGCAACGCGCTTTCGGGCGTAGCCGTGTCGCTGAGCAACGGCTCGACCACGACGACCACCAGCGCCGGATGCTTCACGTTCGCTGGCCTCACGTCAGGCACATGCTATACGGTCGTCCCGGCGCAGCTTGGACTTGTATTCTCGCCCGTGAGCACGACGATCTCTTCGCTGACGTCAAACCAATCCTTGACGTTTTGCGGTCTAAGCGTTCCGGCCGTGCCGTCCTTGGCCGCAAGCGGTTCCGTCGGCAGCATCGCGCTGTCGTGGCCGACGGCTATGTGCGCACAGAGCTACGTTCTCTACCGCTCAACGACGCCGGGCGGCGAGGGGACGGTAGCTTACCAAGCGGGACTTACCGGCACATCGTATACGGACTCCAACGTAGCGACCGGCGTCACGTACTATTACACCCTGGCGGCCGTCAATACGGCGGGATCCAGCGCGCAGTCGACGGAAGTTTCGGCAGCGAGCCAGGCTCCGACGTATTCGATTAGCGGCAAGGTAACCGACAGCAATGGAAATGCCCTAGCGGGTGTCTCCGTGGCGCTGAGCAACGGCTCGACGGCAACGACGAGCGCAACCGGAGTCTACTCGTTCACGGGCCTCGCGGGAGGCGTGAGCTACACGTTGACGCCATCCTTGTCGTACTTATCGTTCTCGCCTGCCAGCGCGACGATTCCGTCGCTCTCCTCGAACCAGAGTCAGAGCTTCGCCGCAGTTGCTCCGTCAGCTCCGTCGGGTCTCGCAGCGACGGGACAGGTGCAGAAAATCGCGCTGACTTGGGGGTCGGTGATGTGTGCGAAGAGCTACGTGCTCTACCGGGGGACCAAGGCGGGCGGCGAGGGCGCCACGGCCTATGCGGCTGGCATAACCGGCGCCTCTTACACGGACACGAACGTAACGGCGGGCGCGACCTACTACTACACCGTGGCGGCCGTGACGACAGCCGGGACAAGCGGACAGTCGACGGAAGCGTCCGCAGTTGCGTTGCCGGTCACGTACGCAATCTCGGGCAAGGTGACGAACCTGGCGGGAAGCGGCGTCAGCGGCGCGACGGTTGCCTTGTCGGGCAGTGCGTCCTCAACGACAACGACGGACGTTAACGGGAACTATGGGTTCAGCAGTCTGACTGCTGGGGGCACGTTCACGATGACGCCTTCCTTAAGCGGATACGTGTTTACTCCGGCCAGCACGACGGTCACTGGGCTGTCATCCAACCAGACGGCCGCGTTTACGGCGCTTGTCGCGGGACAGGGCACTGGCCCCGCGTCGAACTCGCTGTCAGGCATCTGGATGTCTGGGAGCAGCCTGACGGGCGGATCGGCAATCGCCGGCTGCTTGACCATGCGGTCCGGATGCACCGCGGCGTCTACCGTAAGCCTGTCATCGAATGCGCCTTCATTGGTGACGTTCGTGCCTAGCCTGGTATCTCTCGGATTGTGGCAGAACTACGCGACATTCGCCGCGCAGACTTCGCCGGTCGCCGCCGATACCGTAGTCACCGTCGTTGGCAGCTACAACGGGCAAACAGTGTCCACTCAGTTCACCGTGCTCGCGCCGCGCGTTTCCAGCATCTCGACGGGCAAAGGGCAGACGCGGAATGGCGCGTCGTTCAACTTGACGGTTAACCTGACCAGTCCAGCGCCGGCGGGCGGCCTTCCGGTGACGTTGGTTAGCAACCAGCCGAACGTGATAGCGATGCCCGCGACGCTCACGGTCCCGGCAGGGGCAACCACGGCGACGATTGCACTGGTTGGCGTTTATACAGCGCAAGGAGCCGGAACCGAGGTGCTCTTGACGGCAAAGACGAGTTCCAGTACGGTAAACACGATTCTCGCGGTCACGCCGTAAATATCTCGGCAACGCTCTCCTCCGGCTTCGCGTCTTGCAA
The DNA here is from genome assembly GCA_031292625.1 of Capsulimonadaceae bacterium. Lineage (GTDB taxonomy): Bacteria > Armatimonadota > Armatimonadia > Armatimonadales > Capsulimonadaceae > JARLGU01. The sequence continues at coordinate 13,737 of JARLGU010000035.1, read as the reverse complement.
GCTGGAGGAGAGCTTTTTTTGTTTCTCGCGTGAAGACCATTGCCCCATGCAGAGGGAGGCGCTCGACGCTTTGGCGGCGCGAGCTTGATTGAGATCGGTCCAGGGGGGAATATCTTAATTAAGGAGTGTAGTGTACTATGGAGAGTAAAGCGTATCTATTCGCTGTAGTCTTATTCGCCGCTCTTGCGCCCCCGGCTGCCTTCGCACAAACGGGATCGAATGGCGTTGCCGGTGCGCAACCGGCCAGCCGGCTGATTGCGCGGTTCGAGCAGGCAACGGGAGCGACAATCGTGGTTGCCGCCGGAGTGGATGTCTCTCGCGCCATCGTCGCGTCAGGCGATCCGGCGGCATCGAGGCGCCAGTTTCTCGACGGCCTGGCCGACGGACTGGGTGCTCAGTGGCATAAGACATGGATGGTCAGTCCGGTAAGCGCCGCGCATCCGCTTCCGAGCGCGGCCTACTTGCGCGGCGTTATCGAGTCGTCCGGCGCCGTGAGTTTCGACGCAAGCGGGATGAGCGCCCAGGACGCGATCCGGACCGTAGCGAAGGCCGATCGCGCAAACGTGTTTTTCGCGGGCGCGGTTCCGGCGGGGACAGTTTCCGTATCGGTGAGCGGAATGCAGGTTTCCGATGCGATCGCGCTGATTGCCCAGCGCACCAGGACGTCCTGGTCGTTGCTGTACCGCATCGTGCCGGGGCCGATGCTTGCCGGCGCGAGTGAGGAGCGGGTTACGCCGTCTCGGGCGAGCGTGCGTCCGCAACAGGAGCGTCTCGCGTCCCCGGTCTACGCCCACTTCCAGTATCCGTCCACGGGACCGGACCCGGATGTTCTCGCCGCAATCGCAAATGAGAACCTGACGCCGCCAAACCTTGGCCTGATTACGGGCGGCGGGGCTCCCGCCGTGACGATCCTCGGCGGCTATAACGACCAGCCGGTCATTATAAGCAGTTTGGGAACGGTGACACTTACGCCGCCGCAAGGAGCGCTGAGCTCGGCGCTTGGCGCGCCATCGACAAATGGAGTGCCGTCGAAGAGCACGACGACATCGACAACGACGACGGTAACAACAGGACCGTAGCCGGCCAGCAACCGGTCAAGCGACGGCCCCTCGTCCAAGGACGCTAGTGGACGAGGGGCCGCTTGTTTGCAATGCAGGCAGCGCTGCTCTCAGACGCCTTGATCTTTCGTGCCGGCGCGGGCGTTGCGCGTTGGAGCGGGTTCGTAGAAGGCATCGCCGTTCGCGAGTACGGGAACTGCGCCCGGGTGTTGCTTCAATGCGTTTGCCTCCTGGTCGGCATAAGGCTGAACGCCAAGGTGGGCGAGCATGGTGCTGACCGTGACGAAACGATAGCCGCGACGCTTGAGCGCCATGATAATTCTCGGCAAGGCGCCGGCGGTGTACGGGTTATCCTGGTGAAGCAAGATGATACTCCCGTTCTCCGCGCTATCGACGACATGGTGGACGATATAATCCGGCGTTTGCTTTTCGTAGTCGTGGGCGAGGTTGGTCCAGTTGACGGTAACGTAGCCCAGTTTCTTTGCGACATCGAGAACGTTGTCGTTGAAATGCATGCCGGGGGGGCGCATGACGTTGGTGTGGATACCCGCCACGCGGTAGATGGCGTCATCGTTCATCTTGATCTCGCTCTTGATCAGATGAGGCTTGAGGCTGTCGAACGGCTGCGGATGATCGTAGGTGTGGTTGCCGATTTCGTTGCCCATCGCGATCATCTGGCGGATCTGCTCGGGTTCCTGCTTAACGCGGACGCCGACCACGAAGAAAGTTGCGGGAACCTGGTATTCGGCCAGGACATTGAGAATAGGCTGTCCGTAGATCTGGTGGGGACCGTCGTCGATTGTCAGAGCGACCTCGTGGAACCTGGGATTGCCGTGATAAAGCATCGCGCCGTCGGGATCGTAGAAATCGTGCCCCTTGGCGTGGCGGATCCAGTAGCCGGTCGTCAGCAGCTGATACATCGGAATAGAGCGATGAATGCGGTGATAGACGAAGAGAAAGAGGCAGACGATTGCCAAAAGCGTGGCAAGTACGGCGGCGACGGGTTTGAAATTAAGCTTCATTGACCTTTTATTATACGCCGTGGAGACGCGGACGGATCGCCCCTCGAAGGAGTTTTTTCGAGGGGATTGCCATTCATGTTGACGGTATGCGTACAATTCGTATATAATTCCTTGGATTAATCGCTCCGTTGCCAGACGTCGCGCGGGGCCAACGCAATACACGTCTCTCATGACGCCTGCGAACGACGATCCAAACGCTTAGCGTGGATGGCCGGTCACGGGCGCATGTTCGCGTCATTTCGCACCAGCCGCGCAAGGTTGCGGGTTGGTTAGGAAGAGCGTTCAACCGCCGCCGTCCAAGGGTCGTTACGTCGAGGCGTTTCGCGAAAGCCGGCCGGATTCCGGCGAGCGGGACTGGTGCAGAGCCGAGGCGGCCGGAAATGCGCGGGGCCCCGGAAATGCAATGGACCATGATCAGTCTAAAATCAAGCCCACCGAGGACGCTGCGCCCGACGGCGAAGCATCGGATGAGCCGCTGTATGTCATTAGCGTGGCCGCGAAGCTCGTACGGATGCCGACGTGGACGCTTCGAGTTCTGGATGAGCAAGGCATTGTAGTTCCAAAGCGCACGGACAAGAAGCGCAGGCTATATTCAGATCGGGATTTGGCCCGACTGGCACGGGTAAGGACGTTGACGGAGGATGAAGGCGTCAATATGAATGGCGTCCGCTTGATCCTGCAGATAGAAGAGCAGCGATACAAAGGAGACTAGATTTTGATTTATCCGGAAGGCGACGCAATTCGAAAACGCGTCAACAACCGCTACTCGCTGGTTGTCTTGGCGGCCAAGCGCGCTAAGCAGCTAAAAGAAGGCGCACCAGCCCTGATCGATACCGCATCGACCAACCCGCTGACAATCGCATTGGAAGAGATTGCGGTAGGCAAGGTGACCTACACCGATCCCGTCGAGCCCGAAGTTGATGACGAATCGGCTGCCAGTGTTGAGGTGATTGCCCCGGCTGTCCCGGCTGGCCCAGAAGGTTTCTTGACCATTCCGGCGGCGGCGGCGGCTCAGGATGCCCCCGTCAGCACGATATCCGCGGAACTCGCCGCGTTTCTTCCGATCGGGCAGGATGCCGCACTCGATGAGGACGACGTCGAACCCGCCGAAAAGGATCTGGATGAAGCCGACGACTTAGAAGCTCCGGAGAAGGCGCAGTCATAACTATGGGACGATCAGTCGGTATCGACTTAGGGACAACTAACTCTGTGGTGGCGGTCCTTGAGGCAGGTAAGCCTGTGGTAATCCCGCTTTCGGAGGGCAGTACACTCTGTCCTTCGGTGGTGGGCTTCTCCAAGAACGGTGAACGTTTGGTCGGTTATCTTGCCAAGCGTCAAGCAATCACCAATCCCGACAGGACAATCTCGTCGATTAAGCGCCAGATGGGGACGAACACTGCCGTTAATATCGACGGCAAGGACTATTCCCCCGAGCAGATTTCCGCGATGATCCTCGAAAAACTGAGGACCGACGCGGAGGGGTATCTTGGCGAAAAGGTCACCGAGGCGGTCATTACGGTGCCGGCCTACTTCTCGAATGCCCAGCGCGAAGCCACCAAGCACGCCGGTGAAATCGCTGGTCTGGAAGTCGTAAGAATCGTCAACGAACCGACCGCCGCATGCCTCTCGTACGGACAAAATCGCGACGAAGGCGGCATGGTGCTCGTTTGGGACCTTGGGGGCGGCACGTACGATGTGTCGATCCTTGAGATCACCGGCGATATCTTCGAGGTGCTTTCCACCAACGGCGACACTCGCCTCGGGGGCGACGATTGGGATCAACGAGTGATGGATTGGTTGGTTTCGGAGTTTGTCGCCGCCAACCCGGACATCGATATTCGCAGCGATTTGATTGCGATGCAGCGCATTAAGGAAGCTGCCGAGAAGGCCAAGATTGAGCTTTCGAGCGTCTTGACCACCAACGTCAACCTTCCATTTCTTTCGTCTGGCCCCGCGGGCCCCGTTCACCTCGAAACGGCGCTGACGCGCGCCAAGCTCGAAGACATGACGCGGGATCTGCTCGATCGCATGGTCGGTCCCACCGAGCAGGCGCTCAGCGATGCCAATCTCAAGAGCACGGACATCAAGCGGATACTGCTGGTCGGCGGGTCGACCCGAATGCCGGCCGTGCAAGCGCTCATCCGCCAGAAGTTCAACCAGGATCCATTCAAGGGGATTAACCCCGATGAAGTCGTCGCCCAGGGGGCCGCGCTTCAGGCCGGAATCGTCAGCGGAGATGTCCGCGACCTCGTTCTCATCGACGTCACGCCGCTCAGCCTCGGAATCGAGACGCAGGGTGGAGTCTTTACGCGCTTGATCGATCGAAACACCGCCATTCCAACTAGCCATTCTCAATTATTCACGACGGCGATCGACGATCAAAACGCGGTAGACATCCACGTACTGCAAGGTGAACGCGACTTCGCAAGAGACAACAAGACTCTCGGCAAGTTCCAGCTCAGCGGCATTCCGGAAGCGCCAAGGGGCATGCCGCGAATTGAAGTGACTTTCGATATCGACGTCAACGGCATCGTGCACGTCTCGGCGCGGGATCTGGCGACCGATAATGTGCAGAAGGTCACGATTACAGCCAGTAGCGGCCTTTCGCGCGCCGAGGTGTCGAAAATGGTCGAGGAGGCGGAACGATACCGGCAAGCGGATGCCAAACGGCGTGACGAGCAGGAGATCCGCAACAAAGCCGAACAGGTTGTCTATTCAGCCAAGAAACTGATTGAAGACGCCAAGGACTACGTTCGCGGCCCGCTTGTAACGGATGTTTCGGAAGCTGCCGCGGTTTTGCAGAATGCTCTGAACAATTTTGACATGCCTGGAACCCAACAGGGCATGGATCAGTTGGACAAGGCAGTATTCGCGTTGAGCCAAGCGCTTAGCGAGGCAAGGAATTCGCCGCGGCCCGCGCCCGCCGCGGAACCGGGCAATGCCGTAGCGGCTCCGGCCGTTGAGGCTGTCGAAGAGGAGCCAGTGGCGGAGGAAGCCGAGTCCGACGAGTTTATTCTCGATACGGATGGCCCTACGACGGAGGATTTCACCGACGTTTAGCGCCAGCTTCGGCTATCGAGACTTCTTATTCCGGGTCGGGTTCCGTTGGAAAGACTGGAACTCGACCCGGTTGGCGCTCAGAGGGCGCACTGTTGGTTTGTAACAGGCCTATTCAGGCTATAGCGCTTGCGTAAACAAGCGACGCCGCGCAAATTTCAGCTGCGGCGAGATCGACAAATGGACGAATGAGTACGAAACGCGACTATTACGAAGTTCTGGGCATCGAACGAGGCGCAACTCAGGAGGAGGTCCGCAAGGCCTATCGAAGTCTTGCGCGAAAGTTCCATCCTGACGTCAACCAGGGGGACGGAGAGGCCGAGGAGCGCTTCAAAGAAGTCAACGAAGCCCACGAGGTGCTCTCAAACCCTGAGCGGCGAGCTCGCTACGACCGGTTCGGTCACGACGGCGAGCAGGCGGGGTTCGGAGACGGGTTCAACGGAAGCGGCTTTGGCGATCTGTTCGACATGTTTTTCGGCGGCGCCGGCGGCGGTCAGCGCGCTGCGTCGAGCCAGCGTGACGGACACGACCTGCGCTTCGACCTCGAGATCACCCTCGAAGAAGCCTATGCCGGAGTCGAGAAATCGATCAAACTCGTTCGCCAAGAGTCTTGCCCAACATGCAAGGGAAGCGGCGCAAAGGCCGGTTCTTCGCCGCAGCGCTGCCCGTCGTGCAGCGGTTCCGGTCAAGTCCGCCATGTTCAGAGTACGATTCTGGGCTCGTTCGCGACGGTTGTGCCCTGTACGCGTTGCCGGGGGGAAGGGACAATCGTCACCAACCCCTGCGAGACGTGCAGCGGCAATGGCCGCGTCCGAGCGACCCGCGAGCGTGTAATAAAAGTCCCGGCCGGCGTCGATACGGGCACTACAATCCGGCTGCCGGGCGAAGGCGACGCCGGAGCGCGCGGCGGGCAATCCGGCGATCTGCACATCTACATTACGGTTGTCGAGCACGAGCGGTTTCGCCGTCAAGGCTATGACCTCTATTGCGAGCTCGATGTCCCGTTCACGGTGATGGCTCTCGGAGGGCAGATCACGGCGCCGACGGTCGATGGCGGCGAAACCATCGCAATCCCCGCGGGCACTCCCAGCGGCACGACGTTCCGGCTTCGAGCGAAGGGCATGGCCGATGTTTATGGCCGCCGTCCTCCTGGAGACCTGATCCTCGTGACGCGTGTTGCGGTTCCATCGAGTTTAACCGACGAGCAGAAGCGGCTTCTTCGCGAATTGGCCGAACTTAGGGGCGAGGCGCTTTCCGAGCGGCCGGGCGAGCAAGACAAGGGCTTTATCGGCAAGGTGATGGACGCCTTTCGTTAATGCGGCGGCACGGCGCTCCCGTGCGCTCCAACTGCTCGTTCGCGCGGTTTCATTTTCCCCAGTTGCAGCGCACGAATGTTGTTGAACGGAAGATAATACCGTTCGGATGCGTCCGAAACGGCGAGTTGGCCAGGCCGAAGGCTCGTTAGATCAAATTAAGGATAGAGCGCGGTGTTTAAAACACCGATATTACGAGGGTAACAATGCGGTGGGCATCGTTGACGATTGAGGCGGAAGACGAAGGAGCGCTTGCGGCTGCCGAGCATCTCTGTTACAGTGCGGACATCAAGGGCGTTGCGATTGTTGACGACTCCACGCCGCGCCGGATTACCGGCTACCTTCCCGAAGATGACCGGCTGGAAGGCCGTATCCGGGCGATCGACGCGGCCCTGGCGATTTTGCCAAGCCTCGGAATTGCGGGCGTCAGCCCGGCGGCCGTGGTCGGATATATCGAGGAAGACGATTGGGCGAACGCCTGGAAGAAATATTTTAAGCCCACCCGCGTTGGGACGCACTTGATCGTCACGCCGCCATGGGAAACACCCGAATTAGGGGCGGGAGACATCCCGATCGTGATCGATCCGGGCATGGCGTTCGGGACCGGCAGCCATGCAACGACACAGCTTTGTTTGATGGCGCTCGAAAATTTGGTCCAGACCGGCGCGAAAGTTGCCGATATTGGGACGGGGTCGGGGATCCTCGCGATCGCCGCGGCTAAGCTGGGAGCATCGAGCGTGTGGGCCATGGATAACGATCCGCTCGCCGCACGCATCGCGGGCGAAAATGCGATTGCCAACGGCGTGTCCATTTTGACTGGCGAGGCAATGCCTCAGCAAGAGACGTTCGATGTGGTGGTTGCCAATATCATCGCGGATACTTTAATTGCCTTGGCGCCCCAATTGGCATCGATCACCGCGCCTACCGGAACTCTGGTCGTATCAGGCATAATCGACCACCGTGCTAGGGATGTCCAAAAGGCGTTCGATGCGGCCGGCATGGCGCACGAGGTCGATCTGAAACAAGGCGAATGGATCGCCCAGAAATACCATTGGAGTAAGCATTGACTCGATATTTTGTAAAACCCGAGCAGATTTCCGGAAACAACATCAGCTTCTCGCCTGACGACGCGCATCATATGTTTATCGTCCTGAAAATGCGCCCGGGTTCATTTTGCACGGCGCTCGACGGCACAGGCCGCGCGCTTTATGTACAGATCGACGATTTGGGTCGATCGCACGCGACCGGTCGAATTCTCCGCGTCGATTTCCCGCGTACGGAAGCCAACGTCCGAATTACGGTCGCGCAAGCGCTTCCGCGCACGCTCGATAAACTCGAATGGGTCTTGGAGCACGGAACCGAATTGGGAGCCTCCGAGTTCATCGTCTTTTCGTGCGAGCGGGCGCGTGAAAACGCGGATCGCTTTCTCAGAAAATTAGACCGCTGGAGAGAGATCGTCAAGACCGCCGCGGAACAGTCGGAACGAGTGCATCTGCCGGAGGTTAACGGGATTCTCCCATTTTCCGAGGTATTGGCAACAGCGGCACAGCATGAACTCGCGCTGCTTGCCTACGAGCGTGAAAAAAGCTGCACGCTTCGCGAGGCTCTGCCATCGAACGCGCGGGATGTCTTGATCGTCATCGGACCGGAAGGCGGCTTCACGGACGAAGAAGTCGCGGGCGCTCGCTCCGCCGGCTTGCTCGCCGTTTCGTTAGGTCCGCGAATTCTGCGAACCGAAACGGCGGCGCTCGTGATGTCGTCGCAGATCCTTTATGCGCTTGAAAGCTCGGACGATGCCGCGCGCGCATCGGATCGACCCAGTGTGGGCGCCGCGAATAGCATCGCCGCATGATTTGGCGTATGGGCAACGGGCGGTAAGTCTGGCCGAAATGATCGACCTACACAACCATATCCTGCCAGCTCTCGACGACGGGGCAAGAGACCTCGCCGAAGCGCTTGCGATCGCCAAGATGGCGGTCGAGGCGGGCACGACTGTGATGGCGGCGACGCCGCACAGATATATGCGCGGCCGCGAGATCATGCCCGCAACGATTGTGTCGCAGGTCGGCGTGCTCCAGGATGAGCTTGAAGCGCGGTCGATTCCCTTAACCATTATCCCGGGTTGCGAGATCCCGATCGCTGTTGATATCGTCGAGAAGCTGGCTGCCGGCCGTCTCTTGCGTATTGGAGGCTCCGCTGGCACCCACGCACTGGTCGAGACGCCGTTCGAGAATATTCCTCCCTATGCTCTCTCAGTACTGGAAGACCTCTTCGATGCGGGGGTACAAGTCGTTTTGGCGCACCCCGAACGAAACGTGCAAGTTCAGAACGATTTGGCCTTTGTCGAGAGCGCCGCGGCGCTGGGATGCGTCCTTCAGGTCACCAGCGGCAGTATCCTTGGACACTTTGGCCCTCGCGCCGAGGCGGCTGCCCGCGCCATCGTCTCGCGCGACGATTGGCAGGTTGTGATCGCTTCCGATGCTCACTGGGCGCACGACCGGACCCCCAACCACCTTGTCGCCGCATCGGAGCGCGTCGCCGAATGGACCGGCAATGCTGCTCGCGCGTGCGCGATGATCGCCGATGGACCGGCGGCGTGCCTTCCCGCGTACTTCAGGCAGGCCGCGTGAGATAGAACGATAAGCGTCACAAAGTCCCTTACGAGACCCTATCCCCCATCCAATAGCCCACAACATCTAACCCATGCGTCGCACTTTCCACCCGTTGATTGTGGGACGAATGGATGTGCGCGGAGTGAGATCTAGGTCCGGTCGCACGCCGGAAGGAGATTACCCATGACTTTTGTAGAACCTCACAACAGCGAACTTGCGGGATTGCCCCGCTTTCGGCATCTTGGCGTAATCCTCGACTACGACGGGCTGCGCTACAACCCGTCCGACGATATCATTTTTCCAAGTATCGTTCGTACGAGTCCGTGGCTTCCTACCGGGTCCCCACGCTACTTCATGTATTACGCGCCGCACGATGCACCAGGCGGCATCTGTCTGGCGACCGCGGACCGGCTCGCCGGACCTTGGCGCGAATATGACGCCAACCCCGTCATCGGCAGGACATGGGCTCCGCATTACGATGTTTCTCACGTATCCAGTCCGCACGCGGTGTGGAACGACGACGAGGGACTTTTATTCCTCTATTTTCACGGAGACAACGACGTTACCCGCCTCGCAACCAGCAAGGACGGAATCCACTTCGACTACGCCGGACCTGTCGTGACCATCGCGGATTTCGATGGCACGTCCGAATCGTCGTACGCGCGCATTTTCCGGTACGACCTCCCCGGAACCGATGCCCGATGGATTATGCTCTTGATGGGCAACTGCGGGGGAAACCGGCCGATCTTTTTCGCATCGTCGCGCGATGGGCGGACGTGGACGACGAAGCGCGAGCCGCTCATCCTCCCGCCTCCTGGGTACGCCGACGTCGGCTCGCCGTGGCATTTTCCGTGGCAGGGCAAGCATTACATCCTTCTGCACGCGCACGAAGACGGCGAAAACAGGCCATTTTCGAGCATCCACGCTTACGAAGTTGATGCCGCGTTTACCGAGACGCGGCGACTTGGGCTGTTCTACGACCGCTCCTCTGTTTCGCCGGAAAACGAACGCCATTCCGACGTGTTCACAATTGAGGAGGACGGCACTCTTTATCTGGTCACGGATATAGGAATGCGGCTTCACCAGAAGATCGCTCTTGCCGTCGAGGACGGCACGTGGTAGATGGATCGGTGCGCGGCAGCGACACTGGCGATTTCGCGCTCGATGAAGAGTTCGACGCCGTTCCGTAAGCAGGGCGCGCAGGGGCCTCAAGCGTCTCGATGACCGCCCATCAGGAGGCCAATGGCATCGCGGGACGCGGTGGGTTCTAATGTGCCGGCGATGCGGCCTTCGTAGAGGACGGCGATGCGGCTTGCGAGGGCCTGAACTTCATCGAGTTCGGTAGAGATCAGGATCACGGCCGCGCCGCCGTCACGGGCCTGCCTGAGGCGATTGTGGACGTACGCGGCGGCGGCGACATCGAGGCCGCGCGTCGGCGATACGGCAACCAGCAGGCGCGGCGATCGCCAGAGCGCGCGCGCGATGACGATCTTCTGCTGGTTGCCGCCGGAGAGCGAGCCGGCCGGTTGGCGCAAATCGACGGCGCGGACATCGTATTCAACTGCGAGCCGAGCCGCCAGCTCTTGAAGGGCGCGTCTGCGGAGGAACGGTCCGCGTCGATACTCGGGTAAGTGAACGGCGTCCAGCGTGAGGTTTTCGGCCACGCTCAGGCTGAGCGCGAGCCCCTGACGGCGACGATCCGGGGGAATGAGCGCCGTTCCGGAGCGCCCCGGCGGCATTTCGAACCGTGCCGCGCGGAACGGCCGCAGTCGCGCGAGCGCCTCGAACAGCTCCGTCTGGCCGTTGCCGTCCACGCCCGCGATCCCCAGGATTTCTCCTGGGGCGACCTCAAGCGAAATGTCCGCGAGCGCGACCTCGTCCTTGTGCCGCCTGGGCGACGAGAGGTTCACAATGCGCAGGACGGGCACTCTCGGTACAGCCCCGGCCTGCGGCGGCGCGCTTGCCGTTTCGCCTTCCGCAATATCGCCGTCGCCTCCCACCATGCGTCGCGCCAGATCGCGGGCATCGGTGTCCGCGATCTCAACGCGGCCGGTAACCCGGCCGCGGCGCAGGACCGTTACGCGGTCGCAAAGCGATGTCACTTCGCCGAGCTTGTGGGAAACAAAGACCACCGACCGTCCCTCCGATGCGAGGACCCTCAGAACGCCAAAGAGTTCCTCGATCTCGCTTGGCGCGAGAACGGCTGTAGGCTCATCGAATAGCAGGATGGATGGGTCGGCAAGCAAAACGCGCAGGATTTCCACGCGCTGCTGCGTGCCCACCGGGAGATCCGCCACACGTGCATCCAGCGAAATTCGCCAGCCCAAACGATTACAGATTTTCTCCGCTCGCGCCGCGACCTTCCGGGGCTGCAATATGAACCGCGTTTCCGGATCGGACAGGGTCAAGTTCTCAAGCACGCTGAGAACGGGAACAAGGAGGAAGTGCTGGTGGACCATGCCGATGCCGAGCCGCGTGGCGTCGGCGGGCGACGCGATTCGCGCCGCTTTCCCGCGTACGAAGATCTGGCCGCCCGTGGGGCGCAGATGTCCGCGCAGGATATTCATCAGGGTGGATTTGCCCGCGCCGTTTTCGCCGAGCAAAGCATGAATCTCGCCTGGACGGAGATCGAAATCGATTCCGTCCAGAGCCCGAAAGGATCCGAAATCCTTGACGATCCCGCGTGCGGCAATGGCGAACTGCGCGTCTATTGCGGCCTCCTATTGCTGGTCAGGCGGAACGTTGCCTTGAAGCGACGAACGTCCCGACCATCGTGAGTACTGTCAGCCGTGTTATTCCGGCCGCAGAAGCGGGAATAGGATGACGTCCCGGATACTCTTTGCGCCGCTCAGCATGATCGCGAGGCGGTCGATCCCGAAGCCGAAGCCGCCGGTTGGGGGCATCCCGTATTCGAGCGCGCGCAGGAAGTCTTCGTCCATCGGATGGGCTTCGGCATCCCCCGCGGCCCTGAGGCGTCCCTGGCTCTCGAAGCGCTCGCGCTGATCGAGCGGGTCGTTGATTTCGCTGAACGCATTGCCGAGTTCCGCGCCGCCGGCGTAGATTTCGAAGCGCCGCACAAGACTCGGGTTGTCTTGCCGCTTCTTGGCGAGCGGGCTGGTTTCGAGCGGAAAATCCGTGATGAACGTCGGCTGAATTAAAGTCGGCTGCGTAAAGCGTTCGTGCAGCTTCTCGATGATCCCCCCGACGGTCGGCTCATTCTCCGTCGGCAAGCCGACACTCCGCAGAGCGTCGTGGGCGCTGGCAAGGTCGACGAATGCGGATGGCTCGATGCCGGCATTCCGGCGGATTCCTTCGAGCATTGGCAGGCGCTCGAAGGCGGGGGCCAGATCGATGCGGTTGCCAAGGTAGTCGAACTGTTCGCTGCCGTTGACCGCGACGCAGGCGGCCCGGAAGAGGCGCTCGGTGAGATCCATCATGCCGTCGAGGTCGGTGTACGCCTGATAGAGTTCGAGAAGCGAGAACTCGGGATTGTGGCGAGTGCTGACGCCTTCATTCCGGAAGACGCGGCCAATCTCATAGACCTTCTCAAGCCCGCCAACGATCAGGCGCTTGAGGTAAAGCTCCAGCGAGATTCGCAGGTGAAGCTCAAGGTCAAGGGCATTGTGGTGCGTCAAGAATGGGCGGGCCGCAGCGCCGCCGGCAACCGTCTGCAAGACCGGGGTTTCAACTTCCAGGAAGCCATCGGCATCCAGAAAGTCGCGGATGGCGCGGGTCATTTTGATTCGCCTGAGAATCGTCTCGCGCGACTCCTTATTGGCGAGCAGGTCCACATAGCGCTGACGATAGCGTTGTTCCGTGTCGCGGAGCCCTCCGCTGACCTTTTCCTCGCCCTCGGACGTTTCGTATTCCTTGCCGATGGGCAGGTTTCGCAACGCTTTGGCCAGGATCACGATCGACTTGGCATGCAGGCTGATTTCGCCTGTTCGCGTCGTAAAGACGAACCCCGTGACGCCGAGAAAATCGCCAAGATCGGCCCGGTGGCGTATATCGTTGTAAATTTCTTCCCCGAGATCGTCGCGCCGGACATAGATCTGCAAACGTCCAGTCTGGTCGGTGACGTCCAGAAACGCCGCCTTGCCCATGATGCGAACGCAGGTAATCCGGCCGGCAACGCTGACGTCGGTATCGGCGAGATGCTCGTACTGCTCAATCACCTGAGCGCAAGCATGCGTCCGATCGAAGCGCTCGATTGCGAACGGGTCTCTCCCTTCGGCGCGCAGTTCGGCCAGTTTGCGTAGGCGGACGGGGTCAATGCCTTCTGACGCGGCATCTTGCGGGAGTTGATCGGTCACGGCGCGGAGTTCCTCGATTGGTACGATTTTTAGCATCGCCACACGGGGCGGAGCAGCCCAAGTATACCTCTCGCGCCGGTCCGCTCGCAAGTTGGCCCGGCGAGACCGTGCGAGACTGGACGTGTTGCCAGCGTGCAAGCAAGCTTAAACGTAAGAGCGTGTGTAATACCTCTGCATGGTATGAAGAGATTTCAGGACGGCTCGTGCCGCCGGGGCATTTATTCGTGGTCGCTGCTCTGGAAATAGAACGCACTCAGGCTATTCCAGACACGTGAAATATCATTCGGCTCGGTGGCAGTCATCGAACCAAGAGTTTAGGTAGATGATCTATTGCATGCCGAAGCTATGCCGCAATAGGTATG
>JARLGU010000034.1 GCA_031292625.1 Capsulimonadaceae bacterium | reverse complement strand
TCAAATACGATCTCAATCGGCAACAAATCCCCGGTACGTCCCATCTGAAATCCACCTCACTGGTGAATGTTATTTCGACAACATAACCGTCAATTCCCGATCAAACCACAACGTCAAAATATTTCTGCTAGAGAATCACGGATTAACGGTTTTTGGTCATTTTTGACGAGCGGACGTGAAGAAGTGTCTTGTGCGCGGGGGACGGCTGAAGGCGCTTCGAGCGTGGGGGCGGGTGGGGTGCGCTTAACAATGACAGGGTATACTACTCGCGTATGAAGCATCGTGGCGCTCGCATTCTCGAAAACTCGCCTACGGCGCCCCTTAGCCAATCCCTTTCGGAACTTCTTGTAGGGGCGCGTACGGTTCAGCTTGCCGTCGGCTATCTCTTTATTGAGGGGCTGACGCCGCTTTTGCCTGCCTTGCGCGATCTCGAATGCTCGTCCCTTCTGATTGGCAACGTGGTGAACCGGCTCCCTGAAGAGCAAATCCGCTTGGAGCAGGCGGCGCGGTCGACGGCGGATGTTCATGGCGAGGGGGATTCGTTCGCGCGAAGCGTTCGTGAAGAACGGGACCGAACCGCGACGTTGACGGCTCTTAACCTGCGCCGGACGATCGATAGTTTGCCGCGAACGACGCAAATCGACCATACGGTTGTTGAGCTTTCCTCTCTGATTGCATCAGGCAGGCTGCAGGTGCGGGTTTACACGGGAGGGCGATTGCATGCGAAGGTTGCGCTGGTCTCGTACGGCGAGACAGATGAACGCGCGCCTGGCCTGGCGATCGTCGGAAGCAGCAACCTGACGATGCCGGCTGACCCTGTGGACTACGAGGCCAACTGCGACCTTGACATCCTTTTGGAAGGCAAGGAGAATTTCCGGAGACTTACGGGCTGGTTTGATACTTATTGGTCCGCCGCACAGGACTTTCAAAAAGAGCTCTTTGAGGAACTCGCCCGTCGGTGGCCGGATGAGGCCAGTCCACTTTAATTTGGTTGTTTGGCTCGGCAATTGTTTCAATCTCTTCATCGAGACTGAGGTCATAAATTGCCTCCGCCTGGGCAGGCGGGACGAGCGTCGCCAAGTTTGTATTCCGCATAAAGACCTCCTCGTCTTTATCTGATTGAATATACCACACTCTATCGGCTAATATCGGGCAGATCTTATACGGGTTTTTTGCGATTGACGCACCATAATGGAGATTCTGCCATTCGTTGCACACCGCGCGGGCTGCTTGGTCCATCGAACAGTTTTTTTCGGCTCATGAGAGGGGACAATGGCGACAACAACGAACCGTGATGACGCGCTCCGAGCGGTGGCCGCCCTGCCGAAGGGAAGCACCATTCTGCTGCTCGGTGCAACCGATACGGGCAAGACGACGTTCGCGCATGACGCCGTCCGGAACGCCGTGCGCGAAACCGGCCGGACGGTCGCGCTCGTCGATGCCGACATCGGTCAAAGCGAAGCCGGAATCCCCGGAATCGTCGCGTCCGCAATCGCCGGACCGCGCGATGCGGCGCTGCCCGTGCGCGACTGGCCGACATGCGACGCGGCATTTGTCGGCGCCACCTCTCCTCCCATGCGTGTTCCCGCGTGGATTGCCGCAGTCTCGGCGTGCGTCCGCGACTGCCTGAGAGCGGGCGCGGAGCGCGTGGTGATCGATACGCCGGGGTGGGTCAGCGGGTTGGCGGCAAGCGATGCCTACGCGGCGCTGATGATGTCCGTTCCGCCGGACCTCGTGTTGGTTTTCGAAAGGCAGGCGGAACCCAATCCCCTCCTGAAGCTCTTTGAAGGCCGGGCGGCGCCTCCGGTCGTCGCCCGCATCGTGGCGGGAATTGAGACGGGTCGCAAGGCGCGCGCAACTCGAACCGCCCGGCGTGCGGCGCGCCTCGGTACGTATTTCCGCGACGCGCGCACGCATACGATCCCCTGGGAACAGACCGGTTTTTTAGGCGCCCATTTCGCTGGCGCGCCTTCGATGGCGGCGCACCTGCTTAAGTTTATCGGAGACGTTCTCGGCGCCGGCTGCCTCTATGCCTCAACGCTGCCCGAGAACGCGATCCATGCGATTATCGATGGCGATCCGGTTTCATCCGCTCGCCACTTCTCGCCGCTTACCGAGCACTTCGGCGTCCGTTCCGTGGTCGTGACGCCGGCAAGAAACTATCAGCTGCTGCTGTGCGGCTTACTGGATTCTTCGGGACGCTTCTTGGATGCGGGGCTTCTTCAGGATATCGATTTTCGCGCTAATCGAGTTACGGTTCTCACGCCGCTGCGCCACTCGTCGCCGGTAACGCAGATTACCTTCGGCATGCTGAGAGCGCGGCCGGATGGCAAGGAACTGGGTGAATTGAGAACCGGAACGTATTGACCATGGAAACGCAAACAAGCGGCGCTGTTCGGCGCCGCTTGTTCGGTGTGATAGCATGTGAGATAATTTCTAGGGCAAGTTGTGCAAGTAATACTTTTCGATCGCGGAGATGATCCGAGGCGGAAATGCTTTTCGGGCCTCCTGCATGGTCGCGTTGTATCCCGTCATATCGTGTTCCAAGACGCTGCGCAACGCCTTTTTTACCATTTCCCGCGCTCTCGTATTGTCTTGTACAGTTTGCGAAGGAACAAGGTTATTCACTTCCACGGCTTTCATGCCCTTCTGAGTGAGGGCGATTGCCGCGCCTACGATATGGATCAATCCGAGCCCCTTGAGCTCGATGATCTCCGTTCCGAGAGTAATCTGCAGATTGTCTTCGATTGTAGATTTAGAGGCTTCGCCTCCCCACTGATAAAGTGTTTTAAGAATTTGCTTTTCGGTCGTACCGATCAAATCTATTCACCTCCTTCTCATCATCATGAATTCCATGTTTGCCTGCAAAATTCCTTCAACCGCAAACGGACCATCGCCCGCAAAAGTGCCGGATTTTGGCCCGTGACGCCGAAACATAAGCGAACGACCGTATAGTTGGCGGCCATTCGTTAATCGCGTGGGGCGCGCGGTCAGACGAAGCTGACTTGCCACCGGCAGTCTCCGTTGTCGGGCCGGTCCAAAACGACGATGCTGAGGTCTCCCTCGGGGGCCTGTTCCAACCGCGCGGCGCATCCCGTCGCGCTTACTGAGCCCGCCATATGACCGTTGTTGGCGAGCGTGATGCGCAGCGACTCGCCGCCAATCACCTTGGCGCTGCCGGTCAGTCGCTTGCCGTTCCCGTCCCACGCGACGTCTTGCAAATCGACCCATCCTTGCAGCACATGCCGGTTGGTGGATAAGACTTGCGGGTTGGGCTGTGCTTTTCGAACCGAGAGCATAGCGCAATGCGACGGGCCGAGATCTCTTGCGATCGATGCCGTGCCCGGGTACTTGCCGACAAGTTTGTCGGACCAGAAATCGTAGACGTAATATGCGGCGTCGGCGTCGAGCCCGATTGCTCCCGTGCTTGTACGGTCGCCGCTCAAGGGCGTCGTCACAATGCCCGCCTTACCGGATGTGTTGAACAGCGCCACCTGATGCCAATCGGGCGTCAACTCCAGATCGTAGACCTGCGGATCGGCGACGCCGGTGAAGGCGTCCAGCGGCCGGGCCGTGAATGGCTGCGGGTAGGCCGGGTAAATGCGCGTGAAGTCGTGAACGATCTCCGGCGTGAACAGAGTGAAAGAGGTCGCAAGGTCGATTCGGCCGCTGGTCAGAAAGACCATGGTCAGCATGGCCTGGCGTACTTCCGGCGTACAGTCATGGACGGTCTTCGAGTCCGGGTAATAATTGAACACGGTTCGATTTTTGTACCAGCGCAGGCCGTCGATGCTGATCATCGCCGGGACAAATGCATTTGAATCCGCCCAGCTTCGTTGGGTGTCGATAAGCCCTGCCGTCACATCGAGGCAGGGGCGTCCGGATTCTCCCAGGTTGCGCTCGTCGAGAAACGAATCCGCGCCTAGCCCTTCGCGAGCCAAGCGGAATGCTTCGCGGTAGGCGAACGCGGTTGTGGCGTGTGGGTCTTCAAAGCCGCCCTCTGGCCGCCATGCTGTCTCGGGATAGTCGAATTTGATACCGCGTATTCCGTCCTTTCGCAGCCGCTTCCACATCGTTAGCGTGCGCTTTTGGAAATCCTGCGCGGTGTAGTCGTAGCTCACCAGCGGCTGATGATGCGGATGGGCGACCTGCAGCCGGCTGATGTCTTTGAACAGCATGTGTCCGGGGAAAGCGCGCGCATAATCGTCCGACGGCATGCCCATCTGAAAATAGGTGTACGGAATGCCGTCGCGTTCGCGGATCGCATCGCACCATTTGTCAAAAGTGTCATACGGTGGGACGAGATGGCCGTATTGCGCCCAGTGCTTGTCATCCCACCATCCTTGCTCGGTATTGCCCGTGTCGTAGCAGTAGTGGTCGGGCTCCAAACGAATTGCGACCTTCGTGTACTTTGTAACGCCGGCCTTTTGCGCGGCTTCCAGCTCTCCGACGAGTTTTTCCGAATTGTTGACGGCTGGAAGATGGCTTAGCGCGCCGACGCCCCAGCCGCAGAGGACGGGGAAGTCGTAGACATTCGGGCTGGCGTGATTGGCCAAACGCATCGCGCGGCCGTATTGCTCCAGGGAGTCGAAGGGATCTGCCGTGATCGCATCGAGATAGAACGTGTCTTCCGCCCAATACGTTTCGCCCGCATCGACAAGCCTGCCGACGGGATCGTTTGCGCTGAGTTCCAAGGCGCTATCGGTCAGTGACGCGTACTTGCCGAATTCCTTGTTCGCCAGTCCGCCCCAGACGAGCGAGCGCCGACGTCCCGCGGCGATGCACGTGAGCATCAGGCTATTAGGCGACGTCCGGCTTGTTCCCGCTTGGACTCGGGCAGCCTCTGCTCCGGCCGAGCCGTTGAGGGTGAGCAGATGGTCAACGCTCGCCGCAGGCATCAGCTTAGCCGCCGCGATAGGCGACGCACTCATAAGGCGAACTGCGTAGTCCAGCGTGTTTCGCATCCCGAAGCCCATTACCAGCGTCGCGCTGCCTTTGTGCAGCGTGTAGCTGAAGAGATACGCCGGCGCTGACGGGTGGGGACTATTGCTGAGCTCGACGACAATCCTCTTGCCGTCGCCAAAGGGACCGGCGACGCTTTCGATCGTCTGGTTGACGGTCCAGCCTTTCCATGACAATGCGCTCGCACTTCCCCAGCGATCCGCGGCCACCCATGCGCCGCTTAGCACGACTTGCCCGTCGGCGGGATCGGTAATTGTGATACTTTGCTTCTCCGAGTCGATACTGAGCTCAACTCTATCGTTGGAGAGCGTGGCGACGTTGCCGATACGGCGGCCCACGATTTCACTTGGCTCATTCGCGCCGGATGCGCGTGCGGGTATTCCGGACATAACCATTAGTTTGTTCACTCCTGTCAGTGCAAGTCCGCTCAACAAAAATTCACGTCTGTTCACAATAGCCATCCTCGTTGCCGTGCCAAATATATGGTGTCCAGTTCAGCAACGCCCCTTAGCGCCCATGCATTCGGCTGGAACCGATCCCCCTAAATCTCATCTTGCCGGTGACAAGCTGTCGCATGGGCGACGTCCGCGGAGGACGGCAGGAGGAGGGGCTCCCGTGCGGCGCAGAGCTCATCGGCCAACGGGCAGCGAGGACGGAAGCGGCATCCGGCCTCGCGCTCAAGGACGCTGCGAACATCGCCCTCGCCCGAGCGTTCCCCCTGGCCGGGGGCAGACTCTCCAAGGCGAGGAATAGCGCGCAAGAGCGTCCGTGTGTACGGGTGGCGCGGGTTGGCGAAGATCTGCTCCGTCAGGCCGGTTTCAACGATTGCGCCCATGTACATGACGGCGATCCGGTGACTAATGTGCCGCACCGCGCCCAAATCATGCGTGACGAAGAGCATTCCGAGGCGTCGTTCTCGTTGCGCGTCCGCGAGCAGGTTCAGAATCTGCGCGCGAATCGAGACGTCCAGAGCCGAGACGGGCTCATCGGCGACCAGGAAGCGCGGTCGAACCGCGAGGGCTCGTGCGATGCCGATACGCTGACGCTGGCCTCCGGAAAACTCGTGCGGGTAGTGCGATGCGATATCAGCGGAAAGGCCGACCGATGCCAGGAGGCGGCCGATTTCGTCGCGCCATTCGGCGCGCGGGACAATATTGTGGATGCGCAGAGGCTCTTCCAGGATCGCGCCAATGCGCCAGCGCGGATCCAAAGAGGCAAACGGATCCTGGAAGACGATCTGGCGCTCGCGGCAGAGTTTTCGCGCATCGGCTGGCGGCAGGTTGTCGACGCGACGTCCGCCGAAGAGAATTTCCCCCGATGTCGGTCTCGTAAGGCCGATCAGGCACCGGCCAAGCGTCGTCTTTCCGCAGCCTGACTCCCCGACTAGCCCTAGAGTCTCGCCGGCATCGACGCTCAACGAGACGCCATCCACGGCTCGCAGGCTCGCCGCATTTCCGTTCAGCCTGCTGCCGGACTCGACTCGGAAAAGCTTCGTTAAGTTTGCGGCTTCGACGAGGGGCATGAATGGTTACGCCAAATTGGTCAGGACTTAGGAACGCTTCCGTTCCGATGGGCCATTTTTCAAGCGCTTCGCACGCGGCTTGCCAACGGACCGAGCGTTAAAAGGCTAAAGTAAAACAGCCAGCCCGGCCATAAAAGGACACCTTTTCCCCGGCCGCCGCGGCCGTTTTTGAAAAAGGGACGGCGCAGCGGCTTCACTGCTTAACGATGTGTGCTGGGACCGGACGCTGGCTGCAGAAGGCCGCGTCAACCGATCGAAACTCTAGTGCGAAAAGTCCAGCGCCGGCGTCCACTTGTAGCGGCTGAATGCCTCGTAAGTTTTGGCGCGTCTGCCGGCAATCGTCGTATAGCGAGTGATCGAGCCAAAGTAATCGCGCTGTGCATTTCGGCGCTGGTAGGTCTGGACATCGATGTGGACGCCTTTGGTGGACTTGCCGTAGACATCGCAGATTGCATACGTCGACGTCGTCCGATACGAGATGAAAATCGGGTAGGCCGTATCGTTTCGGAGTTTAAAGTCCTTCTTGCCAAACCAAACGGTCGCGTCGCTGCCGGGTTTGACGTACGGGACGGTCCGTACGTGCTGGTGGCGTTCGACGATCTGCAAATTGGCGAGGAGCGCTGCGTTGAACAACGTCGTCGCGACCTGGCACATGCCGCCGCCCACATCTTTTTTCATCTGGCCGTCGACGAACACGTGGCCGATGCCGAACCCTCGCTTTTCCGTGCGCTCGCCGACTGTGTCGTTTACCGAAAAGATCGCTCCGGGCGCGACGACATGGTCATCGATCATTGAAATGGCGCGACGTACGGTTTTGGTGCGGCCTGCTTCGCGCGGGTTAAAGTGTGTCACGAAGTGCCCGATGCGCGCGTCGATCCCAAGAACCGATTCAAGCGAAATGCGGGCGGCTTGGAGGCGGAGGGGCAGCGCAATGTGCACGATTGCCGGGTCGCTGATAACGCAACCGATGACGACGTCCGCCGCCTTGTCGATCTCAAGCGCCGCGCCATCCCGGCCGGGCAAAATCTTCGCGGGGACCGGGACGCTGCTCGCGCGAACCGCTAGCGGATTCGTTGCGTAGGACGCAAGTACGACAGGCCGGGCGCTTACCGGCGGGCGCTGAACGAACGGCGCAATGCCCGTAAAATAGGCGATCGCTTTCTCGCGGTTGGCCACATAGCGCGTCAGGCTCGCGGGCCCGTTCGGATCGACGCCGGGGGCGAGCGAGAAACCGAGTTGCGCGCGCGTCGGGCGCCAAATGTCGCGTCCGTCGCCGAGCTCCAGGCGGCCGTCCAGGCATTGAGCTGCCGTCGGACCGGCATACGGCTGCGGGGCGGGCGCAGCGGAGGTGGATTCGCCGGGCCTCTGCGCGGGCGGCGCGCTCGTCGCGGAGCTTTCCGTGCCCGGCGCTGGCGCGATTTGCGCTGCGTTAACCGGAACGAACACCAGAACGCTGGCGATCGTCAAACAAAGCGAGGCCATAATACGAACTAAACGAGTGTACGACAAAAAACTCTCCCTAACCGGACTGAGGCCGGACCACGCGCGCTCAGAGGACATCTTGCGCCGCGGTTACACAAAACATCCCGGCTGCGCATGGATTGTGCGAACTCCCGCGCCGCGGGGACTGGGTAATATTATACCCGTGACGCGCATGGGAGAGCTTGCGCGCATCACACTCTGAATGCGTAACTAATCGATATGAAAAAGATAATCGCGATTATTCGTCCGCTCCGTCTCGAACCCGTCAAGGCGGCGCTGGCTGCGGAGGCTGACATTAGCGGCCTAACCGTTAGCGATGTTCGAGGCAGCGGGCGCCAGGGTGGCCAGAGGGCCGGAGTCTACCGGGGGCAGGAATACATCATTACCATGCCCCCCAAGGTGAAAATCGAGCTGATGGTCGCCGACGAGGATGCCGATGCAATCGTTGACACCATCGTCGAATACGCGCGCACGGGCGAACATGGCGATGGCAAGATCTTCGTCGTCCCAATCGCGGACGCCATCCGAATCCGCACCGGCGACCGGGGAGACTCAGCCGTTATGTAGGGTGCGAAAACATAACTATGCGCAGGCTCGTGAACGATCTCGACTGCATCATGCTCGTCATAGTGAGTGTCGTCAGCTTTGTTAAGCACTGCTTATACAAAGCGTATCTCATCCAAATCCGGAAACTTCGCGACCGAATCGTGAAGAGCCGTCGCACGGACGGCAATAAGATAACGTTGCGCTCACTACCGCTTCGCCAGCATGGCGGCTCGGTGTGGAGTTACCCGCCCGCCGAACGGATCAGATGCGCAAAATCGAGCAGATCCCGGGCGGTCATGTCTGATGTTGCCCAGTGGGTCATGCCGTGATCGCTCCAGTGCACCAAATTATAGCCGCGGATCGCCGATGTCTCGAAACGTGGATTTGCCGACATCTGTGGCCAGACGAAGAGGTTGATCGTGTGTTTCTTGTGCCGGTAAACAAGTGCGGCCACTGGTTGCCCATCGAGGTAATCCAGCCTTCCGCCGGCCAACGGGAATTCAGTTCCCGCTAAGAGTTGGACCGGCGGCGAGTAGTCGAGCTTGCCTGCGAACCACGGCTTCACCGTGTGCTTGTCGGAGGATCGAACATCGACAAGATGGTCCGCCATCAGTGAGCGCACATGGCTGGCAACGACTTCCGTCGCCGCCGCGTCATCGGGATTCGGGTTGTGCTGCCGCGATCCAACGACCCACACGGACAGCAATACGACGCAAGCCGACGCGAATGCAAGGAGCGACCGCCAGTTAAGTGCGCGGTTCGCATTGGATACAGCACTGTGCGGGATTTGACTGAGAACGCGCCGTTCCATTTCGGCCGGGGCATGCAGGTACACGCCGGGAAGGCGCAGCCCTGACCGGAGTTCACGAAAATTCGCGAGATCCCTTGCGCACGACGTGCAACCTTCGATATGTCTCTCGACCGATTGGTTCGTGAGCGGGTCCAGTTCGCCATCCATGTAGCCATGAATGAGAGACTCCATGTCCTTACAGTTCACGGCTGTGCTCCTTGCCGCTGGCGTCATACGCCGAGGCGCCGGATGCCACGTCGATCAGCTGCGCGCGCAAGAGCTTTCGTGCACGAGCGAGGCGCGACATGACCGTTCCGATTGGGATGTCTACGATTTCCGAGATCTCCTTGTACGCCATGCCCTCCATTTCGCGAAGCACGAGGATTTCGCGATACTCCGCCGGTATCTCGTCGAGCCCGCTGCGGATCGCGGCTGCATCGAGTTTTCGCATTACGAGCGTTTCGGGATTCCGTTCGTCTGGCGCTTCCAATGGGCTCAATATCATTTCCGCCAAAGCATCAGCGTTTCGCTTGCGCTTTTTCAGGAACGCATAGGCCGTGTTGCGGACGATGCTCAGCAGCCAGGCGCGCGGATCACTGCCCCGGCAATCGTCGATGAAGCGGTAAGCGCGCAACGCGGCTTCCTGAGCGATGTCTTCAGCGTCATGCGCGTCGTGGGCAAGCCAGCGCGCTAGATTGTGGGCTGCATCGAGATGCGGCAGCACGGTCGCCTTGTATCGCTCGAATTGCTTGTCACGCGGCAATTGGGAGCCCTCTATTTGACGACGATCGTGGCCGTCATCGTCGGATGGATTGAGCAATAATACGCGTACGTTCCCGGCGTCGTGAAGCGGTAAGTGAAATGATCGCCAGTATCGAGCGGTGGTGAAGAGAACTTACCATCGATACTCCTGACTGTGTGCGGTATATCGTCCTTGTTGATCCAAGTAACGATCGACCCTGCGGCAACCGGCTGCGTCATCGGCATAAACATAAAATTGTCGATGTTGATTGTTATCGATGCCGATGCTTGAGCCGTCGTGGCCTGCAGCGGCGTGTCGATAACCGCGAGCGGTGACGCGGATACGGAGTAATTGACCCGTGTAATCCCAAGGAGCGCTTGTAACCGATCGTCCGATACCTTCAGCGGCCCAGGGCCTGCGGCAGCTCCGGGCGAAGGCTGAGGAAATGCCGTAGACATGGCCGTGTGGAACGTGATATTGCCTTCGATCTTTTGCATGGTCTGATGAATATGACCGTTTAGCACGGTGACCGAGCCAAATCGCTTCAGCAATGTCAACGCTTGCGCGCTGTCATCCGTTCCCCATCCCCATTCTGGGTAAACGGTCCAGAGCGGGATATGGGCGAATACGACAATAGGCGTGCTGTTGCCAAGCTGTGCCACGTCTTGCGCGAGCCAGTCGAGCTGACTTTGTCCAAGAAAGCCGAGACCTCCAGCCTTCAGGTTCAATACGTTCACGAGCCCGATAAAGTGTACGCCGTTGTAGTCGAAGCTGTACCAGCCATCGCCCTTTGTTCCTTTGCCGTAACGGTCGCGATAGTAGACCCCGTTGTCAACGAGGACGTCGTGCTCGCCCGGTACGTAATGGACGTGGTCGAATCCGGCGCCGCTCAGGACCTGGTCGAGCGTGTCGAACTCCGCGGGCTTAGAGAGGTGGCTCAGGTCGCCGGTATGGAGCAAGAACGGCGGAGGCGATGGAAGGGCCAATATCTTGGACACGGCAGCTTGCAGCGTTCCGACAACATCTTTATTGGCCTCCTTCGAGAAACCGATGTGGCTGTCGCTAATCTGAACGAATGTGAAGTCGGCTTTCGCGAGCGCGGGCTTCATCCGAGCAGAGTCGGCCAGCGCGTAAGAGTGAAGAATGCCGCCCGAGAGCGTGCAGACGAGACCGGTGCCCGCCCACGCCATGCACTTTAGAAATCCGCGGCGGTCGATGCCGTCGTGATGCAAGTCATGCTCGATAAGGTCCTGTCTGGAGCCGTTCTCGTGGCTGTCGATACGTTCCGGCATTGTTGTAGCCTCCCTGAAGACTGTCCGTCCATTGCGAAATGTTCGTCTCAATGGAAGAGACTCAGGAAGGCGCAATTTTATTCCCACACTGAGGCCGAATAGTGTTCATCGAGATTAGCCGTGCCTACACGACCGACGCGTAGCGATGCGTCGGAACGGGACGGCCAGGACTGAGGCTGCGCATCTGCTCGGTGTTCACAATGACGCGCCCTCCGGAAACCTCCGCCAGCGCGCTTTCCACGACGGACCGGAGCGTCGCGGCGGACACTTCAACGCGTGCGTTCACGACAAGCATTACGCTGGTCGCGGCAGGGGAGATCTGGCCGCGAATGGTGGAGAGGCCGCTTGTGGATGTCAGGTTTGCCGCGATTTGGCCGCGCTCCGCCGTCAAGGAGAGCTTGACGTGCGCGATCTGAGCGTTGTGCGCGGCAGTCGCTTGCTGGATGTGGTCGAGGAGGTTCAAGGACCATGCGCGCCAATCCACGGCGTCCTGCGCCGTTAGGGTTGCGGACGCATTTAGCCAGCCAAGCGCCGCTTCTCCTTCGGCGTAAATGTCGTAGTCGACATCGACGATGCGTCGGCCGGCTTGATCGTCGCGCATGACGGCGTCGAGCCATGCCCCAACGCCCTCGCCGGTCAGCGCGGAAACCACGTAGACCGGCTTGCCGGAAAACGCGGCGACCGTTGCGGCTGCCAGCTCTTGACGCGCCTGAACGTCCAGTCTGTCCTGCTTATTGATAACGATCAGGTCGGCCTCTTCCAACTGCTTTCGGAGAATGTAGAGCGCGCTGGGGTGCATTGCGCTTCTCCGGCGCGGATCAAGGACGTCGCGTAGCCTGTCAGGGTCGACCAGAACGCTTAACGGGGCGAGGCGATAGGCGTTCGCGTGGAGGTCCTTGATTGGCTGCAGCACGGTCGCCGATAGATCCGTGCAACTACCGACCGGCTCCCCGATAATGACGTCCGGCGATATCTCCTTCGCGATCTGATCCGCGGTTTCGACAAGCTGACCGAAGCGGCAACAGAAGCATCCGCCCGCGATCTCGCGGACATCGAGATTGGCCTGCCGGAGAAGAGCGGTATCGACCAGGTCCGCTGCCTGATCGTTCGTGATCAAGCCAACGCGGTTCCCTTGCTCGATGAGGCGCGTCGCCGCGCTCGCAAGCAACGTCGTTTTGCCTGAGCCAAGGAAGCCGCCAACAAGAATCATCCGGATTTGTTTCATGGTTTCGTTCCTGGTTCGATACCTCTCTCGTCCATTTGTACCTCGTTTATAGACTGGTCGCGCGAATCTCCAGCGTTTCGCCCGCTTTGATTGCGGCAGGGGACGCAAGGGTCACGATGCCGTCGCTTACCTTAGCCTGGATCGGCTGCCCCGAATGGCTCGCCGTGATCGCGCCGTCGCCGAGGCTTCCGGCGGCCAGCGTCCGCAGCGTAAGAGTGCCGTGCAACACGGTTAGCTTTACGACGCCCTTTGTCCGATCGTGCTCGAACGTCCCCCAGCCGGTGCCGATGGACCAGAACGTGCGATACATCTCGCTCGCGACCTTTGGCGCAAAGCCAATCGCCTGATTGGGCACGCTGTACGAGAAGCCGTCGAGCGCCAGCTTTACTGACCACGACGCCATGGCGCGAGCATAGTGGTGCCCGCATTCGACCTGGTTCCAGGGGTTGCGGTTATTGCCGGAGTAGCGCGCGGCGACTGCGTCGACGATCGCAAGTCCCTCATCGATTGCGCCTTCGTAAATCAGATGCCCTGCAACCTGGTACTCCATCCCCGTCCAGACCTCATCGGAGTACGGCAGGGGAAGCACTTCGCGCCCGCCTTTCGGCCACGAGCAGACCAGCAGCCCTGCTTCGTCTCCGAAGGCGTAAACGCGTTGGACGTTGGCGTGGTCGGCAAGCGGCGAGCGGAAATTGTAGCGGTAGACCGCCTTGATGGCCTCCCGCGCATGCGCCGGATCGATGACGTATCCGAGCCCCGCGACATGCGATGCCCACTGGCCGAGAAGTTGGTCAGAGAGGCAGCCAGTACCATGCTGGTACTTGGGATGCGCGTTTGCGCTTTCCAGCGCGGGCGATTTTCCGTCCGCCGGTCCGCAAGCGCACGATGGGCCGCAGCTGCTCGCGGACGGCGTCTTGAGATCTTCTCTCAGCCGGATTTCGGGAATAACATGAACCTTTTGGATAAAGTACTCGCCGTTCCACAACTCGGCGTCAATTTTGGCCTGCCCGCTTTCATAGACGGCGCGGTATTCAGCGGCCTTCGCAGTCTCGCCGAGATGGCGGGCGATCTCCTCGCACGCCTTCAGCGCGCCCAGATACATGACGCTGCAGAGAGGATTGGGTCCAAAGAACTCGATGTCGTATGTGTTGTGCTGCTCGCCTTCCATGAGGCCGTCCTTGTCGGGGTCCCAGAGACAGTCGTTCCCGGCGGCCGCGTCCGTGGTCATCGTCCATGCGTATTCGAGCGCTCGCTTAACGCCTGGCCAGACTTCGCGGAGGAACGCATCGTCCCCGGACAACTGCCAGTCGCGGTAGACCTGGATGATCGTGCCCATTTGGCCGTCGGCGCACGGCTTTTGGCCGGATAGGGACGAGCCTGGAGGCAGGTTCGTGCGGAACCCCATATTGCCCGATTCACGTGTGTTATGAAGAAACTCGGTCTGGCGCATCGTACGCTCAAGCTCGGGAAACAGGAAGGCGAGCGATTGCTCGTAATTCCAGACGTGCGTACACGAGCCTTTGCAGCATCCGCCTTTGTCGCTGCAACCTTCCCATCCGAAGAACCGGCCATCCGCCAGCAAAAGGCACGTCGGCGTTCTGATGATGCTGGCCTGACTGCTAATCGCCTCCAGTACGGTTTCCGGGAGCGTACTCGAAAACAGCGCCGTTCGCCACTTGTCCGTCTCCGCGCGGAGGCGAGGCAAGTGGTCGTTGACATACTCCGCGACCGCCCACGCATCGGCGTGCCGTGCGCCAGCGTAGGTCTCCAGGACTGCCGGTGCTTCGTCTCCGTCGCGCCAAGGGTTCTTCATGCGCGGGAACAACCACGTGATCGAAACCGGCAGCGTGACCGAACCATGAGCCGGGATCGTCGCGTGAAGCACGATCGATGCGGTATCGCCGTCGACGGGGGCAGGGGACTCTCCGTTTGCCTCGACTCGACCGTCTTCGGCGAATTGATCCCAGAAGAGATGGGACTTGTCGAACCACGCGCCGCGAAACCAGTGAGGGACGATATCGACATCCTCGTGCGACGTCGTAAGGGCAAGCGTTCCCGTCTCCGGCGCATCGGCAACAGCGCCCGGGTGCGTTAGAAAGACCCCTCGCGTACCCTTGCCGCTTCGCTCGCTATTCAGCGATCCGGATTGCGGCTTCGGGGTTGCGCCCTCGGCCGTTAGCGGGTTGGAGAGGCTCGCCGCAAGCGAGATTTCGATCGCTTCGTTGCCTTCGTTCGTAATCGTCCACTCGAACAGCGCCGCCGGAAGAGCGCTGTCGGGGACGTTGAGAGGAATGAACGGGTTCCATGCGATCAGCGACGCGCTGACCGGCAGACCCGGGTCGGTCAACGTGATCTGAGCCGTCGGATATTCGGCCTTGAAATCGGCGTGCGCAAAGCGGGGGACGCCGATGAGGTGGGTTGGCGACTCGCCAAATCCGCTGCGATAGGGCGGCGGGACCGCGCCTTCCAAAATCCGGGCGAATGGCTTCGAGCTGACAGTCTTACCCCTAAGGGCGAAAAATGTGAATGCGAAGTTGTTGCCTTTGTCCGGATGGTTGAATATCTCAAAATCGCGCAGGTTTCCCCGGCCGCCCAAGCTGATCGTCCCAGTGCCGATCCCGCCGAGCGGAAAAGCGATTTCCGAGAGAGCATCGCCGGAAAAATTGCGTTGGTTGCTATTCAGTCGAATGTTTTTTTGATTTGTGTTCGTGATTTGAATCATGAGTGTGGTTATCCTTTTCCGGACGCCTCTGCGCCCATTCGCGTCGTGCGACGCTCCACGATCGGCATGCGGCTAATCGGCCGCTCATCTACGCCGTCGACGATCCAGCGAAGCGCCTTACGCGCGATTTCGTCGAACGGATACGTCATTGTCGTTAGTTGCGTGTTAAACTCCTCGAAGGTCGGACTATTGTCGATGCCCATGACTGCCAGATCCCGGGGGACCGAAAGGCCCTCTGTTTCCACGAGGCGTATGACGTTCAACGCAAGGCGGTCGTTGTGGCAAAAGACGGCTGTTGGACGATATTCGTTCAGCAGCCGTCGCCATGCTTGCGCATCCAGGTCGTCCGTCACCCGTGGCGTCAGTCCTGCCGTGCGCATGGTTTCCTCGTAGCCGCGCGTCCGGTCCGCGATCGCCTGCGCGCGGCGGCGGTAGGTCGCGTGAACGATCCTCGTGTGTCCGAGTCCAATAAGGTATGCAGTTGCGTCGGCGCCCGTTGAGACTTCATCGGGCGCGAAAAGCGGGATCGTTGGCGTTGCAGTCGGACCGAGCAGAGAAGCGATGCGCAACGTGCGGGCAATTTCTTCGGGCACGAGCACGTCTGCGCTGGGCGGAACGGCGAGGACGCCTGCGACGCGTCTGGCCGCGAACTCGTTGAGGGCGTCGAGAAACTCGTCGTGATCGGCGACCGGCGTGATGAACATTCGCAGGTTGTACTGGTCGCAGGCGGTTTTGACGACCTGCATGAAGTCCATGAAGAACACGCCGTTCATCGACGGCACGAGCGCGCCAAGGATGGCGCTTTTCCCGGTCAGCATTTCGCGGGCGCCCGGATGCGGCCGGTAGCCGTACTCGCGCGCGATTTCCTCGACGCGCCGCTTGGTCTCGGCGCTGACTCCTGGGCGGCCATGCAGCGCCCGGTCAACGGTTCCCTGCGAGATCCCGCAAAGTTTGGCGATTTCCAATGACGATATCAAAAAACTGTCTCCGTGTAACTACACGGAGACAGTTTACCATGGTTATTGCAGGGCGTCAATTGGAAAATTGATGTTTTTTTCGTGGCGCGTCCATAGTCGTTAGAACTGGTTGAACGTTGCGTCGAACGCCTTTCCGGGCCCTACGTTGTTCGTTCCTGCCGTGACCCAACCGGGAGAGCAGGATTCGGGCGTATTGGAATTCGTGTTCCACGACGAACCGCCGGAGACGCGCGCGGCAGTCATCCATTTTACGTGTCCGTCAGCGAGACCGAAGTTCGCGCCGTTGGAATGCACTCCCGCCGTATTGAGCATCGCAGTGGTCGTGTCCATCGTGTTGCCGCAGTTGCCGAGGTAGCCTGTGACGTAGCCGCAAACGCGCGAGTTTGGCTGCGTGCCGCACCGGAAAAACTCGCCGTTCCCCGATGCCGAGTAGGGGTACCCCGTCGTCGTATTATGCAACTCTATCGGGCTTGTCAGCGCCGCCTCGACGCCCGAAACCTCCGCGAGCATCACCGTCACCGCGGGGGCGGTGAACGTCGACAGGGGCGAACCGCAGGTCGTACACGTCGAATTGGCGTAGAACAAGTTCCAGTTGAACGAATACGAGCAGACGAAATAGCCGGCATCGATCGCCTGAGTCATGTCATCGGGACAGGTGAACGCCGCAGTGCTCTTGACATAAGGATAGACACGACCAGCCCATCCGACTCCGGATTGGTTGGCGCCCATCGCAAAGGGCCACTGATCGTCATAGTCTTGCGCGTATTGCAGCATCGCCATGCTGAGCTGCTTAATGTTGGACGCGCAGGAGCTTTGCCGTGCCTTTTCGCGCGCGGTCGCAAACACGGGAAATAAAATCGCCGCAAGTATCGCGATTATAGCTATAACAACTAGCAGCTCGATTAATGTAAACCCTGAATTCTTTTGCATCCTAATCTCCTTACCGTAGTAAACTTCCCGTTATGCGTGGCTTTGTCATCTAAGATCCGATGCTCCCGCGCATGGTGCTGATTCGTGCGATCAATTTTGAGCGCAGACGGACTTGCATGCTGCAGTCTTCGCCTCGGCACAGCCTCGTTAGAAGCAGCGTTGCCTCATTGGCGATCTCCTCAAGAGGGGGACGGAATGTCGTCAGGCCCATGGGAAGCGCCCCGGTTTCATTGTCGAAGCCCACGATTGCGTAATCCAGACCTTGCCTCAGTCCTCGCTCATGGGAGGCATCGATCAATCCGAATGCGGTTACATCGTTCTGGGCAATAATGCATCTCGGATAATCCACGCCTGAGAAGAGGGATCTTCCAAACTCGAAGGCGGCAGCGTAAAACGCCTGGGTCGGACGTTTGCTATCCAAGGGCATATCAAGATCGCCGAACATCGGAGTTACGGCATCAGCGCCAAGCCCCGCCGAAATTGCCATCGCCTTCGCCTGTTCGTAGCGGTCGATCGACCATTGAATGCAATAGGGCGAGACGTACGCGAAGGACGAGAATCCCTTGCTCGCCAGGTGCTGGACGGCTTGTTGCCCGAGATAGGCGCTGTCGTAATAGACGTGAGGCAGCGCTAAGCCCGTCTCCGAGTCGGAAATGTGCACGAAAACGACGGGCTTGCGCGCCTGGATGCCTGGGAGTTTCTGAATTTCGTCTCGCACAATGCCGCCGCTAAGGTCGACTATGGCGATCGTCATTGCGCCCTGCTCCATGAGCTCGCTAACCGCGGTCTCGATTGAGCGAGAGGGGCCGTCTTCGTCTGGAATCAGCGGCGAAAAGAGCATGATGCCGCCGTTTTGTAGATACGATCTCTCAAGGTTGAGAGACATCTGATGAAGCCAACCGTTTACCTTGCCGGGCACTTCGTTCGGCGTCGGCGACCGCAGGGAGACGATGCCTAGAATCGCTGGCGTGGTCTCGTCCTCGAATGGCGCCGTTCCAGCAGCGCCACTCTCTGGTTGCGGCGTTGTCGGGCGGCGGCGATCGGAGTTATCTTTGGCGACGACCGTGTTCTGACCGGGAATGGCGCGGAGCGTGCCGTCGGCGAGCAAAGGAGCGATTGCCCGCTCAAGCGTCGCAAGGCCAACGCCGTATTCCTTTGCAAGCGACGATCGCGAGGGAAGCGCCGCGCCGGTCAGCCATGCGCCCTGGGCGATGCGCTCGCGCAGATCGGCTTCAATCCTTTGGTAGACCGGCTGGGTCAGCAGCTTTTTAGATTGCGTGAACGTTGTCATGATAAGTCAGTACGTTTGCTGCATACTAGAAACTAGTATGGCTATACTATATCATGATATGGGATTGCTGTCAAGTGGTCTTTTGCGGCGGTCTTTTTGCGGCCAACGGTTCTTCGCTCAACCGGCCGGCCATTGCATTGGCGCGCCGCGTTTCGCGATGCCGATCATTCCCGCCATACGTCCGGTCGTTCCGTTCTTTGCGCTGTCCCTGCGATGCGAGAAGAAGTCCCTGCGATTGCTGAACGTACACTCATCGCAGACGGCGATCTTTTCGGGGCGAACGCCGGCCGCGACAAGCTGGTCGAAGACGATCAGGCGCAAGTTGACGAGCCACTTGGAGTCGAACTCGTTGCGCGGAGTTAGCGGGCTGGCGGAGCCTCCCGGCCAGGACTTGGTGAGCGCTGAAACCACTTCGAGATCGACCTCGTAGTGGTCGCTGCCGATCGACGGACCGATCGCAGCATAGAAGGTTTCGGAGTCGCATTCGAACTCATCCAACATACGTCTCGCTGTCTTCCCTGCGACGTTTTGAGCGGTGCCCTTCCAGCCGGAATGCGCCAGGCCGACGGCACGCCGTATCGGGTCGCAAAAGAAGACGGGAACGCAATCGGCGAAGAGCATCAGCAGGAGGACTTCAGAACGCAAAGTAATCAGTGCATCGACGCCTTCGACGAGCGCGGGGCTTGCGTCGTCAACGACGGCGATCTCGCTGCCATGAACCTGTCCGGCGGCGATGCAGGGCCACTGGGGAGCGCCAACGGCCGTCGTCGCCCGTCGCCGATTTTGCGCAACGAGCTCTGGATCGTCGCCCACGTTCGTGCTCATGTTGAGCGAGTCGAGCGGACGCGGGCTCACGCCGCCCTGCCGGGTGGTGAAGCCCTGCTTCACGTTCGGGAGCCATGATATTGTGGTTGCTTGATAAACCGGCAACCCCTCTTTGATTGATCGTTTCCATCCAGCCATATGCGTATAGTGTGTAATTCAGGCATGGCGTTGCCCGTTTGTTTGTCAGGGCGATCGCAGCCATTCATATCGACGATTGTCACCGATATTGGCGTGGTTTCCGGCCGTGAACGACCGTCCTGAGATGTCAATCCCCATCAATCGGGCTGCCGGCTCACGAAAGTGCTGGCCGTCTACCGATTAGGCCCGTTCACGGGCTTTCTCAACAGAGGCCGGCCCTTTCAGTACCGGACTCGCGCCGCTGTTAACAGTCATAGATGCGTTGCCCGTTTGTTTGTTGTCGAGTGTGGCCAATTCGGAGCTGTGCGAGGTATAACGGCTAACAGGCCTTGAGGGCGATCCGTCCCGCGCCTGCGCTTGCTTTGTCCGGCCGGATTATACCCGCTTAGGTATACGGCGCGCCGGATATCCGGCGGTTATGATGAACCGCAAAATTGTTAGCCCGCAGCTTAAGATATGAAAGCCAACACCGTAGTCGCCATTTCAATCAGTCTTGGCGTGATCTTGATCGTTTGCGTCCAGTCGTCCATTTTTCTGGCCGGCAGCATGAACGCCTCGAAACTTCCTGTCGTTTCACCCACGGCCGGCGTTCTAGACGAGTTCGTTGCAACTCCGCTCGCGTTTCTCGTGATTGGCCTGATCTTTGGCCTGATTGCTGGGGCAAAAGAGACCCTGCGCCATACGCTGGTCGTTGGCGCAGTAATTGGCGCGGTCGTGTCGCTCGGCCTTACGCTCGGGCTGCCAAGCCTCCTTAACTATCTTCAAAGCTTGCTATGGAAAGCGGGGCAGGACGTTAACATCGGCGCTGCCGCCTTTACCGAGACGCCGATGCGAATAGGGGGGGCTTTCCTCTGGGTCGCTTGGTATGTGGCGGGGGCGATGCTTGGCTATAAAATCCGCAATCGGATTCCTGCAGATCAATAGGGACTTCCGTTTCCACTCCCGCCGCACCTACGCGGATACACCATGCTCTTGGAGAGCGCGCCTCAGGAGAACTCGTCGCGAGCCGGTCTGGAGACGAGTTCGCGGACAGCTGCCACGGGCGACTTCCCTTTGTAAATGACGTCGTAGATTGAATCGAGCAGCGGCGTCTGCACGTTGTATCGCCGTGAGAGTAGCCGCGCCGCGCGGGTCGTGGGGACGCCTTCCGCAGCCTGACGAAGTTCACTTACGACTTGATCGATCGGCTTGCGCTCCGCGAGGCCGAGACCGACGCGATAGTTGCGCGAGTAGCGGCTGGTGGCCGTCGCGATCAGGTCTCCGACGCCAGCGAGGCCGAGAAACGTGAGCGGCTTGGCGCCTGCCGCGATGCCAATCTGCGTCATCTCCATGAGCCCTCGGGTCATCAGCGCCGCCTTGGTATTGTCCCCAAACCCCAATCCGTCGGAAATTCCCGCGCCGATAGCCAGCACGTTCTTGATCGCACCCGCGATTTCCACGCCGCGCACGTCGCTGTGCGTGTAGACGCGAAAGAACTCAGGGTCAACAAGCATTTCCTGCGCCCGTCGCGCCAGCGCCAGGTCTTCGCCCGCGCAGACGGTTGCGGAAGGTACGCGTTTGACAATTTCCGTCGCAAGGTTCGGACCCGACAAGACAACCAGCCCGGCGTGGGCGGTTTCGCTGAGCAGGAGGTCGATAACCTGCGACATCGTGAATCCCGTATCCGGCTCAAGGCCTTTTGCGGCGCTGAGAACCGCGGTTTGCGGCGCGAGGAACTCGGACGCTTCGGATACGACGTCTCGAATGCCTTCGGAAGACACGGCAACGATGACCCACTCCGTTCGAGGATTCACTGCCTCGCGCAGCGAGTTGACCGCCTTGACGTTTTCGGACAGAATCACTTCCTGAAGGTATCGCGGATTGACATGGTAATTCTTCAGGCTTTCGATCAAATCGTTGTCCCGATCCCATATCGTTACCTGGTGTCCGTTCCCTCCAATAAGGTGAGCGAGAGCCATTCCCCAGCTCCCCGCGCCAAGTATCGTCACATTCTCCGATCGCCCGTCATAATCCGGCATGCTGTTGTCGTCCTCCGGGTAGCATTATACAGCGCAGGGTAGGGTGAAGTCAAAGCCGTGGACCTGGCAAATGCTTTTCGTACATTGATCGCGGCTCTTCGCGTGGAACTTCTCGACGGGCTGGCGTCCCGGCAGCCCCTGCGCGCCTAATGTTTACGATTGAAGGGGCGGAGCAGCGGGAGGGTGGTGTGCCGGTGCGCTTTTCCCATTCTATCGCGGGCGCGCCCGACTTCGGCTTGACGATCCGCCCATGTGCCGGCTCGCGCAGCGACAAGAGAGATGTTGTCGTGGCCTCCGCGCTGTTTGGCAAGCTGGACAAGATCGTCGCAAAAGTGCTGGAGCGTCGCTTTTCCGAGGATGGCGTCATGCATCTCCTCGGGGGTGATATACTCCGATAAACCATCCGAGCATATCGCAACAACATCTCCGGCGTCGATCGGCCCGTGATAAATCGATGGATCCACCTGCTCGGAGGTGCCGATCGACCGGGTGAGCTGGTTGCGGTAGGGTGAAGAGCGCGCCTGCTCGTTCGTCATCGTGCCCTGCCGGACGGCGTCGGCAACGACTGAGTCGTCGTCCGTGAGTTGAAGCGTGCTGTGCGGCGTAATGAGGAATGCGCGGCTATCGCCAACATGGGCAAGGTCGTAGCGCTGCGCGGAGAGCAAACATGCGGTCATCGTCGTACCTGGCCGGCCGTGAACGACGTCGCCGCCAGCCTCATAAATCCGCTTGTTCGCCAGTTTGAGCGCGCCCGCGAGCATCCTGGATATGGCGGTCGACGTGATCTTGCCGGAAGCCATCGGCTGAGCGACAACTTCGCGCAACGTTGTCTGAGCGAGCATGCTCGCCATCTCGCCGCCTTCGTGCCCGCCAAGGCCGTCCGCTACCAAGAGGAGCGCGGCCGGGATCGCCGACGCGCCGCACGGAATGATGTCGGCGACGACGCGATCTTCGTTCGATCGGCGGACGTTGCCAACATCAGTTGCGCTGCCAATTTCGATCTGGCGAACTTTGGTCACGAAACTTCCTTACCAGGCGCTTCCCGTGCTCATTGTGCTAAACGAATGCTCTTCATGGCAATCGATCCATGTTCTCTATTCTCTTCAATTATGCATCGTTCGTCAATCGGCTTAACACTAAATCGCCTAAATGATTGATTCGTTTCTTTGTTTTCCCGTTTCGGAAAGATCTCTCGACATGTTCTTCCGCCGGTGAATCGATCAATACTCCCTCAGACGGATGTCTCTTTGCGTGCGTTCTGCTTTAATTATAGGCAAGCAATGGCGCGAAGGTTGTCGTGTGTCGTCATAGCCTGTTGCGGGAGGTTTGCGTTGTTCGATACGATCATTCTTTGCGCCGATGGCTCCGAGCACTCGCTTCGGGCCGCCAAAGTTGCGGCCGATTTGGCTCGAAAATACGGCGCGACCGTTGTCGGGCTAAACGTGAATCAGGCGTCGCTCCCCATGCTGGAGCCCAGTGCGCAGGTCGCGGGGATTAGCGGCGCGGTTTATCGTCAACAGTTCGAGTCCGCGCAAGAACGCATTTGCGATGGCCTGAAGCGCTTGTTTTCCGAACTCGACGTTCCTTTCCGCTTTCGGGCGGAGGTCGGCCAGCCGGTGAGCGTCATCGTGTCTATCGCCGAGCAGGAGCGGGCGAACTTGATTGTCATCGGGAGTCGCGGAATGGGCAGCTTTAAGTCGTTCCTGATCGGCAGCGTCTCGGACGGCGTCGTGCATCACGCGCATTGTCCCGTGATGGTCGTGCGATAGAATATTCCGGAGATGCCCCGGGCGCTTGCCGTGACGTCGCGCGCCGGGGCATTTTCCTCCTCGTCTCAGAATCCGTAGCTCTTCAGCCAAAGCGCCGCATCGTCAGGCCAGCGGCTAAGAATCGGGTTTCCAGTTCCCATGCCGAAACCATGTCCGCCATTTTGGTACGCCTGGATCTGGTAGGGCACCCTGGCCTTGCTGAGCGCCAGCGCGTAAAGCAGTGTGTTCTCCATGGGCACCGCGGCGTCGTCAACGGCGTGTAATAACAGCGTGGGCGGCGTGTCTTTGGTGACGTGTAAGCGGGGAGTCAGGAGATCGATTAGATCATCCGGCGGATTCTCGCCCAGCAAATTCAATCGCGATCCATCGTGCGAATAGGGACCGCGCATCTCCATGACGGCGTAGATAGGAACCGAAACATCCGGGCGGCTGCTCAGCCGGTCGATCGGATCCGCGGCCGACGGATTTCCGGGCGTCGCAAGCGTCGTTGCGGATGCCGTCAAGTGACCGCCGGCGGAGAAGCCAAGGATGCCGACGTGGTTCGCGTCAAGCTCCCATTCTTTCGCGCGGTAGCGAACCGTTCGTATCGCGCGACAGGCGTCCTCTACCATGCAGGGATGGTGATAACGGGGGCCGAGGCGGTACTGAAGAACGGCCGCGAAGATCCCGATGCTGTTGAGCCACTCGGCGACGGGGCGGCCTTCATGGTCGGCGTGTCCGCCATAGCCGCCGCCGGGCAGTACGACCATGGCGCTTCCAGTCTTGAGAGCGGGATCCGGCGGATAAAGCGTGATGGATGGACGATCCTCTGGTTCCGTGCCAAGCGCGCCGGGCGCTCCGCCGGGCCAGAGT
Organism: Capsulimonadaceae bacterium; assembly: GCA_031292625.1. Taxonomy (GTDB): domain Bacteria; phylum Armatimonadota; class Armatimonadia; order Armatimonadales; family Capsulimonadaceae; genus JARLGU01. Next base: position 69,488 of record JARLGU010000034.1, on the reverse strand, counting down.
TCGATCGTTTCCTTGTCAGGTTGAGATATGGGCATAACAAAATCCTTTGGATATTAAGATGATCCACCGTGAATTATAGCACGGGGCGATTTGGGGAAGCTTGCAAAAATGATGGATAGGAGCAACTCCGCTTTGCCGCCATGGGCCTCGCACAGTCGCGAACGTCCCTTGTATTCTCGATACGGATGAGGATAGCGCTGGTGAGGCGGGCGGGACGCAATTCAGCGTGGAACGGATTTAGAATGGACGGCGTTCCCCAATGGTCGACCTGAGTTCGCTATCCTCGCCGCCGGACGGGCAGCACTTTGTTGACGTAGGGAGGTCGCGCGGTTAGGCTGCGGCTGGCCACGAAGAACACCCGGTCAGAGCGGCGTTTTGGAGATTTCAATGTGTAAGCGTCGTAGCGCCAAACGTAATCGAACCCGGATGCCAGCAGCCACTGCTCGATTTCCGCGGAGTCGTAAGCGCGCTGCACATGGGTTTCGTGAAACTCGCGCGGCGCTTGTCCGTCAGGCTCGTAGCGGAAACTCATGTCGATGCGGCAGATTCGTTCGTCGCGATCGTAGTGCGCGCGCCACAGATATTGAAGAGGGCCGTCCGCAGGAGTGCTTCGCTGATTGAACATGCCGGATGTAAACGCGTACTCGGTGTTCATATCGAAGATGAATATCCCCGGCACGGATAAGTGGTGCGCGACGCGTTTGAACGCCATGGTCAGCCGCTCGGGCGTGATCAGATTGTTGAGCGAGTCGAAAAGCGAAGTGGCCGCATCGAAGCGCCGGCCGGGCAAAGAGAACTCGGCGGCGTCCTGGCGGCTGTATTCTATCGCGAGCGCCTTCCGTGAGCAGTTCGCCCTGGCGCATTCGAGCATGGACTCGGATAGGTCCACGCCGACGCAGCGGAAGCCGCGCTCCGCCAATTCGATTGTCAGCGCCCCCGTCCCGCAGCCGATGTCGAGGATCGTGTCAGGCTCGATGCCGTGTCGCGCGAAAAGCTGTTCAATGTAGTCGGCCCAGTAGTCGTACGGCACGCCCGCCATCAGGGCGTCGTAAAACGGCGCCACCTGCGTAAACGCAGTGGGCTGGTCTGCCTGCGGTAACTTGCCGTCGGGTTGCGAGGAGTGATTTCTGACGCCCATGGCACGCGAGCTTATTTTACCAGGCTGCACGTTCAATCGGCGTCGTTGCAACGGAACGCATGGCTGGCGCGGGAATCTTATTCAGGGCCTAGAAGGAGGACGCTTACGGTTTCGCCGGATACGATCCGCGAACGGTCTTCCGGGATGATCAGCAACGAGTTCGCGGCGGCGAGCGAACGGAATCGATGCGACGCCTGCAGTCCCGCCGACCTGGTATGCAACCTTCCGTCCACCCATTCCGAATGCGCCCGTACGTAGCTCTTTCGTCCAGGTTCGTGCTCGACGGTCTCCGTAAGCGTCGCGCCGATGGTTGGCCTGACGCAGTCCGCATGTCCGGCCATGCGGCGCAGAGCCGGTCGAACGAATAGCTCGAACGTTACGAATGCGGACGCCGGGTTGCCGGGCAGACCGAAAATGGGCCGTCCGGCGATCCGGCCGAATGCGAAGGGCTTCCCTGGCCGGATCGCGACGCGCCAGAAATCGATCTCGCCTGTTTCGGATACGAGCTGCTTGACGTAGTCGTGCTGTCCGACCGAAACGCCTCCTGTTGTGACGATCATGTCCGCCTTTTGCAACGTCGTGCCTTCGATGACGCTCCGAAGGCTTTGAATATCGTCAGTGGAACGAATCTGGGGACCGCAAACCGCGCCTGCTTCGCGGACAAGCGATGCCAGCATCAGGGAGTTCGAATCGTAGATCTGCGCAGTCGCTAACTTTTCTCCCGGCATCGCCAATTCGCTTCCCGTGGCAATTAGCGCCACTCTTGGCGTGCCGTGTACGCGAACGCGCGCGTGTCCGGATGCCGCAATGAGAGCGATTGCCCCAGGTCGAAGGAGCGTGCCCGCGTCGATGACAATGGCTCCCTTTTGGACGTCCTCGCCTGCCGAGCGCACGTACTGTCCCGGTGTTATTGGGGATAGGATCTCAACGAACGCCGGATCCGCGCATGGCCGAGTTTCTTCCACCATCACCACGGCGTCCGCGCCGGGCGGCATGGCGGCGCCGGTCGAGATCGCCATCGCCTGTCCGCTCGCAACGACGGCCGATTGCGCGTGACCGGCCGCGCTTTCTCCCACGATGCGTAAGCAAACGGGGTGGTTGGGCGTTGCCGCCGCCGTGTCCGCGGCGATACACGCGTAGCCATCCATGCTGGAATTGGCAAAGGGGGGAAGATCGAGGAGGGCTGGAACATCTTCCGCGGCGACTCGCCCTGCCGCATCGCCGCAGGGAACCTGGCAGACAGCACGCGGCGAAATCGCCGATAGGATTCGGGAGAGCGCCTCTTCATACGGAAGCGGATCGGACGGGTTCATACGGCGCTTGTCGACGGATGTTCCTGGTCGTCGCCATGCAGCAAGTCCACGGCGTGCGGAAGAATTCCGAGCAGACACGCCGCGAGTTCCCGAATCGCCGTCGGGGAGCCGGGGAGGTTGACGATCAGCGTATGGCCTCGCGTACCGGCCAAAACCTGGCTGAGCGACGCAAGCGGCGTCTTCTTTAGCCCTTCGGCGAGCAGCAGCATGGCGATACCGGGCAGTTCCCGATCGAGAACCTTGCGCGTCGCTTCGGTCGTGCGGTCTCGCGGAGAGAGCCCGGTTCCCCCAGTGGTGACGATTACGTCCGCCAGGCCTTCGTCGGTCCAGCGCTTCAGCGCTCCGGAGATCGCCTTGACGGAGTCCGGGACCACCGCATAAAGCGCAGTTTCGTACGGCTCCGCCGCGAATATTTCGCAGAGCGCTGCACCGGAAACGTCCGCGGTTTCGCCGCGGCTGCAACGGTCGCTAATCGTAAGTACGGCTATTCTGACGGATCCCAATCGAAATCTCCTGATTTTCCCCCGGTCTTTTGGACAAGCCGGATTTCGTCGATCGATATTCGTTTATCGATCGATTTACACATATCGTACACGGTGAGCGCCGCGATGCTCGCGGCGGTAAGCGCTTCCATCTCGACCCCTGTTTGGGCCGTTGTCGATGCGCTCGCTGTCACGCGGACCCCGTCTTCTTCGACGGTAAAGTCGACCGTAGCAGCCGACAGCGGAAGCGAGTGGCATAAGGGTATCAACTCATCGACACGTTTGGCTGCCATGATGCCGGCAATTCTCGCCGCACCGAGCGCGTCCCCCTTGACCAGCGAGTTTTCACGGATTGCGCTCAGCGCATCCTGCGACATATGGATATACGCCTGCGCGACCGCCCGGCGGGCCGTTACCGGCTTGCCGCCGATGTCCACCATCCGCGCCTCGCCTCGTTCGTCAACGTGTGTCATCTTCATGCGAAAACCGGATACCTCTTGGCGTAATGTGAGAATGGCCGAATTTTGTGTCACGACGCCGCGAGGCGGTAGCGGAAAAACAGCCAGTCAGGCCACGGAGCACACCTTCTCTCCGTTCTCTATCCGCCGATTTGCGCCATAATCCGCAGGCTCCCGCCCCGGTTGACGCGTCCCTCGAAATCGGACTGCACGGGTTTGTGCGAAACGGCCGCGCGGATGTGCCCGAGCAACTCGTCGTCGCTTGCGCCTGCACGGAGCGGGCCACGCAGATCGTATTCGTAATTGTCCGACAAGCAGGGCGCCAGCGCGCCGTTCGCCGTAAGGCGAAGCCGGTTGCACCCCGCACAGAATCGGTGCGAGATCGGGCTAATGACTTCGACATAACCAGACGCGCCCTCGATCCTTAGGCGGCGGGATGTACTACTTGCATCCACCTCAATTGGCTCCATTGCGAATTCGCCGTTCAACCGGTCCAGCACGCAGTCGTTGCTGAGATAGCGTGCTCGCCATTCGTGCGGCGTCACCTGGCCGATCGGCATATACTCCAAGAAGCGGACATGGTAGGCATGATCGAGGGTCAGCCTGGCGAAATCGGCAATTTCGTCGTCGTTGATGCCCTTCATCAGAACCATGTTGAGCTTGATTGGCGAAAATCCAGCCGCTTCGGCTGCGTGAAGCCCCGCGATGGTTTCATCGAATCGGTCCATTCGCGCAATCCGGGCGTAGCGTTCGCGCCGCAGCGTGTCGAGGCTGATATTGATGCGCTTTAGGCCAGCCGCTCGCAATGCGCGCGCATGCCGCTCCAATAGGATCCCGTTCGTCGTGAGCCCGATATCGGCGATCTGGGGTATTGCCGAGATACGCCCAATTAAATCGATCACCTCGGCGCTCCGCACAAGCGGTTCGCCGCCGGTGACGCGCACCTTGGCAAGGCCGTGGCGAGAGAGCAGCAAAACGATACGCGCGATTTCATCCACGCTCAGGAGCTTGTCCGGCGCCTCATACGGCACGCCGTGCTCGGGCATGCAGTAGACGCATCGCAGGTTGCAGCGGTCCGTAACACTGACACGCAAGTAGCGGATTGCGCGGCCAAACGGGTCCTGGATATCGCAAGCCATGGCGGATTATACCCCGCGCCGGATGGGTGCAACACTTACCGCATTGGCTCACTAAAAACCTGACCGTAGCTCTGTGGTTGCCTCATTTAAAAAGCTGACCGTAGAGTCCGCCTTGACGCTTGGCGTAAATGAGGTAGGTGATGAGTTTGGAAGTTCGTTCCGCCGCAGGGGGGCCATTAAAGGTTTTTGTCTATTTCATCACGAAAGAACGTTCGTGCAAGAATTCGGCCCTTAAGGCAGTGGCGGAAGCATCCGATACTGCGTATGGATACCAATTCTCTTATAAGATAAAGAGTTGCGACGTGTGGGTATAACCCTGTTTTACTCCTTTAGATGGATTGCGAGGGATATGAACGCGAACAATCTTACCGATCTCATTGGCTCCACGCGTAAGCGCGTCGCCTGGAAGGCCGAAGTGCTGCGCGGAGCGGCCCAATTGCGCGTGGCTCGTGATAGGCCGCTCAGCGCGCATGACCGCGAGGCTTTTCGCAAAGTGCTTGACGTATGGAAACCGGAAAACGAGAAGCCGGTAATCATTCTGCGCTGGTTGATATCGGAATGGTGCAACTATGCCTGCCCCTACTGCATCCAGTCTCATGGACGCAAAGAAGATAAGGGCGGGGGAATGACGGCGCACGGGTTTGACAACTTTCCGGTCGAAAAGTGGCTGGAGGCGTTCGACCGCCATTTCGCGGACAAGCGTCTGTCATTCGTTATCACGGGCGGGGAACCGTTCATCGACCGTGTGTCGATGCGCGTCCTGCTTCCCCGTCTGGCGGCGATGGAAAACGTGACCGCGATCCGGATCGACACGAACGCCTGGTGGAATCCGGACGAATACCGCGACCTCGACAAGTCGAAGATCACCCTCATGTGCACGCTGCATCCCAGCCATACGACTGTCGACAAGTTCGTTGCCAGAATTGACGCGATCCTCGAAGCCGGTTTTCGCATCGGCATCGTCAACTACGTTATGAGCGGCTCGAACATCGCCCATTATCTCGAAAATCGCGAGCGGCTCAAGGAGCGGGGCATACCGCTTCATCCGAACCCCCTTTGGGATAGCGAGGGACAGTACTCGAAGGAGGATTTGGCCTTGCTGAAGGAGGCGCTGCCCGAGGTCGACTACGGTTTCCGGACTGGCATCGTGAAATCGTGCGGCGGAAAGTGCGTCGAGCCGTCGCTCGCTTATGAGCTAAACTACAAGGGCGAGATCCATGTCGCCTGCTTTGAGCAGCCGGAGGCGCGCGGCAGCATCTTTGACGACGAACTGCCCAGGCTGTTCCGCGGAGTGGTTCACTGCCCGCATCAGACCTGCGTTGCGCTCGATCAGTACTCGTTCCAAGAGCGCGTCAACCGCAACGTCGGCCTCGATCCGCTCCGGATCTACGGCGACCACATGCGCGCGTTTTACGGGATCGAGCCAGTCGATAAGGCGGAGGCGACGAAAGCCGGATAGGCGCGGCCGCCGGCTTTGGGAGGCCGGAATTTAACTCCGGCGCTAAAACCGGTCCGGCGTCGCGAGGAATATATCGGCGGGCGGGAAAAGCTGCTCCGCGATATCTATGGCGCGCGCCGTGGTGGCGCGAACGCGGCCTGCCGTTTTTAGGAGCGATGCCGGGGCGTAGCCGAGTACCAGTTGGGTTAGTGCGCCGATGTCGCCGGCCAGGCAGTCGCCGTCAAGCTCGTCCGCCGGTGTGATCACTGCCCTGTTCGCGCCGCGCTCGTCCGCAACCGTGAACAGACGCAGCCTCACGGGCGCGGCCGGAAAGTCTTCGTTGTCGACGCATATCGTGAAGCCTGCCTCAGCCGTCGCAAGCCGTCCGGCAAACTCGGCACTGCGCGCCAGGCTCTCGAGCACGGCCTGAAGGTTCAGGATGCGCAGCATAACGCCGTCCTGATTTTCGTGGGTGACGCCCGCGATACGATCGAGGCCGAATTCCACGAAGGCAGACCGGCTCATTCTGCCGCTGATGCGTCTGACTGCCGTTTGCCGGGCAAGAAAGCCGACGAGCGCGCGCCGGCCCACATCGTCTTTCGCCGCCATTTCGGTGATTGTCCAGCCAGCCTCCGCATCGCCGTTATTCTTTACGAATGCGACATATGCCGCGAGTCCGCCGTCCGCATCGCGCCATACCGCAACCGTTCGACCGGTCGCCAGCGTGTCGATCACTTCCCATCGCCTCTCGTCGCGCTGAAACACGCCGCTTTGCGACGCAGCGGCTTCGTGATACAGCGCGTGGATACGCAGCGATTCGAGGGCGAGGACATCGGGTTGCAGAATCGTTACGCTTGCCGCCAGAGGGCTTTCGGGCAGCGCGCCCGGCGCGGCGGACCAGGCAACGACGGTAGAACAGGGCTCGAATCCAAGACGCCGGTAGAACGCCGGCTGGTCGCTTTCAAGTGCCGCGAGAGCGTATCCAAACTCGCCGTAGGCCGTGCGCACCGTCTGCCGGATTAGCTCGGTTGCATAACCCCGGCCACGCAGCCATGGCGGCACTCCAACTCCGGCGATTCCCGCGACGGGCAGCGTGGATGAAGAGTGGATCGTCAATGCCGCCGGGACGAGCGTGAGGACGGCCGTCATTTCGGCGCCGTCGAACAGGGCGCGTTTGTGGTCCAAGGCGAAAAACGGATCTTGCTTGTAGATTGGGTAGGCGAGGTCGGAATCGAGCTGGAACGATTGACACAGCAGATTGAAGTGCTGGTCCATCTCTTTTGCCGTAATCGCGCGTGCTGTGAGGTTTCTGTCCGGCATCGTTCCTCGTCGCATCCAGCGCGCTCATCCGCCTGGCGACGCGTATAACTTGCTGGATACATGTTGCGAGACTCTAACGACTGGCTGGCTTGCATTGCCAACTCGCCCGAAGACGTTGTCGAGATACGCGCAGGACAGCGGATCGCGATGTCGCAGAGTCGTCTTAGACAATATGTAGTATGAAAACGCCTCCGCGAAACCCTCATGGACATCGGTTGCGGCGTATTCGGTGATCAGGCTATGCGCCCTTTTCTGCTTAGAGTATACTTCGCCGTACCGGCTTCGATCCGTTTTCGTAAGCCCGTTTTGCCAAAAGAAGTGCCCGAACTCGTGGACAAACGTAAATGGCAGGGCGCATTGGTCCGTTGCGCCGCGCAACGTGATGGTCGGCGGTCCATCCTCGAAGATCCCGTCGATCGCATCGGCGGCATCGTTGCTCGACATATGCGCGCTGTTGCCGTAATGGATGTATGCGTTCATTTGCCGGTCGGTCAGTATGTTAACGAACAGCGTCGCGCCCTGCCTCAACGGAGCTGGAATCCGGCTCGTAAAGATTTGTCGAAGCAACTGTTGCTGCGCCTGTGATCCGCCCTGGATCGCTAGATCCGCATCCGCGCGAGGCGTTGCCGCGGCAATGAATACGGCCGCGAGCAGCCAGATCAAAGCGATATAAGGTGAACGCGCTTGGTAGAACATAATCGTACTCTACATTACCACGGCTTCGTTCCGCGCGCAAGGCGGACTCAAGCGGAATGCAGGGCAGTCGCGTATATAACTGTTAACAGCGGCACGAGTCCGGTCCTGTAAGGGCCGTCCTGTGTTGAGAAAGCCCGTTAACGGGCCTAATCGGTAGACGTCCAGCATTTTCGTGATCCGGCGGCCCCAATGATGGGAATTGACATCTCGGGACGGTCGTTCACGGCCGCAATCCGCGCCAATATCGGTGACAATCGTTGATGTGAATAGATCCCTCAAGCGGAATGCCTTCAAGCCGGGAGATGCAGGCGCTTGCCGGGAAGAGGCGTATTGCGGAGCCGGCGTTACTTGGGCAGAAAGTAGTACGCCATGCCGATGATGAAGTAGACGGCGATCAGCTGAGCGCCTTCCAGCCAGTGCGTCTTGCCGTCGCCCGCGATGAAGCCGGCGATAAGCACGGCGGCGGCGACTGCGGTCAATTCGGGCGCGCCGAAAAGATACGTGAGCTGATGGTGGCTGATTGCCCCGGCGAGGACCAAGACTGGCGCAATGAACAGCGCCACCTGGGTCGATGAGCCGATCGCGATGTTCAGCGTAATGTCCAGCTTGTTCTTTATGGCCATCATAACCGCCGTGCTGTGTTCGGCGGCGTTGCCGACGATCGGGACGATGATGATGCCGATGAACGTCGGGTTGACGTGCATTCCGTGGGCCGCAATGTCGACGCTGCCGACGAGCCATTCGCTCAGAATCGAGATGAGCAGCGCGGCCGCCGCGAGCATGCAGATTGCGGCCGGCTTGCTCATTGCAGGCGGTTCGTACTCTTCTTCTTCGCCGCTGCGAAACAGGTTTTCGTGAGTCTTGAGCGAAAAGATAAGCGAGGCGATGTAGAGGATCAGCACGAGAATGGCGACGCCGATTGAGAGATGCTCCACGGCATCGGATGTGCTGCTCAGCGGATGGTGAAAGGCCGTCGCGAAAACGGCGGGGATCGCGAGGGATATCGAGGCCAGGATCAGGTTGATCGAGTGAGTCTCCGCGACATCCTGCGTGAAGTATTGCATCTTGTGCTTCATGCCGCCAGCGAGGATGCTGACCCCGAGCACGAGCAGAATGTTGCCGATAATGCTTCCGATGATCGAGGCGCGGACGAGATCGATTTGTCCGGCACTAAGGGCGAAGAAGCCGATAATCAATTCCGTGGCGTTGCCGAACGTTGCGTTCAGCAGTCCGCCAAGCTGCGACCCCAGCCGCTTGGCCAGGTCTTCGGTCGCAATCCCCATCAGCTCCGCCAGCGGGATGATCGCGGCGCAGCAGCTCAGGAAAAGCCAGAGCTCCGACGCATGCGTCAGGCGCAGGACGACGCTTACCGGGAGAAAGATGAGCAGGTAGCTCAACCGGCTGTATGAGGCGAGCTGTTTCATTGTGGGGCGCCGTTCCCGTTTGGCGATCCGGCGAGCGTTTGCGCGACGCTCGCCGGCCCCATGCGGATGAGACGCCAGCCGATGACTTGGCGGACGCGGGTCACTTGTCGGCGTATCCCTTGGGATGGGTTCGGAACCACTCAAACGCCGTCCGGATCATTGTTGGCAGGTCGCCGTATTGAGGCTTCCATCCAAGCTCTTTCGTGATCTTCTCGGACGAGGCGACCAGAACCGCGGGATCCCCTGGACGTCTGGGCGCTTCGACGGCCTTAATCGGCAGACCGGTAACGTCTCTTGCGGTATCGATGACCTGCTTAACCGAGTAGCCTTTGCCGTTGCCTAGGTTGTAGTAGTTGGTCTGGGCCCCGCCATTGAGCGCGCCCAGCGCCAGTACATGCGCGCTGGCTAAATCGGTTACATGAATGTAGTCGCGGACGCCGGTTCCGTCTTCGGTCGGATAATCGAGGCCAAACATTTTTATGTCGGGACGTTTACCAAGCGCTGCAAAGAGGGAAAGTGGGATCATGTGCGTTTCGGGCGTATGATCCTCGCCGAGTTCGCCTTCGGGATCGGCGCCGGCGGCACAGAAGTAGCGCAGCCAAGTGCTCTTGATGCCATAGGCGACATCGTACCATTTGAGAATGTGTTCGAAGTCCAGTTTAGTTTGACCGTAAGGGTTCGTTGGTTTCTGAGGATGATCCTCGTCGATTGGCGTGTATTGCGGTTCGCCGAATGTGGCCGCTGACGACGAAAAGATCACCTTTTTGATCCCGGCGTCTTTTACCGCATTGAGCAGAGTGAGGCTCTTGGCGATATTGTTGACGTAGTATTTTTCGGGATTGCCGACGCTTTCGGGCACCGAAGCGTAGGCCGCGAAGTGAACAACGGCGTCGATTTCGTATTTCTTAAGCGTTTCGCGAACGATCTGGTCGTCGCCGGTATTGCCCTGGACAAGCGTCGCACCGGGCAGGAATTTGAACACGGCGGGATGTCCGAGCTCAAGGGAGTCGAGAACTATGGGTTTGTGCCCAGCGCGCAGGAGCAGTTTCGTGGTATGGCTTCCGATGTAGCCTGCTCCGCCCGTCACGAGTACGTTCGACATAAAACCTCCATGCTGGCGGCACGGCCGGATGGTCCGGCGATTGCTGCCCTTGGAGACATGATACAGAAATCGGCACTGGAATGTCAATCATGGCTGTGCGTCGACGTACTCTGGAGACGTACTTCGGAACCATTCCGGCTAGATGTGTGTTTGGCTGAACGTTAGCGGACGGCGTTATAGGCTTTCGCTTGGCAAGACGGGAAATCAGGTAGTATGCTCAGGTTGGCACGGTTTATGCTTTTTACCAAGATCAGAATCATCGTATCGAGCGTGTTAGGAGCGTCAAGCTCGCTTACACAAGCAGCCCTGAATCCGCTGCGGATGACTATGCCGCCCTGCGTGTTGGGCGCTCCGCGAACGACGGGCCGGGCGCGATTGGCCGATTGTGTTCGAGATCGTTCTTTTGATTTCACAGGAGGTCCGAAATGAACCTGCGAATCCTTTCGCCCGGTAGAATAGGGCAAGAAATCGGCATAGTCACTCGCCAAAGAACGGCTTCCTCTCGTCACGCGTTTGGTTCGGACCTGTTCGTTCCAGCTGTCTACGCCGCGCCTGGGTTCCATGTTGTTCGACGGGTTTGCGACGTGCTTGGCGCCTCCGCGGCGCTTCTCGCGATGCTTCTCCCGTGCATGATGATTGCTCTATTGATTAAACTCGAATCCCCTGGCCCCGTGCTGTTCCGGCAAAAGAGAGTCGGCCAAGACGGCGAGGAGTTCTGGTTCTACAAGTTTCGCTCGATGGTCGTGGATGCCGAGGCGCGGCGCAAGGCTCTGATCCGCATGAACGAGGCAAGCGGCCCCGTCTTCAAGATCCGCAACGATCCTAGAATTACCCGCGTCGGCCGCTTCATTCGCAAGTTCAGCCTGGACGAAGTGCCGCAGCTCGTTAACGTGCTAAAGGGCGATATGAGTTTGGTCGGCCCGCGCCCGGCGCTCCCGTCCGAGGTTGAGCAATACAGCGACCGTCAGCGCGCCCGCCTTTTAGTTAAGCCTGGCATCACTGGCCTTTGGCAGGTGTCCGGACGCAGTGATCTCCCATTTGAGCGGAGCATTGAGTTGGACCTGGAGTATATCGCAAACCAGACTTTTCCGCTTTACGTCCGGATCTTGTTGATGACTTTGCCGGCTGTTTTGGAAGGGCGGGGCGCATACTGAGCGTCAGCCTAATTCGTCACCGCATACGCGCTCTCCGGCAACGGCTCCGGCCGCTGATTCGAGGAGCGCGTTTGCATGATTCGCCCCCTCCAAAAGCCCCTCACTCAAGAGTTTCGCCTGAGCAACCGATGATTTGTTGGCTGCCTGTACTATAATAGATGCGGAAGCCGAGCGTCGAATTAGCGCTACGCCGCGGGAGTGAACATGTATTATCAACGCACAATGCTGTATCGGGTGCTGGATTCGTTCTTGCGCCATAAGTGGTTGTTTATCGTGTCTGCGGGCTTAATCGTCACGCTTCTGGTGTTTTACACGGTGTTTCGTCCCGCAAAGTACCAGAGCACGCTTACGGTCGTTCTCTCTCCCAGGACGGCTGAAAACCCGCTCGCGACGAACACCAACGACGATCAGCCAGTGAGCGTTACTCTAAGCCACACCGTCAATCAGCTCCAGGCGCTTATCGAAACCAAGGAATTTATGAAGACGGCTCTGACTGGGCCGAACGGCAAGCCGGTCTTCATGCACCTCCCCGTTGATTGCGATAATCAAGATGAGTTGAACAATCTCGAAAAGGGCCTCGTCGTCGCCTCGGACAATAGCGATTCGTTTTCCGTACAGTCCACTTACGGCGATCCTGATGACACGTTGACTGTTCTGAGCGGGATTATCGGCGCGTACATCAAGAAGGATACCGATGAAAAGACATCGTATCTCGCGGGCCAGGTGGCGTTCCTGTCGCAGCAGGTTGCCGACTACAAGTCGCGCCTTAACGATTCCGCCGAGCGTCTGGCAGTGTGGAAGAAGAGCCATCCCGCGGGTGATCCAACCAACATGGCCGGCAGCCAGCAGCAGCTTGAGAACCTCAAGGAGCGCCGCGATGAGCTGCGAGTCCAGATTGCATCCGCGGAGGAGCGCGTCGCGGTTCTCAAACAGCAGCTCCAGACGACGCCCCGCACGAGTGAGACGGAGCGCGTAACGACTGGCGCTCAGACGCCGCGCGAAATTCGCGTTGAGCAGCTCAAGGATGAACTGAACGATGACATTGATGTCAAGGGCTACACGTCGGAGCATCCGGTCGTCATCGCGCTCAAGAAGCAGATTGCGCGGCTGGAGACGATGATTAGCGCCGATAAGAAGCGCGCGCTCTCCGTCGGGACTCGTGACCTTCAGTCCAATCCCGTTTATGATGGCCTGCAGAACCAACTCCTGCAAACCAGTATCGATCTCAAGTCCTTGCGTACGGAACTCAGCGATACCGAGCAGCGCATCCTCGGCGCAAGCATCGTCGTTAGCAACAATCCGGATTATGAGCGCCAGTTAGCGGAACTGACCCGCAATTATCGAATATACGAGCAGAACTACAATACGCTCATTGACCGTCTCGATCAGGCCAGGATGAGCGAGCAGATCGGGCGTAAGCAGGTTACCGACGAATATACGGTTCTTTTGACGCAGCAGCCGACCTCGAAGACCCGCGGCAAGAGTGCGCTGTTCCTCTTCATCGGGGGCATCATCCTCGCAATCCTGATCGGCGGTTCGCTCGTTTTCGCCAGCGAGTGGATGGATCGCTCGCTGCGGGATCCGATCGATGCGCAGACATCGTTAGGCGTTCCGGTCCTCGCTCTTCTGCCAGACATGGCGCGTACGACAGGCGGCGTCAGACTGCTCACGGAAGCGGGCGGCTCCGCCCGCAAGGCGCTTGGCGGACCTGATTCGCCAGGTTCCAAGGGCAAGGGATGGTCAACGTTCTCGAATGACGATCAGCCCGATAACGCATCTTGACGGCCGTTTGGCGGCCTCGACTTGACGATCACGGAAGTAAACATGTCTGATTACAATCATCAGCCCCAGGATAGCGACATCGAAAGCGCTGCCGGCGAATCGCATAGCCCCGCCGTGCGGAGCGCCGAATCGTATATAGCTCCCACTGAGCGGATTATCGCGCCGGCAAACCCGGGAGAAGCGCTTCGTACCATCAGTCCGACTATTGCGCCGGTTCGGACGGAACAGTCGCCGCCTGAGTTCGTCCACTTGCAGTCGGCCATCGAGAGCCACATGTTCGAGGCAATCGCTCCGAGCGCCTTGTCGATGTCCGCATTGGCGGAAGAAGGACTGGAGCAGGACAGACCGTTCGTCCTCGGCATATCGAGCGCCGTTCCCGGCGAAGGCAAGACAACGACCGCGATGCACCTGGCGGTGACCATGGCGCGCAATTCGTACAAGCGCGTCTGTCTGATGGATTTTAGCCTGTCGCAGTTGCCTGATGGAGATCTTGGGAGCCGGCTTCGATTGTATGACGCGGACGTTGCGCTGCCGGACGGCGGCAAGCACCCATCGGGGCCGATACATGGCATTATCGACGTTCTCGAGGAGGCGTCGCACACGGTAACCACATATCAAATGGTCGAGCCGGACAACCTGACGATCGTGCCGGCTGGCCGTCCCGCCGCGCGTCCCGCGCGCAATGCGCGGTCGCCCCGGATATTGCAACTGTTGTCGTCGGCGCGACACGTGTTCGACGTGATCATCGTCGACCTGCCCGCCGTATCGACCGAGTACGCGACGCCGATCATGCGTTATCTTGATGGCGTGATGCTGGTTGTCCATTCGGGAGCGACCCCCCGGCAGATGGTCTTGCAGGCCATCGAGCTTGTCGGACGCGAAAAGGTTCTCGGGGTTGCGCTCAACCGTTACCGGACGAGTGTTCCGGATTGGTTGACGCGACGGTTAAGACTCTAGCGATGCCAGGGCTGGAAGCGCTTTTCATTTGAGCGCGGTCGTTCTACGACCACATTTCTCTTCGCCTTAATTGGCGTGTTCGGATCAACCGGGACATGTTTGGATGCGCGTTCCTGAAGCACCTTTCGCACATGATTTGCTTTCGATCAGTTTCGCCCTGCTGATTACGCTAGGCGTTGTCGTTCTGGTTAGTCTGTCCTATTGCCTCTTTCTCCTCTACGTGGCCTGGCGCGCGGCTCGCCGGTTGGACAGGGCCCGGCAGTTTTCGCCGGTGATCCCGGCCCGGATTGCCGCGCGTTTTTGCATATTGATCCCCGCGCACAACGAGGAAGTGGTGATCGGCTCGGTTCTCGGCTACATTGCCAAACAGGAGCGTCCGGCTGGCTCGGTTCGGATCGTCGTCATCGCGGACAATTGCGATGATGGAACGGCGGCGATTGCCGGCGGCTTTCCCGGCATTGAGGTTTGGGAGCGCCGCGACGACCGGTTACGCGGCAAGCCGAACGCGCTCAACTGGGCGTTGGAGCGCCTATCGAAAGAAGGCGGGATCGATGCGGTCGTGATTATGGACGCGGACACGTTCATGGAGCCAGGGTACCTCGCGGCCATGGATGCGGCCCTGGTCCGCGCAGGGGGGCGGCAGTTTGCGGCGCAGGGCTGGTATGCCGTGCTCAATCCCGAGGAAAGCTGGCGCACCAGTCTGATGGCCGGCGCGCTTGGTCTGGTCCACTACGTTCGTCCGCTCGCACGGGAAGCGCTTGGTTTGTCCGTGGGGCTCAAGGGCAACGGAATGTGCTTCAGCGCGGATCTGCTCGATGTGGTGTCCTGGAGGGGAGCTTCGCTGACGGAAGACATCGAGTTGGGGCTCGACCTGGTCGAAAAACACGGTGTTCGCGTAAGGTTCGTTCCCGGCGCAGTCGTACGAGCGCAAATGCCGACATCGCGCGCGGCCGCGGCGACGCAACGGCGGCGTTGGGAGCATGGCCGCCATGAGATTGTGCGGCGTCGCGCCATGCCGATGTTCGTGCGGGGCTTACTTACGCGCAACTGGATGCTTCTAGACGCATCGCTAGACCTGTTGATTCCGCCGGTTGCCGAGATTGGCGCGTTTCTCCTGGCGTGGGGAGGCGTGACCCTTCTGATCGCGTCGCTCGGGGCGCGGCCGATTCTTCCGATGGTTGCCTGGACCGTTGCGGCCGCGGGGTTTATGGTCTACATTCTTGGGGGCTTCCGGCTTTCCGGCGCACCCGCCGAGGCCTACCGCGCCCTGCTTGCAGGGCCGTTCTACATGGTCTGGAAGATAGTAACTGTCCTGCCCCGTCCGAAAAGGCTCGGACGGAAAGAGGGATGGGTGCGGACCCAGCGCAAGGAGATTGCGCCTGTCGAACCCGGCGCTAACGAGAACGTGCCTGCGGGAACGCCGCCGGACGACAAGATTTTGGAGGCGAGGCGTAAATGAACTTGATCCTCCCGATCGTGATTGTCGCACTGGTTCTTGGCTTGTCGCGCGACAAAATGACGCCTGCTCGCTGGTTCTTTATGATAGCGGTCATCTTGGCTACGCTTCTTCGCTACGGGATGAAACATTAAGCGATGCGAGAAACATACGCCAAACATACGGTTGTGGACATCACAGCCGAGGAGCTTGCCCGCGCAGCCCGATTGCGCGAAATGAAGCTGGTCGGCGCTGCCTGCTTTTTCGCTCTGCTGCTCGGCGGCCTGTACATTTTGGGCGGCGACAATTTCGGCGCTCCGCTGCTTGTCGCGACCGGGATCGCCCTAACTTCCGCCGCCTGGTATTTTCCGCGCTCCGCTCCCGCGATAACGCTGGGGCTTGCCTGCCTGTTCGAACTCACAATCTCCCTGGACTTTAAGATGCCGCGCACCGATCAATTTCCGATCTTTTGGGATTGGAACACGGTAGTGCAGCGCTATATGAACGTCCCGTCCTTCCACGCGATGCCGTTTAGCCCGTTCGAGGTCTTCATCGCGCTGTCTGTGTCTTCGTTTCTGATTCGGGGGATCGTCTTTCACGATCTGCGGGTAAAGCACGATGGGCTCGTGTGGCTTTTCTTCGGCTTCCTTGCATGTGTCGCGCTGTCGCTAGTCGTCGGAATGGCGACGGGCGGGGCGTTTAACAAGGCGATGTTCGAGATCCGCCCGCTCGCGTATCTGGTGCTTGCGTACTTGCTTTCGACGAACATGACCACGGATACCGACGCGCAGACGCGGCGGCTGCTCTGGGTGACGGCGCTCTGCGTAGGGTTTAAGGCCGCGCAGGCCGCCATACGATATGTCGTGGAGCAACATGGGTCGACGATTCCCGAGATTGGCATCGGCACGCATGAGGAGTCGTTTTTCTTTGATGCGTTCGCATTGATGCTGGTCGTTTTGTGGCTTACCGGCGCGGAGCCGGGACTTCGATGGTTGATGACACTGTTTTTTCCGGTCGTTTTGTGGATGAACGCGGCTAATCAGCGTCGCGCCGCGACCGCAGCGTTCTTGATCGTCATACCGATGCTGCTCGCCCTGGCGTACGCCGCGTTGCCGATGCGCAGGCGGATGATCAGAATCGTATCCATTCTGATCGTGGTCGTAAGTGCGATCTACTTTCCGGCTTTTTGGAATAAGACGGGCACGCTTGCGCAGCCGGCTCGCGCCGTTAAGTCGCAGATCTCGCCGGATGACCGCGATCTGTCGTCAAACGCGTATCGCGATGCTGAAAATGCCAACCTTTTCGAGACGATGATGACGAGCCCCGTGGTTGGCTATGGCTACGGGAAGCCGTTTATCATGTTCACGAACATGGTCGACTTAAGCAGCGTCGATCCGCTAATCCGCTTCATTCCGCACAACTCCGTCCTATGGGTCTGGATGCGCACTGGAACGATTGGCTTTACCGTGTTCTGGGTGCTTTTTGCCGCCATAATCATCGCGTCGGCTCAAACCTGCCGCGATCCGCGCTTTACGTCGACCGACAAGCTTGTCGGCATGTACGTGGGATGCCTGGCGGTCATGCAGCTTATCTTCGGGTTGCTGGATATGCAGCTCGGTTGCTGCCGGAATATGCTCTTTACGGGGACGTGGGTTGGACTGCTTACCGCTGTCCGGATCAACGCCCTTCGGCGGCAATCCGTTAAAGAGCCGCCGGAACCGGAGTTCCGGCCCCAACCCACTCAATGGCGAGGTTGGAGCGATCAGCGGGCGAGACAGTTGCGGGGGAACGGATGACGCGTACGAACATGGTCGCTCGCAATGTTCTTGTCTCGGTTGCCAATCAGCTCCTTACATGGGTTCTCAGCTTTTGGGTAACCGTCATGTTGCCCCAGCACCTCGGGGATGTCGGTTTTGGGCAGTTTTGTCTGGCCTTCGCAATCGCCGGTTTGTGCGGGATCGTTATCACGCTTGGCACTTCCACCGTGCTTGTGCGCGAGGTGGCGCGTGATCATGGCCGCGTCTCCGACCTGCTGCCGGCCGCGCTTGCGGTACGCTTGCCCCTGACGCTGGCGGCGATCGGCATTGCTCTCGCGGCGAGCGAAATCCTGCATTATTCGCGAGAAGTGACGCTCTTGATCGTCATCGCGGAAGCCGCCACCGGGCTTGGCACGTTCAACGACGCGTTTGGATCCGTTCTGCAGGGCCTCGAGCAGCTCCCCAAACAGAACCTGCCGATCTTTCTGGAGCGCTTGATCTATTCAGTGGGCACAATCATCCTGCTGCTGATGAACCAGCCGATTTGGACCCTGATCGCAATATCGCTTTTGAGCAACGTTTGCTCACTGCTCATCAATATCATCCTCGTTCGACCCTATGTTGGCAGTGTTAAGTTGCCGACAATCCGGTCGATGGCGGAACTTCTGAAGGAAGGGCTGCCGTTTGCGGCAAGTTCCGTATTTTCGAGCTTGTACAGCCAATGCGACTCGCCGATTCTCGAGAAACTTGGCGCTATATCGATGGTCGGTTGGTACAATCTGGGAAGGCGGCTGATTGGCGCAGCGCTCTTTTTCCCGGTCGCGCTCACGAGTGCGTTGCTGCCGACACTGGCGCGAATGAGCCGCGAAGACCCGGACGCGTTCGCCCCGTTGGTGCGGCGGATGATCAACATGGTGCTCATTGCCGTCGTGCCGTTTGCGGTGCTGCTGCTTTTCGGTTCGAGGCAGATTTTGGTGATTTTGCGCTATTCGCCGGACTTCGCGGGTAGCGTTCCGGTGCTCGCTGTCTTTGGCGCGGGCTTCGTCGCGTGGTATCTATCGCAGGTGGTCGGAACCAGTCTGATCGCCAGCGACAAGCAGAAGGCGCTCAGTCGCATTACCGGCATCGCGGCTTTGATTAGCGCTCCGCTGTGTATCGCTCTGGTGACCTTGTGGCAGTCGCAGTGGCACAACGGCGCGATCGGCGCGGCCGTGAGCGATGTTGCCGTGGAGACGTTTCTGCTGACATGCTATCTTCGCGCGTCATCGTATTCGCTGATGGGCGTTGGAAGCCTCTGGACGGTGCTCAAGGCGGTTGCGGCGTCGTTGCCGCTGGTGTTGCTGCTGCACGCGACGGGGGAGAGTCACAAGACGTCGTTGATCGTGCTGTACGGGGCGGCCGGCGCACTGGCATATCTGCCGCTTTGTCTGTTGTTCCGCTGCGTGCAGGCGGAGGATATGAGTATGATACGTTCCGCGCTAGCCAGGCGGCGGGCTGGCACGGCGGCCTTTACGGCGGAGCCTTAATTGGCGTTGCCGGGATGGGTTTGCAATGAGGCCGGATAAGGCGATCGACATTATCAATACGGAGTTCGGCGGTTTGCAGCCGGGGTGGGGGCTTTTTAGCCTGCTGGTGCGGTTGTTGCCGGATGGCGCTTTCTTGCGAACCCGCGCTTCGATGTGCCGCGCGTATGGGCTCAAGGTCGGGCGTGGAACGATATTGCAGGGGCTTCCCATGCTTGCCGGTGCGCGCGATCCGCGCAGACGGCTGCGCATTGGCGACCGCTGTTTTGTCAACTCGCTCGTCTACTTCGATCTGAGCGATCGCATAACAATTGGCGACGGAGTATCGATTGGACACCATGTCGTGCTGATTACGGCGACGCACCGCCTGGGCACGTCCGATGCGCGCGCGGGGGATCTCGAAACGCGGCCGATCGTGATCGACGACGGTGCGTGGATTGGCGCGGCAGCTCGGGTGTTGCCCGGCGTCACGATCGGAGCGGGGGCGATTGTTGCAGCCGGAGCGGTCGTAACGCGCGATGTGGAACCGCACACTCTGGTCGGCGGCGTGCCGGCGAAGGTGATCCGGCAGTTGGATGGTGAGCCGTCGTAATCGTGCGAGGTTCGTGTGCGATCAGCATCTTGGAACGTTGGATGAGTAATGAATAGGCCGTTACGCTTTGCAATCATAATGTCGACGGAGGTGGGACTGCGAACCCACTACCTGAACTGGCGCTCCCATTTTCCGACGGATCTTGGGATTGAGCCGCATTGGATTGTCGTCGACTATTGGAAGGAGGGCGGCCGCCTCGAACGCCTGCCGCTTCCTACCGGCGTAAAGTCGCGTCTGCGCGCGCAGATCGAGATCGACGAGGGGCTGAGCCAGGGGCCGTTCGATGCCACGCTGATCGGCGTCCACTCCGCCCTCGCGTCGCGTGCGAACTACTTGCGCAAGAACCCGTGCTACATGACGTTCGACGTTACCCCGAAGCAGCTTCATGATTTCGGCGACTTTTACGGCAAATATCCGTCGCGAATTTCGGCCATCGAGGATATGAAACATCGTCGCCGCGCCGTATCGTACCGGGAATGCCGGTTGTTGTTCCCATGGTCGCGTTGGGCCTGCGAATCCGCCGTCGCCGATTATGGAGCGAGCGCCGATCGAATGCGCATCGTTCCGCCGGGAGTCGATCTCGGCGTGTGGTCGCCCGAAGGCAAAAATGTGAAGGCGGGCAAGCGCATCTGCGACATCCTGTTCGTTGGCGGCGATTTTGAGCGTAAGGGCGGGCACATGCTTCTCGAATGGGCACGCTCGACCAGCGCGAAAGGCTGGCGGCTGCATATCGTGACAAGAGACGATATCCACAGTTCCGACGAGCGCATTACCATCTACCACAACCTTTCGTCCAATGATCCGGAACTGATCAAGCTGTACCACCATGCCGATGTGTTTGCATTGCCGACGCTCGCGGATTGCTATTCGATCGCGGGAATTGAGGCGATGGCGGCGGGGTTGCCGTGCATCATCTCGGCGGTTGGCGGCACGACGGACGTTATCCGCGACGGTCAAACCGGTTACCTCGTTCCTCTACGCGATGGGCGGGTCTTTGGCGAGAAGCTGGACGAGCTCATCGCGGATCCGCGAAAACGGCGAGCAATGGGCGAAGCTGCTCGGATCGATGCCGAAGTGCGCTACGATGCGAGCAAGAATATTCGCAAGATCCTCATCGCGATTAAGGAGAGCCTCTAGTTGGACTCTCTTTCCGTGGTGATCCCCACGTATAACCGGCGCGAGAGCCTGAAACGAACCCTTGAAGGTCTGTCGCGTCAGACCGAGCCTCACGATTCGTTCGAGGTGGTCGTGGTCTCCGATGGAAGCGAAGACGGCACCGACGAGATGTTGGCGTCGGCCGCAAACTCGATGTCGTACCGCCTGCGGGCGATTCGTCAGGACAACGCCGGTCCGGCGGCCGCGCGCAACCGGGGCGTGAGCGAGGCGGCTGGCGAGATCATTCTCTTCATCGATGACGATGTAGAACCTGTTCCGGATTTGATCGCCTGGCACCGCAAGCATCACGAAGCGGACGATAAGATCGCGGTGCTGGGACTGATGTCTCCCGATCCCGCCAACCGCCGCGCGGAGCCAGTTTGGATTGCGTGGGAGCACGCCAAGCTGCAGGATATTTACAATCTGTTCCGGCCCGGCGGCCAGTTCTATGGTTGTCCCGCCGGTCCAATGCACTTTTACAGCGGCAACGCGTCGGTTCGCAAACAATGGATTCTTGCCGCGGGCGGATTTGACGAGACGTATGCGCGTCAGGAAGATGTCGAGCTGGCGGTTCGCATGGAAAGGGATTGCGGCGTCCACTTTCTATTTGAATTTCACGCTGACGGCATTCACCGGCCTATTCGCTCTTACGAATCGTGGGCGAGAATCCCGGCGTCTTACGGTCGTCTCGATGCGCGCCGGGTTGCTGATGGACTGCTTTCCTGGGACATTGTGCGCGCCAGGGCGGAGGGACGGCATCGGGCGACGCGGCTGATTTCCGAGGCTTGCGTCGACTCGCCGCGTCTTGCCCCGATTGCCATGGCGATGCTCAAGCGAGCCGCCCTCGTCCTGCACGCCGCCGGCGCAACATCCGCGGCGCTTTCGGCGCTGAGCGCTCTCTACAACCTCGCCTATATCGTAGAGTTTCGCCGGACGCTAAACGAAGCGAACCAATCCCATGTACCCGCCGCTGGAGGCATCTCCGTCGATTGAAATTAGCATTTGCGCTGGAATATTCTCTTGGGCACGCGACGCACGCCGACAACTTGAAAGCGGCGATCGCATCGATGGAGGGGATCGAGGCGCGCTACCTCGATCTGCCCTATCATGGCACGCCGCTGCCGCTGCCGTGGAGCGCCATTGGGCCGTTGCGCGATAACTGGAGCGTGCGCGCTTCCCTTGCAGCCTCTCGCGGCATGTGCGGTTGGACCGATTGCGACGCCGCGTTTTTCCACACGCAGGTGACCGCGCTTTTCTCTGGCGCGTACATGCGCCGGGTTCCTAGCGTCGTTTCGCTGGATGCAACGCCCTACCAGATCGACGACCTCGCGGCCGGATATGGACATCCAGTGCACTCGGGCGCGGTAGAAGCGCTCAAGCATCGGATTCACTGCAATGCGTTTGCGGCCGCCAGAGGTCTCGTCGCGTGGAGCGAGTGGGCGAAGCGGTCTCTCGTGAAAGACTATGCTGTCGATGCGAACCGTGTCGCGGTGATTCCGCCCGGCATCGATGTCGACCGGTGGAAAATCGAGCGAAGCGAGAATGCATCGGGTGTCGTGCGCGTCCTGTTTGTCGGCGGCGACTTCGAGCGCAAGGGCGGGGCCGTTTTGCTGGACGCCTTTCGCCGCGCTCGTAGAGTGCAGCCGGATATAGAGCTGGACATCGTGACGCGGTCGGAGGATGTGGGAGCGGGGCAAGATGAAGGCGTTCGGGTTCACAATGGCCTGACTCCCAACTGCCCGGCGTTGGTCGACCTTTACGCCCGCGCGGATCTGTTCGCGTTTCCGACTACCGCGGACTGTCTGCCTCTCGCCATTATGGAGGCTCTTGCAGCCGGACTGCCGGTGCTAACGACCGATGTCGCCGCGATCCCGGAAGCCGTGGAGCACGAGCAAACTGGCTTGATCGTCAACAAGTGCCGCCTCGAAGATTTTGGAGACGCACTGATACGGCTTGCCGGTGATGAGCAGATGCGCCGGGCGATGTCGGCTCGAGCGCGAGTCGTCGCGCGCGAGCGCTTCAACGCATCGCGCAATTACGGACAGCTCGTCGATTTGCTGCGACGAGTCGCGGAGGGAGATTGGCCGTGACGCGCGTGCTCTTAGCCATTCCGAGCGTGATGAAGCGCGGCATCGAAGAGGATGTCGCCGCAGGCCGCCACCCGACGATGGACTACGATGCGCTTACCAACGCGCTGCTTGCTCGGGGCGCGTCGGTGGAATGCATCGATTATCAGACGGTCGCAGCTGAGCGAATTCCGAAGGATGTGGCGCTTGCATTGCGCGCCTACCGTGACCGCTGCGACTATGACGTGATCTTCACGAACGGTGAAAATGTTTCAATTCCGCTCGCGTTGCTGCTGAAGACAACGATACGCCGCCCGCGTCACGTTACGATCGGCCACCGGCTTTCCGCCGCCAAGAAACGACCGTTTTTCACGCTCTGGAAGGCGCATCGCCAGATTGACCGGATCTTCGTTTACGCGGCGACGCAGTATCGGTATGCCGTGGACGTCCTTGGCATCCCCGAGCAAACGCTCGCCTTGATCCCCTTTCACGCCGATACGCGCTTCTTTCGTCCGGACCCAAGTATTGCCGAATCCGCAAACTTGGTGAGCGCGGCGGGGCTGGAGTGGCGGGACTACGATACGCTGATCGCCGCGGCGTCGCGCCTGCCGGACGTTGCCTTTTCGCTCGCCGCCGCCTCCCCGTGGTCCAAGCATCGCAATGCGACCGAAAACCGCGTGTTGCCGCCGGGCGTATCCGCGCGGCGCTACGAGTATGGCGAGTTGCGCGCGTTGTACGCGGCGAGCGCATTGGTGGCCGTTCCATTAATCGAGAACGACTTTCAGGCGGGGGTGACCACAATCCTCGAAGCGATGGCGATGGGGAAGCCGGTCGTTACGACGGCGACGACCGGGCAAAAGGACGTAATCGTCGATGGCGAGACAGGCTTCTACGTGTCCCCCGGCGATGTGGACGGGTGGATTGCGGCGATCGACCGCCTCCGTAACGACGATGCGCTGCGGCGAAGGGTTGGAGGGGCGGCGCGCGCCTGGATTGAGGAGCACGCGAGCCTCGATAAGTGGGCGGCGACAATCGCGGGCGCGATTCTGAGTGGGCCGGAATAGGCCGTCGCCTCCGCGCCTAAACTTGAGCTTTTCTATCTGCAATCGCGAGTCGTTGCCGTTCCAAACTTCATCAGGCACAGCGGATATGGAAAGGTATACTGAGTTGTTCATTCAGTTTTCGGGTTTCCGCGCGAGAGCGCAAGGGAGGCTTCTCGCCTAATGGGACATCGCAGATTTAGAAAATTACTGACTTGGGTTTTTGGAATCGTTGCGGTCATTTCGTTGATCGGCAATGCGTTGCTTTACGCGCGCTATTCAAGCCGGCGGGTCTTGGTGCGCGTGAATGGGGAAACGATCGTCAAAAAGGACCTGGACGACCGGTTGGATTTTCTTTATTCGCGGGGCTTGTTGACCCAAATGATCTGGCGCGCGCTTGTATTCCAAGAAGCATCCCGGCGCGATTGCCTTCCAACCGCGCAGGATATCGACGACGCAATGCAGGACATCAGCCGGCGCGATCCGGTCGCGTTATTAGAGGCGCAAAAGTCGGACAAGGCGCTGAATATGTACAAGGACACTCTGCGGCTAAACCTCGCGCTTCGCAACCTTCGGGTTGCCGATGTGACGGCGACGGAAGCGGAGGGGCGCCAATACTATAAGGACCATCCCGATGAGTTCGTTCTGCCGCGCCGCCTGCTAACGACGGCGGTTGTTGCGCGAGACACCCTCGTGCGCGACCAGGTGAAGAGAATGTTGACCGATGGAGTCGCCGCGGACAACGTGGGGCAGACGCCTGGAGTTCGTCTTGTCGATCTCGATAGCGGCCTGGGCGGAGAGCTGTCCGATAGCTTGCGGGACCAGATTAAGGTCTTAAGCCAGGGGGACACCGCCTCATTTCCCTATGAAGGACACTATCTGGTCGTACGCGTGAACTCTGTCGTGCCGCCCGAACTGCCGTCTTTCGAGGAGCTATATCCAAAGGTCATGATGGCTGCGAAGCTCGCCAAGGCTCCGTCCGCGACCGATGTCCTGCTCGATATCCGCCGGCGCGCGTCGATCGTGTGCGAGTCGGAAAAGTACGCGGCGGCGGTTCCTCCCGCGGTTGTGACGATGGATGGTCCGCGCCTGAAGTAAGCGGACAGGGGCCGGTCGCGGACGACTGAGGCGAACATTCTGATAGAGACGAGTGCACGCGCAGAGGATTGAGAGTATCTGAGCTATAAAGAATGGTTTTCCGTTTCTGCTGCGCATTGTTATTGGAGCCAAATGAACGCGGATATTGCTGAGCCGCTGCCAGTAGAACCCGGCGCGTCCGCGGAGGACGAACCTTCAGGCTGGCGGCCGAATTTTGGAGATCTTTGGCCGTACATCGTGGCGCTTGCGCTGTTCGCCGTTGTCGCGAGAACGACTCTGGGAGCGTGGTGGTACGCTTACACTCGGCCGGAGTCGTTTTACAACCACGCCCTTTTGATTCCGGCGTTGTCTCTTCTGATGCTCTGGCGGAAGCGTGAGTGTTTACGAGGACTGAAGCCGAGTCCTTCGTTCGGCGCCCTTGTCATTCTAGCGCTTGTCTGCTTGCTCCAAATCGATGCGGCTCAGCGTGAAATACAGATCGTCATGTCGTGGTCGCTGATCTTCATGATCTGGTCGGCTGTCTGGTTTGTCGGCGGCGCTGAGTTTATTCGGGTTGCAAAGTATCCGCTGCTGTTCTTGGCGCTGATGGTTCCGCTGCCGGGGCCCTGGCTGAACGATTCGACGCATGGTCTGCAGCAACTGTCAACCGGCGGCGCCTCTTGGCTTCTGGCGCATACCGGTTTCGACAACGTTCGTTCAGGTTATGAGATCAAGCTGTCGGACTATACGTTGTTTGTCGACGTGCCGTGCAGCGGCTTCAAGACGCTGCTCGCCCTATTGACGTTTGATGTTTTTTTTGCGTATATGTTAAATGGTTCCGTTCTCAAGAGATCGGCGATTTTTGCAGTGTCGATTCCTTTGGCGGTTGCCGTGAACGTCGTTCGGATCGTTTTGATCGCGCTCGTAGGACAATGCGTTAGCGACGATGCGGCTCGATCGTTTCACGATTATAGCGGCTTGATCACCCTCGTGATCGGGTTTGCATTTTTGTTTGGGCTCGCGAGGTTGTTCGGATGCCGGAAATTCGCCGGGCTGGATATTTTTTGATCGCAATTTTGGCGATCGCAGCGGTTTTATCGTTTGTATGGAAACCGCCGGCCGCCGCGAAATTTCGATCAATATCCGAGAATTTGGTGCCATTCAAAATCGATGGATATTCGGGACGAACCGAAACCGTTTCAAAATCGACGCTTGAAGCTCTTGAGACTGCACAGCTAATTGACCGACAATATGTAGCGGATGATGGCTTTCGCGTTGCGTTCGCGCTCATAGGCGGCACGGATCGGGATGCATTGCACGATCCTCGATCGTGCCTGATCGGCACGGGAGGCGTGATTAACAACGATCGCGTGGAGATGTTGCCAGGCTATCGGCTGAACGTGCGGTCCTGCGATGTCGTGTACAGCGGCGAGGATCCGTCGATCGCCGACATTGTTTATTTTTATTTTGCAAAGGACGGGAGCGTTGCGTCCGCTACCGATATTCGGATGCGCCTTCTTTCGAGCGCGCTGTTGTTCCGGCGCGCGGAGCCGATCTATTTTGTGCGTTTTATGACGCCTGTTTCGGGGAACGCAACATCTGAAGATCGTCAGGCTTCGCACGCAAGGCTTCTTGCATTTGCGTCCCGGATGTGGGGCGCCGTCGGTCCTATGCTTGCGCGCAAGGTGAATCATTCATGAAGAGTAACATCGGTGGCATCTATTTTGACAACGTCACGATGGAGGAAGCTGTCGAAAGCATTCGCGATATGGCCCGCGGCGGCACGGGACCGCATCTCGTTTGCACGGCAAACCTTGACCACCTTGCATCACTGCGTAAAGATAGCGAGTTTCGGGATATTTATACGACGGCCGACTTAATTCTTGCTGACGGGATGCCGATCGTGTGGGTTTCAAAATTCGGTCCCGTGCCGCTCAAGGAGCGGGTTGCCGGGAGCGATCTGCTCTTTTCGCTTGCGGCTGAGTCGGAACGCAGCGGGCTTAAGCTTTTTTTCCTCGGCGGCAAGCCAGGAGCGGCCAGCAAAACAGCGGAGATCTTCGCGCGAAAGTATCCAGGTATTAAAATCGTTGGCGCCGACTGCCCCGATCCTTGTGTTCTAAATACGCCGGAGGAAGATGCCCGTATTTGTGATCTCGTGACAAGCTCCGGCACTGATGTGCTTCTGGTCGGATTCGGCGCGCCCAAGCAGGAGAAGTGGATTTCGGCTCATCGAGACTCATTGAAGGTTCCCGTTTCGATTGGCGTCGGCGCGGCATTCGATATGGCGGCCGGCATGGTTCGGCGGGCTCCCCGCTGGATGCAGCGTTCCGGTCTCGAATGGGCCTTCCGGCTTATCCAGGAACCCCGCCGCCTCTACGGCCGGTATCTCGGCAACGACTTGCCATACCTCGTTCATCTTCTTCGTGAATCGATTCGCGAACGCAAGCGCGTGGATCCTTCGCGGGCCGCGTCGAAGCCCAATACGCTTCTGTAGGTCATCTCTCCCATTCCCCGCTTCTCGCGCATGATCGGGCGCATCTGCGCGTATAATGAGAACATGGAACCGGTCTCCAGTCGACTCGATCTGGCGCTTGCCGGAGCGGCGGACAGGCTTCGTCTGCATGTGTTCGCGGTGAACGCCTTGTGGGCGTCCATCTTGTCGTCGGCGGCGGGCCTTGCCGCAGTATTGCTCGGCCGGTACGATCTACTTTCCTTGCCGCCGTGGGCGGTCATCGCGCTCGCGTACGCGCTCGCCGCCGGATTCGGGGTTGGCCGCGCGCTGATGCTGCCGCTCTCGACGATGGACGTCGCTCGTCTTGCCGATGAGCGCCTTGGGCTGAAGGAGCGGCTTTCGTCATCGATCGCGTTCGCCGGAGCTGGCGGCATTGATCCCGCGTTCCATGCTCTGCAGCGCCGCGATGCCGACGAGGCGGCGGATCGAGTGGCTGCAGGAAATCTGACAGCGCCACGCCGGCTGCGAATTGCCGCGCTGTGCGCTCTTCTTGCGGCAGTGCTCTTGACGCTCTTTGCTCTGCTATGCGCCCTTCTTCCTAACGCTATCGCGACGCCCCATTGGAACGCCCGTGCAACGCGGGTGGGGCGGACGCTCGGAGATCGCTTTACGGCGGCGGCCCGCATCTTGCCGCCGGCAACCGAAGCCGCTCCGCTGGCTCGAGACGGCGTGCAGACCGCTCGCGAAATCCGCGACTTGCCGCCTGAGCAGGCGCGCCGGAAGGTGCAGCGTCTCTCCGATCGGGTCGAGCAACACGAAAACGAACTTTCTCCCGATCGGCCCATGAAGAACGAAAGCGAATTCCAACGCGCGATGGATCGCGCGCTTGGATCGGGAGGCGCAGCGCAAGGGCAGGGGCGTCAGAATGGCGATTCGTCCGATTCAGGCAACGATGGCCGTGCGGAGGATCTTTCCGGGACTTTGCGCTCTCTTGCGGACAAGATTGAGCGAGGGGAGCCTAGCCAGTCGGCCGGTGAAACAGCGCGCCGCCTGAATCAGATCGATCGGTCGCTCGAAGGCGCAGGCATGCCGCAAACGCAGGAGCGCGTAAGAAACGCGTCACGTGCCCTCCAGGACGGCGATTCCGCGAAAGCGGCAAGGGATCTGCGGGCCGCATCGGAAGCCGCCCAGCGCGAGGCGCCTGACGCTGAAGGGACTCGACGGATGCGAAGCGCCGTCGACCAGGCAGCGCGCGAATTGGAACAGGGCGCTCAGGACGCGAAAGGGCGGGACGGCGGCGGCTCCGGTAAGGACGGCACGGGGCAGCCAGCATCACGCGGCCGGAACCGAGGCTCGGCGGGAGAACCGAAAGCAATGTCCGGAGCCGCCCAAGGCCGGCCCGGACAAGGAGAGGACGCGGCAGGCGGCCAGTCGGGCAATGGAAAAGGACCGTCGAGCGGACCGGGCGTGGACCGCCCTTCGTCGGCGCGCGGTGAAGGAAGCGTCGAGCGCGATGCCGGTAACGATATTCCAACATCCGCCGCGCCCAGGCGAATTGGGGGCTACGATCCGCGCCAAAGCACGGGACGCGACAGGTTGGCGTCGCCGCCCGCGGGGGCTGGAGTGTCGCGCGAAGCCGGCCCCGGCATAAGCCCGTTGCCAGCAGGGCCGTCCGTCGTTCCCTACGGGCGTGACCAGGCTGCGGCGAGAAAGACCGCGGAGAGCGCCATCGGGCGGCAGAATATTCCTCCCGCCTACAAGCGCGCCGTGGAAAGCTATTTCCGCGGGGAGCCGGGCAGCCGACCATGATGCCATCGCCGCTTTCCGATATTGCCTGGATTTTGTTGATCCTTCTCGTCTGCCCGTTCCCGGTGTCGACGGACCGATCCGTTCGCCGGTTTCCGTGGGTGACCGCGACGCTGGTTACGGTGAATGTCGTCTGCTTTTTGCTGTCAAGACAGATTCAGGACACTTCGGCGTTTGCTGTGAATCCCCTCGACCGATTCGGGCTTATTCCGCGTCATCCCGAGGCTGTCAAGTTTGTTACGTACCTCTTCATGCACCAGAATGTCTCGCACCTTCTCTGGAATATGGGATTTCTATGGCTTTTCGGACCGAGCGTCGAGGATGCCGTCGGACGGCCCTTATATGCGCTGCTCTACTTTGGCGGCGGGATCGCGGCGGGCCTGCTGAATACGGCGACGGTGATGATCTTCGCGAGCAACCAGACCGTAGCGTATATGCCGCTGATTGGCGCTTCCGGGGCGGTATCGGCGATCCTGGGCATTTATGCGGTACGCTTCTATCGCTCGCGCATCCGCATTTACTGGGCTCCCTCGGCCTTTTTCGGGGCGCGATTGGCGATGTGGGAGGCTCCCGCTCTTGCGGGCCTTGGCGTTTGGCTTGTACAGAACATCATCGGGGCGATTATCAGCCTCGCGGATCCGGATCGCGGCGGCATCGCGTATTGGGCGCATATTGGCGGTTTCGTTTTCGGCATCGCGGTCGCGCAGTTCGCCGATCTGCTAGGCGAAGGCAAGAAGGAGTACTTGGTCCACGAGGCCCGCGCCGCAATTGCGCGGGGAGGGGCCAAAAGCGCGGACGAAGCGATGCACAAATATCGCCTGGCCCTCCAGCGCCGTCCCGATGACCGCGAGGCCAGAACCGCGCTCGCGGATATGGCGCATCGATACCCGGAGAAATCCTCGCTGGTTCGGAGCCGCCTTTCCGAGGAATATGCGGCGCTGATCGAACACTCCTTCACGAGGTATCAACCCGCTCAGGCTCTCGTTTGGATCGAGGAAGCGCGACGGCTCGGACTTGACTGGAACCTCTCAGCGCCCTCCCTGCTGATGCTCGCGGAGTATCTGGAACGGCGCGGCAACTCGGACGGCGCATCGAAGATCTATCACAAATTGATCGAAACGCACCCCGCGAGCCGTGAAGCGCGAGAAGCCTATCTCGACCTTGCCACTCTTCAGCTCAACCGTCTCGACCACCCGGCCGAAGCTGTTCGCGTGCTGCGCGAGTTCATCTCGCGCGGACCGGCGGCCTAGGCCGCCGTTTGGGCGTCCGAGCGGACGGCGTCCCGCCGTAGTATTTGCGCGCCGAACCTATGTCATAATAGCCACATATGAAGGACCACACGAAATCGCAAGATCTTTTCGCTGTCGCCCGCACGCTGCTTCCCGGCGGCGTCAGTTCGCCCGTTCGCTCGTTTCGCTCGGTCGGCGGCGATCCGCTCGTGATGGAGCGCGCGTCGGGAAGCCGCATCTTCGACGTGGACGGCAACTCGTATATCGACTACGTCATGTCCTACGGTCCGATGCTTTTCGGACATGCTCCCGCCGTGGTCACCGAGGCGATTGCACGGGCGGCGGCAGGCGGGACCAGCTTTGGCGCAACATCGCCGGGCGAGATCGCTCTCGCGCGGCGTATTGTGGGCCTGGTGCCCAGTGTTGACCGCGTTCGATTCGTAAGCAGCGGGACCGAGGCGGTGATGAGCGCGATTCGGGTATCTAGGGGCTTTACGGGGCGTACGCGGGTCATCAAGTTCGACGGCTGCTACCATGGCCACAGCGACGGCCTACTTGCCAAGGCCGGCTCGGGCCTTGCGACGCACGATCTGCCGGACTCCGCAGGGGTGCCGAGCGCACTCACGGCGGAAACGGTGACGCTGCCATTTAATAACGTCGATCTTTTCGATGCGGCGCTCCGGGCTCACAAGGGCGCGGTCGCCTGCGTTATTGTCGAACCCGTGCCCGCCAACATGGGCGTTGTTCTTCCGAAACCTGGCTTTCTGGAGGCCGTGCGGGATCTGACGACAAAGGCCGGCGCCGTGTTGATTTTTGACGAAGTGATCACGGGATTTCGTCTCGCGCCGGGAGGAGCGCAAGAGCTGCTGGGCATTGCGCCCGACATGACGACGATGGGCAAGATCATCGGCGGCGGGCTTCCGCTCGCGGCGTTTGGCGGACGGGCCGAGATCATGGATCTGGTCTCCCCCGTGGGCCCCGTGTATCAGGCGGGGACGCTGAGCGGCAATCCCGTCGCGGTGGCTGCGGGAACGGCGGTTTTGGACCTGATTGCGGGCACTCCGAATCTCTACCGGGACCTCGAGGCGAAGGCGGCAAGGCTTGCCGAAGCGGCGCGCGAATCCGCGGAGCGACGGCATATTCCGCTCACCGTAACTACGATAGGTTCTCTGCTTACGCTGTTCTTCACCGATCGTCCGGTGACGGACTATGCGTCCGCTCGAGCCTCGGACACTGCCCGCTTTGCGCGCTTCTTTCGCGCGGCGCTGGAGGCTGGAATTTCTTTTGCGCCTTCTCAGTTTGAGGCCGCATTCGTTTCCGCCGCGCATACCGGCGACGATATCGAGGCTACAGCGGCCGTGATCGATGAGGCTTTGGGGGCAGAATAGGTTCCGAAGTCGAATTGCTTGATAAGTGCGTGATTTTGGACGCATAAGCATTCTGGCTGCGCCATTCGGTAAACTGCCGGACCGTTGCGGAATGTTTCGTCTTCCTCAATTCCTCTGGAGGGCGGCGTCAATCTTGTACAAAGGATCGTCGCCGAAATGGCTTATTACTCCACCGGCATAGTGTAGAATAGTAAACAGGCACGACCGCTCGTTGGCGAGTTGGAACGAGGAAGAGCCCACCAGGGTTCTAGTGCTATACTTGGATTCCGGCAAGGTGCGCGATCATGTTTGCAACGATCCGCGAAGACATACAAACGATTAAGAAGAAGGATCCTGCCCTCAGTTCGATCTGGGAGGTCTGGACCTATGCGGGATTGTGGGCGATTCTTCACCACCGCGTGGCGCATCGGCTCTATAAGGCGAACCTTCGCTTCCTCGCTCGCGTCGTCTCTCAATGGGCGCGTTTTCTCACCAATATCGAGATACATCCCGGTGCGCAGATCGGCCGCCGGTTCTTCATCGACCATGGCGCTGGCGTCGTTATAGGCGAGACCGCGATCGTGGGCGACGATGTGTTGATGTATCACCAGGTGACGTTAGGCGGCACGGCGCTTGAGAAAATTAAGCGTCACCCGACTGTCGGCAGCAACGTCCTCATCGGAATGGGCGCGAAGATTATCGGCAATATCACGATTGGCGATAATGCGCGTATTGGCGCGAACTCGGTGGTAACGCGCGATGTTCCGCCTGGCGCTACCGCCGTTGGAATACCGGCCAGGGTTCTCATCAAGGATGGCGTCCAGCTTTCCGAACAACCCACCCACCAGGTTATGGATATGGCGCTGAGCAGCGCGGACCCGATGGGGGAATTGATCCGCAGGCTTCTCCGCGAGACCGAGGACATCAAATGCCGCGTAGAGGCGATTGAGGAAGATCACCAGCCGGACTCGGTCGTGCATGTTCACGAACTTCATCGACAACTTGCGGAACGTAGTTTATCGGAACCGCCGCTTCTCGAATATTTCGACCAAATAACCGACCCGATCGCCCACGCGAACGAAAACCTGCACGGCAGCGGGATCTGAAAGGCTGCGTGGTTTTCCCACGCATTTGAACGCTCACTATCATGCCAATTACTGTTTGGAACACGCTAACCCACGCCAAAGAAGAATTCTCTCCGCGCGACAAAGGCAAGGTCTCGATCTACGCCTGCGGCCTGACCCCTCAGGGGCCCGCCCACCTCGGCCACCTTCGCGGCGCTGTCGTCTTCGATGCGATCCGCCGCTGGTTTACGGCGCGCGGCTTCGATGTGACGATGGTTCAGAACTTTACCGATGTGGACGATAAGATTATCCGCAAATCGAACGACGAGGGAGTTCCTGCCGCCGAGTTGGCGGAGCGGTTCGCCAAGGCGTATCTCGAGGACTGGGCCGCGCTCGGAATTACGCCGGTGACTTTTGTAAAAGTCACCGAGAATATGGAGTCGATCGTCCAACTCACGAAGGATCTGGTGGATAATGGGCACGCCTACGCGACTCCCGAAGGCGATGTCTACTTCTCAGTGAAGAGCTTTGCGGAATACGGGAAACTTTCCCGGCGCGATCCAGCCGAGATGGAAGCGGGCGCGCGCATCGACGTCGACCCCTCCAAGCGCGATCCGATGGATTTTGCCTTGTGGAAGGCGCAGCGACCGGGCGAACCCGCGTGGCCAAGCCCATGGGGACTTGGACGGCCTGGTTGGCATATCGAATGCTCGGCGCTCTCCTTGAAGTTCCTTGGGAAAACGTTCGACATCCACGCGGGCGGCGTGGATCTGGTCTTCCCTCACCACGAGAACGAAATCGCTCAAACCGAGGCCGCGACTGGAGAGCAATTCGCGCGTTACTGGATGCATTGGGGATCCGTGAACCTCGCAGGCGAAAAGATGTCCAAGTCGGTGGGCAACTTCTTCACGATCCGCGAGTTGCTCGGAGCATTTTCCGCCGAGGCGTTGCGGCTCTATGTGCTATCCTCGCACTATCGGAGCCCGATCGATTACGCACCGGAGCGCGTTCGCGAGACCTCGCGAGCGCTCGATCGTGTCCGGACCGCCCTGGACGTCGCCGCGCAGATCTCGTCGGGCGTTGCCGGCAAGCCTGTTCAATCGTACGTTGACCAGTTTGGCGCGGCAATGGATGACGACTTCAACACGGCTGGAGCGATCGGCGTCGTTTATGAGACTCTTGCCGACCTCAATCGGGAAATCGCAAGGCCAGAGGCCGACCGGGGAACCGTCAGCAACCTGGCGTCGACCATTACGCTGCTCCTTTCCTATCTGGGCGTGAATCTTGCAGCGCAATCAGAGCCATCCTCGCAGAATGACGATCTGCCGAGGCTAATGGATCTGGCAATCGCCTGGCGCAAAGCTGCGAGAGCCGCCAAGCAATATGCGCTTTCCGATCAGATCCGCGACGACCTCAAATCCATCGGCATCATCCTGGAAGACCGGCCTCACGGGACGACTTGGCGGCGCGAGGCATAGAGGGGGCCGCCGCCATCGGCGGGGCATCTCAGCCAATCCCAATTTCCCGGCCGATTGCAATCGCTGCCTGTGCGGGGTCCGGAGCGCCCGTAATTGGACGGCCGATCACCAGGTAGCTTGCGCCCTGTGCGATCGCTTCGGCTGGCGTCATGACCCGCTTCTGATCGCCGAGGGCTGCGCCAACGGGGCGCACGCCCGGCGTGACGATGACGAACTCTGGGCCGCATGCCTCGCGGATCGCACTGGTTTCGCGTGGAGAGGCGACCACGCCATCGCATCCCGAGTCCTGTGCGAGGCGCGCAAGAGCGACCACCTGCTCGGCGGCCGTGCGGTTGACGCCGAGCTCGCCGGAGAGAGTCGCATCGTCGATGCTGGTCAGGACGGTCACGGCGATGACCAGCGGTCGCTGGCCGGAGGCGGTTTGCGCCGCTTCGACGGCCGCTTTCATCATGGCCGATCCCCCGCTCGCATGAATGTTGGTCATCCAGATATTGTGCCGCACGGCCGCGCGAACCGCGCCAGCGACCGTGTTGGGAATATCGTGGAACTTGGCGTCATAGAATATGTTGACGCCGCCGCCCGCCGCTTCTCGCAAGGCATCGAAAATCCTCGCGCCAACCGCGTTAAACAGCTCAAGACCGACTTTGAAGGCGCCGACGTGTGGCGCAAGAGAGCGGACAAGGCCGATGGCAGGCTCTATCGCGGGCACATCGACGGCAACGATAATAGGGTTTACAGTGGACATGGGCCTATTGTACCGCGCGGCTGTACGTTGCGATTCTCCCGTACTGTCTCCGCAGGGCAATTGGGCAAGCAGTGAAGGCGCTTGGGCGAGCGCGGCGAAGCCTGATGGAAAAATCTCCACCCGCCCGTCGATTGGGTGGATGGAGATTTACAGATGCTGAAAGAAGACGGAGCTCGTTAGCGCCTAATTTGCCGGGACATACATTGTCGTCGCGGAGTAGGCGTAGACCCAATACGCGTTAAGCGGCTTCAGGCTGGACGCGGCAACATAGCTGCCTGACGATGTCGAATAGCTCCAGAACGTTCCGTAGACAATTGGACTGCTGCCCGACGTTGCGCTTGCAAAAGATGTGCTCGAAGAGCCGAACGTCAAGCTAGCAAGCGGAATTGTCTCGTTGAACGGATCGCCGATCATGTTCCAGCCCTTGGCGATGCTAATTGCGAAGGGGGACGCGGTTGGCGCTGCCGTACCCACGCTCGTAAACGTCACTGCTTGCGGAAAGCGCGCCCAGTATCCAACGCCGAGCGTAATCGCCGAAGCCTTCCCGTTTGGCGTAATGTCGTACGAGTTGCTCGTTGGCTCGAATACGGCGAGCTTTACGCCGGTGTATCCCATGAGCGTGTCGAGCGATACGCCCGTATAATCGTATGGCGACGAGAAGAAATTAAGCCCCGCGGGATACGATGGGCCGCTGGCAGCCGATGCGCTCGCCTCATTTGAAAGCGCGCCTGCTCCGCCCGCGTTGACGCCGCACACCTTGTAGTAATAGGTCGTGCCGCTTGCCGCAGTCGTATCCGAATATTTCGTAATGGTGCTGACGCCAATGGCCGCCGTGCCTTCGCCGCCAGCCGTCGTCCCTCGGTAGATATTGTACGACGTTGCTCCGCTCGCGGCAGACCATGTAAGCGTGACGCCGCTCGTGCCCGCGGTCGCCGTAAGATTGCTTGGCGCGGACGGGGGCGCTGTCGGCGTAGCGCTTGCTTCATTGGAGTTCGTGCTCGCTCCTCCAGCACACACGGCCGTGACAACGAAGTAGTACGTCGTGCCGTTTGTCAATCCCGTCCACGTATAGCTCGTCGTGGCGGATGTCTCCACCGGAGTGGAATTCTCCGAGCCTGCGACCGTTCCCTTGTAGATGTTATAAGATGTGGCCCCAGGGGATGCGACCCAGGAGAGACTGACCTGCGCGTTGCCGGGGCTTGCCGTCAAGCTCGTTGGCGCCTGGACCTGTGGGGTTGCGCTGGCTTCGTTCGATAGTGCGCTCGTACTGGATGCGAGCGTGGCCGTAACTTCGTAGTAATACTTCGTCCCATTGGTCACGGTGGTATCGGAGTAAGAGGTTGTCGAAGCTGGAATTCCTGTTTTTATAGGCGTCGCACTCTCGCCGCCTGACGTTGTGCCGCGCAGGACATTGTAGGAGAGCGCTCCCGCCGAGGGCATCCACGTAAGGGCGACTTGAGCATTCGACGCCGTTGCCGTAAGGCTCGTCGGTCCGGCGAAGAGGGGCGTCGCGCTCGCTTCGTTGGAACTCGCGCTTGTGCCGGCGGCGTCAATCGCCTTCAGCTCGTAGTAATACGTCGTGCCGTTGGTTAAGTCAGTATCCGTGAACGTGGTCTTCGCCGTCGATCCGATCGCGGTCGAGCTCTCACCTCCGGTTGCCGTTCCCCGGTAGACATTGTACGTTGCCGCATACTGGGTGGCCGTCCATGTAAGCGTAATCGTGGTATCGCCTGCCGTCGCGACAAGGCCGGCGGGCGCGGAAGCGACGGGAACCTGAGGGGTGGCGGACGCTTCGTTGGAGTAGGGGCTTAAGCCTCCCGAGTTAACCGCCTTCACTTCGTAGTAATAGGTCGTGCCGTTGATCAGCGAAGAGTCGGTGTATGTGGTCTTCGTGGCGCTGCCGATCGCCGTCGAGCCCTCGCCGCCCTTGCTCGATCCCCGGTAGATATTGTACGAAGTAGCGCCGGTAGAGGCTGTCCATGTGAGGACCACCTGGGCGTTGCCGGCCGTCGCGACGAGATCGGCAGGAGCGCTCGGCGGCAACGCGTTCACCACCTGAGTGAGGGTTGCCGATGTAGAAGAATCGAAGTCGACGTCGCCGCCGTAGGTCGCCGTGATCGAATGGGACCCTACGGAGAGGGTTGAAGTGCTTAACGTCGCCACAGAGCCCGAGGTGGTCGCGCTTCCCAGGACAGTCGTGCCGTCCAAGAAGCTCACCGTTTCGCCATCCGGAACGGTTGGAGTGACGGTCGCCGTAAACGTAACGGATGCGCCGGTGGTCGAGGGATTGAGCGACGATTTCAGTGTTGTCGCCGTCGACTTAGTAACCGCGGACATATCGGCAATCAAGTTCGCGCCGATAAAGCTGCCCCAGCCGGTCGTTAAGTCGTATCCGGGTGCGGCGCTATAGATGGGATTGCTCGATGTAAGACCGTTATAACCGCTTGTGATATCGTGAAAATCATTGGCGTAGCGGCTGCTAGCGGCAATCCGGTAAATGGTTGGATTCGCGAGGCCCAGGTTGCTAAGGCTATTGGCACTGCGTTGCTCGTTTACGAGGGCCGCAAATCCAGCCCAACTCGGCGATGCCGCGCTGGTCCCCGCCACGGCATCCCATGAGCCAAGGTAGCAAACCGCGTAAGGCGAATTAGGGCTGGCGTCGAGGGCGACGTCGGGAACGTTGCGCATCGTCTTGGAATAGCCGGACGTGTTTGATGTCGGGATATTGGCGGATTGATACGAGGGGATTGGCCAGACAACGCTGATGCCGCCGCCGCTTGCAAGGGGCTCAGTACTTGTCGACGTGTTCCATACGATTTCATTGGTCCATGCGCCGGTCGTTTTGCTGACCGACAGGGTCGTTCCGCCAACAGCGGTGATGTACGGCTGGACAGCCGGGTCTGCCGCGGTAATATCCGCTGTCGTCGTCTCGCCGGTGTACAAATAGTCGGTATAGGCGCCGTAGTCGCCGGACGCCGCGAAAACGCTCACTCCCTCAAGCGCAAGGGCCATGAGTACGGTGTTTTCAGAATTCAAATAGCTGTAAGACATGTAGTTCTCGCCGCCGCCGTAGGAGATGCTTACAATGTTTGCGACCTTGCTGGTCCCGGTGTCCGAAGTGTCGGTCGAAATCAGCTCCAGACAGTCCGTCAGGCTATAGTCTTGGCCTTCAACCATGAGAAGCTTGCTGATACCCGGAGCGATATTTAAAACACAAAAGATGTCGAGCGTAACCTCCAGGGAGTTGTCGCCAAGCGTCGATGTATCGTATCCATCGACGCCGATATTGACGAGCGGGGCCGAGTAGCTGCCGAAATAACTGCTGAAGTACTTTATGTACGAGCTAACGTCGGAGGCCAAATATCCGCCGTCAAGCTCCACGAGCGCGACGGTTTGACCCACCCCATTCAGCGGCGTCAATCCTGCTGCCGTCAGGCTGGCCGAATCGAGACCGTAGGCATTAATGAAGTCCGTTGGCCCGTACGTCTTTCCGCCCGGACCCGTGAGCGTATTGGGACGGTTCACGGAATCCGACGTGGGCGTCGGGACGATATGGCTGAACGGCTTGCGCTCGAACGACGTATCCAAACCGAGGATTGCCTGCACTTTCGGGGCAAGCGCGGCAGGCAGGGCAGGATCGGCATCGATGGTATGGAATGCTCTTCCCGATTCGGAGTGATACTGGCTCAGCTTGACGTCAAACGCCTTCTCGACGACGCTGGCCGGCCCCGAAGCGTCAACGACCAGACGGTTCGAGAACTCCTTCGTAATGGTCAAGCCTTGCGACAGCAGATAGCTCTTTACCTCGTCATAGTCCGCCTGGGTTGGACCGTAGCCTTCAGTGAACGCTTCCGGGGTCAAATACTCGCCGTACAGGACGTCCTTGGGATCGTACATGCGCCTAATCAGGGCTTCCGCAGCGTCCTGGTTGCGCATGGGCAAGCTAATAGCGAGGCCGATTTGCTGTGAGCTATCCACGGCGCCCACGTATTTTGCGCTCGCAGGCAGCGCGGCGACGTGGCCGGCAATGCGAACATAGCCCGTGGGCGTTGCGTAAGCGTGCGACGCAATAGCCAGCATGAAAAGGACGGCGAGAGCGAGTTTTCTCATAGTTCATGTCCCGAAACAAAGCGAAGCAGAATGCCGCGCTGCATTACTTGTGTCGCGCGAGGCGACGTAGCCGCGATTGTTAGCCCATCTCTAGAAGGATGAACATCGAAATGATTGCAGGGTTGCCGCATGCTTACGCGATCCCGTTCGTGCCGCACGATCATGCTGCGCGAATCTGTCAGCAACGCCATGGCGACAAATGGAAGTCGCAAGGGTGGTTCGTCATGATCGCACGGCGGGATGAGCCCCGCCGATAGCGTGGGTCCTAAGGCAAACGGCTGCTATTACCACGAGTCTAATGTTACTGTTGGAATTGCAGCTTGTCAAGAATATTCGTGACTACCTGATCGCAAATTCGCCCAATGTTTTGTCCCATGAGGCGATTGAGCACGAATTTGGCGGATGGCCCAGCATTAATCGCGCCGCTTGGCAGCTTTTTCGAGCGCGCACGCAACGTCCGATCGCTCCAACAAGCTGCGCCGGGGGATCGCTCAGCTTCCCGGAACGTACATCGTCGTGGACGCGTATGCGTAGACCCAGTAAGCCTTTTGTGCATCGAGGCTTGTCGCTGCGGCGTAGCTGTTCGACGACGGTACGTAGCTCCAGAACGTGGGGCTCACGATCGCGTTCGCGCCGCTTGTTGCGACACTGAAGGAAACCGCGGATTTGCCGAACGTGAGGCTCGTCAGAGGCGCTGATGTCGTGAAGGGATCGCCGATCATGTTCCAGCCGGCGGTAAGCGCAATCGCGAACGGCGTGCTCGTCGACGCGGCGGCTCCCTGCGTGCTGAAGATAACGGCCTGGGGGAAGCGCGCCCAATAGCCGACGCCAAGGCGCACCGCGGAGGCCGCGCCATTGGGCGTGACATCGTAGGCGAAGTTTGCGGTGTCGAAAACGGCCAACTTGACGCCGGCATAGCCTATCAGGGTGTCGAGAGCGATGCCTGGGTAATCGTATGGACATGAAAAGAAGTTCAGCCCAGCTGGATACGAGGGGCCCTGTTGCACGATGGTTTGCGGCGTCGGGCTCGATGTGCTGCCCGCCAGGTTAGCGTCGCCCGCATACGTTGCGGTGATGCTGTGGATGCCTATCGCCAGCTTGAGAGGCGTGAAGACGGCCACTGAATTGCTGGTCTTCGCCGTGCCGATTGCCGCTCCGCCGTCGTAGAATGTCACCGTTTCGCCATCCGGGACGCTCGGGGTGACCGTCGCGGTGAACGTTACCGTGGACGCGGTGTTCGCCGGGTTGAGCGACGAAGAGACGGCGGTTCCGGTGCCGATCGAGTTGACTGTTTGGGTGACCGCATTTGACGCGCTCGCCGCAAAGTCCGCATCACCAGGATAGGTCGCCGTGATC
This sequence comes from Capsulimonadaceae bacterium, assembly GCA_031292625.1. GTDB lineage: Bacteria > Armatimonadota > Armatimonadia > Armatimonadales > Capsulimonadaceae > JARLGU01. The sequence continues at coordinate 28,833 of JARLGU010000034.1, read as the reverse complement.
GTGTGGCTTCCGGACACCAGGCTCGTCGTTTTGAACGTCGCCAATGAAAAGGCAGTCGTCGCCGTTGCGATTAACGTTCCGCCATCGTAGAAATTCACCGTCTCGCGATCCGGAACGCTTGGGCTGATCGTCGCGGTGAACGTGACCGCTTCGCCGTAAGTCGATGGGTTGGGCAGCGATTGCAGGGTCGCCTTTGTGGCCGCCATTGTCGCGGGGGGCGTGCCATTGTCCCATGCCCCAATGCTCGGAGCGGCGGGACGAGTATAGCCGCGCTGATCTGTCAAGGGCGATGCCAGGGGAATGGCGGCGCCGACGCACGGCGAGCCGTTCGCGAGCATGATCGTCTGGGTCGCTCCTCCGTTGCTGGCGAGAGATTCGAGGAGCGGATTGACATTCATGTTCGCGCCGCTATCGTTGATCCCAGTCAAGCCTCCGACACCGCCCTCAATATCGCAGCTGGTTGCGTTGACCGACGAATAGCAATCGGGAATCACCTCGCCGTTATCGCCGTACAGTATGCTGTTGACGAGCTTGAGAACGCTGCCGTTGCTATAGATGCCGCCGCCCGCAAGACCAGCCGTGTTTGCAGACATCGTGCAGTCCGTGAGCGCTGCTGACGCGGAGTAGGTCCAGAGTGCGCCGCCAACTCCATCGGCGGAATTGCCGTAGAACGTACAGTTGGTGAACGTTGCGGAGCCCGCGTTGGCGCAAACCATCGCGCCCCCGTCGCCGTACGTCGCGCTGTTGCCGGCCAAGGTGCAGGCGGTTACGGTCGCCGCGCCGAGGTTTTCGATTCCGCCGGCCGTGCCGCTGGAGTTGTTTGAAACCGTGCAGTTGGTGAGCGACAGAGTTCCACCGCCGGAGTTTTGGATCCCTCCGCCGCAGTTCTCGGCGCTGTTTCCCTTTATCGTGCAACTGCTCATCGTAAGCGCGCCGGAGTTGGCGATTGCGCCGCCGCACGCTTCCGCGCCGGTTTCGCTGTTTCCTGACAGCGTGCAATTTGTGAGGAAGCAGGAGCCGGCATTCCAGATGCCGCCGCCGCTGCCGGATCCGGTTGCAACATTGTTTATGAGCGCGCAACTCGCGAGGCTCACGCTGCCGCTGAGAATCTCGATGCCGCCTCCGCCGTTGTAACCGTTGGCCACGGAATAGCAGCCGTTTTGGATCGTCAAGCCCGAGAGTGTGACGGAACTGCCGCTCGCGTTGACGCTGAATGGCTGGTACTTGCCTGCGCCGTCGACGACGATCAGGTCGCCGCCCGTGATCGCCACGCTGGCCGTGATCTGCGGCAGGGCGCCCGCGAGGATTATTGTCCCGGTTACGCCAAACGCGATCGTCGATCCAGGCGAAGCGTTTGCGAGCGTGATTGCGGACCGCAACTCCCCTGGCTCTCCGTCGTCGGCGAGGCTGGTGACGTTAAATGCCGCCGCGCGCGATGGACTCGCGGCGAGCAGGACGCCAAGCAGCGTCAGCATCAGAGCTGCAATACGAATTTGACTTGCGGAGTTGATCTGATTTTCCCTTTGGGATAAGCGCAGCTTGCACCGTCGCGTCTGGTCCACGTAATTTTGCTGTGAACCATCCCTTATTCGTCAGTCGGTTTCTTGGGGCCGCGTCTTCAGGGGATTTGGAGAAAATCGGTGTTATGGGGAGACTGAGTTCGCGCCGCGCGGATTGCGTCCAAACGTGAACCGCGGCGGAGGGCTTTTCGCCTTCCGCCGTTTGCGATGCACTCGTAGACCCGGATTATGCCGTAGGCTTTTGGATCAAAGACGTCCGGAAATGTCGCAGATTCGGAGTAAGGCGTCCCATCGTAACCGACGTAGCCAAGCGGCGTGGCGAGAAGCGTGCGTCAATGCGATGCGTCATCGCAAATTGCAAACTTTGGCGAGCGCCTAACCCTACCGGCTGGCCGGTTGCGGGGCGGCGTGGGGCGTCGCAAGGACGGGCGTCGCGCCGGGGGCGGCGAACGCGGGCCCCGGAGATCCCGGCGGCGACGTTGCGGTCGGGGCGGACGTCGCCGATGTCGCGCCGGCCAGGGATGGCGTAGGCGTTGCTGGCGCATCCGGAGGGAGCGACGGGCCCCACCAGACGGACGAGAAGTGCGCCTCGATGTCCAGCGCCTGGCGCGACTCGTCGAATGCGTTTACCGGCATGGCGTCGGTGGCGGCGATATCGCCGATGAAGCTGAGCGGGCTTCCACCGGCTTGACTTGGAACGAGCGCGCGAAGCGTGTAAGCCGTGGGCTGGGGCGGCGGCGACGACGCGGCGGCGATTTGCGCGACGCGTAATGCGTCGCGCACGATCAGAGCCCGCGATGCAGGCGACCCGGCAACGGGTGTCGCGATGAATGTAATCGTCAGACGCTGAGCCCTCGGATCGTGCGCGACATCGGTGACCGCGATCGCGTGCGATGTCAGATCCTCGCTTCCGGCCAGCGTGGCGCGAAGCGTAGAGTCCACCGGGTCCGATGTCGCCTGACCGCTTGCTTGCGAGAGCGCGGTGGGAGACGGACTGCCGGTGAACGGGCTCAGGAAAATTGGGTTCGTGTCGATGCGGCGGGGAGAAGACGTCCCGGGCGAGTTCGGGCCTTTCGATGAGAGCAGGGGCCAGGCGACGACCGCGGAGAGGCAGGCAACGATTGCGATGAAGATGGCGATTCGGATCGGGCGCTCCGAGCGCCAGAAGCGGGTTCTGTTAGGGTCTCCGGCATCGGCACGAAACAGACGCTTGATTGCGTCCAGATCCAGGGGCGGCGAAGCGAGCGAAAGCTGTTGTTTGCGCTCCTCGATGGCCTTCGTTAACTTGGCGCGATCCGCCGTACCCTCCGGGTCGAGGTCGATGGCCAGACAATACCACTGAATGGCGTCGTCGAGCCTACCCTGGTCGACGTAAATATCGCCCATAAGCGAATGCGCGGCTGCGCTGGCCGGGCTTTCGCAAAGAGCGTCCATGCATCCCTCGATCGCGTCATGCCAGTGGCGGCGTATTCGGTTAAGGTTCGCGGCGGCGAGTATCTTCGCGACATTGTCGCCGGCGCCTTCCGGCGTCTGTATCATTTGGTTGGATAGTACCGCGTCGCCGTGACGAATCTGTCGCGGTCTCGACAAGACAGAGCACTGGCCCGGATCTCGCGTCCACTCAGGATTGCAATCGCACCGGCTCCGCGTAACGTCCGTTTAGCGGCCTGTGTGTCCGAAACCGCCGTCGCCGCGCGCCGTTGAGTCGAGTTCGCCGGTTTCGCTCCATTCGACCCGTGTAACCGGGCAGATCACCATTTGAGCGATGCGTTCGCCGCGCGCGAGCGTGAAGGGCTCTGTTCCATGGTTGATTAGGATGACCATGACAACCCCCCGGTAGTCGCTGTCGATAGTGCCCGGGGTGTTGACCATCGAGATTCCATGGCGGTAAGCAAGACCGCTGCGGGGGCGGACTTGCGCTTCATATCCGGCAGGAACGGCGATACGAATACCGGTGGATATGCGCGCCCTTTCTCCAGGACCAAGCGTCAACGGGGCGGCGACAGCCGCGTAAAGATCCATGCCGGCCGCGCCGTCAGTGGCATAGGATGGCAACGGTAGATCGTGGGCGTCCGGCTCACGTTGTATAGAGAGGCACAAAATCATCGATAATCTCTGGCCAGCCAATTCGCTTGGCGGCGATTTCGGCGGATCGAAAGCCTTCCATTCGCTCGACAAGCGCCAGGCAGGCTTCGACGGCTACGGAGATGCCGGATGTCGATATGAGCGTCCCGCCATCGAATACGATTCGTTCGTCGCCCGTGACGTTCGCGCTTGGTTCGATTCTCTTGATGTCCGCGACAAAAGCCTTATAGGTTGCCAGCCGCCGTCCTTTGAGAAGACCGGCGCGCGCTAAGATGAAGGCTCCCGTCGTCAAGCTCAGCACATATTTTGCGCGCGGCATCTCCGATTTGAGCCATGGCGCAAGGGCGTCGGGATATTTTTGCAGCCGTGCGCCTGGTCCGCCGGGGAGGACGATAATATCCAGCCCCTTCGTTTCGGCAAGTTCCGCTCCCGGAACGATTCCCATTCCATGCGACGACAAAACGGGATGCTTGGAGGCGCCGACAAGTTGGACGTCGAAAACGGGGTCGTTTGTCCACTTGCCGTTTTCAAGCGTGCGAATCGACGTCAGGATTTCGACGGAGGCGCTGATCTCAAGTTCATCAGCGCCATCGTAGACGATTATGCCGACACGGTTCATAGCAACGCTCCCGTAGCGCGCAGTGTGCGGCCGCGGCGGGCGTTCTCGTCAAGCGCCGGTGGTCAGCTTCGACCGTTCAGAAGGGATCCCAGCAGCACGAGTCCGTCCGCGGAGCCGAGGGCTTTGTCGCATGCCCTTTCGGGATGCGGCATCATACCGAACACATTGCCGCCCGTGTTCATTATGCCAGCGATATTGTCGATTGATCCGTTCGGATTTTCGTCGTCGGATGCGTATCGGAAAAGAATCTGCCCATTTGCTTGAAGTTGATCGTGCAACTGGTCGTCGCAGACGTACTTTCCCTCGCCATGCGCGACGGGAATCGACAGGATCTGATCGGGTTTTGCGTTGCGGGTAAACACGGTATTCGTGTTTTCGACGCGCAAGGAGACGTGTTTACAGACGAACTTTTGGCCGTCGTTGCGGATGAGCGCGCCTGGCAAGAGGCGGGACTCGCAAAGGATCTGAAATCCGTTGCAGATGCCGATCACGATTCCGCCTTTTGCGGCGTGCTCCTGAACAGCCTCCATTACCGGCGCGAACCGGGCGATCGCTCCGCAGCGCAAGTAGTCGCCGAAGGAAAAACCGCCTGGTATCACGACAACGTCGGCGCCTTTGAGATCGGCTTCCTGATGCCAGAGATACTCTACCGGCTGTCCGAGGACATCCTTGATGGCGTAGTACGCGTCCTGATCGCAGTTAGACCCGGGGAAGCGGGCGACGCCGAACTTCATTTGACGACCTCGTACCGGTAATCCTCGATAACGGGATTGGCGAGCAGCTTGTCGCAAATCTCGCGAACTTGCCCGTCGATGTCGGGGCCGTCTTCGAGGTTGAGTTCGATGTATCGTCCAATGCGGACTTTTTCGACGTTGTTGTATCCGAGATTCTTGAGCGCTCCATGGACGGCTCGTCCCTGGGCGTCGAGTAGAGTTGGTTTGAGAGTGACTGAAATTTTGATCAATGGCATAGCGTTTATCCGCCGTGATTATACCAGACGCATGCAGCGTGTACGACGAGCCGGTCGCCTCCGTTCGCGTTTTGACGACTGCGCGGGCGGCCCGGCGTAGGCGGTCCCGTCATATCTACCAGAAGTTGTCATTAGACCAGGTCAAACGATCAAGTTCTCGCTTGCCGCATCCGAGAATGACCTTAATGAGCAAGGCCTAGCGCCTGCGCCAATCTGCAGTTTGGGAGAACCTTATGAATTTCGATGAAGCTATTCAAGCGCATAGTGCATGGAAAATGAAACTGTCCCGCTATCTTCGGGCGCCGGACGGCTCGATCAAGGCCGCCGATATACAGCCCGATTGCAATTGTGCATTAGGGAAATGGATCTACGGCGATGGCAAGAAGTGGAACACTCTCTCGGAGTACGGGACGCTCAGGACAGAGCATGCCAGGTTCCACCAGGAAGCCGCTCGGATCGTGTCGAAAGCGGATACCGGGAAGGCGGTCAGCGAAGAGCTTTACCTTGGCGCGAACAGCGAGTTTGCGAAGACATCAGGCGCGGTTGTCAAGGCAATCATGGATATACGGCGCAAAGCTGTCTAGCGAAGCAGCTTCGCTCAACGGAAATGTGGCGAATGGGCGCTCCTTGTGAGGCGCGCCCATTCGCCTTTGCCATCTTCCCCGAGTCTACCATTCAGCCCCATTTACGATATCCCAATCTTTGCCTGCCAGTTATCTCCGCGAACCAGGGCGATGCCGTAACCGCTTAAATGCGGGACGCAATGTTGCCGGAAGAGGCGGACAGAGTGTACAATAGATAAGTAAGGCAGCTAAGCGAATGCGCGAGGCGTTCCCTGACCGGTGAATGCCATGGAACTGTTCGCCGTCGCGCGAACGTTTTAGTACGGTAAGCTCGTCTCTTTACCAGGGTGTACGATGTTGCGCGACGGCTCGGCTGGACGCTACATTCGTGTCCGCTGGTGGGCGTATTTGGGTACATTTGCGGGGATAGCCTGTTCTGTTTCGTTCGTTTGTCGGCCAAGGAAGGATCGGTTTTGGGGAACTTACTAGATGTGATTGCCGTCGCTCAGCGGGTCCAGCGAGTCATCGATCAGGTTGAGACGGTGATCGTCGGCAAACGGAACGCGGTGGAGCTATGCCTTGTGGCGCTCCTTGGCGGCGGACATGTACTGATCGAGGATATTCCTGGCGTCGGCAAAACCACGCTTGCAAAGGCGCTTGCGCGGTCGCTGGGCTGTGCGTTCAAGCGTATCCAGTTCACGCCGGATATGCTTCCCTCCGATATCACCGGTACGTCGATTTTCAATCAGAAGAATACAACCTTCGAATTTCACGAGGGACCGATCTTCGCGAATATCGTGTTGGCCGACGAGATCAACCGCGCGACGCCCAAGACACAGTCGGCGCTCCTCGAAGCGATGGAGGAGAGCCAGATCACCGCGGATGGGATTACGTACACTCTTCCTGCCCCGTTTTTCGTGATCGCTACGGAGAACAACATTGAGGCGCACGGCACTTACGCCTTGCCGGAAGCGCAACTCGACCGGTTCTTGATCCGCATGGGCATGGGCTATCCCGCACGCGCCGATGAGGCGATGATGCTGACCCGCCAGACCAAGGGCAGCGTCCTCGATCAGGTGAAGCCCGTGGTGGATCACGCGGAGTTGATTGAACTTCAACACGAAACGCGCGAGATCTATGTCGATCAAAACCTGCGCGAATACATCATCGAACTGGTCAACGCCACGCGCGAACATCCGAGCGTGATGCTTGGGGCAAGTCCGCGCGGTTCTCTCGCGTTGCTGCATTGTGCGCAGTCCTATGCCGCGCTTCGGGGGAGGACGTACGTGTTGCCGGACGATATCAAGTATCTTCTCGGTCCCGTTCTCGGGCACCGCTTGATCCTTCGTCCCGAAGCGCGTCTCAAAACGACCTCGGCCGACCTCGTCCTCAAGGAGATCGCCGAGACCGTTCCCGTGCCTACTGTTCGATAAGCGGATATGCGGGCGGGGAGGCCGTACGCCGGACGTATCCGGGTCTCGATGAGAGCATGTTAATCGATTCGCGTATCAAGAAGCTGGCTATCGGAACTGCCTCACTATTCTTATTGATTGTGGCGGTGCTTCTGAACGCCCAACAAATGTATCTGATGGCGATCGTGGTAGCGCTCATTACGCCCGTGAGCTGGGCGCTTGGCTATCTGTTCGCAAGCGGTCTCCAGTGCGAGCGCGTCATGCCGCTTACAAGCAGCGTGCACGAGCGCGTCAAGGTCCGCCTGCGCGTTGCCAACCCGACGATGTATCCCCGCTTCTTCCTGCGTTTTGCCGATCGACTCCCAAGATGGCTCCGATTTGCTGGTGGCGACACGCCGCAGGGGCCGCTGATCCTGAACCTATCTCCTGGACGCGAGGAGGATTTGGTCTACTATTTCGAGCCGCTCAAGCGAGGCATGTACAGAATCGGTCCGCTGCGGGTGATCTCGTCGGATCCGCTCGGATTCTGGATGTACCGGAAGGGGATCCTGAGTTATTCCGAATTGATCGTCTACCCACAGATCCTCGCGGTTCGGCCGGAGTTTCTGGATGCTGGCGGCGGCCGCGGCTGGCAGGACCAGGACAGCGCGCAATCTCGCGGCAGCGGGATCGATTTCGACGGCGTCCGGGAATACCGCTCGGGCGACGAGTTGCGACGGGTCAACTGGAAGGCGACCGCTCGCACCGGGACCCTTGCGGTTACGGAGTATACGCAGGGTTACGCGAACGCCATGGTCATCGTGCTCGATACGAATCATGCGGCGTACCACGATAGCGGCGCGGGTATCGACAGCGCGCTTGAGTATGGCGTAACTTTGGCGGCGTCGATTACGAGTGCGGCTTTGCGTTACGGCAGCCCGGTCAGCCTTCTGACATCGGACGACTTATCAATGGCGGATTCGCCCTTGCGCGGCGTCGAACAACTCGCCGGCGCTCTCGATATGCTCGCTCGCGCCGAGGCCACGTCCGATCAGCCGTTTTCGGACGTGCTGGATAGGGCGCAGAGACTGGTGCGACCCGGGACATTGCTTGTCACGATTACACCTGAGCCGTCCACCGATGAGCGGCTTCGCGGTGCGCTCAACGAGTGGCTTCGCGCGCCGGCGGCGGCGAGCCTGACGATGTTCTGGTTGGAGAAGGACGCATTCCATCGCGTCCACCAAGGGCACGTCCGGGACGTGTTGGCGCGCAAGCGGCGGGCAAGCGAGGCCGATCAGGAGCCGCTGCCAATTACCCGCAGCGTTCAGTCGAAATACGGCCGGGAGTTTCACGTCGCGCCCGACGGCGAAATTTCGCGGATATTGCAGGGCTATTCAAATGGCTAATGCTTTAGGAGCCACTGCAGCGTCTCCTTCCGAGGATAACGAGGAGCCAATCAGTCTGCCGCTCTATCTGTGCGGTTTGATTGTGACGTGGTGCGGAATCGGGGCTGTCAACTCGGTCCTCTCGAATGACGTCTTCACTTCGCAGACGTTGACTCTCGTTACGATAGGCTTCGTATTTTCCTACCTCTGCCGTTCGGTGCGCATTGATCCGCGCCTTATTAATGGACTCCCTCTACTGATCCTCGGCTATATTGGGATACGCATGCTGCGGCATTCGCTTGATATCATCTCGTTTATACCGATTGAGGCGCAGCAGAACGATAATTTCATCGCGGTTCTCCTGGTATGGTTTAGCGTCGTTCGCTCGTGGATGCTGGTGACTGATGGCGCCGTGGTCTTCACGGCGGTAACGTCAATTGCAATGATCGGCCTTGTCGGCGCGTTCAACGTCAACACGGATCAGGTGCTCTGGTTCACCTTATACGTGATGTCGGCGTTGTACATGATCATGCACCAGAACCACCTTGCCCAGCGAGGCTGGCTGGCCAAACGCGCTGCCGACGCACAGAGCGGCGTCTTCAAGACGCATTTTGCTCTCTGTGTGTTGATCGGTCTGTTGTCGCTCCTGTCCGCCACGCTGCTCGTCGTCCCCATCCGCATGGTCGGCGCTAACCTTTCGCTTGGTCAGGCGATACGCCAATTCTTCGCCCCTTCGTCGCCGTCCGAAGTCGCCAAGCCGACGACCATAGATTTTTCAGACGATCCTAGCTTCGCCATTGGCGCTGGCGGAGACGGTTATACGTCGGACGACACGATCGTGATGACCGCACGGCCATCCGATAAGGAAGAGCATTACTGGCGGGGACGAACTTACGATCACTACGGCCGGCACGGTTGGACGAGCACGCTGAGCGATCACGTGCGCATGATGCCGTCGGTCGTACCGGATGCCTCGATACAGCATTACGACCTCCAGCGCTATCCAGATGTTGAGGGCGTTGACAGGACTCCTCCCGCGCGCGCGGAGCATACGCTCTCTACAACGTTCGATATTATGCTGGGACGGACGGGAACAATTTACGCGCCATCCGGCACTTACGCCATTGAGTTTCATACGGCTGTCGACCAGGATATTTTTCAGGGAGAAGACGGATTCGTCGGGTATGAGAGTTTCCAACAAAAGCTGCAATACGACGCATTGTCGGACGACCGCACGCCATCAGTTAGCGATCTGATGCGCGTAAAGCCAACCGGCGTTCCGCTCTCGATACGCCGTCTGTACCTTGACGATCGGGGAGAGGCGACGCTGACTGTCCCGCAGCGAGTTCGCCTCGCGGACACGGCGCGCTCGATCGTGGATGCTTTGCCGCGCGATAAGCGGACGGTTTACAATGAGGCCGACGCAATTCGGCAGTGGATTGCCGGCCGGTGCACGTATAGCTTGAACGTCAGCCCCGTGCCACAGGACGAGGACGCTGTATCCTACTTTCTTTTTAACTCTCGTAAGGGCTACTGCGACCTTTTCGCGTCGTCGATGACGTTGTTATGCCGCTATGCCGGTTTGCCGGCTCGGGTGGCGACTGGGTTCGCTCCGGGGGCTCGTAACGGCAAGGACAGCTTTGACATTCGGGCGCGTGATAAACACGCGTGGGTAGAGGTGTTTTTCCCCGGCATCGGCTGGTATACGTTCGATCCGACATCCACGGCGCCGCAGGAAACCAGCGCGTCGAAGAGCAGCGACAGCTTTGGCTTCGCCCGCGATTTTTACGTATTCCTGATCAACTTCATGAATCTCAACGGCCCAATTCCAATTGTGCTGTTCGTGGTGATTGTGCTCTGTCTTTCATATGTTGTGAAGATCGAGGTTGTGGATCGCTTGCGTGAAGAGGCCAAAATGCGCAGTAAGCAGGCGATGCTTGAGGCGTCCGGGCAATTCGATATCGCCGATGAAGAGATGATTTTGGCGGCTCGTCATCTGGCGCAGGTTCGTTATCGTCGAATGGAGAGCGCTCTGCGTGCGATGGGGCTTGCCCGCCGGGGAGCGCGCTCGCCAGCGGAGTACGCGCGCAGCGTGCGACGGCTGTTGCCGCCGCGCTACCTCGGCGATCTCTCGGCAAAGGCGGAAGACGTCATTGACGCGGTGGACCAGCTGACCGAGGAGATTACGATCGCTGCTTATGCGCCGGACACGGAGGCGCGCACTCTGATTCTGAGCAGCGTCGATCGCCGTTCTCAGACCGCCCTGAAGCTCATCGAACGCGGTGCGCGCACTCACCAGTGGACTGCCTTCCTTGGCACCCGCACGTTCTTCGGCCGCCGGCTGGGCGCGCATTCGGCGCGCTGACGCGGTTCGACAATCTTCGCCCAGCCGTCCCGGCTCTACTTCGTCGACGAATCGATCGGGCCGAAGCTCTGTTCGTACGCGACGACAGCCTCGTTAAGCCGGCTGGCTAGCCGTTTAAGGCGCGGCGGCGTTAGGATGACGATATCCGTAATCGCCGCATTTTGCGGTTCGTCAATGTCGCGGTTGCCGAATATGAGTTTCATTTCGTCGGACGTAATGAGCATGTGCATTGCGTCCGCAAAGATAATCCGCGTCTCAGGGGTTTTATAGAGCTTCAGCTCTTCGTTGATGTTTCGGAGCAGATGTTCAATCGATTCTTCGCTCATTGAGGCCTCACGTTCCTTTTAACGACGTTTGCTGCTGGGAGTCCGCAACGAAACCTCTCTACCCTTGGTTGGACGGCACAGGGAGACGCTTTGCGCGCCGGAAACGGCCCTGGACCTTACAACTGGTCGCCTTTGCGGCGGTAGTCTCCTTCCGGGCGGGAAGGCAGGTTCCGAGTAGGATTTCGCTAAACAGACTCAATCAACATCCGAGAAATGCTCATTCGTCGTCAAAGGTCCGGTCGCGCCGCAATTGGAGGGCGTCCTCTGGCGGAAGCGTCACACGCAACAACCGCCCCTGCGGTAGGGCGGTTTAACAGAGGGAAACACCGTCATCAGTATATCCGCTCGCAGCCGATCATGCAAGCTTTAAGCCGCAAACTCGGTGGTGTTTCTGATAAAGTGTGTAAAAGATCGAAAGGTCTTGTAAGACGGCTCCCTGGCCGCCGTCGCCGTTTTTGATAAAGGGCCGGCGCAGCGATTTCATGGGTTCGCGATACGTGCTGGTATTGGACGCTGGCTGCAAAAGGCCGTACGCGTGTTGACGCAGCTTCGTCAATCACCGCCGTGAACGAGGCGTGAGCTAAAAAAGGTCCCGGCGGCCTGAGCCGTCCTGAATCTTTCTCGCAACGCCGAATAACGATGCACCTTTCTGAGAGACTATTGAGAACTGAAAAAGCCCCTTCCGTGATGGAAGAGGCTTTTTCGAACTTTCGGGCATCTTGCCGATTACAGGCCGAGGGCCTTTTTGGCGTGCGCCCGGGCGCCGTCGAGCTTGCCGGCCGAGCCAAGGTAAACGTTGCGTGACTCAATGAACTTCGCGTACTCTGCCATGAATACCTTGCCAACCGGCCGGAAGTCGAACTCGGCGGGAGTGTCGCGGAAGAATTCACGGTGAACGCGGGTCCAGACCAGGCGGCCGTCGGTGTCGATGTTAATTTTGCAGACGCCCAGTTTGGCGGCGGGCAAGTATTGGTTAGGGTCGACGCCCTTGGCACCTTCCTTCAGCTTGCCGCCTGCCGCGTTGATGCGAGCGACTTCATCCTGGGGAACCGAGGAGGAGCCGTGCATTACGAGAGGGGTGGTCGGGATGGCTTCCTTGATCGCCTTAATGCGATCGAAGTGAAGGCCCTGGCCGCCGGAGAACTTGTAAGCGCCGTGGGATGTACCGATGGCGCAGGCCAACGAGTCGGCGCCGGTCAAGCGGATGAACTCTTTGGCTTCCGCCGGATCGGTGAGGTGCGCGTTCTTTTCGTCAACCGCGACATCTTCCTCAACGCCGCCCAACTGGCCCATCTCGGCTTCGACCGAAATGCCCTTGCTGTGCGCATGGTCTACAACGCGCTTCGTGGTTGCCACGTTGCCTTCGAACGGCTCGTGGGAGGCGTCGATCATGACCGAGGAATAGAATCCGCTGTCGATACACTCGTGCGCGGTCTCTTCGTCGCCATGGTCGAGATGAACGGCGAAAACGGCCTCAGGGAAGATCTCTTCGGAGGCTCGGATGATCGCTTCAAGGATTCGCTTGTCGGTATACTTGCGCGCGCCTTTCGAAATCTGAATGATGAATGGCGCCTGGGAAGCGATTGCTCCTCGGAACAGGCCGAGGGTCTGTTCGGCATTATTGATATTATAGGCGCCGAGAGCGTAATCGCCATAGGCGTGCTCAAATAGGATTTTTGTCGGAACGATCATGGAAAACTCCTTGTGTGTTGCCTCGCGCCGGGACGTTGTGGGCGATGCGCCAGAACTGCTCTGCCAATTGCCGCCGAGCGGGGACCTGGAAGATGGTCCGGCGCGCCAGAGTGATTGAGCGCGAATAGGCCGAAACCGGATGTCGTCAAGAAAATATTATGGCCGCGACCGCCCCTGGATGTCAAGAGACAAATCAATCGCCAGCGTGACTCAGGACGTGTTGGTAATGCGCAGGCAAGCATTAAAACCTGGATGCGCTCCATTGCCAGGCGGTCACAGAGCGCGTAAATTGATCGCGAGCTCTCCGCGAGCCGGGGCGTTTATGGGAAACGAACCCAGTAGGCTCTCGTGTAGCCGATCCTGAGCTCCGCGCGCTCCAGGTTGTGCTGCGCGATGGAACCGAGGTCCGCGACGCTGGACATCAGGAGGCAGTTGTTCTGGAATGCGTCGGACAGGCGCTGCCTGAGCATCGATGCGTGGCAGCCCTGACCTCGAAATTGCGGAAGCGTGCCGGATTGGCCAAGAAAACCAATGCCGTCGTGAATGTACAGCGTGGAAACGGCTGCCGGTTCTGAGTCGATGGTCGCAAGATAGAGGTTCCAGTTCGGCGTCTTGTGCAACGCGGCGGTGGCGAGAGAGAGGTCCACGAGGGCGGCCGGAGAGACGCCGAGCATCTGCGCATAGCTTTCGCGCCAAACGCGCGCCCACGCCTGCGCGTCCGCCGCGCCGATCAGGCGCACTTTACTGCGCTGCTTGGTAGGAAGTTCCGAAATATCGGGAGCGCCGCAGGGGCCATACAAGATGCTCTGATGGCGGATTGGACGCATCTTAAAGGCTGAAAGTTCTTTGAGTATCCCTGGGGTGGCGCAGTAAGGATTTAGGTCGATACGCAACGGGGAGCGCTCTTTTGCGAACAGATCAATGAGAACCGGCAGCTCCGCCACGTTCTCCTCGCCAAAGCCGAGGACGCGGCTGAACGACGATCCAAGGAGGAGGTCGCGGCTGATCAGCACCGTCGCCTTGCCGTGGCGGCTCGCCTTGACCTGAAAGGTCGTTCGGGGCGGCGTTTCTATTGCGGTGCACCACGAAAACGCCGCAGCTGCCTCAGCCTGTTCGAGGCGGCGCGCCAATTCATTGGTCATCAACGGGAACATGACCTATTATGGCGCAAATTCGCTGCTCTTCGCACGCGTCATGCGTTACTCTTTGTCAAGGCCGACGCTCTCGACTGCATCCGCGATAAACTGTACGCATCGAATTTTGGTTAAATCGCGCTCAAGCGCATAGTGGGTGCCTTCCGTCGTGCTGATGTCGCAGCCAAGCAATTCGCGGCATATGGTTGAACCGTGCTTGCTCTTAAATTTCTCGATGAACTCTGCCCCTTTGGCGTAGACGACCTTGCGGTAGGAGGGGTCTTCGACGATCCGGGAACTGTAGCGCGAGCCGATGGCCATCAGCGCGCCCGTGACCGCACCGCACGGACCGGCGGTACGGCACATGCCGCCGCCAAGTGCCGCGGCGACGCCAAGGGCGGCCTCGTGAGTGAGATTTTCATCGTCGACGCATGCGCAAAGGACGGATTGCGCGCAGTTGTAGCCCGCTTCAAAAAGCCTGGTCGCTTCTTCGGATCTTGTCATCACGGCTCCTGAGCGAGCCATGCTTGCCCGCCACAACCTATATATCGGCAGATTGCGGCGGGCGTTTAAGGGGCAAACGGCAGGATGACGCGAAAATCGTGCAATTCGCGCCGGATTTTATGTAAGTTCACATAGGAATCGGTTGACGCTTGCAGGGGCGAGCGCGACTCTCAGAACGCCGTTTGTTCCGCTGATTTTCCCTGAAGCGGTTAGCGTAACCCTGTTAGGCTCCTCCGCCGTGTTGTGGTCGTGAATATCGGGCGCCGCAAGCGTAACGACGTCAGCAAACTCGACGGCGGCGTTCTTCACGGCGATTTCCAGCTCCACCGGCTCGGTGGGATGAGCATTGACGAGGGTCGCGCACAAAACGTTGCCGCGAATCGAGGCCGATCCCTGGAAACGGCCCAGCCCCGAGAATACGTGGTCCCTGTATTGGTTCTTGCATCTACCCTCGGATGCCTCGCCGTGGGAGATGATATCCGCCTCGGCGACGCTGCGTACGGCCGTTGCGCCCTTGTGCGAGCGGTAAAGGTCGAATACGTGATAAGTGGGAGTCTTGACGCAGCTATTCTCGTCGACAAGCAGCAGCGATTGCAGTACGTTGATAAGCTGAGCAATGTTCGCCATGTAGAGCTTGTCGGCATGGTTGTGGAAGATGTCCAGCGTTAGGCCCGCCACGCAGGCATCGCGGATCGTGTTCTGCTGATAGAGCCCGCCCGTCGGCTTGCCGGTCTGAACCGGATGCCACGTACCCCACTCATCGAGCAGCAGCTTGATTTCGCGATTGGGATCGAAGTCGTCCATGATCGCTCGGTGTCCCGTTATGATGCCTTCGATCGCAACGGCTTTGCTGAGCAGCTCGAGCCATTGTGACTCCGTGTACTGTGTGGCTGTTCCCGCTGTTCCCGCATAGTAGTGGGCGGCAAGACCGCCGACGGTGCGGAGATGGCCGGATTCGGCAAGCGCGGAAAGAAAGCGTGTCGTCCAGTTCCAATTTGAGTCGCATGGTCCGCAAGCGATTTTCGTAATCGGCGCACCCGGATAGTTGAACGCAAAGGTTTGGTACTTGCTGTACTCTCCCGCGTACTGGGTGGGTGACATATTGCCGCCGCAGCCCCAGTTCTCGTTGCCGATGCCCCAGAATTTGACGCCGAACGGTTCGTCCTGACCATTCGCGCGACGCTCATTTGCAAGGGTCGAGTCGCCGCCGAAGTTGCAATACTCGATCCAATCGCGCGTTTCCGCCGGAGGCGCGGAGCCCAGGTTCGCGGCGAAGTACGCTTCCGCGCCGATCGATCGGCAGAACGCCATGAACTCGTGCGTCCCGAAATGGTTCGACTCGGTCGCCATACCCCAGTGCACATTTACGCGCTTCTTGCGCGATGCGACCGGCCCGATGCCGTCGCGCCAGTGGTACGTATCCGCGAAGCATCCCCCAGGCCAGCGCAAAACGGAGACGCCGAGCGGCTTGAGCGCCTCGACAACGTCGTGGCGAATGCCCGCGGTGTTGGCAACTTTGCTGCCTTGATCGACGAAGATGCCGGGGTAGATCAGCTCGCCCAAATGCTCGGCAAACTGCCCGTGCAAGTAGGGGTTGATCTCAGCAATTGGCTCCGTTGGAAAGATGAGAAATCGAGAGGGCGTGCTCATTGAATTATCCTTGTGTGATTATAACCAATATAAAATTGGTTCTATATTGGTTTTGAGGTATTATCGCATAGGAGCATTGGGATGTCAAGCGGTTCGGATCAAAAAGATGCGTTGCAAATTAGCCCGCCTGTAGAGGATGTTATCGCTGCGTTTGTCCGCGAGCAGGCTGGACGGCGTTTGCCGGGGGAGCGGGAGTTATCGGTTCGCTTTGCGATCTCGCGGCCGCGCCTTCGAGCGATTTTGCGCGACATGCAGGCATCCGGGCTCGTCGAGGCGCGTCAGGGGAGCGGGACGTATGCAATCGATCCTTCGCGGCCGCGGCTGCACACGATTGCCCTGCTCGTCGATGAGCAACTCAAGCTTGGCAACGATCCGTACTTTTCCCACCTGTTCGAAAATCTGCAGCGGGCTTGTCAAGCCGCGCGGCTTCACTGTAACATCCGCCGGATTGGCGGGGAGCCGACTCCAGCTCAGGCGCTTTTCGATGGAGCGGTCACAATCGGTCTTGCTGGCCGGCGGATTGTGACCGACCATGCGTCCGGCAGCGTCCCGATCGTCGCGTTGACCCCAGGGATCGGCGTTCGTCCCAAGGGGCGCGTGTCGGTTGTGCAGTTCGATGATCGCGGGGCTGGACGCGTCGCCGTGTCTCTCCTAATCGACGACGGCTGCCGCCGGGTGGTTTTCGTCGGCCGTCTCGATCTGGACGCATCGCGAGAGCGCTATGAAGGCATTCGCGAAGCGTGTGAGGCGGCACATGTTGAGCTTAGGGCCATCGAGTGTTCGCTGAACTACCTTGCTGGCCTTGAGATGGGGCGTCGCCTTGCCGGCGAGGAGCCGCCGGAAGCCGGGCTGATTGCGATGAACGACTGGCTGGCGGCGGGATTGCGCGGCGGATTGGATTCGCGGGGAGCGCGTCTCAAATATCCGATTATCAGCTTCGACGGGCTGCCGGTCGCCGCGGAGCCGTCGTTAGGGATCCGTTCGCTGCGGATTCCCGTTGAACTGATTGCGAACGACGCCGTCGCCGAACTCGTCCGCTTGCATGCTTCCCGGGCGTCGTCGGGACGGACGCTGCTCTACGAACTCGAACTCATGGAGACTGCGGTATTATAGAATCATGGCGAATTCCTCCCGGCCCCGCATCTGGAAGCCGGTACCTATCTTGATGTATCACAACGTTCTGCCGCGAGCCGTGCCATCGCTTTCTAAGCATCTTTACGTTACGCGCGCGGCGTTCGAGTGGCAGATGCGCTCGTTACGGAGAGGCGGCTACACGGCTATTTCGTTCTCTCAGCTTTATGCAGCCCTCCACGACGGCGAGGAGCTTCCCAAGAAGCCCGTCCTCATTACTTTCGACGACGGGTACAAAGGCCTCGTCGAGAACGCTCGGCCGGTTCTCAACGAGTTGGCAGTCCCTTATACGGTCTTCCTGGTGTCGTCGTTGGTTGGACGGAGCAACGAATGGGATCGCGATTTAGGTTATCCTGAGCTGGCGCTCATGGATTGGGACGAGATCCAAACGTTGGAGGCGGATGGCCTCGCGAAGTTCGAAGCCCACACGGTCACGCATGCGCACCTCGATCAGCTCAATCCGCGAGATTGCGTTGATGAAATTGCCGGCAGCAGGGATGCGATCGAAGCAAAGCTCGGCCGGAAACTCGACGTGTTTTGCTACCCGTATGGTCACTATAACGACGCGGTTCGAGACGTGGTCCGCGAAAGCGGTTTCCGTATGGCGGTGACTACGACGATGGGACGCGTCCGCGAGAATGACGGCCTGCTGGACCTGCCAAGAATCTCGATCTACCATGTTCCGGCGGTGTCTCTCACGTACGGCCTCGGCGGCCCTAACTTCTGGTGGCGCGTCGTAAGCAACAAAGACAAGCGCCCCGTCATAGCGTGAGGGGGAATGATTTGATGATTGTCGAGAGCCTTTCGGAACGTACCTTCTCGCTTCGCGGCCTCTTTCCTGTTGCTTCGGAAAGGGGCGTAAGAGGGGAAGGCGTGTTCCTCCTCGTTGCCTTGCTTATCCTACTGTCCGCCTCCATTGCCGTCGCGAGCCCTTTCGCGAGCCCGCGCGGCTACGCCATGGACATTCCGGCGGGGTGGGGGCTCAGCGCGCCGAACCCCGATCTAGACGTGGTATTGATTGGACCGAAATATCACACGACGCCCAAGCTGCTGTCCACGAAAGCGTCGCCGACGATCGCGGTCGTCGTGACCGCAATCAAGGACGGCGTGAGCAACAAAGAAGCCCTCGCCGCCGCGCGCGCGAGCGCCGAGACGGATCTGCGGTCGACTTATCCGGGCTTTGCAAAATCAGCGGACGGGATCGATGCTCTAGGATCGTTGACCGGATATTTTATCGAGGGCGGCTTCGACGACAAGGGCTTTGGGGCCCACGTGACGCTCCGGCGCATGATTGCTGCGGGCGGGCATAATCTTTTTACGCTGACCGAGATGTCGCTCGATGATGACTTTCCGGTCTTGCGGCCGACGTTTGAGGCGGTCGAGAGCTCCTTTGCCCTCGCGCCGTTCGACACGAGCGCCTACACGAGCAGGCTTGGTTTTCAGGTGACGCCTCCCGGCGGTTGGGGATGGGTAGAAGAGACGCCTCCGGACGTCGTGACGTTTATCGAGAATGTGGACGAGGGCGAATACCCGGCGTCGGTTCTCATCCGCGCGCGAAATGGACTCGCGCAGGGTGTCGACGAGCAACTGATCGCGGACAATCGCGATGAATGGAACGCGAAGTACAGTCAACGGCCTGGGTATGCGCCGGTCGATCAGGGGACGATGCTTGTCGGCGGCGAGAAGGCCTTCTTCACCGAGTGGAGCGAGACGGCGGATCCGCCGGTTAAGCGCGTGCGCAAGTGGCACGTGTTGTATCCGCGCAATGGCGTGATTGTCGAGGTGTTTGCAACGTACCCGGAATCGAGCCATCGCAAGTACGATTTGGTCATGCGCGATCTTCTGCACTCGTGGGTTTGGTGTCCTCCGAAACCCGTGGTCGCGCCCGTTCCGGCCCCAGCCGTGAAACCGTAATTCGAGGATCGACCCTGCTTGGGAACGCGGCATAGGTCTTATCCGTTGAGGATACATAGGTTGCCGCGAGCGCCTGTTGTAATTGTGAATTGGATTGAGGCCCGGGAATACGTTGCGCCCTTCCGTGGTGCGCTATACTTATGATACGAGGCTGTTCGGGGCGGTCAAGTTCGGCCCCAGGCGTCGACAGGCGAGCTCCGATAATTCTATGAACTTCGGGCGCTTGACGCGTGGCGGATGAAGGTAGTGAATTGCGGACGTCGTATATTGCGCTCGGCGGAAACCTGGGCGACGTGAAATCGTCGCTGAATTTGGCTGTGGAACGGCTGCTTGATGAACCGATAATCAGGGTGGACGCTCTGTCGGGCTTATACCGCACGCGAGCCGTTGGGGGCCCCGCGGGGCAGCCAGACTATCTGAACGCGGTCGTGCGGATCGTTACGTCGCTTTCCGCACGGGAACTTCTTGGTCGGTGTCTCGATGTCGAGCGCAGCCTCGGACGCATCCGCGTGGAGCGCTGGGGACCGCGCACCGTCGACCTCGATTTGCTGTTGCACGGGGATGCCATCGTTGACGATCCTGGTCTGACGGTACCGCATCCGCGCCTTCGGGACCGCCTGTTCGTGCTGGTTCCGCTGGCCGATGTCGCGCCTCCGGCGTTGCCTTTGCCGCCAGATGGAGAGCCGCTTGCGACGGCTCTGGCCGCTGCGCTGGCGAATGAAGGATGTTCACTCGGCGATTTTCGTAAACAAAGTGCGGCTGGCCGGTTTTGACCGGAACTTTTTGGCGCTTCGGGCCGTCATTCAAGCATCTTGCCTGCGAAGCTTGTCTGGTAAGGACACGGTGGGACGCGCTTCGGATTCGATAGCTGATGGAGAGGGCGGGCGCTTAGTGTGAGATGATCTACACGTACGAAGCAAAGAACACATCGGGGCAGACGGTGACCGGTTCGCTTGAGGCGGAGAGCGAGCGCGTCGCGGCTACGCGCGTTCGCGAGATGGGTTACTATCCGATGCGATTTGCGCCCGCGCAAGGAACGATACGCAAGATCCCGATCAACGCGGACGTCACGACGGCGAAGCCTTCAGATCTGCTTATGACGCCCCGGCGTCCGGCGGGCGACTGGTTTCTGCGGTCGTTTGTATACCCGGTTTTCACAGGCGTATCGCTAAAGGATCTCTCGGTTTGGTACCACCAAATGGCCGCCATGCTGAATGCCGGCGTGCCTTTGCAGCGGACGTTGGAAACGCTCGAAGAGCAGTCGCCGCCAGGGATTATTCGCTCGGCTTGCCGCGCGATGAAGAACGACGTGCTGGCCGGCTGCACGCTTTCCGAAGGCATGTCGCGTTATCCGCACATTTTTACCGAACTCCAGATCGAGTTCGTCCGCAGCTCCGAGCATACGGGCGGTCTGGCCGAGATGATGAATCGCCTGGCTGAGTACCTGGAGAAGGATTTTGCGCTTCGGCAAATGGTCAAGAAGGAGACGTTTTATCCGAAGCTGACATTTGTTTTGTCGTTTCTGCTGCCGAATCTGGTCGTGATGGTTATGCAGGGCGCGCAGGCGTACATTGAGACAGCCGTTCGGCCGCTTATCGAACTGGCCGTGGTCGGCGGGGCGTTCTATGTTGCGTTTCGCTACGCAATGCAATCGCGCACATTCGCCTTTACGGTGGATGCGATCAAGTCCTACATTCCGTATTTTGGGCGGACTGTTCGCATCCTGGCGATTGCGAAGTTTTCCCGTGCGCTGGCGTCGCTTTACAGCGCTGGCATTCTGCTGCCGGCGGGAATGACGATTGCGGCAAGGGTTTCGGGCAATAACTATCTGGCCGCCCTAATCGGAAAGGCCGTCGCGTCCGTGAACGAAGGCGTTCCGCTTGCGGAGGCTTTCCGGAAGACGCAGATCTTCCCGCCAATGTTTCTTTCGATGGTGCACACGGGAGAGGAAACTGGTCAGGTCGATGAGATGCTCAACAAAGTGGCTGACGTCTATGACGAAGAAGGCCAGTTGCGGCTCCATCAGAGCGTGCAGGTTTTGACGAACCTGATGTTCTTGGTTGTGGCGGCGATTGTCGGAATTATCGTGATCCGCTTCTACTCAGGTATGGCATCTCAGGTTCTAAATATGTAATACTTTAATTACAGGACTAAATGTCATGGTTTAGTTTGGTTCTCGTATTATTGCGGGTATTTTCTAGCGGGCCGAATATCCATTATTATTCTAGGGCGTGGCTATGATCAGCATCGGTTGCGCTCTCCGGCTCGCGAAGTACCCTGCAGTATAAACAGCTAGCGGCAGCGCCCCGAACTGCTTCATCGATGGTCGATGGAAAATCAATACAACAGGGCGTATGGCTGCTGGAAGGGAGGCGTGCAAAAGGCAATATCTGGATCGGGAACTTTCATGAATTATTCATACATTTTGGTAGTACAGGAGTCGCTTCAATGCGATTGAAAAGAAATTATTATGAGGTGATGGGACTTCCTCGTGGGGCCACCGCGACTGAAATCAAACACCGGTATCACGACCTCGCCCGCCAGTTCCATCCTGATCGGGCACAGGACAAGGAGCTGGCTCAGCGCTTGTTCTCTCAGATCAATCTGGCCTATCGAACTCTGGCCAACGCTTCCGATCGTGCACGGTACGACGATTCGTTAGATCTCGATGCCCCAGCGCCAATCCATGCGCATGCCGGCTGGTCCGCCGATTCGAGTCAGACGGCCGCAGCGCCAGGCGGCGGGTTCGTTCACGTTGCGGCGCGTCCAGGACCGGCCGTCGGCCGATCGGCTCCAACAGGGCCCATGCCAACACGACAGACGCCAACGGGTCCGATGGCCGCAAGGCCGACGCCGACATCTCCGCTCGACGGAGCTGGAAAGCCAAGGGTGACGATTGCGCAGCTCCTCGAGCAGGCTCGTGCACTTTACGCCCGGGGGGATCGGGATCGGGCGATGGCGGCTTGCCGCCGTATTCTGTCGGCCGCTCCGGAGAACTTTGAAGCGCTGGTGCTGTCCGGCGATATTCATGCGGATAATTTCCGTAGCGCGGACGCAATCAGCGCCTATCAGCGAGCGCTCAAGGCGCAGCCGGGCAACCGGACGCTGGAGGATCGCATCCGGCGTCTACAGGCATCGCCGATGCCGTCAAGATCCGGACCAAGCAAGTCGACGCCTGCGCCAAAGCCACAGGAAAAGCTCAATATTTTCCAGCGGATCATTGGCGGAACACGTTAGAGTTCGAACGATCAAACGGCCGTTGCATCCCTCAGGTTGCGGCGGCCGTTTATTTGGAGCCCGTGTAACGATCCTGTTCGTCGCGTCAGCGGGATGCAGATATTGCAGGCGTACTCGGCGCCGGGCGATCCTCTAATCGACGGATTGTCCTAACCCTTCGCGTAATCGCCTCCGCCCTGCTCTATAATGGACAGTCGGTACGACTTTCCGCCCGGTTTCATCCATTGGCCAAAGGTTGACCGGCTTAGAAGGCTCTCATGTTAACAACACGCCGTAATCGGTTTCGTGTGGTTCGATGCCTGATGTTGGCCGCCATAGCGCTAGACCTTTTTACCCCGCTTCCATGCTTCGCCGCACAACTTAGCAGACCGCAGGTCATTCAACTCGCCAAAGATTTCTGCAAAGCCGTCGGTATGCCTGCTTCCGTTTCGATGAAGGTTCTTCCGCCGCCATTGCATCGCTCGACAGTCAAATCGCACCACTGGCGGCCGCTATGGCATGTTGATACGGCAACTGGGGCAATTCTTGAGATCGCCGACGTAAGCGGGATCGTTGTCGGCTATGAGGCGTCGCCCAGTTCCGTTCAGGCGACGAAATCCGCGGCGCTGCCGCTGCCGCTGGGCCAGGACGATATCATACGGATCGCAACGTTGGTCAGGGACGCGTCGGGGCAGAAAACGGAACTCGATGAGAGCCCGCAACTGACGGACACTGGAGCGTCTACGGGGGCTGCGCGGATGTGGAGCGTACGCTGGCGCCGCGTATGGAACGGGGTTCCGTACCGCAACGATGAAGCTGTAATTGTTGTCGAGGGCGCAACGGGCGCTGTCCGCAGCTTCACCGTTAATTTCTCATCGCCGCCCCCGGGGTCTGTCGAGGAACTGACGACGGCGCAGGAGGCGATGCGCATCGCGACGGATGCGCTGAGCAAGAGCAAGCCGGGCGAGAGCCTTACGCCTCTTCCGCCGCGCAAGCTGGTCGTCGCGGTTCCCGGTCCCGGCGCGTCCGGCGCAAGCCGCGTCGCCTGGTGTTGCCGTTTCGACGGCTCATCGCACCAGACTTACGAAGCGCTCATCGATATCGAGAGCGGCAACGTTCTTTCATCCGGTCTCGCGCCTAGCGATGACTGATCGCCTTGGCATTATCCCCCCGCTCGATCCTGGCCCGGAGTTCTGCCCGTCGCGCGTTTGTAAACCCCAATGAAATAGTGCGGGTCGTCGTACCCGCAGGCCGCCGCGATTTCGCGGATGGGGGCCGGGGACTCTTGCAATAGGCGCTGGGCGCGTCCGATGCGGATATTGTCCAGATACTCCTTTGGCGAGGTTCCGTATGCTTCCTTAAACTTCCGGAAGAGCGTCGCGCGGCTGACGCCCAATTGGCGCGCCAGATCGCCGACGCCAAGGTTGGACGAGAAGTGGCCGTCCAACAGCGATTTAGCGGTTTCGACGATGTTCCGCTCCCCTGGAGGCTCCGGACGCTCTCGCGCCTGCTCGATAGCGTCTACAAGACGCCACGCGAACGAGATTGCGAAGGCCGGCGGCGTGCGGGGAGCGCGCAATATCCGTGCGGCCTCAGTGAACAGCGGTTCGATAAGCGTGGCGTAGTCGCCGCGAACGAGCGGCTTCTCCGGGGTAATCCCAGCGAGTTGCAGGGCGGCGACGGCATCCTTCCCCGCGAGCAGACACCAAGTGTAGCGCCATGGCGCTTGCGGCGCGTCCCAGTACCGGTAGTGGCTCTGCGGGAAGAATGTGAACACGTCGCCACGCCCGACCTCGTAATCGACTCCGTTTGCGCGCATGGTTCCCGAACCGGATTCAACGATGTGCACGGCGGCATTTGCGGCGATCTGCTCGAAAACGAATCCTCCGGCGGATATGAAGCGCCCCATCGTGGCCAGCCAGAGCCGAGGCGGCTGCGCTCCGGGCAAGCTCGGCACGTCCGTAACGTACGTCATATTCGTATACGACGGCATGTTGATTTCCTGCAACATAATTACACCTTGTTGGGCATTATTACCCTTTACGTATGGATATTTGAGCGTTATTATAGTTCAAGTGCCGCAAGAGATAAAACAATTATACACCATGACCGAGATGCGGCCAGGAGACGTTATGTTAGAACCAACGAGTGCGGAACTTCGGGATTACCTTTTTGATTTGCGCGGCTACCTTCTGCTGGAAAGGGCCGTGGACGCCGGTCTCATCGCAAGGCTCAATCAGACGCTCGATGAATTCCCGGCGCTGGAGTGGGGCCAGTGGCATGGCAACGTCCAGCGCTTCGATAACAATGGCGCTTGCGGGCTTGAGTTGCAAAATATCGTCGAAGGCGGGCAACCGTTCGAGGAGCTGATCGACCATCCCTCGTGGATTGAGCTTTTGCGGCGGTATTGCGGCGAGAGCGACTCCTACGTACAGGGATTGTTTATCGACGAATGCTTTGCGTCCATTCGCCGAAGCGGCGGCTTTTTCCCGATCCATTCCGGCGGTTACCACGGCGCGGTTCGCGGGCAGTACCGCTATGCCAATAACGTGTTCCGTTGCGGTCAGGTGAACATTCTGCTCGCCTTGACGGATGTCGGCCCAGGCGACGGCGGCACAATGATCGTTCCGGGCAGTCACAAATCGAACTTTCCGCATCCTCAAGCGGGCCATCAAGGCCAGATGGATGAACTGGTCGGGGTGGTGGAGGTGACCATGAAGGCCGGCGACGCGCTGCTGTTTGTAGACGGCATTTCGCACGGCGCGAGCACGCGCACAAATTCTGGCGAGCGGCGCGTCTGTATCTATCGCTATGGCGCGTCGTGGGGAGCGACGCGCTATGGCTATCGATATTCCGAGGAACTGCTTGGCCGCTTGACGCCGGAGCGGAGAGCCATTTTGGAGCCGATTACGCCGCGCGCGCCCGCGAAGAAGTCTACATAGCCCGCGATGAATGGTTCTGATCGCGAATAATACGACAAGGTGGGATATTAGCTGATGCCAATCGATTTTGGACCCGAGCGCTGGGATCGCCTGCGCAGGGTGACCGATCTATGGTGGTCTGACGAGCTTGACCGGCCGACGATTAGCTGTACGATTGCTAACCGCGACCCAGGCCGTCCGATGCCTGACGCCCCAATTCTATCGCAGGAAAACTGCACGGATCTCGCGATCCCGGTGGAGGATCTCGTGGACCGGATGGACTGGGAAATGTCGCGACTGACCTACTTGGGCGACGCCTATCCGATTGTGAACATGACCTGCTTTGGCCCTGGCGTCGCGGCCGCATACGGCGGGGCAATTCTGGACAACAGCACGGGGCGCGTGTGGTTTCATCCGCCGTGTCCCGACGCGCCGATTCAGGACATCCATATCGACTATCAGCCAGGCAACGTCTGGCTCGAACGGCTTAAGGAGTTTTGTGCGGCGGCGATGGATCGCTGGCAGGGGCAGGTTCTCGTCGGCATGACGGATCTTGGCGGCAACCTGGATATCGTGCAGAGCTTTGTCAGCGCAGAGCGGCTATTGCTGGAACTGTACGACAACCCGGACGAAGTGCATCGGTTGCTGTGGGAGGCGCACGATCTGTGGCATTGGGTGTATCGCGAGATCCATGAGGCGTTGCAACCGGCTAACCCAGGATACAGCGACTGGTCCGGTATTTTCAGCACACGTCCCTCGTACATTCTGCAGTGTGATTTTAGCTACATGATCGGTCCTGACGCTTTCAAAACGTTCGTCGCTCCCGAGCTTGCCGCAACGTGCAAGCGGCTCGATCGATCCATTTATCATCTGGACGGCGCTGGACAGATCCCGCACATCGAGCACCTGGCGCAAATCCCGGAGCTTGGCGGCATCCAGTGGGTGCCCGGCGACGGAAATCCGCCTGTAGAGTGCTGGCCGGATGTGAACCGGAAAATTGGCGAGACCGGCAAGAAATTGTGGAGTTGGGGTTCGATGGACGCATTCGATAAGATCGCCGGCCAGTTCGGCCGCCGGAGCGGGATCCACTACGGTCTGTGGTACCCGTGGGACGGCGTCGAATCGATGGAGAGCGTCTCGGCGAAGATTGAGCGGATGGGCGAGGGCGCCGCGTAAGAAGCGCGATCGTCCACGACTTGAGGAGACACATAAAGATGTCAATTGATTTTGCGCCGGAGCGTTGGGACCGCCTGCGGTTAGATTACGACAAATGGTGGTCTTACACCCTGGACAGACCACTGGTGAGCTGCAGCCTCTATAATCGGGATCCGGGGCGTCCGTGCCCGAGTGCGCCAGTGCTTTCGCAGGCGACTTGTGCGGATCTCTCGATCCCAGTGGAGGGCCTCGTCGACCGGCTTGACTGGGAACTGTCCCACGTGACGTATCTCGGGGATTCCTTTCCGCGCTTCAATATGGACGTCTTCGGCCCCGGCGTCGCAGCGGCTTTCGCCGGGGCTATTCTGGACAACAGCACCGGGCGGGTCTGGTTTCATCCTCCGCGTCCAGATATTCCCATCGAGGATATCCATATCGAATATCAGGATGGGAATGTTTGGCTCGATCGAGTGAAAGAGTTCTGCGCGGCGGCGATGGATCGCTGGCAAGGGCAGGTGCTGGTCGCCATGCCGGATCTTGGCGGCAATTTGGACATTGTGCAGAGTTTCGTCACGGCCGAGCGGCTATTGTTGGAGCTCTATGACAACCCCGGCGAGGTCTTGCGTCTTCTTTGGGAGGAACACGATCTGTGGCATCGAGTGTACCAGGAGATAAACGAAGTTCTGCAGCCGGTCAATCCAGGATACAGCGATTGGCTGGGCGTCTACAGCGATCGGCCATCGTACGTGTTGCAGTGCGATTTTAGCTACATGATCGGTCCCGATTCGTTCAGGAAGTTTGTCGCCCCGGAACTGGCGGCAACATGCAAGCGTATCGACCACACAATGTACCATCTCGATGGCCCAGGCGAATTGCCGCATCTCGATCAACTCCTCGCGATCGCGGAGTTGGGCGGGATCCAATGGGTTCCCGGGGGAGCAAACCCTGACGTGCAGGAGTGGCCGGAGGTCAACGGCAAGATCGGGGCATCAGGGAAGAACCTCTTTACCTGGGGGACGCTAGAAAGGTTTAACATCCTTGCAAGGCAATTCGGAAGGCGTAATGGGATCTACTATGCGCTCGCTTATTCGTGGGATGGCAGCGAGCCCGTGGACAACGTCCGGCGTAAGATCGCGCTGCTTGGGGCCGATACCGTGTAGGCGGAGCATTGAGGGGAGCAAACAGATAGGTGAGTTGGACGGGCGCATGTGGTATAGATAGATTGCATTTATTCGTACCACGGAGAGTCTGAACTTATGCGGCGAATGATCTTGACGCCCCGGCCCATCGCTCAGCGAGAATTGCGCCAGTACGCGCATACGCGCGGTTTCTGCCGTGCTGGACGCTTGCGTAAATGCGATTTGGAAAGCCGGCTCGTATCTGGCGATGCGCGAGATGTCGCCCCGAATCGTTTCGTCCTCATTCGACGTCCTCATCCCGCATATACGCGGCCGACGCGCCGCGCTCAAGTTAGGTTCTTAAGGCTTTCCACTCTGCCCGCGGTGAAGACGCTCTTTCCAGAGATCGATAGTCTGCGTAGTGAAGGCGAAGCCTTCTAAGCGTTCTTCGTTTCCCCCAGTTATTGGCGGGCGTTGCCGCGTGGGGGACACACAAAAGCGCAATGCCGGCTGCGATCAATAAGAGATTGCAGCCGGCATTGCCTTTCGGACCTGTCGTAAGCCCTAGAACTCATCCATGACGGTCAGCTGGTTGGCGCTTCGCGCCCATGAGCCGCTTCGTTCCATGCCGCCCGTGCCGGTTCGGACACCTGGGCGCCGCGCAGGCAAATTAACCCGTTTGGCGGGTTGTGCTGTTAGGTGTTGGGATGCCGCGGCGCGCTGAGCGTGCGTTTCGTCAATTTTGAATTGCTTCACGAGATCCTGCAGTTCTTGGGACTGCTGGGACATCGCCTGACTTGACGCCGACGCTTCCTCGACGAGAGCGGCGTTCTGCTGCGTGATCTCGTCCATCTGCGTGACCGCCTTGTTCACCTGCTCGATCCCCACGGACTGCTCCTGCGACGCCGCGGCGATCTCGGAGACGATCTCGGCGACCTTGTTGACGGCGGCGACGATCTCATCGAGCTGAGCGCCGCTCTTGTTCACCAGATCGGTGCCGTCCTCGACCTTCTCGCCCGCCTGCTCGACCAGAACCTTGATCTCCTTGGCGGCTGTAGCGCTGCGTCCGGCCAGACTGCGGACTTCGGCGGCGACGACCGCGAAGCCTCGGCCTTGCTCGCCGACGCGAGCCGCCTCGACCGCGGCGTTGAGGGCGAGAAGATTCGTCTGGAAAG
>JARLGU010000033.1 GCA_031292625.1 Capsulimonadaceae bacterium | reverse complement strand
CGCTTTACGGTAGCGCGCGAACGTGGCGAACGCCAATTCACGGCGTGCGGTCAAACTCATTGGATGCCTCATTTCTAACCAGCATCCACAAGGATGCTACGGTCAGGTTTTTATTTGAGACAACCACCTTGCTTCGGTCAGATTTTTGTTGACACCACGCGGTGTAGACCGCCTGACTATTTTGCGCTGATATAATTGCGGCATGTACCTTCGTCGCTGCCCCAAAAAGAAGTCTGGTAAGGAGCATTTGTATTGGCAACTTGTCGAGTCGTACCGTACAGAGCGAGGGCCAAGACAACGAGTTGTCGCGTATCTTGGCGACATGAGCAAGCCAGCTCGCGAGGGCTTTGAGATCGCCGTCGAAGATCGCAGTTGGCGATTTCAGCGTCAACTCTTCGAGGAAGACCTTGCGCCGGAATGGGCGGAAATCGATACGCGAAAGGTCTCGGTTGAGCATATCCGCGATTTCGGCGGGGTGTGGGTTGGCCTGCAAGTCATGGACCTTCTGGGCCTGCCGGAGTTTGTGTGGAAAACGATCCCCGAAGGTCGTGAGGAGATTCCGTGGCGCTGCATGGCGCTGGTTCTGGTGCTTTGCCGCCTCTATAATCCGTCGAGCGAGTTGCGTATTGCCGACTGTCTCTACGAGCGAACGGCCTTGCCTGAACTGCTTGGCTTGCCTGCGGACAAAGTAAACGACGACCGATTGTACCGGTCGCTGGATAAGCTCTTGGAGCACAAAACCGATTTCGAGAAGCATCTCAAGGAGCGGATCGGCACTCTGTTCGAGCTTACTTACGACCTTCTTCTCTACGATGTGACCTCAACATTCATCGAAGGGAGCGGCGATGATAACGAGCAGATGCAGCGGGGCTATTCGCGCGACCAACGTCCCGACTGTAAGCAGGTCTGTATCGGCCTGGTGGTCAGCCGCTGCGGTATGCCGCTCGGATATGAGGTGTTCGACGGCAACCGGACGGATGTGACAACCGTCGAAGAGATTGTTACCCTCATGGAGGGCCGGTACGGCAAAGCCGATCGTGTCTGGGTGATGGATCGGGGCATGGTTTCGGAAAAGAATGTCGCGTTCCTCAAAGAAGGAGATCGCCGATATATTCTGGGCGTTTCGCGGGCTTCTTTGAAGCGTTACGAGAAGGAGCTGCTCTCGAACGATTGGACTTGGGTCCGCGAAGGGCTGGAAGTCAAGCTCTGTGCCGACGAAGGCTCCGAGGAGGTTTTCATCCTATGCCGGAGCGAAGACCGGCGTCTTAAAGAAGCGGCGATGCATGCCAAGTTCGAGAAGCGGATCGAAGACGGGTTGGTCAAGCTGGCGGCCGCTTGTTCAGCAAAGTCGCAGAAGAGTTCGGTTATCGAACGCCGCGTGGGAGCATTGCTCAGTCAGAATAGCCGCGCAGCCCGTTTGTTTCGCGTCAGTGTCGCACCTCGCGATGGCGGCGGTTGCAACGTGTCTTGGGAGAAGGTCGAGGCGCAACGCCAGTGGTCCGTGCTTTCGGAAGGGTGCTATCTGCTTCGTTCGAACATCACGGATTGGTCGCCTGAAGAGCTTTGGAAGGCCTATATTCAGCTGACGGAAGCGGAAACGGCGTTTCGTATCCACAAGAGCGATTTGCAACTGCGCCCGATCTGGCACCAGAAGAAGGAGCGTGTCCAGGCGCATATCTTGGTTTGCTTCCTCGCGTTCGTGATCTGGAAGACGTTTGGTCAGCTCTGCAAGCGAGGCGGATTAGGCGATGAACCTCGTCAGGTCTTCGACGAGCTTTCTCAGATCAAGATGGTCGATGTGGTCATGAGGGCCAAAGACGGCAGAAAAATCCGAAGGCGCTGCATCGCCGAGCCCACCCAAGCGCAAAAAGTGCTATTGACGATGCTCAGGATGAGGTTGCCAAAACAAATACGACAAGTCGAAATGTAGTGTAGACTTTTAGCCCGATTTTTAAGATTTCATGCTCAAAAACCGGGCTTCTACCCCGCTAACTGCGGAAGTTGGGCTAGACGAACTAGTCGAATGCCGAGAGCGATGTCCGATAGATCTCCACCGACTCTTTCTGACGCGACGCGATTACGAGAAGCGTGCCGTTGTGGACAAGCAAGTGAGGATAACCGTAATCGCCCCCTTTGTGCAGCCCTGGCGCCCTCATTGTATAGTTTCGCTCGTCTGCTACAACGTAGTGGCGGTCGAAAGCAATCCCGTCGTCGGACAGAGAGATTACCAAACGCCAGCGGGCGCCGCCGGTCGTGTCGGGAGTCCCGAGATAGAAGAACCGGCCATCCGGCAGGCGGCCGAATTGGAAACGGGAGACGTTGTCGGAGAAGCGGGTAGGGCGGATCGCGGAATAAGTGCCTCCGTTGTCGAAGCTCTCTGTAACCCACAATCTGCTCGTCCCGGATCGGAGCAGCATGTGCACGACGCCGTCGTCCGTCTGGTAGCCTGACGCCTCGCACGGAACGATAGGCCACTTTACGCGCCCGGCGAGGCCGTCTGGGTTCTCGTCGACTGCTTCGCCATGCTCGGCATCCGGATAGATGCCGGCGGGAAGCCAGCCGCCAATACCGGCCGGTTTGTCCGAATATGCGAACATCGTATGGCCGGGCATAATGAGACGGCCTGAACGCAACGCGAACGGCGGCATGTTCGCGAGCATGCGGATGCCCTGATCGATTGGGTCGCTCCAGTGCTGCCCATCGGTCGTCGTGATGGCGCGTAGGCGTACATCCAGTCTCGGGCAGTTGTCTTTTCTTCGCCTGCCATTTTCGTAAAACCCATCGGCCGCCAGCTCATACTCGCCGGCGTATACGTTCAGTCCGCCTGCGTGAGCGAACAACCCGCCGGGCGTTAGGATGAGCGGCGTATCGTGGCCCATTGGCGCCTCGATCAGAGGGAGCGGTTCGCTCCAGACGCGGGCATCGATCGACGTGGCGTGCATGATACGTTGGCCGGGGGCGTCTTCATCGATCTGCCCGCTCGACCAGATCGCGTGGTATCGGTCATTGAAGTGCGCTAGATAGGGATGGTGTGAGTAAAACCAGTCCGTCTCGGGCCGGTAAAGCCAAGTCCGCTCAACCGGAAGACGTTTGCGAATGGTGTCAGGGAACGCCGGGTTGCCGATCGGGGAGATGTGATCGGTATCGGCAGTGATGATTGGCATGGTATTGACCTCGGTATTATTTTGGGTTGGCAGTCGTCGATGTTTCGATATTGCTGGTCCATGGTCCCAGGCCCCAATCACCGCGATATCCTGGAAGATCGCAGCTAACCTTATTGCCGGATATGGCTATATTCGTTGAGCCAAAGAGAAGGCTGGCGAACAGGGGATGTTGCAAAACGGACATCTGATCGCCCGTGAAAGTAGACGGTCCAGATGCATCTTTGATCGTCCCGCTTAAATCGAAGTGATCGATCCATGCCCGACGACGATGCGGTTGCTCGATGATGTTGTTTGCGATAACCGCGCCGTTTACATTAGCGAGAAATATCGCGAAGACGGCAGGGCGTACTATTCGGTTGGACTCGATGGTGATTTGGCTGTTAAGAGCGTAGCCATTAAATGTGGGTGGATTGAAGAGATGCTTTCCGAAAAGGTCGGATACCTGGATCGCGCCAAGAGCCGGTTCCATGTAGCGATCGTTATAGGAGATTTCTCCGCAGTCGGTTATTGTATTCTTCGTAATCCGCATGCGGTTGGCAAAAGAGCCTTCGAGCCAGAAGCTCTCGGGAAAGATCGCTACGGCGGAACAAGCAAGCCGGTCCATGGTATTGCCTTCGATGAGCACATCGTTAGCCTTAACGATCACGCCACGGCTGTTGTTGTCGTGCAGATGGTTGCCGCGGATGATTGCGCCGTTTCCGCAGTAGTCGCCACTGCTAGCAATGCTCAACGGAGTGGTTTGCACGGGCCGGTCAAAGGTCACCTCGAATAACTCGGCGGAATCGGCTGGAAAGCCTCGCGCGGCAAAGTGCTTGTCATGCATCGCAATGGGTACTTGCTGGATACGAGCCGCCACATCGGCGCCTTCCAGTTTTATCATCGAGCGTATCACTGCTTCGCCTTGTGGCTGGGTTGTTTGGAAATCGTAGAAACGCAGTGTCGTTCCAACTTCGAAATCATGCCCGAAGGGAGCCGCCATCACTAGTTTGGTCGGTTCTGGTTGAGATTCGACCACATCGAAAAATCCGTGGATGGCGATCATGTCATCGCCCGTATATGAAAAGTCACAATTCTCGATCGTCGGTCCTTTGCGCATTCGGTAGGAATGAAATGCATCGCGATTTCCTGCCAGCAAGCGATCGGTGCCGGGCTTGCGTCCCACGACGCAATCGCGGTAAACATTTCCGCCTTCGCCTCCGAGCTCACTGATCGCAAAACCCGACGACGCGTAGACATGAACCCGTGCAAGGGTTGTTTGCCGGCAGTCGGTTAATGTAAAGCCCGATGAGCCTGTTGCAACCGTGACCACCACGCGATAGCCGGGTGCAATGATGTCTGGTTTGTCCCCGACGCGGAACATGCGATTGTTGCGCAGCTCGATTCGATAATCGTTGCCGCCCAGGGATTCGTAACGCCACGAGACTTCGCCTTCTTGCCGGACAGGGTCTTTTCCATCAGGCGGGTAAAACTGAATCAGTCGCCCTTTATCTCGCGGGATGCCTCCGGCTGGAGGCATCTGATAGGCCGGATCCAGGGTGAGATCGAGAGTGCGTTTGACGGGATCGATCGCTTTGACAACACCTTGCATTAGAGGCGCGGGATCGTTATCAATAATCAGCCCCTTGATCGTTACGGCCGAACAATGGTTGAGCTTTACTCCGCCCGCATTGCACAGGAATGTGACGCCATCGGCATCGATTGAGGCGCCTGCCCAGTTATTCAGCACGAAATCGCGATCGGCGCCGACCGGGAAGGTGTATACGCTGGCAGGAATGCGAAACGTTCGCTCGCCATTTTCGTAGCGTGCCTGAAGGCTTCGATTAAGCGCAGGGCCATCGAGATGAGCCGGTGGAGCGGCGACGACGGTTGGCGCAAGGTAGCACGTTACCGCGGCAAGCGAAAGCAATATCTTGAAAAGTCTCATTGGTTATCTACTCGGTATCCTTCATATTCTTCAAATGAGTGTCACTTAGATGAGATGCGTCACCCTGCCGACGGGGGGTATTAGCCGCTCGACATTCGAACCGTCTGATATTAGCTAAAGCCCGGCATGCAAGTTGATTTCGTGATTGTCTGCCGTCTGACCGGTATGATCATCTATAGATAGCTAAAGGTCAGTGCTACCGGGTTGTCATTGCCATCGCGCATTGAGTTCACTCCACAGGCTTTGCCCCAACTCTGAGCCGCTGCCGATGTATCAGGTGGGCTTCCCGAGCTTACCTTTGTGCCCTGAAGCCACTTCGCGTGACCATCGCAGGCTAGGAATATAGACCCGCCCGAGTGCGCAGGTTGTTGATGGGCGCCCGATGTTGGAGTGAACTGCCAATCGCCTTCGCCAGTCGCTGACGACTGCGGCGTATTGTTAAGCAGTCCGGTTCGATAGTCCCTAACAGTTGTATCTCCGCCGCCCGGTACAAGCCGACCA
The DNA here is from genome assembly GCA_031292625.1 of Capsulimonadaceae bacterium. Taxonomy (GTDB): domain Bacteria; phylum Armatimonadota; class Armatimonadia; order Armatimonadales; family Capsulimonadaceae; genus JARLGU01. The sequence goes on along the minus strand of JARLGU010000033.1, from coordinate 16,471 downwards.
TCGCACTCCATCGAGCTCCATTCCCCAATGGGGTTCGAGCGCAGAAAGAAGCCTCCATAGGTTTCGCAGATAAGCACGGTCGAGGCCGGTGCAGTCATTTGCACGATACTCACTGCGTTTTGCTTGCCGCTCGGAACAGCCCAATTTAGCCATAGGTTCATGCAGTACGATTCCGTTTGATAGGCGCTATTGGCATTAACATATGTATCATCCGGACATAGAAATGCTGCGTTGCTCTTTACATACGGGAAAATATAGCCTGCCCAACCAGCCTTGTTGACAGACCCGCATGGAGTCATTTCATCGTAATCCTGCTCGTATTGAGTAAAGGCCACACCTATCTGTTTCAGGTTGCTGATGCAAGTCGATTGGCGGGCTTTTTCGCGAGCCGTCGCGAATACGGGAAAAAGGATCGCTGCTAATATGGCAATTATTGCGATAACAATTAATAACTCAATGAGAGTGAATGCATCTTGGATATGTCTCATCTTAATATCTCCAATTCTCAAAGTAATAACAGTTATGTCGTGCCTCCAATGCGTAGACTGGTCGGAAGGACGATTTGCTGGGGCGGCTTATCCGCTCCACCTGTCATTCGCTCTACGAGGAACCGAATGGCGGTTCGGCACATCAGATCGACTGGCGTTTCAATCGAAGTCAGCGGTTTAGAGAGATAGAGACCCTCTTCGATGCCATCGCAACCGGCTAAGGCGATATCGCTGGGAATGCGCAGTCCTGCGGATAGGAGGCCCTCCCGCATGCCAAGCGCTATGACGTCGTTATAGCAAAAAATCGCCTCGGGTCTTTCTTGCTCCGGCAATTCGGCGAGCTCGACGCCGGCTGCAAATCCATCCGAACGCCGACCTCCAGTGACGGAGATGCTGCCAATCGAGCCTGGCTGCATGGGAGAAATGATCCAGGGTTCGATTCCATTTTCATCGCAAGCCTGAGTATATCCGAGCAGCCGGTCATCTGGGATTGTGGCGACTCCTGCAGCATCGGGAGTAAGGTAGGCAATCCGGCGATACCCCTGGCCAATTAGGTGGTTAACAAGATCCTTAGCGCCCCCGAAGCGATCTAACGCAACATAATCGGCGTTATCTGGTCGCGTGTATCCCATGTAGACAGTCGGCAGTTGTTCGCGACGCAAGATCGTGGCGGCGGTCGTATTGGAGGTCGCCCACATTAGCACGCCGTCAAGCGGCCAGCCGTCGAAACGGGTTTTGGCGAGTGGCTGAGCGCTCCGAATGGTGGTATCGGCAATGACCTGGTATCCGGCGGTAATTGCGAGATCTTCCGCGATCTCCAGCATACCAGCGAAATAGGGGTTGCGGATGTCGCCGATCAAGACGCCGATGATTTTTGTGGAGCGTGCCTGAAGGCCTCTGGCGAGACGATTGGGCTCATATCCGAGATTGACGGCAAAGCGGCGGATGCGATCGCGCGTGCTTTGCGCAACTTCCAGACCGGGATGATCGCTCAGCGCCCGAGATGCCGTCGCCACCGATACCCCGGCCTGTGCCGCAATGTCTTTAATAGATACCTGCATGGTCACTTTGTTCGCCGTAAACGTTTACGATAGTGTAGCACGCGCCAAAAGGAATGTCAAGAGTTGATTTGACAGATGTCACTGCTCAACGGTCATATCGGCTGCCAAGGCCGCCCCGGTGCGAACGCTGCTCCATAATATTGCGACTGTGAGCTTCCTTATCTGAGAATCATTCCTCACGGACAAGCGCATCAGGTAATATAGACGTCATGAGCACAGTCGCCAATCCCGTCGAAATCGATGATCCAGTTAATACGTCCATTCTGCGCGTATCCGAAGACCGTATTCAGGGGTTTCAGATCGATCCCTTCGGTAAGATCGCCGAGCTTTCCGGTCAACCCGTCGATACGGTGATCGATCGGATTCGCGGGATGTTGGACGCTGGGACGATCCGTCGCGTCCGTCAGACGCTTATGGCGACGAACCTCGCCGCTGGAGCGCTGATTGCCTGGCGAGTTCCGCCGGCCGATCTGGAGCAGGCGTTTTCCAATCTTTTCGAGACCGATCCTTTTACCGGGCACGTCGTCATCCGTTCGACCGACTCGGAGACTCCTGGCTCCGCGTACCGGCTTTGGACGACGCTAAAGGTTCCGCAGGGATTTTCGATGCGGAAGCATTGCGAGTTCCTGAAGAAGCGCATCAATGCCATCGATTATAAGATTATGCCGGCGAAAAGGGTGTTCGCGCTTGGCGTCGGTCATCTTCGCCGTCGCGGCCTTGAGCCAGGCAGCCGTGCTGATGAGCCCGCCGAAGTGCATCTTACTGAGATCGTCAAGCTGGATGAAACAGAGTGGCGCGTTCTGATTGCGCTTAAACGCGAATTTGCGCCTGATGAAATCGTGCGTGATGTTTGGGGAGCGCGGGCAAAGGAGGCCGAAATGAGCCTCAATGACTTTTCGGCAGTCGCGGAGCGTCTTTGCGAACGCGGCGTTATCGGACGGTTCTCAACCTTCCTGGAGCATGTTAAGCCGACCGCAGGCGATCTGCGCGTAACGCGTTACAACGCTTTGTTCCACTGGGCGGCTCCGGTGGGACGCGAGATCGAAGCTGGGCGCGAAGTTGGGCGGCATCACATCATGACGCATGCCTATTGGCGCGAGGGCGGTCCGGAATTCGCGGGCGTCAACATTATGGGAGTTGCGCACGGGCTCGAGAAAGATCAGATTCTCGCTCACAAACACGCGATCGATGAGCATTTGCGCGAACTCGGCCTGGACATTTCGTACTCCAACGTATTTTGGGGTGGGAGAAGCGAGATAAAGCCATCCGAAATATCGCCGATTGCCTATCGCCAGTTCTGCGAGGACCAGGGGCTCGATCCAGCGTCCATGCGCGATGAGGCTGAGGCGATTTAACGCGGCCAGCCGCATTATCGCAAATGGCCGGGTTGGATGTTCCAGCCTGGCCATTTGCATTTACGACGCACGGCTAATGCTGCGTCGCCAGGAAGAACGCTAGCCCTAGACCGAGGACGCCGAGGATGGACGCGAGCAAGACTGGCCACGAATACATCGCTTTGACCAGGCCCGGTTGATGTCCATGTTCTTGAAGGAAACGCGCATAGCTGAAGGCCGCAATCAGGCTCATGGATGCGCCTAGAACGATTGCACAGGCCCCAATCCATTCGCTTCCAATGGCTTCCGCGGCGCGACCCATCGCGTTTGGGCGTACGACTGCTAGCTCGCGAAGAAACAGGCCAAAGCGGGCGATCACGAAGCCAAATCCCATCAAGGCGAGGCTTGTCCGGACCCACGCGAGAACCGTGCGAACTGCCGCAAAAAACACGCGTGGATCATTTGTAATTTGGTCTGACATTTTACGCTTCTTTCGAAAGATCACGTAATCCGCTGCGGTTTGCCCCATCGCAAACGCTCAGGGAGGCAGCACGCGGAAGATTCTCCTGTATGTTACCGCAGTTCGTCTGCTTGTTGCGATCAGCGCGAGCGAATGGCTGCCGGCGTTCTAATGAGGGTGTGTACTATATCAAATGGCCTCTTACTACGGCTCCTCCATGCAATAGCCGAGCAATACGAATAAAGAATTCGGAGCGCTCTCTGACCGGCCCTTCAGCGCTCTCGGGGCGGTGAGCTTGTCGAACCGGCGGGCCGTTTTTCGTGCGCCGAAGACGGCGATTTTGTCGCAAGCAGCTGGCTGTGATTAACCTGGAGCGAAGCGACCAAGAAAAAATGTCCCGGCGGCATGAGCCGTCTTGAAATCTCTTCACACCATTCAGAGTTATTACAAACCTTCTAATGACGGCAGTAACCTCCAGGCTGCGTGCGTCAGCGTTCGCCCGCTGGAGGCAGAAGCACGCACCGGACGATATCGAAGACGACAATCCCGTGGCTGTCCTCGTTTGAGATTGTAACAACCGGAGGCTTGCCGCCGCCGAACAGGAAATCGCCGACGTGAATGAGACCGAAGAATGGGTCTCCCGTATTTTCGTCCACGGTCTGCACATGAATGCCGTCTTTGGCATCGACGATTACTTTGGCGTCTGTCGCTCGCTGCGTCGTCGTAGAAGATATGTAGACCGCGTACGTGCCCTCCGCAACCGGGGGGAACGCGTACGTGACATGGGCTTTGCCTTTCAGGGCGTTGTTGTCATGGTAGTACAGGCGGCCGTAATAGGGCGGCTTCGCGGAAGACGCCGTAACAGCGGCGCGCTTAACGTTTTCGCGATCCTCGGAGTCGAGCTGCAAGTCCGTGGCCGCTCCCGTTCCAACTGGGACAATGTGGCATATGGGCAGCGATTTTCGGCCTTGAGCGTCTTCGACCACCAACGTTACGAGAGTCGACTTATCGAGTGTGAATTGGTGCTGCGGCGCTTCGTCGGCGCTGTCAACCGCCGGACCTCCGTTAAAACTCCAATGCCAGACTGTCGATTGAGTAGCGCCTGGTACGCTCTTCGCGCGGAATGTGACAACTTCGCCAACGCGTGGCTGCTTGGGGGCCCAATCGAACTCCGCAATCGCTTCTGGCGCGACATCGAGTATCCCTTTGTTGTCGCGTAGCTGTTTTTGCAGCGTTTCCACCGGTATGTTCTGTACGGCCGTCTTCGACAGCGCCGCCAGAGCTGCCGCTCGCCCGGCTGCTTCCCCGGTCATCATGAACACGGGCTCCATGCGCAGCGATGCCCACGCGACGTGCGTTGAGGAAAGGCAGACGGGAACGAGGAGGTTTGAGCAGTTCTCAAGTTTCGGCACGAGGGCGCGATACGGGATTTCGTATGGTTTCGTCGGCACGAAGAACCCGCCGTTTCCAGCGTCCTTCGTGTACTGTGCTTCCGTCGAGTGGCAGTCCATCGCGTAGCTGCCAAGAGCTATGGTGTCGGGTTTGAAGCGGTCGTCTTCAATGTCGCTCTGCTTCATGAGGTACGCGCCCTGAAGCCGGCGCGCTTCGCGGATGTAAATCTCGCGGGGGAAATTACCGTTGTCGACGAATTCATCCTTGGGCAAGCCCCACTGATTCGCCTCATCGCGGACGCTCTGAGGGACGGCCGGATCGTTTTGCACGAAATAGAGCATGCCGAGAAGCCAATTGCGGTGTGTCTTTTCGATTTCCAGCCGGGTATTTGCGTCCGCGAGAGGATAGTCCCAACTTTTGCCGGGAAGGTCGCCGATATTGGTATCTTGCTTGTTATTGGGCAGGCCCCAGTATGGCTGGTCGAAGAATACCGCGGAAAGGCTTGGCGGCGTTTTGCTTAGAAGCCTTTGTAGCACCGAGCTGTACGCGGCTGGATCGTACGAGTCCGGGCGCGGGACGGGAACGGTTTCGGTCGGCGTCTTCGCGAGCGTCACGCGGTAGTTAAATGCCTGTATTGCCGGACTTGCCGCGGATCGGCCGAGCGTTTCTCCGTATTCCTTGACACTTTCCGAACCAATGCAAAATGGCGCCTTGGCGAGCGCCATTAAATCTCCCGTGTAGCTTGCGTCGATATAAACCTTGCCGCTGATCGTCTCGTATTTGCCATCGATCGCGCATGTTGCCGTCTCGATCCGGTTTTGCTTCATCTTTACGCCCGTGATGACGGCCTTGCGAATTACTTGAATGGTTGGGTGATTTGCGAGGAGCTTCTCAAAGAGCATCTCGGCAACCTTGGGTTCAAGGTGTCCTCCCGCAAACGTTCCAATGATGCAATCCCTGTATTGAGGCGAGTCTGCGCCATATGTCGTGCGGTAGTAGTCTGCGGCTTCACGAAAGAACTCCTGGCTCCAGCCGCCAATCGTCGACGAATTGCCGACATCGCTGGCGCAAAGCCCTCCTTGGGCCATGATGCCTCCGACGTACGCAGTCGGCTCCAACAAGATCACGCTGGATCCCGACTCGGCAGCCGCTACCGCAGCAATAATGCCTCCAGGGTTGGCCTTATAGACCACGACGTCCGCTTGAGGGGCTTTGGCGGCCTTGGCCGGTGACATAGGGAGTGCCGGAAAGAGAACGAGAAGACAGAGGAGGGAGATGATTTTAGTCATATGCCGCTGTTCCTAACAAAAGCAATGCGCCATGGCATTCATACGTTCAATTATACTCGATAAATGAAGGGGGCTTTGACGCTTACAGCGCCGCCCGGGGCTACCGGCGACGCTATTTGGGAGACGCAGGAGGGTACAACAAGTTCAATGAGGTTACCTGCGCCCTACCTTCATTTGTTGATGCCGCTTGTGCTGATCGCCGCTTTCGCGTCGTTCGCGGACTCGGACGACGTTGCCGTGCCGCCTGCGGTCCCTCAGCAGATCGTCTACGGACATTCGGTCTTGGGGCGTCCCTTGGTTGCGACAATTCTCGGTTCCGGTCCCAACGTGACGCTGATCGGCGGGGGAATCCACGGCAACGAAACAAGCGCGCCGGGCGTGGTAGAAAAGTTGCTGGCCTACCTCATCGCGAACCCCGCCGAACTGGACGGCTACACGGTCGTTTTCGTACCGCGCGTTAATCCTGACGGCTGCGCCGCCGGGACGCGGGCGAATGCGCATGGGGTGGATCTGAACCGCAATTTTCCGTACGATTGGGCGCCCCGCCGGAAGGGCGTGCGGCTATCGACCGGCGCGATGGCGCTGTCGGAACCGGAGGCGCGCGGCTTTGTCGAGTTGCTGGACCGTACGCATCCGTCGAAGGTTGTCAGCGTGCACTGGCCCTTGCATACGCTGGTTTGGTCAGGCGCGGATGGCAAGTCGATCGCTCTGGCAATGCAGCGCGAAAATCACTATGCGTTTACGAACGATGTAGGCTACCCGACGCCTGGGTCGCTTGGCAGCTACTTGAACCATGCTCGCGGCATCTCGTGCGTCACCCTTGAGCTCCCCAGGGAGAGTGTCGATAAGGCCTGGCGCGAGAACAGAGACGCGCTTTTGGCGGCGATCCGCTTTCCGGGCAAATGACGCGCGCTTCGGCCGTCTATTCAAGGCCTGCCGCCTAGATTTTCGCTGGCGAGGACGGAATAAGCGGTTGTTCACGATCCGGGTATACTAACCAGATCGGGGCACATGAGCTTCGTGGGCGTTCGTGGAGATTGCCATGATGATGAGCAAGTATAAGACGGTGGTGGTTGACTATGAAGGCATGCAGGCCAGTCTCGATCAGCATGCCGAACAGGGGTGGAAGCTCCTCACGGTGACGCCGGATGCATGGCGCAAACTGGCGACTTACGAGGCCGAGGCGAACTCATCGGAGGGCCGGACCGAAAACGGAAAGGGCAGCCGCGACGAGGAATTTGTCGCGTCGTATTACCTCCTGGTCTTCGTTCGCGAGGACGATCCGAGATTCGACCTTGGGTTGGCGAGCGCGTCGCACGAGCTCCCGGAAAAGGGCTACCCGATTCCTGAGTTTTGATTGACGGGTTTCGGCGAATTTTCAGCATGCACGATTGACGCAGGCGGGGCCACGGGGCCTCGCCTTAGCTTTTTTAGCCGATCGCATTTGGATTACGAAAAGATTCCGTCTTGACAGGAAGCGAGACGCGTGGTACGATGGTAAAGCGTGCATTTCACTAGACGTCATTGATGAAATCAACGCGTTACCAAGGACTGGAGCGAAGATCTTGAGAATCACGCTCGATGAGGTTGCAAGCAAGGCGGGAGTGTCTCGGGGAACGGCGTCGCTCGTGCTCAACGATCGAACGAACGCCCGCATCGGTGTCGAGACGCGGCAGCGGATCCGTCGCGTCGCACAGGAATTAGGCTACGAGCCGAATCTCTTCGCCCGAAGCCTGAGTACCCGCCGGACCAATACGATCGGCTTGATTGTTCCCAGCTTAAGGAATGCATTCTTTGCGGATGTCATGGATGCCGCCGAAGTCAGTGCTCACAAAGCCGGGTATCAGGCGCTGCTGGACGCCGCGCCATTTGGCGAGAACCCTGGGGATACGGTTGTCCATAAGCTGCGCGGCTGGCAGTTCGACGGCGTGCTGATCTATTCCATTCGGGGCGTCTCGGCGGAGGATATTCTAGGACCGCAGGCGTCGCGAGTTCCCGTGGTTTATCTGGGCAACGCTCCATCGCCTCAGTATGATTGTGTCGTGTTCGATCTGGCCGACGGTGCACGGCAGCTTGTCGAGCACCTGGTTGAGCGAGGTTACCGGCGAATCGCTTACGTGTCGCCGTTCGACGCAAACCTTGCGCGCTTGTACGAGCCTCGCTACATTGCGTATGTGGACGTTTGCGAGCGCGCCGGACTGCCCGTCCGCTTCGTGCGTACGTTTCCCGAGGAAGAAACGCGCGAAGCCGGTCTGAGGACGGCAGAGCGCCTGGCGCTTGAACCGGACGACGTGCGTCCCGACGCGATCGTTTGCCACAATGACACCGTAGCGATTGGAGCCTATTGCGGGGCTGGACGCGCGGGACTGCGTGTGCCGGATGATCTGGCGATCGCCGGATTCGATGGAATCGAGGAGGGACAGTACCTCGTGCGGTCGTTGACGAGTGTGGTTACGCCAATCGCGCCATTTTGTGCGGCGGGAATTGAGTTGCTTGTCAACCGGATTCGGGACGCCGGGCCTCGTGAAGCACGGACGGTCACCCTGCCGGTTTCTCTGCGGATTGGGGATACAACGTAAGCCGCGACGCTTGGACGCTCGCAGGAGCGACATAAGTAGCCACGATCGGTATCTACGCGGAAAATAGTCGAGGAGGTTGTTATGAAACGAATAGGATTTACATTAATTGAACTGCTCGTCGTGATCGCTATAATTGCGATGTTAGCCGCAATATTGTTTCCTGTGTTCGCGACGGCTCGCGAAAAGGCGCGCCAAACAACGTGCGCTTCCAACGAAAAGCAACTGAGTCTCGCGATGTTGCAATATGCGCAAGACAGCGACGATGTGTTCCCAATTATCGCAAGCTACGACCTCAGTACTGCGTCGGTAAACGCGATCTTTACCTGGGATGCGCGTTTGACGAGCTATACGACGATCCGAATGGTCAACCCGGCGTCGGGGGCAGCGCCGTTGACCCCGATGGTTTTCCAGTGCCCTGACGACACCGTCTCAGGGAGTGTCGGCACATATGCCTCGCCGCGAACCTACATTCCAAACGGGGTCTGTATTCACGCTCCCGGTTCGTCGTGCGCCTGGCAAAAGGGCTCGTACTCCGACGGCTTCAGCGGCGGCTTAGCGTACCCGGCGGGAGGCGGCTCGACGCTCATTGTCCAGGGTAAGGCGCAGTCGCTGTTTTCCTCTCCGGCCGCTACGATTATGCTGGTCGAGAAGCCGGCGAGCAACAACTACTGCAACAATATGGGCGTGGTCGTGTCGAGCGGTCCAGCTGACCAGATCGCAGCTGCCGCGCAGAACGCGCCGCTGCATTCGGGCGGGTTCAATTACGCATTTGTCGACGGGCATGTCAAGTGGTTCCGGCCCGAGCAGACGATTGGAACCGGGGGCGGACTTACCGCATGCGTCGCAACGACCGCGACGCCTTGCGGTTACTGGACCGCGCAGGACGGAGATTAGTATGCGAAATATATTGAAGCGTTCCCAATATCTTCTTATCTGCAGCGCTGCGGGGCTGCTGCTGTTGTCCGTCGCCAGCGCTACGCCGGCAGGGGAATTCCACGTTCGTAACGGTGTGTTGCAGCGCGACGGAAGCGCCGTGACGTTGCGCGGAGTCAACGCGATGCACGTTTTTGGCGGAGACTCGTCCGAGATGCGGACGTGGCCAGGTATCGGCATCGTCCGCGAGTTTGTCGGCAACCTTCGCGATGCGCCGCTTGAACCTCGTACGGCGTTTCACGATGAAGCGAACGGCAACTGGCTGCATTCGCTCCAGGACGTTGTCTCGAAGAACACCGCGAACGGCATGGTGACGATATTGTGCCCCTTTGGGTGGGATGGGACGCGAAATACCGTCTTCAGCGGCGCGACGCCATCGAGCGTCGCGTATTATTCGGACTATAAGAAGCGGATGCAGGATTGGGTAAAGCAGTTTCAAGGGCAGCGCAACGTCTGGATTGAGCTGTGGAATGAGCCTTTCAGCGGGCGCGCGTCCACCGGCGTCGACGCGCGCTGGCTCAGCGATACGGGGGACATGGCGGATAACCTGCGGGGCGCCGGGTGGGACGGCATCATCGTCGTGCCAGGGGCATCCTGGGGACAGGACGAGACGGTTATTGAGCGACAGGGGGCCGCACTGACGAGCAAGCGCGGCGATATCGTCTTTGATGTGCACATCTACGAGCAATGGCTTGGCAAGCCCGCCACAATCGAGCCGCGCCTGCGTAAGCTTCGCTCCTCCCGCCTGCCCGTTGTGTTCGGCGAGATTGGGCCGCATAACAACGTTAACGTTATGGATCCCGCGCCGTTTTTGGCGGCTGCGAAGGCGACTGAGCAATCTTCGGTGATCGCCTGGATCTGGAGCCGCGGCGAGAAGGAGCCAAACTCTCTACTCACGCGTGATGGGCAGCCCAACGACATTGGGAACTTCGGATGGGCGTCGACGTATCGCGCGTTCCTGGCGGAGCCTCACTAACGACTGCGCCGCGCTGGACTTGCCATGAGCTCGGCGACGGCTCGATCCGCGAGCCCTGCATTAGGCGCGTAGACGATGTATGCGGCTCTGCGGGCGTGCACCTCTCGCTTTACGGTCGAGTGGGGCATCGCGCTGCCCTCCATGGCGGCGTAGATTCGGAACGCGTCGCGCTCCGCGCCGGGAAGATCGTCCGGAGCGGCAATCACGGTCAGCGCTCCCGAGTAAATGCCTCGAACAATCGTCGCCGTCGCCATGGCGGGATCCTGGCGTATTGCGGTGAGGCTCCGGCGGGGCTGCCCGGCCAGTTCGGCCGGCACGACGGGCTTGGCGGTTGATATGGCCGCAAGTGGCGGCGCGCCGGTCGGGAGGGTGCGATGCCTGCCAATGCTGACGATAAGTACGGCTGCGACGAGCGTGACGAGGGCGATTGCCATGAGCGCCGCGCATCCGCCAAATGCTTGCTCACGGTATCGTTCATCGTCAAGCGCACGATGTTCCGCGTCCGCCTGCGTATCGTTCTGCAACGGTGACGTATCTGGTTCGCCGTCGCGCGCTTCGAGGCGGCCGAAGCATTGTGGGCATGTGGACGACTGAAGATCTCTGTAGAAAGCGCCACAGCGAGGGCAAAACTTTGGCGATGAAGGTTGTGGCGGCATCGGGCGCTCTCTATTTAATAAAAAGGGAACCCGTCGCGCCGGCAAAATGGCGCAACATTTCCATGGCGACCGGCTTGGGCATTGGAAGCGGCTTATAGATGAACATGAATACGAGATAGATTTCGTACATGACGACCGCCAAATAGAGCACGGAGGCGCCCAGTATCAATTGACGCGCGCGGCTCACGTTTTGGAGGCTGATCACTTCGCAGATCAAGATGATGAACGCGACCATTATAAACTTGAAAAGCGCGAATCCCCGAAGACCAAAATGGTGCAGCACAAAGAGGGCGACGCCGTTTGCTTCCTGCCCATAGTTCTTGAATATGAATCCTGTAAGGAAGAGGTCGAATAGGTTCAGGAGCATGAACCCAAGATACTCCTGTGCAAGAGTGACATCCCGTTTGAACATTGCGATCTATTTCCCTGAGTTTTTTTGTTAGCTAATCGCAAACAGACGTGTCATCATGCTCTGCGAAGCATCTGCCTTGCGTGTTCGACGACGGTTTGCTGTTCAGGCATGCCGCCGAGCATCCGCGTGATTTCGCCTACTCGCTGTTCTTCATCGAGATTATGCACCGTGACGAGCGTCGTATCGCCGCTCGATTGCTTTTCGATGGAAAAGTGTGCGGACGCCGGCATCGATGCGATCTGCGGCAGGTGAGTGATGCAGAGAACCTGCGCCGTATTTGCGAGAGCGACGAGCTTCTCGCCGATCACCTTGGCTGTCCGTCCTCCGACGCCCACGTCGATTTCGTCAAAAATCAGCGTCGGCACCTGGATGGCTCGCGAGAGAACCGATTTGATGGCAAGCATGATCCGCGACGTCTCGCCGCCCGAAGCGATCTTGGCGAGCGGGCGCATCGGCTCGCCGGGGTTCGGCGATAGCAGGAACTCGATGCGGTCTGTTCCCGTACGTGAGAGCGGATTGGCGGCAATGCTGACCTCGAACCGGGTTGCGGCCATGCCCAAATCGGACAGTTCGGCGACAATCGCGTTGGCGTAGCGTGTGCCCGCGTCGCGTCGCGTCTCCGAAAGTCGGCTCGCGATCTGCGCAAGAGAGTTCTCGCGCTTTGCGATCGCGCTCGTAAGCTCGGCTTCGCGGCCTTCCTGGTCCTCCAGGCCGAAGAGTTTGGCTTGCAGCGATTCTCCGTATGCGATGACATCATCGATCGTGTCGCCGTATTTTCGCTTCAGCGTATGGAATAGATTGAGGCGCTCCTCTATTTCTTCCAGGCGATCGGGATTGAACTCCACGTTCTCCCGGTACCGGCGCAGAAGCGAGCGTGCCTCGTCAGCGTAGCCGATTGCTTCCCCGAGTTGCTCGGCAACCGGCGCAAGAGTCGGGTCAATGACCGCGGCGCGTTCGATTTCGGCGGCGGCGACGGAGAGGCCGTCCACGACGGAGTCCGCGAGAACATCGTACGCATGGCCGCTGGCGGACGCTAGCTTTTCGGCATTTGCGAGGCGCAGCTTCTCGGCTTCAAATTCTTCTTCCTCGCCCGGTTTCAAATCGGCTTCGGCGATCTCGGTCTGCTGGTATCGATAGAGATCGAGGTTGCGCGCTCTTTCTCTGGCATCTTTGCGCAGATCTTCAAGCTCGCGGCGTAATCTTAGAAGCTCTTCGTAGCCATTCGCGATGGCGTCGCGCGGCTCAAGGGCGGGTTGTCCGAGCCAGCCGTCTAGGATATCGATATGCTTGTCGGCGACCAAGAGCGATTGGTGTTCGTGCTGGCCGTGGATGTCGACCAGAAGATCGCAGATTTCGCGCAATGTGGCGACGGGACAGAGGCGGCCGTTGATGCGGCACAGCGATTTGCCGGCGCGCGTGATTTCGCGCGCGACGTAGAGCAGGCCATCGCCATCCTCGTCGTCGATCCCGGCCTCGGCGAGTTTGCGGCGCGTCTCGTCTGGAGCATCGGCGAGGTCGAAGACGGCCTCGACAATCGCGCGCTCTTGCCCCGTACGGATGATATCGCTGGAAGCGCGTTCGCCGAGGGCGATCCCAAGCGCGTCGATGACGATGCTTTTGCCCGCGCCAGTCTCTCCAGTCAGCAGATTAAGGGCTTGGCCGAAGTGAAGGTCGACTCGTTCGATCAGCGCGAAGTTGCGTATGTGCAGCTCTTGTAGCATGATTGTCCCGTGCGAAGTGTTGTACCGTCACGAAGGTTACCCAGAAATTGTATCCCATGGAGCGACCTCTTGCATCGCCGCGCAGGATAAGCGGAAGCCGGGACCTTGCGGTTCCAGTCTCGCGTGGGGCTACGCTTCGCCCCAGTGAAGCTTTGTTTGCAGCTTCTCGTAGAACAAAGCGCCGCCGACATGCGTGACGAGGCGGGCAGGCGTCGGGCAGCGGCGGATTATCGCAACATCGTTCTTGTCCATTGGAAGCCCGCGCTGACCGTCCACTGTGGCCTGGATGTTGTCGCCGTCGCTAACGTCTACTGAGATCGTGATTTCGTGCTGCTCGGGGACAAGGAGGGCGCGGTTGATGAGCGTGTGCGGGCAAATCGGCGTAAGCAGCATTGTCTTGATCGACGGATGGACCAGCGGCCCTCCCGCGCTCAGCGAGTAGGCTGTCGAGCCCGTCGGCGTGGCGACCATCACGCCGTCCGCCGTGTAGTGGGTGAGAAAGGCGTTGTTGAGGTTAATCCTCAAGTGGAGTACGCGGGCGAGCTTGCCGTGCGCGATAACGATTTCGTTGAGCGCCGTATCCGATCCGACAATCTGGTCGCCCCGCTTAATGATGCACTCGAGCGTTAGCCGCTCGGAAATCTGATACTGGCCCAAGAGAAGGCGGTCGAGCACCTGGATGAGATTCTCGGGCGCGACGTCGTTGAGGAACCCAAAGCGTCCGACATTGATTCCGAGCATTGGAGCATTGCGCGGGACGCAAGCGCGAGCGGCGCGCAGCATGGTTCCGTCGCCGCCGAAAATGAGGACCACATCCGCATCGCAAACGTCGTCAACATCCGCGGCCAGTTCAGGGTTTCCTGAACTGGCCGCGATTTCAGCTTGCAAGAGCAGTTTGTCAACGCGCGATGCAAGATACAAAACCGCCGTTCTGGCATATTCCAGTGCGATCGGCTTGTCGGAGTTGGCGACGACGCCGATGCGGCGGACCTTGATCATCGCGATGAGCTCCCCGTGTCGGTTGTGGAGGTGCTTGACGCTGGCGTGTTGTAGCGCGCCAAGTTCGCCTTCGCTTCCGCAAGCTGCGGGTTGACCTTTAGCGCCTTTTGGTAACTTGCGATGGCATCCTTGCGATTGCCAAGCTTCTCGTAAATGACGCCCATGTTATTCCATGCGATCGCATTGTTGGGGTTGGCGGCGGCGGCGGCCTTGAAGGCGGCGAGCGCCGTTTGGTGAGCGCCTAATCCCTCGTGAGCCAATCCGCGAGCGCTCTGATACTGATCGTTGTGCGGATCCTTCAGGACGAGGAGGTCGTACTCGGCCGCCGCGTCGGCGTACTTGTTTTGGTCCTCGTAAAGGTTGGCGAGCGCGAAGCGAGACGCGGCGTCATTCGGATTGGCGGCGATGACGATCTTGTAATGCACAATCGCCTGGTCCGAGTTTCCTTGCTTTGCGTAAAGAGCGGCGTCCGCTCGATGCAGGTCGATGGACTTTGGATTCGCCTTAAGGGCGGCCTCAACGGCGGGGATTGCGTTCTCCGGCTTGTCTTGCTTGGCTTCGATCAAGGCGAGGCCGGTCAATGCCTGCGGATCGCCCGGCTTAATTTCCAGGGCTTGCTTGTAGTCAATTTCCGCGGCGCTAAACTGATTCAGCTGACCTTCGATGACGGCGACATTGTAGTAAGGCGCATATTCGGCGGGTTTGACCTGCGAGGCCGCGCGGAACTGCTTCGCGGCAGCTTCTTTGCGTCCAAGGTAAGCAAGGCTTTCGCCGTAAGCGAAGCGGACCTGATAAATGTCAGTCGGTCCGAGCGAGATCGCCTTTGCGAGCGCGTCGGCCGCTTCCTTGTAGTTGCCTGCCTTAAGCGAATAGAGGCCGAGCCCCGTCCATGCGGCGACATCGTCCGGTGCCATTGTGGTGACCTGGCGGTAGGCGCTGGCGGCGCCGGTAAGGTTTCCTAGCTTAGCTTGCGTAAAGCCGTAGTTCTTCCAGGCGGCTGGGGTTACATCCGGCGAGACGACGATCTTGGAGTAAAGCGCAGCCGCCTCGGAATATTGTCCTGCCTGCGCGTACGCGCTTGCGAGGTTGCTTTGCGCGGTGGCATCATCGGGTTTCTTTTGCAGGACGGCTTTGAACTGAACAACAGCCTGAGAATAGAGCTGCTTACGGAGAAGGGCATTGCCAAGGTTGTTGCGCGCAGCGTAGTTGGCGGGGTCGAGTTTGACGGTAGCCTGCAAATCCGAAAGCGCCTCGTCGTCGTGTCCGGCGCGCAGCTCGAGGTAGCCCAGCAGACCGCGCGCCGTGGCGTCGGATGGTTTCATGGCCAGGTACTGTTGTAGGCCGGCCATAGCGTCCGAGAAGCGCGATGCCTTGTAATCGTCGATGGCCTTGTTGTACACGACGCGGGGATCCGTAGCCGCGGCCCCGGATGCCGGTTGCGAGGCCTGCGAGGACTGAGGAGCGTCGGCGACGGCCGGAAGGGAGACGAGTGACAGAGCTAAGAATGCGCCCAAAACGGGCATCTGCGGTTTCATGGATAGATTATAGCAAAACCTGCAACGCAACTGCTACGGCCGCGAGTAATTCGCTAGCTTGCTTTTACGTGAAATTTTGCGCTCCTTGATATGATGCGAAGGCCGAACCGCGCATGCGATCCGGCCTTGCGAAGATCGTAAAGAAAGATTTGCTCATTGCAAATCGACGTTGGGGAGGCGACTGATTAGCGTGCGCTGAGCGGTTCGCACTCGGTTTCGGCCACCGGCGCGGGCTCGTAATATCCGAGTTCAACAAGGAGATCCGTAGGATCGGTGTCAAGAAACTCCGAGATAGCTTGGATGAAATCGACGGACGGGCCATGGCTGGCTTCCTCGATTGACCCTGTGACGGTTGGGGTTGTGGCTTCCATGATTTCTCCTTCGATATTTGTCCGCTTTAAGGTCCCCTCTAGAGACCGTAAGCGCCGCGCCCGCGCGGAAACAAAATCGACCTATTTTACCACACGAATATGGCATTCGCAAGCAGAGAATATTACCGTAATCCTCCAGCAGTGGGCGAGATGTCTTGACGTGTTGTTGGCCTCGCTCAACGCGCGGCCTAAAGTGTTTGTTTAGCGTGCTTCGTCGGCGATGCGATTACTGTAAGTCGGCGCCAAAGACAAGTTTTGCGGTATT
>JARLGU010000004.1 GCA_031292625.1 Capsulimonadaceae bacterium | reverse complement strand
TTTCTCGAAGAGGTCTACAACAAGAAGCGCCTCCATTCGGCTCTTGGCTACATGCCGCCAGCCGAGTTTGAGATGTCTGTCAGCAAGTACAAGAGGACCGCACCTTAACTGTCTGTCTCAGTTCAGGGGTTCACTCCAAAGAGCACCGTCCATGAATGTCGCCTCTCTGCCTTCACGCCGCTCGTAACAAACATTCCAGTGCGCATAGAGCTCTCTTGCAGGGCAACTTCGACATCAAGGATGGAAGCCCCCTTTTGAACGATTGTAAAGGATAGTACGGTTGTAGAGGCGTCGTTGCCGCGAGACACCTGAACGATGCGTCTGCGTACGTTGTCATATTAGTGCCCATGGACGGGCTCGGAATGGACATCAGAAAAATGGCTGAGCGGCAGACGGCCTATGACACACGCCGCGCTAACATCCAAGCGGTCCAAGCTGGGCTAAGCGCTGCAAGAGACGACGGCCATGCCCGTGAGCAGGCCGTCCGGTCGGCGGAATCGAACGTTTTGGCGTTCGCGATCGGAATCAAATCAAGCCAGGCGGATGTCCACTCGGCTCTGGCTAACATCGAATCCTGCGAGGCAAACGTACGCGCGGCCCAAGCAAATGTCGCGTCGAGCAGGGCCAACGTCGACAAAATCGCGGCTCAACAATCCTTCCAACGCCTAGTGGCTCTGTTCGCCGGTGTTATTACGGCGCGCGGCGGCACGGCGGCACGGGGAGGGCGGCTTTAACGCCACGGGGCGCAAATCTGTTGGCGATAGATAATTGCAAGCACGGCACTTCGCCTCTCCACCTCGTCGAAGACTATTCGAGACAGCTTTGCCACCAGGACAGCAAGGCGCTCGTGCGCCGGGGACGAAACTTTGCTCGTTTGGTTACCATTTGCACGACAACTCGGCAATCGACATTTGGAGTCGAGTTGAGCCATGTTTGCAGCCATTCCGGCGTCGTAATTACGGAAATAGCCGGTGTCCATTCTCGGGCAACACGTAACGCTGCTCCGTCGTCACTCGCAAGGCAATAACTCCGGCTTGCCGCGATTGCCAGGCATTGGGCTTCCCCGTCATCGACTTGGCTCGCAAAGTCGACGTAGAGTTCATACTCCTCAGAAGACAGCACGAGCGGTGTCAGAACGCCGGCGACAACAAGTGGCTGCGGGTCGATCAGCTCGAGTTCGTCCTTGTCGCGTTGCTCAAAAGGTCGCAGATAAAGAACTTCATCGCGCAGCACCTTTTCGGGCACGTACGACTGTCGTCCCATGCTGGATAGGATCTCGATCTCTCGGTTTGTCGCAGCAAGGTTAAGGAGGCTGCACGCATCCCAGATAAGCGGCGATTGCATTACGCCGCCTCCTTATCATCTCTCGTGGGACCGATTGAGTCGCCAAAGGTCAACGACAACTGGTACGTTCCGCCAGCGTTAACATTGATTTCCTCAGTGACCGATGCAGCATCCGCGATTTCGCGGGCCTCCACGCGACTACAGCGAAGGAAACGAGCCAGCTGAGTTTCGGTGATCAGTTCCTCATCAAATGCCTGGACAGCCAACCTTACATATCGCCTTGGCAAGATTACCCGCCTCGGCGGGCGCGAATCCAGGCCGATCTCCTTGCGCGCCCTCTTGCCGCTAACTGATCGATCTTCCAACGTTTGCCACGTTCCCTGCGGCAAGCACCCAAGACGCTCAAGACGGCGTGCCATCGCTTCAACCGAGACTGCGTACTGGTCAGCCATCACGCAAAGATCGGCAACCGAAAAGTCCTTCCTGCTCTGGACTATCGAATTGAATCGTCTTCGAATGCCAGGAGCAGGCATGAGGAAACTTGCTGCGAAGTGATCGGCGAACTGCTCCGCCTTGGGTTTTCGCTCATACTCTATGAGCACGGTCACCTCATTGTGATAGCGATTGGTCAAATAGTGAGCGTACTCGTGCGCCAGAGACCATGCCTGACGGGTTACGGGATGACTGCCGTTGACCATAATGCATCCCCCAAGCTGATCGTTGAAAACGAACATTCCAGCGACGCGAAATTCCTCGACCGGCAGCGCGAAGACCCGAATGCCTGCCTCGGCCTCTAACGTGCCGGCGAGGTCAGCAATCGGCCCCATTCCCAGGTTAAGCCGCGATCGTTCCATCTGGGCAATATCCTCGGCGATTACTGCTGGGGCAACGTTTGAAATCGGGTATTCGTCTATGTCAACCCGCTTGGGCATCGGAGCATTGAGAGCATGCTCTAGCCAGAGATAATCGTTGCACGCCTGCTTAAAAGCACCCACGGCCTCGTCAATGACGATTGGTTCTGCCGTCGCGCTTTGCGTCACTCGAAACTGCGGCGCAAATTCCGTGATCGTTGATCTTGGCGAAACCAAATCGTTGACCGACTTGCCAAAATAGGCCGCCAACGAGATGATCTCCTCGGCCTTCGCGGCGCGACTTCCCCTTTCGATGGCAATGTACGTTGGCCGGGACACGCCCAAGTGCTTCGCCGCATCCTCTTGAGACACGTTCCTCTCTTTGCGTGCGGCGGCAATTCGCTTTCCAAGTTCTATCGGCGAAATGCTTTTTGGCATAATAACTTTCCTTTATAAATCTATTTAGAAGATCGCGCACGGATACTCGCTGTGAGGGCGGCTTACGAATCTTGCCTGAACCGGCGCACCTGTTCCGCGAGGTCGCTAAAATGCACGTATGAGAGGGCTCTGTTGAGCATCTCGCCTGCAGGCTCTCCACCACGGTTGTGTTGATCTTTCACCGCCACTGCGCATTGGAAAACGTCGCGTGCAGTATTCTCCATGTACGCCACAACGATCTCTCGTGCGACGTCATGCGAAGTCAGGGCCGCCGAACCCAGCTCGACAAGTTTATCGAGGCGAACATAAGCGGCGTCGAGGAACCTTTTCAAACAATCCTCATTCTTTACCGGCAAGCAGGCGGCTTCGAGACCGTCAAGGCTCTCACGAATACTCTCGCGCGTCGATAAGCCAAAGTATAGTTCCGGCCTATCCATCATCCCATCGATAAGCTCACATAGCTGCTCGACTACCGGTGTACGCCAGTCGCCTGAGTTCGTGTTCATGTCGTGCGCGACCGCCGACTCGATTTTACCGGCCGACCTTCGCAGGTCATCCTCGTTCCCCGCGTCTTTAAAGGATCCTATGGCACCGCCCCAGTGAGGGCGGCGCAACGCCTTCTCGTAAGTTTCTTAGAACCCCATGGATTTTGCCTCACAGAATGTTTACATTTACATGTATATGTTACATCAAAACATTTACTTTGTAAATATATTTGGGAATATATAAGCGAGATTCAAAATGGAAGCACTCGCCTCGGGCGCGTGGACGTCGATGGGCGGAACCACGGCTATCCATTTGCAGTAAACGCGAGACTTGTACCACAGAAGTACCCCGTGCCGCCCGGCGCAACGGTCACGGGAAGCGAGCACCTAAGGTTCTGGAGGCGAAAACAAGCACAATGTAGAGATGCTCACAAAGTGACTGGTGAATCTTGTGAGGTATTCAAATCCAGTACTCCCTACGCTCCACCGACACCGCTCCTCGCCTAGATCCCGATATTCCAGCCGCCCATCTCCGTAACCCCCCGCTCCATTCCGATTTCCGTAGCAATCCGCTCTATCGCCTCCCGGATCCAGTCGCGGCGTGCTTCGATTCGCGTGTCGATCGGCACGCGGCGCGGCGGAAGCCGGCGTCTGCGAGCACGTTCGCCGGGGGGGCCGGACAAGGCGGCGTCGGCGCGGACACTGTCCGTTTGCGGCGCATGGCCGCGCCCGTCGGCGCTATACCAGGATCGGAGACGAACGCCATTGCTGGTCATTGCTGCAAGCCAGATGTGAATGCGCGTATTGATCGAGTTCGTGCAAAGCTGGTACAATCGAAATCGTTTGCGGCAGCCCCGCACGGGAGAACAAACTTATGGCAAGATCCCTTACCCTTGGACACAGCCCCGATAGCGATGACGCGTTTATGTTTTACGGATTGGCCAAGGATAAGATCGACGCCGAAGGACTCAAATTTGAGCACGTTCTGCGCGATATTCAAACTCTGAACGAGTGGGCGCGCGAGGGTAAGCTCGACACCACCGCGATTTCGCTCCATGCATACGCTTATGTGCAAGACAAATATGCGCTGCTCGCTCACGGCGCAAGCGTTGGCGACCAGTACGGGCCGATGATCGTTGCCACGACCCCGATCGATCCCGCGTCGCTTGAAGGCAAGCGCATCGCGATCCCCGGCAAGATGACCACCGCCTACCTCGCGTTCCTTATATATATGGACGGCCGTCCTTTTGAGCCGGTCAACACTTACTTCCAAGATATCATGGGAAAGGTAAAGTCCGGCGACGTGGACGCAGGGCTGATCATTCACGAGGGGCAACTGACGCACGCGAGCGAGGGGCTACACCTGATCGTCGATATGGGCGTCTGGTGGCAGGCGCGCACGGGGACGCCGCTTCCGCTCGGCGTCAATGCGATCCGCCGGGACCTGGGCGACGATCTGATGCGAAAGATGTCCGCCGTGATGCGCCGCAGCATCGAGTACAGCCTCAGTCATCGCGACGAGGCGCTTGAATACGCGCTTACGTTTGCGCGGGACATGCCCCGCGAAACCGCCGACAAGTTTGTCGGCATGTATGTTAACGAACTGACCCTCAATCTTGGCGAGCGCGGCAAACGCGGCATCGAACTTCTATTGACTGAGGGCGCGCAACGAGGAATCATTCCCCCGGTCCTACAGCCCGTTACATTTATCGACTAGTTACGACCGGCGTTCCATGAGCGGCGCCAGGTAGCAATCCGCTCGTCCGTCAGCGATGGGCGAGCGGCCTTTCTTGCCGCCCGTGTTCTTCGCTGTCGCCCGTTGCAACTGCCGCGGTTTGCAACCTGCCAGGAAAGCAACAATCCCATGACATATGATATCGTAATCGCTGGTGCAACGCCCGGCGGCATCTGTGCGGCCGTCGCCGCGGCGCGGTGCGGCCGGCATGTTCTTCTGCTCGAACGAACCGATCATATCGGCGGCCTGCCCGCCAACGGGTTGGGCGCGACGGATATCGGGACGCGCGGCGCTACGGCAGGTCTCTTCTTGGAATTCGTCACGCGAGTCAAGGAGTACTACATCGCGCTTTACGGCGAAGCGTCTCAGCAAGTGAAAGATTGCTCCGATGGCTATCATTTTGAGCCGCATGTCGCCGAACAGGTCTTCGAGAATATGGTGGCGGGCGAAGGCGATCATATCCGGGTTCTGCGAGGCAGACAACTCGACGCCCGTCCTGATCGTGTCTGCTTGGATGCGAAACGGAGTTTGCGCAGCGTGACCGTTCTCGATCGCGCCACTGGCGCATTGGAGACATACGAGGCGAAGGTCTTTATTGACGCTACGTATGAAGGCGATCTGGCCGCCGCCGCGGGATGCCGTTTCGAGACGCGTCGCGAGGGAAAATCCGAATATGGCGAACCGTTCGCCGGTCGAGTGTATCGGCCGTGGGGGGCGGGACCGCTCGGAGAGGGATCGACGGAAGAGGGCGACGATACGTTGCAGGCTTACAATTATCGCCTCTGCCTGACATCCGATCCTAACATCCGCGTGCCAATCGATAAGCCGTCTAACTACAATCGTGTCGACTATGCGAGCTTGATCGGCGATGTTCGCTCTGGATCCATGGAGCATTTTATGCCGGGCAAAAAGGGAGCGCGAGATATTGGCATCGTCAACCCGGTCGCCCTTCCGAACGGCAAAACGGATTCAAACAATCACCACGCCTCTTTTCTGTCGACCGATCTGCCGGAGGAGAACTGGCCGTATCCGTCAGCGGACTGGGAGTGGCGCGACCGGTTCGCACAGCGTTTGCGCGACTATACGTTGGGTTTGCTCTGGTTCTGCCAGAACGATCCGGAGCTTCCGGAATGGTTCCGCGCCGAGGCGAGAGAGTGGGGGCTTGCCGCTGGCGAGTATACCGACAATGACCACTTCCCACGGCAAATCTACGTCCGTGAAGGCCGGCGGATCATTGGCGAATACCTCTTTACGGCTCTCGATGCCATTGCGCCGGAAGACGTCGATCGCGCGTATCGCATAATGGAGGGAGTCGAGGAGGCATCCCGCGACAAGAGGCCGCCCTCGAAGCTCGATAGCGTCACAGCCAGCCACTATCCGTTGGACTCGCACGCGGTTCGCAAACGCGAGCCCGGCAAGGTGCATCTCGACGGCTTTCTCGGCCTCGGTATGATTTCTCGTCAGTATCAGGCGCCGTATGGCGTCATGGTGCCGCTCGATATCGATGGCGTGTTGACGCCGGTGCCGTGTTCGGCGACGCACCTTGGATTTAGCACGCTTCGGATGGAGCCGTGTTGGATGGCGCTTGGGCATGCGGCGGGCGTGGCTGCCCACGTGGCGATCGATCAGGGGACGACGGTCCGGCGCGTCGATATTGCTCGCGTACAGGATCTTCTGCTCAAGCAGAACCAGACGCTGACCTATTTTCGCGATGTCCCGAGGACGCATCCTCACTGGACCGCCTTGCAAAAGGCTGGGTGCCTGGGGCTGTTCGACACCTATGATGCCCATCCGGACGACGCGATCGATCAGGATGCGGCGACGGCGTTGGCTCTTAGGGCACAGTTACCCACAGGCGCTGCCCATTGGCGCGACGGTCAGACGGTCGGCGAGTTCGTGTCGGCGTTGATCGGCAGTGCGTAGAACGCGGAGGCGGCGGAGTGCCCGGCTGGGGCGTCAAAGGCAGAACGGACCGCGCTTAGCGCCAGTCGCCCATTAGCTGGAAAGACGCCCAGTAGAACGGGTGCGAGAATGGGGCGCTGTCCGGCGCCGTGAACAGCGGGTCCGCTTGGTTTGTCGATGCGGCGACAGGGGCTGGCGCGGAGCCGATCATGTCGAGCTGCGCGGCTTGGACGGCGGATGCCTTGGTGGTGTCAGTCGCCGCTGTCTTGTTCTGATAGAACGTACTCATCCAGCGCCGGGTGCTTGCCTCCGGAGCCGGCCACAAGCCCGCCAACACGCTCGATGCCCCCAGCGCTCTTGCGTAAGCTCCCAATCCTTCCACCTCATGTCCGTCGCCGCCGTTGAACGCCAGGTCGAACCGGCTGTTTGAGACGGTCAGAAGATCCACATCCTTCAGTACGGCGGAATTGCTGCCAAGCACGTTCAGGAAGCTCAGATCGCCATCGCCGAGGACAATAAACGATGCGCGCTCATCGCTGCCGACCGCTAGCGCGCTGGCGACGTGGACGACCGGATAGCCTGTCGACAACTCGGAGCGGAACCTCTGCTGCGTGAACTGGTTGTCCAGGCAGACGGTGCCAGGCAGGCTGCCGCGTCCCTGAGCGGAAACGATGATGCCGCGGAGTTCGTCCGCCGATCTGATGCGTGCTGGGATCGACTCATGCGCTTTCGTTGCGCCGACGCCGAGGACGTACCATGAGCGTCGTTTCCCCTGAGCCGCTGGGTCGTTGGCGGAACTGCCTGTTAGAAGCACGTTCTGATAGTTTTGCGCCAGGTAGGCGTTGCCGTCATAGAGCGCGCCCATTGGGATGTAGCGCAAGACGTCGTCTAGCGACCACAAAATAGTGTGGACGTTCGCCGCCGCGATGTCTGCTTTAATTGGGGCGAACAGCACGTTGTAGAGCTGCTGGCCAAGCGGGCGGGGATCGACGTCCGGGTTGGTCAATTGATCTCGCCAATGGGCGGCCATCTGCCGTAACTCGCCGGCTCCTATAGAGCTCGTCTCTGCTTGAATTCCCTGGTCGGTCGTAACCAGGAAGCGGCAACCGTCCGCGCTGACCACCATGCGGACGATCGCGACGCCGGGTGGGGGCGGGAGACTTGCGGCGGAGCTTAACGGAACGGGCGGCGACGCATATGTTGCGCGGCTTGGCTCGCCGGCGAGGATTCCGTCGGGTAAATCCGCGCCCGCAACCATGAGCGATGCGTGGTAACGGCGGCGCGCCGACGTAAACGTATCACCGATTTCTCCGGCAAGCTGCGCCGTGTCCGGTGATTCCGCGAGCGCGCAGTAGCGTCCCTCGGCATCGGTAAGCCGCGCCAGGGTCGATTGCTCCACCATGGTTAGGGACGCGATCGGAACGCTCGAACCGCTTGCCCAACGATGCTGTCCCGCGAAACCGGCAAGCTCCTGACGCTTCAGGATACCGATCACCTGGGTCGCTTCGGCAAGCCGGTGCTGGTCGATCAGGAGGGATGCAAGAGTCCGGTAGCCTTGTGCTACTTCCAGTTCGATCTGCGAAGATTCTTGGATCGAGCGGGCGCGACTCGACCAAAGAATCGACTGGAGCTGGTTAAGCGCGTGCTTGCCATATGCGATAGCAAGCTGCGGCCTATCCCAGGACGCAAACAGGGCGATTTGTTGACGGCTTGCGCGGGCGAAGCCGACCCAGTCTCCGATCTGGCGGCGCAGACGAACTGCTCGCGCGTTCCACTCGCAGGCATCATCCAGGTTGCGGGAGGCTTCCGCAAGGAGACCCTGATTTTCGTAGGCGCTGGCAAGGGCCGCGCGGTTGCCGCCAGCCTTTGCGCTGGTTAGAAGCTCGTCAATCGATGCTTTTGCCTTGTCCAACTTGTCTAGCCGCACAAGATAACGGCTTTCGTCGGCAAGGCAATCCTGAACGATCGCCCGTTGATTGGTCTGCCGGGCGATTGCCAAAGCTTGTTCGCCAGCGTCGAGCGCTTGGGCATATTGCCCCATGGATTCGTAAAGCCGGCCGGATTCGGTCAGGGCGAGTCTGCGAAGACGGGCATTCGACGATCCCGGCAGGTTTGTCGCGGCGTCCTGGAAGCTGGCGAGCGCTTCCGCTTTGAGGCTGAGATCGTGTTGAATGAGGGCCAAATCCAGCAAATGGCGGCCGGCGTTCGCCGCAGTGGGCAGACGACGATCAAGCGCAATCACGTGACGCTGCGCCTCAAGCGCCGCCGGCAGCTGGCCGACGTCGGCATAGCAGTCAGCGAGCCCTGAGTAGTCTTCGATGGCTTCGACCACTCGCCTGGTTTGCTGATCGATCGCAAGGGCTTGTCGATGGTAATCGATCGCGCGCGTGTTGGCATGGCCGCGGAAGCAGATCAACGCCAGAGCGTGCAGGTCCGCGCGCACTGAAAGGGTTTGCCCGAGCTGACGGTGGACGGTGAGCGCCAGGGAGTAGGCATCGGTGGCTTTCGACCACTTGCCCGTCGACGCGTGCGCGGCCCCGATCGCTGCGTAGTCGGCTGCCTGAGCCGTACGGTCGCGGGCTTCGATGTCCAGCGCAAGGATCTGATTTCGGCGCGCGAGAGCCGTTTGCAGGTTCCCCGCTTTGAGAGATAGGTCAGCTAGACGCGCGAGGAGGACTCTCTGGCGGTCGCGTTCACCGTGCTGCGAAACAAGACCGAGCGCCTCGGAGTAGCTGTCCGATGCCTGGGCAATCCGGCCCAGGCGCGCGTACGCGGTGCCAAGCTGCAGGAGTTGATCGGCAAGCGCTGGCGGGCGATTTGTCTTGCGCGCGATGGCGATGGATGCATTGGCGGACTCGGAAGCCTGCTCAAACCGGCCAAGCGCAAGCTGGGATCGGGTGACTGCATTGATTTCGGACAACGCGCCGGAGAAATTACCTTGCTGGTTGTAGGCTTCGTAAGCGCTCTGGTGGTACAGCAGCGCCTTCTCCGTCTCGCCCAAGCGGTCGTACGTTTCGGCGATTTTTCCGAGCTCCGATGCCTCGGGTGCGTGGTTCTTTACGAGCAGGTTCAATCCGAGCGCTTGCTGATGGCATTCTAGGGCATGCATGTGGTCGCCCTTGCTCTCGAAAAGCTGTCCGATCGCGGCCAACTGTGTTGCGACGGCGGGAACGTTGTCGGTTGCGCGCGCGATATCGAGCGCCTGCTTGCGCGACTCGAGGGCTTTATCTGGAAGCTTCATCGCCTCGTAAAGAGCGCCGATCTTCGAGTGCTGTTCGAGTTGCGCGTTTTGACGTCCGGAAATTTGCGCGACGCTAAGCGCGTGCTGCCGTATTTCAAGCGCTTGCGGCAGAACGTTTGTTGTTTCGCAATAGGCGGCCGCCTGATCCAGGTGCGCGATTTCGGATACCGGATCTTTCGCGTCGTGGAATGCCTGAGCGGACTGTAGGTACGCGGCAACTGCCTCGCTCGTTATGTTCAGCCGCTCAAGATCCTGGCCGATATTGTATTCATCGACGCCGATCGAGCGGTTGTCCTTGGAGGCTTTATCGAGTGCGAGGGAGCGCTGATTGT
The DNA here is from genome assembly GCA_031292625.1 of Capsulimonadaceae bacterium. Classification (GTDB taxonomy): domain Bacteria; phylum Armatimonadota; class Armatimonadia; order Armatimonadales; family Capsulimonadaceae; genus JARLGU01. The sequence goes on along the minus strand of JARLGU010000004.1, from coordinate 48,984 downwards.
CGTCGAGCGCCATGTCGTAGCGCTTCGTTCGCTCGTGGATATTCGCGAGACAGGTGAGGACGACGGCTTGCTTGCCGATTTCGCCGGCGCGCTGATAGCCGGACAGAGCCTCTTCGTACCAGCCGACCGCTTCGTTAAGCTTGCCTTGCGAAACGTATCGTCGACCCTGGTCCGAGGCGAACGCGGCGGCGGCGAGCGCCGACGCTCGCGCGCTTGACGCAGGCGCGGGAGCCGCGATAAGCGCGTGAGGCGTTATAAGCGCGATCGCGGCCAGAGCGGTAGGCGTTCTCCGGGACCAAGGATACGTCGAAACTCGCAGCATTGCCTGCATTTTTCCACAGATTGTGTGTACGCCCACACTCAAGCGTGAAATACGTGACGATTCACGAGTTAAATGATGGAACAACGAGCGGTTTTCGAGAGGGCAAGAAGATGGTTTGCGCCTAATTCCGTGTTTGTTTGCTTCTTACTGCCCGTAAATGTCGGCGTAGAGGTCCTTAAACCCTGCTGTCGTCCTGGGTGTCGCCAAAAGTCCGAGTTGTCCGCCGTCGGCATAATCGCCGAGCTCAGCGTTAAGGCGCTTGCTCGAATCCACCCAAACGGTCGCGCGATGCGATTGCGGGCGGAACATCAACCTGACAGTGTGCCAGGATTGCGTATCGTCGATGTCCGCGAGCGGAGCGGTCGCAATCGTGCTGGACTGCCCAGCCTGACACCGGACCAGGCTGGCTCGCTTATTGGACGCATCGAAGAGTACGGCGTCATAGTTCAGGACGTCGACGAAACCGAAGACGAGCCCCGCGCACCGGTCGAGATTTGCGGTGGCCGGGAATCGGACTTTAATCCTGAGGTCGAGACCGCCGTTAAGCGTCGCTGTCCGGTGCACAAGGAGAGCGTTGACGGCGGGAGCGGTAAGAATTATGCCGTCCGTGAGCGCCGCAGGACTGAGCGGCGTGCTTGACGGCTTGCCGCCAAGTGAGCGGAACTGAGCGAGTTGGTCGGGCGTTGCAAGAGTAGAGACGAACGAATGCAATGGATCGCGGTCCCAGACGTCGTCCGGCGCCGTCCCCAGGCCGTCTGGCTTTGCCGAAGTTTGTTTCGGCGGAAATAGCCCGAGGTAGGAGACAATATGCGCCTGGTCCTCGTCTGTAATGTTGCCCTGGGCGCGTCCCGCCATTTTGGCAACGACCGCCCGCCAGCGTTCCTGGGTGTTCTGGATGACGCCTGGATCGGGGAGGTTATGGCAAGCAGAGCATTTGGTCGAGAAAAGCGTCTTGTACACGACCGGGTTATCTGCGGCAACGGCCAATGGAGGACCGGCCGGCGTGGACGCCGCGGCGATGAGAACGGCGAACAATACGATAGTCCCTGTAACGGGTATGCGCGCTTTGCCAATGGCGATAGACGGGTTCATGGCGACTCCCTTCCCAGTTCGATAAACGAACAGACGACATCGCGGGACATGAGTTCATGGCTGGCTCCGTCAAGCTGTCATTTGGCGCTTAATCGAGCACGGGAGGACGGAGGCGGATCATTTGACAGCCTTCTCGAGCAGCAGGTAGAATGAGCGCGTTAATTCTACCCCGGAGGAACGCAACCGATGAGTGAACCGAAAACGTTCAAAGAGGGCTTGGAAGATGTCATTGCGGGCGAATCCTCGATTACGGACGTAAACGGTACAGAGGGTAAGCTCATATTTCGTGGATACGACATTCACGATCTTGCACTCAATAGCACCTTTGAAGAGATCGTCTTTCTGCTGTGGAACGACGATCTGCCCAATCGAAGCCAGCTCGAAGCTCTAGGCGATGAGCTCGATGCCAATCGGACCGTTCCCGCAGAGGCAATGAGGCTGATCAAGCAGTTTCCTGCAGGCGCTCCTCCGATGGATCTCTTGCGCACGGCCGTGTCTTTGCTCGCGTTCTACGATCCCGACACGGGGGACAATTCCATACCGGCAAATCGCCGCAAGGCCGTTCGACTGACCGCTCAGATGGGGACGCTCGTTGCGGCGCTCGCGCGACTCAGCATGGATCGTCCGATTATCGAACCTGTCTCCGGTAAAAGCACAGCCTGGAACTTCCTGTACATGCTGACGGGCGACGAACCGGACCACATCGCCGAACACGCTCTTGACGTGGCCCTGGTGCTGCACGCCGATCACGAACTCAATGCCTCCACTTTCGCGGCGCGCGTTGCGGTTGGAACTCTGAGCGACATGTACTCCGGCGTAACCGCGGCGCTTGGGGCTCTTGCGGGACCGCTGCACGGCGGCGCAAACGTCGAAGTTATGCACATGCTCGAGCAGATCGGCGATCCGCGTGAAGCCGACCGCTTTGTCGAGGATGCGCTCGCGTCGGGCCGGAAGCTGATGGGCATCGGCCATCGCGTGTACAAGACGCTCGATCCGCGCGCCGTTTCACTGCGCTACATGTCCCGGCAACTGGCCGAGAGCAGCGGCAACCGCAAGTGGTACGATATCTCGGAGGCCGTCGAAGGCGCTGCCGAAAAGGCGCTGGCCGCGAAGGGCAAGTCTACTTTGAAGGCAAATGTGGATTTCTTCTCGGCATCCGTTTACCATGTCCTTGGCATACCGACCGAGTTCTTTACACCCGTCTTCGCGGTGTCGCGAATTTCCGGGTTGACCGCGCATATCTTGGAGCAACTTGGCAACAATAAGCTCATTCGACCGCGCGCCATCTACACGGGGCCCGAGTCGCGCAAGGTGATGCCGCTGGTACATCGCGGCTGAGTTGCGCGCGAAAGGCGCAAAGAAGGTAAGTCATGTCCGATCTGCTGCAAATTGAAAATTCCGCCTCCGTCGAGGAGGCAGGCGAACGGCGCGTTGTCCGGCGGTTGCCGGAATGGTTGACGATCCGTCTTCCGAAGCGCCAGCCTATCGCTGATGTCGAAAACCTGATGCGGTCCGGCCGCCTGGTGACAGTCTGCGAGGAAGCGCGATGCCCGAATCTCTGGGAATGTTGGACGAAGAAATCAGCGACATTCATGATTATGGGCGATACGTGCACGCGCTCGTGCCGCTTTTGCGCGGTCAAAACGGGGCGTGGCCTCCCCCTCGATCCCGACGAACCCAGACGTGTCGCGGAGGCGGCCAAGACTCTCGGCTTGCGCCATACTGTCGTTACCAGCGTTAACCGGGACGAGCTCGCCGACGGCGGCGCGCGGCATTTCGCTCAGACGATTGCGTGCTTGCGCGAACTACTGCCGGGCTCGATTGTCGAAGTGCTTACGCCCGATTTCCTTGGCAAGCGCGATGCGCTCGACGTGATCGTGCAGGCGAGACCGGACATATTTAACCACAACACGGAGACCGTGCCCCGTCTCTACCGGCAGGTCCGGCCGCAAGCCAAGTATCCGCGGTCGTTGGACGTGCTCGAATATGTCAAGTTGCAAGATCCGACCATATACACGAAATCCGGCTTCATGGTGGGGCTGGGCGAAACGCGAGACGAAGTCATTGCTTTGTTGCGCGACCTTCGGGACAAAAAAGTCGATGCGATCACGATCGGTCAATACCTCAAGCCCGGCAAGGGTTATCTTGAAGTTGTCGAGTATATCCATCCAGATGTTTTCGACGAGTACAAGGCGATCGGACTCGAAATGGGCTTCGTGTTCATTGCCAGCGGTCCTTTCGTCCGCTCTTCGCACAATGCGATTGAACTTTCCGAAGCGGTCGGGTTGCTCTAGCGCGGCACTCCCACGCGGGGACGCGCGCACGATGCGAGTCGCGAACGCGGGGAATCGGCTTGGACAAGCTGGCCGGGGACGCCACCCGCGGACATTCGCCGCAACTCTCGCGATTCTATCTCGATGTGAGCGAGGGGTTGCCGTTTGAAATCGGCGTCGCTACCCCAATTGCCGCGCTCAGGCGCGTGGGCGGTTCATCTCATGGTCATCGTGCCGGTGACCGTATTTCTTTTGGCGGCCGCGCTCAACCTGATTTCTCTAAATCGATACCTTTCGACCAACCTCGCTCCTCTCATTGCTCAGATTATTGGCCCGGCGATCCATCGTGAAGCCCGCATCGCTCGCCTCGATTTTTTGGATTACCCAGGCCGGATCGTTATAGAAGGCCTCGAACTGTCTAACGGGGCGACATTTGCAGGCGATAAAGACGGCCTCGCCTTTCTGCGCGCGCGTCGCGTTGTCGTCCATTACAACCTCCCGCTTATCCTCAAGGACGTTTCGAATATACCGATTGCGCTTGGCGACATCGACGTCGAGGGCGCAACCGCCTATGCGGAGCGGACGTCGCTCGCTTCTTGGAATTTCTCGGATTTGATCCCCAAACAGGAGTTGCGTGAACAGAAGCTCTATGCTGGCGTCCTGTCCGTGCGCCACAGCACGGTCTACTTTCACGATCAAAGCGCGTCGAAGTCGCTCCTTGGCCGTGTCGAACGGATAGACAACGTTTCCGTAAATGTCGATTTCCGATCGACGCGGGCGTATCGCTTCTGGGCTACGGGCAAGAGTGTCAACGACCTGTTTTCCTCAGGGGCGATTAGCGGCGTCATCTTGCGCAACCCTCTTGGTCCAGTTCTTAGGCGCAGCGATCGGGGGTTCCGCATACACATCGCCCTTACCCGCGGCTCGGCTCGTTTTCTCGCGGCAGACTTTATTCCGTGGATACAGTCGAAGATCCGTGTCGACGGGGGGTATGTTGATGCGGACGTGACCGTGAGCAAGGCTGGAAACCTGCGATCGACTCCGGTGGATTTACAGGGATTCGTCCACGTCGCTAACGGCGTTGTCGTTGATGAACCGCATCTACTCCTGGCGCATCCCGCGACGGATGTCACTGGGGACGTTTTCTTCACGCTGCACCAGGCGACGGTTGCCCTGTCCGCGCGGACGGACGGCGTGCCTTTGACGATCAACGGCGCGATATTTGGATTTCCGGCGGTGGAGCTGGCGCTGCGCGTCGATGCCGCTCAGCTTCCAGTCGACCGTCTGCATACGATACTCACGTTCGTTCCCTCGTTGCCCAGCCAGGTTGCGATCCCCCAACCGGCGACGGCGACGGCTTTGATTACGGGCGAGGCGGGAGATCCGACCGCGCGCATAAGTGTTGCCGCTCCGACTGTTCTGGTCGCCGGTTGTCCTTTCACCGACGTCCACCTCGATACCACTTATGTGCGCGGATTAATCGCTCTGAACGCCTTGACCGCAAAAGCGTCTCCTGGCGGCGGCACGTTTTCCGCGGAGGGGCTCGTGGACGCTCGTCCAACGCCAAATGCGTGCGTGTTTCGCGGCGTATTTACCGATGTGCCGCTTGATTCGCTCAGTATCGTTAAGAGCGCCCAGCGGCAATTGGGCGCGGTGACCGGGCTGGCCAACGCGTCGTTTGTCGTGTCGAGCGGTCGTCCTGCGCCGCCGTCGCAGCATTCGATCGAGAGGCTTGGCAAATCGGATGCTCCGCTCGGTCCGATTAGCGCTCGAGTGTCGCTTCGAGTTCGACAGGCTACCGTTCGCGGCTATTCGATCCCCCGAATTGCCTGCGTTGCGAGTTACGACCAGGGCGTGGGCATAACGATTCCGGAGTTCCTGGCGCAGGATGCAAGGGGCGGGGCGCTGCTGGTTCGCGGGGCGATCCCGATGATTGCCAAAGCTCCTGCCCGTTACGACATCCGCGTGAACGCTGCTCGTATTCAGTTTGGCGGATTGCTGGGTGCATTTGGAATCCCGGACGTTCGCGGCACCGGCTATTTCCAGGGGCGGGCGATTGGTCCGCTCAGCTCGCCGGACCTGGAAGGACGGATCTCGCTGGTCGATGTGCGATACAAAAAGAAGGCTATCGATTTGGCGAACGGCGTCGTTCGCGTTCACGATGGGAACGTCGGATTCGACGACCTGAGTATCCACGTAGAGCCGGCTCTTGCGACGATCAATGGCGTTGTTATCGGCGTGCTGAGCAAGAACCCCCAGCTGAACTTGCGAGTTGGCGTCAACCGGATTCAACTGACTGAACTGATGAGCCTGTTGCCCGAAGATCTTGTTACAAAGTCACAGTCTCCCAATATGAGCCGCGTCGCAAAGACGGCGACTGGATCTCTCAATGGGATGTTTGAGATCACCGGGTCGATGGAAGTTCCGCGATTGCGTGCCGACGTCTCCGTTGCGAACGCGACATTTGACGCTTATCGCTTTCAGGATATTCGCGGATCGTTCGACTACGACGCCGGGACCGTACAGGTGCGCCAGCTTCGGGCGTCATGGGAGGATGCCAGGCTGGAGGCGGCTGGATCGTTTAATACGTCGTCGAAGGAGGTTTCGGCGACCTTTACCGGCAATGGTTTGGATGCCGGGCGCTTGATGCACTTCATCGATCCGGACGTTGTGGCATCGGGGATCTTGTCGGTCGCCGGGACCGTCCGAGGGACGGCGTCGGATCCGGACGTTTCGGCGCAGACTGTCACGGACCGATTGAAGATCGGCGCTTTTACGCTTGAGTCCGTTCGAGCCGCCGGACAGTACCATCACGGCGTTTTTTCCAGCACCGGCGTACCGATTGTGCTCTCGTTGGCGGGAGCGACTTACACGGTCAGCCGGTATCGGTACGATATGTCCACCAAGGACATTGCTTTGGATGCCAGCGTTGCGGATCAGAAGCTTTCCGTGTTTCTGACGCGCCTCGAAAGCACCAGCGCAATCATGTCGAGGCTCAGCCCGAAAGTCTCCACGGCCCTGCGCCAGCTTCCGTCGCCTCTAGACGGCGACGTGACCATACCCCGGCTTGCGGTGACCGGGACTCTCGACAAGCCGACGATCACCGTCGCTGCCGATATAAAGAACTTGACGATCGGCAACAACTTTCTCAATGAACTGAGCTTCGATTTCGATTTCGGCGGGACGAAACTGACCGTCAGATCGCTTCGAGCGCGCAGCCAGATTGCCTACCTAAGCGCATCAGGATCGATCGACCTGGCGGGCGCGATCGAAGCGAAGCTGGAAGCTTCCAACGTCAACCTTTCGTTCTTGGCGCCGCTCCTGCCGCCCGGCGTGAAGGTCGGCGGCTCAATTAGCGACCTAACGGTGATTGCCGCTGGGAAGACCAAGGATCCGGAGGTAACGGCGTCGGTTACTCTCGCGCATCTTTCTTATGGATCGATCTCATTCGACCGCGTCGAAAGCGGCCGGATGACCATCGCAAAGAGTCAGCTGACGATCGATGGACTGAGGTTGGTTAAGGATGAGGCGGTGCCGGGCGGGGATCCGGTCGAACATCTCGCGAGCATTCACGGTTCAATACCGTTTGCATGGAACGCGTCCTCCGGAACCCCAATGCCATTCTTCCCGACAAACGTTCCGATCGACTTGCACGCGTCGATCCCCGAGCAAAGCTTGTCGGTCTTGTCGATGTTTGCTCCAGCGCTGCAAAACAGCGCCTTCAGCGGATTATTCAAAGCCGATGTCAATATTAGCGGAACGCTGGCGGACAAGCGGTTGGCGGGTCAGATCGCGATCGTTCATGGTCAGGTGAGACCGCCCGGCTATCAGAGCGGACTGAAGAACATCGATGCACTGATCAACTTGAATGGCAACACCGCGACCATCGAACGAGCGTCGGCTGAATCGCTGCAGAAGAATGGGGGCAGCCTTTCCGCGAGTGGGAGCATAATGCTGTTAGGCGCGAGACCGGCTGTCAGCGGGCTTGCCGATGCGCTGCTTGGCGGCGTGAAGCTGGACCTGGTCGCAAAGGCTGACCGGTTTAAATTCGCGGAGAGTAAGATCCGCGACTACGGAAACGCGGGGGCGAGCGGCGTGGTAACCGGGGAGCTCCACGCGACGGACATTGCGACCGCGCCGCTGGTGTCGGGCAAAATCGAGGTGGACGATGCCGTAATCACGCTTCCGAACACGGAGGCGGTTCAGCAGACGCCTGACGCGAATCCGCCGGTAAACCCGCGCTTTAACGTGGCGCTGCGCATTGATCGCGGCGCTCATATCGATTCCTCGCAGGTTAAAGTAAGCGACGCTTCGGGCGACTTCAAGCTTATCGGCACGTTGGCCGTGCCGAACCTGCACGGCCGGTTGTTCATCGACAAAGGCGTCTTTGATCTGCCGACCGCGCGGTTCCGCGTCCTCCCAGGCGGCGTCGCGGAAGTGGCCTATAACCCGGCGACGCCGACGGATCAAAACGGGTTGACGGTTACGGTCAACCTACAGGCCCGCACCAGTCTCAGCATCTCCCAGCGCACGTTGACGTCGAGCCCGGGCCTTTCATCCGGCGTGTCGGCGACGCCTTCCTTGCTCGGCACCTATGCGGGCTCGGAGCACTATACGATAACGGCGCAGATCTCGGGGACGCTCAAGAGCGATGGTACGGGGCTTCAATTGACGTTTACGTCGGATCCGCCTTTGGCCGAGAGCCAGATCATTGCGGCGCTTGGGGGACAGAGCATGCGCGACATCGGCACGGGAGCCGTGGATACGGGGGTACGCTCGCTCTTTGCGCAAGTGCTTACGAACCAACTCAGCGCGAGCGTGTTCGAAAGCATCTATGACGTAACCGGCCTGGATGTCACGGTCGATTACACTCCCGAGCTTCCGTTTGTGGTCACGCTGACCAAGCAGCTGCTTCCGCGCGTTTCGGCGACATTTACCAGCCTGGGGACGTCTCGCACGGCTGGAGCCGTTGCATCGACGGTGGGTCCGCCACAATATCAGCTATTGCTGGGGTATAACCTAAACAACCGTCTAAGCCTTATCTTATCGGCCGACGATCAGGGCGATTACGGCGCTGGTCTCGAGGGCGTTTTCAGGTTCTAAGCAGCTCGCTGCAAGACGGCTTGTTTGGGAGAGAAACCTGAAACTATTTCTGGCATCACCTGTCAAAGGATGTAGCGTCATGGCGGCTTGGCCGTCGGGCCGGGACGGATCTTCGGCTGCGTCGGGATCGAATAGTTCCGAGACGGAGAAGGCCGCGACCAGGGACAATGAGCGAGATGTCCGGGACCTTCGATCGGATTTTAATTCGCTTTTGGCTCGGTACGAAAAACCGATATACAATCTGATATTCCAGTGGATTCGCGATTCCGACGAAGCGTTCGATTTGACGCAGGAGACGTTTATCAGCGCCTATCGGGCCAGCGGGACTTTTCGCGCGGAATCTAAAGTTTATACTTGGCTCTACCGGATTGCCCTTAATCACTGTAAGAATCGGTTTAAACAGCGCGATCGCCAGAAAGAGTTTGAGGCGGTCTCGCTTGACGAAGGCTTTTCGGCGGACGCAGAGTCTCCGGCCGGCGAAACCCGCGATGTCGCGGATTGGTCGCTGGCTCCCGATCAGCTTCTCGAACAGAAGGAATTGCGCGCCCAGATCTACAAAGCTGTGGATGCGCTCCCTTCGGAGTATCGCACGGTACTCGTGCTGCGCGAAATGGAAGGCCTCAACTACCTCGATATTGCCGAGGTGACCGGGCTCTCCATGGAAGCGGTTAAAACGCGGTTATCACGCGCTCGCGGAATGATCCGGCGACGCATTGAGCCTTACTACCGTCTTTAGGTCAGTGCGGCGCGATGTTAATTCGGCCGGCTTGTCAGGAGAGGTTATTATTTGAAACGAGTTGGCCTAAATGGCGCATCATCGCGCGCGCTCTCGTGCGCGATCCTCGCGTCGATCCTTGCTATGCCGGCCGGACAGGCGAAAGCCGACACCGCGCCACTCCCTCTCAATCCCATGACCAATCCCAACCCGGCTCCGCCGCCTGATCGCGAAGTCGGCGGGACGGTTAGTGAGATCCGCATCATCGGCAATGCTCACGTTCAGAGCCCGGATGTGCTGTCCAAGCTGCGTCAAAAGGTTGGTCAGCCGTTCAACGCCACAGATGTAGAGGCGGACCGCCAGTCCGTCTACGCCATGGGCCTTTTTACGTCGGTTACGGTTAAGGTTGAGCCGGGCGATCATCCGGGCGAGATTCGCGAAACTTATGCGGTCGTAGAGAACCCTACGATCAAGGCAATCGCGTTTCGCGGCAACAGCGCTTTTCCGTCCGCCAAGCTGCAGTCCGTTATGACGACCAAGATTGGCGAAGTGCTCAACACGAACAAGCTCGATCAGGACATTCAAAACGTTATCAACGTTTACCGCGATAAAGGCTATCGGGCGTCGATTTCAGAAGACATCGATATTAACCCGACGACCGGGGTCCTGACGATCCCAGTCGTCGAGGCCCGCGTGACGGCGGTTCAGGTGACGGGCAATCGCAAGACAAAGACGCACGTCATCACCCGCGAAATGAAGCAGAAACCCGGGGCGTTATACAATACGAACGTTTTTAGCGACGACCTGAAGAGGATTTTTAACACGAACCTGTTCGAGAACGTTGGCCCCGCCGAGATTTCGACGCCAAACGTCGGCAGCGTGGTGCTTTCGATCCCAGTGCAGGAGCGCCGCACGGGCAACGTTTCCGTCGGAGTTGGCTACTCGTCCACTGAAAAGCTTGTCGGCCGCGCTCAGTTGTCCGAAAGCAACTTCCGCGGGATCGGCGAGACCGTCGCAATTATGTGGGAAGTCGGCGGAACTCAGAGCACTTCATCGGTAGACGTTTCATTCGCGGATCCGTGGATCGACAAGAACCATACGGGCTTGAACGTCGATGTCTTCGACAAGGTTGTGTACCGGTTTTCGAACACCTTCTTGTCGGGAACGACGAACGGAACCGATGCCCAGTATCTTGAGCGGCATGTTGGAGCGTCCCTCGCGCTGAGCCGGCCGCTCGATGACAGGCCGACGACCGTTTCGGTGACGACGCGAGGCGAATCCGTTTCGTCGAACGATGTGGCCTTGCCGCTTGCGGAAGAGTTTATCCGCCAGGATGCAACCATATACGGTCTTGGCGGACGTATCACTCGCAGTACGCGTGACAACAACCTCAATCCAGCGGACGGCGGTTTCTACTCCTTTTCCGCGGAAGGGGTGTACGCTCAGGCGACAACGGTCGGCAACGCACCAAGCCCGATTACGCCTGATTGGCATACGTCGCCCAAGTGCGCGCTCGATCTACGGCAATATATGAGCCTCCAGGGGAAGCGCGCTCCAGGGAAGTTGACTGAGTCGAAGCGGGTATTGGCCGTCCGCGTGCTTGCCGGTTATGAGGGGCAAAGCACGCCGTTTTCGGAGCAGTACTTCATTGGAGGCGCGGACACGCTGCGCGGTTTCGATGAATCGCGCTTCTGGGGATCGAATATGCTCGTGACGAGCGTCGAACTGCGCATACCCGTCGGGAGCAGCATTACGGGCGTGCTCTTCACCGATGTTGGAGATGCATGGAACAGCGTTTACCAGGGGACCGCGCTTGATCAACACTACGGACTTAACTTGCAGTCCGATGTGGGCTTCGGCATTCGGGTACAGACGCCGATCGGTCCGATACGGCTTGACTATGGCATCTCGGATACTGGCGGACATACCAACTTCAGCATTGGACAGTCCTTCTAATTTGTTCTCAGATGGCCGTGGACGTTCGCGTCCCGGCCATCGTATTGTGTGTTAAGTAATAGGAGAGAGGATTAACTGTATGGATACGGGATTCTTTATGAGGACCCTTGCCCGCCGCATGGCGTTCGTGATTGCGGCGGCGGCGGTTTGTCTTGCTATCGGTTCGGCGGCGGCTCCGGCGGCTCATGCAGGGGCGACGTTTGCGGTCGTGGATGTAGACAAGGTTTTTGACGCTTCCAAGGAGAAGGCTGCTCGCGATCAGGATTTACAGGCGTTCGCCAAGTCCATCCAAGCGGCGTACCAGCAGCAGCAGCAATCGTTGATGCTTTCTCGCGAGCAGCAGAAGACTCTTGGAGAGCTTTTGCTCAAGCAGTCGCCGACGGATACGGACAAGGCGACGATTAAGACGCTGACCGACAGCTCGAAGTCCGATTTGGATCAGTTGACGAACCTGCAGCAGAAGAAAGAGAAGTCCCAGACGTTGACCGACCAGGATCAGCTCGACCTGCAGCGCTTGACGGCTCAAGCTCGCGCAGGGCAGCAAACTTTGAGCGATATCAACCAGAGTTATCAGCAAACGTGGGAACAGCGCAATACGGATGTCCGCGAGGCAATCAGCGCAAAGATCAAGGAAGCCGTCGCCAGCGTTGCGCAGAAGCAGGGGATTCAGGTCGTATTGACGAGTCAGGTTGCAATTTTCGCCGCGACGGACATCACAAAGGATGTCATCGCCGTGATCAACAAATAGCGTTGCGCCGGTCGTCCATCGCAACTCGCCTATAAAATGATGAAATTGGAGGAGCAATGGGGCGTAACAAAATGCCCATTGCGGTTGTCATATGTGTGGGCCTAGTCGCGATGGCGTTCGTGGCGGGGTGCCATGGGGCTCTGTTCGGCGTTCACGGCGGCAAGGCCAGGGTTCAACCCAAGCCTGTGTTCGTCGATTTGGATGCGCTGCTGATGCACAACCCGAATTATCGGCTCGTGCGTCAGACGGATGCCGCGCTCGGAGTGTATGCGCGGATCCTGGGGTCGGCGAAGCCGATCGACAGCCTACCAGAAGTGAGCCCTGGCGAGCAGTTCTCGCCGGAAAGCCTGAGCTTGGACGAGAGGCCCGGGTATTCGGAGAGCGAGCTGGCGTCCCGGCTCGAGGAGTCAGGGACGCAGTGGCTGGAGACTCTCAAGACGCGTTTGTCTACCGCCAATCAGCTTGCGGCGGCGGAAGCGGCGCGTGTCGCGCGTGTGGAGGGGGAGAGCCGGTTTGAGGCTTTGCGGGATCAGATTAACGAACGTGAGAACCGTGCTATCCTGATGATTTTACCGGGTGATGCCGATAAACGGATTAATCTGAATTTAAAGATCGGGGCTCTTAGCAAGCATGATGATCCGCGCAACCCGCGGACTGGGCCGCAAGAGTATTTCGATCAGTTGCTGCAAGGACGTCGCGATGACCTTTCGTCGCTTGATGCCCGGCTGGAAGCTAATATGCAGCAAGCTGCCCGGGTCCAAGTTGAAGAATTGGTGAAGCTGCGGCAGACGACCGACGAGCAAACCGCGGCAAAGATCGCCGAGGGGAACCGGCAGGCGCAGGAGCGGATTGATGCCCGCGTGGCGGAAGCCACGATGCTGCTCTCTGAACGCAAAGATTCGATTTTGAGTACGGCTCGAGCGTTCGATCAGCAGATGATTGGCGCGCTGACCGTGGATGTTGCAAGGCCGGCGCCGGCGATCGAGGGCTCGGGCGCGCCGATGACGAATGCGGCTGCGATCGGTGGATGGAACGCTCGTATAGCCAGGACGGTCAATGATTTGCGGGATGAGCGCAGCCGCCAGATGACCCTGGTTCGCGAGGAAACGCGGCGAACGGTGTTGGATATGGCGATGCAGGATCACCTGCTAGTTGTCGGTTGGTCGCCTCGGCAGAGCGGCGCCGACTACACGCAAACGGTATTGCGCGAGTTACGAACACAAGGCTGGACGCAATAAATAGCGAGGACTTCTCGTACCTGCGAGAGGAGTTGCGGTCAAATGAAAGAAACGACTGTAGAACAATTAGCCGCCGTAGTGGATGGGGTTGTAGAGGGCGACGGGAACGTGCTCATTCGGGGCATTGCCAATATCGAGGATGCTCAGGATGGCGACGTCACATTCGCTGAGAACCCGAAGCTGCTCACAAACGCCGCGCGATCCGAGGCTTCGGCCGTGATCGCGCCCCGCTCCAACGCGCAGACGGAGGATTCGATTCATAAGCCGCTGATTCGCGTCGCCAATCCACGCTTTGCGTTTGCTCAGGTCCTTCGCATCTTTGCGCCGCAACCTAAGATTTTCAAGGGGATACACCCCAGCGCGCACGTCGGTCTGGACCCGGTCATTGGAGAGAATGTCTCGATACACGCGAGCGCCGTCGTCGGAGACAATGTCCAGCTTGGCGCCAATACGGTGATTTATCCGTTCAGCTATATCGGCGACAATGTCGTCCTTGGCGAAAACTGTGTGATTTACCCGCATGTCGTGCTGCACGAGAACACGATCATCGGCAACAATGTTGTCATACATAGCGGCAGCGTTTTAGGCACGGACGGTTTTGGTTACATGTTTATCGATGACCGTCACTACAAGATCCCGCAGATTGGCCGCGTAATCATCCAGGACGATGTCGAAATCGGCGCGAACGTGACGATCGACAAGGCCCGCACGGGGTCGACGACCATTGGGCGCGGGACGAAGATCGATAACCTGGTGCACATTGGTCACAACTGCACGGTTGGCGAAAACTGCGTTATCGTCGCTCAGGTTGGCGTTTCCGGAAGCGTCAACATTGGCCGCGGGGTTATTCTTGCCGGGCAAGTCGGGATCAAGGACCACGTAACAATTGGCGACGGCGTGATTGTCGGGGCAAAGTCAGGCGTAATTAGCGACTTGCCGAATGGAGTCTTCGTGAGCGGCCGGTATGCGCGCTCTCACCAATCGGAGATGCGAAAGAATGTCGAGATCGAGCGTTTGCCAGAGAGCCGCAAGCGGATTAAGTCGCTGGAGAAGCGGATCGCCATTCTGGAAAAGGCGCTCGGAGCCGTGGAAGAGACCGATTGAATCTCCCGGCTGTCAATTTAGCCGCCGCGACGGATGATGGATCCGTCGCGCGGCGCACTCTCGTTCACCCCACTTCTCTCCTCACCGGTATTGGCATTCATGGCGGCGAGACCGGCGGAGTCCAATTTCTGCCGGCGCCTGCCGGAACCGGGCTCGTTTTTCAAAGCGTGCGCACGGGGCAGGAGATTGCGGTTCATCCCTCGAATAGACATAGTACGACGCGCTGCACGGCAATTTCGGCCGGCGGTGAGGTATTCTTTACGGTCGAGCATGTTTTGTCTGCGCTGAACGGATGCGGAGTTACCGATGCGGTAATTGCGTTTGAAGGTCCGGAAGCGCCGATACTCGACGGAAGCGCCGCGCCGTTCGTGGCTGAGATTGTCAAAGCGGGCCTGACGGATCTTGATGCGCGCATCGAGCCAATTCGTCTGATGTCTCCTCTCACAGTTCAGGGAGACGGTGCGTCCATGATTACGGCGGCGCCGTCGGATCATTTCTGGATTAACGTGGTGGTTGACTATCCTGGCAAGCCGCTAATGACGCCGCAGGCGGCGAGCTATCAAGGCGTCGATTATGCGGTTGGGGTTGCGCCGGCTCGCACCTATGGCTTCGTTGCTGAACTCAAGCTGTTGGCCGAGCGAGGCTTGGCGAAGGGAGCTTCGCGCGAGAACGCCTTTGCGCTTCGCGAGGATGGCACGCCGGATGAGTCGACCCCGCTTCGGTTTGCGAATGAGGCGGCTCGCCACAAATTGCTCGATCTAATCGGCGATTTGGCGTTTGCCGGCCGGCCGATCCGTGCAGGCATTGTGGCTGTTCAGCCTGGGCACGGTCTTAACATGCGTTTAGCCGCGGAACTGAGCGGCTTGATCGCCTGACCGGTTCTGTAATGGGTCTGTTAGGGTGCGAACCAGCCGGCGAACGCCGGTCCAGACAGGCTCCGGCAGTTGGAAATCAAGGAGAACGATTTATGACATCTTCCGATGGCAAGTCCAAAGAGGCGGCAACGACGATGGACATTGAACAAATAAAGGATTGCCTGCCGCATCGCTATCCCTTTCTCTTAGTGGATCGGATCCTCGAACTCGATCCCGGCAAAAGGGCGGTCGGGATGAAGGCTGTTACGATCAACGAGCCGTTCTTCCAGGGACACTTTCCGATTAAGGCGATCATGCCGGGGGTATTGGTGATTGAGGCGATGGCGCAGGTCGGCGGAATAATGATCCTGGCGATGGAAGAACATCGTGGTAAACTGGCATATTTAGCAGGTATAGAGAATTGTAAGTTTCGGCTGCCTGTTCTCCCTGGGGATGTCCTCGTTACGGAGAGCACGCTTGTACGGGCTCGTGGAAGTGTTGGGAAAGTTCGCGTTGAGGCCCGTGTCAACGACAAGTTGGCGGTCGAGGCGGACATTGTTTTTGCGCTAAAAAAGCCATAGCGGTGCTGGGGTACTTGAGGAGTTTCACATTTTATGACGCGCATTCATCCAACGGCTATTATCAGTCCATTGGCCGAAATCGATGAGGACGTGACGATCGGCGCATACTCCGTCGTGGGAGATGCCGCGCGAGTTGAGAAGGGCAGTGTCCTGCACACTCACGTTATCATTGAACCTAACACGTCGATTGGGGCCAACTGCGAGATTTGGCCGGGCGCCATTTTAGGAGGCATTCCTCAGGACCGCAAGTTCAAAGGGGAGAATAGCCACCTCATTATTGGCAAAAATAACATTATTCGTGAGTGCGTCACCATTCACCGCGCCGCGGGAGCGGGACAGGAAACGCGGGTCGGCGACGATAACCTGATCATGGCGTACTCGCATATCGGGCACAATTGTACGCTCGGCTCGGGGATCACGATGGCCAATATGGTCGGCATCGCCGGGCACGCGATTATCGAGGACCGCGTTACGGTTGGCGGTTTTGTCGGCATCCATCAATTTGCCCGGATCGGCAAGCTGGCGATGCTTGGAGGCTACTCGAAGGTCGTCCAGGATGTCCCGCCGTTCATGATGGCCGATGGCCGTCCGGCGGACGTCATCGACCTCAACACGATTGGCTTGCGGCGCTCAGGCGTTTCGTCGGCGGTGCGGATCAATCTTAAACAAGCGTATAAGCTTCTCTATCGCTCGAAGATGAACGTTTCGCAGGCGCTGGGAGTGATTGAGGCCGATATTCCGTCCAGCCCCGAACTGGATTATCTTCTCGATTTTATGAAGAACATTCGGCTTGGCTTTGGCGGCAGGCAGAAAGACAAGCCGCGCGGCTAGCCCGCAAGTGGCTGGACGCAGGGATAGCACGGGACCGAATGGACATCGCTGTTGTAGCAGGAGAGGCCTCGGGCGACCGGCACGCCGCCGATCTGATTGCGGCGTTGCGCGCCGATCCTAATCTTCAGCGCGCGCTTGCGCCGGGTGAGGAATTGCGCTTCTGGGGAATCGGCGGCGTGAGCATGCTCCAAGCAGGCGTCCGGCTCGTCTGGGACAGCAGGGAGTGGGGGGCAATCGGAGTTGTCGAGGCTCTGAGCAAGTTGCACCGCGTTTATCCCGCGAAGCTGGCCATCCTGCGCGAGTTGCGCAAATCTACGCCGAAGGCGATCATTCTGGTCGACTTCGGCGCCTTTAACATTCCCCTTGGCGAATGGGTGAAAAAGCACACGCCCTGTCCGGTCCTTTACTATATGCCGCCAGGATCGTGGCGGCGAGGCGTGTCATCGGCGCCGGGGTCGCAACGTAAGCCGGGCCGCCTCCAGAGGCTTGCTCGAATGTCGGACGCGATCGTGACGCCGTTTCCGTGGTCCGAGCGGATGCTGTGCGATGCCGGGGCGAATGCGCATTTTGTTGGGCATCCGCTGCTCGACCTCGTGAAGACGTCGACCCCGCAAGAGGTCTTCGATAAGCAACTCGGACTCGATCCGGCGAAGACGGTTATCACGCTTTTGCCGGGAAGCCGGAAGCACGAAGTGGAGCACGTCCTGCCGGCGATGTTCAGTGCTGCTGGCGAGATTGCATCGCGCGTTCCCGGGGCCCAGTTTCTGGTTGCGCTCGCGCCTAACCTGAGCCGCTCGCTGGTCGAGGAGATCCTTGAGCGTGAACAAAAGCGCGGGGGATCGGCGACAATTTTGCGACTGATGCAAGAGGCATCGGGCAAAATCTACAGAGCGGCGAGCGCGGCGATGACCTTGCCGCCGGTGAGCGCGGGCCCCGTGCTCGCGACCAGCGAGGGAATGCTGGTCGATCCGGGCGATGTGGAAGAGGCAAGCAAGGCGAAGGTGCGGCGGGCGCGGCCCGGGCAGGTCGTTAACGCGCCGGTCGCCCTCGTCGAGGGACGAACTTATGATACGATCGCGCGCGCGGACCTTGTAATCGTGACATCGGGGACGGCTACGCTGGAGGCGGCGATACTCAACCGCCCGATGATTATCGTTTATCGCGGATCGAAGATCATGGAACTCGAGTGGGCGCTGCGCAAGAAGGCGCTGGACATTAAGTTTTTCGGAATGCCCAATATTTTAGCGGACCGCAAAATTTGCCCTGAACTCATTCAGGATGAAGCATCGCCTTCCGCGATTGCCGAAATCGCGGTCGAGATGCTTTTGCAGCCGGATCGTCTGGTCAAAATGAAGAGCGATCTCCGGCGCACCGTCGCCGACCAGCTCGGAGAGCCCGGCGGAAATGTGCGGGCGGCGAAGATTTTCGTACAGCAAATCCTAAAGGGAGACGAAACCAATTAGCGCAGCAAACAGCTCCATCGTGCGTTTTCTGGCGCGGCGTCGAACCACGTTCACGTGGCTCATTCCGCTGGGCCTCTTGATTGTGTCCTGGTTCTTTGGCAAGCACCATTTGAAGCAGGCCGCGCTTGGCGTGGTATTTCTTATCCTCGGTGAGATCGTGCGCACCTGGGCGGCGGGCTGCATTCACAAGGACAACGTCATTGCGACGACGGGGCCTTATTCCTACGTGCGCAACCCGCTCTATTTTGGTTCGTTCCTCTTCTCGATCGGGTACGCCTTGCTGTCCGGGCTTGGCTTGCCGGCGCTGGTGGTGATTGTGGCGCTGTTTATGGCGTTTCATCTATCGGCGATCGTGACGGAGGAGGTTTCGCTAACGAACGCGTTTGGCGAGCCGTATACTGAGTATATGCGCCATGTGCCGCGCATCATTCCGCGACTCTGGCCGTATAAGACGCAGGGAGCGGAGCCGATCTCCTTTTCGTGGAGCCAGGTCGTCTATAACCGCGAGCCGACGACGGCCATGGTGACGCTTGCGACGGCCATTGTGTTCGGCGCCTTGCAATACTATCATCTTGTGCATTGAAATTAGTGAGGAAGCGGTGACGAGTACGACGCAGCAAAAGCCGGCAAGTCCCTTGGACGGGGCCGGGGCAGCAACGAGCAGCGATGGCCGAAAACTGTCGCAACAAGCGAGACTCTTCTCGTACGCGCTCCCGGATATCCGCATTATCGTCATTGGCGGTCTTTGCGCGGTCGGGCAGGCGGTTGCCAGCATGTCGATCATCCCATTGCTTGGCAAGGTGATCGACGGCCTTATGAAGGCGAATACGGCATGGCTCCTTTTCGCGTGCGTCGGGGTAGTGCTCGTCTATGTCATTCGAGGTCTTTTTACGTGGGGGCAGGTCGTCTGCTTTTCCGAACTTTCGCAGCGCATTTCAGTCCGCCTCAAGAGCGACATCTACAACCATCTCCAGAAGTTGTCCCTTTCGTTCTTTGACGGCGAACAAACGGGCAATCTGATATCGACGATCTCCAACGACGTCCCAGTGTTAACTGGCGGGATCATTTCTCTCAAGGACATGCTCTCCGCGCCGATCGTTGCCATTGGCGGCATCGTCATCGTCTTTTACATCTCGACGAAGCTTACCCTGTTGACGATATTCGGGCTGCCCGTGATCGTCATGCTTCTCAATGCTATCACCAAGAAATTGCGCTCGATTAGCATCGAAACGCAGAACCGCCTCGCCGATCTGACGACGACCACCGAGGAGACTCTCGGCGGCGTCCGTCTCGTCAGGGCGTTTGTTGCGGAGGATCGGGAAATCCAACGGTTTTCCGGGCAGGTGAACGCGGCGAAGATGTGGTTCATGAAGGGCGTCTACCGCTCCGCGGCGCTTCAGCCTGTCGGAGACCTGGTAGGGGCAATTGCGATCGCCATCGCGATCTTCGTGGGCGGCCATGAAGTGACCAGCAAGCAGTTGTCCGTCGAATACCTCGGCATGTTCGTTTACACCCTTGAGAAGATCAGAACCGGCGTTTCGACCATGTCGAATATCATGGTTACCTGGCGCACCTTGCAGGGCGCGGCGGATCGGGTATTCAAGCATGTGCTGGATGTGCCGACACAGGTGATGGAGAAGGCGGACGCTATCGCGCTGCCTAAGGTACAGGGCGAAGTCCGCTTCGACCACGTCGACTTCGAGTATTTGGCGGGGCATCCCGTTCTATGCGATATCGATTTTACGATGCATCCTGGCAATGTCGTTGCGATCGTCGGCGAATCCGGCTCAGGGAAGTCGACGTTGTCCGATCTTATTCCGCGATTTTACGATCCGACCGCCGGGCGCATTCTCGTGGACGGTTACGATATTCGAGATGTCACCCTCGCGTCGTTGCGCAGGCAGATCGGCATCGTAGACCAGGTGACGAACCTCTTTGGCGGCACTGTTCGAGAGAACATTGCCTACGGGCGTCCGGATGCGACGGCCGGGCAGGTCGAAGCCGCGGCTCGCTATGCGAACGCACATGATTTCATCATGCAGATGCCCAGCGGTTACGACACGATTGTCGGACAGCGCGGCGTACAACTATCAGGCGGGCAGCGGCAGCGCCTAGCGATCGCGCGAGCCCTTTTGACGGACCCCCGGATCCTGATACTCGACGAAGCCACCTCGTCGCTCGACTCGACATCGGAGCAACTCGTGCAGGAAGCTCTGGACAAGCTGATGCATGGGCGCACGACGCTGGTGATTGCGCACCGCCTTTCGACGATCGTCAAGGCGGATCGCATTCTTGTCTTGCATAAGGGAACGATCGTCGAAGCCGGCACGCACGCGGAGCTTCTGGCATTGCACGGTCGCTACGCATATCTTCACGAGACGCAGTACGGAGTCGGCGAGACCACATCGTCCGGCGATGCCCCGTTGGACGCACAAGCATGAGTGCACGTTTTCCCGTTAACGATTCGATTGTTGCATGGACTGCCTATCTGCTTGCACGCGGAATTTCGGCAACCTTGCGATCACACGTGATCGGTGAAGAATTTCTGGACCGCATGCACCCTAACTCCGGGGATTCGGTCGTTCTCGTTACGTGGCATGGCCGCTCCTTCGTGCCGGTGACGCGGTTTCGCGGCCTTGGCTACTGGGCGATGATCTCGACATCGCGGGACGGGAACCTCCAGAACAAGCTCTTTAGGCGGTTAGGATTTCGGACGGTTCGAGGCTCGAGCTCGGCGCGCGGAGCGGTTGAAGCCGTTCTCATTATGCGCAGGGAACTGCATAAGGGCGGCGTCCTGACGCTTACGCCTGATGGTCCTCGGGGCCCGAGCGGCGTCTTGCATCCGGGGGCGATCTATCTCGCGCAGAAGTCTGGCTGTCCGTTGGTGCCTGCTGGCGCAAGCGCTTGGCCGTGCATTAAACTTAAGACGTGGGATCGCTATCTTCTTCCGATGCCCTTTGCCCGCGCCGCGCTGATTTACGGCGATCCGATTCATGTCCCTCCTGACCTCGATCAGGACGGACGACAGGAGTACGCCGACCGGATTGGACGAATGATTAACGACCTTGAATTGCAAGCAGACGAGTTGGCAAGGACCGGACTTGGGCCATCGACTGGCCGCGCCGTCGCATCCGTCGCCGCGGGCGCAGGTGATCCCGTACATCGTCACTGAGGCAATGAACAGGCGTGTCGAGCGCCGCTGGAGGAGCCATGGCGCCTGATGAGCAATACTGGCGGCAAGTACTTTCCGGAGAGCGGCAGGGCGTAAAGTATGCGTTGATGCGCGCGGGTTTGGGTGCGCTTGAAGGACTTTACGCCGCGGGGCTTTCCATGTATCTTGCCGCCGAGCGTATCGGCGTCCGCAGCCGCGCCAGAGTCCATGTGCCGGTCATCAGCGTCGGCAACTTATCCGTTGGCGGCGTAGGCAAGACGCCGATGACGCAATGGCTTGCTCGCCGCCTTCTTGTCAGCGGTTATCGTCCGGCGATATTGAGCCGGGGGCATGGCGGTTCCCTTGCTCCGGATTCGGCCGTCGTCTCGGATGCGAACGGCGAGGTTTTCTACTCGGCCGCCGAAGCAGGCGATGAGCCGGTTTTGCTTGCGCGTACTCTTCCAGGCGTTCCCGTCGTCGTCGGTAAGGACCGGCGAGTGTCCGCTCATTTGGCGCTTGACTTGTTTGCGCCAAATGTTTTGCTGTTGGACGACGGCTTTCAGTACTGGCAACTTGCGCGTGACCTGGATCTCGTGTTGCTGGATGCGCGGCGACCCTTCGACAACGGTCATGCTCTACCCAGGGGATTTTTGCGTGAGCCGAAGGCCAATCTTGGCCGTGCGGGTATGGTGGTTCTCACGCGCGCCGACGGTGTTGACGAGGCGCATCTCGCGTCTTTGCGCAGGGAGGTTAAGGAACTTGCGCCGTCTGTATCGGTGTTTGAGGCGCGTCACAAGAGCGCGGGGATCCTCCCGGTTAACCGCATCGCGGACGGAGTTTCTCCGGGCAAAGCGTTGCTTGTCTGCGGTATTGGGCAACCGGCGTCGTTTCAAGCTGCCGTCGAGAGCGAGCAAGTCGATATTGCCGGTCCCATGCTCGTGTTCCCGGACCACCAGCCTTACGGCAGCGACGAAGCCCAGGCGATCACCGGCCGGATGCGTGAAACCGGGGCGACTTGCGTGATTACGACGGAAAAAGACGCAGTAAAAATGGGCGAAAGCTTCGTGGACGCGCCTTTATTTGCACTGCGGATTACAATGAGAGTAGAAGACGAGGAGATTTTTTGGGAGACCTTGCGCTTACGCGCCGGTCTTACCGGGTTAACTCATGGTTAAGCGCATATGGCAGGCGTTCGTAATACGCGCCTTCCTGTTCATCCTATTTCTGGCGCGCATCGTTCCGCTCAAGGCAATGCTGCCGTTCGCGTCGTCGCTAGGGCGCCTTGGCTTCCGGTTATCGAAACGATACCGCGAAGTGGGGCTCAAGAACCTTGGCATTGCGTACGGCGACAGTCTTTCGGAAGCGGAAAAGCTCAAGATAATCGAGCGCGTGTTTCGCAACTTTGCGAAAGCGGCAATCGCCGAGTTTCCCTACGTCGGCAGCATGTCCGCCGATGCGGTTCGCAAGCTCGTTACGATCTCGCCGGAGGACGAAGAGTATCTTTGGTCCATGCATCGCGAAGGCAAGGGCATTCTCTTCATTACCGGTCACTTCGGCAACTTTGAACTGGCTGCCAAACGGATCGCAATCGAAGGCCTCAAGTTGTCCGTCGTTGCGCGAATGGATCGAAATGCCGTGATGGCGGACCTGTTTAACGGCATACGCCAGGATGGGGGCTATCAGGTTCTCGGACGCGGCAATGCGGCGAAGGACGTTATCAAAGCTCTGAAGCGGGGCGAGATCGTTGCGATGCTTCCGGATCAGAAATCGGAAGACTGCTGGGTTCCGTTTTTCGGCAGGCTTGCCGGCACGGTGGCGGGTCCCGCCATCATGGCGCTCAGGACCGGAGCGCCGCTCATTCCTTGCTTCTGCGTACGTCAGCCGGACGACACGCATCATATTCTCGCGCTGCCTCGGATCGACGCGACGTCGACGGGCGATCAGCATGCCGATGTCGAGCGAATTATGACCGACGTGAACGCAGCCATTGAGAAGGCTGTACGAATGTATCCGGATCAGTGGTTATGGCTGCACGATCGGTGGCGGGTGACGCCGCCGGCGGAAGTGGTAGAGAAATGGGCGCAGAAACACCCGACCGACTGAAGCGGCTGCTCATCGTCAAGATGAGCAGCATTGGCGATATCGCGCATGCGCTGCCGGCCGTCTCTTTGATTAAGCGACACCGGCCGGATGTTTCGATCGGTTGGGTCGTTCGCGCTCGTTGCGCATCGTTGCTGGCGGGAAATCCGGATTTGGATCACGTCTACGAATTGCCGGATCGAGGCTCAGCGCGGGATTTCCTGGGGGCGGTCCGAGCGATCCGGGCGGATCGCTACGATACGGCGATGGATATGCAGGGGCTAGCCGTGAGCGGACTGATCACGTTCCTGTCTGGCGCACGCCGCCGAATCGGCCTCGATCGCAACCGCGAGGCAAATCTTCTGTTTTTGACTGAGGGAACCGTGCCTGGGAAAGATAAGGATCGGCACGCGATCGATATTCAGTACGGATTCGCCGAGAGCGTTGGCGTTCCGGTCGAGCGCGGGGGCATTCCCGTACAGCGCTACTTGGTGGACGGAGATGCAGCGTTCGCGGAAGCTGCGCTCAAGGGGTTGCCAGCGCCCGTTGTCGTGCTGAACTCAGGGGCGTCGACGCCGCAGAAGCGTTGGAACACAGCGAACTGGATCGATGTCGGCACGAAATTGGTCGCGTCCGGCGTCAGCGTCGTTCTTCTTGGGTCCGCGGCCGAGAAGCCGGCTGTCGATGAGATTGAACGAGGGATTGGCGCCGGTCCCCTTGTCCGGAACATTGCCGGCCAAACAAATCTGCGCCAAGCCGCATCCGTCTTAGCGCGGGTGGATCTCGTGATCAGCGGCGATACCGGTCCGCTCCATATCGCCGTCGATGTGGGCGCAATGTGCATCGGAATCTACGGGCCGACAAGCCCGCTTGCAAGCGGACCCTATGGGAAGCGCAACATGGTATTCTGGAAGAAGATGGAATGCGCTCCGTGTCATCGGCGCCCGACGTGCAACGGACAGGTCTTCTGCCTGCGTGCGATTTCCTCTGGCGAGGTTGTCAACGCGGCGCTCCGCATGCTTGGCGGATACTCGCATGTCCGTAAGGCGGGTGGGTAGGATTTCGAGACTTTTGAGATTCGGATGCGTATGCCACTATCTGATTGCGACATGAACAAAATTCTGGTCGTGAATATGAATTATCTCGGGGACGCGCTTATGACGACGCCTGCACTTTCGGCGTTGCGTCTGGCGCATCCGTACGCCATAATCGACGCGATCGCCGGATCGCAGCCTGGTTACGGCGCCTACGATATCTTGTCGCGCAATCCGGATATCGATCATCTTATCCCCCGCGTCCAGGGGGGCTTCCTCAAGCGATTCTGGCAGGTCTGGAGCACGCTTTCACGAGGGCGCTATGACGCCGTCGTGATTCTGCCGCCGATACGGCTATACGAGTTCGCGGCCATGCTCGCGATGACGCCTCGGCGTTCGTTGGCCAAGCGCGTTGCGGCGGATCGCCATATGAGCGACGCCATGCTCGATGCGGTTCGGCCATATATAGACCGTCCAGATGAGCCGCATGCACTGGTCCTCGCCGTCTCGGACCAGGATCGCGAGCGCGCCAAGGGGTTGCTGGGGCCCGTTCGGGATCGGCGGCCATTGATTGGGTTCAATTTGGGCGCGTCGCGTCCCCAAAAGCGTTGGCCCACGGAGAGCTTTATCCAGGTTGTCAGGCGCGAATTGTCATCGGGGCGGGGAGTCGTTCTGTTGGGGGGCGGAAGCGCGGCGGACCGGTTGGCGGCATCGGCGATACGCGAGGGTATTCAAGGCGATGGGCTGGTGGATTTGACCGGCAAGACGAGCGTCCGCGAGTTGAGCGGCGTGATCGAGGCTTGCGATGTGATTGTGACGGTGGATACTGGCGCAATGCACATGGCGGCCGCGGTTGGGACGCCGCTGGTTGCAATCTTTGGTTCAACCGATCCAGTGGTCGTTGGACCGTACGGTCCTACGCCTGCGCGGGTCCTTAATAAGCGCTTGCCCTGTTCGCCGTGCAACAACCATCCCACGTGCGGCGGCCGCTTTATGTGCATGAGCGACGTGACGCCTGCCGAGGTTTCACAGGCCGTCGAGGAACTTCTGGCGGCTCCGAACCCCGTTCGCGCCGCAAAGGGCGCCGGTTAGGGCTGGTCAGACGATTTTATGCCCGTTGGTCGGCTTTGTTTTGACCGTTTTTCGCGCCTTGTACTCCAGTGCCTTCGTTACGATCCAATTGAAGTAAAGCCGAAACCTCGGATCGTTTTGGGCAAGGTCTTCGGGATGGTACTGCACGGCCAGGAGCGGCTTGCCGTCCGCGAACTCGATGGCTTCAACGACGGCATCTCTGGCGCGGGCGGTCACGCGCAATCCGTCGCCAAGCCGTTCGATCGCCTGGTGATGCTCCGAGTTGACCTGCAGCACGATGGCGTTGTGCAGGTTGGCAAGGGTCGATGCGGGCTCGATGTCGATCGTGTGGACGACTCCGGGTGCGGTCGAGTGCGTTTTATGCTGGATCTCCGAGCCGATTTGGCTTGCGATATCCTGCATGAGGGTACCGCCGAGGGCGACGTTAATCAACTGCAAACCCCGGCATATGCCGAGAACCGGGATGTCGCGCCCAATTGCGATCTGGGTCGCCGCAATTTCTGCCTCGTCGCGCACGATGTCCTGACCAAGCATTGTGGGATGCGGTTCGCGCTCGTAAGTGATCGATGCGATGTCGCCGCCGCCCGTGAGAATGAGGCCGTCCGCCATTTCGACTGCGTCGCGCACCGCTTCCAGGTTGGAGTGGCGGGGAAGTATGACCGGCGCGCCGCCTGCTTGAACGACGCTTTCGACGTATTCCGAGTTAAGACCGAGGACGATTCGTTGTAGGTCGCCTTCGGCGGCGCCTCGGTTAATTCTTCCGGACGAGATTACGATGATTGGCTTGGACATAGTCTGTTGGCTCAATTTGGAAACGGTCAGTCAAGTAGGCTGATCGATAGATCCGGGAAGTGCTGACGAATTCGCGAGGCGAGCGCGGCCATGCCTGGCCTTTCGGTTCCGGCATGGCCGGCATCGAACAAGATGGCTCCCCGAGAATCGGCGTCAACAAACTCGTGGTGCCGGACATCCGCCGTTACATAGGCATCAGCGCCAGCCGCCAAGGCTTCTCGCAAAAATCCAGCTCCTGCGCCTCCGCAGACTGCAATGTGGTGGATGATGCGCTCGGAGTGTATTGGAGAATAACGCAGCGCGCTTTCGCCGCTGACATCAAGCGTTTCGCCGATGCGGGCCGCAAAGTCTTGGACGGTTATGGGGCCTCGAAGGTCGCCGATTCGTGCAATTTGCGATGGTCCGGCGACGGAGAGAGGGCGGATGCCTTGCAAACCGAGTTTGCGTGCAAGGGTATCGTTAATGCCGCCTTCCGCGCCGTCCCAGTTCGTATGCATCGCATAGAGCGAGATCCCTTCGCGTACCAGCGTCGCTACTGCGCATCCGATTGGATCCGCTGTGTCAATGCGGTTGAGGGGCCGGTAAATGAGCGGATGATGGCAGATCACGAGGTCTGCGTTTTCGGCTGCGGCCGTCTCCGCGACCGCCGGCGTGACGTCCAGGCAGACAGCCACCCTCGCGACATTTCGCTCTGCGGGGCGAATAAGCAGTCCGATTGGGTCGTCGGGGAAAGCGCTCTCTTCGGGCGCGATAGAGCATAGCCAGGCAAGTAAGTCGTCGAGTCTCATGAGGTTTCCGATCGCCGGCCGGCGCGCATGATTGCGTTGGCGGTCACGGGCATTATACCGCAGCGGCCTGGGTCCGTCCCATGGCGGATCAAGCTAGCTGTTTTGAGCCGTTTTCGCCCTGTGAGATGGCGTCTTGGCTGTCTGTAAACCGCGTCGTTATCGTAAAGGCAGGGCGTCTTGCAAAGGAGTTTGACAAAGGGTTTGGAATGCGGCTAAAATACGTAGACCTCATTGGGAAAACAGTCTCGCGGAACCGACTGACGATCCCCGGTCTCGACGGAGGGCCGGTGCGGGCGTGGCGCCCGCGATCTTCGGATCGTTTGATAACGATTTGTTCACGCCGACCGTACTTGCGGTTACCGTAATACGACTAAGGAACTAGATATCTCCATGTCTCTCATTTCCATTCGCAAACGTAGCAACAACATGTCAAGGGTCTGGGTTTGGATCGCCACAGGCGCAATGATTATTGGCGGCGGCTTTATGGGCCTGGGATCCTACTTCAACAAGTCGGCCGAAGCGCCTCCGGCAGCCAGCGCGGACGATGTCATCGCGAAGGTGAACGGCGAGGCGATTACGCGCGCCGCGTATGTCGATGCCTTGGAGCGCTACCAACAGCAGATGTCGATGTACGGCGGGGGCAACATGAGCGGCCCGATGGCAAGCGGCGAGCTGCATTCGAGCGCGTTGACCCAAGCGATCAACCAGGTTTTGTTGCTCCAGATCGCCAAGAGCCGTGGGCTGCAGGCGTCAAGCGCGGATATCGATGCTCAGCGGAAAAAGGCGCTCGACTCTATCGGGTCGCAGCTCGGCCTCAAGCCGGGTGCAAGCCAGTCCGAGGTCGATAATGAACTCGCGAAGACCGGACAGACATTCGATCACATTGTCCCCGCGAGCCGGCTCGAGTCGGCGGCGTTAATGACTAAATACAACGCGGCGATTACGCGTCTTGCGACGCCGAGCGACGCGAAGGTGGCCGAATACTACACCAGCATGCATACCGAGCACATTTTGATCGGCACGAAGAGCCGTCCGGATGCCCAGGCGCTGGATCAGGCGAAGAAGATTGTCGATCTGCTGAACAAGAGCAACGGAGCGAACTTCGAGCAGCTTGCGAAGCAATACTCCGACGATCCGGGGACCAAGGCAAAGGGCGGGGATGACGGCTGGATCAACGGCCAGACTCCCTACGTTGACGAGTTCATGAACGGCGCGCGGACACTGAAGGTCGGCGCTTGGAGCCAGACGCCCGTGAAGTCGCCGCAATTCGGGTACTTCATTATCAAGCTGCTAGCCACCCGCGACGACACGCCGAAGGACTTCGCGAAGAAGAAGGCGGATTATGTGAGCCAGATCGCTTCGTCGGCTTCACAGAAACTCGAGTCCGCGGATATGGACGCCGCTCAGAAGGCGATGAAAGTGGTCGTGCTGGATCCTCAACTCGCAGGGGATTGGGCTCTAATGAATGCCTTTAAAGATGCCGGGGCAACGGGCGGCAAACCCGCTCCCGCAGTGCTCAACTCGGTCGCCGCGACATATGACAAGGCCCTCAAGAAAGTGACCGACTCGCAGTCGGTCGAGCAGATCCAGGCGCAGCGCGGGATGATATTCCGCATGCTGGATAAGCCCGACGATCAGCTCAAGGCTTTTGAGGCGGCCGCGAAGGCGGCTGGCGGCGCCGATCCCGATCTCGCGCTTCAACTCGGCGATCTCTACAAGAAGGCGGGCAAGCCGGACAAGGCGATCCAGGAGTTCCAGATCGCGTCGAAGAACGACTACGATAACGCGGGCGTTCATGTCCAGCTCCTGCAGGACTTCAAGGATCTCAACCGGCCAGACCTGGCGGCGGCGGAGTCCAAGTGGCTGAAGAGCTATAGCGACCGGCAGAAAGCGATGTCCGCGCAAGCTGGCGCTAACGGTCAGCCTATCAGCCTGACGCCGAAGAAGTAGCGGAGCGGCTAGGCCGAGAGTGTGTGTAATATTCTGGCGTATTGCGAGAGGGATTCAGGACGGCTCGTGCCGCCGGGGCAATTTTTTGCCCGCGCCTCGTTCGCGGCGGTCATTTACGATGCTTCGTCAACACGCGTACGGCCTTTTGCCGCCATCGTCCGCCGGTCACGGACCGGTCTCGCCCGCGCCTCGTTCGCGGCGGTGATTTGCGATGCCTCGTCAACACGCGTACAGCCTTTTGCCGCCATCGTCCGCCGGTCACGGAGCGGTCTCGCCCGCGCCTCGTTCACGACGGTGATTTACGATGCCTCGTCAACACGCGTACAGCCTTTTGCCGCCATCGTCCGCCGGTCACGGACCGGTCTCGGCCGCGCCTCGGTCACGGCGGTGATTTACGATGCCTCGTCAACACGCGTACAGCCTTTTGCCGCCAGCGTCGGATTCCAGCGCACATCGTGAAGCGGCGAAAGCGCTGTGACGGCCCTTTATCGAAAACGGCCACCGTGGCCGTAGAGCCGTCTTACAAGAGCTTTCGATCTTTTAGAGGGTGTGTAATATATCAAATCGCCTCTTACTACGGCTCCTCCCTGCAATAGAGGCGGGCAATACGAATAAGGAATTCGGAGCCCTCTCTGGCCAGCCATTCGGCGCTCTCAGGGCGGTAAGTTTGTCGAACCGGCGGGCCATCTTTCTTGCGCCGGAGACGGCGATTTTGTCGCAGATAGCTGGCAGTCATTAACCTGGAGCGAAGCGACCACGAAAAGATGCCCCGGCGGCACGAGCCGTCTTGAAATTTCCTCACACCATGCAGAGTTATTCACACCCTCTTGGAGAATTCCAGCCTCTGGCTTGGCGGCCTCTTGCTCTTTCCCAATGCTCGGAGGGCAAGAGGCTTTCTCTTTTAGGGGCGCTTGTGGTAGATCGGTGCGCCAGTGTCTCAAGGTGCGCTTAGGCCTCTCGCTCCGCGCGGCCCTCCGCGCCAGATGCAAACGGCTTCTCCGGCCCGATACCGGTTCTGTGGCGGACTGTTGCGAGATGTTAGGTGCGCACGAAGAGCGCCTAACGTTCGATACTGCCGGCTTGTCCCTCACATCGCCCTCGCCGCGAGCCTCGCGCGCAACTCCTGCGCAAGCGCTCGGAACTCGACTTCACCGGTTCGTTGCTCGCGCAACCCGCCAATAAGCGCGGCCGGCTCGGGCGTGGATGGCTGCCACTTTTCGCCAGGTTTGAGCGTCAGGTAGATCTTTCGGCTGCAGTCCGGATGCTCGCCGCCCTTGTCGTCCTTCCAGAACGACGCCTCCAATAGACCGTCTCGTGATGCCGGAGCCGTGCCATACTCAATCCGCTTGGAGGGACTGCGCCAGACCGCAACGGTCGCCCAGTAGTTGGTCGGCGTTTGCGAGATGCTATCCGAAGCGAACGCGGACGGCGTGTAATGATAGTAGCGAGGGCATTCGAGCGGCGACGCATTCGTGTTCTCGATCCAAAGGACGCGGGAACTAAAGCAGGGATCGCCTGCCGCGACATCGACGCGGTAGGCGCAGCGGAAGCCGGGATCACCCGCCGCATCGTGTTGCGCGGTGATATCGAGCGAGATTGCGCTGGCATCCTGGTAGACGACCTTGACGTCCATGATGCGGTTGGCTCGGATCCATGCCAGACCCTTGGCGGTGTTCAGATTCAGCAGTGGCCAGTATTCGCCAAGTACAGTAGGTTCGCCGTTTCCGGCCAGCGCGACGCTGTCGAAGATTGCACCGGTGTCTTGATCCTTCGTGAGCCGCAGGATGCCGTTGTCGATTGTGTAGCCTCCCTTGTCCGTCCGCGTGAAGCGGACCGTGCCGGCTGCGGGAGGCGCTGGAGCGTCCTTCGTAAGCCATAAAGTTTGCGAGCCGTAAGCGTCGAGCTTATCCACATGCACCGATGCGCCTCCGGTGTCCGGCCTGACGGTCACGTTGGACAGCGCGACGGGAGACGGATTCCAGACGACGACAGGGTGAAGAGGCTGGTTCGTTACCGGGACATTATGTGCCGTCAGTCCTTTGCGCAACATTCCAATCGCGAATTTGGTCGCCTGCGGCTTTACGACGATATCCGCCGATTGGGTTTCGGTCGCCGCCTGCGCGACTGTCCGGCCGGGATCGACCTCGATGCGGATGTAGGCGCCTTCGATGGGCGATAGCGTAGCCTGCTTTGCCCAATAGGTGAACGATCCGCCTGCCGGCAGATTGACGATCCGTTCCGATCGAACACCGTTCACCCAGATAACGATCGGCGCTTTGGCTGCGACGGTTCCGCTGTTCGCGACGACAATGTGATCGCCGTGTGCGGTTGCCGAGAGGCGGGCGCAGTGTCCTGCGTGCACGGCGACGATCGTCGCGTTGATCCGCTTCGCTGCCGCGGTTACGACCGGGTAGGGGGCATCGGATTCGGCGATCAGGCCGTAGTTGCTGTCTTCCGGGAACGTCGAACTGATGCCGGTCGCTGGCTCATCGATATACATGAAGTAGTGGGAGCCCACGACGAAGGGCGTTGCGGAAAGAATTCGCTGCATGACCTGGTAGCAGAGCGCTTTCTGGGCCTGCGTATCGACGCGCATGCCCGCGCCGTGTACCGATGGGATCTTCATGCCCGTGCTGTCTACGGCATCGAGCGCCGGGAAGCTCCATTCGGTGACCGCCATCGGCTTATTGCAAAGCGCGTGATACTCTTGCAGCTTTGTTACCAATTCGGGTGAGTTCTGCTGCTCGATATTGATGCGCGGGTAGATGTTCACCGTCACAATGTCGCACGTTCGACCGGCCGCTTTCCAGCAGGGCTCCGGCGCTTGCCCGGCGAATCGGCAACCGATCACCATATGGTTTGGGTCGTGTGCGCGAATCGCCGCGGTCGTGACGTCGAAATAGCGGTCCGCGACTTCCTTTACGTACGCATCGAGGGTCGCCTTGGCTTTATCGGTGGACGGTCGTCCGGGCGCTCCCGCCTTCATCAACTCGTCGTACGAGGCGTAATTCGTGCCGAAGTCCGTGTTGACGGCCGCAATGTTATCGCCGTACGCCTGTCGTATCGTGGCGACGAGCTTCTGTTTGCAGGCGTGCGTTCCATCGTACTGCCATGCGCCGTATGCGAGGCCGTCGACATTATAGAATGGCGCTTTGCCGTACCATTCCAGTTCGTTATCGATAAAGTATCCAAGAAGCCAGGGATCGTTCTCTTCCGGCTTGCAAACTTCCCGTGCGCGTTGGTTGCAGAACGGGACGAAACGCGGGTCGAACACGTCGGGAAAGCCGGTCCAAGTTGTCTTCGGCACGATATTGGCGATTGCCGGAAACTGTGAGCCGAACGCAAGGAACTGCGTGTGCGCAAGACCGCCGTAGAACATCGACTTGCTGCTGCCGGTTCCGGCGACGTTGAAACCCCACGAAAGCAGCCGTTTTTGCTGCGCCGCCGCCCACGCGGCTTCAGTGCCATACTTAGCCGCGGCGATTCTTGCGTAAGGCGCATAGCCCAGCGTTTCGGAGTGGTGTCCGTGAAACGTAATGTGGTCCGTGCCGGTGCTGAAGCATAGGCGGCCTTTGGGATCGACGAGCCAGTCTATGCCGCTGATGGTCTGGACGTGAAAGAACCCGGTCGCGCGTCCGCCTGGAAGGCTGTCCGATGTCCAATTGAACGGCGGAATGTTCGATACGATTTTCGGATCGGCGACGGGCGACGCGATGTCGGCTGTTGCGTTCTGCACTCGCATATTCATGCCGATGCAGGTGATCATCGGACGGCCGTACTTGACGGCGGGCGCATCAAATTTGTATCCGGTACGGTAGCGGACAATGTTGCCTTCGCGGATTTCGCCGGTGATCTGGTCGCCGGAAACCGTAATGCGAAATTGGTACGTGATGCCCGCCTTCCAATCGAAACCGCCGATGGTTGGCAGCTGGCTGAGCTTTGCGCCGGGTTGAAACTGTCCGAGCCAACCGGCGTCGCGCATTTCGGTCAACTCGGCGGCATGTTTGCGTCCAGCGCTTTCCGGCGACTCGACGAGCGCGAGGTGCCAGAAGTTCTCCTTATCCACGATAACGCCGATGCCGGCAATTTTCCACTGCGATCCGATGGACGCTCTTGGCGTGACATTAGCGGTAAATGTTACGTCGCGCCCCATCGGAGCCGCCTGCCAGATTGCTAGGCCCCGTTCATCGCCGAGGTTGCATTCAAGCGCGCCGCTGCCCGACGAGAACCCGAAGCCGGAGTAGGTCCAGCCGGCAGGCGCGCCGTCGGGGCCATTCGCCTTGCTAAAGTCTTCAGTGAATGCGGCTGCGATGGACGCGGATTGCAGTACGGTAAAGAATAGCGCCGCGAGGAGGAACGTGTAGCAATGTCTCATGGTGGGGAACCTCGAAAATGGAAATCGGACTGGCGTACGTCAGGGCCACGGAAGAATGAAGCGCTCCGATCGAAGCCCGCATCTTTTGCAAGCAGGCTTCGATCGGACGTAGAGGCAGGATGCGTCACGTGCGCTAGTTTGTGCCCGTGACGGCGGTAACGGCGGAGAAGCGCGCCTTCAGGCCGCCTGCATCGAGCATGGGGCGTCCAGCGGTCACCGCAGGACCGGTGAACTGAGCGATTTGCTCAAACTTGACGACGCCGGCTTCGGAGATCGTTCCATCGAGCTGACTCGGGGTTAGGACGATCTTAAAATCGTAGGTGACGCCAGGTTTCCAGTCGAAGCCGCCGGTGGGGGTAGTGAACGTCAGCTTGGCATACGAGGGATCGGTGCCGCCCCAATTGCCGTCCTTTTGTTGGACGATTTCCGCGGAGTGCTTCTTGCCGTCGGCGTCCGGGCCTTCGACGAGCGCGAGATGCCAATAATGGTCCTCATCCGCAAGAACCCCGATCCCGGCGACTTTCCAATTGTCCGTCGTGGTCTCTCCCGCGGTAACCTTGGCGGTAACGGTCAGAACCTTGCCAATTGGCACCGCTGTCCATTCGGCGAAAATCTTGTTTTCGGGAGGGTTCGCCGATAGAACGCCTGAAGTGAGCGTAAAGCCGGTGTCGGAAAACGTCCAACCGGCTGGCGCGCCGTTCGTACCGGCGGGCTTTGTAAAATCTTCGGAAAATGAGGCGGCCATCGCAATGGAGGAGGCGGCCAGGATAATTGATACGAGAACGGCAAGGGCAGTGGGTAGGCGCAGATGCATCTTTGAAATCCTTTTCAAATCCGTGGAATTGAAGCCGTGCGCTTGAGGAGCCGGGTTGGGCCAGCGCATGGATCCAATGGACGGTTCGCCGTTGAACCGCACGCTTCCTCTATTGGCGCGATTTGACTGCGCGGCGGGAAGACGAAAATGTTCGCGCTTCCCGCCGTCGTCTGACGCCAGACGCTAAATGGATCCCTCAAGACGTTGCGCGAGTCGATCGGCCGCCGCCTTCTCCGGGGGTAACTTCGCTTCGCGCGTGTACGATGAACCGACGCGGTGCATTGCGTGACCGCAGCAGCAACGCGGCGGCTGGGATGCCAATGCCGCACTGATGGGGCCGCTCTCCACGATAAAGGCGCATCCGCACTCGATCGCCTCGAACCGGTCGCCGGGACGCATCAAATACTCTGTAGACATCGTGCCGTTCCTCCATTGAGCGTATCACTTATCTACCCCGAGGCACCGCCATGGAAACTTATGACGAAGCGTGGTTCAAACCGGCTCGTTACCCTATTTGGCGACCTTCAAATGCCATCTCGGAGCGCGGCAATCACTCGTCGTCGTCGTCGAATTCCTCGCCTGCCTCCGCCGAGTCCACATACTCATCGAAGTCGTCGCCCAGGCTCTCGCCTGCCGCTCCGCCCATCTCGCGCATCCATTTGCGCATCGTCGCGGGGTCATCGGGGTCGCCGGAAAGATCCGTGTCCGCCAGCGCGTCGATCGCATCCGCTTCACTGCGCACCCGCGCAAACCGCGATGCCGTCCGGCGTTCGGCATTCTGGCCGCCGCAGCGATCGCACGTCGGAGGCTCGCTGCTTGCGACGACCCCGACGAGCCAAGTGAAGCGCCGTCCGCACCGTTTGCAAGTGTATTCGTAAAGTGGCATGCCCTATTTTACTCGATCGGATAAAAGCGGGCGCCTATATGAAGCTTTTGCTTTCTCGTGCCCTTATTTCTTTTGCTGGTCATACAGGCGTCCCTTCCATGTGTGGCCATTTCCGTAGTGGTCGCGGATCGACGAAAAGGCGATGAGAATGGCGATCAGCCACGAAAGCGGGTTTAGGAAGGCGTATGCGGGATCGTCGCGGCCCAGAAACCAGCACGTCCCGAGCCTGATCAAGACAGTGAGCGCGAATGCCGCCGCGGGCAATAGGGTCCAGGATGCGTGCAGGGCAAGTCCGGCCAGCGTTAGCGGAAGCGGGAGGATCATGACGATCGTCACCAACGTCAGCCCCGGAATGAGAATCGAAAGCTTACGCGAAAAGGCTGCAAAAAGGTTCTTGCGAAATCCCCGCCAAATCTCGTCAAGCGACTCGTACATACGGACGCTGTAGACCTTGATGCCGTCGCCGTACCATTCGGTCAACCCGAAGCGTTTGACATGTTGCGCGAACTTGACGTCTTCGGCGAGCTGATCGCGCACGGCGGCGTGTCCTCCGCATCGGAGGTACTCCTCGCGGCGCATGAACAAAAACGCGCCATTGGCCGCCGCCATCAGCGGCCAGCGCATGCCGCGCACGGCAGTGATCGGGAGGAAGGCAATCGGGATCATTACGAGGAGGGGGATGACGACTCGTTCCCAGAAGGTAGACGCAATGTATTCGGGCATCATGGAGACGAGGTCCGCATCGTGCTCGATGTGCGCCCCGAGCGCGAGCAAGAGCGCGTCCGGGGCGAGCCTGCAATCGGCGTCCGTGAAAAGGACATAGTCGCCGGTTGCGGCGCGGGCCAATTGCCAGCATGCGTGAGGCTTGCCGCACCAGCCTTCAGCGAGCGATGCGCCGACCATGATGCGCAGGCGGTCGTCGCGGTCGCGCATCGCGTGGAGGATCGCGTACGTGGCGTCCGTGGACTCGTCGTCCAGCACGATCACTTCGTAGTGCGGGTAGTTTTGGGCGAGCAGCGCCTCGACGCACGCCTCGATATGGCGCTCTTCGTTGCGCGCGGGGACGAGGATCGAGATGAATGGCAGCACGTCGGGGTCGATGATTGGCGCGCGCGGCTTGCGAAAGGTCAGAAGGTTGACGATGGCGTTAAGGAACAGGCCGGCTGTAAGCGCTAGAACGATCTCGTGGTAGATTGTCATTCCCGTCATCCAGCACACGATAACGTCACGTGAAACGAGGCAAGATACTAAAGTATACCCATGCCTCTATCGATGCGTGAGGTATCCTATCGCTGCGCCCCGTCAGACCGACATGGTGCATGGCCGGGCAGGGGGCAATGGGGCAAATCAAGCAAGCGAACGAAGGCGCGTCTAATCCATTTCGCGCGTTGCGGAACTACAACTTTCGCCTTTTCTGGTTAGGGCAGCTCGTTTCGCTCATCGGCGCCTGGATGCAAGGGCTCGCGCAAGGATGGCTTATTCTGGTCCTTGCCGATCCGGCGACTCGCCAGGCTGTGTTCAGCCACGGAGGCGACGCCGCGGCTGCCGTGCAGTCGCACGCCTCCTCGGCCGCTGAGCATACCGCCAATCTATACTCCGGTTTCGTCAACTTCGCCGGCGGCCTTCCGGTGCTCTTGCTCACCCTCTTTGCAGGCGTCATCATCGATCGCGTCAACAAGCGCAAGCTGATCATGATTACGCAGTCGACTGCCATGATGTGCGCGTTGGTGACCGGAACGCTGATTCACGAGCGGATCATTACGATTAACGAACTCCTGGCTCTCGCGCTCATTTTGGGCATCTCGATGGCCGCCGACATGCCGTCGCGTCAGAGTTTTGTCCCGTCGCTCGTTCCGCAGGAGGACGTGCCGTCCGCCGTTGCGCTCAACTCGTCGATGTTCAATTCCGCGCGCGCGCTCGGGCCGGCAATCGCCGGCTATCTGCTCGCACGGCATGTCAGCCTGGAAAACTGCTTCTTCTGCAATGCGGCATCGTACGTCGCGGTTCTGATCGCCCTTGGCCTCATGCGCGGCAAGAATTTGGGCGCGCCACGGCCCCGCTCAGATGGGGACAACAATGTCATTGCCAACTTGCGCGCCGGCTTTAGTTACGTCCGTCACGATCACACCGCGCTGAACGTCGTGCTCCTTGTCGGCGTCTTTGGCATGTTCGGCTTCTCGTTTAACGTTCTTATTCCGCCGTTCGTCAAATATACCTTGCTGCCTCACTCGATCGAGGCCGCACAGATTCGTGCCTTTGGTCTGCTCGAAACCGTGCGCGGACTCGGCGCGCTCGCGGGGGCGATTAGCGTCGCGGTTTTCGCGTCAATGGGCAAGCAGAAGCTCCAGCTTATCATCGGAAGCCTTCTGTCTACAGCGTGTCTCGTCGTGTTCGCTTTTGCTCGCGATATGAGTGTCGCGTATGGTGCGATGGCCGTCGTTGCGTTCGGTTTCGTCCTTTGCTTTGCGACGTGTAATACGCTGCTCCAACTCACCGTGCCCGATGAGTTGCGCGGTCGCGTCATGGCGATTTACTCGCTGATGTTCGTGGGAACTGGACCGATCGGGAGTTTGATGGCGGGCAGCCTGGCCGCGCATATCGGTGCGAGACCGACGATATTTTTCTTCGCAATGGTCAGCCTTGTCGCCGCACTGTTCGCGTGTTTCCGTCCAGGCGGCATACGCAGCCTCAAGGTTGCCGCCCGCAAGCTTCCGCCGCCGCTGCGTCAGGAGCCGCTCGGCGAAGGGGAGCCCGATGCTCCTTTCGTCGGCGGGCAGTAGCGGAGCGGTCCGCCTCTCAAGCACATCGCCGGACGCGCGGCGATCACGCGTCGGAGAAATTCTGCTCTGTTGTCGTTTAATTTGGAACTATATTGGTTACAGATTGGTTGGAAGAGATATGAACGTTAGCACAAGGTATACGGTAGCTCTCCACATCCTGATCCTAATGGCGACGGATAAAGGGACGCCGATGACATCCGAGTTCATCGCCGGAAGCGTTAATACCAATCCCGTGTTTATCAGGCGGCTGCTTGGACGGCTCAAGGATCATGGGTTCGTGGAGTCTCAATCAGGGGCAAGAGGCGGATGGCTGCTTTGCAAATCGCCTGATGCTATCCGTCTCTCCGATGTGCGCTTGGCGATGGAAGAAGGCTCGCCGTTCACGATGCATACTCAACAGCCCAACCCAGCGTGTCCGGTCGGCAGAAGTATCCAGGGAGTCTTGGGGAACGTCTTCGCGAGGGCTGAACGAGCGATGTATGACGATCTGGCGAAAAGCACCGTAGCGGACTTGCTTGAATCCGTCTATAAGCAAAATGAAGCACGGCAGAACGTTTTTTGATTTGTTTTGCAACTGTAATAGTTGCAGTATGAGGCTTGCGGGATCTGCATTACGCCCGCATCTCCGCGGCGGCGATACGATCAGCGACTTGATGGACATTGTCGCCGCATTTTGCACCAATACACGATACGGAAGGAATTACAGATATGGCTATTGGAATTACGGGAGCCACGGGGCAGCTTGGCGGCCTCGTCGTCGAGAAATTGAAGGCCGCTATCCCTGCAACGGACATCGTTGCGCTCGTCCGCACTCCGTCAAAGGCCGCCGCGCTCGGGGTGGTTGCGCGGGCAGCGGACTACACGCAGCCGGCGGAACTGGTCGAGGCCCTTGCGGGCATCGAGACGCTGCTTCTCATCTCATCGAACGAGATTGGCAAGCGAGCTGAACAGCACCGGAACGTGATCGACGCAGCGAAGAAGGCCGGCGTTAAGCGTATCGTCTACACGAGTCTGCTTCACGCAGATACCTCGGTCCTTAGCCTCGCCGATGAGCACCGCGCAACCGAGGCCGATCTGAAAGCGTCGGGCATCGCATTTACGATCCTGCGCAACGGTTGGTATACCGAGAACTACACGGGGTCGATCGCGGGCTCTCTAGCCGGCGGCGCATTCCTGGGAAGCGCCGGAAATGGACGCATCGCGTCCGCTGCCCGCGCCGACTATGCGGCGGCGGCGGTTGTGGCGTTGACCGGAAGTGGGCAAGAGGGAAGGGTATACGAGCTGGCTGGCGACGACTCGTACACGCTCTGCGATCTTGCGGCGGAGATTTCGCGCCAGACTGGCCGTGAGATTCCGTACAAGGATCTGCCGGAAGCGGAGTATGCCGCCGCTCTTAAAGGATTTGGCGTACCGGAGGGCTTTGCGGCGGCTATCGCCGGTTGGGATGTTAGCGCCGCGCAGGGGGCGCTGTTCGACGATGGGCGTCAGCTATCGGCCCTGATCGGACGGCCAACGACCCCGCTGGCGGCTGTCGTGGCCGACGCGCTCAAGAGCGCGAAGTAGGTGGCGCCTGACGCTCAGTGAAAGCGTCAGGCTAAACTCTTGGCGACAAGCAAAAGCGCCTTCCTGCCCTGGATCACAGAGCAGAAAGGCGCTTTCCAATCGGCGCAGTGAAACTCCGGGGGCTTCCGTCCTATTTACACAAGGTCGAAGCGATCGAGGTTCATCACCTTGTTCCACGCGGCAACGAAGTCATGGATAAACTTCGTCTCGCCATCCGAACTTCCGTAGACTTCGGCCAGGGCTCGGAGTTGCGAGTTGGAACCGAATATGAGATCGACGCGCGTGCCGGTCCACTTGAGTTCGCCGGTTGCACGATCACGCCCCTCGAACACGTCCTCGTCGTGCGAGAGCGCTTTCCACTCGGTGTCCATATCGAGCAGGTTCACGAAGAAGTCGTTGGTCAATGCCTCAGGGCGCTTGGTGAAGACGCCGTTTTGGGAATGTCCGGCATTGGCGTTCAACACGCGCAAACCGCCCACGAGAGCGGTCATCTCCGGCGCGGTCAGCGTCAGCAATTGCGCCTTGTCCACCAGCAAGGCCTCCGCGGATACCGGGAACTTGGTCTTGAGGTAGTTGCGGAAGCCGTCGGCGACCGGTTCGAGCACGGCGAAGGAGTCTACGTCCGTCTGCTCTTGAGAGGCATCCATGCGCCCCGGCGTGAAGGGGACGGTCAGATTGGCGCCGGCATTTGCCGCCGCCTTCTCGACGCCCGCGCAACCGGCTAAAACGATCAGGTCGGCAAGCGAGACCTTCTTCCCGCCGGATTGTGCGCTGTTGAACGCGCTCTGGATCTCCTGCAACGTGCCGAGCGTCTTCGCGAGTTGGGCAGGTTGGTTTACGTCCCAGTCCTTCTGCGGCGCGAGCCGAATGCGCGCGCCGTTCGCCCCGCCGCGCTTATCGGAACCGCGGAACGTGGAGGCCGACGCCCAGGCGGTTGAAACGAGTTCCGAGACAGACAAACCCGAAGCCAGAATTTTGTCTTTGAGAACGGCAATATCCTTGCTGTCGATGAGCTTGTGATCGATTGCGGGAATGGGATCCTGCCAGATAAGCTCTTCGGCGGGTACTTCCGGGCCGAGATAACGTGCGCGCGGCCCCATGTCGCGGTGAGTTAGCTTGAACCACGCACGGGCGAACGCGTCCGCGAACTGATCGGGGTTTGCAAGGAAGCGCCGGGAAATCTTTTCGTAAACGGGGTCGAAACGTAGCGAAAGGTCAGTTGTCAGCATGGACGGCGCATGACGCTTGGACGGATCGTGCGCGTCGGGCACCGTGCCGGCTCCTGCGTTGCCTTTCGGCGTCCATTGCTGCGCCCCCGCCGGGCTTTTGGTCAATTCCCATTCGTAGCCGAACAGGTTCTCGAAGAAGGAGTTGCTCCACTTTGTCGGCGTGTTGGACCACGTTACTTCCAGCCCGCTCGTAATCGCGTCGCCGCCTTTGCCCGTGCCGAAGCGGCTTTTCCATCCGAGACCTTGCTCCTCGATGCCGGCGGCTTCAGGCTCGGGGCCGACAAGCTTCGCGTCGCCGGCGCCGTGGGTCTTGCCGAACGAGTGCCCGCCCGCGATGAGAGCGACCGTCTCTTCGTCGTTCATCGCCATGCGAGCGAATGTCTCGCGGATATCGCGCGCGGCGGCAATCGGATCCGGGTTGCCGTTCGGGCCCTCCGGATTGACATAAATCAGACCCATTTGGACGGCCCCGAGCGGATTTTCGAGATCCCGGTCGCCCGAATAGCGGTTGTCTCCCAGCCACGTGTTCTCGGAACCCCAGTACACATCTTCTTCCGGTTCCCATATGTCTTCACGCCCGCCGCCGAATCCAAACGTCTTGAAGCCCATCGACTCCAGAGCGACGTTGCCAGCGAGAATCATCAGATCGGCCCAAGAAATCTTCTTGCCGTACTTTTGCTTGATTGGCCAAAGCAGCCTGCGAGCCTTATCGAGGTTGACGTTGTCGGGCCAGCTGTTAAGGGGAGCGAACCGCTGGTTGCCGTGCCCCGCGCCGCCGCGACCGTCGTGGATGCGGTATGTACCCGCGCTGTGCCAGGCCATGCGAATGAACAGACCGCCATAGTGGCCGAAATCGGCGGGCCACCACTCCTGCGAATCCGTCATCAACGCCGCGAGATCGCTCTTTAGGGCGCCTAAATCGAGGTCCTTGAACTCAGAAGCATAATTGAAATCCCCACCCATCGGACTGGATTTGGACGAATGTTGGTGAAGGATCTTTAAGTTCAGCTGGTTGGGCCACCAGTCGCGGTTCGACGTGCCTCCGCCAGAAGACTGGCGGAGCGGGCATTCGGATTCGGTTGACATGTTTTTCCTCCATTGGCGGGTTTTACGCGCACAGATTTTCTTGGTAGGACTCTGACAGGCAACTTGCGCTGAGGACAACCCTCAAACTCAGCATATGATATCCTTACGGGAAACGGAGCCGGCGCTGTCGCAATGGAGCCTTGCCAATTACGACAACGTCGTTCACATAGATAGTATTCTACCCACCGCTGATATATTTAATAATTCAGTGAGAGCAAAGCCAAAGTCCCCGATCCTCGCTGGCTCCCCGCGAACATTCGCTGATGCTCGCCAGCCCCAGTTGGGGCTAGGATATGAGGATCGTTGCCGTGGCAACATTCGAGACGCCCCCGCGCTTCTGCAAGGAGAGTGGGCACTGGATAGTTTTGGCTTGTTTCAAAGGCCTGAACGGTCTTGGGCGGCGACGTGAGTTGGCTTAATCGCGCCCCTGCGCATGCGATTGCCGCTGGCTTAAATAGGCTTCGGAGTCAGTTGGACGAGCAGAGGATAGTCTTTGACGAAAAGACCCGAAATGGTCGTACGGTTCCCAGTCCATCTTACGATCAGCGGGCACATAGAGCCATTGAGGCAGTCGAACGCCACGGCATCCCATTCGCCCGCGACGGAGACATCGGCTTCGACTCCATCACAGTAATCGCTTGCCAGTCCCGGCTGCCAGACCGCTATCGCGCGCTCGCCCTCGCGGCAAAGTCCGTAGTGTTCTATCGCGCTCGCGGTGGAGGCGATCTCGTAAGCGAAATCGCCAGGCTCGGTCGAGTCGAGCGCGGTGGCGAGGTTTCGCATGACATAGTACGCCGCCTGCGGCTGCTGGCGCGACTGCGGATCGGAGAAGACGGTGCGCCGCATCAGGCTCAGATCGAGCGGATATGTGTCGTGCCATTGTTCGCAGAAGATGGACGTCACGCCAAGGCTGGCGTGCCTCACGGTCATTTGGGCAACATACTTCGCCTTTTGAATCTCGCTGCAAACGAAATTTCCCCACCAGTTTGGAGGAGTAGGAGGCGGATAGCTTGCTCCAAAGGTCCATTCCGATGCAATAAACTCGCCTCTGAATAAGTGATCGCGGCAATAATTCATCAGCGCACGCACATCGGCGGAGTATCCTGTTAGCTTGCTGGGATGCGGTTGGTACGCCGGATGCCACTGAATAGCGTCCACTTCCTTGCCCAGTTCGCGGATGGCGGCCAAGAACATGCCCACGGGCGTTGCCGAATCCGCTTCAGTTTCGCGTAGATCATCCGTTGTCCATTTTGACATCCCCCAGGGGAAGCAAGCAGCGCCGCCGAGCGATACAGGGGTTCCCGGCGCTTCTTCGTGGATGATCGGAATTGCAATTTTGGCTACGGCAAGATACGCATCGATTGACGGCGGTCCGCCCCAATAGATATCGCTGTTCCACTCGTTCCATACCTCGAAGCAACGAACGCGGTCGCGGAAATTGCGAGCCATAAAGCGAACATACCGTGCCCAAGCCTCCAGAGCGTCCGGGGTGGTCGGCGGCGCTGGATTTTCATAGTACCACTCCCAAAGCTGCGGCAAGTGCCGAACTGGATCTGCCTGTGTGTAGAGCCGATTGCCGAACCCAAGGGCCATTACGACGCCAATTCCGTTCT
This sequence comes from Capsulimonadaceae bacterium, assembly GCA_031292625.1. Classification (GTDB taxonomy): domain Bacteria; phylum Armatimonadota; class Armatimonadia; order Armatimonadales; family Capsulimonadaceae; genus JARLGU01. Next base: position 5,472 of record JARLGU010000004.1, on the reverse strand, counting down.
CGGCAAGCCATGTGATCGCCGCGTCCGCTTTGTAATCGATTACGAGCTTTCCACGTTCTCTCTCAACCCAATGCCAGTTGATCGGGTCGTCGTGGTAGCCCACACGGACGCTTTTCACGCCTAGGTCCGCAGTCATCGGCCAGAGTTGCCGGTGCGCCTCAATCGTCTGTCCAAAGCAGTGCTGGGTCGAGCTGACCGAGACACCCGTTCCATGCGTCGCGAGCGCAACATTCTCGCCTTTAGCATCGTAGACCTCGACGGATGCGATCGAGAATCCGAACAGCCAGTTTTCGACACGGGCCAGATTGCGCCCTGTAATCAGGATTTGCTTGGCGGTCGTTCTCATCGCATCGAATTCAAAATCGCTCTTTTGATCGAACCCTTCGACTGCTCCGGAGAAGATTGTAATCCAGTTCTCGGCGTCGCGGCTCATGGATACTTCGAGACGCTCTGGCATTGCCGTCCCGATCTCGACTGCGCCTTTATCCAGACGAATTGATCCTAAGACATTGCGGACCGTCCCTGGAATGCGCTTGCGAAGGACGATGCGGCTAACGCTTGTTTCCGTCGGCAAGTCGATCCGGATCCACGGCTCATCAACCGTCGAGTTGGGGGCGGAGTGGCTGCACCAGCAGGTCGTCTTATCGCCGTCGATCAGGTGGATCGCTTCGAGGGGCAGATAATCGACTGCCGGTGAATGCGGCAGGCGGGTTGCGTTAACGCCAAGCCGGTTGGATTTGATCTCGGAACTGGTCTTGAGCCGAAGCTTCGTTACGCGATTCTTGTTGCCGGCTTGCATCGGCTGATCTGGTGCGAGTTGTGGGGGAGCGCCGACGACCCAGGTGTATCCATAGGCGAGGATCGGCGTGCCGCAGCAAGTCGCAATTTCCTTCGGTTCAGAAAACAGGATATTGTGAAGATTTTTATCGTCCATATCTGTACTCGGTTGGGAAGTAGCTAAATCTGTCAGATTAGGCGTTTGATTTCCAGGCATTGCGGCGAGCCTGCTCGCGAACAAGTCGTGCCCAGCGCATAATCTTATCTACGTGCGGTATTCTGGTAAAGGATTATAACATTTGCCGTAGATTGCGACCATGCCAAATGTAGACGTAAACATGTCGGATCTGGACGTTGAGCCAATTCAACATCCTCGCTCATCGCCTTTGTGGGAGACACTGGCAGACGGTCTCTCATTCGATTTTGAGGCGTGCATGAAGCGATCGATCGAGCCGGGGTACCGATCAGGATGGCGGACGTTGCCCATCGACATATTGACGTGCGAGCATCGTGGACCGATCGAGTTAGCGCTTGCGGACGGCCGGCGCATTATTTGTCAACGCGGCGAAGGGCTTTGCATCCCGGCATACGTTACCCACGAGACGCTTAGCTTGCGAACGACGCCTGGCGTCAGCACGTGGACGACGGGGCTATTTCGGATTTGGGGGACCGTGGCGCTTCTGTCTTTGTTTGAAACGCCCTGTATTCTTCCTTGCAGCGCCGCAAGACGCGTCGGCCTCCTGAGCGAGGAACTGCGGATCACGGCCAAGCGGCCGCGCGGATTGGGACAGGCACTCGCCATACGATCGATTGGCATTGCGCTTGCGGCTGTCATCGCAGACAGTGTTCCGGCATCGCCAGCGTTTGGCGCGCTGGTATCCGGCGCAGGGCGAATGCGGCCAATTCTGGAGTATATTGGCGAACACCTGACAACCGTAACAATCGAGGAACTTGCGAACAGATTCTGTCTGTCGCCGCGAAGGCTTCATGCTCTGTTCGATGCGACAATGTCAACATCCCCGGGCAGGTACCTGCAATCTCTGCGGATACACCAGGCGAGGCGCCTATTGGTTACAACAAGCCTTTCCGTTCAAGAGATCGGGGAACGGTCCGGCTACGCTGATGCGTTCCATTTCAGTCGTCAATTCAAAACGTGTTGCGGCATGAGCCCTCGAGCATACCGGACGTCGGGCGAGACTCGGTTGTGATGAAAAACCGGCAACCAACAATGCTGCAGGCTGAATCTTGGAGGATCACGGATACAACCCCGACCTGCTGGATTTTGCCGTGTTCGAGTCAGAGCAGTGCCTTCACGAACCGCATCGCGTATCCGATCTACCACGCCATTTCGGCATCGTCTTCATAACGCACAATAGGGACGCACTGGAAGCTCGCTGCATCGATGTATCGAACGCCAGCGGACCCTTGTCGAGAAAGCGAATTTGCCATGCGGCCGACGCATGCGGAGCGGGTATTCTACTGCCGAATTACCATCAACCAAGGAGAGTTCTCACCTTGGCTACGACCGAACTGGATGCGCTCCTTACGAGTGGGGTTAACCAGTGTCCGACACCTGCTGCCCCCCACATTACAGAGAAAGCGGCGAGTTGTCAACAAGTGACAACAAAAAGCAAAGAGCGCCTTCCTACTCATTTAAACAGAGTAGAAAGGCACTTTCCTACCGGTGGTGGGTCGTGGGGGACTCGAACCTTCGGCCCGCTGATTAAGAGCTAGGCCGTTATGAATACGACTTTTTTGAGGCTATACTAATCTGATCGTCGATTTTCAATGCTATATTTTGGCATATGAGGTCGACTAATTTGGAATTTCAGGCTATGTTTTACCATTATGATCTGATAAACAGTCCCGAAAATCTTATAGCGCTTGGAGAATTTTGAGTTTCAATGTCGTGAAGTTAGGGCTCGTCACCGAACAACCTTTACATTTTGGCAGTAGCCACGATCTCGACAGGTCTCGAAAAGTGTAAAGGTTATATCGACACGGACACTTAGTGTACGCCAAATGAATACTTAGGCCACCGGCGGCAAACAGCCCGTTCGACCGATCAGAGAGGTTTGGTAAAATCGCGCAGAAGCAAGACAGTCTGGTCGCGGTCAAGATCATGGCGCACCACGCGGAGCGTCATTGTGGTCGCCTGATCCTCGGAAAGCGTAAGACAAAGGCCATTCATCTCGAGGAATACCGAGCATGCGGCGAAGGCGACGCGCTTGTTGCCGTTCTCAAAGGGATGGTTGCCGGCAAGCCCGATCAGATACGCGGCCGCCATTTCGATTATCGATCTGTACAGGTAGTCGCCATCGAACGTTTGCTGGGGCTGCATAACCGCAGCTTCCAGCCTCCCGCGATCAGTGATTGTCAGAGCCTCGGTCGGAGTGACTCGCCTAATCGCCTCAGTATGAAGAGCAATGACATGGTCAACGGTGAGAAATGCGACAGACTGCGGTTTGTTGGTCGTCATCAAGCTCCGACATCCCTTCGATAAATCGCTTGAATCAGCCAGCGTCGGCGAGATCGCGCATTGTCTGGCCGTATCGCTCAAACGTGGAGGCCATTGCGTCGTCGAAGCTCCTGCCTCGGCCCGTCGACTTGGGATTCGGCGCTGTAATGACGATCTTCCCATCCTCCAGAACAACCTCGACTTCATCGGAAACGCCAAGGTGATCCAGCATGTTTGGGGTCAGGACGAGCCCCTTGTTGTCGCCCAGGTTCTGTAATGTTCGAGTCATAGCTGCACCTTCACGAACCACATCGTGTATCTGATTTACTATACCATTTCGGCACCGTCTTCATACCGCGCAATATGTGTCGGAATGGACCATATCGTAACATCGATGCCTGGCGTGGCAATGGCGTTGAAGGAGCGAGGATCGCATGCGGAGCGGGTATTCTACTGGCAAATTACCATCAAGCGTGGAGAGTTCTCGCCTTGGCTACGACCGAACTAGATACGCTCCTCACGAAAGATACGCTGCCGACCTACACAACGAGTCAATCGATTTTATGCGGCGAACGCAAACGTGGCCTAAATGGCGGGAACAGGCCTGGCAGTTTCTGCGTGACAGACAGAAGGATCCGAAATCAACGTCTGGCAGACGCTACTGGTATTCGGCAACTCCCGAGATCGTGAAAGTCCTTCTTTACGAAGGCCGCAACGATGAAGCATGGAACGAGGCCATTTCAGCGTCGAAGGGCAATGAAATCGAGCAAGACTTATGAATTCAGCTTGCTGGTCGTCGAGCGGCAACGCAGCCAGACGACGCAGTGCGGGTCTACCTTGCCATTGCCCAATCTCTTCTAGAGAATGCGAGCAGCGGGAACTACGAACACCCGGTCGAGCTACTGCGGAAATGCCAGGAGATACTGGCGCCTCTCGGGCGCAGCGACGAGTTCCTGCAGCTTGTCGGCACATTTTACGCCGAGTTCCGGCGCAAACGCAATTTCATCAAGCTCCTCGAAAAGGAAAAGTGGCTGTAGCCATGTTTATTAAGATTGAGAACGGCGGCGATCAGGAGCCGGAGGGATCCGACCTAACGGAGGTTGAGCGACGCGAGATTGAAGAGATTCTCGTAGACGCTTACGATGAATACGAGCAAGCAGGCGCGTGGGAGGTTGCTTTCGAAGACGGCATCGAAGTGCCGTTCTCTGCATCCTTGCTGGGTATTGATGTCAAGGTCACGAAATTTCGCGTTAACGACCAGAATATCGTGCAGTGTCACGTCGTCCGAGGCGAAAAAAAGCGATGGATCGGAGTACACGATCTCGATGATGAAGGCCTCCCTGCTGACTTCGTACATATACGCAGCCTTTATCGAGCATGGTCGTCAGGGCGCTATTGATCGCACTTATATCCGATACCCAATCGCCCTGTATCCTACCTTCCGCTTCCCGAACATCCGCGCGAGCATCGGGACTGCTTCGTCCACGTAGTCGTAGATGATCACCTCGCGCTTGCTGTCGTACTCGCGGTGGAGACGCCCGGCGTATTGGGTCTGCGAATGGAATAGATATCGTCGCATGGACGCTGACTATCATGAGGCGAACAACGACCAACTACGCCGGGCGGACATTTTCCTTGAGCAATTGGAGGACATTATCGCTGAGCACGAACACAAATGTTAATAAAAAGCAAAAAGCGCCTTCCTACCCTGGTTTACAGAGTAGAAAGGCGCTTTCCAACCGTTGGTGGGTCGTAGAGGACTCGAACCTCTGGCCCGCTGATTAAGAGTCAGCTGCTCTACCAACTGAGCTAACGACCCACATGCTGGTGCGGCAATAAATAAACTCCCGTTGCCGGAAGCGACGATATTATCTCACACGAAGGACAGCCTTGTCAAGCCTATCCGGCGCGCTGGCGGAATATTCGTCGGTCTGATTGCTAGCCCGAGTTCCGCAGTTGGAGACATAAACTGCCTCGAAAAATATTTTCGATTCCGGCAATGAGCCAAAATCGCAGGTTGGAGTCTATGTTTTGAGGATTTATCGGTGGAAAAGCGCAAGCACACCCACAGTCGATTTTGAAAATGCCATGTAGTGTACGTAAGGTGTCAGCTAAGAATCTGACCAAAGGTTAGTGGTTGCCTCATTTACGAATCTTACCCAAGACGAGTCTTGAGGGTGGTCTCCTTTCCTGGGATTCAGCGGTGTGAACCGCCCTTTATTTTGGCTTGATGGTAA
>JARLGU010000032.1 GCA_031292625.1 Capsulimonadaceae bacterium | reverse complement strand
TTCAAGGGGGACGACGACCTGAGCGCGACTGTCTCGCTTTCCCGGCTCGCTGAGGGTGTCCGTCTGAGAGTCGTTGCCCGTTACGATATTTTCTGCCAGAACGAGCCGTCCGGCGCCGAGTGGCAGGGCGATTCGCTCCAGTTCGCGATCGCAACGCAGAACCACGCGAACTTCGAATGGACAGCCGCGCTCACCGCGAAAGGTGCGATCGCGCGTTTGGACATCGCGCCCGCCGGCACGAAGCTGGGCACCGCCGATTTCCCGCTCGTGATCCACCGCGACGAGGCAAGCAAGGAAACGATCTACGATTTGATCATCCCGAGCATGTTGCCAGACGGCTCGCAACTAGGAGACCGCTTCGCCATTACCCTGCTGGTCAACGACAACGATGGCGGCGGTCGCAAGGGATATGTCGAGTGGACACCCGGTATCGGACGATCGAAGGACCCGACGGCGTACCAGCCGGTGGTGGTTCGGTAGGTGCAAGCGAAAGGGCGAGGCTGAGCCGGCCTCGCCCCTTGCGATCGACTCGGCTCAGAGATGCGCTCGTTGCCCCGCTGCGATTGTCCCTTCCCGCATTGCACCTGTCTATTTCTAATTGTGTGGTGATTATCCTGTGATTGGCGTACCCACTTGATATTGGCGGGACGGATGATGGGGATTGCCCAGCAGCGTCCAGGCCACAACCTGGCGCCAGCGGCAATGCGCTGTCGAGGAGCGCTACAAATCCCTCGAAATCCAGTCGCGGCCGCGATGTCGTCCAGGACGACGTCGCGCTAACGGCCTAAGCGATTGTCCGCGATCGGCTCGACTTGGCCTACGTACCGGGGCCGTCTCGATGGCCGCGTGGCTGCCGAGTTTCAATTCAATCCCAACCCCTCGACGTCACCTTCAGAAGTGCAACCTTACTTGTCCACGGAGTTGAACGAAGCGCTGGGGATCAATCAAGCCTGTTATGAAACAGACCGCGGCATAAGTGTTCCTGCCGGCCAACACACGATAGAGCTCGAGACATTGGGTGGCGATTGGGTCCGGCTTCGCTCATACCGGTTAACGAACTATGAACGATTGGATGCGCGCGTGTATGGAGTTGCCAACGAGACAACTGCGTTTCTCTGGATACAGAACTGCGACTATAGCTGAGGAGCGTTTTTAAAAGGGGCCAAATCAGGTCCATCAAGTCTATCCGAAGTCGCATTGATGGGCTGTTGCGCGGCCTTTGCAGCGTGGCTCTGATCGACACGGTAACCGGCGCAAAGATCTCCGAGCACCGAGCGGAATCGATCGCAACCGAGGGCCTCGTTCCTAGAATCCCAGAATTGGGCACGGACGTCGCCGTAAAGATCAAATGGGTTGCCGGGGAATACAGATGCGATGGAACCAGTGACTGACGTCTTGCCGGGATAGAACACGCTGCGGAAATAGGAGCGGGTGCAACAAATCGGATCGCTATTTAAGACGGTTCCATTGCCGCCAGGGCCAAACTTGAAAAAGGGACGGCACGGCGCTTTCACTGCTCACGATGTGCACTGGGATCGGACGCTGGCGGCAAAAGGCTGTGCGTGTTGACGCGGCTTGCCGGTCGACGCCGTTGTGATTGCGGCGCGGGCAAATAGATGCCCCGGCGGCACGAGCCGTCCTGAATCTTGTCCTCGGTATGCCCCTAATTGCACATGCTCTTTGTTTTCACATGTGTTTGTCGAACAGCTTGGAAGATTAGCCAATAATCGTAGACGATCGTCATACCTCCGTTTCTTCTCCATCCCGTAGAATACTGCTAATTAGCGACCAGAAATGTCTGGAGCCCCTCCGGCACGCCTCCGACCTCTCCAAAGGCCGGCACTGCAAACCAGGTCAATCAATTACAGAAGCATTCGCATGACGATGAACGTACTCGGCTACGCAGCAAATTCCGGGACGGACGCGCTTGCCCCCTTTCACTTCGGCAGGCGCGAGCCGCGGGCCAACGATGTGGTAATCGAAATTCTCTCGTGCGTCCTGTGCCATTCCGACCTGCATAACGTGCGCTACGACTGGGGAGGCGCAACGCATCCGATGCCGCTTGGTCAAGACGCAATCCGGGTCGTCGGCGCGGCGCTCGACGCCGACCGCGCGGACCTGGAATCCTGGCGGGACATCAGCGCAACCACGGAGTTTCCCGGTTAGCCTCCTTTCGCGGCATTGCAGATCTTTCGGGAAGTTTGTAGGATCATCCAATGATCGTGCAAGATCGTCATATGTGCGCTGACAGAAATGGGCATACAATAAATGCGTTGCACGACCTTACACATTTGAGAAAAGAGCTTAGAAATGGGAAAACAGAACGATTTGAGCGAAGGCGTCATATTTCCGATTGGGCAGAAGATCGACAACCCGTATTTTGTCGGCGCAGCGCATTTGCAGATGCTCGTAGGCGGCGACCCAACCTACAATTGCCCGATCGGCAACGTCACCTTCGAGCCTGGCGCGCGAAACAATTGGCACAGGCATCCCGGCGGACAGATCCTGCTTGTAACCGGCGGGCGAGGCTACTATCAGGCGGAAGGCGAACCTGCCCTGGAATTGAAAGCCGGCGACGTTGTCACAATTCCGCCGGATGTCAAGCACTGGCACGGCGCCGCCCCTGATAGCTGGTTTGCGCACCTCGCGATCACCGCGAACCCGCAAGCCGGTCCCGCGGAGTGGCTAGAGCCGGTTACCGATGAAGTATACGGAAAGCTGAAGTAGGCATGGCGACACAGATGGCAAAGAAACTGGGCTTTGGGTGCATGAGGCTTCCGCTCCTGAATGGGGACGACCAGACATCGTTCGATATGGAGCTTATCTGTGAAATGGTCGATACGTTCCTGGAGCGGGGCTTCACCTATTTCGATACGGCCTATGTCTACCACGGCTCCAAGAGCGAGATCGCCGTTCGGGAGGCTCTCGTGAAACGGCATCGCCGCGACGAGTTTACGCTGGCCACGAAGCTGCCTCCGCGTATGCTGACGGCCGTTGAGGACCAGGACAGGATTTTTGCCGAGCAGCTCGAAAAATGCGGGGTTGATTTCTTCGACTACTACCTGGTTCACAACATCGGCGTAAGCTCCTACGAGCAGGCCTGCAAGTTTGACACATTCGGCTTCGTGCAGCAGAAGAAGCGCGAGGGCAAAATCCGAAAAGCCGGCATGTCGTTCCATGACACGCCCGAATTGCTCGACGAGGTGCTCACGGCGCATCCCGAGCTCGATTTCGTCCAGCTCCAGATCAACTACGTCGACTGGGACAATCCAGGGATCCAATCGAGACGCTGCTACGAGGTTGCGCGCAAGCATGGCATGCCGATCGTCGTGATGGAACCGGTCAAGGGCGGCAATCTTGCCGTCATTCCCCCGGCGGCGGAGGCGTTGATGAAAGCCTATGACGCCGAGGCGACGGTCGCGTCGTGGGCCGTCCGGTACGCGGCCAGCCTGGACGACGTCTTTATGGTCCTGAGCGGCATGTCGAATAGGGAGCAGGTTGTCGATAACACGTCCTATATGATCGACTTCAAACCGCTGAGCGACGAGGAGCGCGCGATCATCGACCAGGTTGTCGAAATCATCAACTCCGACAGCGCGATCGCCTGCACGACTTGCCGCTACTGCGAGAAAGGATGCCCGCAGAATATCGCGATCCCAGACTACTTTGCGCTCTACAACAACGCGAAGCGGGCGACGACGAAGGGGATTTCCAGCCAGTTCGTCTACTATCAGAACCTTACGTCAACCCACGGCAAGGCAAGCGACTGCATCGATTGCAAGCAGTGCGAGGCCGCATGCCCACAGCATCTGGCAATAACCGAGTCGTTGAACGACGTCGCGCTGGCATTCGAGACCGTCAAGCTGCCGTCGTCGAAGTAAAGGAGATTATCATCATGCCTATCAGCGAAGCCGCTATTAAGAATCACGAGGAGCTGTTCCCGTACCATAAGTCGACACTCAAGGAGACGGACCCTGAGTTCATCGAGCTTTTCGACAACTGGGCGTTCGACGAGGTGATCTCCCATGGGAATCTGGACACGAAAACGAGGGTGACGCTGATACTGGCGTCGCTCATTGCGACCCAGTCGCTCGGTGAGTACAGGGTGATGGCCGGCGCGGCGCTGAATGTGGGCGTGACGCCGGTCGAGATCAAGGAAATCGTCTACCAGGCTGTCGCCTATGTCGGGATCGGCAAGGTTTTCGATTTTCTGCATGCGACGAACACGATCTTTAAAGAGAAAGGCGTCGCGCTGCCCTTGGAAGGTCAATCGACCACCACGTCCGAGACGCGGTTTGAGAAGGGCTACGAAGCGCAGAAGGCGATCTTTGGAGATGCGATCGACGAGATGCGGGAAACGTCGCCGAAAGACCTGCTTCACATTCAGGATTACCTTTCCGCCAACTGCTTTGGCGACTACTACACGCGCGGCGGCCTCGATCTCAAGATTCGGGAACTCGTGACATTCTCGATTATCCTCTCGCTCGGCGGCTGCGAGCCGCAGCTTAAGGGGCACATCCAGGGAAACCTCAACATCGGCAATCATAGGCAAATGTTGCTCGATGTCGTAACTCAGCTTTTGCCGTATGTCGGCTACCCGAGGACCCTGAACGCGATCCGGTGCCTGAACGAGGTCGTTCCCAAGGATTAAACAACTCCATACATTAGAAGGAAACATCATGAAAACAAGAACACTTGGCAACAGCGGCCTCGAAGTCTCGGCCCTTGGTCTCGGCTGCATGAGAATGACGTTCGGCGATAAGCCGATCGGCGACAAGGCGGAAATGATCGCTTTCCTGCACGCCGCCGTGGAGCGCGGCGTCACGTTTTTCGATACGGCGGAGGTCTATGGGCCGTTTACGAACGAGAACCTCGTCGGGGAGGCGCTTGAGCCGTTCAAGGGCAAGGTCGTCATCGCGACCAAGTTCGGCTTTAAGCACAACCCGAACACGGGACCGAGCCCATCTGGTGGATTCGACAGCCGCCCGGAGCAGATCAAGCGCGTCGCCGACGAGTCTTTGAAGCGCCTCCGTGTCGACGCGATCGACCTGTTCTACCAGCACCGCGTGGACCCGGAAGTTCCCATCGAGGATGTCGCGGGGGCGGTGAAGGAGCTGATCCAGGCGGGCAAGGTGAAGCAGTTCGGGCTTTCCGAGGCCAGCGCGGACCTCGTCCGGCGAGCCCATGCCGTCCAGCCTGTCACGGCGATCCAGAGCGAATACTCGCTGTGGTGGCGGGATCGGGAACAGGACGTACTTCCCGTCTGCGAGGAGCTTGGCATCGGCTTCGTGCCGTACAGTCCGCTCGGACGCGGCTATCTGACAGGCAAGATCGGCGAGAACGCGACATTCGATAGCTCCGACATTCGCAGCCACAATCCTAGGTTCACGCCGGAGGCCATTAAGGCGAACCAGGCCGTCATCGACCTGCTGAATAGGATCGGGAAAGAAAAGAACGCGACGCCCGCCCAGATCGCTCTGGCGTGGCTGCTGGCGCAGAAACCCTGGATCGTGCCGATCCCCGGCAGCCGCAAGATCGAGCGACTGAATGAGAACTTAGCGGCCGTCGATGTCAAGCTCACGGAGAGCGATCTCGGCAAGATAGCCGAGGCGATTTCCAAGATCACGGTCGTTGGCGACCGCTACTAAACGCGTGTTTCGCTCCGAACAATCAGCAAAGGACAAACCAAAATGACACAACGCGCATGGTTTATCACAGGCGTCAGCAGCGGCTTTGGCCGCGAGCTTAGCCAGCAACTCCTCGAACGCGGAGATCGCGTCGTCGGGACGGTCCGGGACACCGCTAAGGTTGCCGGCCTCGTCGAGCGCTACCCGGAAACGTACCGCGCAGAGATCCTCGACGTGACGGACGTGTCCGCCATCCGCGCGGTCGTGGAGCGCTGCTTCGCCGATCTCGGGCGCATCGACGTCATCGTCAGCAACGCCGGCTACGGTCTCTTCGGGGCTGCGGAGGAACTGACGGACAAGCAGGTCGAGCACATCGTCGCGACCAACCTCGTCGGATCGATCCAGCTTATTCGCGCATCGCTGCCGCACCTGCGCGCTCAGGGCGGCGGGCGCATCATTCAGATGTCTACGTATGGCGGGCAGGTCGCGTTCGCCGGAAACTCGATGTATCACGCGACGAAATGGGGTATCGAGGGATTCTGCGAATCGGTGGCGCAGGAGGTCGCGCCGTTCGGCATCGGCATGACGATCGTGGAACCCGGCGGCGCGCGCACCGAGTTCCGGTACGGCAGCGCCCAGGTCGCGACGCTCACGCCAACGTACGACGACAACCCCGCGCACGCGTTCCTCAAGATGCTCGACCCCAAGAACGGTCTCGCTCCTGGGGACCCGGCGCGAATGGCTGCGCGTATCATCGAGAGCGTGGACATTGAACCTGCGCCCCTGCGCATGGTGCTCGGCGCCATTGCGTTGAAAAGTACGATCGACACGCTGAGGAAGCGGATTGCGGACTTTGAGACGCAGACGGAACTCGCGGCGTCCGCGGACTTCCCGGCAGGCGAGTGAGCAAGAAAAAGCCGGGAAGCGCAGCGTAATTCTTTTAGAAAGTGTGTGTGAAGAATCGAGATGCCTTGTAAGACGGCTTTTCCGGCCGCCGTGGCCGTTTTCGAAAAAGGGTCGCCACAGCGCTTTCACCGCTTAACGACGTGCACTGGGATCGGACGCTGGCTGCAAAAGGCCGTACGGATGTTGGCGAGGCCACGGAGCGGTCCCAACTTCTTACGTGCTCAAGCTACTGACTCGCTTGCCGGAAAGCAAGCGAAGTCCTATTGAAACTGGAGGAAATCATGAAGGCAGCAATATTCAAGGGCAAGGGACGAATTGAGATCGAGGAGCGGCCGAAGCCGGCAATCAAGGAGGCGACCGACGCCGTCGTCAGGGTTGTTCGCTCCTGCGTCTGCGGGTCGGACCTTTGGTACTACCGCGGGATCGCACCGCATCCGGTCGGTCCGATCGGCCACGAGTTCATCGGGGTGGTCGAGGAAGTCGGGGCGCGTGTTGCGAGCATCAAGCCGGGCGACTTCGTCATCACGCCGTTTGCGTTCAGCGATGGCACCTGCCCGAACTGCGCGCACGGCTTCCATACAGCCTGCTTGCACGGCGGTTTCTTTGGAGGCGGCGACGATGGCATGGGCTGCCAGGCCGAGTACGTCCGCGTGCCGCAGGCGGACGGGACGCTTGCGACGGCGCCGGGATCGGATTTCTCCGATGAGGTACTGGCGTCCCTGCTCACGTTGAGCGACGTCATGGGCACCGGCTACCATGCGGCGGTCAGCGCCGAGGTGAAGGAAGGCGACACGGTCGCCGTGGTTGGAGACGGCGCGGTCGGCCTATCCGGCGTCCTGTCGGCGAAGCTGCTGGGCGCGAAGCGCATCATCGCCCTCAGCCGCCATGCGGACCGGCAACGGCTTGCCCGCGAGTTCGGCGCGACGGACATTCTCGAGGAGCGCGGTGATGCCGCCATCGAAGCGATCAAGAAGCTGACCGGCGGCATCGGCGTGGACGCGGTATTGGAATGCGTCGGCACCGACGAAGCCAATCAAACCGCCTTCGCCGTCGCGCGGGCTGGGTCGGTCGTGGGGCGGGTCGGCGTTCCGCACGAGGTCGCCATCGACGCCGTCGGGACGTTCTTCCGCAATGTTGGGATGCGCGGCGGCCCTGCGCCCGTCCGGGCTTACATCGACAAGCTGCTTCCAGCCGTGCTGGACGGCCGGATCAACCCCGGCAAGGTCTTCGACTTCGTCACCGGCCTTGACGGCATCGCCGAAGCCTACGCAGCCATGGACGAGCGCAGGGCGATCAAGTCGCTTCTGAAGGTCAGCGACCTTAAATAGGAAGGGAACAGACCTAAAGAAGGATCTGGCATTTTAGCGGGCAAGCACGGAAGCGACGAGCCCGCGTCTGATTGACTGCCAATTTCTAATGCAGGACTTGAGAAGATTACATGGACAATTACATTTCGCGCCGGGCCTTCCTCAGGAATAGCGCCATTCTGCTCGGAACCGCCTCGATCGCCGGTATCGATAAGGTTGCCGGCGCGGCGAAACCTCAGAAACCGTCGCACGTATATTTTACGAAAGACATCAGCGTCGAAGGGCTGCTGAAGGTCTACTCGAAGATAAACCGTCACATCAATGGGAGAGTGGCAATTAAGCTGCACAGCGGCGAGCCGCATGGGCCGAACCTGTTGCCGCTCTCTCTGATCCGCGGTCTGCAAAAGACGATCCCGCACAGCACGATCGTCGAGTGCAACGTGCTTTACCCAAGCCCGCGCCAGCAAACCGGGACGCACTGGGAGACGATCAAGACCAACGGCTTCGATTTCTGCCCGGTGGAGATCATGGATGCGGACGGCGATGCATCGTTGCCCGTGCCGGGAATGCGGGAGTTCCTCGCTTCGCCCACGTCCAGCTATATCCAGGGCGACCACTTAACCGAGGTCGCGGTCGGCAAGGGGCTTTTGAAATACGATTCGATGCTGGTCTACACCCATTTCAAGGGCCATGCCATGGGCGGCTTCGGCGGATCGCTCAAGAACATTGCAATCGGATGCGCGTCCGGCCAGGTTGGCAAGCTCCAGGTGCACGGTACGGGCTGGCCCAAAGGACCACTGTTCCTGGAGCGCATGGTGGAATCCGGGAAGGCGATTACATCACTTTTCGGCGAAAAGATCACCTATATAAACGTGCTCAAAAACCTGTCCGTCGACTGCGACTGCGACGCTCACGGCGTCCCGCCGACCTGCAACGACATTGGGATTCTCGCGTCGACGGATATTCTTGCTATCGACAAGGCCTCCATCGACCTCGTCTATGCCCAGCCGCAGGACCAGCGCCACGATTTGGTTGAGCGCATCGAATCTAGGACCGGCCTGCATCAGCTCGAGTACATGAAGGCGCTCGGCATGGGCAGCGACAGGTACGAACTGATCACCGTGTGACGACGTAGCGAGGAGCAACAGGAGCAGAAATCATGGAAGAAGACGCAAACGCGAGAAAAGGTACATTGCTGGACGAACTTCAAAATAGAATTGCGGACGCGGCGCCCAAGGATGGCCATATCGTCCCCATCCCTGGCCTTCGCCTGACTCGCCAGTCGGCCCCATCAATGCCCATCCATGGAGTCTCCCATCCTTCAGTTTGCCTTCTGGCGCAGGGCTCGAAGACGATCCTGCTAGGCGAGGACAGTTTCCATTACCATCGGGGCAACTACCTCATCATTACCGCGGAGTTGCCCATCATTGGACAGATCGTCGATGCCGCCGAAGATCGACCATTCCTTGGGGCGGTTCTCGAACTCGACCCAGCCTTGATCGGTTCGGTTATGGTTGAGTCCGGTCAAGTGTTCCTCCAAAACGCCGCGCCGGTTAAGGCGATGGCGGTGAACGAGCTCGATGAGGGGCTTCTCGACGCGGTCGTGCGCTATGTCCGCCTTATCGAATCGCCGAAGGATGCGAGGGTGCTCGTCCCCCTGGTCAAGCGCGAGATCGTCTACCGCTTGCTTCAAGGCAAGCAAGGACCGAGACTGCGCCAGATCGCTTCACTGAGCGGCTATTCCGACGGAATAACGATGGCGATCGAGAGACTGCGCGGCGACTTCGACAAGCCGCTGCGGATGGAGAACATCGCCGATGATCTCGGGATGAGCTTGTCGTCGTTTTACAGCCGCTTCAAAGCGGTCACGGCGATGAGCCCGCTCCAATACCAGAAGCAGCTTCGGTTGCAGGAGGCCCGGCGTCTGCTGCTTAACGGCGATTTCGACGCAGCAAGCGCCGGATTTAAGGTCGGCTATGACGACGCGTCTCAATTCAGCCGCGAGTACAAGCGTTTTTTCGGCGCCCCACCGATGAGCGACGTCAAGCAATTCCTGCGTGGAGAAATTGCTTCGTAGCCGCCCATTTCGCGCGAGAGCGTACGGATGCGGAGCAGAATAGGAGAAAGTTGGATATGAACGACCATGCCGCCGCGAGCAAAGTTCTCGTGGCCTACTTTTCGCATTCCGGCAACACGCGCGTCGTGGCCGAGGAGATCAAACGGATCGTTGGAGCGGACCTCTTCAGGATTGAGGCCGTAGCTTCTTATCCAGAAGATTATAACGCGGTCGTCGAGCAGGCGCGGCAGGAGCAAAGCGCAAACGCCCGTCCAATACTAACCAGCGCTGCCTCCAATATCGCCGATTACGACACGGTGATTCTCGGGTACCCGAACTGGTGGTCGACGATGCCGATGCCCGTCTTCACGTTCCTGGAAAGCAATGACCTGTCAGGCAAAACGATCGCGCCTTACTGCACGCATGAGGGCAGCGGCATGGGCCGAAGCGAACGAGACCTCGCCGCGGCGTGTCCGCACTCGAGAGTGCGCTCCGGTCTTGCGATCAGGGGCCTGCGCGTGCGGTCCGCGCAAGGCGAAATCGAAAGCTGGCTCAAGCGTACAGGCATTGGACGCAAATGAGAAGCGCATTAGGAATAGGAGTTAACTCAAAGTGTGTGTCATAAGCTGGCGTATTGCGAGAAAGATTCAGGAAAAATTCAGGACGCCTCGTGCCGCCGGGCACTCTTTTGCCCGCGCCTTGTTCACTGCGGTGATTTACGATGCTTCGTGAACACGCGTACGGCCTTTTGCAGCTAGCGTCCGCCGGTCACGGACCGGTTTTGCCCGCGCTTCGTTCATGGCGGTGGTTTACGATGCCTCGTCAACACGCGTACGGCCATTTGCCGCCAGCGTCCGCCGGTCACGGACCGGTCTTGCTCGCGCCTCGTTCACGGCGGTGATTTACGATGCCTCGTCAACACGCGTACGGCCTTTTGCCGCCATCGTCCGCCGGTCACGGACCGGTCTTGCTCGCGCCTCGTTCACGGCGGTGATTTACGTTGCCTCGTCAACACGCGTACGGCCTTTTGCCGCCAGCGTCCGATCCCAGCGCACATCGTGAGCAGTGAAAGCGCTGTGACGGTCCATTTTCAAATACGGTCACGGCGGTCGCAGAGAAGCCGTCTTACAAGACCTTTCGATTCTTTCACACGGTCAAACAAAAAAACATGGACAATGTATTATTGAACAACGGCGTCAAGATGCCGATCGTTGGTTACGGCGTGTTCCAGATCCCGGACCAGGCCGAATGCGAGCGCTGCGTAATCGACGCCATCGAGACGGGGTACCGGCTGATCGATACGGCGGCGTCGTACATGAACGAAGCAGCCGTCGGGAAAGCGATCAAGCAAAGCGGCGTCCCTCGTGAGGATCTTTTTGTCACGACGAAGTTGTGGGTGCAGGACACCGGATACGAGGCCACCAAGGCAGCGTTCGATAAGTCGTTGCGAAAGCTGGGGCTCGACTATCTGGACCTTTACCTGATTCACCAGCCGTTCGGCGACGTCTTCGGCTCCTGGCGCGCGATGGAGGATCTGTACGGCGAGGGGAAGGTTCGGGCGATCGGCGTGAGCAACTTCGCACCCGATCGGCTGATGGACCTTGCGCTACGCAATAAGGTCGTTCCGGCTGTCAACCAGGTCGAGACGCACCCATTCAACCAGCAGATTGAAAGCGGTGACGTTATGAGGGAACTCGGCGTACAGATCGAGTCTTGGGGGCCGTTCGCCGAGGGTAAAAACGGTCTTTTCAGTAACCCCCTCCTGGCATCGATCGCGGAGACGCACGGCAAGTCCGTGGCACAGGTCGTGCTCCGCTGGCTAACGCAGCGCGGGGTGGTCGTAATCCCCAAGTCGGTCCGGAAGGAACGGATGACTGAGAACCTCGACGCCTTTGGCTTTACCCTTGACGACGAGGAGATGGCAAGGATCGCGACGCTCGATACGGCCCAGAGCCTCTTTTTCTCGCACCGCGATCCAAAGATCGTCCGGTGGATGGCGGAGCGCAAGCTCGATCTCTAGGGCGAGCGGATCTACCATAGCGCTCAGGGCCGCCGAGCCGAAACCGTCAACGCGCTGGGCTATGCGACGCGCGCGGCGCGACGCTGGCGGCGCAGGACCCGCTCGGCGCATTCGTCTCGTATGCCTACGATCCGGCGGGGAACCAGATCCTGCGCACCGACTCGCGAAATCTTCTTACGACTTACTCATACGATGCGCTTGGCCGTCAAATCGGGTATATCTACAACGATGGGAGCCGGGCGACGTTCACGTTCGACGCGCTCGGCAGGCAGACGGCCATGGCGGACTGGACGGGCGTTACGAGTCACACATACGATGGCGATAATCGGCCGCTCTCCGTTTCGTATCCTACTCGCAAAACGCTTGCCTACGGATATGACGCGGTGGGGAATAGGACGTCGCTTGTCGATCCCGATGGCGGGACGACGGTGTATGGGTACGATGCGGCGAACAACCTGACGGGCATCGTGGACCCATACGGCGACAGGACGTCGATCGTGTACGATGCGCTGAACCGAGAGGCGGCCCGCACGATGGCAAACGGGATCGTGACGACGCACACGTTCGACGCGGCGGGCAACGAAACGGTGCGGGCAAGTTCGGTCGCGGTCTATACGGCGACGTACGACGCCGTTGGGAACCGGCTGAGCGTTGCGGAGATCGAAAGCCCTTCGACAGGCTCAGGATCTTCGAGCAGCCTCGTGACCTACACGTATGATTCGAGCTACCAGCTGCTCACTGAGCAGCGTACTGGGCCGACGCCGGTGAACGTGAGCTACTCCTACGATGGCCTCGGAAATCGGATGACCAAATCGGACCCAATGGGTCTAACAAGTTACGCCTACAACGCGGCGAACGCGCTGACGGGCAGCGTCGCGGCCGACGGCGCCTCGACTACGAATGCTTACGACGCTAACGGGAACCTGATTCTGGAGAACGCGAACGGGACGCTTACGACGTTCACCTGGGACGGCGAAAACCGGCAGACGTCGCGCACCGATTCGACCGGCGGCCAGACGAGCACTTACGATGCCACGGGCATGCGCGTGAAGCTGGTCACGCCGACAGCGACCACGCAGTACGTGCGCGATGGGCAGAACGTGCTCGCCGAGTGCGATCAGGCGGGCGCGACCGTGGCGCGGTACGTTGACTCGCCCGGCGTCTGGGGCGGGCTGACCAGCGTCCGGCGGCAGGGCGTGTCGGCGTATTACAGCTTCGACATGAGCGCAAACACGAGGCAGCTGACCGATTCAACGGGCGCGGTTTTAGCAGCCTACCTCTACGACGCGTTCGGCGTCGAACTGAGCGCAGCGTCGCCGTCCACGGGCATCGCGCTGGTGCCGGGCATGTCTCCGGGTTTCGGCGGGCTGTTCGTGCCGACGGGTGGCTCGATCGCAATCGTGAACCCGTTGCGCTTTGGCGGGCAGTACGGGTACTGGCGGGACGCTGCGAACGTGATGTACGTGCGCGCTCGGTGGCTGGATGCGACGGCGGGAAGGTGGGTGAGTCGCGATCCGATTGGGTTCCGGAGCATGGATTGGGATCTGTATCGGTATGTGCGGAACAATTCCGTTATCAGAACCGATCCTAGTGGCACTGGCGAAGGTTCTAACGCTTGTACGGTCATGATTGCTGTCTGTGCGGTGGTAGCTACAGTGTGTAAGACTTCGATGCCGACTTGGCAAGAGAAACTGGCATGTGCGGCTGCCGCCCTTGCATGTTACGAGGCTATGTGCGATTGCAACCCAAGCTCGTGTCCGCCACCCAAACCACAACCACCCGGTCCAGGCCGGCCGTGCGGCCCGCACAGCGATCCGCCGTATTGGCCGCCAGGGCGGCCCCGACCAATACCGTAAGAAATTCAAAGGAGTATATCGATGTGCATGAATACCGCGAACATTTAATCGTATATTCGGCAGTTTTCCTCCTTTGTTCAATTGTAAAGTGGTATTCCGGATGCCGCGGCCAGTTCAGGTTCGTGCAGCCACTAGGCTTTATGTTGATGGCATTTGGGTTTCTTGCGAGTGGACTAAGTGGGGTATATTCGGTGGCAGCGGCTCTCAGCTTCCTAGGGCTACTTCTGATTTTTGGTACATATCTATTAGTGTATTATAAAAGAAGAGATAAGAAATAAGGTTAAATATGCGCGTGCGACCTTCTGAACAATAGTTCGGGCTAGTGTCTCGCGATAGGGCATGCGTCGTTCGGGTCGTAGGACGAGCGACCCCTACGGCGTGTACTGCAACAGACATCGAAGAAACGACCGGCAGGCGCGTTCACAACGATCACCTGGGACGGCGAGAACCGCCTCATCACCCGCGCTGATTCCGTGAACGGGACGCAGACGTTGACCTACGACGCCGCCGGATTACGCGTGAAGCTCGTGACGCCCGCCGAGACGACGCTCTACGTGCGCGATGGGCAGAACGTGCTCGCCGAGTGCGATCAGGCGGGCGCGACCGTGGCGCGGTACGTTGACAATCCCGGCGCGTGGGGCGGGCTGACCAGCGTCCGGCGAGGTGGGGTGGTTGCTACACCGACGTCAACGGGGCGACCGTTATGGGGCAAAGATTGTTTTTGCGTGCCTTTGGCAGGTGTTCGAGCAGAAGTGCCCTGCCCCCGTTTTGTGTGCCAGGGGCAGAGTTAGTGTTTCGCTTATTTGATCGTGGTCGGTTGCCCGACAGAGCCTTCCTTTAGCGCGGTTCGTCTGCTGGCGACGGCGTGAAATTGCTGCGATCGCACTCAGCGGCGCGAGGCTATAATGCTGATCGGGGCTCCGAATTACCGCGGCGAATAGGTGTTCGACCCCTCTTTGGGCAATTCGACGATCCAAATGTTGCGGTACCAAACGATGTTGCCGTGATCTTGCAGGCGCAGGTGACCAGGTAACTGAACGTTAAGATCTGACGGCGCGCCAGTCGGGCCTCCAACCTGGATGTTGTTGTGAATCAACGTGCCGTTATGGAATACGGTAAAGCGCGCCTGCTCCTTGACAACCTTCCCCTCGCAGCGGGGCGCACGAAAGACGATATCGTACGTTTGCCACTCCATCGCGGGCTTGCAAGCGTTCACGAGGGGAGCATACTGATCGTAAATCGCACCGCAGTCCGCGAAGCCAGGCGTTCCCCAGCCCGAGCTGTCGAGGACTTGCACCTCGTATCTGCCCTGTATGAAAACGCCGCTGTTCGATTTCGCTTGCCCCTTGGCATCCGGCATCGACGAGAGGCGGAATTCAAGGTGCAAAAAGTGATCGCCGAAGAGCTTCGTCGTGTGAATGTCGCCGCTTCCGGGATTCACTCGGATGGCGCCCTCGTCGATTGTCCAGTCGACCGGCGCGCCGTCCATTTTTGTCCATCCGTCCAGCGTGCTTCCGTCGAAGAGAACAATGCCGTCCGACGGGACGGCGCTATTGAGCGTGTTGAAGATCATTCTTAGCTTTTCTCCTGGAGTACGAAATATTTTCGCAAGCGCATTTCGTCGCCAATCTCGTTCGCGCCCCTGGACGTCATTTCCAGGCGCCCGTCCCGATCATTGTGGCGTCGGGTACCCCAGCGTATTCAGCCGCTGAGTGTTGCAATCGCACAGGCAATTCCTAATGCGCTCGCTTGTGACCAATACGTCGTTTCGTTTCGACATTCCTGCCGTTCAGTTCAAGTGAACAAGCGTTATGGGACAGCCCCTATAGTCTTCCCGGGCAATTCCGGGTAGCATGATCCAGGTCCGCTTCGGCAGGTAGGCTGCGTCGCTGAAATGCCGGCGTTGATATGGCGCGGACCGAGGACGGTGGGGGAGAACACGATGGCTTTGGAAGAGGAACTGATACGCAACTTCAAGACCGAGTTCGGCCTGTTGCGCGCCGAGGTTAGCAAGGTGATCGTTGGCAACGACGCGATCGTCGATGGCGTGCTAACAGCGCTCATAGCGGGCGGGCACGTCCTGCTTGAAGGCGTTCCCGGCCTGGGAAAGACGCTGCTCGTACGCACTCTGGCTCAGGCGGTCGATCTCAAATTCTCTCGCGTTCAATTCACTCCGGATTTGATGCCGGCCGATATTACTGGAACGACCATGCTGATCGAGGGGGGGGCGTCGGGCGGACGGTCGCTGCAATTCCAACCGGGACCGATCTTCGCGAACCTCGTTCTCGCCGACGAAGTGAATCGCGCGACTCCTAAAACGCAGTCCGCGCTGCTGGAAGCGATGCAGGAGCATGGAGTCACCGTCGGAGGCGTGCGCCACGAGTTGGCGTCGCCCTTCTTTGTAATCGCGACCCAAAATCCAATCGAGATGGAGGGGACTTACCCGCTGCCAGAAGCGCAGTTGGACAGGTTTCTCTTCAAGCTGCTTGTGACGTCCCCGACGCTTGCCGAGCTGAATGCCATCATCGATCGTACGACCGGGCTCGACGCCCCGCCGCCGGAACGGGTGCTCGATGCCCCGCGCATCCTTGCGCTGCGCAGTGTTTCGCGCGAAACGCCCATCGCCCCGCACGTGCGCGAGTTCGCCGCGCGAGTTGTCCTGATGACGCATCCAACGACGCCGGGCGCGCCGGAAATTGTCAGCAAGTATGTCCGCTTCGGCGCATCGCCGCGAGGCGCTCAGGGGCTGGTGTTGGCGGCGAAGGTCAAGTCGTTGCTCGACGGCCGCTACAATGTGGCGTTCGACGATATCCGGCAGGTCGCGTTTGACACGCTGCGCCACCGGATCATCCTCAACTTTGAAGGGGAAGCGGAGGGGATTACCGCCGATCGCGTGATCGACCGGGCGATCCAGAAGGCCGCCGCCGATATGGCCGTGCGCGCTCCAGGGTAGGGGCTCCTATGCGGGATTCCGGGCCTTGCCCGTAATGGATTCAATCGTGATCTTAAAGGCCCGGGTTTTGCCGATAGCGCGTGAGATGTACGTCTCGCCTTCGGATTCGAAGCCGGGAGAGTACTTCGCAACCAGCGCTGATAACGCTTGTCGCTTTTCGTCGCCGGTCAGTTCAATCGCGTCGCCGGACACAATGACGCTTGCGTAGTCGACGCTAAATCGATCCGGCAACGTCGTCGCACGGTCTACGACGCAGAACGATACCCGAGGCTGCGCGCGTAGGCAGTCAAGCTTACGGCCATCGAGCGCGCAGTGAATATAGATCGTCCCATGCTCGTACGCGTAACTGATCGGGACTCCGTATGGTTGGCCCTTCTCATCCGCCAGAGACAGCACGCCCCAGTGCCCGCCTGTGAGAATCGCAACCGCGCTTTCCTGCGTCACGGAGCGGTCTTCTCGTCTCATATTCGTATCCCTCCGAACTTTTGTACTACATGTTGACACTTTCGTTCTGTGAATGTCAATATGTAGGTACCATGGTTAAAATTAGCATCCAATATCCAAACACGCCGGGAAACCAGTTCGATGTCGATTACTACGTCAATAAGCACATGCCAATGTCCCTGCATCTGCTTGGCGATGCCGTCAAAGCCGCGTCGGTTGAGGTCGGCATAAGCGGCGCGCTTCCCGATCAATCGCCGCCTTTCGTCGCGCAGTGCGCGTTCGTCTGCGAAACCGCGCAGGCGTTCTACGATGCGTTTATGCCGCATGCGGAAGCGCTTCAGGGAGACATTGCCCGTTACACCGACATTGAGCCGGTGATTCAAATAAGCGAAATCAAGATTTCCCGGTAGACGTTGCGCGTTTCGATGCAAGGCAAAACAGGTTGCTGGCTTTCTACGCGTGAGACATTCGAGCAAGCCGTCGGCAAGGCACATCGACGACGTGGTAGAAGGCGGCGGCGATGACGACCGATGTGATGAAAAATACGCCCATAAAATCGTGCGCTTGTACGCCGAACAGCTTGTTGCTAATGATGAGAGTGGCGAAATGGGTTAAATACAGAGGGTACGAAATCTCTCCGAGGTACGAAAGGACCTTGGAGAGCAGATGCGGGAGGACCACATGGGCCGTCGCTCCAAGCGCGCAGACCGTTGCGACAAGCAAAATATACGATGGTTTGGACGTGACGTCGGCAAAGAAAATGACGACGAACAGGCAGGCAATGAGCGCCGCGCCGCGCTGCTGGCGGTACTTATAGAGCAACCAGCCGACCAGCCAGAACCAGGCCAGAGAGAGAATGGGCACAATGTTCTGATCAGGCCAGTCGCGCCGCGTAAGGTGAATGTAGTAGAACGTTGACGCGGCGATTAGGACGCTAACGAGCCAAATCGGCGCCTTCTGAAGCGCCGGAGCGCACGCGTAATAGACGATTTCGCAGGTCAAGGACCAGGATACCAGGAACGTTACAAGCGTTGGGCCGATAAGACTCGGCAATGCCAGGGCATTAAAAACCATAGCGGGTTGCGATGTTCTCCAGAGATCGTACTGATCGCCGCGCGGCATGATGATGACGTGTGCGTTGAACAGAAACCACGGAACGCATGCCCATAGGAACGCCGCGGCATAGCAAGGATAAATTCGCGTCAATCGACGGAGCGCATAGCCGTGCCGTTGCCGCTCGATGGACGCGGCGATGCTGTAACCGCTAACCAGGAAGAAGCAGAGGACCGCGGTTTGTCCCGGAAATTGGTTTAACCATACGAGTATTGGAGGTAGCTCGTCAATCGGCCGCAACAAGGCGCCTAAGTGGCCGCAAAGCACGGTGGATGCCAGGAAGAACCTTACCCCGCCGAGGAGCGCCCAATGGTCATTGGTAACATTGCGGCCATTCGCGTATGCGTGGCCGATGACGGGATGGCGTTCTGGCGGGGCGGGAACGTCTGAGGCCGCGCTTGTGGGAGGCGAGCATTCGGACGATGCATCTGGCGTTAGCACGACGGTATCCTCAACGATGCGTCAGGAGGGCGTTCGCCGGAACGTGCATGGCCGCCGGCGTGAAATTGGCTGCTTGCCGCAGCATTCGTAGTTTACCTGATATAATTGCACGTTCCGAAGAATTAGGCGTAACCGGAACCGTCTACCCGAGTGCAAGCTGCCGGGCGAGAACCTGAGCCACGGGGCTGAAAGACCGGCGATGGAGCGGGCAGGGGCCGTGTTCGCGAAGGGCGGCAATGTGCGATGCGCTGCCGTAGCCCTTGTGGCCTGCAAAGCCGTACTGCGGGTAGCATTCATCTGCCTCCACCATCATCCTGTCTCGCGTCACTTTCGCCACAATCGAGGCTGCGGCGATCGACACGGAGAGGGCATCGCCGCCGACGAGCGCGCGCTGATTAGGGCAGGGGAGGCCGGGAACGGGGAGGCCGTCCACGAGGAGAAAATCCGGCTGCGGCATCAGAGCCGCCATGGCGCGAGCCATGGCGACGTGCGTCGCGCGAAGGATGTTGATCTTGTCGATCTCGCCGGCATCGGCCATGCCCAGCGCCCAGGCCGCGGCGCCGCCGGTAATCCGCTCGTAAGCGGCTTCGCGAGCGCGGGCGGTCAGCTTTTTGGAGTCGTTGATGCCCTCGGTGTCGAAGTCTGGAGGAAGAATGACGCAAGCGGCTACGACGGGGCCGGCGAGCGGTCCCCGGCCGACCTCATCGACTCCCGCGACCCGCTGGAACCCTTCGGCCCAACAGGCGCTTTCATACAACCAGGGATCGGCTATCGAATGACGCCGACGCGGTCGAACGGGAAGAAGATCAGGAACGCCCTGCCCACGAGTCTGTTCTGTTCGAGTGGTCCCCATCGTGAACTGTCGTTGCTGTCGTTGCGGTTGTCGCCGAAAACCATGACCTCGCCGGGCGGAATGGGATTGCTTTGCGCGGCGATAAAGCCCCGGTAGCCTCCCTCGAAGTCCTGGCCGTCGACGTGGACGCCGCGGTCGTCGCGGATGAGCGACTCTCCGTTTACGACTTTAAGGTCGTATTCGGGATCTTCGGCGATGTAAGGTTCGTTCAGGCGCTTGCCGTTGCGCACAACATATCCCGGGTCGATCTCGATCGGCTGGCCCGCAAAGCCGAGCTTGTCGGCAAGTTGATCCTTGTCGATCCTTTGCGGGGTGCTCGACGAGCCGTCCCATATCTCCACTCCATCCGGCTCGAACTTGACATGCTGCCGGTCGTTGTCGAGGATCTGGAGGATACTTCGCACATCCTGGTGAGTTTTGATCTGCTGAGAGCCGACAGGGCCGAGTTTAACGACGCCTGCATGCACTTCCACGATGTCGCCGGGTAAGCCGATCAGACGCTTGATGTAGTCCGTCGGCGCGCCGCCTGGATCGGGATGTTCGGCCGCGGTAGCCAGGGCCTGATCCGGCGCCGTAAAGACGACGACATCGCCTCGCTGGGGCGTCTTTGCTCTGTAAAGGAATTTGTTGACGAGAATATGGTCGTCATCGACGAGGGTGGGCCGCATCGAGCCTGATGGGATGTAGAACGACTTGACGAGGAACGGCAGGACGATCATGAACATCAGAACGGAAGCGAACAGCGCGGCATCGGCCATTTCGACGATGGCTCTCGCAAAAGACGAATTGCGCCGGATCAGAAGGAGCCGGATTACCGTGAGTACGATCACGAAAAGGCTGATCGTGCTAATGTGAACGTCTGCGAGTCGCTGCGAGAGTTCGGTCATGAGTTGTTCTGTCGATCCTGATTGTCCGTCTGAACAAGCACGCGCCCATGCCCGAACGGTATTCGTTCTGGCGGCATGGGCGGCAGCGTGCCGTGTCTATTTTGCGGCGGCGTGCGCGAACGATCGCTTTTCCTTGATACGAGCCGCCTTGCCAACCAAGCCGCGCAGATAGTACAGCTTGGCCCGGCGAACGTCGCCCCGCCGCGTTACATCGATCTTGTCGATGCGGGGCGAGTTGGACAGGAAGACGCGCTCGACGCCGACGCCGTTGGTGTGCTTGCGAACGGTGAACGAGTTGCGCGCTTCGTTGCCTTGCTTGGTGGCAATGACAACGCCCTCGAAGACCTGGATGCGCTCTTTGCCGCCCTCGACCACTTTGTAGTGGACCTTCACGGTGTCGCCAGCGTCGAATGTTGGGACGCCAGCCTTCGTTTGCGCTTTTTCAATCTCAGCGATCAATGGATGCATTATAGTTAACCTATCTCCTCAGTCAGATCATTGCGCTGCATGTCGAGCGCGTCTCGGTCCGGCATTGCCGGATTATCCTGGTCGTGCGCCGTAGTCTCCGTACTGCCGGCCTTGGCAACGGACCTCTTGCGCTTCGCTGCCCGCTCTTTCGCGGCCAATTCCATGGCTTCCCGCTCACGTTGTGCGTAGCGCGCCCATAAGTCAGGGCGGCGCGCCCGTGTGCGTTCCTTCTGCCGCTCGAGCCGCCATTTGGCGATCTCGCCATGATGGCCCGACAGCAGCACGTCCGGTACGGTCCATCCGCGATACGTCACCGGACGCGTGTATTGCGGATATTCGAGCAGATCCTGTTCAAACGTTTCATCGCCCAGAGAGCCCTCGTTGCCGATTGCTCCGGGCAGCAGTCTCGTCACGGCATCCGCGATGATCAGCGCCGGCAATTCTCCGCCAGTCAACACGAAATCGCCGATACTGATCTCGTCGGTTGCCAGATGCTCGCGAATTCTTTCGTCAAATCCCTCGTAGTGACCACAGAGGATCACAAGATGTTGCTCCGCGGACAATTCACGCGCAATATCCTGCGTGAACGGCCTGCCCTGCGGCGTCATCAGCAGAACTCTGGCGCCGCCTTGTTCGCCCATGAGCGACTCGACCGCATCGAAAACCGGTTCCGGCTTAAGCACCATCCCGGCGCCTCCGCCATACGGCGCGTCATCCACCGTCCGCCGCTTGTCCTGCGTAAAATCGCGCAAATCAACTGCCGATACGGTCACGATGGACTCTGCCTGAGCGCGCGCCAGGATACTGTACCCGACAGCCGTCCGGATCGTGTCCGGGAAGATTGTTACGATATCGATTTTCACCGCTTGCCGCCAAAGCGGCGCGTCTTAATCAGGGCGAGACCTGCCGGCTCTTCCGCGGCCGGTTCGTCATTCATAGGCTGCGCCGTCGCGTCGCCCGTAGGTACTCCGTCAGCCTGCTCACCGGGTTCCGCGGGCTCTTGCTCTTCCGGCATCAGGCCCGGAATGTCGTGCACCAGGATCTGACCGTTCTTCGGATCGACCTTCACGACGAAGGCTTTAACGGCCGGGATCAACGCGCCGGCATCCGTTTCATACACATCGTTGGCCGGGTTTGGAATGACCTGAACAACCTTGCCCAAGCTTCGTCCGCTATCCGCAACGACGTTCAAGCCGATTAAGTCTTGAACGTAATATTCATCGGCATCGAGCGGCAATCGACGATCATCGGGTGCGTAGATGCGTTTGCCGACAAGCGCTTCCGCGGCTGTCCGATCATTCGCTTCGACGAAGCGCACCAGGTAAAGTTCTTTAGGCTCCTGGCGCTTAGCGGAAATGACCCGGTAGATCCCGCCGCTCTCCGGCGACGAGCCAACCCAAACGGCAATCGCCGGCTTGGATTGGTCCGCATTGGCCCGCTTAGGCGGTACGATCAGGGCCAGAGCAGTTGGAGTCGCCAGCTTAACCTTGACGGTGCCTTGGACGCCATGCGCGCCGATTATCGAACCTACGAGTGTTTCAAATTGTGTCTGCGGCATGACTATCGACGGCGGCTCCAAGTTATTCGGCAACGATTTCGAGATAGACCTTCCGCTTGTCTTTCATGGCAACGGCCTTTGCGACAGTTCGCAACGCGTTAGCGATACGCCCTTGTTTCCCGATCACCTTGCCCAGGTCGGTCGGTGCAACGTGGACCTCGAACGTCGTTGCCTCGTCTCCTGGAACCTCGGTGATAGATACTTGCTCAGGCTCGTCAACTAGCGCCTTCACAATGTATTCGATCAATGCTTTCACTTACTACTCCTCGCTCACTCCGCCATTGGAGCGTTATCTTTTGCGATCGTGCTTCTGCATTAGATAGCGGTCTCATCAGCGCTGGTCCAGTTCAAAAGGCCGCAGAACTCATTATACAGCTGGCGAAAAGCCTTAGCTTGCGGCCGTTTCCGCGGCTTTCTCGCTGGCGACGCTCTTGGCGCTCGCGGCTCTGGGCGTGGACCGTGCAAGCAATCCTTCCTTCTTGAGGAGGCTGCCGGCCGTATCTGTCGGTTGAGCGCCGACGCTCAGCCAATGCTTGGCGCGTTCCGCGTCCAGCTTCAGCTCGCAGGGCTCGACGCATGGGTTGTAATAGCCAAGCGTTTCGATGAAACGACCGTCCCGGGGCGCGCGGCTATCGGCGACGACGATCCGGTAAAATGGCCGCTTCGTAGCTCCAATTCTCTTAAGTCTAATCTTCACTGACATGTTTCGTTATTCCCTTTATTCTAGATTCTGCATTGCTGATAAAAGACTATTAGAAGCCAGCCAAAACATGTTTTGGATGGCTTCTTGCCCGGTCGACCAGCCTCTTATCGAGCGACCGATCCGGCAAAATACCGTCAACGTCCGAACGGCAGCTTTCGTTGTTTCTTGTTGTTCTTGTGCCGCCGGTTGCTTGCCGCGTGCTTGCCGATGCCGTCAGGACGGACACCTGGCAACGCGAACGGCGATCCTCCCGCCTGCGCTGCTTGCATCGCACGAGGATCGTTGAGACCGCGACCAATGATCTTCCTCATCTGCTCAAAGCGCGAGACGAGATTGTTTATCTCCTGTAGCGTGGTTCCGCTTCCAGCGGCAATTCGCCGCCGCCGGGACCCGCTCAATATCGACGGATCGTTGCGCTCTCCGGGCGTCATCGAAAGGATCATGGCCTCGACGCGCTTTATCTGCTTTTCATCGAACTGGACATCCTTGAGTTGCGTTCCAACTCCAGGCAAGAGCCCCAAAAGCTTATCCAGCGGCCCCAGCTTCCGGATCTGCTGCATCTGTTCGAGGAAGTCCTCGAAGTTAAACCGGTTGGCGCGGAGCTTCTTCTCCATCGCCGCAGCTTGCTCTTGGTCGATTTCCGTCTCGACCTTCTCGATGAGCGACAAGATATCGCCCATACCCAGAATGCGCGAGGCCATCCGGTCCGGATGGAACGCTTCGAGCGCATCCATTTTTTCGCCGACGCCGATAAACTTGATCGGCTTGTTCGCAATCGTCTTCAGCGAGAGCGCCGCGCCGCCGCGCGTGTCGCTGTCAAACTTCGTCAGGATGAAGCCGTCTACATCCAGCGAGTCCGTAAATCCCTTGGCGACATTGACCGCTTCCTGGCCAGTCATTGCGTCGAGCACCAACAGGATTTGGGTCGGCTTTACCGCCGCCTTCATCCGCTTCAGCTCATCCATCAACGCGTCGTCAATTTGCAAGCGGCCCGCCGTGTCAATGATGACGACATCCCGGCCGGACGTACTAGCTTCCGCAACCGCTTCTTGCGCAATGTCGACCGGGTCGATTTGGTCGCCCTTCGTAAAAACAGGCGTCTTGACCTGCTCGCCGACAATTTCCAACTGCTTGATCGCGGCCGGACGGTAGACGTCGCACGCGACCAGGATGGGGTTGCGCCCCTGTTTCCGCACGAATGCCGCGAGCTTTCCGGCATGCGTCGTCTTACCGGATCCCTGCAGGCCGACCAGCATAATAATGGTCGGCGGCTTAGGAGCAAAGACAAGCTTTGTCGCTTCGTCGTCGCCGCCAAGCAGCGCGGTCAGCTCTTCATCGACAATCTTGATGACCTGCTGAGCCGGCTCAAGCCCCTTTAATATGTCTGAGCCCGTAGCGCGTTCGCGAACACGCGCGATAAAACCCTTGACGACGCGATAGTTCACGTCGGCTTCGAGCAGGGCGAGTTGAACCTCGTGGAGGGCTTTGTCAACGACCTCTTCACTGAGAACCCCTCGGCCACCCAACCGCGCAAACGCACTCTGAAGTTTTTCCGAAAGGCTCTCGAACATTTAGAAGATCATTAACCCAGAATTGATCGATCTAGTATACCGGGGGGCGCTTAGGGATGTCAAGAAGAAGATGAAACTGCAATAAATGAATGTGCGCCTGGCTGCTTTCGAGTTTTCGCGAGGCGGTCGAACTTTGTGGAAGAAAAAATCAGCTCTATGCAGCCATACACAGTGTTGAGCGGGAGCGATCTGCCCGACAATTACGGACAGGCTGCGCGAGATTTCTGCCGTCTCAACGGCCGCTTCAAGGGGTCGGAAAACGATTGTCCGGCTGTGAACGATGAGGGCGCCATGTCCGAGCACAATGCGGTATTTGCCGAGAATAATAAGCAGATCATCGAAATGCTGCGGCGAGACGATCTGCTGGATAACGATGTAAAGCTCATCCTCCTTGGGAAGCTGGACGCGCTTTACGCCACAAACAAACTGACTCGATGCCAGTTCGATGCACTGTGTTCGCTGCTGGGCGGGGAGTTCGTTAAGGAAAACGCGGCGTCGCTCGAACTTGCCGCGTATGGCTGCCTGGACATCGACCTCGCCGCCGCATAGCACGCCGTGCGCGGGCCTTTGCAAACTGCGACATCGAGCTCTCGCGCTTCCGCACGCGACCTTTCCAGCGATCGACGGAACCAGCGACGGCGGCGACAAGTTGATGTTCGCCCATGTCGAATGCAAACGACGTCCGCAACGAGCTTGCCGACTTGCTTTGCGCTTTTCTTTCGCGCTTTTGCTCAATTGCGCCTGTCCCGGTGCTATAATTTCTCGATTGATACGATCTGCGGCAAGCACTCTTTGGGGCGCTTTGCACTGGATCGTGTTTGAGCATTGCCGAAAAACTAAAGCAACGGTTCTGCTCCTTCCTGCCCCTGCACGTGCATGGGGCTGATTCGATCATCCATAGGGAGGAGGTGCATTCCACAGAATGCCCAACACAATTCGTTTCTACGAAGTCGTCTACATCATTGCGCCCGATAAGACCGACGAACAGCTTCAGGCCATCGTCGATAAATACACCAATCTGATTACCAGTCAGGGCGGCGTTATCGAACGAACCGACATTTGGGAGCGCCGCCGGTTGGCCTACGCAATCAGCGGTTACTCCGAAGGCATCTACGTCGTTACCCATTTCCGTGCGTTGCCGGCGGTCGAGGCCGAACTCAAGCGCGTCTTCCGCATCAGTGAGGATACTCTCCGTTCAATCGTGGTTCGTCCCGATGAGGAGTATGTCTCGGCTGAGCCCGCTCCCCGTCTGTATCGCCCCGATACCGCTGTCGTGAGCGCGGAAGCGCCCGTTGCGCCGGTTGCGAGCACGGAGCCTGTCGTCGCGGTGGTCGAGGTCGCCCCGGAGCCCCAAGCCGTTGCCGCAGTCGCCGAAGAGACCGTCGCCGAGGCAACTGTCGCCGAGGAAGCTGTCGAGGTCGACGCCGAGGCATAAGCCGGCGCGGAAAAGTTGCGATGCCGCTTACGTTGTTTCAGTTGGCAAGATATCTTTGTTGTGTAAGGACAAAATGGACCAGGTAAGGAGTCGGTGTGATGTTTAACAAAGTAATTTTGATAGGCCGGTTGGCGAACGATCCTGAAGCCAAGTGGACACCAAGCGGTATTCCGGTAACAACTTTCCGTCTGGCGGTCGATCGGCCGATGTCCGCGGAAGCGCGGCAATCCGGTCAGGAGAAGCAGGCGGATTTTATTGATATCGTCGCGTGGCGTCAAGCCGCCGAGTTTGCATCCAACTACCTGGGCAAGGGACGTCTGGTAGCGATCGAAGGACGCCTTCAGATCCGCCAGTATGTCGCGCAGGATGGCGGCAACCGGCGTGTCGCGGAAGTGGTGGTCGATCAGCTCAAGTCGCTGGATCGGCCTCGCGAGGCGCAGGGCGGCGAAGAAGGACATCACGAGCACGGCGGCTATACGGGCGGCGGCGGTGGTGCACGGACCTATGCGGGGGGATCGGAAGGCAGGCGCCCAGCGCCGCCGGCCGGTGCGCCTGCCGAGGCGCCGGCCCGCAGGCCTGCTCCCGACGCAGCTGGACATTCCGATCACGATGGGGATGCTTTCGCCGCGGACGCCGAGCTTGACGATCCTTTTGCGGACGAGTAAGCGAAGCCTGGCGCCCATTGGACGCCGCTGGTATATTTGGAAAAGAACCTGAGGATACATACACATGGCTGGTTATGGTAATCGAGACTCCGGACCATCCGGAGCGCGCAAGCAGAACAAGTTCCGCCGGCAGCGGCGCAAAGTTTGCGGCTTTTGCGTCGACAAGACGACGTACATCGACTTCAAGAACGCGATGAAGCTGAAGCGGTACACGTCGGAGCGCGGCAAGATTGAGCCCCGGCGAAAGACAGGAACGTGCGCGAAGCATCAGCGTGCGCTCGCAACCGCGATTAAGCGGGCTCGAGAGATCGCTCTCCTGCCGTTCGTCGCGGATTAGTCGTCAATGAACACAAAGGCGTCTCCCGGTTACGGGAGGCGCCTTTTCTCACGTTTGGCTCTTTGTCCTGAGCGCAACCCGAAGTTAACGTCCTTTTGCGCGAAATAGCGCCGCGATCTTTTCCATGACCGGGCTGCGCGGCGTGCGCTCGATCGGGAGCGACGCCTGTCGCCAGGCCGCCGTCCCGCCAAGAACGTTGACGACGTTCTTGCGGCCGAGCGATCGTAGCGTCGCGACGGCGATTTCGCTGCGACGGCCGGATTGGCAGATGACGAGAACCGGGCGGTCAGCCGGGATCTCTCCGATCCTGCGCTCAAGCTTGCCCAGCGGGACGTTCACGGCGCCCGCCGCGTGGCCGCTCCCGTATTCCCCTGGGGCGCGAACATCCACGAGGACAGTCTTTCCAGTCGTCAGCTTGTCGTGCGCCGCTCGGACATCTATAGAGCTAATCGCCATATCATTTCCTTTCCAGATTGCGGAGTAGCTACTCCGACTTTGTTCCGAACCGTTCGAGCAGCGACTTCATCGGACACCAGTTCGTGAAGCCGGATTGCAGGAGGTTGACGCCGATGAAGGCGGTGAACCAGATCCAATTCTTGCTGACGAGAATAGTTAGCGTAACGCTCAGCAGCGTCATGATCCCTGCGATCAATCTCAGCCATCGTTCGGTTGTCATTCTTGGTTATCCTTTGGTTGGTCGCTTGGGGCGACTGAGACGTGCTGCGCGTGGGTCTTCTTGTGCATCATATAATACAGGATCGGAACCGCCGGCAGCGAGAGGAGCGTCGATGAGAATGCGCCAGCCATCAGGCTGATTGCGAGCCCCTGGAAAATCGGATCGAGCAGGATCACGAACGCGCCGACGGCGACCGCGGCTGCGGTGAGCAGGATTGGCCGGAAGCGAACCGCGCCAGCATCAACGACCGCTTCCGCCAGCGGCATTCCCTGGCGCAGGCGAAGCTCGATGAAGTCCACGAGGATGATCGAGTTGCGCGTGATGATCCCCGCTCCGGCGATGATGCCGATCATCGATGTCGCGGTGAAGTAAGCATGCATCATAGCGTGCGCGGGAAGGATGCCGATCAGCGTCATTGGGATCGGCGCCATGATCGCTAGCGGCGTCTTGAACGACTGGAACCATGCGACGACAAGGATGTAGATCAGCACCATCACGGCCGCGAACGCGATGCCCATGTCGCGGAAGACTTCATACGTGATGAACCACTCGCCGTCCCATTTCATCTCGGGCTTCGCTGTCGTCAGCGGCGGACGGATGCTTAGTACGTTCAGCTTGCCGCCTCCCGGCAGAGGAATCTCGGCGAGCTTTGGGTTCATCGCGAGAATGGCATAAACCGGGCTTTCCTGCGTGCCGACAACGTCGCCCGTCACGTAGACGACCGGCATCAGGTTTTTATGGTAGATCGCCTTCTCTGTTTGTCCCGGCGCGACATTGATTAGCTCGGAAAGCGGAGCCGGCTTTCCCGCCGACGACGGGACATACACTCCGGCAAGCGCGCTCACGCCGCTCCGCTCCGGCCTCGGCAGGCGCAATGAGATCGGCACATCCTCACGTGCGGTTTCGTCGTGCGCGAGCCCGATCGAGCGACCTTCCATCGCCGTGGCGAGGGTCTGTTCCACGGCATTCTCATCCACCCCGGCGAGCGCGGCTTTTTGTTTATCGACGACGAAGTCGTACGTCGTCCGGTCATCGTCCACATACCAGTCGACATCGGTGACGCCTGGCGTCGATTGGTATACGGCCTTCACCTTGCTGGCAACCGCGATCCTGTCCGCTCCGGTTGGACCGTACACTTCGGCGACGAGCGTTTCGAGGACCGGTGGGCCAGGCGGTACTTCAGCGACCTTTACGCGAGCGCCCCAGTTGCGCGCGATCTCAGCGATTCCGGGACGCAGCCTTTTAACGATCGCGTGACTCTGCGCCTTCCGGTCATCCTTGCCTACGAGGTTGACCTGGATATCGGCCTGGTACGCCTGGCTTCGGTTGAAATAGTGCCGAACGAGGCCGTTGAAATTGAAGGGGCTGGCCGTGCCGGCATACATTTCGTAGTCCTTCACCTCCGGCGCGGTCGCGACATAATCCGCGATGGCGCGGGTCGCGGCCGCAGTCTGTTCAAGCGTGGCGCCCGACGGCATATCGACGATTACCTGGAACTCGTTCTTATTGTCGAATGGCAGCATCTTTACAGTGACCAGCTTCATCGCTAGCAGGCTGCACGCCGCAAAGAGCAGCGTGACGAGCGCCAGCAGAAACGTCATGCGCGCCCAGCGAAGCCGAATGAGCGGCGCCATAGCCCGTCGGTAAAGGCGAGCAGCCAGATCCTCGCGGCGTTCGTGCGAGTGGTTTGGCCGGTTCGCCTCTTGCGCCTCCGTGCGCAATAGCCTGAACGCTAGGTACGGCGTCACGATGAACGCAATCGCCAGCGAAAAAAGCATTGCGGCGCTCGCGCCGACCGGTATCGGGCGCATATACGGTCCCATAAGACCGCCGACGAATGCGAGCGGAAGGATCGACGCGATCACGGTGAACGTCGCCAGGATCGTCGGGTTGCCGACCTCATCCACGGCCTCGATCGTAGTCGCCATTAGCGATTTCGGTGTGTCGGACGGGGTGCGGTAATGCCTGACAATGTTCTCGACTACGACGATGGCGTCGTCTACTAAGATGCCGATCGAGAAAATCAGCGCAAACAGGGTGATCCGGTTGAGCGTGTAGCCGAGCAGATAGAAAACAAGCAGTGTCAGCGCGAGCGTCACCGGGATCGCGACCGCGACAACGATCGACTCGCGGCGGCCAAGCGTGAATGCGATCAGCAGCGAGACGGAAACGACGGCGAGAAGCATGTGAAAGAGCAGATCGTTCGACTTCTCTGTCGCCGTTTCACCATAGTTGCGCGTCACCGTGACAGTCACGTCGGATGGCAGAATGGTTCCCTTTAGCGAATTCACTTTGGCCAGAACCCGGTTCGCGATGTCCACGGCGTTCTTGCCGGGACGCTTGGCGACCGAGATCGTGACAGCGGGTTCGATGGCTGGAAGCGGATGTCCATTCGCGACCGAGGCTCGTCCCGATCCGAAATAGACGTATTGCGCGGGATCGTCGGGTCCGTCCTGCACGCTCGCGACGTCGGAAAGCAACACGGGACGACCGTTCTGAGCGCCAACGACCGCATCGGCGACCTGGTCCGTCCGTTTGAGGAACTGGCCAGCGCGTATAGTCGCCTCGCCGGAAGGTGTCGCGAAGCTGCCAGCGGTCCGCCGGTCGTTTTGCGAATCCAATGAGGATTCGATTCCGGCTGGAGTAAGTCCATAGCCGGTCATCTTATCCCGGTCGAGCACCGCGCGAATCTCGCGCTTGCGTCCGCCGATGATCGTCGTCTCGGAGACGTTGTCCACCTGCTTGATCTCGTCCTCGACCCGCAAGGCCATCAGGCGCAGGGCGTAGTCGTCGTAGCGTTTGCTGTGAAGCGTCACGGCGAGGATCGGAACGTCGTCGATCGAGCGCGCCTTGATGATCGGCTGCGATGCGCCGGGCGGGATGATGTCGAAGTGCGACTGCATCTTCTCGCGCAGCTTGACCATGCTCGAGGTCTGGTCCTGGCCGACATAGTAGCGTACAATCACCATCGACTGCCCGGGACTGCTGGTCGAGTAAACATACTCGACGCCGGGGATCTCCCAGATGAGCTTCTCCATGGGGATTGTGACGCGGCGCTCCACCTCTTCGGGAGAGGCTCCCGGCATCTGGACGATTACATCCATCATGGGGACGATGATCTGCGGCTCCTCTTCGCGCGGCGTCTGCACGACCGCAAACACGCCGAGCAGGATCGCCATGATGATAAGCAGCGGGGTCAATTTGGACTGGATAAACATGGCTGCGAGTCGCCCCGCGACTCCCAGGCGCTGAGGTCCTTCAGTTCCGTTTTGCATGGCGGCTACTTGGTCTCCTCGATGCTCGCGTTGTCGGTCAATTTATCGACGTTCGTCATGGCGACCGCCTCGCCTCTTGTGAGGCCAGATGTAACGGCTACGCGCTCGCCTGCCGCCGTACCGGTGCTGATGAGCCTCAAGCGCGCGACCTTATTTTGGACGACGTAGACGTAACTCAGGCCATCGCGGCTGACCACGGCTGACGCCGGCACGGTTAGCCTATGATCGAGGCCCGTACGGATTCGCGCCCGGCCGAACATGCCGGCGCGCGCATTCACGTCGTACGGGAGGCGCGCCTTTACGACAAACGTATGGCTGGCGGCGTCGCCCTGTGGCGATATGCTGATTATGGTTGCGCTCGAAGGCTTGCCGCCGAGCGCGTCAAGCGAGATAGGGAGCGTAGCGCCGACATGTATCGCCGCCAACGCGCTCTCGGGGACGACGGCGTCCAAGCGCAATTCGCCGCCCTGGATTTTCAAGAGCGGAACGCCGGGACCGGCCATCGCTCCAGGGTCGGCAAGGCGCTGTGCCACAACGCCATCGAAAGGCGCGACGATGGTGGAATAGCTCCTGTTCGCGACCGCCGCGCCAAGCGCCGCCTTGGCCCGTCCGATCTGCGCCTGCGCTTGCCGCATGTCTGCATGGCGAACGCTGACGACCAGCGCTTCGGCTTGTGCTTGAACGAGCCCGGCGCGAGCGGCATCGAGACCCGCTTTGGCTTGCGCAACGGCCGCGTCGGCTGCCGCCTTATCTTCGGCGCGGCTGCCTTCGTCGGTCATGCTCTGTTGCTGCAGAGCGGATTGATACGCGGCCTGCGCGCCGTCGAGGTCGCTCTTGGCGGCGTCGAGCTGCTGCCCGGTGATGGCGTCGTTCTTGTACAGGGTCGCCATGCGATCGTACGTCTTGCGCGCCAGCACGAGAGCTGCATCCGCGTGGGCGACATTTTGCGCGGCCGCGACCCGCTCTTGTTGCCGCGGCCCCGCGTTTACAAGGTCTCGCTTCGCCGACTCCGTCGCAAGCGCGGCCTCTGCCTGCTCGACCCGCGCCTTGGCCGACTCAATCTGGGCGGCGCTGGTTGCCGCCGCCATGTTCGCGGCAACGGCGGCGCTTTGGTATTGGACGGCGGAAGCGCGCACTTCGGCCCCGGCCTGCGCGACCGATGCGTCGAGATCGGCAGCGTCTAAGGAGACGAGAACCTGCCCCTTGCGTATCCGGTCGCCTTCTTTGACCGCGATCAATGTGACTCGCCCCGGTGTGCGCGTCGAGATGTCCGCCGTGAACTGCGCGGAGACCGTCCCTGTCGCATCGAGCCATTTTGGCGTGTCGCTTGCAGAGACAGTGCAGGTGCGAACGGCTACGGCTTGCGGCGCGGCGGCGTCGTGTCCGGGGACGCGACTCTGGCATCCGGCCGTTAGGCTAATGGCAACGCTCAAAGCGCCGGTCAGCACAGTCGATCTTGTTAAGCGAATCATATATTCTCTCCACATTGCGCGAAGCTCGAAGAAGAGTGGCCGGTCTTGAGAGCGCGAGTTTGTCAAGCGGCCCGGCCGCGCCGGGCCAGTCACTTGCACATAATTTCTTAATTGGGAAATTAGCCACGTATCGATCATGAGTATCGTCTTAATCGGAAGGCGTCTGCCCGTCGCATCGGCCTGGCAAGAGTTCCTGCGGCAGGGTCACCGGCAGGCCGGCCATTACCGAACCGATGCAATGCACGAAGTCGGCGATGCAGGGTATACGCAGGCGATAGAACACCTGCAGTCCCGCCTTGCGGTCCTCGACTACCCCCGCGCTCTTCAGTACGGTTAGGTGCTTCGAGACGGTGGACATGTCCGACCCGACAACCTGCTGGAGGTCGGTGACGCACGCTTCGCCTCGGCCAATTGTCTGGACGATCAGCAGGCGGCTCCGGTGCGCGAGCGCCTTGAGCACATGCTCGGTCAGGTCCAGCGACGGTTCCGCTTCACCATCTCTCGTACGAATGTACATTATGTTGCCTGGTTTCTTCACGCGTATTATAGTCGCGGCTCAGCCTTCGGACTCAGTAGACATAAGGACGACCGCTCTCGGAGCGCATTCGCTTGCTTTTGAGAGGGTGTGTAATAGACTGGCGTATTGCGAGAATGATTCAGGACGGCTCGTGCCGCCGGGGCAATTTTTTGCCCGCGCCTCGTTCACGGCGGTGATTGACAATGACTCGTCAACACGCGCACATCGCTTTGCCGCTAACGTCCGATCCCAGCGCACATCGTTAAGCGGTGCAAACGTCGTGACGGCCCTTTTTCAAATACGGCCACGGCGGCCGGGAAGCCGTCTTGTAAGGCCTTTCGTTTTTTACGCACTTTTTGAGGAACCGACGCCCGCCGCCTCGAATTGTTCCAGCGCGTCCATGGCGTGCGCGCTGTACATCAGGCTCGGGCCGCCGCCCATGAGTACGCCAACTGCGATCGTCTCGACGATTTCCTCGCGCGTCGCTCCCTCAACCAACGCCTCGTGCGTGTGGAACGCGATGCAGCCGTCGCAGCGAGAGGCAATGCCGATCCCGAGCGCGATGAGCTCCTTTGTTTTGACATCGAGCGCGCCCGCCTTCATTGCGCCCTCGTGAAGCTGTCCGAATCCCTTGATCGCGCCCGGCGCTTCCTTGCCGAGTTTGGCAATAAGGCCCTTCAGGTCCTTACGATACGCCGGAAAATCTCTTGTCATGATCTCTAACTCCTTTGGTGTCGAATACCGGGGAGCGCTCTCGCTGCCGCCAGTTTTGTTATATGGCTATTTTACCACATTGCCAAGTATTATTGAACACAGAATATTCTTGACTTTCGCTTGCTGTGCGTCACGCGAGCGCTTCCCCAAAATCAAGGCAATCGCATCTATCACTGTTAACAGCGGAGCGAGTCCGGTCCTGAAGGGGCCGGCCTGTGTTGAGAACGCCCGTGAACGGGCCTAATCGGTAGACGGCCAGTAGATCCGGCAGACCCATTGATGGGGCCATTGATGGGGATTGAAATCTCAGGACGGTCGTTCACGGCCGGAAACCGCGCCAATATCGGTGACAATCGTTGATATGAATAGATGCGAGTGCTTCCCCAAAACTGGTCAGGACTTGGGAACGCTTTTATGGCCGCCGGGCCATCTTTCAAGCGCTTCGCGCACGGCTCGCCAACAGGATGAGGGTGAAGCGGCAAAAGAAAAATGGCCCGCCGGTTCGACAAGCTCACCGCCCTGAGAGCGCCGAAGGGCCGGCCATGGAGGGCATCTTAATCCTCATCTTCCCTTACAAAGCGAGTCCTAATATTCAATCCCCATTTTTTGAGCAGCTTCGAAGTAAGGGGCAGCCTCCGTCAACGCCGGGAATCTGGCGGGTGCGCACGATTGCCAATTGAAATCATCGAAGAAGGCAATCACTGGGATTTAGGCGCTGGCGTGCCGATCCTGGTCTGAACCGCTTTGGCGACCTTCCGACGGTAGTAGGCTGCCGCCTTCGAGTGGCTGCCGCATTTTTCCGCACACCATCTTTTCTTGTGGTTTTTTGTCGTGTCGTAGAAGACGCGAATGCACGTTGGGTATTCGCATTGTCGAAGCAGCGATAGGTCGGCGTGACACAAGAGGTCGACTGCATCATTGGCGATTGCGACGAGCCACTTCTCACGAGGCTGAATGACCGAAAAAGACTCGCGGAACGTCCCATTGCTGACGCCGAGTTGCGTGTACGCCGGATTCGTCCGGAGGATGGCGTTAACGACCTCGATGGCGGTCGCCGATGCCGGCGTCTTGTCGATCGCGCTCTGTACGAGAGTGCGAAGGGCCGTCCTCAACTCAACAGCTCGCAGGAGGATGGTTTCGCCGTTCTTTGCGTCCCAATCTTCATCCTCGCAAAGCGGCAACCCGCGAATGTCTTCCGCCATTCGCAGCCACCTCCGGAGCTGATCGGCCGTTGCGATTATGTCTACCGCAATCTCTCTCCGACGATATTCGGTGTTGATAAAGTCGAGACATAAACGCTCGCTCGCAAACAATGTTTCGACGCTGAGCCCCGGGGCAATGATGCCGGCGCGCGCCTCCGTTTCGTTCATTCTCTGATTATGACAGGCAAAACAGGTATTGACAAGTAATATCCCATTTGTGATACAATGGTTTATCACTATCAAAAATAGATTTTGAAGGTGAAAGAGGATTGTCGAGCGATGACTTAGGTTGCGCGACCATTTGACCGTGATCGCGCTCCGCGTGACGAGAGCCTATGTGAAATGCGCCGAGCCGCGCGTGCTTGGCGGGTTACAGGACTTGCTGCGATTTGCAGGTCATCAATAAAGAAAGGAAGTGGGCAGCATGGCAACACGAGTTGGAATTAACGGATTTGGCCGTATCGGACGTTTGTCGGTCAGAGCGATTACCGAAAAGTATGCTGGCGAGATCGACGTTGTCGCCGTCAACGACTTAGCGGACGCGAAGACGAATGCGTTTCTATTGAAGCACGACACAAACTATGGCGACTTCAAGGGGAGTGTTGTTGGTCTGGAAAGCGGCATGGAAGTCAATGGCAAAGGGATCAGCGTCTACTCCGAGCGTGAACCGGGCGCCATTCCCTGGGGGCGCGACGGCGTCGATATCGTTATCGAAACCACGGGACTTTTTACCGATGCAAACAAGGCTAGGGAGCATTTGCGCCGAGGCGTAAAGAAGGTTATTATCGGCGCGCCCGCAAAGCATGAGGATATAACGATCGTCCTTGGCGTTAACCACGACGCATACGATCCCGCAACACACCACGTCATCTCGAACGCGAGCTGCACGACCAATGGGTTGGCTCCGATTGCAAAGGTGCTGAACGACAACTTTGGCATCGAGAAGGGATTGCTGACCGCGATTCACGCGTACACGAACTCGCAGAAGATTGTCGACACGGCGGCAAAGGATCTGCGAGATGCCCGCGCGGCCGCGGTGAATATCGTCCCGTCCAGTACGGGGGCGGCGAAGGCCGTGGGACTGGTCATTCCTACGCTTCAGGGAAGGTTTACTGGCATGTCGTTCCGCGTTCCGTCGCCAACCGTGTCCGCCGTAGACTTCACGGCGCTTCTTAGCCGCGATGTGACCGTGGCTGAGATCAACGAGGCACACCGCGCGGCCGCCGAAGCTGGACCTCTCGCCGGCATTCTAAGATATACCGAAGAACCCCTCGTCTCCAGCGACTTAAAGGGCAGCCCGTACTCGTCGATCTTTTCCGCGCTCGATACGATCGGACTTGGCAGTTTTGTAAAGGTCGTCGCGTGGTACGACAACGAATGGGGATACGCGAGTCGTGTCGCCGACTTGATCAAGTTTCTTTCGGAGAGGGGATTTTAAAGGCTAGGCAGGAAAGCGTACACCCGATTGGTCGAGGACGACGGCATTGAAGCTTAATGCCGTCGTCTTTGATCCGCGGATTTTCATGGCGCATGTTGATTCGGGATGGACTGGAAATGAAGGAGCAGGCTCGAGCGGCGCTCTAAGAGCGGTGAACTTGTCGAACCGGCTGGCCATTTTTCGTGCGACGAAGACGGCGATTTTGTCGCAAGCAGCTGGCTGTGATTAACCTGGAGCGACCAAGAATAAATGCCCCGGCGGCATGAGCCGTCTTGAAATCTCTTCACACCATGCAGAGTTATTACACGCCCTCTCTTAGAGCGCTTAAGGGTTCTTAGACGGAAATGTCGACGTCACGCGCTGGTTAATGCCGCGAATCAGTTCATACAGACCGTTTCGATGGGCAAATCATGGCGATCTCCTCGCAAATGGAGGATTTTCGGCTAGCGACGTGGCATACTAAAGCTACCGCCATTATTGCGCAGGAGTAAGCTATGCGCCTCACAAAGGCACTTCCGATCGTTTCTATCTCTCGCACTCTGGCTGCGGGACT
The DNA here is from genome assembly GCA_031292625.1 of Capsulimonadaceae bacterium. Taxonomy (GTDB): domain Bacteria; phylum Armatimonadota; class Armatimonadia; order Armatimonadales; family Capsulimonadaceae; genus JARLGU01. Next base: position 59,749 of record JARLGU010000032.1, on the reverse strand, counting down.
TGTTGGGACGGCTATTATTCTTGGATCTCCCGCACAGGCAGGGGGATTGTTCTCGTTTAAGCTGCCCTGGCAGCACGCCGCGCCAGCGCCGTCCGCAGCGCCTAACACGGCGTTGTCTCCTCATCCCGGAGGCCCGCCCGTCGGTCCTGGCGGCCCCGGCATCCATCATCATGCTGGCCCGGGCGGTCCGCCCATGCCTGCGAATATGGCGCACAGACCTCGCCCCGGCGTCAGTACCGCTGGAAAGCCTGGCGGCGTTGCGCCGGGCAAGGAAGCAAAGGAAGCGGAGAAATCCACGAAGACTGCGAAGGTGGCCGAAGTGTTGCCGAAGCATCGCCGGCATTCGGCGCGCTCTTCGCGCGCCCTACGGGCTCGCCGGCTTGAAGCGATCCGCGAATCGGCGGTTACAGAGTACAAGGCTAACCTGCTTAGGTCGCTGCAACTTCCTGGCGCGCATCTCTTTGACGGGCGCAGCGAGCGCTGGGCGGTGAAGGTCGGCTTGGATCCGGAAGCGAAGTCGGTATTCCGGACATTTGACGAACCCGTGCCGCAGGAAGTCGAGGATCTCGCAACGACGCCCAGGGTTGAGGGTTACGAGAACACGACGGTCCGTTACGAGCCGTATGAGACGACGCCATGGGTTGTCGAGGGAAGCATCGTTGCGTTTGGCGTTGCTCCCGACGGCGACTACGTCCTGGTAATCAAGGGCGGCAAGCCGGAGAACCTTTCACCGGCGGATGAGGCGGCTTACAACAAGCTCGCCGGAACGCACTTTACGGATACGATCCTCGCGGCGATCCCCGATCCGTCGGCCATCGCGCCGACCAGCGCATGGAAGTCGAACATCGAAGTGGTTCGCTTCCAGTTCGACGAGGAGTTCGCCGGGGAACGGCATCCTGGCACGATCATGCGCCGTTTGCTCTATCCCGTGAAGGTCCGGCTTACGGGGGTCGGATTTTTCGATTTCGATCATGGCCAGGAAGGGCGCGCGCCCAATGTCCTGACGATCCATCCCGTGCTCAAAATGGAGTGGCTCGACGATACGGCGGGCAAAGCCGCTATGCAGTCGACGAAGCCATAGGGCGTCTTGATCGGATCGATCCAAATTATGCAAAAGGGAGCAGACAAAGTCTGCTCCCTTTTGCTGCATGTACGCAGGTTGCGCGTCGGATTCGCTAGGCCTTTACGAGCGTTTGGCGGACCGCCGTATGCGCCCGCAGCAGTTCGACCATGCGGAAGCGGCGGCTGCTGAGGGCGCAGTAGGTTGGCGAATAGCCGTCGTTGTTCACGATGTCGATCTGCGCGCCTCGCTCGAGCAGGACTTGCGCAACATCCAGATGGCCTTCGTCGGCCGCCCAGCGTAGCGCCGTGTTTCCCTCGCTGTCCGTTGCTTCGATGTTAGCGCCTGACTCAAGCAGAGCCTTGACCGTAGATGCATGGCCGCCAACGGCAGCGAGCGCCAGAACCGGAAATCCGTTTTCATCTTGGGTGTCGGGATCGATCCCTTGTTTGAGAAGCCGCTTCACCTCCCGGGTGTCGCCCGCGCACGCGGCGTCAAGAAGGCACTCGATCGATCGATAGTTAGAGATCATTACGTCCATGTTCATCCCTGCCGTGCAGCCGCGCGTTTGGTCTCCATGGCGACTGCGAAAATTGCGTCTCACTGGTATTTATGCATGATGCGTGCCATCCGGATATTGCGGAGGACTTGGGCGCTTTTCCCATCGCCGTTTTTGAAAAAGGGCTGTCACTGCGCTTTCACCGCTTAACGATGTGCGCTGGGATCGGACGTTCGCGGCAAAGCGATGTATGCGTGTCGACGCGGCCCTGTCGATCGACGCCGTGAACGAGGCGCGGCTCCCACAGGCTCAATCCGTTTCGGGAATGGGGGCATGATTCAGGTTGCAACGCACGGGGCGCGAACTGTAATGGCCCTCTAATGGCATGAAGTTGATTTACAAATAGCGGATAGTGTGCTAAAGTATGGTTGTTGTATGATACAGAGCGCTCTTGAACGGTCGCAAGATGTCTCTAACAAAACCAGTTCTGAACCCACCTTCCCGCTAAGTAGCGGGACCCTTCCTCCCGAAACGGGAGGAGAAGCGACGTTCAGGACGGCCACTCCGAGAGTCTCTCCTTTACGGGGAGAAGGGGCCCCATCCTGGGGTGGAGGGGGGAGAGACTCTAAATGCCGGGCGCTGTGATGAGGACGGAAATGCCAACGGCAACACATATGGATGTCAAGAACAAGGGCAGGCACCTTCTAAGAGATGCGATCGCCGAAGCCATTCGCCACGATTTCATCAAGGGCATGGAGGCGTCGCCTGGCGCGGCGCTGCCAGGGATCCGGGAGCTAGCGCAGATCTATTCGGTCTCCACCGGCACCATTCAAAATGCCATCGGCATATTGCAGTCGCAGGATGCGATCACCGCGAAGACGCGGAGTGGGTGCTATGTCAACTCACCGCGCGAGGAGCAAATACAGACTGCATCGCGAGGAACCGGCGTCGACCTGATTGGTTTTGTTTGCAATAAGCGGTCGCAGCTGTCTCTGACGGTGTTGAGCGGAATCGATAGTTGTTGCCGCGAATACGGCGCGGGGGTGATGGCGGCGACTGCCGGACATGATTCGAGCGAGGAGCGAGCGCAGGTTCGCCGCGTACTTGAGGCAGGCTGCAAGGGGCTGATCCTATATCCGCTTGCCAGGGCCCGGGAAGTGGGCCGGCCCGACTACCTGACGACCGATCGATTTCCGGCGCCGATCGTACTGTGCGATCTTGCGTTGCCGTCGCATCCCTATAGCCAGGTGCTGTTTGACAACTTCAAAGCTGGCTACGACATGGCGCGCTACCTTGCCGGCAAAGGCCATTCTCGAATTGCGTTCGCCGGTATGAGTAGCCAGACCGCGCTCCTGCCGTGGCGCTCGCTGAGCGATCGATACCGGGGCTATGTTCGCGCCCTCGAAAACGCGGGCAAGGCGGTTGACGATAGTGCGGGCATCGTCGAGGCGAAGGTTGGCATACCGATCGATCACGAGTGGTGTGAACTCTGGTTGACGGCGTGGAAGTCGGCGAATAACCGGCCGTCCGCGCTGATGGCGCCGGAAGACGAAACCGCGGTTGATCTCATCCGCATGGCGGCCTCAATGGGTATCGATGTTCCAGGCGACCTCGAAATCTGCGGCTTTGACGACCTGCCGATCCGCTCGTTGGTCCCGGTTCCCTTCGCGACGACGCATGCTGACTGGGAACTCGCCGGCAGGGTCTGCGTCGAAATCTTGCTCCAGCACGTTCGCGGCGAGCTGACGAGCCCGGTCGTTTATATGCTGCCAGTCGCATTGGTTGCTCCGGAAGCCTAAGCGGAGGGTCTTATCGACCGCCAGGCCGCAAGCGGCCGTCGCAACCGTTCAGTCTGCGGAATCAATCTTTGTCATTCGCCTTGACAGTTGGAAGGATGAGTGATACAATCTTTGTGTTACTCAGTGAAATACATCTGTATCACTGTGAACGAGCAAGAATGAACAGATCGGCTGGAACGCTGGCTTCCAATTTCAACGACTCAGATGGATTGAGGGTTAGGAGCAGGCTATGGCGCGAATGAAAGGCTTCACATTAATAGAACTACTCGTTGTCATCGCGATTATTGCGATATTGGCGGCGATACTGTTTCCCGTGTTCGCGACCGCGCGCGAGAAAGCCAGACAAACAAGTTGCGCGAGTAATATGAAGCAACTCGGACTGGCGTTTGTGCAGTACGGTCAAGATTACGATGAGGTCTTGCCGTTTGGCACGGATACGTCGGGCGGCGCGCCCAACGGCAGCGCAATCGGCTGGTCGCCTCAGATCTATTCCTACGTTAAGAGCGTTGGCGTATACGCTTGCCCGGATGATCAATTCAATGCCGGACTGTGGGAGACCGCGACAAATGGGTGTTCGGCGGCAAACGCCGCCAAGATGTATGCGGTTTCGTATAGCTACAACATGAACATAACGAACAACGGATCGACGGGCGTTCAGGCCAATCTGAGCAAGTTTAGTGCACCTGCAATGACTATCTTACTCGTCGAGATCACGGGATGCGCCGCGAATCCGACGGTCCAGCCAGGCCACAACGCCGATAACTCGCCGTGCGGCGGCAATATGTTTTCAACGGGCAACAACGGCTATCGGATATTTGACACGACCGGGTACGGCGACAACGCATTTGTACAGTTCGCCACGGGCAACCTGGGGATTGGCCAGGGTCTGGCGGAACCCTATACGACGGCGTGGAACGGGTGCACGACGCCGCCGGCCGGCTTTTCATCGTGTACGGGAGCTCCGCAAACTCCGGCGCAGGCCCGCCACAGCGGCGGCGCCAATTTCGTCATGTGCGATGGTCACGTCAAATGGATGATGGGGGCTTCCGTTTCCGCCGGGTGGCAGGCATCCACGCAGACATCCGCGCAGACGACGACACCGACGTTCGGCGGCAACGCCGCCGGAACGGCCGCGCTGGCGGCTGGCGGCTGGGCGGCGACGTACAGCCCCATATAGGGCGCGTCTCGTGGTCGATGCGGCTTGTTCGCTCGCGGAGGCCGCTCGCGGCCTGCCGCGTGGCGTCTTCGCTTCCCGCTCTTCTTGTCGACGAATAACCGCAATTGAGCGGATAGGTAAATTTCACATGACTTTCGCTGCTCGCTGCCGGAACATCACAGTACCTTGGGGCATCGTCATCGCCCTGACCTTCTCGCTGCCTGCCTCCGCTGTTTGGGCGGACGCGCTCAAGACGTTCAACCCAAAGGCCATTGCGGATGTCCCGTTCGTGAACGGCGGCCTGCTCGTGCCGAGCTCGCCGCATGGGCCAAATAATCGCGGGGTAATCACGGATACCACGCTGCCCGGGATGACGCACGTCGAGTGCTACCTTGACTGGCCGCGAATGGAGCCTGAGAAGGACAACTGGAACGATGCCGACTTCGATGCGATGCTGGCGCTCAGCATGACACATGGCCTCAAGATGCTCGTTCTTCCCTGTCTCTGCAACCCGCCTGAGTGGATGAAATCGACGAGCCTCTTCACGCCCGTGCTCGATTCCAAGACGGGAGAGGCGGCCAACTATTTCTCGCCATGGGCTCCGGGCACATACGATGCATACGACCACTTTTACGACGCTTTGGCATCCAAATATGGCGCGCAGATCGACATCGTAAAGTTTCCGATTGAGATTGGTTTGATCGTCAGCCTCGCGCCGGGGCAGCTCACCGGCCATAAGGGATTCTGGTGCGGCGATGCCTATGCGCGTGCCGATTTTCGCGACCGGATGCTCGCAAAATACGGTGACCTCGCTCGACTGAACGCCGCGTGGAGCACGCGCTTCGCGGTCGCCGCCGACATCGTTTACCCTGATCGCGAGAACAGGTTGAACGAACCAAGGCGTTGGGTGGACTTCTTGACGTGGTACCAGGAGAGCCAAACCCGCGCGATGGTGCGTGAGCTAAAGGTGATCCGGAAGCACTTTCCGAATATACTGATCGATATTCCGATGGGGTACGGCGAAGACCTGCAGTCGGACGGCTGCGATCGCACGGGCGTCCCGGTCGCGGCGGCGGCCTTCGCGCCGGTCGACATCCGGTCGACGCACGCAGGGTTCAACCGGAACAGATATCCGCAAGCTTATTGGTTCTACAAGCGGATGGCTCCGACATGCCACAGGATGGGAATAGGGTTCGGAACCGAGCCGCCGGGCGGGAACCTGTCGTATAGCGAGATGAAGCGCGCGATTTTCGAGGCGGCCAGCGCCGGGTCGAACTTCATCTTCCAATACTTCCAGAACTATCACCGCACGCCATCTCCCGGAATGACGCCGCACATAATCGACAATTACAAGCAGACGCTCCGGCCGTTTGAGCCGTCCCTCGTCGACATCGGCGTACTTTATCCGACCACCCAACAGATGTTGGATCTCACCGGCTACCCGGACGACCAGCTTCAGTTCTGTGCGGGTGGCCGCGGCTATTTCGATTACGATCTCGTGGACGAAAACATGGTCGAGTGGAACCAGCTGTCGCGATACAGGGTGATCGTGCAAACATCCGGCACGACTTACCGCGACGCAGTGCTACCCGCATTTGGCAAGTGGTTGGCGCGTGGCGGGGCGCTCGTGACGCGCGGAACTCCGCACTGGCGGGATTTAACAGGGCAAGACAAGACGGCCCCCTGGCTGAACCGCGAGGACGCCGCGGCGGAAGCTTCGCTCGCAATTGCAGGCTTGCACGTCTATCGCGACGGGAAGGGGAGCCTCTACGCTCTCGACGCACCCGATGTGCTCTTGTATCTAAAGGGCGTCGTCGCCGTGCTCACGGCGGTGTCCGCATCGTCGCCGCTGCACGGGTTCAGGGCGATTGACGACGGCTCCTGGGGCACCGAGTTCGCGGACGGCAAGCTTGTGTGCGATTCCAAAACGTTTGAAACGAAGTTCGTGGCAGGCGCGGCAAAGTAGAACATGCACGCATAGGCGAATATCCAATGGCACTCCCAAAAATGAAACCAACAACCCTTTCACTCCTTTTTCGGAATCACTTCCGCGCAGCGTCGCTGCTGTTGTCCTTCTTGCTCGCGGTCAGCGTCGTGTTTGCTCAGCAGCCAGCGCCGAAGATCGAAGTGACCAGCGCAACCTACGGCGCGGGAAGCAAAGTCGTCGATGTCGCGCCTGCGATTTCGGCCGTCCTGGCGAAAGGACGTTACGATATCACAGTAGGGAACGGCCTCGCATCGGCGGACCCGGCCGAGGGAACCGTCAAAGAACTGCGCGTCGTCTACACGATCGACGGCGTCTCTCGCACGATCACGGCTGGCGAGGGCGACCAGGTCAATCTTCGCACCGGCAAGACCTCGCGCCTAAGCGCTGCCAGCGAGGAACAGCTTCGCGCCACTCTCAGCGCCGACGTTCTTGCAGCCGTAAAGCCGCGCTTGATCCCGGTAAGATACGCGTGCGACGATTATGTCGTCGCGTCGGTGGTTGTGACGGATCCCGCCTTTGGAGCAAAGGCGGACGCGACGACGGATTGTACGGAGGCTGTACAAAGGGCGATCGATGCGGCGTTTGCATCCGGCGGTGGCGTCGTCTTTTTCCCGGCTGGCCGGTACGCTTTCGACGGCACTCTGCTCCTGCGTCCCAATGTCACACTGCGCGGCGACTGGAAGCAGCCTGGCGATACGCCTCAATCACAGCGTGTCGAGGGCGCCGTTCTGATGCCGCGAGGCGGACGCGGCTCTGAGGATGGAACGCCGTTTATCTCGCTGCAGGCGGGCGCGTGCGTCCGTAATTTGAGCATCTATTATCCCGATCAGAAGGCCAGTGGGGTCGTCGCGTATCCGTGGACGATCGGCACGGACGTGCGGTCGGGGATGGACTGCTTCACGGTCCAGAACGTCACGCTCGTAAATTCCTATCAGGGGCTTCGTCTCGGCCCCGACGATTGCGAACTGAGCGAGGTGCGCAACGTCTACGGAACGCCGCTCAAGACGGGGTTCTCCAAGTATTACGCGTCGGATACGCCTCGCATCGTGCATTTGCGGTACAGCCCGGACTACTGGCTGAACGCTGGACTTGGCGCCGCGCCGCACGAGGCTGCTTTGCGCAAGTACCTGTTCGACAATGGCACGGGGCTTGTATTCATGCGAACCGACGGACACGATCTTTTCGATGTGAAGGTGTCTGGTTATGGCGTCGGTATTCTGTTTCAGAAAGGACCGGCTGGGACTCCATACGGGGGCATGTACGATGTGTCCGCAACTGGCGGAAATATCGGAGTGCTGGCGATTGAGGGGCGCACGGTCTGGCAGTTTACGCGCTGCCGCTTTGAGGGAAGAACGGCGGGCCTGTGGGCAAAGGAGAAGTACAACACACACCTACAATTCGATACCTGCCAACTGGCCGGCGCGGATGCGTTGCGTGACGACGGCTCGGCGTCGGTTCAGATGGAGAGCTGCGCCTGTACGGGCAACGTCAATATGACGGGCCCTGGCGCTCTGACGATGGTGGCGTGCCGCCTGATCGGCTCTGCCGATCGGGTGAAACTCGGGCCGGACGTCGTTCGCAGCCTGATCCAGGGGGGAATCGCGGCGTCGCGCGTTGAGAACCATTCCCTTGGCTGCGTCCGCATCGACCCTGCTCCGGTCGAAGCGCGCGAAGCTTCACAGTGTCCTCCTCTCCCGCCCGATCCAAGGCCGGCGAAAGCGCTGCTATTTAACGTAGAGAGCTTCGGCGCGAAGTCCGATGGCCTTACGGATGCGCCGTTCGACAATACCGGCGCGTTTCAGAGAGCGCTCGATGCCGCCGGCAGGGCGGGGGGCGGAACAGTCTTTGTCCCCGGCGGGCTATACCGGTTTGCCGGAAGCCTGTTCGTCCCCAGCGGCGTCGAACTCCGGGGCTGCAGCGATGGATCGCATCACACGCAGACGAAGGGCTCGGTCTTGCTTCCAACGGCGGGGCGGGGCGACGAGAACGGCAAGCCGTTCATCAGTTTGGCGACGGGCTCGGGAGCGCGCGGCGTGACAATCTACTATCCCGATCAGAAGATCGATCAGGTGAAGCCGTACCCATGGACGTTTCGATCCCTTGGCCCGCGCTGCTGGGTTCTGGACGTCGCCGCCGCGAATCCTTACCAGATGATCGACTTCGGGAGCAACCCGAGCGAAGGGCACCTGATTCGCTACGTCATGAGCGATTGCTTGCGTCGCGGCTTTTGGGTGAGCAAGGGCAACGGGACGATCGATGGCTGCACGATGAACCCGCATTTGTGGCAGCGGCAGTTCAAGGGAGCGCCAAAACTTTGCGCTGCGGCGGACGTGCCGGCTAGCGTCTCCTCGCCGATGTTCGGCGAGTATCTTTTCGATCACCAGGAGGCGATCATCGTAGGCAGCAGCCCGCGCGAACTACAGGTGAACGTCGCGATCTGTCCGGGCGGAACCGGCCTGACGTACGAGAGCGATGGCGGGGTATCGGGCGGCGGATGGGCGATCAATCACGAATCGGACTCGCACACGTTGCCCCTGCTGATCAAAAGCGTTGCCCCCGCCGGCCTTGAAATGAGCAACACGATCCTCGCGACGGTTGTAAAATCGCGTCTTGCTCTTCAGGTCGAGAAGTCGAATTCAGGGCGCGTCTCGCTATTCAACGGATCGACCTGGGGCGACTCAATCGAGGCTTCGTTTTCGCTGCTTGGCTCCGGCACGACTGAGATCCATAACTGGTCGCTTGGCCAGGACCGTGTGTTGGCCGGTTATGGCGATATCGTGATGCATTCGGTCGAATGCCGAACATCGGCCGCCGAAAATGTCGAGGCCGTCGCCCCGCTAAAGCGCCTCGCTCTTTGCGCGAACTCTTCCGGGGCCGATCCTTTCACGTACCCGGCGGCATCAACCGTTTTCGCAAGAGGCAACGGCGCGGACATCGTCAGCGTTCCGTTGAACGATCGCTTTGCGACGGGCTTTGAGCCCGGTCAGCCTGCGCCGTCGTGCCGTTTGGTCGTCAATCAAGATTTGCTCGCGTCCGAGTGCAAGCTCGTCCCCGGCGCGGGGCGAAACGGCTCGGCGGGTCTTGTTCTGACTGCCTCGCCGAAACTCGATTCCAAGCATACGGCCGGCGTCTTCGAGTTGTTCACGCCGCAGGGGCTTGTCGTGAAGCCCGATACATTGTTGCGGTTCTGGCTTCATCCGGGCAACCCAATGGGGCGCAATACCGTTGTCGATTTGAACTTCTCGGATGGCCGTGTGCTGAGGGGCGCAATAGATGATATTGGGGGCCGAAGCATGCATCCAATGGCTAAGCGCGGAGCGGTCGGGAAGTGGACGAAAGTGGAGTGCCGGATCGGGAGGTACGCACCAGGCATGACGATCAAGTCGATCGTGTTCATCTTCGACACGGGCCACCCAACGGGCGACGCCAACGCAGTGCTGGACGACATCGAGATCGGGGAGCCCGAGCCGTCCGTTGCGCCGGGGGGTACAATAGGCCATTGATGTTTTAACGGAGACCCTAATGTCGATGACCCTGAAATCGGACGCCCCAATTGTCACGGAGAACGTTGCCCGTCTGAAGCCTTATCATCCTGGAAAGCCGATCGAGGAAGTTCAGCGCGAACTTGGCTTGACCGACATTATCAAGCTCGCATCGAACGAGAATCCGCTTGGACCCTCGCCGAAGGCGCTGGAGGCGATGCAAGCCGCGATCAATAAGGTTGCGCTTTATCCCGAGGGCGCGGCGCCGGTGCTGCGCGCGATGCTCGCGAAGATCCACGGTATTAGCGAGGACTCGCTCGTATTCGGAAATGGCTCGGATGAGATCCTGCATCTTGTTTGCGCGACGTTTCTGGCGCCCGGCAAGGACAGCACCGTACAGGCTGATCCGACATTCGCAATGTATGAGATCTACGCGACGCTGGCGGACGCGGAAGTTGTCAAGGTGCCGCTGGTCAACTATACGCACGATTTGGACGCAATGGCGGATGCCGTCACGGACAAGACCCGCATCGTCTTCATCGCCAACCCGAACAACCCGACGGGAACCCTTGTCACGCAACGCCAGGTTGAACGGTTCCTGAACCGGCTGCCCGAACGGGTGATCCTCGTCTCCGATGAGGCGTACGACGATTACGTGGAATCGCCCGAAAAGCCGAACCTCTTGCCATTTGTCAAAGAGCGCCGCAATGTCATCATTTCTCACACGTTTTCGAAAGTCCACGCGCTTGCCGGACTCCGGGTCGGTTACGCCATGGCTCCGCCGGCGATGGCGGGCTACATGAACCGGGCGCGATCGCCTTTCAACGTCAACCTGGTCGGGCAGGCGGCTGCAGTAGCGTCGCTCGGGGATACGGAGCACGTGCGGGTATCGGTCGCTCTGAACTCCGCGGAGAAGCGCCGGATTTACGCGGCGCTTGAAAAGGAGCACATCCAATTCGTGCAGAGTGAAGCGAACTTCGTGCTGATCGATGTGGAACGGGACAGCCGCGAGGTCTTCGACCTTCTTCTGCGCTGCGGCATCATCGTCCGCGCCGGATATGCCCTGGGACTGCCCAACCATATCCGCGTCACGATCGGCACCCCTGACCAGAACACGCGCTTTCTGACCGAGCTTCTGGCGGTGATGCGTTAATGAAGACAAGGGCATCCGAACGCATGACGTGTCCGGATGCCCTTGTCTGCAGACGTTCGCGTCATTTCCCGCCCTCGGCCGGAGTCTGCGTGGCGGCTGGCGGTGTTGGGGGCGCGGGCATGGCGGCCTCCGTGTAGCCTTCGGGGATCGCAAAGACGGCCGGCCGGATCGGATCGCTCGAAAGCGACGTCACCTCGTCCAGCGTCGTAATGCCGTCGAGCAATCCTCCCGCCATCTTCATCGTTGAAACGAGCGGAATGCCCTTGATCTCGATTCCGGTTGCCTTGCCGAACATCTTTCCCCAGGCATCGAGGTCCGCTGCCGCAAAGTCCTGCGCCGCCAGAATATCTTGCGTGACGGTTGTTGCTTGGTCGTTAAACTTGATCGTGAGGGACACAACATAGTGACGCGCGACGTGTCCCATGAGCGTGGTCGTTTTCCCTGTATCCACCACGGTGCGGCCGGAGGACTGTCCTAGAGCGCCGACGCCGCCCGCCGCGTTAATGGAGACGGCCGTGAGGCTGCTGACGATATAGGTCTTGTTCGCCGGGTTTAGCATCAAGAGGCTTCCCGTCGCGGAGTCGGCGAGCATGATGAAGAATGCGTTATCGAAGCGCATTTTCTTGCTGTTGATGTATACGACCGAGTCCGTATTGTTGCCCATCACGGCGGAGATAGCCCCGGCAAGCTGCTTGTTGGCCATGTTCGGCGGAACGGTGACGACCGAGCGCGCCTTGATCGTAAGATCCGCATTCGACGGTACAAGCGCGATTGCGAAGAGGCCGACGGCCGCAATGAGGAATGGCAAGAAACGGCGCAGCGTCATGAGGGATACTCCTGTAAGCCCGGCGGCGCGGGCAGTGTCTGGCTAGAATATACCACAGGGCGGCGTTGAGCAACCAATGCGCCGATTGCGCTCATCGCCGTCAGCCATCTTGTTAGCGTCCCCGCTGGCGTCTTCGCGGGAGCGGCCGCGTGATGCGGGAACCGCGCCCGTTGGTTGACGAAAAAAGCCGGCCGCCAGATGGTCGGCCGGACTAACGGGTACACTGATTGAACTGCCAATAACCATGACGACCGTTGGTACGGAATTGTTCACGACGCTCGTCAAATTATTTTTGAAAGCGATTTGATATGCTTCCCCTCTCTGAAAAGGCAACGACGCGCGCATGGGCCGAAATCGATTCCGGCGCACTGGCTGCCAACCTGCACTCACTTCCCGTCATCCCGAGCGGCGTTATGGCCGTGGTGAAAGCCGATGCGTATGGTCACGGCATCAACCTCGTTGCGCCCGTTCTTGTAAGCGAAGGCGTTACCCATTGGGGTGTCGCTACCGTCGAGGAAGGAAGGCATCTTCGCCATCTTCTCGCGCGGACTCCCTTCAACCCCGGCGGTCACGCCATCTATGTAATGCCGGCCGTCTTGCCAATTGAGGCGCCGGCCCTGATCGAGCACTCGCTCACGCCGTACTGCACCGATTTCGAGCTTGCCCGAGCTTTGTCGAATACCGCTGAGGAGATCGGGACCCGCGCATCCGTGCACATCGAGGTTGACACCGGCATCGGCCGCGCCGGTGTGCGTCCCGCCGATCTGTCTGCGTTCGTCGATGCCGTCCAGCGCCTGCCGGGCGTGTCGATCACGGGAATCTGTACGCACTTTACGGCGGCGGACGCGCTTGAGGGACCCGAAGATGCGGTTGCGCAACATGCGCTCTTCGAGAGTGCGCTGGCGTCTCTCGATCCCGCGCTCGTGAGCCGCGTCACCGTCCACGCCGCCAATTCGCCGGCGACTTTGCGCCTGGCGGGAGTGACGCACAGCTTGATCCGTCCGGGATTGCTTCTTTATGGGATCGCGCCGAGCGCGCCGCTTGGGACCGGTGAGGAGAAGCCGTTTCCTTATCGTCCGGTCTTTTCGCTTTATGCGCGCGCTCTCTTGGTTCGTCGCCTGCCAGCCGGTTCGGACATTTCGTACAGCCGTACATACCGGCTAGAGCGCGACGCTACGGTCGTGACCATCGGCATCGGATACGGCGATGGCTTTCCGCGGCGCTTGTCCAGCCGCGGCTGGGCGCTTCTGCCGGATGGCACGCGCGTACCGATGCGCGGACGGGTTTGCATGGATCAAATCTGTCTTGAGTTGCCGGAGGGGGCGTCCGTGAAGACCGGGGATCCAATTACCTTGATCGGTCGAGCAGGCGCGGGAGAAATCAGCGTCGTCGAGATCGCGGACGAAATCGACACGACGCCGCATGAGGTGACGACGTGCCTGACCGCCCGCGTACCGCGTCTGCTTGTCTGATGCGGGGAAATGCAGGGACGCGATTGTGTCGTATGAGGGATCACGCCGTCCCTCATTGCGTCGTTTTGCGGGACCAAACGACATCCTGGTGTCCCGATCGTTTGTTGCAAAGCCTTGCGAGTACAAAGAGGTGGTCGGACAGGCGGTTGATGTAGCGTTCGATATGAGGACCAACATCCTCGAACGCCATCAGACTGACGATACGCCGTTCGGCCCTGCGGCACACGGAGCGTGCGATATGCAGGGCGGCTGCGGCGCGGGAGCCGCCGGGGAGGATGAAGTTCGTCAGGGGCGTTAGCTCTTCCTCGAAACGGTCGATTTCCGCCTCGAGGCGCAATGTTTGGCTGTTCGCCAGTCGCGGGACGACTGGCGACTCGCGCGCGGCATCCTGCTTTAGCGGAGTTGCCAAATCGCCGCCCAGCAAAAAGCAATCGTTCTGGATGCGCGCGACGGCGGCTGAGATTTCGGGATCGTCCATCTGCGTAATCGCCCAACCGAGGCTGGCGTTAAGTTCGTCGACCGCGCCGTATGCTTCGACCCGCAGATGGTCTTTCGGGACGCGTTCCGAGCCGTACAATGCGGTCTCGCCCGTATCGCCGGTTTTGGTGTAGATCTTCATTGGCTCAGTATGGCCCTCTGGCTACGCTGGTGTCAAGGACATTTCTTGACGAGCCGGGCCGTTAAATGGGGGCGCTGGATCCTACGCGAGACTTCGTCCACTTATCGTGTCCGGTTCGCGGGTGTGAGGCTGGCAATCAAAAACACCCTGCGGGGAGATCGTCCCTGCAGGGTGTTAAAACTGGAGCGGGAGACGGGAATCGAACCCGCGCCACCTGCTTGGAAGGCAGGAGCTCTACCATTGAGCTACTCCCGCAAAATTTACTTGCTTGATTGAGCACGAAATCCTCTATCGAGCACATGCTTTGTACCCTTGGTAGAGCACTTTTGTCAACTGCGATCTTCAGTAGATCCAGGACAATCGCATCTTGAATGCAATCTTTGCGATCTAAGCTTTATAGTTGTAAAATTGAGGATTCATTGGGGACCATTGGCGGTTACCGTCAGCGCATTGCCTCTTGATATTGATCTTGCACGTCTCCGGCCCGTCCTAATGAGTTAAACACCGAAGCGAGCACGAGGCGCAAACAGCCAAGCAGCTTGCCGAGCTGCGTCACAAACTGGCGTGGGCGGATTGAAACGTGGCGGCGAAAGAAGCGTGAACGCTTCATCCGAAGGCGGCGATTAAGTGGTGGGGCGGTTTTGAACCGCAAGATCGTTTAGCTCGTCATACGCGATCCATGCCTGACTGGACAGGTTCGACAGGAATTGACCGACGCTAAATCGGCTACTTTCCATATCATTTGCCGCCATTTCACCATCGCCCGGTTCTTCGTGATCTTCACGTCCTTGATCTCGGTTCACTGGACCTGATTTCTTTCAATTCGATATGGGTCGTAACAGTGCTCGGCTTTGGCTGAATTGGGCCGACGAAAACATGTGAAAGCGGACCGAGCGAATCTAGCGCCACAAGTACATAGCTCGACCGGAAGCGCTGTTGACAAATCGCGCCGCGACTGTGATCCCTGGAGCAAGAAACATGATAAGCCGGAGATCGTATATTGGTGCTTCTGTTTGGCGGTATTCACAAGCTCAATCTCGCCCCGCCCCGTGACCGGGCCAGCCTCACTATCTTGACGAGGCCGTTGTGGGACATTTTGCATTCGCCTATTCCTTAACACAACGGTCGACGAACGGTCGGTCCGCAAGCCAATAATAGGATTCAGCGTCAAGTCACTTGTCCTGATCGCGTTCAACGCACTCACGAAACCGGCGGAAATGCTGCGGATTGGCATCGTAGGACAGCACGCCAGTGCCAGCGATGACGTGCGGAAAGAGGCGTAGTTCTTGCGCGAATTGAAGGGCATAAGATCGCCAGTTTTCCGACGGCAGCAACGAGGCATTTGTATTGCGACGGACAGTCCAGCGATCATGGCTTTCCGCATTCGCAAATTCGACGGCATTGGACGCGGAGTCGCATAAGATGGTGGACGCCCCGCAATGGGCAAGTGACGGTAGTAGAGTGGCTGTGTCGCCGCCAATAATCAAGGGTCGCTCTATCTGACCACTTTTAGCCAGCGTCGTCATCAAGCGTTGATGCAGCGGAAACACGGCGCGTCGATAGAGCGCCGGGCTGAACATAGGCGGCGAGGCGGCGGAGTCGAAGACGATTACATCCAGCCCGGACTGGCGCAGATGCTGACTCCACGCTTCGACCACGGAGGCCGCAAACGCAAGAAGCTCCTGCGCCGACGACTCGTTCGCCGCCAATCCCATCAGCAAAGGCTCAAGCCCGACAAGTTTGGACGCTAGGCTGACGGGACCGCTGACGGCGATACGGATACGCGTAAACCGTCCGATGGTCGATTGAACCGCGTGGCCGGTATCGAGCAGCATCTGCAATCTGCCCGCCCCCGGGATCGCCGGAAACGATAGAGGCGGCAGCGCATCCAAGTCCCACGGCGGCGCGACGATATCTGGACAACTCTCGCGGCCCAAATCCGTAACGTAGGCCCCCAGAGCTTCCGCTTCGACATTGTAGATATCGAGTCCGACCGTCATCCAGTCCGCGCTGTAGCACTCATATTCAGCTACCATGGCTTCCGTTAAGAGTTTCGCCGAGGTCGCGACCGAAAAGACATCGCGTCCTATCAACGCCGCCTTGTGCTCATAGATCGCCGGTTCCCATTGCAGCATCGTTCGTGCCTCTTTCCATACGAGTTAAGCCACATCGATTGCCTATCCCCAGATCCGGAGTTTTCGCCGGAGCAAAGGCATGAAATCTGGACCGAGCCCCAATCCATTGGTTACCGGTTCCTGGGCAATTCGCGGGATCTGATAGAGGAGATTGTTGCGTAACGCGATGTCGATGTGCTGCTCGATGTCGGCAAGCGATCGACATTCGCTCAGATCAAGGCTAACCAGATTGCCTGGGTTGAAATGGCGTAGCATGAGTGCTCGATCCTCGTGCTGAAGCTGGCTAGCGGGAACATCATACGTGCGGATCGCATCCTGTACCTGCGTGAAGAATGGATGCGCAGTGCAGCCAAGATGCATTCCGTCCGGCTTGTAGCGGCGCATTTCGCGGTGAAAGAGCGCCATCGTATTGAGAATAAACGGTTCCTCACCGCGCCAGGTTCGGTCGTAAACCGGATAGACAGGCTGCACTTTTTCGGCCATGAAGTCGGACTTGAATCCGTCTGCGTTGAGACATCCCGGCTCATCGCTGAATAAATAGCGCATCATTGGTCGAAGATAGCCATCCTGCGCCGCCGGGCACGAGTAGTCGACCAGCGGATTGCCGAACCGACCGAGAACGCCGCCTCCGCAAAGCCAATCCGGATGATTCAAAACATCGGCTCCTGGCCAGAAGTCGAGCGGCGCCAACCAAAGCAAAACTTTCAGGCCTATGGCATGAATTCGGTCGATCTGCTCTCGAAGCCGCGGAAAGCGATCCGGATGCGCCACCCACTCCCCCCGGATTTTTTCCCATCCATCATCGATAATCACCGAACCGACATGCAGGTCCTCCGCCACTAAGCGCCCTATAAGGTAATCCAACATCGCTTCGTTAAACGAGTCAACCGGCCCTGCGCCGATGGGAGCGTCACCCATCCAGTTATAGTACACGCCGGCGCCGCCAAGTAGCCCCTGGTCCGGCCATGTGCAGTACTGCGGCTGGCGCCACCAATGCGGCTCATTGTGATTATCGCGGAGCGGAGGAATGGCTTCGTCACCCCTAAGCAGACGAACATATGTGTCGACGCTGTCCCAAACGCCGCCGTTGTGGTCGAGCCAGATATAGAACCGCGGCGACTCGACGGTTTCGCCCGCGTGCACCGGGTATCCGAAGTCGCCGCCGTAGTTGAGGCGCAGGTGGTGAAGCTTTCTACTCGCCGACCGCATTTCCAGGCCAAATGCGTTCGGCAAATCGCGACTACCAATTCCGAGCATGAGATTGTCGCGCTGCAAGAGGAGCACCGAGGGACGAGGCGCGAACTGCCAATCGCTCGAATATGTCGACAAATCGGTTAGTCGCGTGGCTTGGTCCGCCATTTCCGGCAGCACGCCATCCGGTAGTTCCTCCCCGTAGCGCGCTCCCTGCTCCAAATTATACGTTTCGTAGGTGGCGGTGTGTCCGTGCCGATTACGCCAGTGATGAACGTGAAATAGGTCCAGGTGCGTTTCAGAGGAGAAAAGGCTCCAGTATCTGATAAGCGCGTCGTCGGAAAGTGCCGATGTTGTGGCAATCAGCTCTATATATTCTTCGAAGCACCGAAGCGTCACCGGCACCAACGGCAAGCCCTGCGCGCTTCCGGAAACCTGGACGACGACCGGGCCACGTCCCGAAGCGACGACGTCGATCCCATCGCACTTCCACGAATTCGCGTCGCCGCCGGCAAATTCAGGACGATAGATGAGAGGTGTCGGACAATCAATGAGACAATGTCCGGTACGCGGGTCAAGGAGCTGAAAACGATCGACAGTTAATGTGAAAGAGTAATAAAACGAGTTGACACCGACTGATCCGGCGTTCTGTTCAATATACATCGGTTAGCCTCGATATTGAAAAGTTGAGTGTTTGCTCAAAGCTCGGCGACCGCTTCGGCCATGGCCAGCACGTTCTCCGGCGGAACATTTGGAAGCAGCGCTTCGTGACTGGGACTGACGACAAGATTCGGTCCCAGCAGCGATTTGATTCGACGCACGTCGTCGCGCACTTCATCAGGCGTGCCGTAGACAAGCAGATGCTGTGTATCGATTCCCCCCATGAATGCAATGCGGCCTTGGAAATCACGGGCCAAACTGGCGGCATCCATGTCGGCGGCCTTAGCCTGCAGCGGATGCAAAGCATCCACTTTTGCGTCGATCAATCTGTCGATGACCTTGTGAATCGCGCCACAGGAGTGCAGAATGACCTGGTATCCGTGCCGATGTCCCTGCTCAGTGAATTTCGTAAACCAGGGCATTATAAAGCGATCGAACAGGCGTGGGCTCACCAGAAGATCGAGCTGCGTCCCGAAATCGTTGCCGAAGAATACTCCGTCCACCTCATCCTTCGCGAGCGCGAAAAAGCGTTCGTTGGCCTCAAGATAGAACTCGCAGATCTTCCGTGTCACGGCTTCAACGACTTCGGGATCGGAGTACATCTTGACGAAGTAGTTTTCCATGCCGAAGAAGTCGGCAACATCATGAAAGAAGCAACTCCACATTCCGCTGGCACGATATACATCGCCCGCTCCCTTGAGCGCCTGGATAGTTTGCGTGAAATCCAGGTAGTCGGGATTGGGCCACGGGAAATCCTCGACCTCGCGAGCATCTTCGCATTGCGCGAACACGCCAGCCGATGCGAGCCCATCATGCGCGTTGTGTTGATGTTCCCAAATGGGCTTGTTATCAGGATGCTTATAGGATGTCCACTGTGGACATATCCAACGAAAATCGTCACCCAGCATTCGGCGGAGTTGCTCCTCGGCCCTCCAGCCCAGGTTGGCCTGCGAAACCACATTGCCAGCGTCGGACACCGGCGTTGGCTCATCGGTCTCTATGCCAAAATGATTGAAATACAGCGGCCACGTATCCGTATGAGGATTGCCTAGCCAAAAGCCGCATCGATCTGGCTTTCCGCCAGCAAAAATAGTATTGATCCGCTCCCTTGACGTCATCATTAACGATTCACCTTAATTCCTAGATTTCCCCCGCAACAACGACCGCCTCCGGCAGCGGGCGCTCAATCTCGTCGATCCGGTAGCCGAATCCGGGACCGCCCAGCGTCGCGAGATCGAGGCAGCCATCCATTCGGCGGTAGGCGCCTGGATGGATAGCCGATTCGTACGACGAGGCGTCTGGGTAGAATTGCATAGCATTCGATTCCAGCCCCATAATCGTGCCGGCATTCGCGGCCAGGTGCAGATGCGGGATCTGCGCGAGCATAGGATTGCAAAGATCCTGCACCATCAGCCCCATCCCGTGCTCCCGCGCCCAGCACGCACTCAGGATCGCACCGCTCTGCGTCTTGCACGTCTTGAGCGCCACTCCCGTCCAGCCAAGATCGCGTCCAAGCCGGATCAGCCGCCAGTTGTGCGCACTCTCGTCCATAAAGAGCGGCTTGCGCGCGGCGACGCCGTGGACATCGATCCGGTGCTCCTCCAGCTCATACGCGAACGGCTGCTCGACGTAGAGCAGCATGCCGTACAGCCGCGGATGCTCGTCGCGAAGCTGGTCGAGCATGCCGTTCACATACGCCGGATCGCCCACGGTGCAATTGAAGTCGGTGGTGAGCCATTCGACCCCGCCCGCCAGGCCGATCTCGCCGCACCGCACAATCCGCTGGTAGTCGGTCTCGTAATCGAAGCCGCGCAGCTTGATCTTGAGGCACTTCAAGCCGTCGCGAGCAATCCAATCGCCGAGAACGACGGGGTAGCGATCGCTGGGCTCATCGCCTGTCAGGTCGTCCTCCGTCAGCGCGTCGCCGATCCCGACGCTGTGCCAGGCGCGGATGCGTCGAGGCGGATCAGCGACCAGGTAGTCGCACGGATAGCGACCGGCGAAACCGCCCTCATGGCCGCCAGCGGGAGTGAGGAACGCCGCAAGATCCCGGTTCATGAACCCGCGGTTGTAGGTTTGGTAGACCGGCAAGTCGTGCAAAATCCCATAGGCATCGTGGACCGCGATATCGAACGCCGAGCAGCAGACGAGTGCGGCCAGCCACGGCATCGTTTCCGCAAAGCCCACGTTGGCCTGCTGCCAGAGGCGACGAAGCGGGCCTTCCTGAAAATCGTAGCCGATCTCGATGGGGTGACCGGATCCAGCCTCGCCGCACCAGGCAGTCGCCAGCCCGCGGCAAAAGTCCTGCAGGCGGCCTAGACGCTCGTTGTACGACAGCGACGACGGCCAAACCCAGCCCACGCTGAGCGGCGTCTCGCCCCATCCAGTCGCCGAGCTGCCGTCCGCGCTGACAACTCGGACCTCACAGCGCGCGCAGGTGACTCGGCTCTGGCTCTCACTGCCGAACTTGTATGGCATCCGCGTTTGGACCGGCAGAAAGTGCAAACGTACGCCGCGCACCCGAATGTCAGTTAGCTTACTCATATTGTCCTTTCGCTCAGGATAAGATCAACTCAGCCCATCGCCCTCAGACCGCGAGTGAAAAATGGCCCGGCGGCCAGAGACGCGGCTCCTACTCATAAGCCCTTAAAGCACGTCGAACACCAGTTGGTCAACCGGCACCGGGAGAGACTGGCGCAGGCGAATTGACTGCCCGGCTAGGCGTGCCAGATAGGTTGCCCGAAGCCCCGCAAACTCGTCGCACGGGGTCGGTCCGCCCATGCGGATCGCATCGATCACCCCCGCCAGCATCGCGCGATGCCCCTTGTTGACATTCAGCTCGCTGAAACCTTCTTTGCAGTTCGACATTCCCTGGACCCGCGCATTGAACTTTGCCTGCCAACCGGACAAACCGCCTTCGTCGCCGATCCCGGGCATGCAATCGAACTGCAGATCGAACAGCTCGCGGCCCAGTCCCGGAATGCCGTAGTAGTTGTTCTCGACGAAATGCTCGCTGCGCAACAGCGCGCCGTTTGACGTCACTTCGTAGAGCTCTTTCGGGTAATCGAACGTCCCTGCGCAGTGAAAGAGTATCGTCGCCGAGTCGCCGCCGGAGAACTTGATGTTGACACCGTGCGTAAAACGCTCCGAGCCCCAGCCCAGAATCTCGACAGGCACTTGCGGCGCGAAGAACCAGCAGGACAGATCGAGCCAGTGGACCGTTTCACCGATCAGCGGACCGCCGCCGCGTAGCGGGTCCATGTGAACCGGAACATAGGTCATGGAATCGTCCTGGATGCGAACCAGCAGATGCGAGCTGGTCTCATCCGGATAGAGCGGCCGATCGATTTCGATATAGCGCCAGGGATTATGGCGCGGCGCGGCGACATGCTCCTGCCAGACCTCCCGCAACCTGCGGATCGCCGGCGCGCAGGTTCGGTTATAATCGACGCCCAGCTTGATCCCGCCCCGGCGCACCGCCCGCACGATCTTGAGCCCCTCCAAAGGGTCCAGCGCGAGCGGCTTCTCGCAGAAGACATGCTTCCCGGCGGCCGCAGCTGCTTCGATGATCGGCAGATGCGCCTCATGCGATGTCGCGATCTTAATCAGGTCCACATCCGGATCGGCAAGCACCGCCTGCAAATCGCTCGTCGCGTGCGGAATGCCAAACTGGGCGGCGACGCTCCGAGCCCGCTCGATATCCGAATCGCAACACCACAGACATTCGATGTCCGAGTTGTCCTTGAAATTGGGCATATCCTGCCCGGCGGCGAACCGCCCGCAGCCGACCTGCGCGACGTGAATTGGTTTCTTGCTCATGTTGATGATCTCCCTGCAATCTTTTGTTAAGATAAGGATGTCCTCTGTGGCCGGGCTGGCCATTTTTGGATCTTTACTACGCTCAGCGTGCGAGGCATTTCGCCTGCAGATCCCGGCAGCGGTCAAGATAGCCATCCAGCGTCTCGATCTCAAACTCCGCCAGCAGATCGGCGACGGAGCGTGACGGATGCCCGCTCGCGACTTGAACCACGGCGGAGAGGCCGAGGTCCGTAATCATCGCCTCGGGGCCGTACTTGCCCTTAAGGGCAGGCAACTTCTCCTCGTTGAAGTTGAGATGGACCAGCGCGCAGTCGAGATTGACCGTTGCCGTGACATGCTCGATGTAGTTGGTCGATGTCGCCAGAACCGAGCCGAGCGGCGAAACGATCGCGCTCGGAAAGTCCGCGCAGGCCCCGGCGAAATGGCAGCGGCAGTCGAACGCCCACGATTGCTGCTGCATTCCTCCGTGGTAAAGCGAGCAAAAGAGCAGCAGATCGGGGCGAGCGCGTCTGTATCGTTCCTTAAGCTCAGCAAAGTTGAGGTCGAAGCAGATCAGGCCGCCGATCCGCCCGATCCGCGTCTCGAAAACCGGGATCTGAGTGCCGGGCATCACGCCAATTTCCAGCTCACCGACGGTCGGGTGGTTCTTCTCGTAGACTCCGATGACGTTCCCACCATCATCAATAAGCTGGATCGAATTGCGCCACGTCCCATCCGCATTCGGCCAGAGCGCGGGATACGTCAGAAAGCACTTGAAGCGCTTTGCCGTCTCCTGGAAGAAACTCAGCACCCGGTCGCCCCGCTCGGCGAAATACGCAAGCGACTGCGCCAGCGAGTGGTCGATATAGTGATCGCACCACTCCGGAACCACGATCAGGTCAGGGTGGTCTGGAAGAACCCGATCGAACGTCTCCCGCCAATGCGCGATCATGTCGTCGACAAGCTGGCCGTTATTGCGTCCAGGCCGGGAGACCGGCGGCGCGGTCCCGATTGTGCTGATTTTAACAAACAGGCTCATAAAACGAACTCCTAACGACTCGTATCCAGACAAGACATTGCCGGCTGCGAAACTTCTCCCTGAGGCGGCGTCGGCGAGACGCACAAATCGCCAGGATCGCTGATAGCCATCCAATAGCCATTGCCGGCTGAACCTGATTGCACTTTAATCAGGATTTTATTCCAGCCTTTCTTCAGCCGCACATCAGTTGCGAATCGTCCATTTGGCGCTTTAGGTGGGCGTGCATCGGTGAAATCCGCCAGCTTTTCGCCGTTCACCCACAGCTTGGCCCACCAATCGACATCGTACGAGAGCGTGGCAATTCGGTCAGTCGGCGCATATACGTAGGTCACGCCATATGATAGGACCTCGCCCACCTTGTGGTATTTATCGAACAGGTCGATATAGGCGCCGTCCCCGGATCCGCGCTCCCATGTGGCATATGCTCCGTCCGTCGTGAGCGGAACATTTGCACCGAAATTCCGAGACAGCTCTGGATCAAAGGCATGCTGAAAGCCATCCGCCACGGTGTACTGAACCAGCGGACTTGGAAACGGCCCGACGGTCGACCAATCGGAGCGAACCAAGTCCCGATAGACAGGGCTTAACGAAATCCAATTAATCGCCGTGACTGTGCCATGTGGACGCGTCAGTGTTATCGCCTGGTCACCGGCGCCTAAGACGACTGGCGCGAAGGGCGATAAAACGAGGCTCGGCGTTTTGGAAGGATCAGAGGTCGCGCCGAGGCTGACGTTGCCGATCGCCACATTGAGGGGACCATAATCACCACCCGCGACATGACAGATCGTCAGGGAGTATTTTCCCGCCACGGGGTTAGCGACGCGGATCTGCGTTGAGGCTTCTGATGTGACCAGCAGCTTGCCGCCTGCCCACTGAGGATCTACGCTCTCGCTAGAGACCGTTGATATGTCCGCGCCGGAAACTGTGCTCGCACATGCGAGCAATTCGCCAGCCTGCATGGCGTTCAGGGGCATTGGCGGGACTCTGTATTCCGCAAGCGCTGGCGGAGCAGCCCCGAGCAGGTCGTAAATCGGCAAGAGTTCGTGCGACTCCATCAATGTGCGCGCCCGCCAGTAGTGCATTCGCACTACGCAAGCCCTCGCCTCCAATGCGTACTTATGCAGAGTAGCCTTCTGCGCGGCGTTAAGCGACTGGCCCGCCTTGCCGCTTTGGACCGACGCGTCAAACCTCTCGATCCAAAGAACCATCGCCGTCGCTCGCTCCTTCGCCTCGCGCGGGACCGCAACGTCCACTGTCGCAATGGCGCGTGTCGGCGCACATTTCCATACGGCCATCTGATACGGCGCAAGAACGATCTCGATGATGCCGTTTTTCGCGGGCACAGTCTCGGCCAATGCGGGCCGCGTGACGACGCCCGCCCCGGACAAGTGGATCGCGACACGAATTGGATACCGCTCGCGATTCACCGCGTAGAACCAGAATCGCTTGCGATCGTTGAGCTGCCAAACGGACACAGGATCGGTCGCGTCCGGCCTCGGCATAAACCGTGCGACCGGCAGTTGCCGGTATTCCGCTAGGAATTCGCGGAGGAGAGGCTGTCCGCCCAGATAGCCTTCGCCGCCATCGAGGATCATCGAGGCGTCTCCCTCGGCGACCGACAGCGCGTACCGTTCAAGGTAGTGGCGTCCAGCCGGGTTTACCAATGCGACCCAGCCGCCAGGCTTCACTCCGGCAAGCCCCATGTCCGCGGGCTTGATCTTTTGGTTCGCCTCAAAGTAACCGTTGCTGAATAGATAACCTGTGCGGTTTGTGTTTACGATAAGCGCCTTTTTCGCCGCGGGATTGAGCAGCATGTCACGCGACGCCTGCTCGGAAACGGCTTCGGACTGCCGGCGACCGTAATAATGGAAGGCATTCAGGAAGAAAACGCCATCGAGGGCCGCCATCTTTCGCGTGTCGTAGCCGCACTCGCGAAGCAGTTCAGAATAGTCGTGGGTTGTAAAGAAGCGCTCTTTTTCATCATAATATGTGCCGTCTAGCTCGGGATGGATAGGCGAAACCACGAACAGATTTGGCCGCGCCTTCCGAACACGATCGCGAATGTCAGCATAGAGCTTGACGACCTGATCGCACCGCCAGTCGATCCATTTTGCCTTGCACTTCGCCATCAGCCAATCATAGCGCTTGCGGAACCGCTCGGGATCGGTATCTTTTACTTGAACCCGAGTACCGGTTTGCTTTTCGAAAAGGTGGACAGTATAGTCCTCGTATCCCCATTTGAGCGACGGATATCCGTTGTGGCCTTCACCCACCCATCCCATAACACGCAAGCTAACTCCATCCAGTGCAGCGGAGTCTTTGTACTGGTCCGCAAATTCGCCAAGCATTCCGATGTACCATTGTCGATTGTCCGGATAAATAGGATTGTAATACGGTTCAAAGTTGCTATGACCGACCTGCCCATCCTTTCCCACAATACGCTGCGGTTGTGGGTCGGGATACGACGCGTACTTCGCATCGTAGTCGTGCAGATGGTAGGCGTTGCCACAAGGATGAAACTCTGGTAGCAACTTCAATTCGTACTTTTCGCAAACGAGAAGTAGCAAGCGGACTACATCGAGCGGCATCGGATCGCGAGCACCGCCGGCCGGGCGAAAATAGCCATCGAAATACGTGGTTGGAAACAGAACGTTCTGATAGATGTTCACAGTCGGGGAGAGGGTGTCGAGCCCCATATAGCGCGCGACCTGAGCCCACCGGTTCATGCTGACGACGTAGCCGTTCAACGACTTGTCGGGAGCGCCGTAGAACGTAGCCCACCGATCTCCCTCTTCCAACCAGCTGCCAAAACTTCGACCGCCCTCCCGTGGGGTCCCAAGAGCCGGGATCGGCGCGTGGACAGAGTAAAGCCTGATACGGGCAGCCGCCGCGGTTCGACCATCTCTTGTATTGATGAACGAGATTACGACTTCCTTGCCGCGCGGATAGTAGATGAAGCTTTGCGTCTGCATCTCGTGCGAGAGAGAGAACACCCCTCCGCTGTCGACACCGCCGACAGGAGGATAATCCATCATGTTCCTCTCCATCAGTGCGATGCCAAACGTCCGGCAATCGTCATCGGGATAGTCGACCTCCACGACATACGGCTTTTGCGCTTCGGGAACATCCAAACGGTAAGTAAACCAGTGGAAATCCTTGCTCTGCAGGTATCCTCGATCACCCGATTGCCTGTAGACGCCTATGGGAGTGTGGATAGCATTGGTGATTCCTCCCGCATAATCCGGAGGCGTCGCCCCGCAGTCTATCTGCTTGATCAGCGTCCTTTTGATGTCGCCGCCAACAGGCTGGTCGTTATGCGTCGTATCAACAACAAGGTACTCGATCTCGCGTACATCGGATGCGGCGACCGGTTTGCCGGCATCGCCAAACGTAACATAATACAGGCCTTCCTTCGCGTACGGAATCGTTAGGCGTTGTATGACTTCGTTCGATGCAGCCGGCAGCACGACGCTGTATGTTCTGATTACGGCGTCCGTGTTGGCCTCTTTGACCCAAACGGTCAAGGCGCCTGCCGATGTGCGCCCCCCTGTGTGAACGTTCAGCTTCAGTGCCTCACCCACGCGGAAAATGAGGCTCGTGTTCTCCGGCTCGACTCGTACGGAACTGGCGACGGCGCCGGCAGAAGCTGTGATCGTGAACGACGCGAACGGTGCAAGTCCAGAATAGGTGTATCTCTGAACGCGAAGTACGTGTGACCCGGCTCCTAACCAAGCGTTGGCAATTTTGCCGCCAAATCCGCCATAGATATGTACGCTGTCGATATAGAAATCGTGGTCGGACGCATCGGTCACGCCGCCGAAGCCCACCGCGTACCAACCGCTGGCCGGAACGACGAAATCGTAATCCACCCAGCCCTCTCCAAGCAGTGAGTGCGTGGAGCGTATTTTCGGAATGACGCTCACCTCGGGCCGCGCAGGCTTGTCACACGCTTCGACCAAGTGGTAGCGGGAATAAGCCGTCGCATCGATTGTCAAAGCCCGTTCCGAGGATGCGGACGTTTGGTTTGCGGAAACGAACGTACTCATGAGAACTCCGATCGCAATCAAACAAAATCGAACCATCAGATCTCCCTTTCCGCCTACTCGGCGGCAATTATCAACAGCAGACGACCGGCTCAAGCTGGGGCGGACAAACGACCTCCGCCTCCGGATATTTGTAAAATGCGCCTCGGCGAAAGTGAGACCATTCCATTGGCGTGACGAACGTCAGATCGCCAGGGTTGTTAATAAACATGGTAAACCAGTGCGCATGCCGGCCCGGATGCGACTTCACGATCAATACGTTCTCGCCCGCATCGAATCGACACGCAATCGCGACCGGTTTATGGCCACAGAACATGGCGCCATCTTCAGCGACAAGTTCAGCGGCCCGATCCGATCCCAAAGAACGCCCATTCAGCGTCAAGTTAGCCCACCAATCGCACCCGAAAGCGATCTCCACGTCGCGCGGATCGGGGCTTACGACTACCGCGCGCGCATAGCACACCCCCCAATCGTCCGCTTGCCCACGGCACGCATACTCAACGCCTTGAGCAGAATGCTCGCCACGCCGCGATCTCTCGATGCGCCATTGCGACGGTGCTACGCCATCGCCTGCGAAGATGTCTGGCCGGTGAAGGTACTCATCGGTCAGGTAGGGGGTCAGAAGGGCCGATCGAACAGTAGATACTGCCCCGCCCCAGCGGAACGCGCTGGAGTACGGGCCGGCGGTTGCCCACAGTTCGGAGGGGATTCCTTGCCAGCATGCGCTGAGCCGCACGCCGTAAACACCTATGCGATTGCCAGTGTCCGCGGCCAGCGCAAGACTGTGCCAACCTTGAGCAAGAACGATACGCTTCAGTGAGATCGTCGCAGGATAGCCGCCAGGAACGACGTCACCGGGATGGGCGCTTATTGTGCTGTCGATCGATGTGCTTATTCTGCCGGCACATTCGTTCACTACGCCTATTTCGAAATCATAAACGCCTGAAACGTTTACATGAAACGGCGCCGTTATTGTTCGATCCTCAGCCGTTGCGACTTGTCGGCCGCCCCATTCAGGACACCACTCAGAAGCGTTCGTTAATGTCAGCTTGAGGGGGCTTGCCAGAGCGAATTCCCGCGCTTCGGCAACCACGCCACGAGGCGGTTCAGCGCGGCCAGTATCCGCCCCGATAATTGGAACGGTGGCGTCTAGCTCTCTACCTTGCGCTGGCGGCGTTGATAAGATCCCAGTAACCTTTCCGAAGCGCCTGCGGTCGTTCATGTCGATCTCCACGACGCGCGGCAGCTCAGATTCCCGTTCGCGAGACTGAGCCAGGCCCGTAATCTGCACGGTGCCGTCCCGCAGTGTGGTAACGTTCACGGCCGCATCGGATCCCAAGATCCGCGTGCCGGCAACTGGTCCGCGTATCCCGGCGACGTGGGCCGAGTCGGCCATTTGATCCAGGAGATGAACATACGCCTTGGCTCCCCTAGCCGTCACAACGGTGGATGGATGTTCGTGCTCCGTGATCGATCGACGTTCCGAGCCGTAAATTGCGATGCCGTTTGTTGCCAGCCATGAACCAATCACTTTAAGCCTGTCCACGCATTCGGTGGGAACCGATCCATCGGCGCGCGGACCAATATTGAGAAGAAGGTTGCCGCGATAGCGGGCGCAGTAGACCAAATAGGCCAGTATCTCTCGCACGGACTTGAACGCGTGGTCGGTCTCGCAGTAGCCCCAATGGTTGTTGAATGTCATACACGCCTCCCAGAGGCGGCGACCGCCCGGAGCACTGATATGCTGTTCCGGCGTATCGAAATCCTCGGGAAGTCCTGAACGATCATTGATCACGATGTGCGGCTGCAGGGAGCGCACCATAGCGTTCAGGCCTCGGCTTCGCCAACGCGAGGCGAGACGAGATTTTTCGGAGGCGCCGGGAATGACGCATCCGTCGTACCAGAGTAAATCGATTGGACCGTAGTTCGACATGAGCTCCTGCACCTGCTCATGCGACTGACGCACCATCGCCTCCCAGCCTGGCGGATCCGCTATCGGCCCGGCGTAGACCGCCGGAAACTGCCAACTCATTAGCGAATAGTAAAGTCCAACCTTGAGACCGGCTCGCCGAACCGCCGCGACATATTCTCGAACGAAGTCCCGCCCCGTGCTTTGCATCGAGTTGAAATCGCTCGCCTTGCTGTCGAAGAGCGCGAATCCGTCGTGGTGCCGGCTCGTGAACACGACGTACTTCGCTCCCGCGCGTTTCGCCAATTGCGCCCATTCGTCGAAATCGAGATCGTCCGGATGAAAATCGGCCGCGAACGCCCTGTACTTCTCGCGCGGGATTTGTTCGCTATCCATCACCCAGGCTTCTCGGGCGAGCAATGAATAAAGCCCCCAATGAATGAACAACCCAAAGCGCGCGTCGCGAAACCACTCTGTGCGCCGCGGTTCGTCTGTCAATCCACTCGCTACATGCATTACGAATACTCCCTTAAAATTTCTGGTCCGGCCTCACTAACGACCGTTTTCAATGCGGTACTTGATTAAGCGCTGGTTTAACGTGTCGGCAACGTACAACCATTCTCGTCCATCGGATCCGGCAACCGTCGCGATCCCAGACGGCCCGGCCAGAGCGAATCCGTCGCGCGCATCGATCCCGCCGAAACGGCCAAACGATGCCAGGTAGTTGCCGTCGGAATCGAAGCACAGCAGACGGTTTGCGTCCGAATCCGCCACCCAGACGCGCCCTTCCCGATCCGTCGTGACCCCTCGCGGTCCCCTGAGTGGCACATCGCCTGGCCGCTGCGCCACGCTGTTGCCCTTACACCAACAAGGAGACGCATCCGCGTTCACGCATGTAACCGAATGCGACGGACCGCTCGCAACAAATATCCGTCCTGTCCGGCGATCGACATGGAGTCCGTAATGGCCTTCCCAGGGCGCCACACTGCCAAGGCCTGTTACATCTACAATCTGGCGCCGGCTCCCGTTTGGATCGTAGCCAAAGATGCGCAGGGTTGTCCAATCCGTGTTGTCCGACGACCGGACTAAGACTATGCCGTTATTGTCGATAGCGAGGCCGAACGGGATCATCGCGATCGTGTCGGTGTTCACAGGGTCTCTGCCAGTAATCCCCTGTGGATCGCTCCACCCATCAGCGGTCTTCGCGGAGCGCCATACGTATTCGCCGCGCTTGCCGCGCAAGTCGTTGCGGCTTGCGATAAATAGATTTCCTGAGAGGTCGAACGCAAACGAGATCGCATCCAATTGGGAATCGAGTACAACCTTCACAACGTCCCGCTCGCCAGGCTCAACTTGCACCAGTTTCCCGCACGTCAGATAGTAGATCGCGCCCCCGTACTCTTGGAGCGTGGTTTGCCCCGGTTCCGCCCCAAGACAGGTTGGTCCCGGGGACGCGATCGTGAACGTGCACGCGACTGGTCCGCTTGAGTCATAACGATAGCTACGCGCGACGATCCCATCCTTAGCAGGAGAGAATCCCACGGCAAGCGTGCCGGTAACGCTCACGGCGAGCGCGCAAGCTCGCCCTTCGAGAGAGCGGCGCCACTGCAGGACATAATGTGCGGAAACGTCACGTTGCCACGCTGCAACGGTACCGTCGCCAACGATCGCGAATAGCCGCGCACCGTCGGCGGTGACGGCGAGTTTGCCGATGCTGCCGGCAGATGATTTGATCTCTTCGAGTTGCTTGCCGGCGGGATCGAATACCACGATGCGCGCTCCGTCGCGATCGCCGGCATAGATGTGCCCCGCCGAGTCGACCGCCACGCCCGCGGACGCAAAGTCGCAAAGCCTATTCGTCACTTCGCCGTCGCGCCGGAAATCGAACGCCGCCGCTCCGTTCGCCTGAACTTTGTAAACGCCAGCCTGCGCTGGCGTATCCGCACAGGCGACATAGTAGGCGCCACGCGAATCGGTGTCGAATGCCAGAGGATGACCCGGCAACGCGATCCCATTGCCGCCATTCGTTTGCACCACTCGCCCCGTTATCGCCTCATAGCGGATAAGCGGCGAAAAGTACGACGTCGCCGCAATTGTGCCATCACTAAGGGCTCGTAATGCGTCAGCAGACAGGTATCTTGGCATTGATGCGCCATTCCACCACCGAGGATCGCCATTGTTGACGCTGTATGGCATTGCAAGATGCACACAGCTCCGGTACTGGCCATGGGAGTCAAACAGCATCACCTGTTCCCGGCTTGCGACCCAGAGCTGTCCCGCACGGTCGAAACAAAGATCTGTTACCGACGACAGCTTGCCGCGCACGTCGCCGATGATTCCATCCGGGACGAGATGGGGCGCGGAAGTCGACACGCTCTTCTGAAATCCACGGGCCGACTTTCGGTATTGCAGTGACGGCGGATAGTGCCCAGCGATGTCATAGAGGTTCATGAGCGGCGCACGTTCCAGATCCATCCGCGCCTCCCAGTACCGTCCGGCGTTCAGTGCGTCGTGAGCGGCTGAGATCAAGCTCAAGCAATCGTCACGTTCCGATTGAGTCAGTTCCGGAGCGATTGAACGGTCAACCAGCCCCGGAGAAAGTGCGTCCACAAACGCGACCTGAGATGCTAGAAGTGCTTTATCGTCCGTGGGAATCGATTCGCTGCATGAACGGATCGAAGCCGTACCGGCAATTCTAAACGACTGCAACTCATACGGCCGCAGATTGACGCGAAGGACATTGCCAGCCATCGGTACTGTGGCGCCGCTCGCCAACGATACAACCTGCGACGCCTTCGCGAAGGTGATCTCGACACTTACAGGATAATGTTCACGGTTCACCGCATAAAAATAGAACCCGCCGGAACACTGCCGATACCAAACAGCGACTGGATCACGTCCCGATTGCATCGGCGTAAATGGGAGGGCGGGAAGCTTCGTATAGCTGGCGAGGAACTCCCGCATCAAGTCTGGAGCCCCGTAAATCTGACCGAACGCGCCGGCGGCAAGCAAGCCGCAATCGCTGTCGGCGAGGAGGATGGCATAGTCCTCCAGCTCATTTCTCCCGGATGGTGTGCAGACATCGTTCATGAAACGCTCGTTACTAGCGCCCAATGTCTTCCATCCTGGATCGCCCACCTCGAAATAACTGCCATAGCTCATGCCCGCGCGACTTGAAAGCGCCAACGACTTCACGTCTCGGTTAAATAGAGGTTCAAAGAGGTTCGCATCCGCAAGAGGAGACGAGTATCGACGACCGTACGCTATGATTGGAATGATATCGATCGCGGAGTCGCCGCCGTAACGCGATGGATCGATCCCCGCATCGCGAAGTTGGACCAGCGTATTGGCGCTTTGGGCTTCATGCTCGTCTTGGCCATACCACGTCAAGAACAACTTGGCGGACGATTTCGCGCGCCGTATTCTCGCAAGAATGCGCTGATGATATGCATAGATCTTATTGCAGCGCCATGTTATCCAGGCATCGCTCTTAGGCCCCGTTAAGAAGAGATAACGCTTTTTGTACCGGCCAGGATCATTTGCCGTCCCGGGAACCCGTACGCCCGTGTCTTTTTCAAACTGCGCGATCGTCCAGTCGTCGTAGCCCCAGTTCAAACCAGGCAACGCGTTCCAGCCCTGCCACTGCCAGCCAAGCATCAGCCGGGACGAAATGCCTGCGAACGACGGACTATCCGCGAGATCATCGGCGAGTTCGCCCATTACCGCAATATACTTGTCCTGAACCTCGGAGTTCAGCGCATTGTAGTAGCACTTGTCGCCAACTCCTGCGCGGCCGTCCTTATCCCGCAAGACACGGTCTTCCGCCTGCCGGGAGGCAAACTTCAAAGCCTTAGTCGCAGGGTCAAACCAGACGCCCATAACGTGTTTGTCAAACCATGCCTGGCCACTGAGGTGCAGTTCGGGGATGTAGGCACTGCTGTATTTTTCGGCGAACAACGCGTTCATGCGGCACTGGTCGTCCGTGGAACTGAAGTAGCCTTCGAGAACCTTGCTCGGGAAACGGTTGTCTTGGTAGATGTTCACGGTAGGGAACATTAAGTTCGCGCCCAGATAGCGGTTAAAACGCCCCCATCGATCCATCGTCAGCATGCTGTTGCGCACGTCGGACAAGCCGGGCCGAGCACCAAAGTGAAGGAGCCAGCGCCCGCTTTCCTCGTAGTAAAATCCCAACTTTCTGCCGTCCACACGACCGGCGGGCCCCGAGCCAAAATCCTTCGCAAGCTTGTAAACCCGGATTCGCGCAGCCGCAGCCGTCATGCCGTGGTTCAAATTGACGACCGCAAATACGATGTGCGTTCCGAGCGGCCAGAACGTGGCGACGTGGGTTAGCATCCGGTTGGTCGTCCTGTAGCGATCGCCCGTATCTACTCCGCCCGTAAGCGGAATCGACGGTGGGTTGCCTGCTATCTGGTCGTTGATCCAAAAGCCCATCGTACGCCGGTCGTCGTCAGGATAATCGACCTCCAATTGGTACGGTCCATCGACATCCGGAATATCGAACGCGTAAGAAAAACCATCCATCGCCCACCAATTCTCACTCGCACCGGCGCCCGACGACTGCCGGTACGCGCCGAATGGAGCGTCAATAACCTTCGTCGCTCCATTCTTTTCGCTCAGCGGCATCTGTTTGGCGCAGTCGATATCGACTACGAGCGATCGTGAGAATGCCGGCGCAGCGGGTGGGGCTCCGTGCGTATCAATTGCGATGATTTGCCCCGTCGCCAAGTCGGCAGGCTTGCCAAACACACCGTCGGCCTGCGGTAGCAAGGAGAAGACGCCCTGATGCGGAACGACGATCCGCACGTCTCGGGTCACTGTCATGCTCGACGCAGGAAAGGCAACTTTTGCGACTGGGGTCAGCGAGTTCGTTTCTTCATCACGAGCAAACAGCGTATATTGAGCAGCGTGACAACCACCGGCCGTGACGCGGATATTGACCGCCATGCCCGCGCGGATTACGTTCGGGCCTACCACGCTCGCCGCGATGCATCCCAGCGGATCATCTGCGACATCGCGCAGTTCCCACTTCGCGCAAAGCCAACCGGGAAAGCCCAGGCGTCGAAAGCGAAGCGTGTGCGAACCGGAGGTCAGGAACAGATTGCCTTCCTTGGCCATTCCGCCATCAACGTCTCCCTTTTGGCTCACTTTGAGGTTGAAGACCTGGCGACCGTCGAGGAACCAGTCCCGTGACCACTCAGGAACGACCGCGGCCCAGAGCGCATACCAACCGGTCTTGCCGACGTCGAAGCGATACTCCGTCCAGCCATTGACAGCGTGCAGCGTGCCCGCCTTCTTCTCCTCATCGGGTCTCGCGCCAGCGTACCATTCAAGCTGAGACGCATCGAAACTCCACGCCGTTCTTTGCACAACGACGTTCGTCGACGCGGCGCCGGCGCATTGCACAACCGAAATGAGCAAGAAGATGCCGAGCATCAAGCATATATGCCTGTATCTTAAATACACGTTTCACTGTCTTTCCGATATGACGCGGGTAAAGATATATATCGCGCGCGGCAAGTCGTTATTTGGCGAAACTCAAGCTGCACGATGGACCAGCGCGGCGTCAAACGCACGTGTTTACTGTTGCTGCGCCATGAAAAGCGTGTAGTAACCAGGTTGGATCTGATTTGACGCCTGCTTGACACTCGCAACATAATTCAGCGTCATCCACTTTGCATGTCCATCAGCGAGAACGAAATTTTCGCC
This sequence comes from Capsulimonadaceae bacterium, assembly GCA_031292625.1. Classification (GTDB taxonomy): domain Bacteria; phylum Armatimonadota; class Armatimonadia; order Armatimonadales; family Capsulimonadaceae; genus JARLGU01. The sequence goes on along the minus strand of JARLGU010000032.1, from coordinate 25,194 downwards.
CCCGCTATGTCGAGCAACGAAGCAACGCAACGTTCCATTCGGCATCACGGGGGGTGTGTTCGTTAACCCGGTTTCCATCGCGCCACTAGTTCCGTTGGCGTCGTCCATCGAGGTCGCGCCATTCGCCGGCTGACCCCATCCGTCGCCAAAGATAATACACTTGTCGGCTGCGGTAAATACGGACATCTGCGCGTCCCACGGGGAGAGCTGCCATGGCCCCCCTGAAGCGTGCCCCATCGCCGGATCGAAGTTCCAATAGATGTTTTGCCAGACATAACTCTTATTGATCGTTCCCTCAGGCGCCGAAGGGCAAATGGCAACACCGCTCGACTTGATATATGGAAGCACCTGCGTCCACGGGTTGGCATTCCACCCGCTTGGCATCTTCTCATCGAAATCCTGAACGTACTGCTGAACGCCCAGGCCGAGTTGTTTTTCGTTGGACAAACAAGCACTCGCACGCGCCTTCTCGCGGGCTGAAGCAAACACGGGAAATAATATTGCTGCAAGTATAGCAATAATCGCTATGACAACTAATAATTCGATTAAAGTGAATGCCGTGCGTCGATTCATATTCGTATCTCCTTCGACAACAACCTATGTCGATTGTGGCAAGGCGGCGTGATGCTTGAAAAGCAGGTCTTCAGGCCAGGCAGTGCCCCGCCGAACACCATTTGTATAACAGTCGTTATTTTATCACAATAACACTTGCACGTCAAGTCCCAAACCGCTCCGTCATCGTTATATTTTTGACGCTATGCCGCGCGATTTGCATCCTGTCCCGCTACAGCAACTCCCGTACGGCGGCCCATGCCGGCTCCGCGAAGAAACGATGTCCGCCGTTGCCAACGATCAGTCGAATGTGGTCACTGGCGCCCGCGGCGGCATAAATGCGCTCGGCAGCGGCGTACGCCTTTCGAACGCCATCGATCGGGAAGATATCGTCCTCATCGCCCGCGACAACGATAAGTTTGCGAGGCGCAATCAAGCCGGCGAGGTCGCCCATTTCCGCAACCTTGAGAATGCCGGGTAGATAGTTGCAGGAGCAATGATGAATTCGAAAAATGCTGTCCGCATACGTACAAACTGAGCATGACGGCAAAGCCAGGGAAATTCGTTTGTCGACACATGCCGAATAGTACGTCGCCGATCCACCGCCGGAGTTTCCCACGCAGCCGATTCGGCCTCTATCCACCCCGGGGATGGTTTCCAACAGATCGATCGCCCGCGATACGTCCCACGCTCGTTCCGCGGCCAGCGTGCGCCCCAGAAGGAGCGCATGCATCGCGGCATCTTCGCATCCGTTCGCCGATCGCATTCGTTGCAGTCTTTCCTCGCGCAAGCCGAATGAACGCTGCTCGATCGCAAGCGCAATGTATCCCTGCCGCGCCGCCTGGACCGCGAAATCCTGCTCCTCGTCGATCCAGGCTTGGTCCCTGGGGCCTACCGCCTGCCCCAAGGAGATGTGCATTCCCGTCGTGTGGCCCTGCAAGCAGACAAATGCGGGACGGCATTCAGATACGCCATTCGGCACGAGAAGATGGCACGGCACATCCGAGTCTGGCTCGCTTTCGAACACGAGTTTGCGCCGGACGTAAGTGCTGGTCGCCTCTTCTTCGAGGATCTCCACGTTGAGCGGCCCGCGCCGCTTGTCCGCCTGCCAACCGAGAACCTGATGAAACGCGATGTCGAGCTGTTCGCGCCATTCGCCGATTTCCTGACCTCGGAACGCCAGCCTTGGCATCGTAGCGGAATACGTCATTTCATGGAATTGCGACGGAGAATAGCGTCTGTCCATGGAGCGTGGCTCCTCACAAGCATACGTCCTTTTATTCAATTCGCCTGCGCCAACCTCGGCCATTGCTGTCCGCGACAGGTCCGCGCTCCCTTAACTCACTCGTAGAGGATCACCATGGCACTTCGACGTTAAGTCCCTGATCGGAACTTATACACCCGCGACCAGGCGGCCTTCTCGCCAGGCAATACACGGATGGTTACGAACGGCTCAAAGCAAAAGGCCTGCTCACATGCATACATCGCGGCCTTCGAAAGCGCAAAGTCACCAGTGATGAGCAGTGATGCGGACGACGCCTTCGTTGAAATGCTAACCTGATTGTCGGTCGCATGCGGCTTGAAACCGGCAATGCTAACATATGACGGCTCCTGACTTGCAAAACTTATCGAGGAACCATTGAACTCGAAACCCGATCGCGTCTTGCCTTCGGCGGCAGGAACAAATGGGAACTCAGCCACGTAGCCGTATGATGCCTCAACGCCGTCGATGCTGATCCAGTTATGGTTGTATTGCTCGATATCGATTTGGTTTCGCCCTGTGTTGATAAGCTCGTGCTCAATGCGCATCTCCGGCTGCCCAGGCACGAGTACGATACGCTTTACGTAGTGATACGCCCAGCCTCTCGGTCCACGTACGGTCTGTGTAAATTCCACCCAGTTCTTGCCGGAACGCGTCGTCCAGTCGAACAAACGTACCAACCAAGCTGGGTCATACCAGGCCGATTTCTCAACACATTGCTTCTCGTACAAGCCCACACCGAACTTGATGAACGGCTCGCCGGGTTTGGCATCGTCCCAGGCGATGGGATCGAAACACTCTTCGCACGGCCCCACCGGCTGATGCGGGTCGATAGGATTATGCGCCATAGCAGCGACAGGAAAGTAGGTGTGGCCCCTGTAATCCAAAGAGAGGATAATGCCAGCTTGCTCGAAGCGATTGCCGCGATAATAGCCCTTGACCGTATCGGGCACTGCGACAACAGCATCAACCAAGCCATTCGAAATAGGTCGCGACAAATAGTCGTCAACATGGGCTTCTTTGTCGATCTGCTTTGGCAGTTCGGCAAAGAAGTGAACATCGCCCGGCTGGGCCATTTCAAAGTGGAAGTCGGGCTCGCCTTGCGCGGAAGTTACAATTACGAAGCGCACCGGTCCAACGCGGTGCTCGTAACTATGCACCCGTGCCACACAAAACCGCGCATCGCCCGTGGTGATGAGCCGGCGCCCATCGATGTAGAGGGCCGCCGTGCGATTGCACGTGAATCGAAACCTGTAGTCCTGATTCCTATAAATGACGGGATTATAAAAGTGCCCGGCGATAACCATTATTGCGGCCGGATCATCACCCTTAAGGCGTTGTACGACGCGAAACCCGCCGTCATCCTGCGAAGCCAGACGCCCCCACGCAAGTTTTCGGCCCTCCCATGCAGCGGGCAAGCCGACATCACCTGGAGTTTCGATGAGGGCTTCGAAAGCGGACGCCTTGGAAGCTGGAATTACAACGCCCCTTAACGCGCCGACCGGCACAGGCGAGAATGACCACGCTTTGACCGGCTCAGTATCCGCCAGCGCCCCGCCCGCCGCGCACGTCGCAAGCAAACACGCCGTTGCTGTAATTCGCCCCATATATAGCCTCTGTAGCAAAAGCGACAAATGACGTTTAGTTCGCATGAACTTATCTTCTGGAAATTACCAGTGCTTGCCGCTGCCCGTCGAAGACCTCTTAACAAGATGGGCGCGCACGCAGATACTCTGGTCCGAGTGGTCACCCGCCATTGCTTGGCGCAACAAAGCGCAAGCCCTATTGCCCATAGTTACGAGCGGCGGCCGCAGGGTTGTTAGGCCAAACTGACGAGAAGCGGGAAGATCATCGAAACCGATAAGCTTGTAATCTACTCCGGGTTTCATTCCAAGCTCCGACGCGTACTCCATGAAATAGATCGCGCAGTCGTCATTCGCGCCTATGACGCCAACGATCTCGCCGCCGTGCCCGAACGCGTCGGAAACAGCCACAAGAGTTGGCCGGGCAGTCGCCGAGGTGTGGGGATGCGCATCGTCGGAGAAGAGAGCTGCATCGAGCGAGTTTGCCGAAAGACCATTGGTTTCGATCGCATCGCGAACCCCAAGAAGCCTCTCCCTCGAATAAGTCGTCTCCGTCGGTCCAAAAAACAGCAAACGGCTGCAGCCGCACTCGAGCAAGTGGGTAGCGGCCCGATTTCCGCTGTTTCGCTGGTCAAAATAGACGGTCGGGACCGTAAAGCGAGGATCGCGATCACCAATAATCACGCTTGGAATATCGGTGGCGTTCGAAGCGCGAAGCGCACTCATAACCGTTGAGACGTCATAAAGCACAAAAACCAGCCCGCTGACTTGCACTTGCAAAAGATGATCGATCGCTTGATCGAGAGGAATTCGCCGGTAACTGTCGCCAACAGGAGAGTACGTATTGAAGAGTTGGCTATGCATCCCGAAGCCCGACAGTCCTTCTTCGAAGCCCGCCATAATGGTCGCTGCCCATGCGGCACTGAAATCATTATTGGTGTTCGCGCGAGACGACGGGGCAGGACTACTGGTCCAGTCAAACGCCACAATGCCTACTGTTGACGTAGCGGATGACGTTCGATCAATTGGCTTTGGGAACGCATCTGACTGCGGCGCAAGGGCTGGTTGATCGCTGGTTCGTCCGGTAGCGACAAATGTGCCGCGACCTTGTTCCGCCCGGACAACGCCATCTTCTATCAATGCGCCGATCGCAAGCTCCAGCGTTGGAATCGTCACACCGTAGTGGTCCGCCAAAGCGCGGCGACCAGGCAAGAGCACACCAGGCAGCCATTCATCATTCGCAATCCGCCGGCGCAAATCGTGCTCAATCCTCTGATAGGCAGGTTGCTTCGCGCGCTTAACCGGTTTTCGCTTCGTTGGTTCTGTGGTGAGTGACATGGATCAGCTGTTAAATGTTTATATTACTGTCATTATATCATCACTTGATATTATTGTCAAGCGTATACCAGCCCGCTGGCGTTCACTCCGGAATCTGCGTTCTGAAGCAAGCCGAAAACGTGTTCGGCGCCGAAGGACTCGTTTGAACATCCGTCATGACTTGGACACAGCGCCAGTTTGCGCAGCGGAGGCTCACAAATGATATTGATCGATAACTCGCAATAAATTGGATTGATTATCGATTAATATGTAACAGGCATACCGCCTCCCTCGCATCCTCCTTCGTCTTGAGCAACAGTCGTTCGACCACTTCCGCGCGCGAAGTCGCCAGGTCGTAAAGGGTTATCGTGTCTATGCCTGCCATCTTTAACACTGCGACGATCTTCCATCACGGGACGCTTACGGAGTGTGTCAGCGAGGCACGGACACACATCGCCAGCATCGCTGGCAGCAGTCTAGCCTGGATTACGCATGTGAAGAGTAAAACGGGCGCACTTTGCAGAAACGGGTTGTTACCAAGCAAAACATAAGCAGAGGCACCCGTTGGTCACAAATACTCTCCTTAGCTTCGATTTTCCTGCCGCTGGCGGCAAAGAAGTGACCGCCCGTTTCGACGGCGGTGACATCACGTCCGACGCCGGAGTGATGCTTGTCGCCCGGGCCGGCTCGCCAATCGTCCCGGCGATGTGCCAACGAGTCGAGTGAAGACCCTTATGAAATAGTAGTAGTCGCTAAATCCAGTCTCTTGCGCGATTTGCTTCAGCGGCATTCCCATCTGAAGTAAGGACGTGGCCTCATCGATCCTAATCGCCATTAGTTTCTGGCGGATTGTCATGCCGAACCGCCGGCGAAATGAGCGCTCAATATGGCCGTAGCTGTAGCCTAACTCTGCACTTAAGTCGTCGCTGCGCGCGCTGCCTCGAAAGTTCTGCAGCAGGAACTCCAGAGTACGTTGCGCTATTTGACCGTCGCCCGATGAGGCGACAAGCCTTTTGCGGTCTTCCGCCATGATCTGGCCGAAGATTGCCATGAGTTGAATACGGACATCGTAAAGCGATAGCGTACCGGTGTCCAGACATTGCTTGATCCATCCTCCCCACCGGCAGTAATCGATCTCGGAAGGCATTTGGCCGATTAGCCGCAGACGGATGTCGGCCTGACCGGCTGGTTCCGTGCCCGGCGCGCCGCCCTTTATATCGAAATGAAACCAGTACGTGTCGAACGGCGACTCCTGGGTGCCGAAATGGCGCACGCCCGGAGGCAAGAGAAAGTACTCCCCGGGGCGGGCGATGCCCTGCATGCCGCCGATCTGCACCGGCATGGTTCCGGCCGTCACCACCGCAAAGACCCAATATGACAAAGTCCGCTCCGGATGGATGAGAAGCGACCGTACCCTGCCGACCCCGATGACCTTAGGGTCTCCTCGCATCCAGCAAGCATCGTGAGTAGTATCAGAATTATCCATCATTTGACACAGAAGTCCATTTCAATTGTTTCCAAGCGATGTTATTATACTTCGAGCATGAGCGAATGGCGCTCGTGACAAGGAGGAGAAGAAATGTCCAACAAATCACGCCCTGGCCTGCGCGTTGCAGTCGTTGGAATGGGATTCGGCAAGGCGTTTGTCCCGATCTATCTGCATCATCCCAGCGTCTCAAGCGTGGTCGTTTGCGATCCGTCCGAAACAGCCCGGAGGGAAATCCACGACCACTACGGCGTAGAAGAAACGTGCGCTGACCTTAGTGATATTCTTAAGGATGACTCGATCGATGCGGTCCATCTCGTCACGCCGATCCCGCTCCACGCAAAGCAATCGATCGCGGTGCTGGAATCCGGCAAGCACTGTGCGTGTACGGTTCCAATGGCCTGTACATTGGACGACCTTTTCGCTATTATTGCAGCACAGGTGGCGAGCGGTAAAAGCTACATGATGATGGAAACGGCGGTCTATACGCGCGAGTTCCTGCTTGCGAAGGAGCTTGCCGGCCGCGCCGACTTCGGAGCGATACAATTTCTTCGCGGCGCACATTACCAGGACATGGAGAACTGGCCGCCATATTGGATGGGACTGCCGCCGATGCACTACGCCACGCACGCCATATCGCCGCTACTCGCCGTCGCGGGCTCCCGCGCGACTGAGGTCCACTGCTTCGGCTCGGGACGCATGCGGGAGGAGTTGCAGCGTCAATACGGCAATCCCTATCCTATCGAGACCGCAATCTTTCGGCTCGCTACCTCCCACATCGCCGCCGAAGTGACGCGGTCGCTGTTTGAAACCGCGCGGGCCTACACGGAGAGCTTCAACGTCTACGGATCGCTCAAGACATTCGAATGGCAGCAGATCGAGTCCGATGCGCCGGTTTTGTTTGAGCAGACGGAACTCGGCGAAGGCCGCGGAACTCGTCAGACCACCCGGCGTCTCGAAGTGCCCGATCGCGCGGATCTGTTGCCACCCGAGATCGCCCGTTTCACGACGCCAACGATCTACGACGAAACGAATCCGCACCGCTCATTCGTCCAAGGCGGAGGACACGGCGGCTCGCATCCGCATCTCGTACACGAATTTATAAGCAGCATCATCGAAGGGCGCAAAGCCTCGATTGACGCGATCACAGCAGCCAACTGGACCGCCGCAGGCATTTGTGCGCATGAATCCGCGATGCGCTCAGGCGAAACTGTCACGGTGCCCGATTTCTCAACCGTAGGCGCTTGATCAGCGCTGCTTGCCATACGAAGCGATGGACGGCGGAAAGTGGTCGACTGGCAACGAGTGGTTCCATCGCTAGTGGTGCGACGGCGTCTTCTGTCCGGCGGTCTACGCGCTCGGCGTTTTTACGTCGAGCGCGGCCCGGCCACGGCGGCGCGCCATTTACGATGGCATCGGCGAGAAAGAGGGGCTCGTTAGGTCGCCGATGCTCTTCTGGCAAGGTGCGCTAGAAGGGCGGCCGCTCCGGTGAATTCGCGATCTTCTGCTACGCGCTCGCGCCATAATATCCAATTCGCAATCAAAAATACGCCATCTCACTAAACGCTTGACAAGATCCCATCGCGATGCTACACTGTACTATCTAGTGCGCACTGTACGATCTGTGCGCTTCCGTACCTGAGCCATAACGAGCCATGACAACAACGACCAAACAAGCGTCCGCCGGTAATCGATCTCGAGTCGCGGCAATTCCCGTTTACGAGCGGATCGCGCAAGACATCAGAGCACGTATTGAGAGCGGTTTCTGGGAAGCAGGCGCATACATTCCAAGCCGGCGAAGTTTGGCGAGCGAATACTCGGTCCACCTGCGAACCCTTCAGCATGCGATTAGCCTTCTTATTGAGGATGGAACACTCGACGCGGATAGCTCGCGCGGCACGAGAGTACCATCCAGAAAAGTGGACAGCAAAGCGCAGTACACGGCGTCGCCGCAAGTCAATCTGGCAACCGGTGACGCCAAGGTCGGAATCATTGCGCCGCTCGACGACAGCAAAGCGACGGTATCGGAGGCCTTCGACTTCGGTTCTCCGGCGCTCGTTCAGGCGCTCGAACGCGCGGTCGCGGAGACGGGCGGGAGTACGCTTTTCGAGAACGCTTGGCGCCATCGAAGCAAAATATCGTATGTCGCGGCGGGCATCGACGATTTGCTGGCGGCGGGCGCCGACGCAATCGTCCTCGTCAACTTATCGGACGCCGAAGACATTCGGAACCAAGCGATCGCCGCGTCGCTCACGACGCCACGCCCTTTGATTTACGTATCGAGTCACCCTCTTGACAGACCGATCAGCCAGGTTACGTGCGACATACGGGGATCGGGTTATCAGATGGCGGAGCATTTGCTAGCCAGAGGTCACAGACGAATCCTATTTATCGCATCCTATGGCGCTCCCTGGGTCGATCAGCGCGTGGATGCGGCTCGGGCGGCCGTGCAGCACGCGGCCGGTCCACGTGCCGAAATCCGGCTGTATCCAAGCCAGCTCGAGTATCCCGCCAGGAATGACGGAGAGTTGCGCGAAGCGCATACTCGGAGAACACAGCAAGCGGGGCATGACGCGGCGCTCGCCGCTTTTGATGACAACCTGATCGGATACGCGGACGGCCAATACTCGGCGATTATCGCCGCGAACGACTATACGGCGTACGGAGTCATTGCCGCCGCCGACGAGCGCGGGTTTCGGCCGGGAAAGGATTTCGCGATCGGCGGATTTGACGATGCAATCGATTCCCGTATGCTCGGATTGACAAGTGTGCGCCGGCCGATCGGCGCGATGGGCCGCGAGGCGGCCAGACTAGCGATTCAAGCGCTCGGCGGGAACGTCACCAACGCGAACGTTCGTTTAAACTGCCATCTTGTCATCCGGCAAACGACAAGCGCCCGGTTTGACGCAGGTTCCGGGATCGGCGTCCATGTGGCACGCTTATAGTTGACGCACTCTATTTTCTCTTTGTCAGCATCGCTATTTTGCCGTGGATTATGACAATACGACCGTGACTGGAGAAAGTATGAACCCTATTGATCTTGAAGGCAACCCTTGTATGATTTGGAGTGGGGAGCAGCAACCACCGTGGCTTACCGCAGTCACGAGACATACGACCGTCCACGAGTTTGGCGAACCTCTCCATGCCAGGTTGCTTGAGAGCGGAGCGTCGATCAAGATGCGTGTTCCAGCGTGTTCTGACGGCCGTTATGCTATATCGGCTGCGGCTTGCGCACTTGACGAATCCGGCGTTGTCAGCATCACGCTGGACGGCAAAGATTTTGGCCGTAAATACGTCCGCAAAGCGCCTTACCACACGCGAATACACGTTGCCCTCCCATCAGATGGCGAACCTCACACGCTTGAGCTGACTGCGGAACCGTGCGCGGTTGCGTTCTGGCGCTTCGGCGCGGGTTGTGCGCCCGAGGACGCGAATCTGCTGCCAACGAATGAAATCGCGGTAATCTTCGCCGATCACGGGGTGCAGCAGGTTCCCAGTTTGCCTCACGTCCTGAACCCGAGACCTGGAAGCCGAGCCGACGGCGCGCACACGCATCCGGATGCGAATTCCTTTCTTCTCTTCAGGGCCGGAGATCCACTGGTTATGGATGACGGTTACCCTCTCGATAAGCAAACCAGGAACCATAGCACGCTGCTCGTTGACGGACAAAGCCAGGTCGGCAGTGGCGAGGCATGGCCCGAGGTTCGAACCGATAAAACCGCCGCGATTACGCATTCAGTCCTATCGATCGGTCTTTCCGCCGCGCGCGGCGAGGCCCATGAGCTTTACGATAGCATCATGGACCTTGAGCGATGCGCGCGTTGGGTCGTATCATTCGGGGAGCGCTGGTTTGTCATATACGACGAAGTGATTGCCGGCAGCCCGCGCAGTTTGGAATGGCTGCTCATCACCGGAGAGCCTCCCGCGACCGAGACGAACCGGCTGAAAGCTACATTCGGAGATTCGGCGCTCACAGTCGCCTTTATGCATCCGAACATGTCTTGGAGCACTGAGCCGGCCAATTTCAATTTGCGGCCTGGATATAAGGGAAAAGAGCAAGAGCATGTCGTGCGCAACCGGGCGCGTCCCTCTGCCGCCGCATCGCAGCAACGTATTTTGGCCGCTCTTCTTCCTAGCTCGGCTGGCATTGATCCTGTTGTGCCGACTGCCATTTCCGGCGATTCCGTTCTCGGTTGCAGCCTTCGAACTGGGGAGCGGGAGGATATCGTCCTGTTCTCGCCGCCAGACGCTCCGTGTTGCGCCGGCGCAGTTCGCACGGATGGCGGCGGTGCGGCGATGACGCGCGTCGCCGGGAGAACCGAGGCGTTTTTCGTTGCCGGCGCGACTGTTGCCGAGTTTGATGGCGAGACGATCTGGTCGAGTTCGGAGCCGGCAACCATTGCTGCGACCTGGGACGAATTGGGGGTCAGTGGAGATCTGTCGGTTCTCGCCGCGACACATGTTCAGATACGCGCGTGGAAGCAAGTTGAAGCGGTCAGTTTGAACGGACAGCGAGTGGCGTTCGATTACGATGTTCGAAGAAAAATGGTTGGCTTTGATGTTGAGGAGGGAGATACGCGTTGGCAAATTCTATAAACGGAAATGGGCGCTCGAAGCGGCTTCGGTTCGGTTGTATCGGATGCGGAGGCATCGCGCCAGTGAACATAATGAACGCCAGTGCGGCCGGCATTGAAATCGCAGCCTACGCCGATATCTGCATCGAGCGCGCCGAGTCTTTTCTGGCCAAATACGGCGGACGCTACGCCACAGCTGACTGGACAACGCTCATATCAGATCGTGATCTCGATGGCGTTTTGATCCAGACCGGCGAACGCATGCATCCCGAAATCGTTATCGCGGCCGCGAAGGCCGGAAAAAATATCTTTGTCGAAAAGCCAATTGCGCGCAACGTTGAGGATGCAATTGCCGCGGAGCACGCTGTTCTCGAGGCTGGAGTGTGTTGTTCGGTAGGCTTTGCTTTTCGAATGGCCCCCGCCGTGGAGCGCGCCGCGCGGATGCTGCCAAACCCGTGGATCACCGTTGCTCAGTGTTCGGACGCCATTTCAGAGCAGGCCCCTCATATATTGGACCTGATTCTTCATGTTTTGCACAAGGCGCGCCTCGTCGCCGTTTATGCGGTTGGCGGACGCGCTTACGATCTCGACCCGCATTTGCCGGTTGACAGCTTCGTGGCGACGATGTCGTTCGATGACGGATCGCAAGCCAGTTATGTTCAACACGGCAAGGCGTACAATGCCCTGATGGGCAAATTCTCATGCCAGATGTTCGGGCGGGATCGATGCGTCTATCTCGCCAATCGATTCAAAGAATGTCATTTGAGCACAAGCCTCGAATCCCCGGATTTTTCAACCGTGTTTCAAGGGCCGGATTACTGGTCTAGCGAGCCCTGGGCGGCGTTCAAGGACGTCCGGGGCCCCAATGGCTATACGGGGCATTTTCGTGTATGGGAGGATCTTGCCGATGCGATTTGCAACGACCGGCCGGCCGAAATCTCGATATCCCAGGCGCGGTACGTCCTGCAGGTCGAGCATGCAATATTCGAGTCGATCGCCACGGGACAAACGGTCGATACGTCGGGATATGGCAGGGACGCGTGCGAGGACCCGGCAGAGCGCATGCGCGTCGAACCTCGCAACGAGATTAGCTTTGCTTGACAGTACATTGTGTCCGCCATCGGCTACGGCGATATGCCGGTCGCGGAACTGATCTGCACCGGCCTGACGAACGAGAGCGGCAATGACGTGCTGCCGGCGCAACTGATCGTGCGAGAATCGACTGCGCCGGCGCCGATGATCGAATAGCAATGAGACGAAGGAGGAATTATTATGTCAAGATCCGCAATTGCCACACGGGACCAAGCATTTACTCTCATAGAATTGCTCATAGTCATCGCTATAATTGCGATACTCGCAGCAATATTATTTCCGGTATTCGCAACCGCACGTGAGAAGGCAAGGCAGACGACGTGTCAGAGCAACCTCAAGCAGCTTGGAATTGCGTTCACGCAGTATGCGCAGGACTACGATGAAACGTATCCGTGGACGATATATGGCGGAGCTCCCTACTCGGGTTGGGACACGGAAGTCAGCCCGTACGTCGGGCTAAAAGCGACATTCATTACAGGCGGCAACGTGCCGGCATCACCGTTCTATACTTGTCCGGACGATCAGATCAACCGCTACAACAATGCGACCCAATCAGAGAACGGGCCCCTGAGATCATATGCGGAGGCTGGCGATCAGTACGATGGCGGCTTCGCGCATGGATGCCGCTCAGGACTGCCGTGCTACCAAAGTCTCTCCACCGGTGGATATCTCTCCCCTGGCCGTCAGTCCTCCGAGATTCCTTCGCCGGCGACCACGTTCATGCTGGTCGAATGGCCCAACGTTAACAATATGCTCGGCGCCAGTAACGACTTTGTCTGCTTGGGACCATTTAGCTCCCTTGAGCCCACCGGCGGTATTAGCGCCAGCGGGACGAATGCGACGCAAGACTGCGCAGGCAATAAGGCATCGGGGAACGGATTAAGCGGCTCCTGCTCGGTCTATGGCGACCTTGAAGCGCCGCGCCACAATGGCGGATGGGACTACCTCTACTGCGACGGGCATGTAAAGTGGCTAAAGCCAGAGCAGACTTTTGGCGCCACGAGCCATCTGGTGGGACACACGTTGAACGGCTGGAACACGGCTTATTGGTGCAATGCCAACGCGGCGAGCCCTTGCGGTCCGTGGACGCTGGACGACAACGACTAATGCAATCCGAGTCAACTCTCTCACGAAGGACATCGATGAAAATATCAATTTTCCGCAGCGCGTTGCGTTGCAGCCTCATGAGCGGCGTGTTAGCCGCGGCAACGATTTGCTTCGCCAGTTCGATCTTAACACAGAGCTTCGACGGATACCCGATCGGGCCGATCGTCGGAAATCAGGGCGGGCTAAGTTCATGCCTTGACGCGTCGATCGAGGACGTTTCCGGCCGAGGGAGAGTTCTCTCGCTCGCGTACCCGCGCGGTTCGGCAAAGGTTCCTGTCAACGGCGCGGCGGGGATCGACCATCTGGACGTTCGCTTCGGCGCCGGATTTGCTCCGACCCTCTATGAGGGAACCCGCTCGACCCAAAAGCTCTATGTGACCCTGCTCGATGCGTCTGGACGCCGAATCGCGCACGTCTACCACGATGGCGACGGGCAATGGGGCGTGGCGTTCGGCACCGACAATATGCGGACGATCATTCCCCAAAGCCGGACTGAATGGTACGATGTCGATATCCGTCTCGATCAAGTCCGGCATCGATTCGATTTGCGACTGACAATCGGCGACCAGACCTACACCGTCCTCTCAAAAGGCAATTTCGTCGACGCCAGCGCGGGACCACTTTCCTCGGTTGTCTTCGCACGAAACGAGCAGGGAGGTCCGGGAGCCTGCTCGATCGAGAAGATCGTGGTCGCCGAAGCGCCCGCCGTATCGACCGATAGGTTGGATGCATGGCTTGACGGGGCTCCGCGGCTCAATATCGCATCTGCGGGATCGCGGGTCCGCTTGCATCTTGAAGCCCTGTCCGCGGACAACGCCCCTGACACGCTCGATTGGGTCGTGCGCGATTACACCGGCGCAACCATGACAAAGGGTTCAGTCGGTATGAATTTCACCAAGGGTAAGTGGACCTCCTCACTTGAGCTCGGTTCCCTGAAAAGCGGTTACTACAGTCTCTCGGGAAAGATGCGCCGCAAGGGCCTTGTATTCACGGGGGCGGGAAGCCGCCCGGACAACCTCGTTTCTTTCGGCGTCATGCCATCGATCGCCGCTATTCCGCTGAAGCATGCCGACGATTCGCGATTTGGCATGAACGGCAACAATTTTACCGTTTCAGGCAAGCCCGGCGTCGGCGATCCATTCGATCCGCTGTACAGGCTGATTGGCGTCCATTGGGTGTGCCTCGGCGCAAGGTGGTCCGATCTCGAGCCCGACCACGCCGGCGCCTTCCAGCCCGCAGATCATGCCCCGGCCTGGCCTGAGGTTGGCTATGCGTGCCAGGATCGGATGGCGCGGCTGAATTATACGGAAGGAATTCCGCACTGGGCGATGGCGGTACCGCAATCGGTACCCAAGGAAACCGCGGCGAAGCTTGACGTTCAGTCTTATCCGCCTAGTAACCTGGATCAATTCGAAGACTTGAATTTTCGCGTTGGCAAGTGGTACGCGTCGATTATGAACGACTCTTGCCCGTGGATGGTCCACAACTGGTATCAACTGTCGTGGGAACCCGATTGGCATTGGCAGGGAACGCCGCAAGAGTATGTGGCGATGTGTCAGCACGCATCGGCCGGACTTCACCGCGGCGATCCATCCGCGATGGTCCTCGCTCCCGGCGCCGGCGTCATTCCAAGAACGCTCAACTGGCTCCGAACTATGCTGCCGATGGGACTGGGCAAAGCGCTGGACGGCGTAGCGACACACGCATACTACCCGGATGACCAGAACCCTCGTTGCAAGCAAATGGCGCCAGGAGAAATCGTGGCGCCAGAGGACTACCGCCAGATTGAGTACACGCGCGAACTGCGGTCGCTCGTCCGGAAATACTTGAAGCCGGGCGCGCCGATTATCGTAACGGAATGGGGCATCGGTTATGAGAGGAGCTATGCCTTCGCCGATGCCGAGGCGCTGAGACAGATCGCCGCATGTCTTGTACGCGGACACATTATTCTGCTGGGCGAAGGCGTGAAAACGACATTCTTTTTTTACTCGTCCGACTATATTAGCGAGCCGGGATTCGGGCTGACGTTTAACCTGACCATGCCGGATCCGAACTGGGGCGCCATAAGCGTCGCGCCTAAACCGGCATTCATGGCCTGCGCCGCGATGACCCGGGTTCTCGATGGCACAACCACTCTGGGACCTCTTTCAGCGCTACCGCCGGATGTGTATGCCTACGCGTTCGACCGAGCGGGGCAGACGGTGGTCGCGGTCTGGAAGCCGCATGGAGCCTCGGCCGCCGTGCGCATACCCGTCTGCTCGAAAGCGACGCGGCTCGTCGATTTCATGGGTAACGAGCGCACGGTCAATACGCCGACTGATATGCTGACCGTCCAGGCGTGCGAGTATCCCGTGTACATTTTTGGAGCCAGATCATCCGCCCTCCATTTGGCGAAATGAGCTAGGTTTGGACCTAATCCGCTTCCGCGGGCACTCGCCCGTTTTCTGTACGATAAGAAAATCCTTATGAGCACATCAATTCAAACGAACACTCTCTACAGCGCCCAATTCGAGGACGAACTGCCGCACTGGCTCAGCGCGGATTCGGCGCCGACGACCGTCTGCGCACATGGCGATTCCCTGCCGGCTCGCCTGTTGGATTCCGGGCAGTCCTTACGTGTCGATGTCCAGGTCGATGCGCGCGCAAATTGCGAAGTCGCGATCACGCTCTGCGGCCTCGACGAAGGCGCCGGCGTCGAGCTTGCGCTTGACGGCGTCGATCTTGGCCGACAGTCAGTCCGACGGATGCCGTACCAGAGCCGCCTTCGCATTGACGTTCCCTGTGACGGCAACCGCCATTACGTCACGATCACGCCTATAGACGGCGCGATGGCATTTTGGCGTGTTTGGTCAGGGCCATCAGCTAGAGAAATGCGGGGAGTCTCGCCAGAAGAAGCGGCATCCATCTTTGCGGACCACTCGGTGCAAGCCGTCTCGCTTTTGCCCTCCGCTATGGATCAGCGCCCGTGCCTGTTCCTTGACATACATTCACTGACAAGGCTCAGGAAGGATCGTGAATTTTACCGCGCTAATGGCTGGTATCGTCCAATGTTGCCGATGGGGACGGTCGATGCTCCTCCTATTTCCGGGGATGCCGAGTGTTTGTCTCTCTATCTTCTAACTTACCTGCTCGAACCAGAAGCCGCTATGCTGGCGACCATCGAGAAAATGCTTTGCGTGATCTGCGAGCCCGAGCATTGGGGCGCTGGACGCGAAGAGGATTGCGATCTTCAAGCCGCGCACGGGCTGTATGGTCTGGCTGTTGCGATTGACTGGGTTGGAAGCGACTTGTCTCCTGAGATCCATAATCTTGCGACGGAGAAGATCCGGCTGCAAGCTCGGCGTATGTTCGAGCTGTCTCTTGCAGGCGATGCGCCATGGTCCCTCAGGTTCGATCAAAATCACACCTATATCAGCATGCAGGGGCTGCTCTTGGCAGGCATTGCACTTGCTGGCGAGCCTGAGGCGGCGAACTGGATCGCCTGGGCCACCCACCTCCTCCGAAAATGCATCGCAACGTTTCCTCGAAACGATCAGGGTGATTTCTATGAGGGCCCCCATTACTGGGACTATTCGATGCCTCGGCTATTTCGCGCCGTGGACGTATTGCAACGTTGCTGCGGCATTGACCTGTTGGGCGATCATCCCTGGTTCCGAGCGACGGCGTATTGGCGCTGGACGCTCAATATTACGACATCGAACGTTCACCTGAATGTTGCCGATGCGCTGATGCGATCGCAGATGAATTGGGACGCGCTTGCCTACCTCGCCCGACGATACCGCGATCCTGTCATCCAGGGCATGATCGATCGATTTCGTCCGGATACGATCTTTCCGCAATATACAATCTGGCGCGATCCCGATCTTGAATCAACTAACCCGGACGACGCTCTTCCCAAAAGCGCGCATTACCGCGATACGGGGACCGTGGTCATGCGGGACCGATGGGATTCGGACGCGAACGTACTCGCATTTCGCTGCTCGCCGCTCGGAAGCCACTACAACGTCGCTCGCGCACGGGCCGGAGAGCGCGCGGACGCCGGCCACACGCACCCCGACGCGAACTCATTCTTGCTCTTTAGCGCCGGTCAGCCCCTTGCAATGGATGACGGCTATGCAATTGATAAGCAGACGAAGAACCATAACACGCTGCTGATAGACGGGCAAGGCCAGGTGGGCAGCGGGGAGGCGTGGCCCGGCATTCGTCCAGACAGGATCGGCCAAGTAACGCACGCCGTCTTGTCGGACGCCGTCTCGGCGGCGTGTGGAGAGGCGCACGAGCTGTACGACGGCATCGCCGACCTCGACCGCTATTCCCGCTGGATCGTGTCATTTGGCGAGCGATGGTTCGTCGTCTATGATGAAATTGCCGCGCAAAATCCGCACGAAATCGAATGGCTACTGATTACAGCGCGCCCGTTGGAGGCGCTTGACGCGGGGCGTCATCGGGTTACACTCGGCCAATCCGCCATGACCGTGACGACACTGTATCCCGAACTTTCGTGGTCGAACGAACCGGAGGACTTCGTCATCTATCAGGGTTGTCGCGGCCCCGAGCATGACGAGGCCATGCGCACGCGCGGCAAATCGCTCTCGCCGTCGCGGACGCATCGAATTCTCACGGCGCTAATTCCCCACACTGCGTCGGCACCTGCTCCAGACCTTCCCGTTCGCGTTGGCAAGGAAGAGACGCTTGGCTGCCGCATGGGGGACGATATCGTGCTATTTGCGGCTCAAGGCATGGAATGCAGAGCGGAAGGAATCGAAGCACACGCACAGTGCGCGGCCGTTTCCAAGTCGGCGGTCTTCATGGCGGACGGCACAAGGCTCGCGCGAGACGGCGAATTGCTCATTTGCAGCACGGCGCCCGCGACGCTTGCCGCAACCTGGTCGCAGCGCGGGATAAAGGGAGAGCTTTCGCTTCCCGATCCGGCGACGCTTGGCGTACGTGTTCATGGGCGTGTGTCGTCCGTTAAGGTCAACGAACGGGAGACACCGTTCACATATGAAGGCGCAGGAAAGATGCTCACATTCGAAGCCGCGGCCGGACACTGGTCCTGGGAGGTCCTATGAATATAATCATGAATCGGCGGAGCCTATCGCGGTTTGGCTGCATCGCAGCCCTTGCTGTAATGAGTACCGTGGCATCTCTCGCTGAAAGCAGTCACACGTTGATCGCCGGCCAGTCCGATTATAGCCGCAAGCAGGGCTATTACCTCAGCTTTGCAAACGACTCAACTTATGGAACGCTCTCGCTCAGCACACTCAAACTACTGCTGCTCGCGGCCGACGGCACGCACTGGAGCACCCTATGTGCTTCCGGTCCATTTGTTTTCAACCACGAATACAAGGTCGTTGGAACGATAGGAGGCGGCCACGAGTCTCTGGTCGTGGACGGCGGGAACGCATTGCAAACCGAGGCCGTTCTTGCGCCTTGCTCGCTTGATTTGAGTATCGACAACTGGTGGGCGAGGGGTGACGCCGACTATCAGATAATCATAGACCGCGTGATCGTACAGAGTGGTGGACAAACCGTCGATAGAGACCTTCGTCCCCCAGCGTCGCTGCCGTTCGCTCTTCAACAGATCGATCGTGAGTCGCTGCAACGCCTCGCCACTCCTCGCCTGGACTTGTCGACGGGAAGCGTCTGCATTACGGCGTGGCTGCATATTGTGACGACATCATCAATAAAGTCGGCGTGGCCGCTTATCGATCAATATGGGCAGATGATTGCCGCGAAATTCCCTGGCAAGGTAATCACCGATTCCGACCTTGACGCGGAGGCGGCCAAGGAGAGCGCGCGCCTGGATCGAATTGGCGTGCCGAAGAACTTCGATAAGTATGGCGGTCGAACAGATTTGGGATGGACATCCAAAGCGACGGGATACTTCCGCGTCGAAAAGCGCAATGGCATCTGGTGGTTAATTACGCCTATCGGCAATCCGTGCTTCTATACGGGGATTTGTTCGATTCCTGCCGTCTTCTGGCCGTCCACGCCAGTTACGGGACGCGAGAGTCTATACTCATGGCTTCCCGACAAGGACGGTCGCTTTCACGACGCATGGGGCCAGTCGGACGGCGTTTCACGTTTTTCCTTTCGCGCGGCAAATTTGATACGCAAATTTTCCGGCGACTGGCGCGCAAAGGAAACTGCCCTTAGCGCGAAGCGCTTGCGTACGCTCGGCTTTTCCGGAGTAGCTAAGTGGGGTCAACTCAACGATATAGCGAGCTTCCCAGTGCTTCATATCGATGCCCCTAAACTCTTACGCCATAGTGACATTTTTGACGTTGCAGTCGGCCAGAAGATCTCTCAGTCACTTTCCAGTCAAATTACTCCGCAACTTTCCGATCCCAATGTGGTGGGCTGGTCGATAGGAAACGAGGTGGATGAAATCATTAAGCCCGAAGAGATTGCGGATATTCTCAGCCGCGATGGCGGCACGGCGGCAAAAAGGGCGCTTGTCGATCACGCGTTGGCGTCGATTTACGAAGGAAACATGGCGAAGCTCTCTTCAAGCTGGCATATAGCGGCATCCAGCCCAGCGGATATCTACGCCAGCCAGAAGTTGCAGCCTCCGCAAGCGGATGTGGAAGCTTTGCGCCAATACTTTGCGGATGTGTATTACGGGTTCCTTTACGATGCGGTAAAGAAAATCGACGCAAACCACCTGTATTTCGGGTTCTGGTTTCCCGCAGACCTGCCGAACATTGAATCTAGTTGGGCGCTGATGCTGCGGCACGTGGATGTGATCGGCTATGACCGGTACGAGTATTGCGCGAATGGGATCGCCGACAGCGACTTCGCCAAATTGCTGGCCTCGACCGGCAAGCCCGCGTTTTGCGGTGAGTTTGGCTATACGCTTGATTACGATGGTACACGTGGATTTTGCTTTTCCCGCAACAACCCAATTCATACCGAGAAGCAGGAAGGACAGGCTTATGAGAGGTGGATACGCTCCGCCGCCTCGAATGCGTACATTGTGGGCGGCGGATGGTTCAAATACAACGACCAACCAATCACGGGCCAGGGAGGCGCACATGGTCCCAACTTTCTCATAGAAAGCGAGAACGCTGCGTGGGGAATTTATACCGATCAAGATCAGCCACGGTGGACCTTGTTCGACCACATGCGTAAGGCGAATTTAGCAGCTGCGAATATCAGAGCCGCGGTTACCGGCCCCAGGTGAATGCGAGGGAGGTGGTCTTCGCGCCGAAGCGATCTGCGCAGCCGTCGCTCGTAACGCCGGGCGAGTCGAGGCCTTTTTCGCCGCGGACGCCACGCACGCGGAGTCAGATGGAATCAAGCTCTTGTCGAGCAGCGCACATTTTGTTTCGGTGAACGGCATCGTATCCGATAATCCGCGCGTGCGTATCGACGGCCTGTCGGATCGCGATTACCCGATTCTGAACGAACTGCTCGATCCGAACTCGACATTTCCGTTGTCGTTCGGCGCATTTCCATTGTCGTTTGGAGGTAAGGAGAAACTATGAACGCTCGTATGTTACGGATCGGGATGATCGGAATTGGCGGCATGGGCCACGCGCATCTGGAGACTATTCGAACCTTCCACCATGCCGGGCGCTGCCGGTTCGTCGCTATCGCCGACCCCACTGCCGTTCGTTTTCCCGATGCACTTGCAGCGCTGGACTGGGAGAGTGTTGCGCATTACGATGACTACCGGAATCTGATCGCTCGGAACGACATCGACGCGGTGATTATCTCCACCCCAATCCACCTGCACGCGCGGCAAACCATCGATTCACTCACTGCCGGCAAACACGTCTATCTGGAGAAACCGCCCTGTGCGACGACCGGGGAATACGAACAGCTTGATGCGGCACGGCGAGCGAGTGGAAAAATATGCGCTATCGGTTTTCAGATGCAGGCAGCGCCCGTTTACAGGTTCATAAAGGAGATCGTGGCGTCTGGGAAAATCGGCGATCTCACGCATATCTGGGCTGCGGCGAGCTGGCCGCGCGACGATTCCTACTATGCACGCACATCATGGTCGGGGAGAATGACCGTCGGTGGTGCGCCTGTCTTCGATGGTCCCGCGACCAATGCTTGTGCACATGCGGTTCACGCCGCGATGGTTATTGCCGGAGCGCCGGTGCGTGTCCGTGGATCGCTCAAGCGCGCGCGGCCGATCGAGTCTTACGACACGGCGTTTGTAGAAGCCGAGAGCGAAACAGGGATAAACGTTCGCTTGTTTTTGACGCATGCAAGCACCAAGGAATATGGGCCGCGAATGTATTTTCGAGGGACGTGCGGACACGCTTGGTTTGACTGGAATATGAACGCCGCCGTGACGCAGGATGGCGGCGAGACAGTTCAATATGCGTTTCCATACCAACCCATGATGGCTATCATGACCGACTTTTTCGATGCCATCGAGCAAAGCGGTGAACCTGCAACGTCGCTATGCGATACGCTGCCATATCTCCAGACGGTCAACGGCGCTCTCAAAAGCGGCGATGGGATCACATCGTTCGCCGCGTCTCTTGTATCGGCAGTAACCCCGAACACGCCGCAGCAAACTTACGTGGTTGCTGGTCTTGACGATGAGGTTGCCGCGTTTGCAACAGATCCGTCGGCAGTACCGTCGCTTGTTTACCCCGGCAAATGGGTTGGAGTGGGAGAGATCGATCCCGCGCCTGTTCAATTGCGCTGACCTGTACGATGCTCATCTAAGGCATTGCGTGTAATAAGCTGGCGTATTACGAGAAAGATTCAAGACGGCTCGTGCCGCCGGGGCATTTTTTTGCTCGCGCCTCGTTCACGGCGGCGATTTACGATGCTTCGTCAGCACGCGTACGGCCATTTGCCGCCATCGTCCGATTCCAGCGCGCATCGTGAAGCAGTGGATGCGCCGTGCCGGCCCTTTTTCAAAAACGGCCACGGCGGCCGGGGAGCCGTCCTGCAAAACCTTTCGATCCTTTACACACGCTCTAAGACATTGTGTTTTTGGCGACGTGGCTCACTAATGTGCCCGTTATGCACTGCGGCAGAATGAAGGCCTATCGGCAGTTGAGGCCGTTCATGATTAGTGTGATCTTGGGAGAGTTTGCGATGGCTGTAGTTTAAGCGGGGTTGTCGACCCCGGCAATCGGGTTGTTGGCACCGGACTTTCTCTCTTTATGTGTGCAAATTCGAGAACGCTGTGCGGTAATAAGCGAGTTACACACGATGAAGGACATTGGGAACTTCAGCCATATGCATCGATCCCCATGATCGCGCTCGATTCGATCGTTGCCAGCATGTGTGTTAGGCTCCTTCGTGTGCGTGCTTCAAAACCGGAACCCATCTTCCCGCTCGGAAGCGGGCCACTTCCTCCCGAAACGGGAGGAGAAGGGCAGTGGGAGCCGTGACATTTTGCTCGGGTTCTACGAAAGGCACTCAGAGGTGGCGCGGGAATCCGGAATGGGGGTGACAATGGCGTTTGCGATACATCCTAAAGGATCACCATGTCGCTATCGGAGACAGGTGCTTTCGCTCTAAAAGAAGGATATTTCTATGTGCATACGAATATTCTCTATGTACTGCATCCGCTACCGACACACGTCAGAATAAAGACATCGTTTGCTGCGTAGATTCGAGGCCCATGCCATGTCGATGAATAGATTGATTGCGTGCGTACTGATTGCATTCGCGCTTTTCGCTGTTGCTGTCCCTGTTTGGACAAAACCCGTGCCGTACGCGCTACCGAATGCCGACCGGGCTCTCGTAGCTGAGGCGGAGATGGAGACAAAGGCATCCGCTCCCGCCGAAGCAGCCTATCTGGCGACGCTGAAGCCGGCAGCAGTCGGCGTCTCCTTTGTGCTCGCACCACCGATTATAGATGGCTCAGATCAGAAGAATATATCGTTCGCCGTTGGATGTTGGTTCTGGCTCCAGTGCGCGATCGCGCAAACTCCCGGATGCGAGCAGACATCAATTCCGGGAGAAATTCGTGCCGTTGCCGACTTCAAGCATATTCCCCACTGGCGGTTGCCGCAAAAGGACGCAGGCGATATTGCTACAATGCTTGGCGCATGCTATCTAGCTACGGGACACCTGTATGTTAGTGGGAACAGGCAGCGACTGGAGTACGTTCTATTCAATATCCACGGCAGGCAACTTGGCGCACCAGTTTCGGCATCTGGGAGCCGGGATGAGATCGTCGCGCAACTGCCCGTGCTCCGCGCCAAACTGTTGAGCCTCGCGAAGATCGCTTGCGCCCCATCGGTCATCCCTGCACTGACATCAGCAAACGTAGCTGAACTTATATCTGCCAGTACTATTCCGGTCCCAGCTGACAAGATTACCCTCAAAGATCTGGCGCGAAAGAACCCGATCATCAGTTGCGCCCGATTATGGTTTGGTGGACGTGACGAGGACTTCGTGTCGCTCTTCGCGAACCAGGCAACGAAGCACCCATATCTGTTAGCGATAGCTCTCGACAAGGCCGCCTGGGATGCCCCCGCGCTTGACAAACATCTGGCCGAACTCGTCGATGGACCCTGCAACAGCTATGCGCTCCTTGCAGCGGCAGGGTGGCGGCACTGGAATCGCGGCGATGTTGCGGGAGGCAGATTGTTGTTTGAACGCGCCGTAAAGCGTAATCCAAAGAATTCAATCGCATGGGAACAGCTTGCCGAGGCATTGGAAAGTGAATCGCAAAGGTTCCGTCGCGCTCGGACATGGGACAAAATCTCGAGAGAAGAGAGTGCTCGTATCACCCCCTATTATCCCAAAGGAATTGCTGCCGCAAGGCGATCAGTGAATTTGGCGCTTGATAATGTCGATGCACTCCATGAGCTTGCAGTTGCATGTTCCTTTGGTGGGCTCTCTATGACTGCAAGTCTTTCGCTCGATAAAGCGCTCAGCTTGGACCCCGAAAATATGCAGTGTGCCTATTGGGGTTTGGAGATGTATCAACCAAAATGGGGAGGCACTCCAGAGGCTGTTGTCAGATTTGTGCGCCGAGTGAAGAAGCACTCGTGCTTATATCATCGCGAATTTGTGGCCGCTTATTATGCGCTATCGGCTGTAAAGGATGACTCAAGCGACGCCGCTGATCTGCTTAAGAACCTGGACCTTGATGTCCAATCGTACGTCATGGCCCCTGACGATGATCCAGACTCAATGAGTGCGGCATTAATTATGTCTTGGAACCACCGTGATCCGAGCCAGATCAAGGCGAGAAAGGATTTGGCGCAGCGATACATTAGACTCAGGCCAGACTATGCGGAAGGATATTACTGCGCGGGACGAATCTGCTCAGATTGCGGCGAGTTTGATCAAGCACAAGCGTATTATTCAAAAGCGATCAGTATTTCTCCGAACTACGAGGAGGCAATCTGTTGTCTAGCGTCATTGTGCTATTCCAACCAGAAGTTCGATCAATCGATCAAGTGGTATCAGAGATTAATCGAACTCTCGCCGACCGCAAACTATTATCGGTGGAAGGGGGAGTCGTACGAACGCCTGCACCAGGATAATAATGCGATCAGTACGTACAAGAAGGGAATTGAGACGAGTTCAGCGGAACCGGAATGTTACGAAGCTCTTGCAAACTACTCTGTTAGCCATAACAAGCCCGAGGAAGCAGTCGACTGTTTGACGAAATTGGCTGAGATCAATCCGTGGAAATGTAACTATTCGCTCCTTGGTACTGCCTACGTGCTGGTGCACCAGGACGACAATGCATTAGCGGCGTACAAAACGGGCCTGACATTTCATCCAAAAGATCAGTCGCTCGCATACTCTCTTTATAATTACTACTTTTCGCATAATCGTCTGCCCGAGGCGGTTCCTTACCTTGAAATGCTCTCTCAACAGATGCCGAATAATGCGTGGATCTGGTTGAATCTCGCTGCGGCATATAATGCAGCTGGACAGACTCAAAAGGCTAAAGGAACTTGGGAAAAAGTGTCAGCGCTCGATCCTGGCCCTGGTCATGAAGGCGACATAGCTCGCAAGCGCCTTGCCGAACTCGCAGCGAAACCAAACGTCTCAAAGTAGCACAACGCGGACACCTACGACGGTGCATTCGAGCTGTTAGGCGAGTCCTCCACACGGGGCGTTGGTTACACGTACACGAACGCCTACGACGGCGCGGGCAACCCGACGACGCTGAGGAACAACGCGGGGCTGAGCTACAACGCGGACAACCAGCTTTCGACGGACAGCTTCGACGGCAACGGAAACCCGACGACGTACTCGGGGACGGCGGCGACATAC
>JARLGU010000031.1 GCA_031292625.1 Capsulimonadaceae bacterium | reverse complement strand
TGTCCCCCGCTTCAGGGCAGGTTGCCCACGTGTTACGCGACCGTTCGCCACTAGGGCCGAAGCCCCCGTTCGACTTGCATTTCTTAGGCACGCCGCAAGCGTTCGTCCTGAGCCAGGATCAAACTCTCCATGAATGGAGCCAGCTTAAAACTTGCGCCTTAAACTGGACTTCGTGAAGAGCTTGTCGTCGCGACTTGCGTCACGACTAGCTTTTTGCGATCCGCCAGTGGCGGCTCGCGATTGCCTTCCCGACTTACATTTACTTTACTCTAGATCGATTGCTCGATCGAAGTACGCTCAAAAGTTGTTACACGCTTCCACTATTTAGTTTTCAATGTTCAACGCCCAGGCTTATGCCCGACCAATCGGCAATAAAAAACCACGCAACGTAAGTTAACGTTGTTGTAGAGAGAGAGATCTCACTAAGCATCTCTCACTCTCCACTCGGTTACCCTACAGCGCGGAGGTTTAGTTGCTCTCTATCGGTCTTGGTTCGACGAGGGGTATTGTACTTCGCTTTCGCGTCGTTGTCAATACCTTTCGCCTTTTTATTTTCAACCGGGCCGTCGCTCCTGGCCGATCTCTGCAGTTTCGCAGGAGAGGCCATTGGCGGAGCAACAATTCCAAGCAAGACTGATGAGAGACTAAAAAACCACGCAACGTAAGTTAACGTCGTTTCGAGAAAGAGATCTGACTAAGCATCTCTCACTCTCCACTCGGTTACCCTACAGCGCGGAGGTTTTGCTTTTCTCTATCAGCTTTGCGAGACAGGGGATATTCTACTTCACTTTCGCAGGAAAGTCAATCCCCTTACTGTCAATTTTTAAAACTTGTTATCACTCTCAGCCAGTCCCTGCACCTTCGCATAAGCGGCCGTTTGTCCGAGCGACAATTTACTATTATGACAGCGAAAACCAGATTTCGAGCAGGTTCAAGAATTTAATTTTTTCCGACCGTGTTCGGCTCTCGTTTCCAGCCGTCCATCGCGCCGATTTTCATTGGGCGACGGGTTTTGATTATGGCGATCTGGACCACGCTTGTCTAGTCCCTGACGCGCTTTTCTTAATACTTTTTTAATATTCGTTGTCCTTTGACGAATTTGGCCTTCAATTCATATGTTGTTCGCGCGCGCGAGAGGCGCGCATAGGCGGCGCTAAGCGCCGGACCGCGGCCCTGCTTTCTCCCTATGCAGCGCCGCCTTGACATTAGGAGGCGATGCAGGCTAGAATTCGGACGTCAAAGGAGCATTGTTTATCCATGTCAGGCCACTCTAAATGGCATAACATTCGTCTTAAGAAAGGCAAGATGGACGCCGAGCGCGGCAAAACGTTCACTCGCCTCGCCCGCGACATCATTGTCGCGGCTCGCTCAGGCGGAGGGAATCCCGATTCCAACATTCGTCTGCGCTACGCTGTCCAGAAGGCGCGCGAAGCGTCCATGCCCGCCGACAACATCAAGCGCGCCATCCAGCGCGGCACCGGAGAAGTCGAAGGCGCGATCTATGATGAGATCACTTACGAAGGCTACGCCTCGGGCGGAGTCGCCATTCTCGTGGAGTGCATGACCGACAACCGGCAGCGCACGGTCGCGGATGTCCGGTCCTTCTTTACGAAGACGGGCGGACGCCTCGGAGAAGCTGGCAGCGTCGGCTACCTGTTTGAGCCAAAGGGCGTTATCACGATCGATCCCGGCGTCATCGAGGAAGATGCGCTTATGGAGGCGGCAATCGAAGCGGGCGCCGACGATGTCACGACGCAGGAAGATGGCGGTTTTGAGATCTCGACGGATCCTGGCGATTTGATCACGGTTCAGCAGGCGCTCGAAGTGGCGGGCATTAAGTACTCCTCCGCGGAGCGTCAGATGATCCCGCTCAATACGGTGCAGATCAGCGGGCAAGAAGCCAAGCAGGTTCTTCGCTTGATGGATCTGCTCGAAGAGCACGATGACGTGCAAAATGTTTGGGCGAACTTCGATATTCCTGACGAAGAGATCGACTGAGCAGCCAGCACCCTGCCTCAGCGGTCACGAGGAGGTAAAGCAGCGATGAAGCGCGCGTTTTCGGCAGCTATGGCAGCCGCGATCTCGATCGTGACTCTTTCGATTGCAGGCGTCGCAATGGGCGCGTCCGTCGAGGGCGCGCCGCTCAGTAATGCGATCACCGTTACGGGCACGGGCGAGCTTAAGGTTAAACCTGACATCGCCTACGCCACGATCCAACTCGTCACGCTAGACCGCGTCCAAACAACCGCGGTGGCGAACAACGCGACGAAGACGCAGGGTGTTATCGAGGTGCTGCGCCGCTCGCAGATCGCCGACCGCGATATCGAAACTCAGTGGTATACCGTGGAGCCATCCTACGATTACCGCACCACGCCCGCCGCGCTCGTTGGATATCAGGCGAGCAACACGATCAAGGTGACGCTGCGCGATGTGAGCAAGGCCGGCTTGATCCTCGATAAGGCGGTTGCCGCGGGCGCGACGTCGGTTAGCGGGATTAGCTTCGACATGAGCGACCGCTCAAAGAACGAAGGGCTTGCCCTGATCGAGGCGATTCGCAACGCTCGAGCCAAAGCCGATCTGGTTGCCGGAGCCGCCGGAGTCCACGTCGGCCGCCTGCTCAGCGTCGACGAATCGACGCCGGCGCGCCCTCAGCCGATTCTTTTCGCCGCGCGTTCCGCCGATGCCGCGCCTGGCGGAGCAACGCCGACGCCGATACAGACGCAGGAGCTCACGGTCTCCGCGAGCGTCGTTATATCCTATGCGATCGAGTACGATCGTCCATAGGGCTGAGTTTTTGCGCCGCGGGGGATAGGGCGCGCATTTCGTCGAAGCAGGTCTGCCAACATCGATCGTCCTGCGTCCCTGGACCAAGCAGGCTTGCAGAGCTGAAATCGTGAACCGTCAGTTCGTATTGCTCACCAGCGGTTCGCTAACCAACCATGAAATCACCAACAATTACCTTGCCCATTAGCGCGAGCGATGTCCTCGACAATCGCTTACCAGCTGCCCATGTCCTCAACGCGGAGAAGACCTACGGCAACGCCGATCTTATCCGTGTCCTTGAGATCACCGGGGTCGCTGGACCGTTTCGGGCGGTGACGCCTTGGGAACACGAAGACGCGCGCGGCATCCGGCGGATCAATGCAGGCGGCTACGCGGCATTGCCTTTCGGCGACCGCTATCCGCCGCTTATCGAGTTCGTCGAAGCTTACCTCGCGCGTTCGCAGTCGCCTGGCCTCCCGCAACAGGCCGCGTCGCCCTGGCGGGCGGCGCTGGAGCAGAACCTCGTGTCGCTGCTAGCTCGCTTCGCGCCCAGCCATTCTGACTCGCGCGTCTTTTTTTCGAACAGCGGCGCGGAGGCGATCGAGACGGCTATTAAGTTTGCCCGCATGGCCCGCCCCAAAGCGGCGCGCATCATTAACTTTACGGGCGCATACCATGGCAAGACGTACGCGCCGCTCTCGCTGACGCCAAATGCCGAATACCAGGACCCGTTCCGCCCGCTCATGCCCGGCATTGTGACCGTCCCGTATGGAGACCTGCGCGCCTTCGCAAAGGCTGTTCGATCGAACGGCCCCGACCGGATCGCGGCAGTGTTTATTGAGCCCGTCCAGGGCGAGGCGGGCGTCATCATTCCGCCGGAGGGCTACCTCAAGGGGATCGGCGACATCTGCCGCAAACACGGAATTATCATTGTCGCTGACGAGATCCAGACTGGCCTCGGACGATGCGGCGAGTGGTTCGCATCCATTGCCGACGGTCTCGAACCGGACGTTATCGCGCTGGCAAAGCCTCTTGGCGGCGGGCTGACGCCGATCGGGGCGACCATTGCCCGGCGAGAGATTTTCGGCAAAATGCTCGCCGGCATGAGCTGCAAGCGCCACTCGAACACGTTTGGCGGCAATTCGCTCTCGATGGCCGTGGGACTGAAATCGCTGGAATTGCTGGTGGAAGATAACCTGCCCGAACGCTCGCGTATTCTCGGCGAGCGCGGCCTCGCGCGCCTGACGAAGCTGCGCGATTCCTATCCGAAACTGATCGAGGCGGTGCGTGGCCGGGGCATGCTCATGGCGCTGCAGTTCCGCCCGGTGTCGCCGGTGCATATTCCGTTCGCGGACGAGTTGATCGGCGAGTTCAGCGGGGTCCTCGCGCTGCGCATGCTCCATGCTTACGGCGTCCAGGCTAACCTGAGCCTTAGCTCGAAACGAGTCGTCCGCCTCACTCCCGCGCTTAACATCCCAGAAGACCTCTTTGACACGATCTTCGAGCGCATCGATCGGGCGGCGGCCAAGAATCCCAACGCCCCCAGCATGCTGACCTCAACTCCGCCGGACATCCTCGTAAACCTGACCAAGTTCGCGCTCGCGCCGCACGGATAGTCTGTTCCCAGGCTCATTTTCGGCATAATTCGCCCGCTTGCAACCCACTACCCCGCTACGACCGGCGCCACATTCCATTGAATACGTCCACGCGATGGACCACGGCGCGCCGAGCCGAAGGCGAACCCGTCCGCTTTCAACCAAGCCAAGTATTGCCCCCATCGCTTACACCGGCGCGGTTTTAGTCATTTCGGCACAAAAAGTGCGTTGACAAGTCGCGATTTACGTGTTAATATCTCTATATTGTCATGTAGAGATTGTTCACTCTAACGTTCGTTTGACTCTCAGGCAGTCTTGGAAAGGGACAAATATGAAAGCCCGCCGTACAGGCTTCACGCTTATCGAATTGTTAATTGTTATCGCGATCATCGCTATTTTAGCGGCAATACTATTTCCCGTATTCGCGACGGCCCGCGAAAAGGCGCGCCAATCGACGTGCGCGAGCAACGAAAAGCAACTCGGCATCGCGTTCCTACAGTACGCGCAGGATTACGACGAGGTGCTGCCCTATAACGCGAGTGAATGGGTCAGCGCAACCTATCCATACACCAAGTCCACCGGCGTTTACGCCTGCCCGGACGATCAGACGAAGATCACCGCTACGACCGGCTACCTTCTTTCCTACGCTTATAACGGCACGTTTAGCTACTCCTCCTGTCTGGGGGCATCGCAGAATTCCTGGGGGAACATCTCCGTGCCAACGACAAAGTTTACGGCGCCATCGCTTACGATCGTACTTGTCGAGATCAATGGCGGACAGATCAATAACAAGAACCCCTTGCTCGAGAACTACAGCGCTGACACGAACGGAGACGCGCTCTGGCAATCGATTAGCCCCGCCATCTTCGCAACAGGCCCTCTGGCGATGCCGTTCACGACCGGCAACTCGTCGCTTCCGGCTGGCATCCACTCCGGCGGCTCCAACTATTTGATGGTGGACGGACACGTCAAGTGGACGGTTGGCAATTACGTCTCGAACGGCTGGAGCGCATGTACGCCCTACAAGAACGCCGTGTACAACAGTCCGTGGGCGTATGCCGCGGGAACGTCGAGCATGACGGATGGCAACGGCGCGCGCTATCAGCTCACGTTCAGCACAATGTAGTCCCGCCGCAGTACGCCGCGGGCGCCTCCAGGCGATTCGGCTTACGCACCCTCGCGATTTGCTGCCGGGGTAGGCCCGTTCGCGTCGCCGAGCAACGCGGATTCGCTGGCGTCAACGAGCCCCACGTAAGGAATGATCTAGTTCGCGGTTTTAGCCCTTCTTTGGGGCAAAGATTATCTGTCCGCAGTCATTCACAATTCCAGATCTTCACAAATAACTTGCTTAGTTCGCCCCCCTCGCTTGACAAATGGCCTCGGCCGTGTTACCTTATAGGTATAAGGTGATCAATGCCAGAGACCAGTCCACGAAAACCGAGCAGCATCGATGTCGCGCGCGCCGCAAGCGTTTCGCAGGCGACCGTGTCGTATGTCCTCAACGGCAAAAGCGCAGGCCTTGTGTCGGACGAGACTCGCGAGCGCGTCCTAGCGGCCGCCCGCAAAGTTGGCTACCGCCCGAACAGCCTCGCGAAGGCGCTCCTTAAGGGCCGGACCAATACGATCGGCGTCTTCGTTTCGTTCCTGGGCAGCCGCTACCACGCTGATATCGTCCTTGGCGCTCAAGAAGTGCTTGAAGAGCACGGCTATTCGCTTCTTCTTACCGCCTCCGAAACCGACCACAAAGCGCGCGCGTCGCGAATCAGCTTCATGATGAACCATCGCGTGGACGCGATTCTGCTGGTCGGCGGGTTCTACGAAGACATGACGCAGCCGCTGTGCCTTAACGAAGCGGTCGCCGAAAGGCTGCCGTGCGTGGTGGTCGACGACGCCTATGCGCACAGCACCGTAGACTGCGTCGTGAGCGACGATTCGCAGGGGCTCGCCCTGGCGGTCAATCACCTGAAGTCATTCGGTCACAGCCGGATCGCCTATCTTCCGGCTCCCTGGAAGGGCACAACCGCGGACGCGCGCATCAACGGCTACATTCGCGCGATGACGGCAGCGGGGCTGGACGTCATGCCCGAACTTTACGCGCCACCCGCCGGAGCCGGCGACGAGATCGCCAACCTTGCTCTCGAACTCCTCAGGCAGCCAAACCGTCCGACGGCGTTAATCGCCGCGAACGACCACATGCTCGGCTATACCGTCCGGGCTCTTCGCGAGCTGAACCTGAGCACGCCGGACGATGTGGCCCTCGTCGGATACGGCAACCAGGAGATCGCGATGGTGATGGAACTGACGAGCGTCGATCAGCAGCCAAGACTCATGGGGAAAAGCGCGGCGCTGCGGCTTCTCGCAAGGTTGGAACAGGGCGATATGCCGCACCAAACAATCCAAACGCCGGTCAAGCTCGTCGTTCGCGCATCGACCGTTGGCGAAGCGCAGCCATGATCTGCAAAGTGCGGCATTCTTTAACGCGGAGGAAGACAATGAACAAAAAGGTACGAAAGCAAAGAGGAATAGGCTTCACGCTTATTGAGTTACTCGTTGTAATAGCGATTATTGCAATTCTAGCAGCAATTCTATTTCCCGTATTTGCGACCGCTCGGGAGAAGGCCCGGCAGTCCACGTGTCTGAGCAATCTGAAGCAGCTTGGTCTCGCTATGAGCCAATATACCACGGATTATGACGAGACGTTCCCGATGCTGACATACAGCGTTTCGCCGTACACGG
The DNA here is from genome assembly GCA_031292625.1 of Capsulimonadaceae bacterium. GTDB lineage: Bacteria > Armatimonadota > Armatimonadia > Armatimonadales > Capsulimonadaceae > JARLGU01. The sequence goes on along the minus strand of JARLGU010000031.1, from coordinate 285,793 downwards.
AGTGGCCGGACATCATTATGCCCTACGTTAAAAGCAAGACGGTCATGTTGTGCCCGGACGACCTCGTCACCGCGCACTCCGGCAATGTCGCGTACCCGGTCAGCTACGCCATGAACATTAACTTCGCGTCCACCACGACCGGCACGGCCGGATTGAATTGCTCCCAGGTGGCGATCCCCGCGGCAACTCTGCTCGTCGCCGACAGCGGAGCGATCCCTACGCCGGGAGTCGATCCATCGCAATGGCCTGCAATCCAGAATCCGAACTCGGAACCCATCATAATGCTCGATTGGCATACGATGGATACAACGCTCGGCGCCGGCGCGACGGGGGCGTACAATTCGTCGCTCTATACGCCGCCGATCCAGCGCCACACGGGCTTCACAAACATCCTGTGGGCAGATTTTCACGCCAAGTCAAAGACGGTGGGACAGGTTTTCGTCAATACATACAACACGAAGTCGCCCTGTTTCTATCCATCGACGGGGTGCCCCGGATCATGAAGAATATTCTCACATTTGGTATCGCGCCTGTTCTGGCGCTTCTCTCAATCGCCATTCCTAACATGCGCGCACAAGCGTCTCCCGAGGCGATCTGGGACTTGGCCCCGCTTCGTCAAGCGCCTGCCGTAATGGATTGCCCAAACGCAGCGCCAGCAGGCGTAAAGGCCTTATATTACAAGGCCCCCGACTATCACGGCCAGCCGGCATGGGTCTTCGCGTACTTTGGAGAGCCGGAAGGAAAAGCCCCGTCCGGAGGATGGCCCGGGGTCGTCCTCGTCCACGGCGGGGGCGGTACGGCCTTTGCGGAGTGGGTGCGGCGCTGGAACAAGGCCGGATTTGCCGCGATCGCAATGGATCTAGAGGGGCGCGAACCGGATGCCGGCAATCCAAAACTGCGGCAACCAAGCCCCCACCCTGGTCCGACGCTTGGCACGTCCGGTCCCGCAATTACCGACCAGTTTCCATTCTACGCGGTCGCCGACGCCATTGAAGCGGCCTCTTATCTCCGTTCGAGAAACGACGTAAACCCGGACAAGATCGGCATTTGCGGCATCTCGTGGGGATCGATCTGGACGTGCCTGGCAATGAGCGTCGACAACCGGTTCGCATTCGCGATCCCCATTTATGGCCACGGTTTCATGAACGAATCCGATGCTGCCTGTCATATTTCAAGCACGTGGGATCCAGCGCAGTTTCTACCGGGCGTCAGGACGCCGATGCTATTCGTGGCAAGCACGAACGACAAGAACTTCTCGCCTGCTCCGTGGCAAAAAACGATCGACCTGCTTGGAAGCAACGCGGAGCAGTTAATGCTCCCCCGCCTTGTCCACTCCCACGAGGCGGCCTGGGATGTCCCCGAGCCCTACCGATTCGCGGCGGATATCGTCACAAAAAAACCGTCCGTTCCGCAGGTCAGCACGACGCGATGGTACACGACCGATTCCGGCCCGTTCGCGAACCGGCAATGGCAGTCGTCTAGCGCGGATATCCCGGTAGATGCGGAAGCGACGGCATCGTTCCAGCTTATCACGCGCTCGGACGGCACAAGGCGGTCGACGCGTATCCTGTTCAACAAGCCAAAATCAGCAACGAACACGGCAACATACTCAGAATCGTTCGACACAATGCAGGACGGCACGGTTAACGGCCAGGCGGGCTGGAAGGTTACCGCAGGGTCCGCGACCGTCGAGCCTTGCGAAGGCCACGGCAAAGCCGTCTCGCTCGCGTTCCCCTACAGCACGGCCAGCGTCGACGTGCCATCAATGGCCGGCTTTGAAAAGTTCAACGCGCACGTTGATCTGAAGTTCACCGCCAAACCCGATGGCGGCCCGAATGCGACGCAAAAGTTAATCATCTACTTCTCCGACGCCGCCGGGAAGACCATCGCACAGGTTTACCACGATGGCAACGGCCAGTGGGGAGTCAAGAACGGCGACCGCTACACGCAAACCACAATCCCCGGCGCTGCCGATCCGTGGACGACGATCACCGTAACAATCGACCAACAGGGCAAGAAGTTCAGCTTGCGCGTCGCCAATGGCGCGCTTTCGGTTCCGCTCTTCATGGACGCCGACAACTCCGATCCCGCCGCAGGGCCGATCGCAAAGATTACGTTCCAGCGCAACGGCCAGGGCGACCAGGGGCTCTGCTGGCTGGACAACATTGTGCTCGACAAGGCGGTCGTAAAGACATCCGACCGGCTCGACGGTTGGCTTGAGAGCGCGCCCCGCTTCAACATCGCGCAGGCGGGGGCGAACATCAGGTTGCACGTACAGGCGACGCGCGCAAAAGGCGGCGCTGACACGCTGGACTGGGTCGTACAGGATTACACTGGCAAAGCCGTCCGGAAGGGAACCTTAGCGGCGCCAGAGGCGAGCGGTTCGTGGGACTCCGCGATCGACATTGGCGTGCTGCCGGCGGGATATTATGCGCTCAGCGGATCGATGAGGGGCAGTGGGCTCGTCTTCAGCGCCGCCGGAAGCCGCCCCGAAAACATGGTCTCGTTTGGCGTCCTCCCCGCAATCGCCGCGCTGCCGCTCAAGCACGCGGACGATTCCCGCTTTGGCATGCAAGGAACGACGTTCCTTAAGTCCGGCAAGCGCCTCGTCGGCGATCCGTACGATCCTTTGTTCTCGGCTTTAGGCGCCCGATGGGTGAACTTTCCGATGAGCTGGGATCAGTTGGAGCCCATGCATGCGGGCCAGTTTGCGCCAGACGCCCATCCCGTGCTAGGGGGCGAGTTGGTCAGCGCGGGTCTTCATGGCATGAGCTACCTGACGACGACCCACGGCGTTCCTCGATGGGCGATGGCAATCCCGCCATCTCAGCCTGCGACGCTTGGCGCAACGATCGACTCACAAGCGTATCCGCCAAAAGATCCCGCGCAGTTCGAGGCCGTTACCGAGCGGATCGCGCGGCACATGGGCTCTTTGCGCCGGACCTATTTCCCAACGATGGAGCACAACTGGTACCAGACATCCTGGGAGCCGGATTGGCACTGGAAAGGCGCTCCGGCAGAGTATGTTGAGATGGCCTCGCATGCGTATGCCGCCTTGCACCGGGGCGATCCATCGGCGCAAGTTCTTGGACCGGGAACCGGGGTATTCGACAAGACGGTGGAATGGCTGCATACGATGCTGCCGCTCGGCCTGGGCAATAGCCTCGACGGATTCGCGACGCATGCGTACTATACGGGCGAAGGGGATCCCAACCACCCGCCAGCGCCGGGCGAAATTCAGGCGCCGGAAGACCAGAAGGTGATTGAGGACATGCGCGAAGTAAAGTCGCTTGCGCGCAAGTACCTAAAGCCCGGAGCGCGCATCATACAGAGCGAGTGGGGTCTCGACTATAAAGGCAGCTATGCGCTCGCCGACCCTAACCTTCTGCGTACGATATCGGCGTATCTTGTACGCGGACACATCATCCTACTAGGCGAAGGAGCGGACACCACGTACTTCTTCTACACATCCGACTATGGCGGCGAGTGCGGCTTCGGCCTCACCTTCAATTTGACCATGCCCAACCCCAATTTCGGGGCTATCAGCGTCGCGCCCAAGCCAGAGTTCATGGCGTGCGCCGCAATGACACGGGTGCTGGAGGGTACGAAAACGATCGGCGCCCTCTCCGGATTGCCGAAGGACGTCCATGCCTACGCGTTCGATCGGGCTGGAAAAACCGTCGTGGCCATTTGGAAGGCGCATGGCGGCAGCGCTACCGTTACGCTTCCTGTCGAAGCCGCGCCCGCACGGCTGATCGGCTACATGGGAGACGTCGCTCCCATTCGAGCCGCCGGCGGAGTTATTACCCTCAACGCCGTTGCCGAGCCGGTCTACGTTGAGGGCGTCGCCGCTAAGAAGCTGAGTCTGCGCCGTCCATAAGATGACCGCGCCGCTCGTTGCATCTTCCTACTTGCGTCGCGCGAGGAGTATGCAAGCGTCGTCGCTCAGGACGCCGCCCGAGAACAAGCGGGACGCTTCGAGACATGAGTCTGCCGCAACCCGGAGCGACCGGTGTGAGCTAACACGCCGTATCACTTCGCAAAGGCCTTCAATTCCAAAGAAACTGGATCCACGGCGCGATTCCGTGAGACCATCGGTCACCATCATTATCGTGTCGCCGTATCCCATCGTCAAGCAAGCCGTCGTGAACGTTGCCAGCGGATCCACTCCGAGCGGCATTCCTTCGGCTTGCACGATTTCGATGTTGCCAGACGCCGTCGCCAGCACGGGCGGCTCGGTTCCGGCGCGAGCGAACTCGCAGAGGCCGGTGCGCGGATCGACGATTGCAAGCGACAGCGCGACGAAGCCATATTGCGCGTCAATGTCGTAAGCAACCTGCTCGCAGAGAAATGTGTTTAGGCGCGCGATTGCAGCGGCCGCGCCGCAATTCTCTTGCAGAAACGCTCGCAGGGTGTACTTAATCTCCGCCGTCCTTGCGGCCGCCGCCAATCCCTTTCCGGAGACGTCGCCGACGATCAGCGCAACGCGGTGATCCGGAAGGGAGACAGCGTCGACGAAGTCTCCGCCGATTTCCATGTCCGCGGACGCCGCTTCGTACATCGTAGCGACTTCGAGACCAGCGAACGAGTTGGACGGCGGCATCTGAAGCAAAGAACGCTGCAGCGTCGCGGCGATATGGCGCTCTCGTTCGAGCGCGCTCGCCAACTCGCGTTCAGCTTGCTTTCGATCCGTAATGTCGACTCCGGACGCAATGAGATGCGTTATCTTGCCCGCGGAATCGGTCATGGGAGCAAGCGAGAAGTCGATGTCGGTAAATCGCCCTGGGACAAGCTCGGCGCGCAAGTCGAAACGTCTGACGCCGCCCCTCGCAACGTCTTCCACCGCCTTGCGTACTTTCTCGCAAAGCCCGTCGTCATAGAGAAAGCAGTACAGCCGATCGAGCCGTGCGCCGACGAGCTGATCCCGATCGAGCCTCGCGGCTTCAAGCGCCGCCCGGTTGATCTCGACGACATGTCCGGCTGGGTCCAGGACGGCGACCAGCGAAATGAGATGGTCCAGAACGCGTATCGCAAAGTCGGCCGCTTCGCGGAGCTGCGCTTCGTGCCGCATTTGCGGCGTGATATCGCGCGCAATCGTCGACGCCCCCACCACAACCCCTTCGTCGTCCGCAATTGGCGCGATTGTCAAAGAAACATCCACGATTCGCCCATCCTTGCACCGGCGGCGCGTCCGGCGCCCAATAACCTTCTCTCCTCGACGCAACAACGCCATTATCCCGTATAGATCGTCTGTCATATCATCGGGCAGTAGAAGCGAAATCGACTTGCCGATTACCTCCGCCGCCGTATAGCCGTACAAAAGTGCCGCCCCAAGGTTCCAACTCAAAATGATGCCGTTCATATCCTTGCCGATGATCGCGTCCGTCGTGGATTCTACGATCGCGGCGAGGCGGCGTCGCGCATCGTCAGCATTCTTGGCGTCCGTGATGTCCCGAAAATAAACGACGAGATCGTTGCCGGCCGGGAAGATATGAACGTCTAGCCACGACGGACCAGGGCCCTCCACAATGCAGGTCGTCTCCGTATGCTCATGCATCGCTTGCATCACGTCGCGAAAACTTGGAGAACCAATACGGCCCGGGATACAGTCTTGCAGGCGGCGGCCGATGATGTCCTCCTTCGCGCCAAAGTGCGATGCGGCCCGCTCATTCGCGTACTTGATCCTGTAGCCGGCATCCAGAACGTAGACGCCATCCGTGATGCTCTCCAGCACGCCGCGATAAACGCCGAGATCGTCACCGGCGGCCAGAAGGTCCGTAAGGTCCTTCGCGGCGCAGAGCACGTACGATGCCTTGCCGCTTTGATCGACGACATGGGAAAAGACAAATCTGTATGTCCGAAGAGTATCGCCGGGTTGAACTCGCAGGATGCCGTCGACGCGGCTGCGTGCAACCGCATCCGCGACGAGCTGCCGAATCCGCTCGTTCTCAGGTTGCAAAAGGTCGCTCAGGTTGACGCTTAGAAGTTCAGCCATTGGTCGCCCAACAGCCTCACGAAACGCCGTGTTTGCGAAGAGCAAACGGCCGTCCCGGTCGAGGACGCAGAGCCATTCATCCGCCGCCGACGAAAGTTCCGCTAACGCGCGGCTCCATTCCTCCGTCGTAAGCGTAGAGGCGAGCCCGTCGAGCACTGTATGGTCAACTGTCACCATTGCGGTGATCTCTTATCCGGATGCCTTCACCCTGTAACCGTTGTCGAAGCTTAGCCCAATGCGGTGCTCTCGCGCATCCTGCAATCGCCTAAGGTTCGATATCCTCTTTTCGACCTAATTTATTTTACAGTATGTTCCTTCATACGACCCATTATTTAATATAATATTCAGACCGTTACGACATGACTTAGCTGGGACATCGAGGAGTTCGAGGCGGCGCGGCACAAGTCATCATGAACGCAGCGGCGCAGTTTGCCGCCATTTTGGGATACAATAACATCCTGCAACCATGCGATATTTTGTCTCCACCTTGATTCTCTTGACGGCCATTTGCTTTGCGGTTTCTCGCGACGCGGGCAGCGCCCCCCTTACAGCTCCGCTAAATGCTCGCGGCGCCGTAGCTTATGCGCCTCGCTATCGAGTCACGATACTCGAGGATCCCAAGCACAAGTTCTTTCTCGAAGCGCGAGCCATCAACGACGCAGGCGTCGTGGTCGGCGTCTCGATCGAAAGAACGGCCCACGGCGTCAAACCGAGCTGGCACGGATTCCTGTTCCGCCACGGCAAGTACAACGAAGTCGACCCTCCCGCCGGGAGCACGTTCAGCGAAGCGGTCGCAATCGACAACGCGGGCGAAATCGCCGGGAACGCCTCGTCAGTCGCACGGCCGCAGCAGGCGTTTGTTTGGAAGGACGGAACCCTGCGGCTCCTGGAGCCAGTAGACGGGGGCTCTTGCGCCGTTTACGCAATCAACAAGAATGGCATCGCGGCCGGAAGCGTTACGCTGCCAAACGGCCACGTGGTCGCGGCAACATGGCGCAGAAACGGAGAATGGGATTCACCCAGGCTTCTCGATCAGTTCGATCGCGCGGTCGGCGTCGCGTCAAGCGGCGACATTTTGCTGGTGGCCGGCGCGCAGAGCTACGTGTTGACCGGAGGACGCACACTTCGCCTTGGGACGTTGGGCGGCGCGGATGCCGTCGCATCGGCGCTCAACGATGTCGGCGACATCGTCGGCTCAGCTACCACGCGCACGGAACTCAACCATGCGTTTCTTTGGCGACGCGGTACGATCGTCGATGTCAGTAAGATCCCTTCGATCGACGGCACGGCGGCGGTTCTTTCGGCGGATTCGATCAACGACTTCGGACAAATGGCCGGGACCGTGCGGGATGGCTACGATACGCGCGCAATGCTATTCGATAATGGACACCAGACGAACCTCAATCACCTGATCCCCCGTGGCATCATCACCCTCGATGTCGCCAGAGCCATAAACAATAAAGGGCAGATCGTTGGACAAGGCCATATCGGTACCCGCTACGTTTCGTTCCTCTTGACGCCCCTCGCCGCGCCGGTCTCCGCGCCCCGCCCGATCGCCGCGTACACCTTGACGCCGCCAGGCTATAAGCCCGCCGGACCGCGCCCGGATGCGCGTCCGCAATCAAACGGAAGGCAAGAATCAGGGGCATGAAAAAAGCGGCGGTCTGTTAGCGACCACCGCTCAAGCCGATCATTCGCGTCAGTGAGGTTGAAGCGATTGCTGCGCGAGATGGGATCCATGGATGCGCCGGCAGCCCGTCAACTGCGTGGATTGCTCCCGGTGCATCTGGCGACGCTCCGCGCGCAACCAATCCATCGACGACGAGCCGCAACTACGGCTTGCGCTCGGAATGCCGGCAGCAAGCCGGATCAATGTATCCCGCAAAATCACCAATCGACAATATTGCTTTCGCGCAGCCGGTCCGGGTATTCCCTCCGCTGCAATGACGTTGTCCAGATCGTCTTCGTCGACGGCACGGGCAATGCCTTTGTCCTTCGCATCATATTCGCGAGATGTGGTCATAGAATTCTCCTGGAAGAGATCCAGCTGCGAGCAAGTTAGCGGCAATCGACGTGCATGCCTGACAGGTTACATGAGAATAGGCCGGGGACAACGACGCACCGAAAGCCGCCATGGGACGCGAGGAAGCGTGACAGGGACGGATAGGAACAAACCTTGAGAGCGTCATTGCTAATCGGCTTATTGTAGAAAGCGAGCCCAGCGTTATTTACGCTTTTTCCCGCATTCCGAACATTCTAAACGTACGGCAATTATACGGAGTTTTCACGACCCCGCGCAAGGGACAACGGCAAAAAACACGCAATTTTACCTGCTTGCCGTGGAAGCCGACGCGATGAACCTTGTGAACGACGGCCGGCTGGCTCGGCAAGCGTATCAGAGCATACAGTCCCTGGATCTTGATATAGTCGTATCAGCCATTTCCATCCGCACCACCCGCCAGGTCCCCGCGGACGCGCTTTGCCCAAGTCCTCCATCAAGTATACGGCATTTGGCGACCGATGAGTTCCACGAAATCGGGCATGCGTCGCGGAGATTCGCGCTATTGCCACGGGAACGGCGGGGTCGGGATATGCGCCTGTCCGTGGCTTGCCTGAAACGCGACCACGCTGGCCAGAACCGATAGGACAGCCATGCCGAACTCTCCGACGATCAGCCCCAGGAAGAACGGACGCGCCCTCGTGTAAAACGACAAGCCCCCATAGCGCACGGTCAACGATTTAAGAACCCATGCAACCAGGCATGGAAACCAGAATTGGATCGAAGACCAGGAACCGGCCAGAGCGAAACCAAGCGGATGCAGCGGCCACCAGTAGAACATCGATCGCATCGCCACAAGGCCCCACGTTGTTAATGCCCCAATCGTAAAGAAGACGGAAGCCTGCCACGGCTCCTGCAAAGTAACCGCCCCCGGGACCAGCGCGGATGCATAGCGCGTGAACTGGCTTTGCGGACTGAGGCTCTCCATCCAGTAGTCCATTTTCTGCCCGCCGTAATTGTACGGCAGCCAGATCTGCAGCGGCCCAGCCACCGCGAGGGCGACGACGATCCCGGTAACAAGGGCGATGAGAAGAGTCCTCGCGCGCACTCCGATCCCCCTGCCGATTTGCGCGCTGTCCAAAATGCCGGTCAACAAAAGCCCCCGTTGATCGTGCACGATGAGATGGTCGACAAACGGCGCAAGCGCAAGGTTGGACGCGCCGACGCCATGCAGGCCGCCGAACATCGCGCAGAAATCGATCGGCGACCAGGTCGTCTCGGTCATCAGCATCCCGGCCTCGGCGGTCGAGCGAGCCATCACGAGTCCAATAACCAGAATGCCCCCAATCAGCTCTATCGCAGCAAACCAGGGCGACATTCCCAACACAACCAAGAGCGCCGCGGCGCCGCACAGGAAGCTCACAAGCCCCCAGACGGCGTGGCGATAAGAGAGCATCTCGCCATCCGCCGGAGCGCCCGGAGCCGTCGCTTGCGCCCAAACGCGAGCCAGATGCGGCCGGGCGATCCAAATCAGGTAACCGCCGAAGACGAGGTACGCCCCAAGCGTTTGATATCCCTGGAAAAGGTACACATTTTGCATCGGCATTCGCGGCGTATCCATATTGAACGTTACCGCAACCATCTGCTCCGAACGAGCGAGCAGGAAGAAGAACCAGATCGACAACAAAATGTCCGTCGGCAGCAGATAGAAGAACCCAAGCGCAGCGAACGAAAATATCAGCGGCGTGTAGTCGAGTTCGCTCCACGGTTTGGGGGCCGCGATGAGGTAGTCGTTGAGCGTCACCGATGTCGCGATCAGCGGGACGGCGGGGAAAAATTCGTGCAGCCAGTCTATGCCGTACAAAAGAACCGGGATCGCCACGCCGATCCACATTACGGGGTTGCGCCAAAACGATTCCGTCGCTTCGACGGAAGGATCCGGGGACGCCTGCCCAAGAATCTCAAGCGGAAGCCGCGCCAGCGGAAAGGACAGCCTCTCGTTATCCGCCCACTGACGCCTGAGAATCACGGCCAGGCAGAACATTGCCCCCATCACAAGCGAGAGAAACAAGCCCCAGAACAAACACGGAACCGTCCATGCCGCCCACGGCACGCCCCGGCCGCTCGCCAGGCCTTCGTAAAACGCCTTCGCGACGGGCTGCTGAGCCGCGCCGTGCGTATTCCATGGCATCGACCACGACGGAATATGCGCGAAAAACAGGCTCGCCCAGTTATTGGAGCGATCGGCGGCATAATTTGGCGCGACCAACAGGGGGATTAGTTTTTGCAGAATCCCATGCGATGACGTCATCGCGGCGACGACGCACATGACATATACGACCGCGATTTCACCGGCGCTCAGTGAGCATCGCTCGCCCAGCAGGCGCTTCATGCCGGTCGAGAGGGCCAGCGCGAGAAGCAATCCAGCGATCGCCGCCGGCGGGAGCTGCAGATAGCCAATCCTCACTCCCGATAAAACCAGCTCCGCCCAGGTCACTAACACGCCTGTAATCGCCGCGCCGATAATCCCAATCACAAAGGCGCGCATACGCACCACGGCCGCCTCTGGTTGATCCCGTTGCATTGCCATAGCATTCGGTCGCCCGGTCCGCTTATTCCTGCCTCGCTTTGCGCCAAAGCGCTCCCGCGAGGGACTGGCGGCGTAGCAATGACCCCTCGCCCAGGCGGGGCTTGCACAAGTTAATGATAACGAGTACCTGATAGGATACAGAATTAATTACACTAACGACAAGGACACGCAAAGTTCTGAAGCAAGGTGCGCGGCCTGCCGATTCGTACTGACCTTACCGCAGAGAGATTAACAGTTTGGCTAATTGGATAATCACTCCCGTCACATTTGCCGCCCTCAGCGCGCCATCCATTTCCCACCGGGACGCAACCGGCGCGCCGAGATACGCTCGCAAGCTGCCAGCCGCCCCCGTCATCAATCGGCTCGGACGGCTTATCCCTTTTATCGTGCTTCTCGTCAACGCCCTCTTTGTATTCGCTGAAACACAAGACGACCCGTTTATCACTTTCCGCTATGCCGCAAATGTGCTGGCCGGACACGGTCCCGTATTCAACATCGGCGATCGCGTGGAAGGATATTCGAGCCCGCTGCATCTGTTGGTCTGTTGCGTGCTCTCAAGCGTGCTCCCATCCGTCGGCATGCTTTTCAAAGCCAAGCTGCTCGGGTTGCTCTTTGCCGTCCTCGCCGTCGTACAAACGAGGCTGCTGGCACGCGACTTCGGCCTTTCTGAGCGCGAAGCCGTGCTGGCGCAAATTCTCGCGGCGCTCAACATCAACTTTGCGGTCGCGGCCGTCAATGGCCTTGAGACAAGCCTCTACGGCTACCTGCTCCTGTTGACGTTTCGCCAGTTCCTTCGCGAACGGGACGCGGCGGACGGCGCCAGGTCCGCGATCCACGCATTCCTGTGCATTCTCGCGCGGCCGGACGCCATGCTGATCGTGCTGGTCATGGCCGCGATCCGAGGAGCAGACGGGCGCCGCAACCGCCGCGGCGCTTCCTTTACGATTCGCTGGCTCGCACTCGTCGCGATCCCGGTCGCTCTCCTCTTCGCCCTTCGGTATTTTTACTACGGAACGCTGTTGCCGAACACATACTACGCCAAACTATCGCTTCTAGCGAACGCTATCCCGGCGGGCATCGACTATCTTTCGCACCCCACGGGAATGACGCCGCCGTCGCTCGCGGGAAGGCTCACATTCGTCCCGCTGTTTTATGGCCTGGCAATCGCCGGTTGGTGGAGCGTGCGCCGGCGATTCGAGGGCGTCTTGCTGCTCGCCTTCGTTTTGTCGGCGATCGTATTCGTGCTCAAGGCAGGCGGAGACTGGATGCCGGGCTGGCGGTTCATGACGCCGATGCTGCCGTTCTTCGCGGTCGCCCAGGCGATGGGAATCCGCTGGCTTACCGGAACATGGACGGGCAAGCGCGCCGCGATCGTCTTTTCTCTCTCGGCGAGCGTTGCCGTCCTTACGTTGCTCGCCGCCAACCTGCGCTCGCCCCACCATTCGTGGAGATCGATCGGCTACTCGACGGAGGACCGGGCGCTGATTTCCGAAGGCACATACGCGCAGTCGTGGATCGCGGTCGCCGGCTATATCAAAACCCACACGCGCCCTAACGACCTGATCGCCTACTCCGAAATGGGCTACGGTCCCTATGTCGATCTGGACCGGCGCTTCCTCGATACGCGTGGTCTCGTCGATCGCGATGTCGCGCGAATGCCCATTAGGTATAAAGACCACGGCGGCGTTACCGATGTCGCCTGGATGTCGCCGGACAGCCCGCTTTATAACATCCTCGCGCGCCGTCAACCCGCCATGATTGTCGCAATGGACCTGCCCGCGCGACGCGGCGCTGCTCACCTCGACACGCCGCCGGTCGTTCTGGGTCGCTACCGTCACGTGCGCGTCTCGCTGCCGGACATGGTCGTTTACGTCCGGCGCTGAGTTTAGGACCGCCCGCCTCCCTTAATGGGGCGGCGCACCCAACCGGTCCCCGCCCTGTGGTACACTTTCGACATGTTGGAGCTAGGCCAAATCGTAGGCGAATTAGCGAATCTCAGCGCCGAAGCGCAGCAAGACTGGAGACTTCGCGCGGAGCAGATGGATACCGCAATCGCTCAGGCGACCAAGAGCGGCGAGGAGTGGGCGGCGCTTGTCCATCGGATCAAGACAGCCGATACGCCTTGGCTTAACGGCATTCCCATTCGCGTCGACCAACCGATCGCCGACCCCATCGCCCCACCCGAAACGCCGCCGCTTTATACGGTCGTCGCGGCCGACGGCTCACAGATCCCGCTCGACCGCCATTCCGTGCTGCCGTACTATGTCGTCAACACAGGCAAAGTCGTCATCCACTACGGCAGCGGCGAACGCGCGACGCTCACATCGTCCGCCAAGCTGTTCTACAAAGAGGCGGATCTGTTGATGGACGGCCCCGAGGGCGACCTCTCGTATATCGGCGACGCCCAGGTTTCGGCCAGGCGGCAACAGCACGAGACGCAGGCTCTCAAGGCGCTTGTCGACGCGCACGCGGACCGCGACGCCGTCCTTGCGCTGGCGGATGGAACGCTCATTCTCTGGGCGCAAGAGGGGGACAAAGGCGATCAAAGCCGCACAAGAGCGCAATCGGTCAGCGATCTGATCGACCTCTTCGCCGCGGCAAAGGCAACGGGAGCGCTTGTCGCCAGCTACCTGTCACGCCCGAGATCCCGAGAGGTCGTCAACGCCCTCAAGGTCTCGCTGTACCCGGAAGGCACGCTAAAGTATAAGGACTACCCTGTCGGCAAACTTCCCGCCGGAGGATTCAGCCGCCTCACGGACGCAGCTCTTTTTGAACGCACGCTCGGGGATGGCCAGCGCTCAACGGTGTTTGAAAGCCAATCAAAGGTATTGGATGAGTACGACAAGGCCGCGAGAAATCGCCAATACGATGACCCGGACGGCTACCGGATCGGCTTCTTCTACGTAAACGCCGGACAGGAAATCGCGCGCGTCGAAACGCCGCTCTGGATTGCCGCAAACCCCGCCCTCGTCGATAATCTGCACGCACTCGTGCTCGATCAAGTCCGGAAAGGAATGGGCTACCCGGTGGCGCTGCAAGAAGCGCACGAGCAAGCGATCGTACGCGGGCCCGAGCGCGCGGCGTTCAACAGCCTCATCGAGCGTCAATGCATCCGCGACGAAATCGCCGTCCGCACATCCCGAAAGGCGCTGTCGAAGATGACGCCGTTTGCGTAATTGTCAACGACCAGAGACTCGCCGCCAAGCCCTTGAAGCTCCCAGCGTCGCGTGTTGGAACCGTTCCCTACGCGACGGGATATTTGTTTGCATGCCGGTTCGGCAAAGAGCTCGGATCCAACGTCGTCGTTCGCTCGCGAACGCATCGTGTTGCGCGTGAGGCTTTATGCCGGCCGTCTACATGGTCCAACCGAGTAGACAGCAGCCCAGCCGGCTCGAGGCAAGCCTCCACGGCGAGCGGTCCTGGTTCTTCTTCCGCACGACTTACCGCGACCTGAGATATGCCAGCATGGAGTCGACGATCCGGTCGGCGGCGTGACCGTCGCCGTAAGGCGAAACGGATCTTGCCATGCGATCGTACGCTGCGGGATCATCGAGGAGCGTGTTGGTCTCGCGCACGATCGTCGCGATATCGGTGCCGACCAGGCGCGTGACTCCCGCCGTGAGGCCCTCTGGCCGCTCGGTCGTCTCGCGCATCACGAGAACCGGCTTGGCAAGCGACGGCGCTTCTTCCTGAACGCCCCCGCTGTCCGTCAAAATCAGCGTCGCCTTCTGCATCAGCTTGACGAACGGGACGTAATCAGGCGGCTCGATCAAGCGCACGTTAGGCAGGTCGCCGAGGATCGGGACGACGGTTTCGCGCACGACCGGGTTTCGATGCAGCGAGAAGACGACCAGCACATCCTCGCGGCCTGTCGCAACGTCGCGAATCGCACGGCAAATCCGCGCCATCGGTTCGCCCCAGTTCTCGCGCCGGTGCGCGGTCACCAGGATTACACGCCGGGGATCGGCAATGGCTTCGGAGACGGCAGGATCATCCGCCGCGTGTTCCTTCGCCGCGGTCGCCAACAGCGCATCGATCACGGTATTCCCAGTGACTACGATCGTCTCCTCGGCGACCTTCTCGGCTCGCAGGTTTTCAGCCGCCTCTTGCGTAGGTGGGAAATGCAGCGTCGTTAGACGCGTCGTCAGCAGGCGGTTCATCTCTTCGGGAAACGGATCGAACTTATTGCCCGTGCGCAGTCCCGCCTCAACGTGACCAAACGCGGCGCGATGATAGAAGGCCGCAAGAGCCGCCACGAATGTCGTCGTCGTGTCGCCCTGGGCGATCACCGCATCCGGCTTCTCCGCCGCGAAGTAAGCGTCGAGCCCCGTCATCGCGCGCGCCGTAATGCCCGCCAGCGTTTGCCCGGGCGCCATGATCGCGAGGTCGTGATCGGGAACGATGTCGAAGGCCCGCAAGACCTGGTCCAGCATCTCACGATGCTGCCCGGTCACGGCGACGCGCAGTTCGCAGGCATCCGATCGGCGCTGCAGCGCCTTGACGACGGGCGCCATCTTGATCGCGTCGGGCCGCGTGCCAAAAACCGTAATAATCTTGTGCTTCATGCGAGGTCTATTCTACCGTACGAAGCGCGACGGACGCAACGCGAACGCGACATGCGAAAATATGATTGCGCAACAGTGTTCGTCCGGCACGCTGGGCCCGCTGCCATGCGCCAATGCATCGCAGGCGGCCACGTCGGCCAACAACAAAATGATCGTGTGCTTAAAAGCGCGTTCTTTGTATAGGCTCATTTAAAAGACTTAAATCTCAAAAGATTGGAGTAAAATGGTTGTCAGCCTGCTTCGAGCGTTGTCTGTGTTAAGAATCGCTCGCTCATCACAATACATCGCTAGGCGCCGCCGAGAGGGGCCGCGCTGAGGGCGTTTTTTCCGCGGCGCACCGTGGAGAGATGCTGCCTGCATCGCCCGCTAGACTAGAGAGGATGCGACCCATGATTTCCGTTGCGCGCGCAATTATTGCCTTCACGGCGCTTTACGCCGTAGCCGTCTCCGTAAACGGATCGGCACGCGTTGCGACATGGCAGCCCGCAAAGTCTGCGCCGATTCCGCTGCGCAATATTGTCGCGACCGATGTCCGTGGGCTTTATGTTGCATCCGATGGCACATGTTACACTTACTCCTCGCGCGGCCGGGTCGATATCTACCGCCCGCGCCGGCAACCTGTAACCGCGCTGACGGAGGCCGTCCTCGCCGACGGCGGAGCGATCAGCGGCAACTCCAAATACGTGTTCATTACGTGCCGGGACCGCTCAGGCGCAACGAACGGCATTCTTCGGCTCACGCTGGATGGAAAACCCGCCCCTTACGAGGTCCCAGGGCCGGACTCGACGTCGACAAAGAGAGTTTTTCTCCCGGTCGGACAAGCGCGGATTTCCTCGATCGCGGCGGGCGAAGGAGCCCTGTTCATTCCATCGACGGACGAGAACATCGTACGCGTCTACAATCCGGATACCATGGCGCCGATGGGATGGTTCGATGTGCCCCACCCTGGTCACGCAGCAGTCGATGCCTCCGGCCAGCTCTGGGTCGAACAACACGACGCTGTTCTAAACAACACGACGCTGGTTTGTTTCGATCCGTCAGGGATCCGCCAGCCACACGCCATTACTCTGCAAGCCGGTACAAAGGTTCAGGCGTTGACCGCCGATCCTGAACACAATCTCCTAATCGTCGCGGACAATGGTCCAGATCAAAACATTAAGGTATACGACCTTGGAAAACTCGTAGGCACGCCGACAACAGCTCTGCGTACGATCGGGCGAGCGCGCGGCATGTATGCAAAGCGGGCGGGCCAGGCGGACGCCGTTAAGCTAAACGGCCCTTGCGGCCTGGGAGTGGACGATACCGGCTACCTTTACGTCGCATCGTGCGACGCCGGCTTGGACCGGCCGCAATCCGAGCCGGACGCCTGGCATGACGGCGCGGCGCTGAAATGTTTTTCGCTCGCCACCGGACGTTTTCGCTGGAAGGCTATTTCCGTGATCACGGACAATGGCGCCGATTTCGACCCACAGATCGCGACCGACATCTACACGGCGGACCGGCACTTGCTTTACGACTATTCCAAGCAAGGCTACGCCTGGTCATACAATGGATACACGCTCGACCGCTTCCGCTTCCCCGATGATCCGCGCGCGGTCTTTGCGGGCTCGCCTGAGCGCGTCTGGGTGCGTCACATCAATAAGGCTCCCTATCTATTTGTCGCGGGGACATCGGGCAACTTCCTCGCGGTTTACCGCTTTAACAAAGGCGGCGCGGACGGCGAAATTGCGATCCCGGCAGCGTTGATCGCAGGATTGCCCGGCGGCGATGCCTCCTGGCCGCCCGCCAAACACACTGCGGGCGATGCGAACCCTCCTCTTACGTGGCGCATCGCAACGGACGGCAATGGCAACGGACATTTTGAGCCGGCCGAATTCGCCCCGCTCAACGGCGTCGATCTGCGAGGACAACTCCTTGCAATCGACAAGCAAGGCGCGATCTGGATTTCGCACAATACGTCGCTCACGCGCATCGCAGTCAGTCAATTTGACAAAATGGGCGTGCCGCACTACGCGGATCCGGTGAATTTCGACCTCGCGCCGCTGGCCGCGATTACGGACACCTACAGCTTGGTCTACGATCCCGGCGCCGACACGCTTTTCCTCGCCGCGACATGCTCAGGCGCCGCCTCCATTATGTGCATCGACAATGTGATGAAGCCATCGCGGTCCGTTCGCTGGAGTGTGCCGCTCCCAGCCGCGCTCGACCCGGCGCATCATGCTTTCATCGCGCGCGTGACTGCCGGCGGTCAGATCCTCTTATTCGCAGCCGAGAAGCCTGCTGCTCTCGCAAGCGAAACCGAAAGCGCAGGTCCGGTAAGACTCCTGGCAATGGACGCCCACAACGGCCGTTTGCTTCGCCCGATCGAGGTCAGCCCGCGTCTCCCCGGCGGCGCCGGTGAATTGTCCGCGCTGCGCCTCGTGAGAACTCGTCTCGGGGAGTTTGCCGTGCTGGACGCGCGCGTCCCGGAGCAACTGACTCTCTATCGCTGGCCGACATCAAGCCTGGGTGTTCCTGCCCGCTCCGCGCGCGGCGTTTCGGTGAAACGAAAGTAAAAGAAGCAAAACAAAACCACCCGAAACCCTTCACTTTTCGTATCTCTTCTGTTATAATACGAGCGATGGCAGCTAAGAAAGACAATAGCGCCCGAAAGCCGCTCTCGCTCCTGAACCGCCGCGCGTTTCATGAGT
Organism: Capsulimonadaceae bacterium; assembly: GCA_031292625.1. Lineage (GTDB taxonomy): Bacteria > Armatimonadota > Armatimonadia > Armatimonadales > Capsulimonadaceae > JARLGU01. The sequence continues at coordinate 267,954 of JARLGU010000031.1, read as the reverse complement.
ACGAGATCGGCGAGAAGTTCGAGGCGGGGATCGTGCTGACGGGGACGGAAGTTAAGTCCCTCAGGCTGGGCCGCGCCAACCTGGCCGAGGCCTATTGCCGGATTCAGGAACGCGAGGTCTGGCTGTTTAACATGCACATCTCGCCGTACGAGCAGGGCAACATCTACAACGTCGAACCGTTGCGGACACGGAAGCTGCTGTTGCACAACTGGCAAATCATTCGAATACAATCCAGCATTCAAGAAAAAGGACTGACACTGGTCCCGACGAAGCTTTACTTTTCAAAGGGCCGCGCAAAAGTCGAAATTGGCGTGGCGCGCGGAAGAAAGCTCTACGACAAGCGAGAGAACATCGCCGCGAAGGACCGTGAACGCGAGGCCCGGCGCGAGTTCGCCGAACGATAGGACCGGGCAGCCTCCGCGCTCGATCCGCAAAAGCCGCCTGACGCCCGGTTTGGGCCGGAGCGCCGTTCGACCCTCCTTCGCCGCCTCTCCCCGCCGTTAGCGCCCGTCCGACCAGAAACCGATAGACGCCCGGCAACGGCCGGGTAAACCGAAAGGACGATTACGAAGATATGGCAACCCGAGTTGAACTCCTGGCGCTCGGCCAATCGATGGAAGAGGGCACAATCACCGCATGGCATAAGAAGGAAGGCGACCTGGTCGAAAAAGGCGAGCCGCTTTACAATGTCATGACCGACAAGGCCGATTTCGAGCAAGAAGCACCCGGCTCCGGCATTCTGCGCAAGATTATCGTGCCGGTCGACGAGATCGCACCGGTCGGCGGCCTCCTTGCAGTCATCGCGGCCGCGGGCGAAGCCATCGACGATATCCTTGCTGGCGGAGCGGGCTCCGCGCCTGAGCCGGCTGCAACGCGAGCCGAAGCGGCCCCCACCCCTGCGCCAGCGGCCGCCCAACAGCCCGCCGGAGAGCAGGGACGAATTTTCGCGTCGCCTCGCGCCAGACGCGTCGCCGAGGAACTCGGCGTCGAGGTTAGCGCTCTCGCGGGACGCGGCAGCGGAATCGATGGCCGGATTGTCGAAGCGGACGTTCTCGCCTTTAACGAGGAACTGATCGCCGCGAAGAAGGCAGGCAAGGTAACCCCGCTCGCCCAGAAATTGGCCGCCGACGCCGGAGTCGATCTCGCCGCGCTGGCGGGCTCCGGATCGGGATACGCGGGCAAGGTGGTCGCCGACGATATCCGCCGCGCATCCGCTCCCGCGCCTGCGCCGGCCGCCGCAGCCAAACCGGCAAGCGCCGAAGACGATATCATCCGCGTTATCCCGTTGACCGGCATGCGAAAGATGATCGCCGACAACGTCGCGCGCAGCGCATCCACCGCGCCGCATGTCACGCTGACGATCGGCGTGGACATGACCGAGGCGACACGCATGCGCAAGCAGGTGCTTCCGTCCGTCGAAAAGACCTACGGCGTCCGGATCACTTTCACCGACATTATCGCCCGCGCCGCGGCAACGGCGTTAACGGAGCATCCGGTGATCAACAGCACCCTTGTCGACGGCAAGATTACCCAGTACAGGCCGGTCCACCTGGGCATCGCCGTATCGCTCGGCGAAGGCGGTCTGATCGTTCCGACTCTGCGCGATGCGCAGACAAAGTCGCTACACGAAATCAGCACGGAGATTAAGTCGCTCGCCGCAAAGGCTCGCGACGGCAAACTGGGTCTCGACGAAATGGTTGGCGGAACGTTCAGCATCACCAACATCGGCAACTTTGGCGTGGAGAACTTCAACCCGGTTATCAATCCGCCGCAGTGCGCCATCCTTGGCGTCTGCGCGATTAAGGACAAGATCGTACCAATCGACGGCGTCCCGCAAGTTCGCCCAATGATGAACCTGTGCCTGTCGTTCGATCACCGGATCACGGACGGCGCTCCCGCAGCGGCCTTCCTCGCCCGGTTGAAGGAGATCATCGAGCTTCCGTATCTAATCTTCGTGTAGCCTAGATCCCGGCACGACCAGCCGCGGCTATTTGCCGCGGCTTTTTTTTGACGGATAAAATATGCTTCGATCAGAGAAGGCGCGAACGCGACGCCTGGTAAATTTGCCGGTTTTTCCGAGGGGAGTCTCCATGCGAGGATGCTTTGGCATGGCATTTGCATGACTCAACGTGATAGCGGAGAATTGCTCTGAATGATTCATTAGATGTCAAAATCAAGAGCGCTTCAGCTTCTTCGGATACTTCTGATCACCGTTGCGGCGTAGTGAATAGGTCGATGCTCACTATGAAGATGCGTACTGTCTTTGTGATCGTTTGAGATATAATACGTGATTAGTAGCCGTCGCGAAAGTATTCCCGCGTTGGCTGGATACGAAAGTGTCGTACCCGCCACTCATCTCGGCCTTAGGGGGCCCCAATTTGCTCGATGTTGACCTTCGAGAAACTGGTCATATGACGATGGCGCATACTAGCCCGCCGCAAATTCTGGCACTACGGAAGCCAGGCTGGGTTGAGGTCGGTAATTCAAGAGTCTTCCTAATGGACGCGCTTGGGGGATTCTTTTCGTACCGGGAACAACTGGCCCAAGAAGTCGGTATCGAGGCTGAATCCGAAATCTGCCAGAGGGCTGGCTACGCCAGCGCCGAACGTCTGGTCGCTTCCTTTCTCCAGTCGGGCGCCGTCGAAGCCAACGAGGCGGGATTCCGTCAAGGCGTCGCTATGTTTGGCATGGGCGGCTACGGCAATTTCGACGTCGATGAGATGCAGTTCGACGAAAGCTGGGCGAAAATTTCCGCCACCGACAGCATCGAAGGCTGGATGTTTCATCAACAGGGAACTCGCCACGGCAATTCCTGCGACTACGCTCGCGGCTTTTTTACCGGCCTCATGGCGTCGATGCGTCAGGCAGTAGGCGATGACTCCGTCGGCCTGAATGCCGAGGATGCTGAAGACGCCGACCCGATCACGTGCATCGAAACCAGTTGTGTCGCGGCGGGAGACGAAGTCTGCACCTTCGTGATCGGCCTCACAAGCGAACTCGTCACAAAAGGCTTCCAGCCGACCACGGTCGTTCAAAGCTCAATCCGCGAAACTCTCTTGCGCTTAAACCGCCAGCTCGAACACATTCTGGACCACTCGCGCAAAGACCATTTAACGAACCTCTATAACCGTTCCTTCTTTGAAGCGGCGTTGCGCCAGAGAATCGGCTTTGCAAAGCGCCGCTCGGATGTCGTCTCGCTGGCCATCATCGATGTCGACCACTTCAAACAGGTCAACGACACGCAGGGCCACGCGGTCGGCGATCGCGTCTTGCGGCAGCTCGCCTACATTCTCGAGAATCAGGCGCGTGAGAACGACATCGTCGCACGACTTGGAGGCGATGAATTCGTTTGGCTCATGCCTGCCACGCCGCCCGAATCCGCGGCGTCGGTCGCACGCCGGATATCGGGATTTCTCGAGTCGATGCGCGACGAGATCGGCTTCCCAATGACCGTCAGCGTCGGGGTCGCCGGATACCCCAGGGATGCGGCGTCTCCAACAGAACTCAAGGAAGCGGCGGACAATGCCCTCTACGTCGCCAAGGAAGAGGGGCGAAACCAGGTGGTGGTTTGCGGAACCGATCCAGGCTCCCGCACGCCGCACAAACCTGTCCCGCCAGTCACCCGCGAAACCGGCACGCCGCCCACACGGCCTGCCGCATCCATCGTGACCGCGCACAGCACGTTGCCGGCTCAGCCCCCCGCCCACTCTGACGGGCACAGCGGCCGGCGCGTCAAATCCCGCCTCCGCTCCACGCGCAGCGGCCGGGGACGGTAAGCGCCGCCGTCCGCCCCGCTTCAATGCCCACGCCAACGCAAGCGCCTTCCTTCGTCCGCCGGCCTGCCTGCGGGTAGAATGAAGCGGTATTCTCATTGGAAAGGTTCCGTATATGTCGCTCCAGGCCATCTCGCCCATCGACGGGCGCTACGCTCGTCAAACCGCGCCCGCATCGGCGTTCTTCTCCGAATCCGCGCTGATCAAGCACCGCGTGCGCGTTGAAATCGCGTGGCTATTGGCGCTTTCGTCGAATCCCCACATCCCGCAGGTGCGCCCGTTCACCGCCGATGAAACCGCGCTAGCCCAGTCGATCGCGGATGCCTTCGACAGCGGGGCCGCCGAACGCGTCAAGCAGATCGAGACGACGACGAATCACGATGTCAAGGCGGTCGAATATTACATCAAGGAGCGCCTTGCCGCATCGTCGCTGGCTGACGTCAAGGAGTGGGTGCATTTCGCGTGCACGTCGGAGGACATCAATAACCTCGCCCACGCGTTGATGCTCAAGGGCGGCATCGAGGTGATCTTCCTCCCGGCGGCGCGCGGAGTCGTTGCGTCCGTCGCGGCGCTGGCCGTTGAACTCGCGGAGCAGCCGATGCTCGCGCGAACCCACGGGCAGCCGGCATCGCCGACCACGCTCGGCAAGGAGCTGGCCGTCTTCGTAATGCGTTGGAACAGGCAGCTCAAAGGGATCGCCGCGCAGGAATATCTCGGCAAGATCAACGGCGCGGTGGGCAACTGGAACGCGCATACAGCGGCATACCCAGACCTTCCTTGGCCGCGCATCGCCCAGGAGTTCGTGGAATCCCTCGGGCTCACCTACAACCCGCTGACAACCCAAATCGAGCCGCATGACTATCTCGCCGAGTGCTTCCATGCGCTGATGCGATTTAACTCGATCACGATCGATTTCGCGCGAGACATCTGGGCGTATATTTCGCTCGGCTACTTCAAACAGCGCGTCATCGCAGGCGAAGTCGGATCGTCCACGATGCCGCATAAAGTGAACCCAATCGATTTTGAGAACGCCGAGGCAAACCTCGGCGTCGCGAACGCGCTTCTCGATCACCTGGCCGGCAAGCTCCCCGTTTCGCGTCTCCAGCGCGATCTCACGGATTCGTCCGCCCTGCGCAACATCGGGGTCGGCATCGCGCACACGCTGATCGCGCTCAGCTCTCTTGCGAGGGGGCTCTCCAAACTGACCGTCAACTCCGACGCAATGGCGAAGGATCTGGACGAGAACTGGGTCGTGCTCGGCGAGGCAATCCAAACCGTGATGCGCAAGGCCGGCCACGAAAACCCGTACGAGAAGCTCAAGGAGCTCACCCGCGGAGCGTCCATCGGCCCTGAGGAGATGCGCCGGTTCATCGACACCCTTGAACTGCCCGATGCCGATAAGCAGCGGATGCGCACGCTGACGCCCGGCACGTACACGGGCCTGGCCAGCGAGTTGGCAAAACTAGCGGCAAACGACGGGGAATAAGCGGTGGGCGCGGACGTTATCCCGGCGAGCCGAGCTCGCGCGGGATCGGGGGGCACGGCCCCATCGCGGCTCGCCGAAGGAAAAAGCGCAAATGCCGCCGAGGATGGGCGACAGCCAAAACCACCCTGCGCAAGAACGGCGCCGGCGCAACCTTCGTGACAAGGCCGGCAATGTCCTGCAGACGCACGGGGGCATCGTTGGCGGCATTGCCATCCCCGAGACAAACATACTGCGCCGCGCCCGTTGCCGGATCGCCGTCGATGGCGATTAACCGGTGGACCACAATTCGTTCGTCCCGCTGATATGCAATGATCTGGCCCGGTTTCAAGCCGCTATGCGTAAAGTGGAGTTGGATCTTCTGACCGGGCAGGATCGTCGGAGTCATGCTGCCGCCGTGAATCGTCGCCCAGATGAACCGTCCCTCCGATCGCCAGAGATCGCATGCGGCCGCCAGGTGCGCCGGATTGACCGGCAACCCGGTCACGTTGGACATATCATCCGTCTTCATCGCGCATCGCCCCGCCGGATTAGCGTTCGCGCGGTCTCGGAGGGATCTCCGACCTCCAGCAACCAACAGCGAAATCGCTCCGTCAGCGCAAGGGCCGTGTCGATACGCGCGTTCATATCATCATCTCCGGTCCCCAAGATGCCAAGCAGCCGCCGCAACGATTCCGCAGGCGATGCGGCGGTGATGCGCGGCGACGCTGCAAAGCCGGACAGGAAGTAGACGTTCGCTGGACCGTCGAAAGAGCGCAGCCTCCCTTTCCGCTCCGTTGCGATTTTGACGTCGCCCGGCCGCGATTCATAGAGCCGTGACGGCTCCGGCTGGACGCCAAGCAGGCGAGCGCCTTCGGGACGCAGCGAGATCGATCGCGGAAGCGGGATCAGTGGGCCGCCCTCTCGACGAAGAAACAACCACTCGTCCGTACAGCACGCGGCGCCCAGGCGGTCTAGCGCCCAGGCCAATGTGCTCTTTCCGCTGCCGCTCGGTCCCGCCAGTACGATTGCGTGTTCGTCGACGGCGCAAACCGCCGAATGGAGACAGATCAAGCCGCCCTCCGCCATGCTCAGCCAGATGATGACGAGCATGGCGTAATGGGCCATGCGCTCTCTTGTAAAAACACGCAGGCTTGCACCGCTCGACTCGATGACCGGCTCGTTGGAAAACAGGCTGTCCGCGAATGCCGGCAGCGGCTGGGCCTCAACCCGGCGAAAGCGGGCGCCTTCTGGGGACGCGAGCAGGTTACCCAGGTCGATCGGTCCTTCCCGATTCTCGGCGAACACCCGGTATGCCCCGCTTCCAGCATCGCTTACAACGAGGCGCACACCGTCACTAGTAGGCGCGGCGCGGTACGGAGACCAAGCATCGCTTAGCGATTGCCTCAATTCCTCGTCGTCGATCTCGCAGCAGCACGTCCAACCGCCGATCGCGATGGAAAAAGAGCCAGCGAAATCATTGTCCGGCAGGCGGCTTGCCGTTCGGCATGCGCTACCCATTCACGAGACCGTTCTCGACGAGCGTTGCCACGATCTGGCGGATATCCGTTGCGATGTCATGACCGGCTGGTATTGAAAACTCCGAGATGAGCCTTTCAGCGCATTGCTCAGCCGTAGTTGCCCCGTCGCAGCAGTTCCAGATGACCGCGGCGGTCGGGTTTAGGAAGTGGATACTTCCGGTATCTGTATTCCGGACCAGAATATCGGTTCCTGCTTTGCGCGACGGGAGCTCGCGGCGAGTAGGCAAGAGTGTATGCGAATCGCTGATTAGGGACGTCAACATCTTCCTCCACGAAAAGGACGGGGCCATGCGGGTTATACCTAGGAACCGTGTGTCGTAATCGCGCCACGCACTGAAGTGCGCGTCTGGAAAGAGCGAGAAGTCCGTTGAAACGGACTCCCGTGGACTACAGGGATCGATTCATTACACGCACCCCAGCAAGCCCAAATAAAACAAATGGCACGTTTACACTCTAGGAGTCGTAACCGTGCCACCGCGTTAGCGCTCTTCTAGGACAGCCCGGCGCGTTTCAATGAGCGCGCCGACGGCCAGCTTCTAGATAGTTTGGCGCTATGGTATCGGCGCTGGGCTGCCGGACCCGCCAAACGCCTGCATGGATGCAAGCAGCTCCTGCTCGCTATACGAGGTTATGGATGGCGTCACGTACTCCTGCTTCACTTCAGCAGCGTCTTCACGCAGGATTGTGTCTTCAGTCATTCATATTCTCCTTGTCTTCTTCGGTCGATTTTGCCTTATACCCATATCCGTCAAATATTACACAATGTTCGTCAGGTTAATTTTCATTTGGCTTTCCTACTTACGCCCATTACCCTCCTGAGACCGGCGAGATGCAATAAGCCGCCGTTCCCCTGCGCTCCATTGGACCCGACCGGCTATGTACCGCAACGCTGTCCCCGGACGCTCCCGCAGTCCGATGTTGAACAACGCCCGCTTCGCCACGCCCCTAAACCCGCGATTGGGATGAAACAGCTCTTCCATTACATAGTCCGATAATCGTCCGATTATAGGGGAAACATGCCGGACGACCGGCACTGGAAGGGGCGCACTCAATAAAGTATGCGCGACATAGGCCGCGAGCGTGACGACGCGTTCGCACCCCGCCGTCCGAGCGGCGCGCATGACCTCATCCCAATCCACAAAATCGTCCCGCCGCAAAATTTCGCCAATGTCGCAGATCCAGCGCAGTCGATCCCAGCGATGCTTTGCCCCGTGAACACATAACACGAGCAGGTGGTCTACTGGCGCAAGCGTGAACGTTTCGCAGCCCCCGAGTTCAACAGCGGCCTTTCGTGTCCAGAACTGTTCGATATCAAGAGGGAGCTCAAAGTACGCTGGCCGGAAGCGCCAGTGGAGTTCAACGAGTTGACCATCGGCCCCGCGTTTAAAGCCTAGCTCGCAGTCACGGTCCAAGAACCGGGCGGCGTCGGCCCCCGTTGGGATCGACGCGATCGGCTCAAAGCCGGCCTCCACGATCACTTCCGCCGCAGCTTCAACATCGACGCGCCGGACGAGCAGATCGATGTCGCCGATAAAGCGCAGCGAGAGATCGCTATAGACAGCGGCCGCAACCGCCGGGCCTTTGTAGATGAGCGCTTCGATACCGGCGCGATGCAATTTCTCAAGCAGTTCGTTTGTTGTCCCGATGAGCAGATGGTTGCGCAGTGCGTTCGCACGCGTCGCGGTAAGAAGTTTGGCGCGAAGAGCCACTGGCACGTCGCAAGGCGGCAGTTGCTGCAGCACGCGCGAAAACGCCGGGACGACCCCATGCTCCTCTGCAATCGAAGCAGCCGCGTCGAGGTTCACGCCGCGCGAGACGAGCGCGCGCACCTTTGAAACGGCATCGTGGCGGTTCGCCACGCATTGGACGACCGTGAGCGCTTCGAGCGAGAGCTTGTCGAGGGCGCGCTGATTGTCAATCGCAATCTTCTGCATAGGCGTAAGAAAGTCTGATAACCGCCTGCATCAAGCGATTACCCGTATCGCGGGATAGGCCTAGTATAGCCGATACCGGCGCTCGATAGGCCCTCTAAAGCTTGCTTGCGCTCCGGCATTTCTATTAATCGTCAAAGGAACATTTTTCTTCCTATTTTCGCTGTAAAATAACGTGATAGTCCGCCTCTTTGCTTCGTTGGCGGATTGAAAGCGGCGCTTGCCATGGTGCTTGCGCAAGGTAAGAACGAATTCGGCAGCGTCGCCTCCATGAACAATAACCCAAAACCCGTTTTCTTCGATGAATCCCACAAGCGGGGCGATGCTCTTCAAGCCATTGCCATCGTCTTGAGCATTGTCGTGCTGACATCGGCATTTGCGCTGCTGGTCAATATTCTGCGCACGCCGAACGTGCCGATTATCCCGATCCCGACCTCCATTGTGCGCGCTCCGCATTCGCTTTCGAGAAGCCCCCATCGCTTCCATACAGGCGTCGATCCGCGCGACCGCACCGAGTTGCGCGCGGTGTTGCGGCGCGATGCGGCCCTGCAAACCGTTAAGCGGCGGTTGGCTCAAGCAATCCAAAGGGATCGCGGCGCCAATGGAATCGCACCCTCCGCAATCGCGCCGGGACGCATTGCCGGTCCGGTGCGCGTCGCGTTTTACTTGAACTCGGACAAACCCAGCCTCGATTCCCTTTTGGCGCACATCGACCAAACAACGCACGTCATGCCGGTCTGGCTCGCACTCGCGCCCAAACCGGGGGATATCCGCATCGTGCAGGATTTAAGCACCGCTCAAAAGCGTGACGCGGACGATGAAGACGCGCTGTACCGAACGAACGACGACCAGGCGATCGAAGCCGCGCGCAACGCGGGCGTCGCCATTGTTCCTGTGCTGCAGAACTACGATAACGATCCAGCGTCGGACCAGTTTCGGCAGGATTGGCTACACGACGTGCTTTCGTCTCCAGCTGCGCGTAAAAAGGTAATCTCCGAGACATTGCACTTCGTGCTAAAGGGCGGTTATCAAGGGATCAACATCGATTTCGAGACCGATAACGCTGACGACCAGGATGGAATGACCGCGTTTATGTCGGAGCTCGCGACGGCCTTTCACCCGCGCCATCTTATCGTGACTCAGGACATACAGACCGACAGCGACACGTACGATCTGGAAGCACTCTCTCAGGTCAACGATTTCCTGATCCCGATGCTTTACGACGAACACGCGGCTGGCTCCGAAGCCGGACCAATCGCAAGCCAGTCCTGGTATGAGGATCACCTCGACGATTTCATGTCGCAGGTGCCCGCAAACAAGGTCGTCATCGGCCTAGGCTGCTATGGCTACGACTGGGTCGGAACGTCGACGGATTCCGAGGAAGTGACCTTTCAGCAGGCCGTCCAAACCGCCCAGGAGTCGACAGATGGCGACGACGGAAGGATCCGAATCGATCGCACGAGCCTCAACCCGACATTTACGTACTGGGATGATGACGACGGCGACAAGGCGACGCCCGCAATCGAACACCATGTCTGGCTCATGGACGCGACCACGGTCTACAACCAGATGCGCTACGCCCGCAAGTACAACACTCTGGGCGCCGCGATCTGGCGTCTCGGCGCGGAAGATCCCAGCGTTTGGAGTTTTCTCGGCAAACAATCGGCTGCATCGCTGGCGACGTTCAGTCCAGCGAAGCTAAGCGATGTTCGCTTCGACTATTTCGGCACGCAATTCGAGGGAGCCGGTGACGTGCTGCGCGTCGTTCGCAAGAAGTCGGATGGCGTTCGATCAATCGGGATCGATCCGCATTCCGGATACGTCGATGCGGAAACGTTCAAGTCCTACCCGTCGCAGTATGTCATCCGCCGTACCGGTCTGGTCGATCAGAAGACGGAAGAGAACACCGCCAAGATTGTGGCTCTTACGTTCGATGACGGTCCCGATCCGCGATGGACGCCGCGGATCCTGGATATCCTCAAACGCGAGCATGTCCCGGCAACATTCTTCGTCGTTGGCGAGCAAGCCGAAGCAAACCCCGGGCTTGTTGCTCGCGAATGGCGTGACGGAATGGAGATCGGGAACCATTCGTACACTCACCCAGACCACGTGGATTCGGTTACGCCGCTCCGCATGCGGCTAGAGCTCGATGCCACTCAGCGGGTTATCGAGGCAATTACCGGACACGTAACGACGCTGTTTCGCGCTCCCAACGTTGCCGACTCCGAGCCGTCGACGCCGATGGACCTGCAGCCGGTGCTCGATGCCCAGGAACTCGGCTATACGTTCATCGGCGAGAAGATCGACCCGACCGACTGGCGCCAACCCAAGGTTACCACGCAGCAAATCATCTCCTCCGTGCTCAAGCAGGCCAAGGACGGCAACTGTATCCTGCTGCACGATGCGGGAGGCACGAGCCGGCAGGAAACCGTCGACGCCTTGCCGGTCATCATCCAGTCGCTCAAGCAAAAAGGGTATCGCTTCGTCAGCGTGTCCGACCTGATGGGCCGCCCGAAGAGCGTCGTCTTTCCGCTAGTGGCCGAGAGTCAGCGCTTCGCCGTCGCGTTCGACCGGACGATGTTCCAAACGACCTATATCTCCGGCATCGTCATGAACATCGTCTTTCTCACGACGATCGCGTTGGGCATTGGGCGGATTCTGTTCCTCGGCGTCCTCGCCGGACGCCAGAGCCAGACCGAAAAGGCGCGCACGTTCATCGATGGCTTCCAGCCGCCGGTCAGCGTGGTCATCGCAGCCTACAACGAAGCCAGAGTCGTCGAGAGAACGGTCGCGACCCTCCTGGCCAGCGATTATCCCGACCTTGAGATCGTGGTCGTCGATGACGGTTCGCAGGATGGCACCGCGGGCGTTGTCGAGGCCGCGTACGGCGGCGACGCTCGCGTTCGAGTCTTGCGCAAGGAGAACGGCGGCAAGGCGTCGGCGCTGAACCTTGGCATGAAGGAATGTCACGGGGATATCGTCGTGGCGCTTGATGCCGATACCATTTTCCAACCGAATACCATCGCGCTGCTCGTCCGTCATTTCGCCGATCCCGCAATCGGAGCCGTATCCGGCAACGTCAAGGTCGGCAACCGGAACAACGTTCTGACGATCTGGCAGACCATCGAGTACATCACCAGCCAGAACTTCGACCGGCGGGCCTATGACTTGCTCAACTGCATCACCGTCGTGCCGGGAGCGGTCGGCGCTTGGCGGCGAGACGCCGTCATCCTCGCTGGCCTGTACTCGAACGAAACACTCGCCGAAGATACGGACCTTACGTTTAAGATCCGGCGCATGGGCTACAAGATCGTCACCGACAACGACGCGCTTGCGTTCACCGAAGCCCCTGACACGCTGCGCGATCTCGCCAAGCAGCGCTTCCGGTGGGCATTTGGAACCCTGCAGTGCCTCTGGAAGCACCGCTCCGCTCTCTTCAACCGCCGCTACGGTCTGTTCGGCTTTGTCGCGATGCCATCTCTGTGGATCTACCAAATCGGCTTCCAGGCGCTCGCGCCGGTCGTCGATCTGACCATTTTGTGGACATTTTTCTACGGCCGCTTCGTATCGGCGGACCTTGGGCAGCAGGCGCTCGTCAATGTAATCGCCTACTGGGGACTGTTCTCAGCCGTCGATCTTGCGGGCGCGTGGATGGCGTTTGAGCTGGACCACGAAGACAAGAAACTGCTCGGCTGGCTTCTCCTGCAACGGTTCGTCTACCGCCAGCTCATGTACTACGTCGTGCTCAAGTCGCTCTTCGCCGCCGCCCGGGGAGGCGTCGTCGGATGGGGAAAGCTCGACCGCAAGGGCACCGTTTCCATGCCGCACCCGCACAAGCAGCACCCACGGCTTCCCGCAAACATCGGCTTCCGTCTGCCGCCCAACGAGCGCGGCGACGGCGACGACAACGCGACGACCGGGCCGGCAAGCTAACGCCGGCGCGCGATCGCCGGACCAATGCCGTACCGGGTATCTAGCGTATCGCAATCATGAGCGAACTGGAAGAAGACGGCGCCGCGGCTCATTGGCCGCGGCGCCGTCTTGAATCCCGGCTCGACTCATTCGCACGTCTTTAGAGTTCCGCCGTGATGCCTCCGTAGATTCCGCGCCCTGCAGCGCGATACGAATACACTTCGACGTAGTCCGCGTTGGTTACGTTGTCGATGCGAGCGAAGAGCTTGTACCGTGGGCTCATATCGTACTGAGCAGCCAGGTTAATCAGCGTATATGTCGAAAGCGTCACCGGCGCAACCGAGCCGTTCGTGTCCAGGCGATCGCTGACGGTCTGTTCCGTGGCGTTGAAGCTGAGCTTTTTCGTCCACTGGTAGTGCAGACTCGCGGCATACATGTCGTTTGGCCGCCGAAGCAGCGGAGCGCCGCTGTTATCGTGGGCGTGCGTATAGGTGTAGCTCAGGTTCAGATCCAGCTTCCGCGCGACTTTATACGAACCTGCCGCTTCCACTCCTGTCGACATCGCCGTCCGGAGGTTGGAGTAAGCGAACGGATAGGATTGAGCGTTGACGATCATGTCCTTGTACTGCGTGTTGAAATAGGTCGCGCTGACTGCCCCGCGACCGCCCAGTACGGACTGCTCCACGCCTGCATCGAACGACTTGTCCGTTTCCGGCCGGAGAGCCGGGTTGCCGTAGGTTGGATCGTAAAGCTGGAAGAGAGTCGGGGCCTTGAACCCGGTGGCATAGTTGGCCTTAAACGTCGTCCCCGTTCGCCAGAGATGGTAGTCGGAGCCGGCGCGGTAGGTCATCTGCTTCCCAAACTCCTGATGATCGTCGAGCCGCGCTCCGACGGTCAGAAACCAGGCTGGCGACAATGTAATCTGGTCCTGCGCATATCCGCTGCCCGTTGTGATGCTGCGAGGCGACACATACTCCGCGGGAAAGGAGTAGCCGTTATAGGCGTAGAACGCAGGCGACGTCCCCGGATAGTAGTATTGGGCGCGATCCTGTTCGGTCTCAGCGCCGAAAGTGACGAGGTTTGTGTGGCTCGCCTTATAATTGGACTGCCAATCGAGCTTGTACATGCGGCCATTCGAGTTGCTCTGGCCGTAAGGGGACGAGTCAACCGGGCTGCTTCCCTGGTCGGTGCTATCCTTGTTGATCGTGTTTACGGAAGCGCCCGCGGTCGAGCTCCATGGGCTTGATGCCGGGCGCCAATCCAACTGAGCGCGCATCGTGATTTGCTCGCTGTCAGCCTTGTGCAGGCCATCGTCGATCGCCTGGTATGTCATGCCGTCGAGCGAACCGTATCCCGAGTAGTGGTTCGTCGCGTCCGCATAGCGCCCCGTGAAATCCAGTGACAACGCATCGCTCAACTTTTTGTCGACCCGGCCGGAGAACGTCGTATTGCGATAGCCGTCGTTTTCGGAATCGCCAGGCTGCAATGCAGCGGACGGCCAACCGGCCGTATAGTGCTGCGCAAGAGCGGCAGAATAGCCCCAGCTTCCGGCTTTGCCGCCGCTCTCAATGCTGCCGTCCGCCGTCCCATAGCTGCCGCCGTCGAGCGTCACGCGCGTGAGCGGCGTGCCGTTTCCGTGCTTAGTGATTATGTTGATCACGCCTGCCGTCGCGTTGGAGCCATACAAGGTGCTCTGCGCGCCGCGCAAGACCTCTATGCGATCCACGTTGTCCACGGTCAGCGTCGACATATCGTATCCGCGGTCGGCATCGCTCGGATCGTTGACCGGGACGCCATCGATCATAATGAGCGTATTGCCGGAGAGTGCGCCGCGCGTGAAGACTTCGGCCACTTTGCCGGGACCGCCGCTCTCGTTGATAAACAGGCCGGGAACCAGCCGCAGCGCATTGACGACGTAAGGCTGATCGGTTTCTTGCAGCTGCTTGGCCGTGATTACGGTTACCGAGCTGCTTACCTGATCGATCGGCGTATTGGTGCGCGTTGCCGTGACGACCACGGTAGTCTCTTGATCTTCGGAGGGTTGTGTTGCGAGCGCGTCGGCTCGCACGACGCCCGCGGCCGCCATCAGGGCGGCCACTAGGACGGCTAGGCTATTGTACTTGCGATTCATCGGATCTCCAATCGCAACCGCGAGGCTCAAAGGCCAATTGCAAAGGACTGATTGATGAGGGAATAGGGGTCAGGAATACCGGCCACGCGGAGAGTGAGAGCGGCAACGCATGCACGCTGCCTGCCGGAGAATATCTGCCCGCTGAATGCCGCCAGTGAGCTGCAAACGGCCGGGACGGACCAAAAAACGCCTCCCGGACACGGTCAGTCACAGGAAGCGCCAGACGGACGAAAATCGCCCGGTCTCGCACCAATTTCCCGCGAAGTGGTGTCGATATTCCTGACGGACCCGGTCTCCTGGCTTGCGTGTCTCTCTACTCCCCGCGCCTTCCCACTCCAGTCCGCCCAGGCGGATTAGAACAGTGGCGCTTGCGGGTTTCGTATACGCTTACAGTTGCGGGGCAGCGCCGGATTCTCACCGGCTTCCCATTCTGTCCATCAAGCAAATCTGCGGTTGTCGAGGTCAGTGTATCCTAGAGCGTTGCCAATGTCAAGGCCGCGCGGCAAATAAAGAGCGCTCGCCGCTATAACTGTTAACAGCGGCGCGAGGCCGGTCCTGAAGGGGCCGGCCTGTGTTGAGAAAGCCCGTGAACAGGCCTCATCGGTAGACGGCCAGCATTCTCGTGATCCGGCAGCCCCATTGATGGGGAGCTTGACATCTCAGGACGGTCGTTCACGGCCGGAAACCACGCCACTATCGGTGACGATCGTTGATAGGAACAGATGCGGGTCCCCTGGCAAATAAAGAGCGCTCGCCGCTTGGGCAGCCTCAAGCCGGCTGGGCTCCAGCGCTCCGCTAGACTTAGTTAAGGGACGACGAGAAGCCGATCCTGTATCACGAAGCGTAAGTGAGCGGACAAAGGCTTAGGGCGCCGTGTCGCTAGCCGTAGAGGCCAGCAGAACCGCCCGGCCGCTAAAGTCGCCATCGACAGGCGCGATGAGGGCGTTGCCGGCTACGCTCGCCAGATCGCCCGTGCCGAGCTGCCCGACGATCTTCCATGCCCCTTCCGGCAGCGTGACGCTCACCTGGGCGGGCGCATTGGCAAACGCGTGGAGAACGACAAGCGCCTGCCGCCCATCGTCGGCGACGCGAGTCACCGCTTGCCACCCACGCGGATGCCGCCAACTCGCGCTCGTTTCACCCGTGCGCCGGCTCGCGCCGTATTTAATGGTTGCCGACGCCCGCGCATACAAATCCTCCGCGGCGTGTACGATCCCCCACTGGCGTTCATCGAGATCATCGACGTCCCCTGAGAGGCACATGCGTCCCAGAAAGGTCGCGGCAAGGCTATAGATCAAACGACGGTCGGTGTCGGCGTGGTGCAACACGGCCCATATCTGCGACTGCCGCGGAAGCATCAGGCGATGCAGGTTTGCCGCGACGATCGGTATTTCGACAACCTCGTGCGCGTCGGAAAACGACGACATCGCGGTCAGGCCGATCATCGACGGTTCGAGACGATGCCCGCCAGAGGAGCAGTTTTCGATAACGAGATCAGGAAGGCGGCGGCGAATCAGCTTAAAGAACCGATGCACCCCTTCAATATGACGCCGCAGTCCCTCACCCTGAGATTCCGCGCCGTCCGTGCCGATCCCTAACGTTTCGTTGTAGTCCACCTTGAGGTAGCCAAATCCACAGCTTTCCAACAGATCGATAACGCGCTCGCTGAGCCGCTCGATTGCGCGATGGTTCTCAAGATCCCAAAAGCGCCGGCCTCCAACGGTGATCGGAACACCGTCGCGCTTGAGGTGTAGATCGACCAGCCTGTAGCCCTCCGATCCGCTGCCGCAGTTCTCCATCTCGAACCACAATCCGGGCACGAACCCCGCCGCCCGTATCATGTCGGCGGTCGCCTTCAGGCCGTCCGGAAACAGCTCCTTGCTTGGGATCCAGTCGCCATGGCTCGATCCCCAATCGCCCGTCTCATTCTTGTACCACCCCGCATCGATTACAAGGTAGCGCGTCTTCGAGCCTTGCAGCTTTGACGCGATGCGGCTCAGCCGCTCATGCGTCGGATCGCCCCAGGTCGTGCACCATTCGTTGAATACGATCGGCAAGTCGTGCTCGGGCGCAGGCTGCCGGTCGGCGGCGCGGTGCTGGACGCGCGTCAGCCGATCGCAGAGGTCGTCGAGCGATCCGTTGACAGTCGCCAGGGCAGCCGGCGGCGTAGTCAATCTCTCGCCGGGCGTAAGCGTCTTGAACCAGTGACCAAATTCGCGATCCGCCAGGCCGCCGGAGATGGCGAGAAAATCGTCGCGCCGGTAGGCCTCCATCTGCCACGAGCCGGCCCAAGCGAGTTGCGCGCCCCAGACAACGCCAGCCGCTTTGTCCTCTGCCGCGATGAAAGGGAACCAGCCGCGCACGGGCATTGAGCCAACCTGCCCGAAGCGCTCGCTAAAAACGCCGTGTCCGATCCACGACGGTTCCAGGTGGAGCTGCTCGATCGACTGTGTATCGAGACGCCCCTCCGCGCTCCAACCGGATCGGAAACGATGGATGAGGAGCTTTTCGGGCGCGTCGGCTGCGTCGAATGGCGTAATGCCGCCGAGCGAGAAGCTAGTCAGCATCTCAAGGGTCACTGGACGGTTCCCGCCGTTGATGAACGCCGTCCAAACCTCGACCGCCCTGTCGCCCGCGTACCACGCAAGATTGTGTTCGATCACATGGCCGCTATCGCTGAAAAGACGCGTCACCACCGTCGTGCGCCGAGCTTCCACGATAACGTCCTGCTTTTCGTACATGAACTGGTTGTTCGACGGCGACGAGCGCATTGTTCGCCCCTGCCCGAAGCCGCCCGTATACTCGTCGCCCGCAATCTTAACGTGCGCTAGCGGGTCCAGCACATAAGCGCCGGGGTTCCAGGTCGCGGGCGCATGATCGAAGGCCACGGGATTGGACGGACGCAACCCCTCTCGATGAACGACAACCTTGTCAAGGAGCGCGGTCGGGATGAGTTCGACGGACACGCGCCCATCGCTTGTGTTGCGGCGGTAGCGCACGGTCGTATCGGCAACGGCGAATTCGGATAAAATTTCAATAGTCATGGCGGTTTGAGTATGCTACGGATGGATTGCGGCCGAGGAGTTTCGAGCGCATCGTAGCAACGATCTATTGTACTTTATGGCGGACCAAAGACTCACTCCCTCCCCGTCTGGGAACAGCGAATATCGGCGAGGGGCGTTTGTTGACATGCTTAATGAAGAGCGCTACTCCAACCCCATCGATCGTTCTTACTTGACCGGCATGACGTGGATGACCGTGTAGGTCAGTCCCGTGATGCTCGGCTCGCCGAACTGGCCGATCACCCGCAATCGCTGGTCGCCGCCCGGTATTCTCTGGGCGGGGCTGAGGACGATGATTGAGCCCTCAGGATGCCCGGCGACAAAAGAAGCGAGCGAAGCAGCCAGCTGTGGAGGAGGCAGGTTGGAGACGCGGCCTTGCACTTGATGGACGAAGGTTTCGGTGCGCCCCGACTGGGGATAGTAAACCGGCCGGTTCAAGTAAGCGCCAACCGCGGACGCGTTGTAGTCTTCATAACCGAAGATCGGCAGGTTTTCGAGATGGTTTGTCCGAATGCACGCCGCCGCTTCGCGCGACCGGTCGAACGGGAGCTGCCAATCAAAGCAAACGCTGACCGCCATGCCCGCGAACTGCACGGCCGCGATGATCGCGAGGAACAGCGTGCGCCAGCGCTGCTCGGCTTCGGGAACGTTATCTTGCTCGCCATATGCCAACCACATGGCCATGATGAGCACGATGAAGAAGTGATCGATATGCCTGGCCGCACGCGTCTCCATTACGAAAACTGCCAAAAGAACGGCGAGCGTCGCCGCGGCGAAGAACGTGAAGGCAAACGGCGATCGTCGCAGCAGAAAGCCGGAAATTGCCAGCAGCGCGATGCCAAGGAGCGCAGCCGGTACGCTTCCGAGGCTCGCGGTAACCTGGTTGGTGTTCCAGAAGTGAACATCGGGAACGGGAACCGCAAAGAGCGCCCGGGTGATTCGCGCCACGCTTGCGACGAGTTCCATCCCGCTGAGCGGCACTCGCTCGATGGGCGACGCGAAGTCGGACGGCGGGTAAAACTGTGCGAGCGAGACAAACAGGCCCCCAAGCATGATCGCGCTCGCGGCAACAATGCGGCGCGCGTCCGGCTCTTGTGCGCCCCGGCGGCGCGACAAGAGTGCGCGTCCGATGAGCAGAGCGCCATAAACCGCCGCGATCAGCCACGAAAAGACATTCGCCTGCATCGCGAGCGCCAGGAGAATAGCCGCCAGCAAGAAACCGCGGCCAGTCCGCACGGAGACCGAACAGGCGGCGAAAAGAAACAAGATACCCGGAGCATAATTGCGGCTGATTACGCCGTACTCGTAGAACAAGACATAGCTCAGGATGAAGGCAACCCGCAACGCCATGGGGAACGGCGAGCGATAGAGTATGAGCGCCGCGACCGCTGTTGCGAACAGCAGATGCGCGACCTGCATCCCGGCTATGCCGCCGTGCAAGAGCTTGACGGCATAGAGGGCAAAGTACCAGAGCGCCGGGTGCAGTTCGTGCCGGGAGAGCGAGACGACGTCGCCAGGGCTATGGCTGTCCACAACGATCTGCCAGGCGCGCACCTCATCGACCCACGGCTCATGACGAGCCATGACCGCGGCAAGCGCCGCGACAAAGGCGACAAGCAAAGCCCCATTGACGATGTTACGGACGTCGCACTTTGGCATACCGGCTCATACCTGCTAACGCGTGACGCTGGCCTCAAAAGGAGCGGCCGGAAGGTCCTCGGAGTTCACAAGGTTCGCGCCTTCGGGATTGTCCGCCCAAGCGTAGCGAACAACTGACGGCTTAACGACCCCGTCCGCGTGGACGCGAACCGTATGACCGGCAATGGTTGCATCGGCCCAGACGAACTTACCGTCGCCGTTGCCGACCGCAAACTCTTTGAGCGGTCCGCCGCCGCGCGCCGAGAGGCCCTCCGCGACGTTCGCGAAATGCACAACAAGCGTGTCGCCTTCGGCGGACACGGACGTTTCCATCGGTCCCGACGCGACCACTCCTGGCTGTTTGTAGACGCTTGCGAGCGCCCACCGCGCCGCGCGCTGCCCGGCCGGAGCTTTGTTCAGATAGTGGATATTGTTGGCCTCGCCCAGATCGATTGTGACTGCAAGACCGGTATTGGGCAGCACGAGGGCCTTTCGCTGGCTTTCGCGCAACGTGGCCCACCCGCTTTCGACCGGCTGCGGCGTGACCGCCTCGAAGTTGGCGATTTCGACGATATCGAACGCGAGATCCGGACGGTTCCAATTGGCGCGCCAGAGGTAGATCATCGTTTGCAGCAGTTTGGCATATTGCGCGGGGCGACCGCTGTTGTTTTCACCCTGCAGCCAAAGAACGCCGCGCAGGGAGAGCGGTACGAGCGGAGCGATCATGCCGTCGTAAACGGCGCCCGGACAATCGTGCAGCCGCAGCTTGGGCGACACGGGGGCGGGCGGTTCGGGCAAGCCCTTTTCCTTGGCTTCCTTGACAGCTGCTGGATGGACGACATCCCTTTCGTGCTGAAATGCGGTATACGCCTTGCCGATTTCAACGAACTGGCTGGGGGTAACATCTTTCCACGGGTCGAGCTGGCTGGCGTACGCCGGATCGCCTGCAAGGGCGTCGCGGGTTGTCCATGCTTCGGCCGGGGTCCCGGAAATGCTGCTGACGACCAGGCCGACCGGGACGTTCAACGCTCGGACCAGATCCTTGCCAAAGTAGTATGAGACGGCCGAAATGCCGCCCGCCGATGCAGGCGTGCACGCGGTCCAGCGTCCCTTTACGTTGTCGAGCGGCGTAAGCGAAAACTGCTCGCGCACCGTAAAGACATGCAGGAGCGGCAAGTCCGCCTTTGCGATCTCATCCGCTGCCTTTAGGCTGTGGTTGAGTGTGAACGCCATATTCGACTGTCCGGAGCAAAGCCAAACTTCGCCCGCGTAGACATCGTTTAGCGTCAAGGTCTCGTCGCCGCGCACCGTCAGCGTGAATGGGCCGCCAGCAGCCAGGGCCGGCAGGGTGGCGCTCCAGCGGCCGTCTGGTCCCGTTACGGCGTCGGCGCTCTTTCCGGCGATTTCAACATGGATCTTTTCGGCGGGCTGCGCCCAGCCCCAAATTGCGAGTGGAAGGTCGCGTTGCAGCACCATTCCGTCGGAAAAGAATGACGGCAGCTTGGGCGCCGCTTGCGCGGTCGCCATGGCGACGACGGCAATCAACATAAGGACGACCAAACGCATTATGAATGCGTGTGTTTCGTGCATGTTTTGTTCCTCGATGTGAATCGTAAATCGCGCATCTCGGGGGGATGCGAGACGCTTTGCCAAGTATACCTGGGAACCTCCGCGCGACGGCGGCGGAAGGGCGATGACAAGACTTCCCATGGAAAATAAGACGCAAATTCGCGGCGAAGTTCGAGCCGTTAGATTCATGTCGTCAAGGTAAACTATCGCAATGGCGAATCATTACAAATTGACGATTACGTTTACCGGCGTCGCTTCAGTTTCGGTCGAAGCGGATAGCATGGAGGAAGCGCGTGAGAAGGCTGCGCAACTCAAGATCGAGGATCTTGCGCGGCAGGGATACGCCGATGTCAGCGAACTCAAGGTAAGCGCGCGCGCCGTGCGCCGGCAAGGCTCGTTACTCGTAAACGAGGACGAGGACGACTCACAGAAAGCGGGCAAACGCCGGCCGTCAGGTTGGTACCGGCCGTTCTGAGCGTTCGCTCAGCGGCTCCGACGGCTAATGCGCACAATTGCAGTGCCGCTCCGATGTAAGCGCCACAGGAGTATAATCTCAGAATGTCGCCATTTAATCGCCCCTCCATTATCTGTCTCGGAGAGATCCTCTGGGATTGTCTTCCCGCCGGCCTGTTTATGGGCGGCGCTCCGACTAACGTTGCGTATCATCTAGCCCTGCACGGCTGCGACCCGCTCATCGTTTCCGCCGTCGGCGCGGACTTTCTCGGCGATGAAGTTCGCCGCCGAGTTGCCGGTTGGGGCCTGACGACTGACTTTCTCGCGACGATCGCCGATGCTCCAACGGGTACCGTTCAGGTGGACGCGTCCGTGCCAACAAACCCAGTTTACACAATCGTCGAAAATGTCGCGTGGGACCGCATCCCGGCAAGCGACGCCTTGATCGACGCCGCGCCCGCATGCGCCGCATTGGTCTTTGGGACCCTCTCAATGCGCGAAGCGAACAACCGGCGCTCGCTGGACAGCGTGCTGTCTGTTTTTAAGGGGCTTCGAGTTCTGGACATCAACCTGCGACCGCCGTTTGACCGGCCGGATTCCATCGAGTTCGCCGCCTCGCGGGCCGATCTGCTTAAGCTGAACGATGTCGAGGTCGTGCACGATATACCGGGCGCTGGCCGGCCGGATCCCGCAAGCCTTCACGAACACGCCGCGCGCTGGGCTCGGCGATGCGGGCTGAAGAGCGTCTGCGTGACGGCAGGAGAACGGGGTGCGGGCCTGCTCTGGGAAGGCGAATGGCACTGGCAGGCGGGGCGTCCCGTCGAGGTGAAGGATACCGTCGGCTCCGGCGACGCGTTCCTGGCCGCGCTGCTCGCCAGTCTGTTGGGCGGCCGCTTGCCTGCGGATGCGTTGGCGCGAGCGTGCCGGACCGGGGAATTGGTCGCATCCCGCAGCGGCGGAACGCCTGTTTACGACGTTCGCCAGATTGACGATGAGGCGGCTCGATGAGCTTATTTACTCCAGGTCTCGTTTCGATTACGTTTCGCAAACTCATTCCAGCGGATGTCGTCACGCTGGTGTCCAAAGCCGGCCTCTTCGGGATTGAGTGGGGCGGCGACGTTCACGTTCCGCACGGCGACGTGAAGACCGCGGCGACGGTTCGGCGGCTGACCGAGGCCGCCGGCCTCTCGACCACCGCGTACGGATCGTACTATCGCGTTGGAGGCGACGACAGCCCGGAGTTCGATGCCGTTCTCGATACGGCAGTCGCGCTCGGCGCGCCGGTGATCCGCGTTTGGGCGGGAAACCGCGACTCGGCGGATGCGGACGAAGCATACGTGGACCACGTTGCCGCCGACGCGCATCGGATTGCGGATCTTGCACGGGCAGCCGGGATTATCGTGGCATTCGAGTATCACCGAGGCACCATCGCTGATAAGGCGTCAGCGACGTTCGCGCTGCTTGCCCGCGCGAATCACCCGGCTTTGCGAACCCTCTGGCAGCCGTCGGTAACCGAGACGGTCACGGAGCGGTTGGCGAGCCTCGAGGCGGTTTCGGAGATCCTCGCACACGTACACGTATTCCAGTGGAAGGCTACAGACCGTCTGCCCCTGTCCGATGGAGACGCTGAGTGGCGGAACTACCTTGACATCCTCGTTAAGCGGGGCGTGCCGGCTTCTTTACTGATCGAGTTCGTAGCCGGCGACGAACCCGAGGCGTTTTTGGCGGATGCGCGAACGCTGCGCAACTGGATTGCACAAGCGGAGGGGTAAGCTTGCGACGACCGGAAACCAGTGCGGCGACACGCTCTCAGTGCTCGCCCTTCTGTCCGTAATATGCGCCGGCGCCGTGTTTTCGCTCGAAGTGTTTGTCGGCGATCTCCCGCGGGATCAGCGATGCGCTGGCATTGAGCGCTTCCGTCCGCATCGCGAGACCGGCAACTTCTTCGAGGATGATGGCGTGTTCGACCGCATTCGCCGCCGTCTTGCCCCAAGCGAACGGCGCGTGAAACGAGAGAAGCGCGCCGGGGACGTGCTCGGGATCGAGCTTCGCGTTGCGGAAGTGCTCCACGATAGCGACGCCGGTATTGCTTTCGTAGCCGTTCTCAATCTCGTCGGGCGTCAACGGCCTGACGATTGGAACCTCGCCGTAGAACGTGTCCGCATGCGTCGTCCCATAGCAGGGTATGGCTCGACAGGCTTGTGCCCAACTGGTCGCCTGTCGCGAATGCGTGTGGACAATGCCGCCGATGGATCCAAATTGCTGGTAGAGCGCCACGTGCGTGGGCGTATCCGACGACGGCCGCAGCCGCTCCCCGGGCAGCGGCTGACCGGTTTCGAGCGAGACGAGCACAATATCGGCCGCTTGCAGCGTGTCGTAGGAGACCCCGCTCGGCTTGATCGCGACAATCCCTCGCTCGCGGTCGACCGCGCTGGCGTTGCCCCATGTCAATACGACAAGCCCCGCCTTGACGAGGTCGAGGTTCGCTTTCCAGACGGCTTCCCGCAGTTTGTCGAGCGCCTTGTCAGACATGCCGAACCTCCTCGCGAAGCGCAAGAAGCTGCTTCATTACGTCGTATAGATCGCCGGTCTCGCCGCTGACGCCGAAGGCGTCGTGAATGCGCTTGTACAGCGCGTAAAGCCGCTCGTAACGCGCCTGGTTCTCCGCGATTGGCGTGAAGACGCGTTCTTGAAGATGAGCGAGCTTGCTAGTCGCCGCACTGAACGAAGGGAACGCACCGGCGCAAACCGCGCCCGCAATCGCCGCGCCCAGGGCGCAAGTTTGGTTGCTCGCCGATATCGCGATCGGACGTCCCATCACATCGGCGTAGATTTGCATAACCATCGGGTTCTTCGCGGCAATCCCTCCGCAGTTGATAATTCGCCCGATCGTTTGCCCGCTCTCTTCGAGGCGCTCCATAATGACGCGCGCGCCGAACGCCGTCGCTTCGATCCATGCACGATAGAGTTCCCCCGGCGTCGTGTGCAGCGTCAGTCCAATCACGCCGCCGGTTAGCCGCTGGTCGACGAGAACCGTCCGGTTGCCGTTATGCCAATCGAGCGCAAGCAGGCCGCTTTCGCCGGGCGCGAGCCGTTCGGCTTCGGCGGTGAGCTGCTCATGCGTCATTTGCGCAGGCTTGATGGAATTAACGTACCAGTTGAAGATGTCGCCGACTGCCGACTGTCCGGCTTCGAGGCCGAAGTAGCCGGGGAGGATGGACTCGGGGACGATGCCGCAAAGACCGGGAATATCCGGCAGCGGCTTGTCAAGCGGCGCGACCATCAGGTCGCACGTAGATGTGCCGATGATCTTGACCAGCGCCCCCGGCGTGATCCCCGATCCAACGGCTCCGAGATGGGCGTCAAACGCGCCGATCGATACCGGGATGCCGGCGGTCAGCCCAGTCAGCTTTGCCCATTCTTGGCTGAGCGCTCCCGCTGGATCGCCGATATGGAATGCCTCGTTCGGAAGCGTTTCGCGCACCCGGGCAAGTTTGGGATCGAGTTGCGACAGGAACTCGACGTCGGGGTATCCGCCCCACGAGGCGTGGAAAAGGCCCTTGTGTCCGGCGGCGCAAATGCCGCGGCGCAATGTTGACGGATGCGCAGCGCCGCACATGAGAGCGGGCAGCCAATCAGCGTGTTCGACCCACGTATAGGCTTTGTCGAACACTTCCGGATGCGCGCGAAGGTTGTGGAGGATCTTCGCCCAGAACCACTCGGCGCTATAGACGCCGCCGCACTTCTTCAGGTATTGAGGCCGGATCTTGGCGGCCAGCGCCGTGATTTCGAGCGCGTCGGCGTAGCCAGTGTGATCCTTCCAGAGAACGGCCATTGCGTCGATATTGCCCTTGAACTCGGGGAGCAGCGCCAACGGCGTCCCTGCGGCGTCGACCGGCATCGGCGTCGATCCGGTTGTATCCACTCCGATGCCGATCACTTGCGAAGGAGCCACGCCGGATTTCGCGAAAACGCCCTGGATCACCGAGAGCGCGCCATCGATATAGTCTTGCGGATTCTGCCGCGCGACGTGCGGGTCTCGCGGATCGAGAATAATGCCGGCGGCTCCGCTCGGGTACTCGAAAACGCTGCTCGCAATCTCCAGGCCTCCGCCGAGTTCCACCAACAGACCGCGAACCGAGTTCGTCCCGTAGTCGAGACCGATTGTATAAGATGCCATTGAATCCCACCTCAATCGAAGTAAATCATTGCCTTGATGACGCCGTCTGCGTAGTTCGCGACGAGATCGAACGCTTCGGGAGTATGCGCGAACGGGAAGCGGTGCGTGATCATCGCTCGTGCGTTCACGCTTCCGCTTTCGATCATGCCGAGCGCTCGTCCCATGGCGTCGTTTTGCCGCCGGACATTCTGAATTCGCAGCTCCTTGCGGCGCAGCAGATTGATATCGAACGATACCCGGTTCGCTTCGGGAATGCCAATCAACGATAGCTCGCCGCCTGGTTTTAAAATTCTCACCGCCTGATCCATGGCGTCTTGCTGGCCGCAGCACTCAAAAACGACATCCAGTTGCGCGTTTTCCAGACGGTCGATGAATTGGCTCGGCAGCCCCGCCCAATGCGCTCCAAACGTGCGGGCGGCTTTCAGGCGGCTATCGAGCTTGTCCGTGACAGACACCCTTGCGGCCCCGTGCGCCAGCGCGACTTGGAGCGCGCACAGGCCGATCGGACCACAGCCGAGAACGCCGACCGACGCGCCTTTCATGCTCGGATAAAGCGATGCACCGTACAGCGCGATCGAGAGCGGCTCGGCAAACGCAGCCTCGTCGAGCGAGAGCCCCTCCGGGACATGCAGGCAGCGCCGCTGATCGAATACCATGTATTCCGAAAGGCAACCTTCGATCTGTCCGGGGCAGCCCAGGAACTGCAGCTTCTCGCACGTATGGGGGCGTCCCTGCCGGCACTGTCCACATTCGCCGCAGGACTTCGCCGGGTCGAATGTCACGCGGTCACCGGGCTTGAACTCCGTGACGCGCGAACCGGTCGCCACGACCGTGCCCGCCCCCTCGTGTCCAATGGCCCAGGGATATTGGACCAGCTGGCTTCCGATCTTGCCGTCCGTGTAATAGTGAATGTCGGAGCCGCACACTCCCACCCGCTGCATGCGGACGAGAACGTCGCTGTCGCGCTCGATTTCGGGCTGCGGCACGTCGAGCATGTCGAACCGCCGAAGTCCGGTTAGTTTGTAGCTTTTCATTGTTCACGCTCCCTCGTTCCGAACCGGGAACAAGAGCCTGTATGTATCACCGGGGCAGCCACGCCGCGCGGTTTCGCCGCAATTCGTTGCGGAATGCAAGCGGCCTGGTTTCGCTGTCGATGATGACGCATTCGATGCCCACGATCTCCGCCCAGTCGCTGAGCTGGCCCGAGGTCAGCGCAAGCGAGAGGCTTGTATGGTGTGCGCCGCCAGCCTGAATCCACGCTTCCGCCGCGACCCGCAGAGACGGTTCCGGCTTCCAGAGAATGCGCGCGACGGGCAAGTTGGGCATGTCTTGCGGGGCGGGGACGGCATTAAGTTCGTTGACGATCAGACGGAAGCGGCTCCCCATATCGATCATCGATGCGCAGATGCCGCGACCGCTCAGGCCATTGAAAACGAGGCGCGCCGGATCCGCCTTGCCGCCGATCCCAAGCGGATGCACTTCGATCCGGGGACGATTGGATGCGATCGACGGGCAGACTTCCAGCATGTGCGAGCCGAGAACAAGTTCGTTCCCGCTCTCCAGGTTGTAGGTGTAGTCTTCCATGAACGACGTCTTCTTACCGCCAGCCATGGTCTTCATGACGCGTACGAGACCAGCTGTCTTCCAGTCTCCCTCGCCCGCGAATCCGTATCCATCGCTCATCAGGCGCTGCACCGCGAGGCCGGGAAGCTGATCGAGACCATGGAGGTCTTCAAACGTCGTTGTAAAAGCCCCAAAGTCGCCCTGGGCGAGAAACGCCCTCAGACCCAGCTCGATCCTCGCCTGCACTTTAACCGAATCGCGGCCCGGGCCGGCTGAGCGAAGGATCGGGGCGAAATCGTATAGCGCCTCGTACTCTTTGAGGACGTTTTCCACCTCGGCGTCCGAGAAGGCATTGACGAGCTTGACGAGATCGCCGACGCCATAGCCGTTCGTCGACCAGCCGAACTTGATCTGCGCCTCGACCTTGTCGCCTTCCGTCACGGCGACTTCGCGCATGTTGTCGCCAAATCGCGCGATCTTTAAGCGACGGCTTTCCGCATGTCCGAGGGCGACGCCGGCCCAGCTCGCGATATCCGCAATGACGTCGGGAGACTGCCAGTGTCCGACGACGATCTTGCGCGGAATATCCATGCGCGCGCCAATAAATCCGTATTCGCGATCGCCGTGCGCCGCCTGGTTAAGGTTCATGAAATCCATGTCGATCGTCGACCATGGGATATCGCGATTGAACTGCGTATGTAGGTGAAGCAACGGCTTTTGCAGCTCGGACAGCCCTGCGATCCACATCTTGGCGGGAGAGAACGTGTGCATCCAGGTCACGATTCCAATGCACTCGTCCGCCGCGTTGGCCTCGCGAATGATGTTTCGGATCTCATCGGGGCCGGTAAGAACGGGTTTGAATTGGACCGCGACAGCGCCGAGGGATTCTCCGAGCGCTTCGGCGATTTGCCGCGAATGAACGGCGACTTCGGCAAGCGCTGCCGGTCCATAGAGATGTTGACTGCCGGTAAGGAACCAGAGGGAGGCTTTCTTAGCATGATTGGTCACGGTCGATACTCCTCGTCTACTTGATTTGCGCCTAAGAGGGACGTGGATCTCTATGAAAACTCCAGGCGATCCAGGCCTACGGATTTTATCATACCCTAATCGCCGGGGCGCGATTCACCGGTCCAGCGGCTGATTTTAACCGGTTAGCTAATTCTTTTGCCCGGCCCTATAATCCGTAAACGGCTCATGGCGATCTCAAAGAAGGTGTGCCATTAATCGGCGTTGCGAGACGGATTCAAGACGGTTCATGCCGCCGGGGTATTTTTTCGTGGTCGCTTCGCTCCAGGTTAATCACAGCCAGCTGCTTGCGACAAAATCGCCGTCTTCAGCGCACGAAATATGGCCCGCCGGTTCGACAAGCTCATCGCCCTGAGAGCGCCGAAGGGCCGGCCAGAGAAGGCTCCGAACTCTTTGCTCTATTGCAGGGAGGAGCCGTAGTACGAGGCGATTTGATATATCACACAGTGCGCCAGGCTTGGCCTGGCGCAATAGGGTCCGCAATCGACGAATCGCATTCGCATCGAACTCTTGTGCGCGGCGGTTGCCTTTCAAGAGAACGTCCGGTATAATAGGCTCGTTCGCAGGCGGCATCACGGCAGATGTTTTTTTAGACGATGCTCCGCGAAAAGAAGAAATGTCAACCGACCCTAGTCACAGTACCAGTGGTCACCGAGGATGCGCTTGCTTCGCATCGTCTCGGGTTGCTCGCAGCCTTAGCCTCCTCGCGCGGTAAACCGCGCATTTGCGGCCGGCGGCGACCACGCCGAGCCGCTTGCGTTCATCTCCCCTCGATGACCTTTCCTAACGCCAGCCGCGCGGGACTCGTTCCTGGGCGGCCACAGTGACGTATCGTCACGCGGGAAGGCTTGTATGCTCAAGCGGATCCAATCGGTACGCTTCCTGCCAAGTCGCGTCTGGCTTTTGCTAGCCGTGATTGGTCCAGGGCTCATAACGGCCAATGCGGACAACGACGCCAGCGGCATCTTCGGTTATTCGCAGGCGGGCGCCGCCTACGGGTACAGGATGCTCTGGATTATCGTCCTGTCAACCGTCGCGCTGGGAATCTCGCAGGAGATCTGCGCCCGAATGGGGGCGGTGACGGGACGCGGTCTCGCCGATCTGATTCGCGAGGAGTATGGCGTCAAAATCACTCTGTTTGCCATGCTCGCCCTTCTGGTCGCCAACTTTGCTACCACCGTGTCCGAGTTCGCGGGGATCCTCGCGGCCATCCAATTGTTCGTTCCGCACGAGGTCGCGCGACTGGTGATCATGCCGTTCGTTGGGCTGGCCGTCTTTCTGCTCGTGACTCGCGGAACTTACCGCAAGCTCGAGAAGTTTTTGCTTTGGGCCTCGCTTGTTTACCTCGTCTACATCGTGGATGCCTATCTTGCGCACCCGCACTGGGGCCGGGTCATGAAGGAAACCATCGCGCCGAGCTTTGGTCATGTTGGCGCGATAAAGCCATACGTCTTCATGATTATCAACGTGATCGGCACGACGATTACGCCATGGGGCCAGTTCTACATTCAATCGAGCATTCGCGATAAGGGCATCAAGCCCGAAGAGTACAAGATGGTCCGCCTCGATGTGTTCTTTGGCGCCTTCTTCACGAACTTTATCGCCTTTGCGATCATCGTCTGTTGCGGTACGCTGCTCTTTCCGAACGGCAACCTGAATGACGCCGGCGAAGCGGCGAAGGCGCTCATACCGGTTGCGGGCGGATTCGCCGCGACGATCTTCGCGATCGGCCTATTCAACGCCTCCTGCTTTGGCGCAATCACCGTGCCACTCTCAACCGCCTATGCCGTGACCGAAGCCCTTGGATGGGAATCGGGAGTCGGAAGGCGGATCAAAGAGGCGCCGCTTTTCGTCGGCATCTTCTCTTTCCTAATCTTCTGCTCCGTGGTCGTCGTGATGTGCTTCCCTAGCAACCTGGGCAATCTCATCATTCTGCCGAACATCGTGGGCGGAGTTCTGCTGCCAATCATCCTCGTGCTGATGTTGCTGCTTGTCAACAAGCGCCGCCTGATGGGCCAGCACGTGAACACGCCAGTGTACAATGTGATCGCGTGGGCAACCACGGTCATCATGATCCTCCTTTCGGTCGCCCTGCTTGGAACGCTCTTTATGCCCGCCGGTTCGTAGCGCGTTCCCTCGAACGGCAGCTGCGGGGTACACTGAGAGAACCAAGCGAAACCCTTTTTGACGGACGTTTTGCACCGCTCCCGCCGCCCGCGCGGGAATCGCTGAAAGCCTCGACACAATGAATAATTCCGCATTTTCTCATTCCCCGTCCTGGATCTGGTCGGACGATTCCGGCAAGACCCAAAACCTTTTTCTGGCGTTTCGACGCGTTCTCGACCTGCCTGCGCAACCCGAGAGCGCCGTCGTGCGCATCACCGCCGATTCGCGCTACGAGCTGTTCGTAAACGGCGAGTGGCTGGGACATGGCCCGGCTCGCTCCTTTCCGTCTCCGTGGCCGGTTGACAGCTACGATATTGCGCATCTGCTCCGTGAAGGTCCGAATGTCGTCGCCGTTCTCGTAAACCACTTTGGCATAAGCACTTTTCAATATATTGCCGCCGATCCCGGCCTCATCGCGGAAGTCGAATGGGATATCAATGGCTCTCGTCGCGCGGTCGTGACGGACGGCGCGTGGCGTGTCCGCAAACACGATGGCTACGAGACCGTCACTCAGCGCATCTCATGCCAGCAGGCCTGGGAAGAACAGTTCGACGCTCGCCGCGAGCCGGGGGATGGGTGGACGACGGCGGCGTTCGACGATGCCGCATGGGCGCGGGCGACGGTTGTTCGCGCCGCGGGACAGGCTCCGCACGAGAGTTTCGAGCCGCGCGATATTCCGTTCCTCAGTCGCGAAGCCGTTGAACCAACTCGCGTCGTATCGGCGGAGATCGTCAAGCCAGCTCCGTATACGTGGTCGATCAACCCGCGCCCTTACTTGAACGCAACCGACCTGAGCGCGAACATGCTCATCGGCGCGATGCTGCTCGAAACGTATATTCACAGTGATGTCGACCAGGACATCCAAGCGCATTTGCCGCACCATGCCCGATATGATTTCAAGCTGAACGGCGCGGTCTTGAAGTTTGACGACATGAGCCTGCACGCCACGGATACCGGCGTCGCGACGGGACGGTTGAAACGCGGTTGGAACACGCTGCTTGTTAGAATGCCGGGGCTCAACCATCTCTGGTCGCTCGCAGCGAACTTTTGGACCGATTCGCCCGTAATATTTTCGGCGCTGCCCGAGAAGCAGCATTTGTCGCCGTGGTCGGTGATTGGACCGTTCTCCACGCCGGACGACTTTGTCGACATCAGCGCATCGAACTCTCACGTTTTCGTCACCGCCGAGAATATTCATCCCGATGCAAGGTTCGAGCTTTTCAAGTCGATTTGGGAAGCGGGCGACCTGTCGCCGGAACAACGCGGCGCGCCTTGGGTAACGCCCGCTGCCGCGAACCGGATCGCCGCGCACGATATTTACGCATCGTGTGCATCCGAGCGTATTGTGCCTGGCGCTTCCCCGCGTATCGACGAGATGGGCGCGCTTGCGGCCGAGACCGCCTCCTGGGCGATAATCCATCCGTCGAAAGCGGGCGATGTGCGGCTGCTGATCGATTTTGGCAAGGAAGTGGTCGGATTCCACGAGTTTGAAGTCGATGCCCCCGAAGGCGCGATCCTGGACTTCCACAACTTCGAGTTCATTCAGCACGATGGCCGCTTTAATCTGGCGGAGG
Organism: Capsulimonadaceae bacterium; assembly: GCA_031292625.1. GTDB lineage: Bacteria > Armatimonadota > Armatimonadia > Armatimonadales > Capsulimonadaceae > JARLGU01. The sequence continues at coordinate 235,973 of JARLGU010000031.1, read as the reverse complement.
GGATGAACAATTCATTCCGCTACGTATGCCGCAAGGGTCATCAAACCTACAGGACATTTGTCCGGCGCGGGCTGCGCTATTCGTGGATCAGCGTGCGCGGTTTTGACGAGCCAGTGAAACTGCGCGCGGTCCGCGTTTTGATGAGCACCTATCCTCCCGCGGCCGGCGGCGATTTCTCCTGTTCGGATGCGACCCTGACGCGGATCTGGGAGGTGGGCGCGCACAGCGTACGCTGCTGCTCGGAGGATACGTACACCGACTGCCCGACGTACGAACAGACCCACTGGGTGGGCGATGCGCGTAATGAGGCGTTGGTCGACCTGGTGGCCAACGGAGACCCGCGCTTGAGCCGGCACTGCTGGACCCAGATCGGACGAAGCCTCGACCGGTCGCCGCTGGTGGAAAGCCAGACGCCTAGCGGTTGGGAAAATATCCTTCCAGCATGGAGCTTCCTATGGATGCGATGGGCGCACGAACACTATGTTCTGACCGGCGACCGCGAGTTTGGCCGGGAGGCGCTGGGTTTTATCGATCGCAATGTCCAGGGCATCAAACTCCACCTCAACGATCGCGGCTTGTTCCACAAGCACGCCTGGAATATGTTCGACTGGGCGCCGATGGACACGCACAACAGCGGCATTGTGACGCATATCATTTGCCTCGCCGTGCTTGGACTGCGGCAGGCGGCCACGCTCGCGATCCTGCTGGGCGACCGCGTGCGTCAAGACCGCTGGAATGAGCTTGCCGATCAAATGGCGCAGAGCGTCAACGAATATCTTTGGAACCCCGAGCACGACGCCTACGTGGATTGCATCCGGCCGGACGGGACGCTCAGTCCGGTTCTAAGCCAGCAGACCCACACGGCGGCCTATATCTCCGGCGTCGCCCAAGGCGATCGCGCTCTTCGCTGCCGCGAGATTATCGAATGCCCGCCAGAGGGCTTTGTCACCGCCGGCAGTCCGTTCTTCATGTTCTTTATGCTCGAAGTCTTCGTCTCCGAGGGACGCTTCGACCTGATGCAGAACACGATCCGCGACTATTGGGGACCGCAGATCGAGGCGGGCGCGACGACGTTTTGGGAGCAGTACCACCCGCACGCCGCGCGGCTCACGCGCAGCCACTGCCACGGCTGGTCGGCAGCGCCGACGTTCTTCCTCTCGCAGCATGTGCTAGGAGTCCAGCCGCTCGAACCGGGTTACGGCAAAATCAAGATCGCGCCGCAGCCCGCCGACCTCCGCTGGGCGCATGGGCGCGTCCCGACGCCTCACGGCGTCGTGACGATCTATTGGAAGCGCGGCGAAAAGCTGTTCGATATCCAATTCGACACGCCCGAGGGCATCATGACGGCGGTTCAACTGCCGTTCCCCGGCAAGGTCCAGGTAATCGAGGGCGGTCCCCGCATCGTCGCCGAATCGCCAACCATCCTGGAGAGCTTCGGCGGCCGCGCGCGTGTCGCGGTGGATATGGGATAGGGAGCGCCGCACCATTTACGCGTCTTCGCGAGAAGCTGCTTCCAGAACGGTATAATCGCTGCATGCGCAGGCAGATTGTTCTGAGCCGTCCGATCCAGGTTGGCATCGTGACGGTTGCGACCAGCGATGAGCTCCTTTCCAACGTCGGTCTCTCCGCGTGGCAGGACAGCGGCGGCTTGGCATTGGAGCAGGTGCTTCCTCCAGAGGCCTTTACGATCGTCCGGCCGCTTGTCGTCCATGGGGGAAAGCAGAAGGAGGTCGAACGGATGCTCAAGGATTGGTGCGAAGCGCCCAATCCCGCCGCCCGTTGCGACCTGATCCTTACCCTCGGCGGCGATGGTCCCGCGCCGCGCGACATAATGCCGGACGCGTTGCGAGCGGTCGTCCAACGCGAGATCCCCGGCCTTGCGGAGATGCTGCGGCAGGGATGCCAGAAATTGCGTCCTGGCGGCAAGGAGCTTTTGCCGGCGGCGCTCAGCCGGGCAACCGCAGGCTGCCGCGCACGGACGTTGATCGTCAACATCCCCGGCTGCTACGCCAAACCCGCCGAAGCCATCCGCATCCTCTTGCCAATTCTGCCCGAGGCCCTCATGTCAATCGGAGTAGAAGCATTTGAGAGCGATTCGGCGGCAGGCGCCATGGCGGCGCCGGACTAGCAACGCGGAACTGTGAAGGAAAATGCGCAAGTGCGTCGCGACGTCCTAAAGCGGAGGCGAACCCGCTTGTTCGCGCGGAGGCGTTACGACGCTACGCCCGTCGAAGTCCGTAGACGTCTGCCGCACCATCTCCTTTCCGGAGACCGTGAAGTAGTAGAGGGTGTCGATTTTTGACGTCTTCCCGCCCATCGCAAACTGCTGGCTCCAGGTAAACGAAAGAACGGCATCGCCTGGTTTGCTGGCGGCGGTAGGCGGAACGTAGAGGAACGTCAGGTTCGCTGGATCGGGTTTCGGATCTAGGCTGCAATGGCAAGACGTTGCTTGAGGCAGATATTTGGGCACAAGGCTCTTGATATCCGCCGGGTAGGCGCCGTTCTTCGCGCGGTAACGGCCAATGGCTCCGTACACGGCGCGCAGCTTCTCCTCGCATTCGACGGCATCGCTCGTATTGTGGACAAGCGCCCGGATTTGGCCAACGAACTGATGGCCGTCCTTGGACTTGAGCGCCTGATGAACCCCAACAAAGAGAAGGATCATTCCTAAAATTATCAGGACCAGACAGCTTACGCCTCCGACCGCCCAGCAGCTCGGTCCCTGCTGGCGCGCCGGTCCTGGCAGTGGGGTCTCAGGGTTCATGAATCTTCCGATTGTTCGTCGCTCGCACTCGCGGCGTCGGCGGCGGCCTTGGCGCGGCGTATGCGGGGGGGACGCAAGTTTTCGAGGCTCGGGGTGAAGTCGACGTCAGGAGTCAAGCGGCGGATGAACGCCGCGAGAAGGCGCGACGCGTTGTGCGCATCGGACAGCGACATAACTTCACAAGGCGTGTGCATATAACGCAACGGAATCGATACGAGCGCGGTCGCCATGCCGCCCTGATTGAGCTGCATTGCGTTGGCATCCGTGCCGGTGCCGGCGCCGTTGGCATCCACCTGGTACGGGATGTCCTCCGCATGCGCGGCTTCGATCAGCAGTTTAAAGACCTGGGGGTTGATGTTGGGGCCGCGCGTAATGACGGGGCCCTTGCCCAGATCCGCTTCGCCGGTTCGACGCTTGTCGACTCCCGGGTAGTCGCTGGCATGGCCGACGTCGATCGCGACTCCAACGGTTGCGCCGGTGACATACGACGATGTTCGAGCGCCCCGCAGGCCAACCTCTTCCTGTACGGTGCAGACCCCGAACACGCCTGCCTGGAGCTCACTCGCGCGTTCCTGGGCCAAAAGCCGGACGGTTTCGGCGACGACAAATGCGCCAACCTTATCGTCGATTGCATGCGCGACAACGAGATCGCCCTCGAGCCTCTGGAATGGCGCGGCATAAGTGATCGGATCGCCGACACTTACGCGGGCAAGAACATCTTTTCCCGATGTCGCGCCAATGTCCACGAACAACTCGTGCAGCACGGTGTTCTTCTCACGCTCCTTGGCATCCATCAGGTGGATTGGCTTCTTGCCGATCACGCCGAGGATTTTGCCATGGTCGATCGTATGGACGTAAACCCGCTGCCCGACGACAATATTGGCGTCGTGTCCGCCGATCGGACCGAAGTAGATGTATCCCTGGGAGGTGATATGCCGGACGATGAACCCTATTTCGTCGCAGTGGCCCGCCAGCATGACTTTCGGGCTGCCCGCGGCGTTGAGGATCGCGTACGAATTGCCGAGCACGTCGGCTTTCACATCGTCCGCGTAGCCCTTAACGGCCTGTCGCCACAGACTCGATGCGGGCTGCTCGTAGCCGGAAGGCGACGGGGCGGAGAGGAGTTCTTCCAAAAGCGTGATCGACGGCGTTTCTTGTTGGCTCATTAGATTCGGATCGTGTTGAACGGCTGTCGCTGCCGGGCAGCGTGAGACGATAAACGGACGCACCCCATGGGGCGGCAATCTGTGTCCGGAGTCAGGAACTTAAAGGCAACATCGCTAGTTGATCTCAATGACTTTATACTTATCGCGTCCGGCGGGCGTCGGCACTTCGATGATGTCGCCCACTTTGCAGCCAAGCAGCGATTTGCCCAACGGAGAGGTGTTGGAGATGCGATAATTGGCGGGGTCGGCCTCGACGGCGCCGACGAGCGTATATTCGATCTCTTCGTCATACTCCTGGTCGAATACCTTGACGCGAGAGCCGAAGACGACCGTATCGCTTCCGTTTTGATACTCGGCGACGTACGCTCTTTCGAGCATGCCCTTAATGTTGGCGATGCGGCTTTCGAGGAAACCCTGCTGACGCTTGGCGTCCTGATAGTCGAAGTTCTCGGAAAGGTCGCCGAGAGCGCGCGCTTGGCGAATTCGTTCGGCGATCGCAGGTCGTTCCGTCGAAATAAGGCGCTGCAGTTCGGTTTGCAGCTCCGCATATTTCGCCGATGTTAGTACGATTTCGTGCTCCATAGATGCTTTATTATACCGCCCCAGCGCGGTTCGTCAAGTAAAGCGAACGCAAGGTTGGCGCGCGAGGACCCAAGAATCGAAGTCTATATGAGTTTGCGTTAAGATGGCATAAATTGTGCTTGGTAAGATCATAGACGGCTCGGATGGCCGGAATGCTCCTAAGGATATCACAGCACTTGATCAAGTTTATTTATTTAAGATTCTTAACGGAACAGGACGCCGAAAAAGGGATCGAATTGCTCAGCGAACGCTTTGAAGTCGCCATCGAAGACGGCGTCTGTTGCGTTCCGCCCGAAAGTCTGGCTGTGCTCGATGGCAACGGAATCTGCTACACCGTCGCGCGACCCGAGAGCATCAGTTCGTCGCGCGGGCGAGGATGGCGCATCGCCAAGCAGCATGCAGCCGCGGAAGGGTGATCCGGAAAACGCAATGCGGCTCAAGCCGCCTTACGATCGCATTCCTGAATCACCTCGACGCCGGCCGCATCCAGCGCCACCCGCAGCGAGTCGCGCTCTATTGGCGCGTCGGTAATCAGATACTGTGCCGCGGAGAGCGGCCCGATGGACGCGAATGTCGCCTCGCCGAGCTTGGAGTGATCTGCAACGACCACAACCTCGCGTGCGCGCGCCATCATTGACCTTTTGACCTGCGCGGCGTCGAAATCGATGACCGTCCAACCCGCGTCTTCATTGGCGCCGTTAATGCCAATAAAGGCCCGGTCGACGTTCATGTCGCGCAAGAACTCCGTCGCGAGCGGCCCCAGGGTCGCGCGGCGTTCCGAATGCACCTGACCGCCAATCAGCACCACGGCCACGCTGCCCGATTCGGCAAGCTCGAATGCGGTGGGAAGCGAATTGGTTACAACCGTCAGGCCCCGCCGTTCCAAGAGGAAAGGCGTCATCTCGGTGACGGTCGTGCCCGCATCGAGCAGCACGGTTTCGTTGTCGCGAACGCGCATTGCGGCGATCCGGGCGATCCGGCGCTTCTCATCGCGCTGGGACTGCTCGCGGACGCCAAAGGGCGGTTCGTAAAGGGTGGTTTCGAGGGGGATCGCGCCTCCGTGCGTACGGCGGAGAAGTCGGCGGGTTTCGAGGGCTCCCAGGTCAGCGCGGATCGTCGGAGCGGAAACTCCAAACACGTCGGCAAGGATGTCGACGCTGACTTTGCCCTCCTCGCGCAGCATCTCGAGGATCTTTTGTTGTCGCTCCTCGACAAACATTTATTTTCGTTTCCTGTCTTTTGGGTTGTTGACTATTTTCGTTTTCTGATGTATTATAGCATAGACGGAGAGGATTGTCCAGATTATGATCAATCTTTCAGACATTGAGCGGGCGAGAGAGACACTGCGGAAGGTGGTTCGCCACACCCCGCTAATGACCTCTCCAACGATCAGCGCGCTCTGTCATCGCGATTCGACGGCGCCTGACGAGGGCGTGTATCTGAAGGCGGAGACGCTTCAGCGCACGGGTTCATTTAAGGTTCGCGGAGCCTATAACCGGCTCTCCTTCGTACCGGACGGCGATCGCGCAAAGGGGATCGTTACGGCAAGCGCTGGCAACCATGCGCAAGGCGTGGCGCTCGCCGCAAACCTCCTGGGCATTCCCGCGACGGTGTTCATGCCGGAAACCGGCAGCATCGCCAAGATTCAGGCCACCAAGGGCTACGGCTGCGACGTCGTTCTCGAAGGACGCACCTTCGAGGAAGCGGTGATCGCGGCGCACAACTTCCAGAAGCGCAAGGGCGCTCTGTTTATCCCCGCGTACGACGATGAGGCGGTCATCGCCGGGCAGGGAACGATTGCTCTCGAGATTCTCGAAGACCTTCCCGATCTCGATTGCATCGTGATCCCGATTGGCGGAGGAGGCCTCTTTGCGGGCGTCTCCGCGGCCATTCGAGCGGTCAAGCCCAAGGTGCACATTATCGGCGTCCAGGCTGCTGGGGCCGATAACGCGGTGCGAAGCTTTCACGCGGGGCGTCTCTTGCCGCGCGTCGAACCCATCGACACCATTTGTGATGGCATCGCCGTGAAGTCGCCATCGCCGTTGACATTCGAGTATATCCAAAAATTCGCCGACGAACTTGTGACCGTCGACGATGTTTCCGTTTCGTCCTCACTCCTCCTGCTCGTGCAGCGGATCAAGCTGGTCGTGGAACCGTCCGGCGCTGCTCCGCTGGCAGCCCTATTGTCCGAACGCGCTAAGCCGCGCGGGAAGACTGTCGTGCTCCTGAGCGGGGGTAATATCGATTCCAAGCTGTTGTCCGACTTGATCCAGCGTGAAATGATTAAAGAAAATCGTTATCAATTAATCTTCACGGCGGTGCAGGACAAGCCGGGTTCTTTGGCGCACTTACTGGATGCGGTTGCGTCACAGAAAGCCAACGTGCTTAGCGTACATCATGATAGACTGAGCCCGAACATCCGGCTGGGGTGGACAGGGGTCGAAGTCCTCGTCGAAGTTCGCGACAAGGATCACGGCAGTCAACTTGTGAAGGCGCTTAGGGCCCGCGACTATCCAGTCGAGATGCTCGAGGATCGCAGGTGTATCGAAGAGTGACAGACAGTTCGCATTCTAACGAGGCAGGACAAAACGGAGACATATGGCACAGGAAAACGAAACATTTCTATACCCTCACGTTGCCCGAGGACTGGAAGGCGTCACAGCCGCCGCGACCGAAATCGCGGAAGTTGACGGCTCCCGCGGAAAGCTGACACTCCGCGGTTACGATGTCAGCGAGTTGTCGGGACGGATTACGTTTGAGGAAGTTGCGTTCCTTTTGTGGAACGGCAAACTCCCGAATGCCGCCGAGCTTAAGGCTCTGCAAGAGGAGATCAGTCGCGCGCGCGCCTTGCCGGGACCGGTAATCGATGCGCTCCGCGTGCTGGCGCCCCACGCAACCGGGATGCACGCCTTGCGAATGGGCGCGGCCATGCTGTCGATCGGGGATCAGGATGTCGATGTTCTCGATATAGAGAGCAGTCGCAGGCGCGCGGCGCGCCTGCAGGCCCAGATCGCCGCAATCGTCGCCCATTCCTATCGGCTTGGCCTGGGCAAGGAGATCATCGAACCCAAGCCCGAACATTCGCTGGCGGGCGGCTTCCTTTATATGCTCGAAGGCGTCGAACCCGATCAGGCGCGAATTGATGGCTTGAATGCCTACCTGGTTGCAGTCAGCGAGCATGGTTTGAATGCGTCGACGTTCGCGGGACGCGTCACGATCGCCACCGACTCCGACATGGTTTCGGCGCTAACGACCGCGATCGGCACGCTGAAGGGACCCAAGCACGGCGGCGTTCCCGGCCCCGTGCTCAAGATGCTCAAGGCGATTGGCTCGCTCGAGAACACCGAAAACTATATCCGCATGGAGATGGCTTCGGGACGGCGCATCATGGGGTTCGGACACCGCGTATACAAGGTGCGCGACCCGAGAGCCGAGCTCCTAAGCGACGCCGCCGATAAGATGGCGGCGCTGACCGGCGACCGCTCGCTGCTTGAATTGACGCACGCGGTCGAGGAGACCACGGTCCGCATCCTGGGCGAACTCAAGCCCGGACGCGACCTGTACGCAAACGTCGAACTGTACGCCGCACTCATTCTGCATGCGGTCGGCGTGCCGTCTGAGCTGTTCACACCGGTGTTCGCCATTGGACGAACCGCGGGATGGACGGCGCATATGATCGAACAAATCGCTGATAACCGCCTGATCAGGCCAAACTCGGTTTATGTCGGCCCGCGCGACCTCGAGTGGAAGCCAATCGGAGAGCGCGAGTAGCCCTGCATTAATTAGGCTTCTCTCGTTCCGCCCGAATCCCGGTTATCGTCACCCGGCCATTCCGCCGCCGCGGGAGCCAATTGGCTCCTCCGGCGTTTGGGGATGGCTGGGTGAGGTGCGTTTTGCCCCCGTAAAGAGGGGGCAAGGGAGCCCTTTGGATACAAAGGCAACGGACAGCCCGGGCAAGCCCCGGAACGGAGAAGGTAATGCCAAAATCACTCATGATTCATCCGCAGGACGTGCGGAAACCAGGGCAGATCGAGTTCAAACCGATCCCCATCAACCAGTATCAACGCAAGCTGAGCGCTGAATTAGATCGCTTTGCTAGCGAAGACCTCTTGAGAATCCACCGGGACATGGTCATCATCCGGACATTTGAGACCATGCTTAACGAGGTCAAGATCAAAGGCAATTTCCACGGAGTCGAATACAACCACCGTGGTCCCGCCCACCTTTCCATCGGCCAGGAAGCGGCCTCGGTGGGTCAGGCCTTTTTGCTCGGCGTCGACGACCACATCTACGGCAGTCACCGCAGCCACGGCGAGATTCTTGCCAAGGGCCTTTCCGCAATCGAAAAGCTCGACGATGCGACGCTCCTCAAGACGATGGAGACGTTCTTCGACGGCGCGACCCTTCGCGTTGTCGAGAAGGATGCCAAGGGATCGGTCAAGGATCTTGCGATCGACTACCTGATCTACGGAACGCTTGCCGAGATCTTTGGGCGCGAGGCTGGCTTCAATAAGGGAATGGGCGGTTCGATGCACGCCTTCTTTACCCCGTTCGGCGTCTACCCCAACAATGCGATCGTCGGCGGCTCCGGCGACATTACGGTCGGCGCTGCGTTGTTCAAGAAAGTCAACAAGAAGCCGGGGCTGGTCATTTGCAATATCGGCGACGCGTCGCTAGGATGCGGACCGGTTTGGGAAGGCCTTTGCTTCGCGACGATGGACCAGTTTAAGACGTTGTGGGACGAGGCGCATCGCGGCGGTCTTCCGCTGATTATGAACTTCGTAAACAACTTCTACGGCATGGGCGGGCAGCCGGTCGGCGAAACGATGGGCTTCGGCGTCCTCGCCAGACTCGGCGCTGGCCTGACCCCCGACCAGATGCACGCGGAGCGCATCGACGGCTACAACCCGCTCGCCGTAATCGATGCCATTGCCCGCAAGCGCGAGATCATCGCGAACGGCGACGGTCCGGTCCTGCTCGATACGGTCACCTACCGATTTAGCGGCCACTCGCCGTCGGACGCATCGTCCTACCGCGAGAAGAAGGAAGTCGAGGAGTGGCAGGATATCGACTCCGTCAAAACTTACGGCGGATCGCTGGTGGATGCCGGATTGCTCGGCGAAACCGACGTCGCCGCAGTTTGGGAACGGGGCGACGCCCTGGTTCTTAAGGCCTACAAGAAGGCGATCGACATCGAGATTTCGCCGCGCGCCAACTTGTATGGCACCGGCGGGCTGCTCGAATCCACCATGTTCTCCAACCAGAGCGTCGACGCTTTCGAGACCACCGGCGAACCGGCGGAGATTTCGATCCCGAACGCCGAGAACCCGCGCGTCAAGCAGATCGCCAAGCTCGCCCGCTTCGGCCTGGACGAATCCGGCAAGTCCCTCCCGGCGACCCGCGCGGTTAGCTTCAAGGACGCCGTGTTCGAGTCGGTTCTGCATCGCTTTTCGATCGATCCGTCGCTCATCGCCTACGGCGAAGAAAACCGCGACTGGGGCGGCGCATTTGGCGTCTATCGCGGATTGACCGAAGCGCTTCCGTATCATCGCCTGTTCAACAGCCCGATCTCGGAAGCCGCCATCGCAGGCACCGCGGTCGGCTACGCCCTCGAAGGCGGACGCGCGCTCGTCGAGCTTATGTACTGCGACTTCCTGGGCCGCGCGGGAGACGAGATCTTCAACCAGCTCTCGAAGTGGCAATCGATGTCCGGCGGCGTCCTCAAGATGCCGGTCGTGATGCGCGTCTCGGTCGGCTCTAAGTACGGCGCACAACACAGCCAGGACTGGACCGCGCTGGTCGCCCATATTCCCGGCCTTAAGGTCGTCTTCCCGGCCACGCCGTACGACGCGAAGGGCTTGTTGAACTCGGCCCTGCGCGGCACCGACCCGGTGATCTTCTTCGAGAGCCAGCGTCTGTACAACCAGGTGGAAGTGTTCCACACGGAGGGCGTTCCCACCGGCTACTACGAAATCGAGATCGGCAAGCCGGATGTCAAGAAGGCGGGCAAGGACCTGACTATTCTGAGCATCGGCGCAACGGTCTACCGGGCGCTCGCGGCGGCCAAGGTCCTCGAAGAGAAGTACGGCATTTCCACGGAGGTCATCGACGCGCGATCGATCGTTCCGTTTGACTACAGTCTGGTGATCGAGTCGGTCAAGAAGACCGGCAAGATCCTGCTGGCCTCCGACGCCTGCGAGCGCGGCAGCGTCTTGCAAACGATGGCCGCCAAGATCGGTCAGTTCGCGTTCAACTACCTGGACGCCCCGCCGGTCGTTCTCGGCGCCCGCAACTGGATCACCCCGCCGGACGAGATCGAAGACAGCTTCTTCCCGTTCACCGCGGACTTCCTGGACGCCATTCACGAGCACATCGTCCGCCTGCCGGGATACACGGTTGTACGCCGCACGGACACTGCGGATCTCCTTCGCCGCAGCGCTAGCGGCGTCTAGCTGGGCCGGCCCGTGCGCGGACGTCATTGTCCGCGCATCTGGGCCAAACCCGCCGGCCCCCTCTTTCCCGACCGGCAACATCGGGAGAGAGGGAGGCCGTTTTTTTGTGCGTCGAAAACACCATTCTCTTGCAGAATGCCGATTTCCGATCATTTGCGCAAAGCATCCCGGCAGCCCGCGAATGGGCTGCGAAAGAATGCCAGAGCGATATCGTTTCAACGGCATTATCCCCTGCTTAACGCGTCATAATGACGCTAGGAGCGTGTGCCGTTATTGGGCGTACCGAGGACAAGATTCAGGACGGCTCGTGCCGCCGGGGCGATTTTCTGCCCGCGCCTCGTTCACGACGGTGATTGACGATGCCTCGTCGACACGCGTACGGCCTTTTGTCGCAAGCGTCCGATCCCAGCGCGCATCGTGAAGCAGTGAAAGCGCTGCGACGCATCTTTGTCAAAAACGGCCACGGCGGCCGCGGAGCCGGCTTTAGCGGGCTTGCCGCACTCTCCAGCCACGGGATCGACCCCGTGGGCAACGGCGCGAGATTATTACACAGGCGCTAACGGACCTCAACCATGTATCTGCTCTACACTATTCTCCTAACGATTTGGCTTGTGGCAATGGCGCCCGTGCTTTGGTGGCGCGCCGTGTTCAAGAAGAAAGCGCTTCCTGGACTGGCTCAAAGAGCGGGACGGCTGCCGGATGCGCTGCGCGGGGACGGGCGCGAGACGATCTGGATTCACGCCTGTTCGGTGGGCGAGACGCTGTCCATTCAGCCGCTTGTCGAGGCTCTGACAACGCGGTATCCCGATGCGCGACTGGTGATCTCGACCATCACGGCGGGCGGCCAAAATGTCGCGCGCGAGCGATACGCGAAGTATGCCGGCGATGGGATTTTCTATTTCCCGATCGACCTTCCCGGGGTCGTCCGCAGGGTACTCGATTTTGTTCAGCCGTCGATCCTCGTGATCGTAGATACGGAGATTTGGCCGAACACGCTGCGGGAAGCGCGGCGGCGCAATATTCCGGTGGTGCTGGTCAATGGCCGCATTTCCGCCAAATCGTTTCGTTGGTACCGCTACGCCGCTCCCTTGCTCGCTCCCGTGCTGGCATGCTACGACGCGATTCTCGTGAAGGACCAGGTCGACGGCGACCGTTTCCGCCTGATGGGCGCGCCTGGCGGCCGCCTGCGCGTAAGCGGCAACATGAAGTACGATGTAGCGGCAAAGGACATTTCATCCGCTCAGCGCGACGCGCTGGACGAGGCGCTTGGGATCACGAGCGCTCAAGGCCCCCTGATCGTCGCGGGAAGCACGCACGAGGGCGAGGATGAGGTCGTACTGGCCGCGCTGCGGATCCTGCGCAAAGCGCCGGAGACATCGGGCGTGCGTCTGCTCCTTGCCCCTCGCCACATCGAACGGGCGGCATCCGTCGCGGCGCTCGCCCGGGCGCATGGCTTCAGCGTGTCGCAGCGCTCAAGCGGCGCTCCGGTGTCCGGGAGCGAGGTGCTGCTGCTCGATACGCATGGCGAGCTTGCGGCGGCGTACCAGTTCGGGGATGTTGCGTTTGTCGGCGGAACGATCGCGCCGGCCGGCGGGCACAGCATCATGGAACCGGCCCTGTTCGGCAAGCCGATCGTCGTGGGGCCTCACATGGAAAACTTCGGCAATATGGTGGACGAATTTCTCGAAGCCGATGCGATCGTCCGATTGACTGCGCCGGGGGATGTTTCAGCGCGCGCGGAAGAAATGGCTGAAGCGTTCTCAGGGCTCCTATCGGATGCGGAGCGCGCTCAGAAGATGGGGAAAGCCGCGCAGGAGCTCTTCGAGAAAAGCAAGGGCGCGACGGCTACAGCCGTGGAAACGATTGATCGCGTTTGGGACGCGAGCAAGAAGGCCAATCCCTGAGTTGGTGTGTAATCAATCAGCGTTGCGAGAAGGATTCAGGACGCCTCGTGCCGCCGGGACGTTTTTTTGGCCCGCGCCTCGTTCACGGCGGTGATTGACGATGCCGCGTCAACATGCGTACGGCCTTTTGCCGCCAGCGTACGATCCCTGCGCACATCGTGAAGCAGTGAAACGCAGTAACTGCCCTTTTCAAAAGCGGCCACGACGGCCGAGAAGCCGTCTTACAAGGCGTTTCAATTTATATACACACGCTAAACCGATCAACGAAAGGAACTTCGCCGCAACGTTTGCCATCGAACGAACTCGTATTGTTTCACTCGACAACGAATTGGAACGAAATCAAAATAGAGTTTGATGATCTGGCACGGTCAAAATACCTATGGTATACTTGGAGTGCGGGGCTGCGATGAGGCGGTCATCGCGTGAGGCTTGAAATTGGCTCCCTGGGCAGGACTCGAACCTGCAACATCCTAGTTAACAGCCAGGCGCTCTGCCAATTGAGCTACCAGGGAACAACGGACTTCATTATATCCAAGCGTACAACAGCTTGTCAAGGGACCGCGCTCATCAATCCTTAGGTCTCGGAAATCACCATGCGCGTGACAGAGATAGCGTTCGACGAGTCAGGCAAAGTCAAACTGACTGTCGAGATCCCGGAGACAGAAGCGTATCTAACGACGCACGCGCCGAACATGCCGCGCATCCTCTTTCGCATGTTCCCGTACCTGGCGGCGCAAAGATGCTTTAACGAGCAGGGCCACTCGTTCCGGCGCGAGGCTCTTGCAACCGAGATTCCTCACCTTTTCGAGCATTTGCTCCTTGAAATTCAGAAGCAGGTCCGCCGGGGAATCTACGCGGACGTATCGATCTCGGGCGAAACCGAGTGGAACTGGTCGATCGACCCGCGCGGCCGATTTCATGTGACGGTTGGTTACGACAACGAAATCGTCGCTCTCGCGAGCGTCCGCCTTGCGGAAAGAATCATCAACGCGCTGGACAGCAAGGAAATTGCGCTGATTGATGTTGATCGTGAAGTCCGCCGGCTGCGAGAGCTCGTAAAAGTGAGCCGCCGGTTTATTCCGCCGATTCGCGGATCGGAGCCGGAGGACGACGACGCGACCGAATCCGACGCCGACATCGAGGTGGGTGTTTAAGACGCCTTCCCGACGCTACCAAGGGTACAGCTTATGCGAATATCTCGCCTGTGTTTTATCGCGGCCATCACAGTAGCCGCATCTTCGTTTGCGGTCGCCCGTGCGGACGCCTATCCGCCTTTGACGCTAACGATCTCACAGGATCAAGCGAGGGTTGCCGATGCTCTGCAGGTCCTACAGACCGAGAGCGGCCTGACCATGGTGATCGACGGTACGGTGAACGGCCATATGGGCCCAGCCAAGGTATCGTTTGCAAGCATGGACGAGATGCTTGTCTTCCTGAGAAGCGTCGAGCCCGGTCTGACTTGGGCGCGCCTGTACCTGCCTGCGAAGCGTCCAGTGCCTACGGGAGATCAGTGCTACGATATCGTCAGGACTCTTCAGTGGCTTGGGCAGCAGGGTAACCCAACACTGATCACGCAAACCTCCGCCATTACGGTCGTCAGCGAAAAGGCTGCCAAGGCAACACCGCCAGCCGGCCAAAGGGAGATCTGGTACGTTAGCGACGAGATGGAGCGCACCCAGCAATATCTCGATGCCCAGAAGGCCCTGCGAGAGGCCCAGCAACAGCAGCAACAGAACACGCTGCCGCCTGGCGTCGTGCCCAGCCGGCCGCGCCGAGTTCGGTAACCGATTTCCCGCTGCCGTTTTCGAGGAATATCCGTGCCTTGCAACGCGCCTTCCCGCAGCGCCCGGCGCGAGGTACAATAGGTCGCCATGCTGACAAGCACCGGAATGATCATGGCGGGCGGCATTCTTGCGATCACGTTCACGTCGCGCGCTCTGGCAAGGATTAAGATCGAGCGGCGCACGCGACGCGACGCGGAGTTGCCGCTCTTCAGCGCTGTCGCCCTGGAGATCGCAACAACGCCGCGCGAATCGGCCGACGACGCGGATGTCATGGCGGAAATCCGCGCGACCCTCACGCACCTCAACCGCCGGCGCTACGCGGACGAAGCGCGGAGGCTCCCCGTCCAGCTCAAAGAATATACCGGAAACCTGCCTCTCCCCCTTCGCCCCACGGTCAACCACGTCGCCGTACGCCTAATCGAATCTCACGACCCCTGGCTAGCCGTTATCGGCGCGGGGACTGCCGCCGAACTTGCGGCAAGCGAAGCAATTCCTTCCATCGACAGGGCGATCGCGGCTGGTTCCGGCGAGATGGAGCCGGCGCTGCAAGACGCAAGGGCGACGCTTGTCGCGGCCAGCGGTGCGGAACGAGGCTAGGAGCGACGCGTTCCACCGGGCGAAAGGCCGGGCGATCGCATCTATGAATAGAGACGATTGTCACCGATATTGGCTCGGTTTCCGGCCGTGAACGACCGTCCTGAGATGTCACCCCCAATCAATCGGGCTGCCGGCTCACGAAAATGCTGGCCGTCTACCGATTAGGCCCGTTCACGGGCTTTCTCAACACAGGCCGGCCCTTTCAGGACCGGACTCGCGCCGCTGCTAACAGTTATAGATGCAATGCGTTCCACCGGGCGAAAGGCCGTAAACGCGATGGCATGCCCATGCAGTTAGGTATAATATCTCGAACATTACGAGCGGTACTGAATTAATTGCAGACGCGCGATAAGAAGGCTATGGAAGTATGAGCTATAATTCCGATCCCGTCCAAGACGATGAACCGTCGCAAGAGGAACCGATGGAAAGCCCCGATATGCGGCCCGTTATTGTCCAGTCGGCGAACGAAGATCCCCTGGGCGAAAATGCGCGTCAGCCGATCGAGCTGTCCGATCAACCACTCTCCGCGGAGTCGCTCGAACAACTCTTTAGCCAACCGCGGAAACGGCGGTTCAAGTTGAACGAAGAGAAAGCGCCTGCCGGCGATTCCGGAGAGGATGTGACGGCAAGCGACGAGTTCCTGGCGCTTGAAGCCCAGGCGGCTGCCGCGCAAGAAGAATTCGCAACCCGCGAAGCTGCTCTTCTGGCGGAAGTCGAAAATCAGAAGGACAAGCACCTGCGTGCCGTCGCGGACCTGCACAATGTTCGCCGCCGCGCCGAGGAGGAGCTCAAGCGGGTCCGCGCGAACGCAGCGGAGCGCTTGATCAAGGAAATCCTTCCGCTCGTCGACGACTTTGAACTGGCAATCGATGCGGCGTCAAGAACCGAGAGCTACGATCAGCTTATCAGTGGCGTTACGGCAATCTATCGCAAGTTCGTCGATGTGCTCGCCAAAGAAGGCGTGCAAGCGATTCCCGCAGTCGGCGAACCGTTCGATTCCTCGGTCCACGAAGCGGTCATGGTGGAAGAAGGCTCGGATGCCCCCGACGAAACCGTCACCGCACAGTTGCGCGCCGGGTACACGCTTCACGGGCGCTTGATTCGGCCGGCTCTGGTCAAAGTGGCCAAGTCGTAGAGCGGTTAGGCAGCGTTTGCAAGACCTCCCTGCCCCGAGGATGCGGTCCGCAAGCCGAAACGCGCTCGAGAACCTGCCGTCGCTCTGCGCAAGCGCTTGAATACGAGCGGGTAAGGAACTAACGTGAGATTCGATGGACGCCGGTATCGCCCGATGGGGTTGCTCGACCTATTCGACGAAGCGTTCGATCTTTACAAAAGCAACTTTGCGCTGTTCCTGCTGATTACGGCGATCGTCTACGTTCCCGTCGTCGGCATCGGCGCTTATGTCGCAGCCCCCGTTCTGCGGCCGCTCATGGGAACGGGCATCGACGGGCTGACAAACCTTGGCAACGCTCTCCGAACCGACATGGGCTGGACGGCGCTCACTCTTGGCACGTCAGCGCTTTCCACGGCGCTTCTCTTAAGCGCCCTTGTGGCCGCCGCCTGCGCGCGCTACAAGGACGAGCCGGTCAATCTGGCAACGGCCTACCGGGCGGCTCTGCCGGTGACCATACAGGCGACGCTTCTCCTTGCCCTGTACGCAGCCGCTACGATTGGCGGCACGATGACTTGCGTCCTGCCGGGCATTCTCGTGATCTTGCTGTCAATCCCACTGCAACTCTTTCTACATGTCATGCTCAACGAGGGCGTGCGGGATGTATATCAGCCGCTCAAACGCTCATGGAAACTTGCGAGCGGCAACGGATCGTTCATTTTGGGCGGGCACATTGTCCACTGGTGCCTCTGGGGAGTGCTGGTCGCCGCGGTAGTCGGCGCGGTCGAGATCGTCGCCAATCTTGCCGTCGACTCCGCAGCTCCGTTCATGCCGCTGCTCGTTCTGCATAAGGAAGTCGCCGAGTCCATTGCGTTCGGCCTCTCCTGCATGTTGCTTTTGCCGTTTCAGGTCTGCGTGGTGACGATGTTCTATTTCGACCTGCGCATTCGCAGGGAAGGCTACGACATCGAACTCTTGGCGCGCTCGCTCGGCTACCCGCCGATCGACCAGACCGCGACGACAGACAAGGCGGCGCAGCCATGAGCTGTGTATCGATAGGCCGACTCGGCAAATGCCTTTTATCCGCGACGGTCGTTTGCGCCGCTCTGATTGGCCCCGCAAGCGCGCAGGGATTGCCCACGCTTACCCGCGCGGGCTACGATGGCGCGCTCGCCCGCGTGCAAGCGGCGGTCAATCGCGACCGAACAGCCAATACGCGCACCGCCCCAGCCGTCCTGTCCCGCTATCTTAGGTGCAAGGTCATATTCCCCGGCGACTCATCGTTGGTCTTCGTCGACAATCTCGGTCTCATGTCGCGCCTGACGTTCGCGGAATCGGCATCGGCGGCGGCGAGGCCAACCCTGCTGCGCGAGATCCGGGACGACATTGTCGCGACTCGCCAGGGATTGCGTCTGGACGGCCACGCGTCCCCGGGACAGGTTCAGCGCGAAGCCGCCGCGATGCGCAAGGTGCTTTCCGGCGAGGCCTATTCATCGATTCCGGTCCCCGAACCCACGAAGTGGGACAAGGTCCTCGCGAAGTGGCAAAAGGCCTGGGACGATTTCTGGGCGAAGCATTTCAAAGGCCCGCGCGTCCACTTTAAGCCGTTTGCTTTTAACAAGCACATTGCACGGACAATCTTGATTGCGATCGCGCTGCTGGCCGTGGCCATCATCATCTGGTTCCGTGCGGGATTGATCGCATTTTTCGTGGGGCTTGCCGTCGCGATCAGCAATTGGATGCGCGAGCGTCTGTATGGGCGCAACCGGACTGCGCCTGAGACGAATCTGGCAATCGGCGCGGACGAAGCAGTTCTCGTGGCTTTGCGGGACTTCGAAAGGCTATTCGATCTTGCGCGCAGGTACGCATCGCGCGGCGATTACCGCTCCGCGTTCCGGCTGGTCTATGTCGCGATCCTCGTCCGGCTCGATTCCGAGGGCATCGTGCAGCTCAAGCGCTCGCTGACGAACTGGGAGTACCTGGCGGCGGTGAACGACGGCAAGTTCCCCGCCCTATACGATCAGCTGCTCCCTGCGACCCGCGATTTCGACTGCATCTGGTATGGGTTCCATCAAGCGTCCGCCGGGGACTACGATCGGATCGTTCGACAGTACGAGGCCCTGCAAACCCAACGCGAGGTCACCCTCTGAAACATTTTTTCACAAAAGAGGTTGCCGGCATCGGGATCTTGATGCTCGTGTTTATCGTGGCCGGGATAATCCTTTCGGTGAACGACACGGGATCGGGCAGCATGGTCGGCGCGGACTTGCAGCCAGATCCGTCGATCTACAACGATCGCGGCTCCGGCATGCGCGGTTTGTTCGAGCTGACATCGCGCCTCGGCTACAAAGTCGACGTGAACCGCGACGATTGGCGCAGACTGCCTGCCGACGCATCGCTTTTGGTCGTCGCCGCACCGCAGACGCGATCGGATTCCAGCGGCGGACCGCGCTCCAAGACATCGCCTGGCGTGCTGAACGGGCACGACGCCGTTGCGCTCAAATCCTGGCTAGCGGCTGGCCGAACGGCGCTGATTCTGACCAACGATCTTCCGGCGGCGAGGGCGCAGGGGCAGCCCGCCGCAAACCTGCCCGGAGGCGATTTTGGCGACGAGTTTGGCGTCACGATCGGAGAATCTCTTGCGGCCCAGGGCGGCTTAGCAAGCTACGGTCCTCAACAGCCCGTGAACATCGTACGCGGGGTGAACTTGATTCAATTGCACGGCGGGCACCGTATTCGCCGGATAGCGGGAAGCACGGTGGATCTGTTCGGCAATCCCCCAGCGCTGCGACGAAAAGGGCCAATCGGCGGCGAACCGGTCGTCAGCGTTTTGCCGGTGGGCAAAGGACGCGCAATCTTCGTTGCCGACGGTTTTTTTGCGTCCAATCGCAACCTCGCCCGAGCCGATAACGCGGTTTTTCTTGGCAATATTCTCGCGGATTCCGTCAAGCCGGGCCAGAAGGCGCTCTTCGACGAGTATCATCATGGCGAGATCGCCGGCGAAGGAACCATTTGGAGCGCCCTGGGTTTTGGCCCGCAGAGCGCCTGCCTTCAACTGGTGCTTGCCGTGATCGTGATGGTTTTCGTGCTCGCTCCGCGATTTGGCACAGCCCGGCCGGCAGGACCGAACGAGCGCCGCAACTCTGGTGAATATGTCGCGTCGCTTGCCGCGCTCTATCGCGGCGCGCACGCCGCCGCGCCAGCCCTTGATTTTATCTATCGGCAATTTCTGCGAGACCTCTGTACGCGACTCAACGTGCCGACGGATCTCTCGCTCGCCGCGCTCGCCGAGGCGGCCGGACGACGTGGACACGTCAACGAGGTCGAGCTCAAGAAGCTGCTCGGCCGCTGCGAGCGACACATCGAAACCCGTTCGCTCACCGAAAACGAGCTCCTCGACCTCGTGCGCCAGATGGAGCGCTTTAGAAAGGAACTGAGCATTGACTGATCAGATCTCAGAGAACGCACCGGACCAGGGAGAAACACCGGTCGAGCCGGATTACGTCGCGCACCTGCAGGCTCTTGCCGATCAGGGCAAGCTGGCTCCAGATACGCGAACCGCGCTGGACGAGCCAGTGGACGCCGCGCAGCCGGCCCCGTATTCGTCCCTGCAGCCGGAGCCGAGATCGCCTGTTGCCGGAGGTTCGGTGGCGGCGCTCGCGGCGGCGATTAGCTCCGAAGTGAAGAAGGCGGTCGTCGGCCAGGGAGCGGTCATCGAAGCGTCGCTGGCAGGACTGTTCGCCGAAGGACACGTGCTTCTCGAAGGTGTCCCTGGCACGGCGAAGACGCTGCTCGTGCGGGCGCTTTCCGCCGCGATCGGCGCGGACTTCGGCCGCATTCAGTTTACGCCGGACCTGATGCCTTCCGACATTACTGGCGCACGCGTTTATGATATGCAGAGCGGCGAGTTCCACTTTAAGCGCGGGCCGATTTTTACCGGCCTGCTGCTCGCCGATGAAATCAACCGGACGCCGCCAAAAACCCAGGCGGCGTTGCTCGAATCCATGCAGGAGGGCCGCGTGACTATCGACGGCGAGTCGTTTGATTTGCCGGAGCTATTCATGGTGTTCGCCACGCAAAACCCCGTGGAGTTCGAGGGGACGTATCCGCTTCCCGAGGCGCAACTTGACCGCTTCCTGCTTAAAATCGTGGTGCCGTACCCGTCGCAAGACGACGAACAGCGCATCCTTCGACGCTACCAGGACGGCTTCGATCCCAACGACCTGTCGACGGTCGGCATCCGCGTCGTCGCGGACAGCGCGGCTATCGCGCGGGCGCGGCGGGAAGTGAAGACGGTGCGGATTGAAGAGGCGCTGTTCAAGTACATCACCGCCCTCGTTGGCGCGACAAGAGAGCACCACCAGATCGTCCTTGGCGCAAGCCCCCGCGCATCGATCGCGCTGCTGCAGGTCAGCAAAGCGCTCGCGGCGATTCGCGAGCGCGATTTCGTCATCCCGGACGACATCAAGCAAGTTGCGCCGACCGTGCTTCGCCATCGCCTGATCCTGAAACCCGAGGCGGAAATCGAAGGCGTGTCCGCCGATCGCATCATCGAGGCAATCGTAGACCGGCTGGAAGTGCCGAGATAACTTGTCAGGGGATTACGCTCGACGATTCAGAATGCCGTCTACGGCTGGGCGGGCCGTTTTTTGCTCGTCGAAGGGGAGGCCGGTTCCACGCCCAATCGCCCGAGGAAGCGCGCGGACGGCGGGTTTCTTGGCGCGATTTACAGCGTTTGGAGCGCTAAGCGCAGTCCAGATTGGTGTATCATAACCACGTTCCTCAAACGCGCAAGCGCGTTTGACCTTCAATTCAAATCAAGCGAGTTCTAGCCCATGTCCAACTCTTCTCAAGACGCCCAGACGGCGCCGAAAACCATCAGGGTCGTCCAATGCTGGGACGACGGCGTTAACGACGACATTCGTGTCATGGAGATCCTGCGCAAATACGGCGCAAAGGGATCGTTCAACCTGAACGCGGCCTCGCACGGTCCGCAGCGTCAAAGCGGATGGAAATACAAAGACGTCAAAGAGGTGTACCGGATCTCCCGACCCGAGCTGGTTTCAGTCTACGAGGGTTTCCTGATCGCCAATCACTCTCTTGCCCACCCTCACCTGGAATCGATCCCAATCGCGGACGCGGTGCGCGAGATCCGCGAAGGACGCGATCAGCTCGAGCAGATTTTCGGTTACCCAGTCCTGGGGTTCGCGTACCCGTTCGGCACGCACAACGAAGCGGTTCGCAACGCAGTTCGCGAGGCCGGACATCTTTACGCGCGTACGACCGAGAATGTCGCCGACGTATTCCCGCCGGCGGACCCGATGGCGTTCCACTCGAACTGCCACTTCCATTCGCCGGATTTCTGGGCGCGCTTTGAGCACGTAAAACAATCGGGAGGCGTGTTCTACTTCTGGGGACACAGCTACGAGATCATGAACGAAGACGACTGGCAGGCGTTCGAGAAGAAGATCGCAATCCTCTCGGCCGATCCTGCCGTCGTCTGGACCGACCTTCCCGAGCTGTTTGCGTAGATTCCGTCGCGTGACGCGCGGCCGGCGGAATGGCTGCTAATGCCTTCTGCCGGCTCACGCGCGAGAGATCACGCAGTCATTCCCTCGAAAATGCGCCGGACCCGTTCGAGGTCCTGTTCGGTGTCGACGCCCACGGTGTCGAACGGGGTCTCGTACACGTGGATCGGCATGCCGTTTTCAAGCAGCTTGAGCTGTTCGAGGCATTCGGTCAACTGAAGCGGCGTCGCCTCAAGGCTGTGGAACTTCGCCAAAGCATCCCGCCGGTAAGCGTACAGGCCCTGGTGCTTGAACCGCTGCACGCCGCGTCCATCGCGATCGTACGGGATCGGCAGGCGGGAGAAATAGATCGCGCGGCCTGATGTATCCGTGATGACCTTAACGACATTCGGATCCGCTGCTTCCTCATCGCTAATCGCAACTTTGAGCGTCGTCACCTGGATTTCGCCGCCGCCGGCCAGGAATGGATCCACCAGCGCCGAGACGTGCTCGGGACGCAGCAGCGGTTCGTCGCCCTGGATATTGACGTACACATCGGCGGGGCGCGCTTCGAGCACCTCGAAAAGGCGGTCGCTGCCGGATTGGTGGCGCGGCGATGTCATCATCGCGTCGGCCCCGAATCTGCGGCAGGCGTCGACCACAACCTGTGCATCGGTCGCGATAACGACATCGGTCAATTGGGGGCAGCGTTTGGCAGCTTCGTAGACGCGAACGACGAGCGGTTTGCCGGCGATATCGCGCAGAACCTTGTCAGGAAGGCGCGTGGATGCCAGACGGGCGGGTATGACTCCGAGAATTTGCATAATCGTTGGGCGGGGCAAGTGTCCGATAGAGCCCCTTCTCCTGGATGTACCCGACGACGGCGTCGGGCGTCAAGTAGCGAACCCCGCGGCCGTCCGCGATCCGCTCACGCAGAACGGTGGACGCGAGATCGACATGCGGGATCGTCAAAGGGTGGACGCGCGTCTCTAGCGCAGCCGGAAGCTGACCAAGCAGCGCATCGCGATCGAAGCCAGGCCGCGTCGTGACGATAAACTCGCACTCGCGCGCAAGGTCGTCGATCCGGTACCAATTCGGCATGGTCAGGACGGCATCCGCGCCGACGATGAAGAAGAGCCGCTCGATCGACGGACGGGCGGCCCTTATCGCACGGACGGTGTCGTACGAGTAGGACGGCCCCTCTCGATCGATTTCAATCGTCGACAGCTTAAACAGCGGGTTGCCGGCGATCGCCAGCCGGACCATCTCGGCGCGATCGGATGGCGAAACGACATCGTGTTTGGGAATCGGCGGCTGGTTGTTCGGAATGAACAGGACCTCGTCCAGTTGCATCGCGTTCGCCGCCTCTTCCGCCGAGAGCAGATGAGCGTAATGGATCGGGTCAAATGCCCCGCCCATAATCGCGATGCGTCCAGTTGCCATGTCGTAATGGTACCCCGGTAATCGCCCTACGTGGTCTTCAGTCTCCCTCCTCGGCCGCCGGTAGCTTGTGTGCCTGCCCTGGTTCGAGCACGATCACGTCGACCGATGGGTCGACCAATTTGATGAACGCCTCCGGGGCGCCTGTGAGAACCGGGTACGTCGCGTAGTGCATGGGGATAACGGCGCGCGCGTTGAGGAGCCGCGTGGCAAACGCCGCCTCTTGCGGCGACATCACGTACCGGTCCCCGATCGGCAGGAGAACAAGATCCGGGTTGTAGATTTCCGCGATGATGCGCATGTCGCCGAACACGGCCGTGTCGCCGGCGTGATAGATGCGAAAGCCATCCTCGAGCTCAATCACGTAACCGGCCGCCTCGCCGCCATAGACGATCTGGTCGCCATCGGTAATTCCGCACGAATGATCGGCGTGCACCATTGTGACGCGTATCGTATCGCTGCCGGCAAGCGCAAGCGTGCCGCCCTTGTTCATGTCCTCGACGTTTGTCAGTCCCTTGCCGCCTAGCCATACAGCGGTCTCGTAGACAGCGACGGTGAGCGGCTGGCAGGCGACGCCGATTTGCACGGCGTCGCCAATATGATCGTAGTGCCCGTGGGTCACCAGAATATAGTCCACGTTCTCAGCCCTGGAATGCCACTCCGCCGGACAGCGCGGATTATTGCGCACCCAGGGATCGATCAGCATCGCCTTGCCGCCCGGCGTCAAGATGTGAAATGTCGAGTGGCCAAGGTAGGTTATCTTTGAGCCATTCTCCAGAGCCATTGCCGTGCCTCCCTTCGTGGGCGTCGCTCAAGCCTCGGATTTGCCAAGAGCTTCATCGATCTTCGCCGCGACGTGCGCGGACAGCTTCGTATCGGCTGCAACGACGTTGTCGTCGACCTGCGACGTTTTGCTTGCGCCGATGATCACGCTGGAGATGTTTTCCTTGCGCAAGCACCAGGCAAGGGCAAGCTGCGCCATGCTCAGGCCGGATTCCGCCGCGATCGGCTGCAGCTTCTGAATCGACTCAAGCAGCGAATCGTCAAGCTTGCCGCCGCCCATGAACATGTTCTGCTTGGGGTCGCTAGCCCGGCTTCCTTCGGGCAACGGTTGGCCGGGCTTGTACTTGCCGGTCAGCAGCCCCTGCGCGAGCGGCGAGAAGACAACCTGGCCGATTCCCTCGCGTTCGCAGACCGGAATCACCTCTTTCTCGATGTTGCGATTGAGCATATTGTACTGCGGCTGATTGGACACGATGGGATGCAGCCCGCGTAGACGAATCACATCGGTCGCGTGCGCGATCTGCTGAGCGCTCCACTCAGAGACGCCGTAATACAAGATCTTGCCCTGCCGCGCCAGGTCGTCGAGCGCAACGAGCGTCTCTTCGAGCGGCGTCGACGGATCATAGCGGTGGCATTGATAGAGGTCGATGTAGTCGACGCCAAGACGGGCAAGCGATTTATGGCACTGCTCGAAAATGTGCTTACGAGAGAGACCGCGATCGTTTGGGCCGCTGCCCATCGGGAAGAATACTTTGGTAGCCAGAACGTACGACGAGCGTTCGTATTTCGCGAGCGCTTTGCCGACGACTCGTTCAGCCTCGCCGCCCGCATAGACGTTCGCGGTATCGAAGAAATTGATTCCAAGCTCGTAGGCCCGATCGACGCACTGCTCGGCGGACTGGTCCGATGACGCGTTGCCGTAGGTCAGCCACGAGCCCAGCGACACCGCGCTCACGCGAATGCCGTATTTCCCCAATTTGCGATATTCCATAAATTTTCTTGTCCCTTCCTGCCGATAACGCGGCCATCAGATGTCCGCGGCGCATTAAATCGTCGCGGCACAGCGTGCAAACACGGTCGTCCGATCGAGATCGATTCAACCTGTAATAATTACCTGCTTTTGCCGATAATTGTCTCGGTCAGACTGCAGCGCCTTTAAAAGCCCAAAAACTTTAAGGCAGGAGATTATCCTATGCGTATCGTTCATGCACTCACCTTAATACTCGCTCTCGCCGCGATGGGCGCGCTCGCCGGTTGCGGCGCCGCATCTAACGCCGTCGCGGACCTGCTTTCGTTCCACGGCACGTACACCGGATCGTTCGTACACAGCGGCATCACGAGCAACGCGACAATCACGGCCACGGGCAAAGGCGCCTTTCACGGATCGATTACAAGTTTTCCAACCACCGGCGACACCGCCACGTTTACGGGACAAGCGAAGCCGAGTTCGCTAACGGCCGGCACGGTCGACATGGACGTTTCGGACAGCGATGGGACCACCACAACGTCGTCGACGGCCGTGTTGACATACTCATACGCAAACAATGTGCTGTCGTGTACGCTGACCGCAAGCGCCTTGCCGGGGGACATATTCACCTTTACGGTGCAGTAGATCGACGCGATTCGCAATACTTCGGCGCACCGATGCTGCCTGTATTCCCATTATTCTAATACAAACTAGATTTTATCTAAAAGCCGGACCCAATTCGCGGACAATAACAAAGGCAACGCCTTTGTCCGTAGAAGCGCACTTCGCAAAAACAGGAGCTCATTTCATGCATACCGCTCGCGCACTGACACTGATCGCCGTCCTCGCTGCCGCCATTTCATTGGCGGGTTGCAGTTCGGCATCGAATGCAGTTAACAATCTCTTCTCATTCTCTGGAACGTTCGCCGGAACATTTGTCCACAGCGGAATATCGAGTTCCGCGACGGTCACGCTCAAATCCAATGGCGCGACAAACGGCTCCATTACCAATTTTCCCAATAGCGGAGACAATTCGACATTCACCGGAACGGCGAGCGTCACGAGCGCGACGAGCGGAACCGCAAACTTGGACGTAACGACAACGAGCGCCGATGGCGCAGTTTCCACATCGACGGCCGTTCTGACCTTCACGAATACGAATGGAGCGCTTGTCTGCACAATTACGGACAGCGCACTGCCGGGCACCTATACGTTTACGGGCGCATCTCAGTAGCCTGCGAAGAGCAATGGAGCCCTTTGAGGGCCTGCCGTGCCGCAAATCAGCGATGGGACCGGCAGGCTCTCTTGCGCAGCAAACCGAATATCCCCTTTTCGGCCGATTGACGCATGCCAATTCGGAGCGCGGCTCTGGTATAATGGAGGTCAGTGTACTCAACTTTGCTCAGAGCGTGTGTAGAAAATCGAAAGGTTCTGTAAGACGGCTTCTGCGGCCGCCGTGGCCGTTTTTGATTAAAGGGCGGCGCATCGCTTTCACTGCTTCACGATGTGCGCTGGGATCGGACGGCTGCGGCAAAAGGCCGTTCGCGTGTTGACGAGGCAACGTCAGTCACCGCCGTGAACGAGGCGCGGGCGAAAGAATGCCCCGGCGGCATGAGCCGTCCTGAATCTTTCTCGCAATACGCCAGTTTATTACACACGCTTTCAGTAACGGCGAAGTGAAAGGCGGTCGAAAATGCCTCTTCAAGGAACTCTAACGCTGTGTGTGGGGATTCTCACGGTTGCAATTCCGTTGATTGTGCTCAAAGCGAGCGTCAGCAGCGCGCGACCCGGCCCAGTGGCTTGTCCACGATGCGACGCCGATGTGGCGCGAACCGCGACTAAGTGCCCGAATTGCGGAGCCACGGTTGCCGATCAGAACCAGGCGCTATAAGGCCCAGCGGGGACGTCGCACGCAAAAAGATAAGAACTGCGCACCGTCGCGTGGAAAATTAAGGCTATGATGCCAATCCGCATCATGGCCTTTCGCGTTTTTCGGGCCCACGACCGGGCGCTGGCAGCTCTTTAGGAACTTGAGTTTGAAATCGCATCCGATGGCGGAATGACACTTCATGCCTAGCACGAGGAACAGTTTCGACAATTTGAGAGTTTTATTGATAGTGAAAGCGGCGTCTGGGGAATTACGATGAAAGAAATTAGATCTCTCGTACTGACGATCATTCTGCTGACGATGTCCGGCACGTGCGTCCTCGCCAGCAGCCGGGTAATCGCTCCGAGCCGATCCGCCATGCTCGCGCCGGTTTCATCCAAAATGGACGAGATGCGCGTGTTGCAAGGAAAAGGAAATACGCGGCCGGCGACCATTCGACCGGCGGACCTCTCCGACGACCAGGACCTGATGATGCACACTCTGCAACTCGATGAGGACGAAGACAAGGACGCTTCCGCCGTAGACTACTCGGCGATGATCTGCTAATGCGTCTCGCTGAGAGCGCCGCCGCCCGCCTTTGCCTAGCGTCCGCGATGCGGGCGCTTTTTCATTACGGCCGCTTATCCCTGCTTCTTGCCGAAAAGTCCTTTGAGCCAGCCAGCCTTTTCGGCGGCGGCAGCGGGTTCTAAAGACTCCCTTTCCGATTCTGCGGCGGGCGACTCGACGCCGTCGCCTGACACGGATGCGACAACGGTCCGTTCGAGTAGTTCGGCGGCCTCCTTGTCGTCGGGACGAAGCCTCACAACCTCCCGGAGCGAGGCCGTCGCGCTGGCGAGGTCGCCGGTTGCCATAAGAGAGCGCGCCAGGTCGAAATGGGCGTGCGCGTTCTCGGGGTCGATCGTCACCGAGCGGCGAAGCGCGGCGACCGCGGCATGCGTTTGCCGAGTCTGCAAAAATGCGAGTCCGAGATTATGTTCCAGCGACGAGTTCTGCGGCAGAAGTTTCGTCGCCGCCCGAAACGTCTCGATCGCGCCCTCCGCCTGGCCGGACTGCATAAGCATCACGCCAAGGTTTGAAAGCGCCGCCGGGTCATTCGGATCGGCGGTCGCGGCGCGCCGCATGGCATCGAGCGCCTGGTCTGGTTGTTTATTCGTCCATAGAATCATCGCAATATTGAACAGCGCCTGCGCATCCGCTGGATTTCGCTCGATCGCGGCGGAATAGGCCTCGAAAGCCTCCTCGGAGCGTCCAAGCGCCTGGTGGATGACGCCAATTTGCGTCAACGGACGGGCATCCTGCGGGTTGAGGCGACCGGCTTCCGTCAACTCCGCGATGGCGTCGTCCGCATTGCCTTTGCCGGCATAGTAAACGCCGAGCGAAAGGTGCGGGTCCGGATACTCCGGCGCAAGTTCGATCGCCTTGCGATATTGCGCGATCCCCTCGTCCTCTTGCCCGCGCTGCATAAGGATCACGCCATGCTGGTGGTGAGCGGGAGCATTGCCCGGATCGAGTGCGTAGACGCGCTCTACCGCCGCGAGCGACGCATCCAGATCGCCCTTGCGGTCGTTCGCGATGGCTATCAGCAGGAGCGGCTCGAAGGCGGCCGGCGCGAGAACCGCCACGGTCTCAAACTCGGCGATTGCGTCATCGTATCGCCCGACTTCCAGAAGCGCGCTCCCCAAATTCTGATGCGCCTGAGCTTGATCGGGCGCCAGCCGCGTCACCTCAGCCCATGCCTCGATTGCCGCATCCGTCTGGCCGGTGACGAACTGAATGAACCCTAGATGGTGAAAGATTTCGGGGTTTTCCGGCGAAAGACCGTTCGCAGTATGCAGGCTTCCAAGCGCGAGCGCAACATCTCCCCGGTTGAAATGCGCCAGCCCGAGCCCAAGGAACAAGCGCGCATCCTGGAGGCCAAGATCGACGGCCCGCTGGAGCGCGATCACGGTGTCTTCAAAGCGCCCGGCGTTGAAATAGGCGAACCCAAGGTCCGCGTGAGCGCCCGGGGTTTCCGGGGCGACTCGGACGGTCTCCTCCAGCTCACGAAGCCAACCGGCGGTGTCGCCCTGGTGCGCATGGAGCATTGCAAGGGCATGGTGCGCCTCGGGCAGGTCTGGCGCGATCCTGATCGCAGCGTCATACGACTCGCGAGCCCGCTCAAGCTGCCCGCCGAGCAAGTACGCGTTCCCGATGTTCACATGGATTGGCGCGGCATCGGGAAGAAACTCCAGCACCGCCTGATACTCGCGGATGGCCCCTTCCCAGTCGCCGGCTTGATAGAGCAGCACGCCAATGTTGTTGTGCGCCTCCGGTTCGTTGGGATCGAGCGCGAGCGCCCGCCGGTACAACTCGATAGCCTCATCGCGCTCGCCGCGGCTAGCCTTGACGATCCCGAGGCCGACATACGCGGATGCGTACCTCTCATCGAGGGCGGATGCCTCGCGAAAAAGCGCCTCCGCATCATCGATCAGCCCTTCTCGAAACAGCTCCAACCCGCGCTGATAGGCGGCCTTGCTCTCATCGGACATATCTCATGGTCTCCGCGCGCAGTCGCTTCGTGCGATGCGCATGCCCATGATGGTACCCTATCTAAATCGACGCATATTCATGCCTGTACGAGAGTCGGCTCAGGCCTCTAGCACATTCTCGACGCCGGTCAGAAAGGCTGCCAGGCACGTTCTCCGAGCCTCGGCGGGCCTAACGCGGAAGATTTATGGGCGTCTCCAGGCGTAGTCGCATCCAATCGTGAACTTATGCGCCGTCGTTTCTTCATAAACGCGACCCTTTAGGCGTGGTATACTGAAGCGAATCGATCCGCCGGGATCGAATGTCTCGAAAGGATAATCCGATATGGTTTTCGCGATCACTCGATCTCGAATCACGAGGCCGTGGGTGAGTGCGCTCGCGATAGGCTGCTGCGGTCTGGCTCTTCAGGCCTTTGGCTCCGTCGCCAATGCCGCGGTCACACTCCCCGGACACCTGAAGCCGCTTATAGCCGGCAGCCAGTACGTCGGGCAAGTGGCGGCCACCCAGAACGTCGATCTCGCTATTGTATTGCCTTTGCGCAATCAACAAGCGCTGAGCGAATTGCTGCGCCGCCTCTATGATCCTTCGGATTCACTTTACGGGCAGTACCTAACACCCACCGCGTTTACGGAGGGCTATGGCCCGACACAAGCGGACTACGATGCCGTCAAAGCGTACGCGGCATCTCAAGGTCTGACGGTTACCCATGAGCACTCGAACCGGGCGATCCTTGACGTTTCCGGCCCTGCATCAAGCGTCGAAAGCGCTTTTGGCGTGACGCTTCGCCAGTACCGGACCTCCGACGGGCGCTTGTATCGTGCCGCGGACTCGAACCCCGCCGTTCCCAATTCGCTTTCAGGCAAGGTTGCGTCGGTTCTCGGGCTGGATACGTCCACGCTCCGATCGCCGCAGTATCAAATCAAGCAGCCCGACGAAGAGAGTTCCAGCGCATCCCTGAAGCCGCTCGCCTACAGCGGGAATGCTGGGTTCGCTCCGGCGGACTACCTTTCCGCATACGGGTTATACAGCACAATATCCAGCTTGGCCTTGACGGGAAGCGGTCAGGTGATCGCGCTCTTCGAGCTGGGCACCGGTTTTTCGTCGAGCAATATCACCACTTATACAACTTATTACTCAACGTATTTCAATCTTTTCAAGACAACGTCCCAAACGGCTTACGTTCCGCCGGTCACGGCGGTTTCCGTCGACAGCCAGAGTACGACGACCCTCAGTCTGGATGCTGAGACCGAGGTAGAACTGGACATCGAACTCGCGCTCGCCATGGCGCCGCAAGCGAAGATCCTTGTCTACGAAGCACCAAACACCGACGCAGGCTGGCTCGACGAACTGAGTGAAATCGCAACGGACACTACGAACACGGGGACAAGTTCCGTTCCCAACATTATGAGCATGTCCTGGGGCTCTCCAGAAATCACCACGTCGACAGCCGATTTAGACGCCGAAAACATTATCTTCACGGAGATGGCGGCGCAAGGACAATCGGCATTTATCGCCTCGGGCGACCAGGGCGCCTATACGGCCGACAACTTTACTACCGCCTATAATGCGAAAACCCTCTCCGTCTCCGATCCCGCGTCGCAACCCCTGGTCTGCGCGGTCGGCGGCACATCGCTGACGACGAACGGAACGGGAGCCACAACGACATGGTCGAGCGAGACGACCTGGAACAATGGGCTCAAGCTCGTCGAAGCAGGAACCGGCGGCGCAAGCGGCGGCGGCATTAGCGCATTCTGGTCGATCCCGGCGTTTCAGTCGACGTACATCCCCGCGTCCAGCATGGGATCCTCAAGCACGGCGACGGCATCAAACACGATGCGCAACGTCCCCGATGTCGCCCTCAACGGCGATCCAGTGACCGGGTACGATATCTACACTGCGGCAACCGCGACAACGAACGCATGGGCATCCGTCGGCGGAACGAGCGCCGCGACGCCGCTTTGGGCGGCGTTCACGGCCCTGCTCAATCAGAAGCGCGTTGCGAACGGCTTGGCCGCGATCGGCGAAATCAACCCGGCGCTTTACAAGTTCGCGGCCAGCACCCGCTATAGCAACGACTACCACGATATCACATCCGGCACGAATCTTAACTACAGCGCCGCGACCGGCTACGACCTTACGACCGGTTGGGGCAGCTTCCTCGGGCTGAACCTGCTTAACGACCTGGCCCCAGCGTCGACCTATCGGACATTTGCGTCGGGCCTCGAATTTTTCTCGATCCCCTACGACTACAGCAGCCTGACGCTCGCGAACCTGTTCGGCTATACGTCTCCACGAATCCTGATCTGGGATCCGGTTAACAGCGCTTGGAACGTCCCCTCCGAGATCTCGCTTGGCAAAGGCTACTGGGTGAGGTTCCCGTCATCCATCACGATCACCACGATTGGCATCCCGGGCACTGCAACCACGACGCTTTCGGGAGATACGACCGGAACAACCTACTACGCGATCCCGCTACAGGCCGGCTGGAACCAGATCGGCAACCCGTTTACGACCAATGTCACGATCGGCGATACGATTAAGGTGAATGCGCTCAAAAGCGCGTGGTCGTCGGCTGTAGGGAGTGGGACCATTTTGGGAACCCTGTACTATTACGATCCGAGCCAGGACACGACGCAGTATCTGACCGTCACCTCATCGAGCGCCAGTCCGTACCTCATACCAGGCTTCGGTTACTGGATCTATGCGTCAGCCGACGCGACGCTCTATCTGCCGTCGCCGTCCACGACTTCGACGGCGGTTACGACGGCCACGAGTTCGACGAAGTCTTTGTAAATGCGGCATGCGAGGAACGCATGGCCACAAAGTTGCGTTTCGACTCTATGAACGTGTGGAACAATTCCGCGCCGTAGCCATGGGGGCAGCCCCGTGGCTGGAAAGCGCGGTCCGTCCGCTTGAGCGGGCGGCTCGTTCTTCACGGACACATCGTTCAACGCGTGACGCGAGCGGTCTGCATTTATCACACACGCTCTGGTGGTTTCGCCTTGTCCCGCCATCTTGGCGGCGCCGGGCCTGTCACCATAATCTGCCGCGCCGCGGCGCGGCGAACGCTTTCGCGTTGACGCCAAATTCAGAACACTTACGAGGATAATCAATGCCCGAGAACACTCCCATTACCGTTGCGCATGGCGACGGCATCGGTCCCGAAATCATGGACGCGACCCTGCACATTTTGCGCGAGGCCGGCGCGAGAATCGATGTCGATACGATCGAGATCGGCGAGAAGGTGTATTTGTCCGGCAATACCGCCGGCATCGCGCCGGAGGCGTGGGGCTCGCTGCGACGAACCCGCGTGTTCCTCAAAGCGCCGATCACGACGCCCCAGGGCGGCGGCTACAAAAGCCTGAACGTCACGGCGCGCAAGATGATGGGCCTTTACGCCAACATCCGTCCCTGCGTGTCCTACCATCCCTACGTCGACACCAAGCACCCGGTCATGGATGTGGTGATCGTTCGCGAGAACGAAGAAGATACCTACGGCGGAATCGAGCACCGGCTGAGCGACCAGGTGACGCAGTGTCTGAAGCTGATTTCCAGACCCGGCTCCGAAAAGATCGTCCGATACGCATTTGAATACGCCCGAGCGTACAAGCGCAAGAAGGTCACATGCTTCGTGAAGGACAACATCATGAAGTTGACCGACGGCCTCTTTCACAAGGTCTTTAACGAGATCGCGCCGCTTTACCCCGAGATCGAGGCCGATCACTGGATCGTCGATATCGGCGCCGCAAAGCTTGCCGACACCCCGGAGAATTTCGACGTCATCGTAATGCCCAACCTCTACGGCGACGTGCTGAGCGATGTCGCGGCGCAGATCGCCGGCTCCGTCGGCCTGGCCGGCTCGGCCAATATCGGCGAACGCTATGCGATGTTCGAGGCGATCCACGGTTCAGCGCCGCGACGCGCCGGACAAAACCTCGCGAATCCTTCCGGCCTCTTGCTTGGCGCGGTCCAAATGCTCGTGCACATCGGTCAGGCCGACGTCGCCCAGCTCGTGCACAACGCCTGGCTGCGTACGCTGGAGGACGGGATCCATACCTACGACATCTATGCGGATGGCGTCAGCAAGGAAAAAGTCGGCACGCGTGAGTTTGCGAATGCCGTCGCCCAGCGAGTGGGCAAAGTCCCGGAAAGGCTGAAGGCCGCGCAGTACGACACGACGCGAAAAGAGGCGTTCAAAGCGCCGTCCGCGAGCCCCGTTCCGGTCTGGACGCGCCGCCTCGACGGGATCGACATCTTCATCCAGGATGCCGCGACAAACGCCAGCGCGCTCGCGGAGCGCATTAAAGGGGCCGCCGGCGCCGATTTGCACCTGGTCGCGATATCGAGCCGGGGGACGAAGGTATGGCCAAACGGATTTGAGGATACGGTTACGGTCGACAGCTGGGTAGCGCGGTTTCAGACGACGGAGTCGTCCAAGGGAATCAGCCAGCAGGATGCGCTCGATCTGTTGCAGCGCGTGAGCAACACGGGCGTGACAATCACGAAATTCGAAAGCCTGTTGACCTTCGACGAAGTTCCCGGATACTCGCTCAGCCAGGGACAATAGCTTAATCGCTTGAGCCAGCCTGGCAGTACGAAAAAATATCGTATTAGCAGGCTGGCTTTTTAAATTTTTAGGACTATTGCCGGTGTGAAAATTGGGACAGTTATCCAATAATACACTCGTCATGCTTGCCCAGCCGGCGTGAAGCTCCTTTGCTTGGTTGCAGGAAGTAGCCAAACGCTTAGTTTGTTGGTTTGAACGAATTCGCTTTGTGGCATAAGAAGCGAGTAAGGCGCTCGCGCGAGCAGTCCGCATGGCGTTCGCCAGCCGATTGTGGTTCGCCGGCTCATCGAGCCGCTTCGCGCTGGATGTGGATGTACATACATGGTTATCCATCGATATGAACAGGTGTCGGAGGCCGGAGCGCAGCGATTGTTCCTGGCCCTTGCCGTACTCGTGTCCATACTGACGGCCGTCGTCATCGTTACGATGCAAAAATGGTCGAACACGGCGTCAAACGACGCTCTGTTTCTCGCACGACTGGACCATGAGGTTTCGGACAGAGCGGCCGAGCAATGGAAGGGAATATCGCTTAACTCCGCTGATGACGAAAACGCCGCAATCGAACGGCGCGATGCGGAGCACGCCCGTGAGATCCTTGATTACATTCGCTCGAAGCACCCGCGAGACGAAAGCTTCTCCCGCATCAAGCTCCTCTACAGTCAGTTTTTCGCGGAGAGCGACGAAGTCTCCAGGCTGCTCCGGGCCGGCAACCAGCAAGAAGCGAGGATCGCCTCGCAGAGGCGCGTTGAACCCTGTCGAACGCTCCTCGACGCGGCCTTGCGGCGGGCAAACCGGTCACTTGACGCCGCAGCCGACGAGGCCAGCCGAATCGCCAACGCCGTCACGGTTCTTGCTGTGGTCTTCGCGATGCTCTGTGTCGGGCTGATTTTCCGGCGCTACGATGCGGACCAGAATAAGATGGATCGTCTGGCTGCCCGGCAAGAAGTGCTCCGCGAAACCAAGGAGCGCTTCGAGGCGTTGACCCGCAACTCAGTCGACGTCGGGCTAATCGTCGACCTGGATGTCATCATCAAGGACGTTGCGCCGAACGTCGAGAGCGTATGGCGGTACGACCAACAGTCCCTCGTCGGGACCCCATTCGCCAATCTGCTTCCTCCCGAGGGGTATGAAGCTTTTAGAGAGCACTTCCTTCAGGCGATCGCGCAGCCGCGCGTTCACGTGACTATGGAGACCCCAATTCGCTACGGAAACGGCTCCTGGATCGACAGCGAAATCGTTGCGGTAAACCTGATCGATGAGCCGCTCATTGGCGGAGTGGTGATGGCCTGCCGCGATATCTCCGAGCGCAGACAGCTTCAAGATCAGCTTGTCTTCCAGGCGTTTCACGACCCCCTGACCAAACTGCCAAACCGGACTCTATTCGTAGAGCGCCTGCAGCAAGGTCTCGATCGAGGACGGCGCGGCGCGGACACGGTCGGCATTATTTTCCTCGATCTAGACAATTTTAAGTTCGTTAACACCAGTCTCGGCCACGTCGCGGGCGACCTATTGCTCATGACGATCGCGAACCGCCTCCAGTCCTGCGTGCTACCTGGCGACACGGTCGCGCGATTGGGCGGCGACGAGTTCGCCATTATGCTTAACAGCGTCGACGACACCAAAATCCTTGGCGTTGCCGAACGAATCGCCGCCGTTCTCAACAGTCCGATCGATCTTGGCGGCAGCGACGTGATTATGGCCGCTAGCCTCGGGATCGCGATGTCGGACGGCGCAAGCTCGAATGCCGACGAAATGCTTCGAGATGCCGATACCGCGATGCAACAAGCGAAGACCAGCGGCAAGGGACGCACGACGGTGTTCGACCTGAGCATGAACGCGCGCGCGGTCGATCGCCTTGAGATGGAGAGCGGCCTTCGCCGCGCCGTGGATAACGAAGAGTTTCGTGTCTTTTATCAACCGATCGTCCATCTTGAGTCCGGCATGATGACCGAGGTCGAGGCGCTCGTCCGCTGGCAGCATCCGACGCGCGGGTTCCTGCCGCCTGGCGTTTTTATCCCGCTCGCCGAAGAAACGGGGCTGATCGTGCCGCTTGGGCAGTGGGTTCTCCGCTCCGCCTGCAAGCAGGTAAAGGTTTGGCAGGAAGAGTTCTCGGGAATGGCGCCGTTGACCGTTAGCGTGAACCTAGCGCCGCGCCAGCTCCGCGAGCGCCACCTCGTGGAGGACATTGCGCGCACGCTCGAGGAGACCGGTCTCGATCCATGTCATCTGAAGTTGGAGATTACCGAATCGGGCATGATGGAGGACGCCGAGAACACAATCACAAAGCTCCGCGCCATTCAGGCGCTGGGCGTAAGGCTAGCGGTGGACGATTTTGGCACGGGATACTCGTCCATGGCGTATTTAAGCAGCCTGCCGATCGACACGCTCAAAATCGACCGCTCGTTCGTGGTACGAATGACTCAGTCGCCAGACGATGCCGCCATTGTTCGCGCGATCGTCGACCTGGGCAAGAATCTCAAGTTGCGCATAACCTGTGAAGGCATCGAAACCACCGACCAGCTTGAGCGCGTCTCTGAACTGGGTTGCGACCGGGTGCAGGGCTATCTCCTTGGCCGCCCACTGTCAGTGGACGATACATCGTCTCTCATCGAGTCCTCCCGAATGCGGCTTATCCCCGAGCAGTTCGACGAACGAGCATACGCCATCGCGGACGCCAACGGCAGGCAGCAGGCCGCGTAACCGCCCCTTTTCAGAGCGATCGCATCTATAACTGTTAACAGCGGCGCGAGTCCGGTCCTGAAAGGGCCGGC
Source organism: Capsulimonadaceae bacterium (assembly GCA_031292625.1). Taxonomy (GTDB): domain Bacteria; phylum Armatimonadota; class Armatimonadia; order Armatimonadales; family Capsulimonadaceae; genus JARLGU01. Next base: position 199,164 of record JARLGU010000031.1, on the reverse strand, counting down.
CTGTGTTGAGAAAGCCCGTGAACGGGCCTCATCGGTAGACGGCCAGCATTTTCGTGAGCCGGCAGCCCGATTGATGGGGTTTGGCATCTCAGGCCGGTCGTTCACGGCCGGAGACCGAGCCAATATCGGTGACAATCGTTTATATTAGGAGATGCGATCGCCCTGCCCCTTTCTCTTCGTTGGGGTCCGGCCGACCGGCCTTTCCTCCCGCGAGCACGCCGCGCCTCGTCCGTTTTCCTAGCGGTATAATATTTTCGCCCGCGCGAACGCAACTTTTCGAGAAGAGCCGGGTCAATCTCCATGACTAAAAGTGTCACTACGTCCACGGGGATAATCGATCCAGACGCCACTCTTGTCCGGCGCTACCGGACAACCGGCGAAAAAGGGGCATTTGAAGGACTTTTTCGCAAGTACCAGGGGCCGATCTACGCGTTGGTCCACCGCATGGTTGGAGGCGAGGATGCTTACGATATTACGCAGGAGGTCTTTCTTCGGGCACTGCGATCCATAGGTTCATTTCGCGGAGAATGTTCCTTCCGCACCTGGCTCTATACGATCGCGCGGCATATTTGTTACAATCACTGTCGCGACCTCAAGCGCAGGAACGCGCAGGAGGAAGGGCTGGGATGGGATCCGGACGGCAGCGACGAGACAATGGACGACCTGCCGGATCCGCATCTGAACGTCGAGAAAATCGCCGAGACGCGCGAACTGCAGCGAGCGGCAGGACGTATCCTGGCCGCAATGAGCCCGGAACAGCGCCTGTTGATTTCGTTGCGCGACTTCGATGGGATGACGTACGAAGAGATCGTAGCGATTACGGAACTGCCGCTGTCAAGCGTCAAATCAAAGCTTCACCGGGCGAGGCTTGCGTTTAAGAAGATGTTCCAGCCGTACATGGATCTGCTGGACGATTACTTTCAAGAGTGACGAAAGGCACGGAGCGCCGCCCCCGGTGTTCGAGGGCAAGACCGGTGTTCGGGTGAGTGAAATGCTCAGTTGCCAACAGGTGCGGGACGAGTTCACCGACTACTTCGATGAACTTATTGGCCCGGAAGAGCGAGCGTATATAACCAACCATCTGTCGCAATGCGCCGAGTGCGCCGCGGAATACGGCGCCTTCGCCCGGACGCTGGAAGTCATACGAGCGGTCCCGGCGGAAGAACCCGCGCTCGACCTCTGGCCGGAGTTCGCAAGGCAGATGGATGAAATCACCTCCCAAGAGCGGGCCTCCGTGCTCTTGCGCGTCCGACGGCGATGGGACGAAGCGTTGGCGCGCGTCTCCGAAGGCGCAATCCTCTACACGGCCGGACTGGCCGATCGAACTGCCCAGCGGCTTGCGAAATACCTTATTCACGATCCGTTCAGGGCGAAGGAGTAGGAATAAAGCCGCCGGGCCAAAGAAGGGCATTTTCCAAGAAAATACTATGCGACCCAACAAAGGTTATTATCTCATCCTCATCGCGGCGCTCGCCGCGCTCGCCCTCGGCCCGCGCGTGAGCGCCTCGCCAGCGCCTGTCTACGTCATCGATCTTCACGGACCGGTCTGGCCGGTTCAGGCGGACTTCGTGACGCGCTGCATTGACGACGCATCGAGGAACGGGGCGTCGGCTGTGATTTTAGACGTCGATACGAACGGCGGCATGCTCGATTCGGCGGACGAAGTGCAAAAGGCCATCTACGAGCACGATACCGACTTCCCGATTGTCGCCTTCGTCCACAATAAGGCGTTCTCGTCTGGCGCACTGATCACCCTCTCCTGCAAGTACATCGCGATGACCGGAGGAGCGACGCTCGGCTCGGCGCTGCCGCATCCCGGAATGACCGGCTCGCCGGATGCCGAGTTGCTCCAGGCGATTCAAAACCGCTTCAAATCGATTGCCGACATGCGTGGGCGCAATCCGGCTGTCGCGGTCGCGATGGTAACAGCGCCGTCCGCAATTCCTTCGCTGGGAATCAAAGCCGGCGACATCCTTTCGCTAACAACCCGGCAGGCGCGAGACGCCGGATACTGCGACGTGGTTGCAAACGACTATCCGGACATCCTCGCATTCCTAAAGCTTTCCGGCGCGCCGGTTCAGCACGAAGAGCTTGGGGCATGGCTTGAGATCGCCCTCTTCATCATCAACCCATGGGTGACCGTTCTGCTCCTAGGAGGCGGGCTCGCGCTCATCGCGATGGAGCTGCTGACCTTTCATACCCATGGTCTGCTGGCGCTCGTCGGCGGCGCGCTTCTTGCGCTGGTCTTCGTCGCACACATTGCGGTAGGAGTCGCGACCGTCGCGGGAGCGATGCTCTTCCTGCTTGGCGTCGCCCTCTTTCTGGTGGAAACGCACGTTTTCCCTGGTCACGGTCTCGCCGCGTTCGCGGGTCTTGTCCTGGTCTTTGTCGGGATGTTCATGGCCCTTGGCGGAAGCCACGCGAACGCGATGCTGTCACTCTCCGGAGCCATCCTGGTGACGTGCGGCGCGTTGGTCGCGTTCTTCATGTACCTGCCGCGCAGCCGCGTCTGGCAGAAGATCGGGCAGAACTCGCAGCAGCGCGCGACGGAGGGCTACGTCTCGTCAGCGGACTATACGGGCTTCGTCGGGAAAAGCGGAATTGCGGTCACCATGCTCCGGCCGTCGGGGATTGCAGAGGTGGCCGGCGCGCGGCTCAACGTCGTGACCACCGGCGAGTATGTGAAACCCGGAGCGCCGGTCGAGGTGACGATGGTCGCGGGCAACCGCATCGTGGTCCATGAGTTGCCGCCGCCCGTATAAAGAGGCGCCGGCCTTATCGTGGCCCGTAACTCAAGGGAGTTAACCTATCAACCTGCCCGTTGTCCGCGGAACTACACCCGATCGTGCGAGAGCGTCGCTCTTTGCTCCGCTGACGCGCGCGTTGGCGGCGGGATTTCTTGCGTTAGCTCTAACGGTGTGCGTCATTAAGCTGGGCGGCGGAAATGTCGCGCTTGCGCTCTCCGCGATGTGGGACGGAGCGTTGGGACTGCATGTGCGGCCGATGGTTTATGTGCTCCCCGGCGGCGCCCGCCTTCATGCGGCGGGGTTGACATACGATCTAAGCGCAATTACGACCAGCCTGGTCCGCGCCTGCCCCTTACTGCTGACCGGCCTCGGGGTCGCAATCGCATTTCGCGCAAAGCTGTGGAACATTGGCGGACAGGGGCAATTCCTCGCGGGCGCATTGCTCGCCTCGTATGTTGCGACGGCATGCCCGCTCTCGCGGTCGCTGCCCTATGCGCTGCTCCTGAGCCTCATGATGCTCGCCGGGATCGTCGCTGGAGCCCTTTGGGCCGGCGCGGCATCCGTTTTGAAGACATCGCGCGGCGTACCCGAGGTGATCTCGACGATCATGCTCAACTTCGTCGCCATCGCGCTCCTCTCGTATCTCGTCAACGGCCCTCTTCAGCGAACGGACCACTCTCAGCCCGCCACGGAACAGCTCAGCGCAAACGCCATCCTTCCCGTACTTATCCCGCAGACATCGCTTCACGCTGGGCTATTGATCGCCATCGCGGCGGCGATCGTCGTGTGGCTGCTGCTAGAGCGAACGCTGACCGGCTTCGCGATCCGCGCCGTCGGAGCAGGTCCGGACGCCGCGGCGCTGCATGGCTTCGGGATCGCGCGCGTGACCGCGGCCGCAATGGCATGGAGCGGCGCACTCTGCGGACTGGCCGGCGCGATCGAACTTAGCGGCGTCCTCGGCAACCTGCCGGAAGGCTACGCGCCCGAGTACGGCTTCAACGCCGTAGCCGTCGCCCTGTTGGGCCGCCTCCAAGTCGGCGGAACGGTTGCGGCCGCGCTCTTCTTCGGAGCGCTTGCGGCCGGCAGCGAAAACATGGAGCGCGCCGCGGGGATCCCGCACGAACTCGGCTTCGTGATCCAGGCTACCCTCTTACTCGCGTTGCTGGCCACGACCGTTCGAGGAAAGGGAGGCGGAGATACGGACCGATAGCGGATGCCGCCCGGTGCGCAGAGCGTCCGCGCTCAATCGGGGCGACGACCCTTTCTCAAAAAACGGCCACGGTGGCCGGGAGCCGTTCTAAAGGGCTTCTCGATTTTGCACGCCAGCTCTGCAAAGGAAACAGGCCCCGTAGGCGTTGTACGGGGCCTGTGTTGACGAGACTCGCGCGTTCGCCGGGCTTAGCGCAGGTATAAGGTTTCGGCCACCGTCGCGTAGATCCAGTAGCCATATTTCGGAGCAAGAGAACTCCCCGTCGTGATTGTCTGGTAGGCCGTCGTGCTCACGCTCGGATTGTAGTAATAGAGCGTCGGAAGAACATATCCTCGCGCTAGCGCCTGGGACCATGAGTAGAGCGTCGACGATACGCCAACCTTGCATGTGTCGGACAGCGTAATGGCATACGGGAATGGGTTTCCGATCTGGTTCCATCCGGCCGATAGGCTGATCGGGAAGTAAGTCGACCCCGAAACGCTCGTCGTTGCCACTCCAGGAGACGCGGTTCCGGAAAGCGTGACGGCCTGCGGAAATCTCACCCAATACCCTTTGCCAAGGGCGACATTGGTGACGGTCGTCCACGCGGATGTCGCGGGATTCCACCAGACCACGTACGGCGATGCATAGCCGAACAGAGCCGCCAGCGTATCCTTGCTATAGTCGTAAGGAACCGAGAAAAATGTCAGCCCCGATGAAAACGTACGATCGGAGGTTGACGGGGCCAAGTCGGCCAGCAGAGCCGAGCCGTTGAAGCTGCCCCAGCCAGTCGCGCAGTCGTATCCCGACGCTGCGTTGAAGAGGAGGTTATTTCCAAGAACGATGTCCTGGAAATCGGTCCCATAATGGCTTCCCGACGCGATCGGATAAACGGACGCGTTGATCTCTCCAAGCACGGGCAGCCCGTTTGCGACGCGCGTCTGGTTGGCGAGAGCCGCGAAGGCCGCCCAGAGCGGGGACGCCGCGCTGGTTCCGCCAATGGCGAACCAGGTCGTATCGCCTTTGTATGTCGTCAGAATATCGTAGCCCGAATCGGGATCGGCGTTCAAAGCGACATCGGGAACGTTGCGCATTGTGCTCGATGCCTTCGCTACGCTCGAGCTGCCCTCGTTTGACGACGAAATGTATGTGGTCTGGTACGCCGGGATGGGCCAGTAAACGCTGATGCCGCCGCCGCTCGCGCCGGAAACAAGCTCGCCGCTTGCGAGTCCGTTGTTCCAGGTCGTTTCGCTCGCCCATGTCGCCGTCGATCCGGATCCGTTCAGACTGAGCGTCGTACCGCCGACGCCGCATACGTACGGTTGAGCCGCCGGATCGGATACGCACGGAGTTGCCGGGTAGTTATCCGAAAAGTCGGTGTAAGCCCCTTCATCGCCGGATGCCGAAAAAACCGATTGCCCCTGAGCGGCCATCTCGGTAAACAACGAATTTTCCGCAACCAGGACCGATGCATCGGAAGCCGCGTACTCCACCTCGGGACTTCCCCAGGAGATGCTCAGCGTATTCGGAAGCGAGCCCGTGCCCGAGTTAGTCGTATCCGTGGCAATCAAGCTCAAGGCATCGAGCCAGCCCGCGTCCGTGTTCGGCGCTTCGTAAACGAGAACCTTCGTCGCTTTTGGCGCTAGAGCCAGAGTCAGCTCGATGTCCAGGTCTGCCTCGGCCTCGCCCTGCGTATCGAGGTACGTCGTGCTCTGACCGTCGACGGAAACCGGCGCGACCGGCGGAACGTACGAGCTTGACGTTCCTTCAAACAGATTGAAGTAAGACGAGTAATAAGACGTGTACGCAGAGACGTTGCTCGCCGAATAGCCAGTGCCGAGTTCCAGTACCGCGAGCACCTCGCCGCTTCCCGTGGCGGATCCTCCGGTCACCGTGCTATAGAGCCCGTAACCCGCGAGAATATCGGCGGGGCTGTAACCCTTATGTCCACTGTATGAAAGCGGCTTGCGTGAAGCGCTCTGGGCCAAAGAGCTGTCATGATGGATCTTCAACTTCGCCGTGTGAACTATCGACGTGCTCAGGCCCGCAATGGCGGCGATTTTTCCCGCCAGCGCATCGGGCGCCGTGGGATTCGCGTCAGCCGCACGGTAGACGCGGCCATCAGGAGTCTGATACTGCCGCAACGTCACGCCAAAGGCGGGCTCGACGTTCGCAGCCGGTCCGGAGACGTCCAAAATGAGGCGGTTTGAATGCTCGTGCGTAACCGTCAACCCTTGCGAAAGAGCGAACGCCTTGACGGCGTCGTAATCCGCCTGTGTGGGACCATAGCCCTCCGCAAACGACGACGGGGATAGATACTGCCCGTAGAGCGTGTCCGACGGGTCGTAAATGCGGCGCAACAGTCCATTCAGCGCGTCCGCGTTGCGGAGAGGCAAGACGATCGCAAGATCGATTCGCTCAGCGGCGGACATGCGGCCCAAGTACTGGCTACCGGCGACAAGCGGCGCCAGATGACCAGGCAAGGCAACGGCAGCATCGGCGGCCGGGCCGTTCGCGAGAAGGCCCAGCCCGCAGCCAGCCAAAAGAACAACCAGCCACGAAAGCTTAATTCGAGATCGCGTGATCGCGAGAACCATATGGAAGAATCCTTTCGGAACGATCAATCGCGGCGGATCGCACGTATCAACATACCATGTCCGTGCGATCGTTTTCATGAAGAATCGTTTGTAAATCACTGGCAAGGCCGAACAGTGCACTGGCAGCGAAGTTGCGGGACAATATTGTTCTTGACACGCCAAATACGCCGTGGTATGATTGGCTGCACATTAGCTTAACGATTAGCTAGCAATACGACGCCGAAATTACTCGCTCTAATGACGCAACCCATCGACAAGCAATCCATTCAGAGTTCAACGAACCGCCGACCGACCATCATGGACATCGCACGGGAGGCTAATGTCTCCGCATGGACCGTGTCACAGGCAATTAACGGTCACCTGTCCGCATCCATTTCCCAGCCCACGCGTGATCGCGTGCTCGCAATTGCCGCGCAGATCGGGTACCGGCCCAACCACGCGGCGCGTGCGCTGGTTAACGCCCGCACGAACCTCGTCGCGACCTGGATGCGAACTCACGTTGAATACTCTCCTTATTATGGTCGTATTCAGCATTCTCTGCAGCGAATTGCCAGAAGATACGGCTACAACTGCATTGCGGAGGATGTCGTGCTTGACGAAGTCGAGCAACAGGACTTCTCCAAACTGATAAGCTGGCCCATGGACGGCGTCATCGCATGCGATGTCGGAGGCCCCGTCGCGGCCTACCTCGCCGTGAATCCGAGAGAGCGCATGCCAATCGTGAACATCGGAGCATGGAGCGTCGACACGACCGACTCGGTGAAGCTCGATCTGGTCCCCGGGATGCTGGCAGCCGCCCGCCATCTCGTCGATGGAGGCTGCACGCGCATCGCCTACATTAGCCGCCTCCCGTTCGACATGCGTTCCGAAGCCTATTCGTCCGTCATGCGCGATGCGGGCCGGCGCGCGGAGTTCATCGAGGCCGCCGTCGACACGCGCGTCTGCGCTCGCGAAACGCTCACGGCGTATGCAAAAGAACACGGACTGCCCGACGGACTCCTGTGCGAGAACGACGATGTCGCGATCGGCTGTCTTTGCGCGGCTCTCGACTTGGGCGCGCGGGTCCCACGGGACATCGCGATCGTCGGCTGCGACGGCATCGAGGATGCCGAGAATCAGGTGCTCCCCGTAAGCACGGTCAAGGTGCCGATCGAAACGATGTGCGAATCGGCGTGGACGTTTCTGGTCAATCGAATCAACGATCCTTCCGCCCCGTTGCAGCGAGCCGTAATCACGCCCGGTTTGGTGGTCCGCGACTCGTCGCGACGCTAGGCCAAAGGCATCGCGCTCGCGGAATTGCCTGCTCTCTTCCATTTGGGCTGCCGGAAGCGCATCCAGGCGCCGGAAAGATTACTTCATGAAATCGATTTACAGGCTCTCGTACGCCGCTGTTAGCGCGCTCATCGCCCTCATGGCTACGCCAGCGATCGCCACAACCGTGTACGAATGGTCTCCCACGGCATCGATAGCCTCAAAGAACGGCCCGCTTACGACAACCGTTGAAGCTGGTCCGCCCCCTACGCTGCTTGCCGCCGCGCAAGGAGGCGAGTGGAACGGCTATATCACCCTCCCATCCGGCATCCTTAAAGCCCCGGCGGAATACACCGTCGTGCTGGATTATCAAATCGTGACACCGACGGCGGACGGTTTCCAATTTTATATGTTCGCTCGCTCCGAGTCCTTGGGCGAAGGCGCTGACCAGTGGGCAAAGTGGACCGGAAAGGCTGGCGAAACTGGCCGTAAACGTCTCCCTCTCATCCTCAGCGGCGCGGACGATTGGACGCTCACTCTAGGCATCAATCGCTCCGGCGCGATCCGCGTTACCGCTCTGCGCATCGATTCGGGCACTGACGCCAGGGAAGTTCCGGCGACGCACGCGGAAGCGCCATCCGCGAAGCCGCGGACGGAGGCAATCCCACGCGCATCCGGCGCAGGCGGCCTGACGGTCGAATCTCCGCGACCCGGCTCCGGCGTCGCCCTCGCCGCAACCGACTTCGGCCTACGCGCAACAACTGGCGACGCCGTTTCATCGGCGGAGACAGCCCGCGCGAATGTCGATGCCTTTAAGAACGCAATCGCCGCGTGCAGAAGCCAGAACGCATCGCGCCTGGTGATTCCCGCCGGCATCTATCGCTTCGCCAGCGCGACGCCGCTCGTTGTCGACGGGCTGAGCGACGTCACGATCGATGCGCGCGGCGCGACGCTGCTTTTCCAGACCCTCCACAAGTTTGGCGCTGCGTCACTCAGCATCTCCCACTGCAAGCGATGCGTCGTCACCGGCCTGTCAATCGATTGGGATTGGGCAGTCGAACCGATTGCCACTCTTGCCCATATCGACTCCGTGAGCGAACGGGGCCAGCAGGTTGTCATGACTTTCCCGGCGCTGGACAGCGCCGCGACGGATCTGCTCAAATCTGTCCCCTGGATGGGCATCTACCCCATAGAAAGCCTCCGTCCGACCGGCCTCCCTGGCCCGCAAGGAGTGCATAAGCCGAAAATCGTGCAGTTCGAAAAACTGAGCGCGAACAGCGCGCGCGTGACAGTCGAGCAACCCACGCCCCTGCGCGCGGGCGACGCGTGTTGGATCCGTCACTATTATTACGACATGGCCGGCATCCTGACCACGGATTGTCAGGATATGCAGTTCGATCATGTCGTCGTCAATTCGATCCCCGGAATCGCCTGGGTGGTTGGCGGTTCGATGAACCATTGGAGCATGCGAAATTGCCGGATCGGCGGGCAGGCAACCGACGCCCAGCCCTTGCCGATCGGAGCCGACGGTTTCCATTTCAATCAATCGCGCGGCGACTTCCTGATGGACTCCTGCGAGATCGGGAATTGCGGCGACGACTGCATTAACATACACGACGACTGCGCCCTCGGGGCCGTGCGCGTCGATGACCACACGCTGCGAATTCCGCGCGCCGGTTGGCAATTCCCGGTTCGCGACGGAGACGTGCTGGAGCTTTGCCACGTCGATTACTCGCCCTACCCGTATGTATCGAAGGTGCAGACCGTATCGCGCGATGGCGACGCCGCAATCGTCCAGTTCGCGGACACGTTACCGGCGACGATCAGCCCCGACACGATCGTTTGGAGCCACACGGACGAAACAAAGAATGTCCGGATCGCCAACAGCCGCTTCCACGACAACACCGGCCGGGGCATCCTGCTGGGCGCGCAGTCCGCGACGATCGAAAACTGCGTCTTCGAACACACGGCAAGCACCGGGATTCAGCTGCAGACCGAGGTTGAGCGGCGTTGGACGGAAGGTCACGGAGATGCAAACATCGTCATCGCGCACAACCGGTTTGTAGATGTAAATAACCGCCGATTTCGCGACGGCACGGTCATCCAGGTCAAACCCGACCTGCCCGGCGGTCCCTACGCGTATCCGCTGTTTCACGACATTTTGATCGATGCCAACGAGATCGACAACCCTCTCGGTCCGGCGATCCAGCTGTTCTCCTGCAAGAATGTGATTATCGACGGCAACAAGATCGTCGCCGCCCGCGCGTCGGCATTTGCGCATCCACGCTCCGGCGCGATCGACATCCACCTATCGAGCAATGTCGACGCCGCCGGCAACATATGGTCAGGTCCACCCCCTCAGCGCGCATCGGTCATCTACGACCCGGCGACGACCAACTCGGTGATCGCCGAAGGGAACGTCGCCGTGGGCCGCTAACGCGGCGTTCTTCTCGGCCCACCGCGCGCCTGTTGCGCGAGGCACGGAGAAGAGCCCGGGAATCGTTCTCTGGGCTCGCCCGCTTCGATCCCTCGTCACGAACGGGGTAAACTCATGGTAGCCCGACACGAGACCAGGCAATCGGAGGAGATCATGTCACGACTTCTTGCAGAGAAATTGATCCGAGACATCCCGGATTTTCCCAAACCCGGCATTATCTTTAAGGACATTACCCCGGTCCTGCAAAGCCCTGGCGCGTTCCAGGAAGTGATCGACCAGTTTGCCGAGTTCGCCAGCGAACGTCAGCCCGACGTCATCGTCGGCATCGAGTCGCGCGGTTTTGTTTTCGGCGCGCCCGTCGCCTTAGCGCTCTCGCGGCCGTTCATCCCCGTACGCAAGGTAGGCAAACTGCCCGCGGAAACAATCCGCGAGGAGTACGCGCTCGAATACGGCGTCAACGCGGTCGAGATCCACACGGACAGCATATTGAAAGGCCAGCGCGCCCTGGTTATCGACGATCTCCTTGCAACCGGCGGCACGGCAAGAGCCACGGCGGCTCTGATCGAGCGGCTCGGAGGACGCGTCGTCGGCTATTCATTCCTCATCGAATTGAGCTTCCTGCACGGCCGCGACAAGCTCTCCGGGTACGACGTTCAGGCGCTGATCGCCTGCTAGCACAGTGCGCCGCCGTCCGCATTTGAGAAGGCCCAAATGTAGAAGTGAGCTAGTGCGCCGGGGTTGCGGAGCCTTGGCCAATTGGGGGGGCCTTCAAAAGAAACGTCAGCGGAATGCAAGCCAGAAAAATTATCGAAACCAGCTGAAACCCATTGTTGTAGGCCATGATCGCGGACTGCAGTTGCACGAATTCCGACACAATCCCCATCGCCGCCGCTTGTCCTATTCCGCCGTGCATTCCGTGCTGCGAGAACATCCCAGCCATCCCGCTGACCGCGTGCGTAAACGTCTGGTTGGTGCGGGTAAGGTGCTCCAAGAGCACGGCGCGATGCGTGTCGTTCATGTGCGAGATATAGGTGTTGAGGATCGCGATGCCAAACGAGCCGCCAAGTTGACGCCCCAGGCCAAGCTGCGCCGCGCCATCCGCGCTCTCTTCCGGCTCGAGGGCCGCGAATGCGGCCGTGGTGACCGGGATCATTGCGAAACCGATGCCAAAGCCAATCATCCCAACGCAGATCCATGTGTGCTCGATGCCCGTGTTCGCGGAGCAAAACCCGAGCATCCATGAGCCCGTCGCGGAAAGGAGCAGGCCAATGATTACAAGGATGCGTACATCAACCAGGTTCGTCACGGCTGCAATTATAAGAAGGCCGACAAAGGCTCCAGCGCCGAGCGGCAGAGCGGCCAATCCTGCTTTGATCGGCGTGAACCCGAGGACATACTCGACAAGCATGGTAAACGCATAGTTCACCGCGTACATGCCGACGCCCATCATGAAGCTGATTACGACCGCAGACCACAATCCCCTATTTCCGTAGACGCGCAAGTTGACGATTGGCGCTTTGTTTGTTGGCCACAACTCCCATATGATCATCGCGATGATCCCGCAAACCGCCGCAATGGAAACGCGCGCGATGAAAGCGTCGTTGAACCAGTCGTTTCGCTGCCCTTCCTCCAACACATACTGCAAGCTGCCAAACCCAATGGCAAGAAAAGCAATCCCCGGAACATCGAGTTTGCCCGCTTTGGCTCGCGACGATTGCGTCGAAGCGTCGGTGTAAAGGATGTCCACGAGGTAAAGCGCAAAGAGCGCGATCGGGACGTGGATATAAAACACGACGCGCCAAGTCGAGTTGTCGACTATCCAGCCGCCTAAAAGCGGGGCAACCGCGGGCGCGACGACCAGGCCGATCCCGAAAATTGCTTGCACCATGCCTTGCTGCTCGGCGGGAAAGATGTCGGCGATGACCGCCTGCGATATGGAAATGAGCGACGCGCCAGCCGCTCCCTGGATGAGCCGCCATACGATCACGGTGCCGAGATCGTGCGAAAACGCGCACATCAGACGTGAAATCGAGAAGACAATGATCGATGCGACGAGGTAATTCTTCCGCCCGAAACGCTGTGCGACCCACGCCGTCATCGGCAGTACGACCACGTTCGCGAGCAAATAGGCCGTCGAGACCCAGGCAATGTCCGTCGTCGTCGCGCCCAGGCTGCCAGCCATCTGCGGAAGCGCAACGTTCAGAATGCTCGTGTCCATCACCTCAAGGACCGCCGATACCACCAGGCCAATCAGAATCCACCAGCGGAACTTCTTATTGGCGGCAATCGCGGGATGATGAGCCTCATAATCGGACACCACGGATTGCGCCGGCATGCCGTCCAGCGTTCCAACATCTGCCTGCATAATCCTAACTCCCTTTCACCCGATGAGCGCCCAAATAATTAGTCGCCTAATAATCAATGCGAAACACGACGAGGAGCCGGCAACACGCTACCGGTCTATCTCCTTGAGCGCCTGCTCCAGCTTTCCGAGTATCTCCACCAGAGCCCGCTTTTCGCCGTCCGAAAGAGCCCCCCCTAACCGTGACACCGACGCGGACAAACGAGGCAAAATCTGGTCGAGCAACGCGCGCGCCTTATCGGTCATGTGCACCGTCAACACGCGTCTGTCCTCCGCCTGGCGCAGACGTTTGACGAGCCCGGAGCGCTCAAGACCATCGAGAAGCCCTGTAATCGTCGCGCGCGTAACCGCGAGGCTTTCGGCCAGATCCGACGGGCGAGGCGCTGGATGATCGAGCATTTCCTCCTGGAGAAGCTGCCCCAAAACGTAGAACTTCCCCTGGGTTAAGTCGTGGGGTAAGATCGTAGCCAGCAAATCCAGGTCCAATTCTTCCCCGACGTTCTTGAGCATCATTAGAACTTCCAGGCTACCGATCTCGAAGTACGGGTATCGCTCTGTCAGTTTCCCGACAAGTTCGCCGCGGCAAATAGATCTTATGTGAGGTCTAATGTTGCTTGGTGTAGACACAGAGATAGTATGGCGGCTAACGATATTTTTGTCAAGTGTTTTTTTTGAGCGGCCACGCGATGCGGACGCCGCCGGAGTCATGCGGCACGCTGTCTTGCACCGCCGGAATGCTATAATACCCCATGCGATTCCTCGCCAATGGTCGGCTGACTCTGTATTGGACTGTCGCGCGCAGCTTCCTTTTCGCCCTTGCGTTATTCCCGGCGGTGATCTTGCCGCTCGGCGGCTGCGGTGTCGATACGCAGGCGGAACAGGTCGACAAGGCGATTGCGACGCTTCGGGAAGCAGACCGGCAGTACGACCTGCGCCGCGTCGGCGAGGCCAGGAAATGGGTCAAGAAGGCGCTCGTCTACTCAACGGCCCCCGATGTCTACCTTGGCGGAGACTCCGTTCTGGGCTACCGGCGAGGCGTCATCGCCATCCTGTATGGCCACGGCGACTATGATGAGCTTGTCGCCTGCATGAACGTCGCGCTCGCCAATCCAAAGCTGAAACCAAAGGTGGACTATCTCCAGTTCCTCGGAGACAGCCTCAACCGGCTCGGCCATAAAGCCGAGGCGCAAGCGGCCTACGCGCGTCTGGTTGTCGAGCTCGCCAAAACGTATCCGAGCCCAGGCGCTCGGACGCCTGGAGACCGGCCCGTTCTCCTGAGCATTGCCGACGCCCAGTGGCTGTCTGGAGATATTGCGGCCGCGACGAAAAGCTACGAGAGCGCGCGACGTCTTTATCCGGATCACGCGGCGGATGCATCCAACTCCCAGGCCTACCTGAGCGCGGAGGACGGCATCCAGCTTGCGGCGGCGGAAAAGCTCTCGATCGCATCGATTAAAGATGCATCGGCCAGAGGGCGTGACGACGAGCTTGGCGAGTTCCAGGATACGCTCGGCTGGATTTACTACAAGATGTGGCTTTCGGACCACTCGAAGCCCCATTTAGCGCAAGCGATCGTCTACCTCGAACTGGGCGCAAGCGCGCTCCCCGGCGAACCCGATTGCCAGTTTCATCTCGCCAAGGCGTACGAAGCAGCGGGCCGCGTGGCCGACGCGAGCATAGAATACGCCCGCGTCGCAAACATGCACACCGCGGACCCCGCCGCGCAGAAAGACGCCCGCCGCATCGGCGCGATGCCGCAAGCCGCACCGCCCGAGAGCCAGCCGTCCACCGGCGCAACGGAAACGAACGTGTAATACATCGCGCCGCTGGGGCGATTTTTTGCCCGCGCCTCGTTCATGACTGCAATCAGCATGGCCGCGTCAACACGCGCACAGCCTTTTGCCGCCAGTGTCCGATCCCAGCGCACATCGTGAAACGGTGAAAGCGCAGTGACGGCCCATCGCCAAAAACGGCCACGGCGGCGGGGGAGCCAAGGACTAGAAGGCATCTCGATTATCTGCACACACTTTTAGCCCGCCAAAACCGCCTCAATCCGCCGGCAGTATGCGTCGAGGCTGAACTGTTCATCGATGCGCGCGCGACCGGCAGCGCCCATCGCGGCGGCGCGCGCTGGATCGGCAAGCAGGAGTTCGATCTTTTCGCGCATCCCGGCGGTATCTCCCGGTTCGACGAAAAATCCAGTCTCGCCGTCCACGATAAAGTCCGGCGGCGCAGCGGTTCGCGTCGCGATAACCGCTTTGCCCATCGCCATCGCCTCAGCGATCACGGCATAGCCGCTCGCGTGAACCGCGGGTTGTAGCGGCACGACAACCATCGACGCGCGCGCATAGAGATCACGCAGACCCGCATAGTTGCCGTAGGAACGCGCCTCGACGTAGGCTGGAAGCTCCTTCCCGTCGAGCCCCGCGGAGTGCGGAAACCACGCGCTGTCGGCCGCGATTTTGACATCGACCCCCAGTCCATCCGTCGCGGCAATCAGCGTCGCGTAATCGCGGCTTGCCGCGCCGGCGCTGACGATCAGAGGGCTCTCCTCCAGCTGATTGGGAATGAAGAACCCGGTATCGATCCCATAGCCGGTGTTGTGAACGCGATCCGCTGGGATGCCAAGGCCGATGAGCCGCTGGCAGAGCGCATCGGACAGGCAAAGAAAGTGAACCGTGGAGACCCGGCGCAGGAGTTGGCAGACGAGAGCGAACTTGCGGGAGCCGAAAAACGAGCCATGGGTGATGATATAGACCGGCACGGTCAAGGCGTCGAAGATCGCGCCAAGGGCGATCGGAATGCCGATATCTTCACCGCTTGTGATAACAGCGTCGTATTTGAGAACCCTCTCGTGCGTCACAGCGGCGAGCGCGAACAGCGGCTGATCGGCTTGCGTCCAGATCTTCGCCCAGATCGAGCGGCCTTGCGAAATGTTGTCCGTCGAAATTGAGTCGGCGTCGTTTCGCGAGAGGAAGACGTTGTACTCGTGGCGCGGGTGCTGGCCAGAATCGATCAGGTAATCCAGCTTGAGCGAGACCGAACCGCCAATGACATAAGCTATACGTAACGGCATGCAGATTTCTCGCAATCGGACGGGAGCCGGAAGGTTGGCGTCAACTGATTTTAGCACACGGACGAGACATTTCGGGAAGGCGGTGCGCAAACAGCGGCAATCGAGCGCGGCATTCAGATCCTGCGCCTAGACGCCATAATCTATACGAATGCCGGACATCCGCCGCGTTTTGTTGGAATCGGGCTCGACGCTTGACAAGCGTTGAGCCGATACGGTATCACTAACTGATTGTTTATATAAAAGCGGATGCAAGCGTTTTCACGACTCATGAGATCGACCAAAGCAGTAACTTTAAAAGATGTGGCGGAGAAGGCCGGGGTATCGCAGGCTGTCGTATCGACGGTGCTCAACGATCGGGCCAACAACGGGATCTTCGCATCCGAAACCACCCGCCAACGAGTCGTCGAAGCCGCGCACCAGCTCGGGTATGTAACCCGAACCCGTCCGTTGCCGCCAGTCCGCCGCCTGAACGCTCCCGTTACGATGGGGCATCCCGTCGATAATCGCCTCGTCGCGCTGCTGTTGGGCCGTCGTTTTGCGGGAAACATGTTCACCGACATTTTCTACGGCGTCAATTCGGTGCTGAGCCCCCAGGGCTACCATCCTATTGTGCTCGACACGTACGCTGAGACCTATACGAACGCGGCTGCAAAAGAAGCGGATGCCCTTGAGTATGCGCGCAAGAACCAGATGGCGGGCGTCATACTCTGGCATGAAGGCGGTCCGGCGAATGTCGAAATGATTGCCGAGATCCACGAAAATCGCTGTCCCGTCGTCGCAATCGACCGGCGCGTGCCGGATCTTGATCTCGACTATGTCGGCACCGATAATTTCCACGGCGCGTATCAGGCAGTAAGCCACCTGATCGAAGCCGGCCATCGAAGGATCGCGCACCTAACAAGCCTCGGCATGACCGATGCCGCCTCGGAGCGCCTTAATGGCTACCAGCAGGCGCTTCGCGACGCGGGCATCGAGACCAACCCGCGCCATATCCTTCTTGCGGTAGACGGCGGGCGACGCATTGATCGAGCGGCGTTCCGGGATATGTTCGCGGGGCCATCGGCTCCGACCGCGATGTTCCTTCTCTCCGATTACTGGGCGCCCGCGGTTCATGGCGAGCTCTGTAATATGGGGCTCAGGATCCCAGACGACGTCGCGTTGGTCGGCTTCGACGACGTGGTTCAGCCGGGCCTTGAGGGAGTCGAGCTCACGAGCATGGCGCAGGATTTCGAGGGGATCGGCAAGGCGGCTGCCGATGTCATTATGCAGCGCATTACGCATCCGGAAGGCCCGTCGCGCACCGTCGTATTTCCCGCCCATTTGGTCGTCCGCCGGTCATCAGTCCCGAACTGGGTCACCGTCTCTCAGGCGGCCGCGCTTGACGATGCAGCCGCGCGCATCTCGCCGCAATCACGAACTCGTCCCGTTGTGGTATTCTAGTTCCGCCTATGGACGCTTCCGCTGGCCTCTCCGGCTGGAATCGTCGTCCGGCGTGCTTGCCGCCATGCCCTCTGACACAATCTCGATTTTGGAGACTGCTCTGGCCGAATGGGACATCGTTCTCACCGACCGCCAGAAGGAGCAGTTCTCGGATTACGCGGACCTACTGATCGAATGGAACGCGAGCCGCATGAACTTAACGCGGCTTACCGCTCCACAAGACATTGCGATCGGCCACTTCCTCGATTCTCTCGCGGTGATACGCGCTGCCGTGATTAGACCGGACGTCCGCTTAATCGATGTGGGCACGGGCGCCGGCTTCCCGGGCCTTCCCATCAAGATTCTTCGACCTGATTTACGCTTGACCCTGCTCGAAGGCACGGCAAAGAAGCTGCTCTTTTGCCAAACCGTAGTGAATCGGTGTAGAATGACCGATATAGAACTTATCCATGGGCGCGCGGAGGAAACGGGCACTAAGGCCGGTTTTCGGAGCGCCTACGATATCGTGACGGCGCGCGCAGTGGCGCCGATGAGCCGGCTCATGCCGTGGGCCGCGCCTTTTCTAAGCCGGGGGGGAACCTTCGTCGCATGGAAAGGGCCTGGGGCGGCAGAGGAGATGGAGCAGGCACGCGATGTCGCGGGGCGTCTTCGGCTCAGATGGCGGATCGTTCCCGTCGCGCTTCCGTTGAGTGGTGAGCCTCCGAGGGTCCACCAGTACATACTCTGTCAACGTGAGGACTGACCTGTGTTAGACATCCATCGCCGAGTCGCGCGTCGTTTTGCCGGCGCCGTCCTGCCGGCAACCATAATGACGCTCCTATTGACGGGAGCCGGAACGTGTAGCCACGCCGCTGCCGATCCCGCCATCGCGCAACGCAATGATCGCGTCGCCTATCTGGTCCATCTGATGGATCATCAACGCTACGCCGAAGCGGCTCAAGGCGTTCAGCAGCTTTTTATCGATTACCCGACCGACGCCGGCGCCTACGAGGTGCGCGGCGTGCTGCAACTGCACGTCGGAGCATTCCAACAAGCGCAGCGCGATTTTGAATACGCGCGCTCCATGGCGGACGCATCCGATCCGCTGCCGGCCTACGGACTGGCGCTTTGCGGCATTACCGCGCGCAATACCGAACTCGCCGACAAGATGCTCACGAACGCCGAGGCGATCGCGACTCCCAAACAGCGCGACGACATTACAATCGCCCGCGCGATTCTGGCCAGCGCGAAAGGCGACAGTTCAGAAGCGGTACGACTCGCCAACACGGTCGACTCGCCCGTTGCCCGCGAAATCACGGCGCTCGCAGTCTACAGCAAGTCTCCCGCGGTCGGCCTCCCGCTGGTCGAAAAGTTTGTCTCCGATGCGGTCGTCGGCGACCTGCCTCGCGTCACCGAAGATACAGGTTTGCGCTACGTGGGACCTGGCAGCCGATCTGGCTCGGTTATCGAACCGTCGCTGACCGAGAGCGTGCTGCAGGGAATGTTTGCGCAACGGTTGGCGTATCAGAACGCGCCCCTCGCCGCAGGCAGCGACAACGTTGTCATGGGCGTAACCGCTGTCGGTCCCACCGGCAACCTGAGCGCACAGATCGGCCAGTCCGACCTCGTCATCACCACGTCCGTGGACGACCACCTTCTCGGCATGGCCAATAGCCAGCCGTTTCAGATCTCCTGGGATACTCGCAAGGTGGGCAATGGTATCCACTTGCTCAAATTCGAGATCTCGGACAGCCACGGCGCCGTGCTTCAAACGCAGTACCGCAAGGTGAAGGTGACCAATCCCGGAAACGACCTCGCCGAGCCATCCGCGCCGTTTCCTGCGGACGTCATCGACGGCCTCTGGTCGCTCCTGACAATACATCCTGCCTACAAGGCAGCCGAGTATACGCTCGCGCAGGCTTACATCGAGCACAAGGATCGCTCGCGCGCGGCGTCGCACCTGCTCGTGACCGCAGCCCTGGACTCCGAATACCGCGGCGTCGGCGACATGGTTGGACAGGTGTTCCACAATGTTGGCAGCGATTCGTTCCAGCTTGCGACGGCCTCGTACAACCCGCCGATTAAATCCAGCGCCGTCCACCCGGGCGAGATGTGGAGCGGCTCCAACAAAGTGCGGGAAGTTGCGCTGACGTTCGATGACGGCCCAAGCCCGCAAGTCACGCCCACCCTGCTCGATAACCTGAAAAAGGCCGGCGTCCACGGCACGTTTTTCGTGGTCGGCATCCGAGCCACTGCCGCCCCGGATCTGCTCCGCCGCATGCAGGCGGAGGGGCACGAGGTGGAGAACCACACGTACACGCATCCGAATCTCGATCAGGCGCTGCCGCAGCATATCCTTGAGGAATATCTGCGCAACGGCGTCGTAATTCGCGCATTGACCGGCCGCTGGCCGCGATTCCTGCGTCCTCCTGGAGGCAACAGCAACCCGCAAGTTATGGAAATCGCCCATAAGTGCGGAATGATCGGCGGGTTCTGGACGATCGACGCATTGCGAGCGGAAGACACGGGCAGCTCTCAGGAAGTCGCAAGTTACGTCGTCGCCAAAGCCCGGCCAGGCGCGATCATCCTCATGCACAACGGCAGCGACGCCACCGCCGGCGCGGTCCAGGCGATGGTTGCCGGACTGAAGGCCAGGGGACTGAAGTGCGTCACGCTTTCCGAGCTGGCAAAGCACTCGGGCATCGAGCTGCAGTAAGCCGGATCATTCGAGGAAGGGCCCGCTTCACACGAGACGTGGAGCGGGCCTTTTCCATCGCCGTCACCTGGTCCGCTTCTTGAATAGAAAAGCCGCTGGAAATACAAGGGCGAGCGTTATCCCGACGAGGATGTAGGCATCGTTGTACGCCATGGTGGCGGCTTGAAGCTGAACCGAATGGCTTACCAGAGCGAGCGAAGCAAGGCGCGCGCTGCCTCGGCTAAATCCGCTCGCGCACAGTCCCGCCGCTTGCATCGCGACTCGATTTTGAAAGAGCGGGTTTCCGCTGAACAGGTTCGTAACGAGATCGCATCTATGGACCTGGGTTTGGCTCGTGACATACGAACCAAGAATCGCGATCCCGAACGAACCGCCCAGTTGCCGGATAAGATTCAGCAGACCAGACCCCGCCGCAATATCCCTTCCATGCAAGGTTGTGAATGCCGCAATCGTGATCGGCGTCGAAATGAATCCTAGCCCAAATCCGCGGACCATCAGTCCTAATTGTGCATCGTCGAAGCTGCTCAACGGCGTCAAGTGGCCCATCATCCACATTGAGAGACAGGTCACCGGGATCCCGAAGAAGACCAGATTGCGCGGTTGTACTCCTCGCTGAATCAATTGCCCGCTAATCATCACGCCAACTCCGGTCAATATGCCGCCGGGCATTAATGCGAGCCCCGATTCCGTCGGAGTAAAGTGGAGGACGCCCTGTACAAAAATCGGGAATAGGAAGGAAGCGCTGAAGTTCGCAAAGCCAAGCAGCAGACAGAGAAATACTCCAACCGCCAATCCGCGATCCCTCAATACGCGCAACTCGACGACTGGCGCATCATTTTTGGGGCGCAGTTCCCACCCGATAAAGAAGACGAGCGTAATGAGCGAAACGATGCTTGTCTTCAGGATAACCGAGTCTTCAAACCAATCATAACGCTGCCCCTCTTCGAGCACATATTGCAGGCACCCTAGCCCAACAGCGAGCGATGCGATTCCAACCCAGTCTATCGCGTCGCTTGCGTTCTTATGCGGCGAGTCGTGCAGGTATTTTCCGACGAGGTAGGCGGCTAAAAGGCCAAGCGGAAACTTCGAAAGGAAGATATACGGCCACGAATAATTATCGACCATCCAACCGCCAAACGCCGGTCCAAGCGTCGGCGCCGCCATAATTCCAACGGTGTAGAGGGCTTGCGTAAACGCCATCTGCTTTTTCGGAAAGACCTCGATGATTGTCGATTGGCCGATCGACATGATCCCGGCCCCGGCAACCCCTTCGACAATGCGCCAAAATACGACCGTGCTCAAGGTATTCGACAGACCGCACATCAACGACGCAAACGTAAAGAGTAAGATGCTCCAAACAAGATAATCGCGCCGGCCGATCCGCTGCGAGAACCAGGCGGTCATTGGCAGCACGATCACCGTCGCCAGGATGTAGCCGGTGCCAACCCAGTTGATCTCATCGGGAGAAGCGCCGAGATTGCCCTGCATCATCGGAAGAGCCGGCATGATGCTGCTCGTATCGAGAACCACCATGATCACTGCCAGCATCATCGCGAGCAAGATAACCCATCGATTGGGATTGCGCGCCTCGTCATCCCCGGCCGGCTGGATTGATGACGCGTCCTCTCGCGCGGCATCGTCGACGGCCGCCGGCGCCTCAACCCGCCGATCTGCGAGATCCTTATCCGATCCTCCAAGGACCCTCGTCCCGGTCCCGTCTCGTTGGATTGCGCGGTCCATGACTGATCTAAACGTTTCCGCTGCCCAGACCAAGCAGCTTGTGCAGCCCTTGCACGTACGCGTCAGGGTCGACGCTTTCAGGATCCAGCGTCCACTGTACGGTTAAGCCTTCGTAAAAGCTCAATATCATGGCCGCCGTTACGGAATCCGGAATGCTGGGCGTCGCCGGCAGGGCTCCGCCGGCGCGTCCACGCGCCAGAATCGCTTCGAATCGCTTTCTCTGCTCGGCGTAATGGGCCTTCACAATCTGACCGACCAACGGCTCGGTCCATGCTTCGCGCGTAAAGGCCCGCCACGCAAGGAAAAGGGTGTCCGGCGAGTGAAGGAGATGCAGACGAAGACGCGCTTGGCCTTCGAGGCTCTCGCGAAGCTGGGGATCCTCATGCTCTAGATGCTCGGTCGCATGCCGGAATTCCGATCGGATATACTGATAGAGCGCCTTGAGAAGCTCCTCCTTGGTCGCGAAGCAGTAGTGCAGCGTTCCGTGCGACAGTCCCGCCCGCTTGGCGATGTCGCGCGTGCGCAGAGGCGCAATGCCGTTTTCGGCGACAAGCTCGCAAGCCGCCCGCAGCAGATTCTCCTTCTGGTTTTCGCGCTTCTCCACGGATTGTCCCTTCGCGGTATGCCCGACGCATTTGGCGAAGGGCAGGATCGATATTCAACCATTTGGTTTGACCATTTGGTCAAAGTCATTATACCACGCGTCGTTTCGTGGCTGCCTCAATTGATCCGTTCGCCAAGCCGATACTACGCTCACGCCGTTGGCGTTATTCGCCGCCGCGAAAAACCCGTGCTACAATAAACAGCCATGTACGAATACGATGTCATAGTAGTCGGCGCCGGACATGCGGGGATCGAAGCCGCGTTGGCCGCAGCTCGCCTTGGATGCCGGACGGCCGTGCTCACCATTAATCTGGACAATGTCGGGCTCATGCCATGCAACTGCTCGATCGGCGGTCCCGCGAAGGGCCATGTCGTGCGTGAAGTGGATGCGCTTGGCGGCCAGATGGCGTTGACCACGGATCGCGCGTTAACGCATATCCGCATGCTGAACACGGGCAAGGGTCCCGCCGTGCAGGCGTTGCGCGCGCAGTGCGACAAGAAGATGTACCAGCGGGTCATGAAAGCCGCGCTGGAAGCCGCGCCGAATCTCGATTACCGTCAGGCCATGGTCGAGGAGCTGATCGTTGAAGGCGAAGGCGCGCAAACGCGCATCGCCGGCCTGCGCACGCAAACCGGCGTCGAAATGCGCGCCCGGTCGATCGTCTTGACGACCGGTACATTTCTTCGCGGCCTCGTCCATATTGGCGAGACGAAAATCACGGCGGGACGAGCGGGCGAGTTCGCATCCATCGGGCTCGCCGATGAGTTGCGTCGCCTCGGTCTGCCGACCGTCCGCCTCAAGACGGGCACCACGCCGCGCATCGACAAGCGCACGGTGGATCTGAGCAAGACCGAGCCGCAGGAGAGCGAGCCGGATGTCGCGCCGTTCTCGTTTATGAACACGCGCATCGACATTGAAGGCCTGCTGCCGTCGTGGCTGACATACACCAACGAGCGCACCAAGGCCGTCATCCAGGCGAATCTCGGCCGCTCGGCGATGTATGGCGGGCGGATTGAAGGACGCGGTCCCCGGTATTGCCCAAGCATCGAGGACAAGATCGTCAAATTCGCCGACAAGGAAAGCCACCAGGTCTTTCTCGAACAAGAGGGTTGGGATACGGATGAACTCTATGTCCAGGGCATGAGCACATCGATGCCCGAGGATGTTCAAATCGAGTTTCTGCACACTATCCCCGGTCTCGAAGAATGCACGATGACTCGCGCGGGCTACGCGGTGGAATACGATGCCGTCCCGGCCACGGAGCTTACGCACGCCTTGATGACCCGGCGCGTCGAAGGCCTGTTCCTCGCCGGCCAGATCAATGGCACATCCGGCTACGAAGAGGCTGCCGGACAAGGCTTGATCGCGGGCGCGAATGCCGCTCTGCATGCGCAGAACCGGGCGCCGTTTGTCCTCAGCCGCCGCGAATCGTATATCGGCGTCATGATCGACGACCTGGTGACCAAGGGCGCCGACGAACCTTACCGCCTTCTCACCAGCCGCGCCGAGTACCGCCTGTTGCTGCGCCAGGATAACGCCGACCTGCGCCTTACCCGCCGGGGACGCGAGACCGGCCTGGTCGACGATGCGCGGTGGGAGCGGTTCTCGACGAAAACAAAGCAAATCAACGATGAGCGGCAGCGCCTCGGCAACATGTTCGTCTCTGGCATCGATAACGAACGGCTCGCCGGATTGCTAATACGCCCGGTCAACCAGCGCGTCTCTCTGCTCGATCTGCTCCGGCGGCCGGAGGTGATCTACAACGACATTGTGGCCCTTTCCGGCCAGCCCGCCAGCCGCGCCGTCGCCGAACAACTCGAAATCGAGGCGAAATACGACGGCTATATCCAGCGCCAGCTCGAGCAGATCGAGGCGGCCGCACGGCGCGAAGACATTCCGATCCCCGAAGACATCGACTTCCAAGCAATTAAGTCGATCTCAACCGAAGGCCGGCAAAAGCTGGAGCGTGTCCGCCCCGTCTCCCTCGGGCAAGCCGCGCGTATCCCCGGCGTCACCCCCGCCGATATCAGCGTGCTCTCCGTCTACCTCGAGCAGCTCCGCCGCATCGCGGCGCGCAAGCAAACCGCGCATGCTGTCGCGGGGTAGGCTGGGCAATTAATGGACGTACCGAGAACAAGATTCAGGACGGCTCGGGCCGCCGGGGCCTTTTTTCGCCCGCGCCTCGTTCACGACGGTGATTTACGATGCTGCGTCGACACGCGTCAGGCCTTTTGCCGCCATCGTCCGATTCCAGCGCGCATCGGGAGCCCATGAAAGCGCTGCGCCGGCCCTTTTCCAAAAACGGCCACGGCGGCCGGGGAGCCGTCTTACAAAGCATTTCGATCTATTGCAAACGGTTCTGAAATGCCCTCGCTGCCTGGCCGTTCTTCTGGCGCAGCGCGGTATAGGCCCAAGGGGCTGACTTCAATGCACCCTGAGCGCAGCGAAAATTAAGAATTGCCCGCCCGGCAATGGGGGGCATCCTAATCTGAATGGTTGTCTACCTATTGCCAACACGTCCCGACTCGCACGAAGCGGCTCTGCCTACTTGCCCAAACAGAAAAGCGTCCCGCTCGTCGAGCCGATCACCAGCTTGCCCTCCGCGACGGCTGGCGACGCCTTCAGCGAGCCGCCGGCTCGAAAGCGCCAGACTTGCGTCCCGTTCGCGAGGTCCACTCCGATCAGCGTGCCATCGTCCGTACCCGCCCAAACCGTCCCGCCCGCGATCAACGGCGACGAGTTGATCTGCGACGCCGTCCGCAGGGTCCAGAGCGCTCGCCCCTTCGCGCCATCGAGACAAAAAAGCCGCTGGCTCCGCGAACCAAACACAACCCGCCCCGAGCTGACAGCCGCGCTGGCATAGCACGCCGCGCCGTCCTCGTGTTCTTGTAGCCGCCAGATCGAGCGGCCGTGGACGGGATCCAGCGCGAAATAAGCGCCCGCGAGCGTCCCAAGGAACACCGTCGTGCCGCCGGATGCGGGCGATGCTCCCATGCTTGTTCCCGCAACGAGCGCAAATCGTTGCGCGCCGGTCGCGAGATCGATTCCGCGCACCTTGCCGTCGCAGCCTCCGATCACCACAGTTTTTCCGGCAACACAAGCCGATGCGTGAACCTGCGCGTCGGTCTTCAAGCTCCAGATCGTCGCCCCGTTTTTTTCGCTGACGCAATACAAGCGACCGTCGTACGAACCGAAGAGCAACCGGCCATGCGGCGCAGGCGTAACGGACGATGCGATTTTGTCCCCCGTGGGATGCTGCCAGAGCAGCTTTCCATCGGATGCCCGCAACGCATGCAGCACGCCGCCTTCATCGCCTACGGTAACGATGCCGTCCGCAACGCACGGCGACGCGCTGAACGCATCAGGCGAGCGATACGTCCAGATCGCCTGTCCGGTCGCAAGCGATAGCGCGAGCACGGTTCCGCGCATCGTAGCAGCGTAAACGACCCCGTGGGCGATTGCGGCCGTCGCCTCGACCGAGCCCACATCCTTCGACCACAGGACGCGAAGCGGCGGCGCCAGTGCCTGCGACGCATGTCCGGCAAGCGACGGCGCGCCGCGAAACATGGGCCAGTCGGCGCGCGCCGGGTGCGGTACCGCAAAGACGACGAGAGCGGCGACGATCAGATTGGCGAGCATTTGAGGACGTAAGTTCATGATTAAGCCATTTGCATTGTGATTTTCTCGGAGCGTATGTTATTCAATCGGCGAGGCCGCGTCAACACGCACACGGCCTTTTGCAGCCAGCGTCCGATAGCAGCACGTATCGCGAATTCACGAAAGCGCTGCGCCGGCCCTTTTCCAAAAACAGCCACGGCGGCTGCGGAGCCGTCTTAAAAGGCCTAAGAACAAGGCGAGCACTTATAATCTGAACATTGCGGCACTGCCGGACGCGAAAATCAAGAGTTCCAATAATATTCTATTCCGCCCTCAGATCGCTCGCAAAGCATCCGCCCGCCGACGTAATCCCGGCGACCATGCTGACCGCAACGCCGCAGACAAGCGCCAGGCCAACCAGCGCCAATGTCGCGGGCAGATCGGGCATGCCGCCGCTCGCGGACAGGTTCGGCGCGACAGCGACCAGCGCGCTGAGCGCCCCGGCAATCAGCCCAGCAAGAAGCGGAACAATTGCCTCGCAGACGAGAAGCCGGGCGATGTCCGGGCGGCCGAACCCAATCGCCTGCATCGCCGCCAGTTCTCTTCGCCGCTCCCGCGCGCCGCGCACGATCACCGCGCCCAACGCCGCCACGCCGAGCAACAGACCGAGGGATCCGAGCGCGCGAAACGCCGCAAGATAGCTATTTTGTACCCGATCCACCGAATCCAGAAGATCCCGCGAGCGCCGGACATCGAGCCCGGTCTCCCCCAGATTGCGGCGCAGCGCCGAAGCGACCGCTTCCTCGCGGCCCGGCGGAGTCTGGATCAGAAAGTAGCGAGGCGCGCGCTCGGATGGAAACATCGATCGGAACGAAGTCTGGGGAACAAGCAGCTCGCCGGAGAAGAGGCTGTGATGCAAAAGTCCCGCAATCCGCAACGGACGACGCGATGCGGGATGCCGGTAGAATCCTCCCAACTCGACACCCAATATCCACTCGGCGGTGTCGGCATCCGCGAACGCCGGGATCGGTCCCGGCAGTGGTTCGCCTCGCAGCAATGGCCAGCCGCTCCGATATTCCGTCTCCGGCGAGAACCCGCCACGGTCGATGAGTGTCTTGCCCACTCCTAGAATGCGCGGCGCAACAGGATGCGCGAGATTGCGGCAGCCGGCATCTTCGCCGTCGCTCATGAACAATGGGACGACGGTAGTACCAGCGAACGCCGCTTCATCGTCCGGCGAAAACCCGAGCCGCGCCCGCCCCTTCGCCGTCGCGAAATCGATCGGCATCGGCAAAGACGACGTTGCCACGAGCGAAAAGCCGCCGCTGCCCGACGCGCGGCGATAGACATCCCTGGCGTCCGTGTGCCGCGAGTTCGCACCGATAGCCACGAGCAAGAATGTCGCCGACGCGATCAGGCCCATCACGAGCAGGCTATGTCTCTCGCGCATGGCGCAATTGCGGAGCGCAACAAACCGCATCGATAGCCGATCCGTCCGTGCAGCTCTAACGCGCGCAAGCCACACTGCGGCGACCGCCAGGAACCAGGCGAGAAGCAAACATCCCGCCGTCAAGAATGCCCCCTCCCGATCCCCGCCGCGATGCAGGCAGGCGGCAAGCGCGGCGAGCGGCAACGCGACGAGCAGCAAGGTCCTCCAGATCGTCCCCCGGCGCGCGCCGTGCCAGCCGCCCACCGGCAAGTCCCGCAGCAACGTCAGCGGGGTCCGGCCCAGCAGGCCGCGCAACGTCCAAGCCCCCGCGATAATCCCGATCCCCCATCCCGCCGCGCCGCCGGCCGCAAGATCGGCAAACTCAAGGTGCAATGACAGCGCCGCACCTGCATCCGCGCCGCTCCACGGTCCCGCAAGCATGCCCAGGATTCCCCAAGCATACGCAGCCCCGAGCAATGAGCCGGCGACTGCCCCGCACGCGCTTACAACGGCCGCTTCCGCCAACATGAGCCGCGCAATGCGCCCCTCATCAAACCCACACGCTTTTAAGAGACCGACTTCTGTCGCGCGCCGCTCAATCGACAGGCGCATCACCAATCCAAAAGCCGCCGCCGCGCTCACGATCACGAAAAAGCCGAGACCGAGAAACAGACTCGCGAAATCGTTGGACGCCAATGCGGACCGCAACGCCAACACGCGAACCGGACGAACGACGAGGCCCGAAGCGCTTGGGTCGAGCCCGGCTGCAAGAAGCGCATCCGCCACCATCATTTGCCGCTCTCGCGAGACGCCAGGCGGCGGCATCAGGAGGATACCGGTCACCCAGTCCGGATCGCCGCCCGGATTCGCCTGGCTCCAATAGGCGCGCGCATCGTCGATCGTCGCCGTCAGGCGCGGCGCAGCGCGATACAGACTCCAGTACGCTTCATCTCGCGGCGTCACGCGACCCAGATCGACCGGAAACGGCGCTTGCCAATCGCTGATCCTCGACGCATCCGTGATCCCCTCAAAACGCGGCGTAAGATTAGCGTCCGCAGCCAATCCGCTCATCGGCAAAACGCTCTCCACCCGTCGAACATGCTCGACCGAACGGTAGGAGCCGTCCGCAGCCGGCCAGAGACAACGGATCCGTACCGGGGACCCCACCGATACTCCAAGGTCGTCCGCCGCCCAGCGGTTAACCTGAACGCATCCCGAAGGAATCTGCAGGCCATCCCGTGCGCCGATCACGGCGTACGAAGCAACGCGGCGGCCAACGACGCTATCCGCGAGAAACACGGAGAGCCGCTTAGCAATCCATCCCGCGTCCCGTGCGACGCGAAGAGTTCGGTTCACTTCCCCTTCACGCATCAGCAACCGGTCGCTTTCGAGGATCAAGCCGCCAGCCGAAAAATCCTGCCGCAAGCGCAAGCCGCGATCGGCAAGCGTCGCCGATCGCCTCAGGCGCTCCACGACGGATGCGCCCCCCACGGAGTCGATCAGCAGCACGTTGGCACACCCTGCGCAATGAGATGCATCGGCAAGCGCGCGGCGATCGACGAAAAGGTTGTAGCGCGGAGTCGTCGCGGCATCGAGAGCGAAATCGCCGAACGATCCCGGAGACATCACGGCGCTGACCGGGAGGCGCATCGTAACGAGAGCTTCGCCGCGCGACCGCTGCGCGAACAGCGAATCGAGCGGCGCGGACTGCTGACGCGAGAGCGTCACGATGAGATCGTCGCCCACGCTCGCTCCGATCGCCTTCGCCAGGGTGGCATTGATTGCAACCCCGCCCGCAATCCGCTCAGCCGGTTGTTGACCGGGGAATATCGAATCGACCGACGAATCGATTCCGATGACGTTCACCGCTGGCGCGACCTCGTTCGTGCGCTCGCCGAGCACTGCGCAGCGTTCGACGAGCAGCGTTGCCCCCGCCATCCTCGGGCCGAGACCGTCCGAGAAAAGACCTTGCGAAACGACCGCGAAACGGGTTGTGCCGAGCCGCGCAAGCGCCATGTCGCGCAGGCTCTCCCGCGCGGATCGCCCAATGACAAGCGCCCCCGCAATCACCGCCGTCGCGACCGCCAGCGCCGCCGCCGCCGGGACAAGCGTCCGGGCGTGGTAGCGAAGACTGCGGATTGTAAGATGTAGCATTGTCATGGCAATTGAGCGGGGATAAAACATAAAGACTATTTGCCAAACATCGCACGCTCGCCAGCACTCACCCGGCGAGAACGCCGTCCCGCATGGCCAGCAAGCGATCGCAACGGGACGCGTGGGCGGCGTTGTGGGTCACAAGCACCATCGCCGCGCCAGTGGTCTTTGCAAGATCCAGGATTAACGTCAGCACCGAATCGCCGTTGCTCGCATCGAGGCTGCCGGTCGGCTCGTCGCAAAGCAGCAGGCGAGGCTGGTTCATCAAAGCCCGCGCGACCGCGACGCGTTGACGCTCTCCGCCTGAGAGCTGTGCGGGAAACGCGCCGGCGCGATCTTTCAGGCCCACGCGGCCGAGAAGCTCCATCGCCCGGTCCTGGCCATCGCCCTTGCCTGCGGCAAGGGATGCGATCAGAATGTTCTCGACAGCGGTAAGTTGCGGCAGCAAATGGTGATCCTGGAACACGAAGCCAACCTCGCTGGCCCGGTATGACGCCCGGCCACGGGCCGAAAGCGAGGCAATATCGACTCCTTCAACCGTAACGCTGCCGGAGTCGGCTCGATCGAGCGCGCCGATAATATTCAGCAGCGTCGATTTCCCGGACCCCGAGGGACCGGCGATCGCCACCGATTCGGCTGCGGCAACGGAGAAAGTGACGCCCTTTAACACCTCAAGATTCTCATATGCCTTGACGATCCCTTCAACAACTAGACGACAGTGGCTCACAAGCCCTCCTTGAGCGTGAGAGCGCCCGTCGGACAAGCCAGGGCGCATTCCCGCGCGGTCCGGCGCAATCCATCCGCCAGGCTGCCCGAGGTCGATGAAGCGACCCGGATGCCAAACCCGCGTCCTTGAAAGCTCACGCCAGTCTCTTCGCCCGCGGCGGCGGCGATTCGGACACAGATCCCGCAGGCAATACATTTACCGGCATCGAACACGACCTCCGGATGGCTCTCGTCGCGCGCGGGAGGACGGCGCGTCCCGCGAAAGCGTCCCGCGCGCGCAGCACATCGGCGGGCCGCGTCGCGCAGTTTACAGGTTGCCGCGCCCTGGCACTCACATTGAAGGCAGCGCTTCGCCTCGCGAACCGCCTCGTCTTCCGTCAGCGGTTTCCGAGAGGCAATTCGGGCCTCGGGCGACGCCCCCGCCGCAAGGGCGAGAAGCTCTTCGTTTTCGATCTTGCCTGAGCGTACGGAATATTCCTGCGCCGCCGCGAACGAGCCAGCGCCGCCCAGGAAGCGATCAATCGATGCCGCGGCGCGCCGTCCGCTTGCAACCGCGCGCACGGCGTGACGCATCGGAGCGACCGCGGCGCCAGCCGCAAACACGCCAGGCAGGGAGGTCGCGAGAGTCTCTCGCGCCGCGCTAATTCCGTCGGATCCCACGATCAGCGCTTCATCGAGCGCGCTGGAAGTCCGCAGATCGCCGACGGTCAGCAAGACGGCGTCGAACCGCGCGCGCAGATCGCCGAGCGAGATATCCCGCCCTAACCCGACACCGCAACGGATCTGCGCGCCAGTCCGCAAGATGGCCGCGATTTCGGCGTCCAGCACATCGCGCGGAAGCACGGCTTCCGGGACGCCGTAGCGCAACATTCCGCCGGGTTTCGGGTGGTCGTCAAACAAGGTGCAGGCATGTCCGGCAATTTGCAGGAAATACGCCGCCGCCAGTCCCGCCGGTCCGGCGCCGGCAATTGCAACGGTCCGTCCGGTAGGCGGCGCGCAAACCGGATTGTATGGCTCTTGGCGCGAAAGATCCCAATCCGCCACGAACCGCTCCAGCGCACAAATGGAAACAGCCGCGTCGTACGAATGGCGGCGGCAGGCTTTTTCGCATAATTCGGGGCAGATTCTGCCCAGCGCGGCGGGCAAAGGGACGGTCTCCTTCACTACCGCGATGGCATCCCCGAACCGGCGCTCAGCAATCCGGCGGATCATGCGAGGGGCATCTATATGCGCGAGACAACTCAAGGAGCATGGAGCGATGCAGTCGCCGAAGTGGTCGCTCAGGAGAAGTTCGATCGCGGTCCGTCGCGCATCGCGAACGTCGTCGGTCTCGCTCTCGACGCGCATGCCGTCGACGGCCGTCGTTGCGCAGGCGGGAACAAGCCTCCCGGAACCGTCAATGCGCACGACGCACACGAAGCACGTGGGATGGGCAGGCCGCGCTTCGGCCGCGCACAGCGCCGGGATGTCAATTCCAAGAGCCCGCGCGCCGTCCAGCACCGTCGCCCCGTCCGCCACGGTCACGACCTGGTTATCGATCGTAAATGTCGCCATCGTTGACTTCCGCTGGAGACATTATGGCTCATTGCACGGATTCGCGTATGAAGGAGCGGAGGATTATGCCGGAAGGGGCGGACGGCACAAAGATTTTCGCCGCTCAAAAATCTCGCTGCAAATTCCCCTCCATATTCATTGAGGTCGCGCCAATAATCCCAATGTAAAGTCAGCCGAAAGGGGGCACTGTCGATGCCCACTATCCCGGTTGCGCCAGTCTCTGGGGGACCAGCAGACAGCGGCGCGGCTATCGGGACGCCCGCAGTATCGTTCACGGGCGGACCCGGTCAACCTGGGGAAGGCGAGAGTCGCGAAGGAAATAACGGTCTAGAGACCGCCTGGACGCGCACCCTCAAATCCTTCCTGAAGCAGAGCGGCAGCAAGAAGTCCTCAGCCAACGGCACGGGGGACCCTGGCTCGTCGACTCCCGATCCGGCCACGATTGCAGCGCTTGGCGGCATGACCGCGAGCGTGCTGCCCGTTGCCGCCGCAACTCCGGTCGGCAAAGCGCCTGCCGCGCCAAGCGCGACGGCAGACTCGCCGGCGGACACGGTAGCCCCGGGTACATCTGCGCCGCCCCTTTCCGGCGTCGCGAACGCGCTTGCCCCTGCGCCGCCAGTTGCGACAGCGCCCGCGCATGCCGCCAATCTCGCCGAAAAGATTACAAATCTCTCGAATACAATTTCAGCTGCACGAACAGCGCAGCAGCCTCCCGCGCTATCGCTCGGCTCGACGATCCCCGCGGGATTGCTCCCGAGTATGGCAGCCCCCGGCACGGCCGCGCCGAAGCTCGCATCGCCGCTGTCCGCGATGTTGATGACCTCCGCGCCGACCGCCGATTTCGAGGCGTCCAACATTTTTCGGCCAAGCGCCAGCCCAGATGGCGCAACGCCGCCGCCAATGGCGAACGGCGCCGCAATCGCCCCCTCGGCGATGCGAAACGCAGTTGCGCCTCCCGCCTCCGAGGCGGAGTTCGCTGGCCGGATGGCGACACTGCCAACAGACGCGCCGTATGTTCAGCCAGGCATCGCGGGCGATCGCGATCAGTCCCAGGCAATCTCAGCGACTCTGCGGCCTCGCATCGTGAATACGACGCTGCTTCCGGCGGCGGCCCCGCAGCTTGCCGCGCCGCCGCTCAGCCCGGCAAGCGCACGGGCGGCTACGTATGAGGCGACGAGCCAGCCGGTTGCTGGAGCAATGCAGCCAGCGCCGCGAGCCGTTCCCCTATCAGGCTTCGGCGCGACGCCCGCCGTGCCGCTGGCGTCCTCGGGCTCGCCAGTGCTTGCGATGACGCCGCCGCCGCAAACACCGGATTCGGTGAGCCAGATCTTTGGAGTCTCCGCACCGGCGGCATTGAGCCTGCAAAACCAACCGGCGACAACGTGGACTGTTCCAGCCGCAGCTAGCCCAACATACGCACTGAACGCAACGACTCACGAGCCAGCTTCGTCCGGCGCGCCCCAGGCCGTGATAAACCCGCCAGTGTTCGCTGAACCAAATTCGGAGCCAGCCACGCAAGCTTCAACAATCGGAGAGGCACAATCCGCCGGAACGCAACCGGCGGCAGCAACAACTCCCGTTACGCCCCAGAGTGTCGTAATGCCGTACGCGGCGACGTTCGTGCCGCAAACAACGCCACCCGCGCAGACTGGGCCTGTCGCGCAGAGCGCCGCGTCGTTCATACCTCAAGCGACGCCAGTCTCTCAAACCACGACGCAAGCAACACCGGTCGCTGATGCCGCGGGGACGCCGATTACGCAGCAAACGACGGATGTCGAGACGCAACCGACGCCTACCGCCGCCAAGACAGCGCCAGGCGCGGAGGCCGCGACGCAGACACAGCCAACGACGCCAATCGCGCCCCAGTCAACGCAAGCCGCTCAAACCACAACGCCGGTCTCGCAGCAGACTGCGCAGGCCGCAACGCAACCAGCTCCTGCCGTGACCCAGGAGCAGCCAGGCGCACAGGCGAATGCGACATTCTTGCCGCAGGCAGCGCCGATCGCGCAACCAGTAACGCCAAACGCGACGAAGGCAGCGACGATCGCACAGACCGCCGTGCTAGGCGCTCAGCAGCCAGCGTTGTTCGCTCAAACCACGACGCCGCTCACGCAGCAGACTGCGCAGGCCGAAACGCAACCGGCGCCTGCCGCAAGCCAGGCGCAGCCAGTCGCACAGCCTAATGCGCCATTCTTGCCGCAGGCAGCGCCGATCGCACAGACCGCCGTGCTAGGCGCTCAGCAGCCAGCGCCGTTCGCTCTGACCACGCCGCCGCTCACGCAGCAGACTGCGCAGGCCGCAACGCAACCTGCGCCTACCGCAACCCAGGAGCAGCCAGGCGCACAGGCCATTCCGCCAGGCGCGCAAACGACGACACCATACGCGACGCCAGCGGCGCCGACCGCACAATCCGCCGTGCTAGACGCTCAGCAGCGAACGCTGTTCGCTCAAACCACGACGCCGCTCACGCAGCAGACTGCGCTGGCTGCAACGCAACCAGCGCCTACCGCAAGTCAGGCGCAGCCAGGCGCACAGGCAAATGCGCCATTCCTGCCGCAGGCAGCGCCAGTCGCTTTAACCCCGACGCAGGTTACGTCGCAACCGGCGTCTGCCGCGGCTCTGGCAACGCCCGTCGCACAGCCGGCAACGCCAAACGCGACGCAGGCAGCTGCGGTTCCGCAGACAGCCGTGCCAGGCGCAGCGCAAGCAAGACCAAGCGCATCTCAAGCAGTCCCGGTAGCGGCACAGGCCATTCCGCCAGGCGCGCCGCAGGCAGCGACGATCGCCGCTGCGGCGTTACGACCGGCCTCTCGAGTCACCGGACCAGACGCGATTCAGCCTGCCGTGTCAACAACATCCGCGCCTGATACATCCGGCAACGCCATCTTGCAACCGGCGACTGAGGTGGATCAGCCAGCGCGATTCGCCGCGACGGCAGCGCCAGGCGCAACGGGCGGACCGCTTCCGGCATCCGCGGGTGTTACGCTCTCGCTTCCATCGAGTTCGGCTCCCGTCATTTCGCCAATTCCTTCCGCGCTAATGCAGTCGCCGTTGGGAACGACTCTCGCGACGGCATCGACCAGGCCAGCCGAGATGGTCGCGTCCAGCTTAGCGGTTGCCGCCGCGCCGCGTGCGGCGGGCATCGTGCGCACGCCGGCAGGGGGATCTCCCCAGCCATCGTCAGCTGAGGCGACAGATACAGGCGCGACGCCGCAAGCGTCAGGCGCGGACACTTCTCTGGCGTCCGCAACCGGGGGGGGCGTCCGCCTCGCCGCCGCAACGCAAGCGACGCCCGGGATTGCGCACATCGCGGCCCAGGCTGCGCGTCAAACCCGTGATGCCGTGTTGACGCCATCCACGGCCCCGGCGTCCCCGAACACAGCCGCCAATAGCGGCGCGGACACGCTGCTAGCGGGAACAGGAATGAGCGGTTTGCAGCAGGACCAGGATCCAAGCGGGCAGACGCTCTCTGCAGACGCCATTGGTCCCGCATCCGCCGCTCCCATGACACAAGTCGCGCAACCGGCCATCTCGACCGATCCGGCACAGGCCGTCAATTCCGCGCCGCGTGAAGAGCGAATGGCGGTCATAAACCAGGTCGCAAGCCACATCG
Organism: Capsulimonadaceae bacterium; assembly: GCA_031292625.1. GTDB lineage: Bacteria > Armatimonadota > Armatimonadia > Armatimonadales > Capsulimonadaceae > JARLGU01. The sequence continues at coordinate 163,953 of JARLGU010000031.1, read as the reverse complement.
CGTCGATTCATTCGGGAAGCGCTGTCGCAGCTCCGTCAACGGTCACGATTCATCTTAATCCAGAACACTGGGGAGAGATGAAGATTGCTGTTAAATTTACCGATGATATAACTGGGTCAGGCAATCGGCTGGGAGCAGTTCAGGCCGTGCTGACAACGGCGAGCCCGGCGGTGCGAGACGCTCTTCTGAATTCGCGCAACGATTTGCGCGGAGCGCTGGAGCAAAGCGGGATCAAGCTGGACAAACTGGACGTCGTCGTTGGGGCTCCCAATACGGCCTCCATGGACTCCGGAGGATCGTCGTTCAACGGAAGCGCCGATTCATGGCGCGGACAGCATTTGCAGTCTGCATCAGCGTTCAGTCAAGGTAGTGGCGCGGGCAGCCATTCCCAGAACGCCGGCGGCGGGAACGCACAGTCGAATGGCAATCCTTCCGCTCCGCGCGGGCGCAGCCCGCAACACGAGACCGTAGCGCCAAGCAGGCTCGTCGAGGCAGCGGCCTCTCGCCCATCCGACCAATTGGTCGACTACAGGATCTAATAAGGAGGCGTTATGACAAACATTACAGCCTCGCCGCCCGGGGGGATTACAAAATACACACCCCCAACGGAGGCGAGCGCAGGCAAGCCCCAGAAGGATACGACTCCGTCCGCCAACGGTAGTTCGTTAAAGGAGACGGATTTCTTGCACCTGCTGACGACTCAGTTGCAGCATCAAGATCCGCTGAACCCGGAAAAGGACACCGACTTCGCGGCTCAGATGGCACAGTATTCGAGCCTTGCGGAAATGCGCAAGCTCAACGATACCATCGGAAAGCAGTCGATGTACGCGAAGGTTTCGTCGGCCGCTAGCCTGATCGGCAAGTCCGTCACGACCAGCGACGTCGATGGGAACGGCAAGCCAACGACCGGGACGGTCTCCGCGATCAATGTCGCCCCGGACGGGACGGTGTTGCTGAGAGTCGGCGATACATCGGTTCCGATCGAACATGTCTCGGCGGTTGCGCAATTGATACCGCATGCGCCGTCCCTGACCGCATCGCTGCCGAGCTCGCAAACTGCCAATGGACCGGCGTCACCGACGTCGGGGTTGGCCTCTTCAGCCGTGATGCAGCCGGTTTCGCAGCCGGTCGCGGCCGCAAGCGTTCAGTCGTCTCTCCAGGCGGCGGTCCAGCGCGCGGCGAGTCAGGCAATCGCGGCTGCCGCACAGTCCGCCGGGCAACCGGCGAGCGGACCGGTCAGCCCAGCGTCAACCGCGGCTACGGCCGCAATCGGTCATTAATGTGGGCGTGATTCAATGACAACGGTAGACATTCAGTCACGAATAGCGGCGCAAAACCAGCTGGCGGCGACGCAAAAAGCGGCGGCGGCGGCAGGGCCGCTTCCAGGCGCGCCGGGCAAGCCGCAAGTCAGCTTCGCCCAGTCGCTCGCGGAAGCTTCTGCGCGACAGGGGATTACCTTCTCCGGTCACGCGCAGACGCGACTGGCGTCGCGCCAGATCAACTTGACTGAGGAAGACCTATCGAAGCTGAGCGGCGCGCTCGACAAGGCGGCAGCCAAAGGGGCGCGTTCTTCACTGATTTTAATGGACAGCAACCAGACGGGCCGGGTGGGACTTGTTGTATCCGTGCCAAACCGGACCGTCATTACCGCAGTCGATACGCAATGTCTAAAGGAGAACATCTTCACCAACATCGACAGCGCGATGCTGGTGTAAAAACCGAGATAGAGCGGCGTGAGTATCGTGACTGACTCATGCCGGCGCCGCGGACCGGACCTTCGTCGACATTGACCAGGAGGACGCGGCAGACGAGTGAACGACACAATGTGTCGAGGAAGGTTACGAGAATGCTACAGGCAATGTATAACGGCGTATCCGCGCTCAAAGCCAACCAAAAGGGCATGGATACGATCGGAAACAATATCGCAAACGTCGATACCACGGGTTACAAGGCGTCGAGTATTACGTTCGCCGACCAGTTGTCCGACACTATCAAATCGCCGACAGCCGCGACTTCCACAACGGGCGGGACCAATGGCCAGCAAATCGGCCTGGGCGTCAAGATTGGAAGCGTCGATGTCAACACCAGCCAGGGAAGCTTAAACTCCACCGGCGAAAACACCGACCTTGCAGTTCAGGGCAACGGCTACTTCATGCTCTCCGATGGAATGGGGCATATCGGCTACACCCGTGACGGCCACTTCGCAATCGATAGCAGCGGCAACCTTGTTGCGGCCGGCAGCGGCAAGCGAGTTCTCGGATGGCAAGCCGATGCATCCGGCAAACTCGACCAGACAGCGCCGGTAAACGCCACATCCGCCCTTTCCATCCCGGTCGGCAGCCTGACATCCGCGAAGGCGACGACGGCCCTTAAACTGACCGGCAACATCGACGCATCGGCGGCGATTGGCGCGACTTTCACGACCAACGTCTCCGTCTTCGATAGTCTGGGCCAGCAGCATCAGATTACGGTAACCGTAAAGCGAAACGCCGATCCTCAGAATCCGAACTTACCGGGCAATACATGGTCATGGACCGCCGCCGGCGATCCCGCGCTCGCGGCTCCCGGGCCGGTCTCGGGAAATACGGGCTCGACGGACACCGTGGGCGCAATCAAGGCCAACGAGTCCACGACAGGACCGAACGGTCCCGCGACTCCGGCAGGAGCCAAAGGCGCGGCGACTACGCCGGGCGCGGCCGGGGCGAAGGGCGCGGCAGCTACGCCGGGCGCAACCGGAACGGCAGCCGCAGCGGGAACGACGCCGGCAAACGGATCGACGGCAAGCACGGAACCCATTGTCAACAGCGGTACGATCGTCTTCGGTTCCGACGGCAAGGCGCTTTCCACCACCGGATCGATCGTCCTTAACCCGATCGGCGGCGCAGGCAAGGCGCAGGCGATCAAGGTCGACCTCGGTTCCGCGCAGTCTCTCGCAGGCGATACGACCTTCCAGAGCGGCGGCCAGGACGGCTACTCGGCTGGCACCCTGCAGTCCTTCGCGGTCATGAAGGACGGCAACATCAACGGTATGTTCACCAACGGATTGACCCGCACGTTGGGCCGGATTTCGTTGGCGACATTCAACAACGCAAAGGGCCTGGAAAGGATGGGCGACAACGAGTTCCGCACGACAAGCAACTCCGGTTCTCCCGTCGTTTCCGGCGCCAATACCAATGGCGCTGGCGCCATCGAGGCCGGTTACCTGGAGCAGTCTAACGTCGACCTCTCCACGGAACTGACCAACATGATCGTCCAGCAGCGCGCCTACCAGGCGAACACCAAGATCGTCAGCGCGGTTGACGACTTGCTTGAATCGCTGATTACGATGAAACGATAGATAATTAGCAGGCCCCGCGTGTGAAATAGTTGCTCGCGGGGCCTGCTGAACACCCTGCCAACGCGCCGACAATAGAGATAGTAGCGAATGCATCATGATACATCTCACACGGCTCAGAAATGGCGACATGATCGTAAACGCCGATATCATCGAAACGGTGGAAGCGACGCCGGACACGGTGATCACCCTTCTGACCGGCAAGAAGATGATGGTGCAAGAGAGTCCGGAAGAGGTTCTGGAGCGTGTCATTGAATATCGCCATAAAGTTGGCGCCAATCTGATACGACCAATCGATCCCAAGTTTTACGCTCCGGCCCCGCATAACGACAATGACGAGTAGTCACGACCAGTTTAAGTTGTACCGACCCACCCTGAACAGCATGGGCTGCAAAGAAAGAAGAAAAAGACCGTCTTAGACGGAGACTTACGATGGATCTGGCAACAATTATCGGATTTTTCCTGGCGTGGGGAGCGTTTTTCGGCTCCATCGCACTTGAAGGCGGGGACCCTAAGGCGTTCTTAAACGTCTCAGCCATGGTTCTCGTCTTTGGCGGCACATTCGGGGCGACGATCATGTCGTTCCCTCTCGATGCCATCATGAAGATGCCCAACATCCTGAAGAACGCCGTCATGGGCAAAACGATGGATCTGGGCAAAACAATACAGATCCTCGTTACGTTCGCGGAGCGCGCCCGCCGCGAGGGGCTCCTCGCTCTTGAAGAACAGGCCCGCGATATCGACGATGAGTTTCTGAAAAAAGGCGTCCAGCTGGCGGTCGACGGCACCGACCCCGAACTCGTTCGAGCGATCCTCGAAACCGAGATTGCCTATGTCGAGGAACGCCACTCGCTTGGAGCGAGCATCTTCAGCACGATGGGCGGCTTCGCCCCGACCCTGGGCGTCATCGGAACGGTCGCCGGCTTGGTTCACATGCTCTCGAACCTATCCGATCCGGGTTCGATGGGCCCCGCAATTGCCAGCGCCTTTATCGCCACCCTGATGGGCGTATCGTCGGCTAACCTGGTCTTCCTGCCGCTGTCGAACAAGCTCAAGCAGCGCAGCAAGGTTGAGATCCTGCTGCGCGAGATTATGCTGGAAGGCATCCTCTCGATCCAGGCCGGCGACAATCCGCGCGTCGTGGAAGAGAAGCTCAAGGCCTTCCTCGATCCCGTCGCTCGTAAGAAAGTGACAGCGGATGCAGTCGAGGCCGGATAGCCTCATCATTCAGTCAGCCCGTCGCCCGTACGCGATGGGCTTTTCTGTTTTCGGGGAAAGATCGGCAGGCTGACAAAAAAAACCGGTCGCTGGGCGACCGGTCTAACGGTTACACTGATTGAACTGCCACTAGTACAGACGGAGCCGTTCAAAGTTTGTTCACGGCGTTCAAAGTATTTTTAAATCTTTTTTAAATGAACGCAATCATGGCTTCGCCGCCCAGAAAAACGCCCCGGTAGGTCAAGCGCAACACGTCGCCCTCTACTTCGATGAGGCCTTGAGATGTCAGCCGCGCGATCTCGACCGGCCACTTGTCGCGCGGATCGACGTTGAAGCGCTGGCGAAAGCGCGCCAGATCGACCCCCTCCCTGGTCATCCGCAGGCCCAACATCATCGTCTCCGCCATTTGCTGTTCGACCGTCGGGACCTCTGCTTCGGCGGTGAGATCCGCTCCGGCGAGCGCCGCAACCGAGTAGCGCGACGGCGTCAGCAACCGGGTCCGCCGAACGCCGTCCTGATACGAAACCGCGCCAGCGCCGAATCCGTGGTAAGGCTCGTTTCGCCAGTAGTGGACATTTTGCCGGCACTCGCGTCCGGGAAGCGTGTAGTTAGAGATCTCGTACTGCCCATATCCAGCCTCCGCCGCGCGCACGCGGGCGAACTCGAACATATCGGCGGTGAGATCGTCGCCCGGCAAAGGCAGACGGCCTTTTGCCGCCAAAACGCCAAAGCCGGTCCCCTGCTCCACAATCAGGCTGTACATCGAAAGATGGTCGACTCCGAGGTCGATAGCCTGCTCGACCGTCTCGACCCACTGCGGCAGAGTCTGGCGCGGCAAACCATACATCAAATCGATGGAGACATTCTCGAAACCCGCATGACGAGCCGCGCGAACGGCGTCGCGCGCCTCTTGTGCGGAATGGATCCGATCGACGCCGCGCAAAAGATCGTCATCGAACGATTGGACGCCAAACGAAATCCGGTTAAAGCCGGCCGCCCGCAAAACGGCAAGCCCCGCGACATCGCTGCTCCCCGGATTCGCCTCCGTCGTAATCTCCGCGTCCGCCGCGACCGGCAGGGCCTTCCGGACGGCATGCAGGATGCGCGCTTCGCTTTCAGCCGGGATCGCCGTCGGCGTCCCGCCGCCGAAGAAGACGGTGTCGACAATCGCCCCATCACAATCGGCCCGCGCGATCTCGCACACGATCGCATCGACATAGCGCTCGATGCTGCCCGCCCCGTGCCCGCCGTACGAATTGAAGTCGCAGTAGGCGCACTTGTGAGCGCAGAACGGGATATGAACGTAACAGCCCTGTGTCATTAGGGTTACATTATACTCGCCATGCCGCGACGGCGCGAGCGCGCTCCCGCGCGGCAAGTCCACGTGCCGGGCGCTCTTCAACTTTCTTCGTTGAAACGGCTCGCACAACGGTGCGGACCGGCGCGTCACAGGTATAATCGCGCCCATGAGCACCACTAGCGGCGGAATCGATTTGCATGCGCACACAACGGCATCCGATGGAACATTCTCGCCAACGGAGTTGGTCAACCTTGCGGCGGATATCGGGCTTTCGGCGCTCGCCGTAACGGATCACGACACGATTGCCGGTCTCGCGGAGGCGCTAGACGCCGCACGCGTAAGCGGCATTGAGTTGATCCCGGGGGTTGAGTTGAGCATCGATGACGAGGCAGGGCGGTACCACCTTCTTGGCTACGGCATTAACCCGCATGACAGCGTGCTGCTGACGACCCTAAGCGACGTTAGAGAGCGGCGAGCGAGGCGCAACAAGCGAATTATGCAGCGATCACGCGAACTGGGCCTGCCAATTACCTGGGACGATGTCCTCAGGCATGCCGGCGATGGCGGCGAAGTCGTCGCAAGGCCGCATTTTGCCGCGGCCCTGATCGAGCGCGGCGTGGTCGGCAGCATCGCCGAGGCGTTCGACATCTACCTGGCAACTGGACGGCCTCTCTACTTTCCGAAGGATGGCCTCGGTTCAATCGAGGCGATGCGCCTCTTGCACCAGGCAGGCGGGGTCGGGGTCCTGGCGCATCCCGGGCTGAGCAAGTGGCCGAAGCCGGCGGATCTGGAGGCGCGGCTGATGGATCTGCATGCCGAAGCTGGGCTCGATGGCGTTGAAGTCTACTATAACAAACACTCCGGTGAACAGACGGACGCCTACCGCGATGTCGCGGAGCGAAACGGCCTGCTCGCGACCGGCGGATCGGACTTTCACGGAGACGCCAAACCCGACGTCGCCCTGGGCGACGTGTACCGAGGTCTTCCCGCCCCGTTGTCTCTTCTGCAGTCTCTTCATGAAACAATTGCTCGCACACGCTCGACGACGGGCGCATCTTCATGAATGTGAGGGTATAAGTGTAATTAGTATGCCGGACAAGGGAGTTCGAAAGGAGAGACTTATGGATTTTCGACGATGCGCGGCGCTGCTTGCGGCAGCAGCGATTGGTTTGACGATGGCGGCTGGATGCCGGGACCACGACTATGACCATAATCCGCCCCCACCTCCGCCAAATCACGACCACCCAGGCGACCATCCGGATGACCACGGCAATGCCCAAGGCGGCGATCACGGCCAGGGCGGCGACCACGGCCAAGGCGGAGACCGTGACAGAGGCGCAGGGAACGGCGGCGGAACCGGCGCACGAACACCGCTAAACGGCCAGTAAATCGAAGCGGCGAAGGCCTCGAAGCGAGGGCGCTTGCCATATTTGGGCAAGCGCCCTCGACGCATTTCACGTGCGCCCATCGCGGCGGATCGGCTAAACCGCGCCTCGTTTCCGCGGCGAGGCGCAAGTTTGAGGTATTACAATGCTCGTGGCAAGCAAGACAGTTATGATCGACCCAACCGTTCCGCGCGGCGTCCTGTTCGACCTCGACAATACCCTTCACGATCGCGACCAGGCTTTTGTCGATTGGGCACGCGCCTTTGTCCGCCGCGAGGCCCATATTACGGACCCAAGCGAGGAGCGCGAGGCCATCGACCTGATTCTGTCTCTGGATCGAGGAGGCGAAGGCGATAAACTCGAGATGTTCCAGACGTTGCGAGCGCGCTATCCAGCAATTGAGCCTTCCGCTGATATTCTTCTCGCCGCGTTTTTCGCGCACCGAACGGATTACATGATGCTCAGCGACAACGTCGAGCGCCTGCTGAACGTTCTAGACCGCCGTGCGATCCCCTGGGGGATCGTGACAAATGGGCGGGCCGAGCAATGGGACAAGTTGCGCAGGCTTAATCTGCACGGCGCCGGCGCGAAGTGCATTCTCGTTTCGCATGAGTTCGGACGGGCCAAGCCGCATCCATCGATCTTCCTGGCGGCGGCCGAAAAGCTCGGAGTCTCGCCCGGCGACGTTCTCTTCGTCGGCGACCATCCGGTCAACGACATCGCCGGTGCGCGCGGCGCAAGCCTAAGAACAGCGTGGCTCCGTCGCGGCCGGGAATGGCCAGCGGAAATGCGGGAGACGCCTCCGGAGATCATCCTGGATGACATTGGCCAACTAAGCGTTTTGTTCGCCGGAAACGCGGAGCCGTTGAGCGTCGAAGAAGCGGCTAAGGCCGCAAAATCTTGTTGACAGGCGCCGGTAACCTTGCTATACTGGAGCCTGGAGGTGGAAACGTCATGATGAGCAATTCCCCCCAAGCGGATGTGAGTTCCAGCGGCGGCAAGGACGCAGTGATCTTTATTCGCGACCTCCCCGCATCGATCCGAGAGCTCCTTCGCGATCCGCCGTTTTGGAAGGAAGTGGACGCATTCGCCCACATTCCAAAATCCAAACTCGCCGCATACCATGGCCGCTATATCGCGGTCTATGATGGCGAAATCGTAGACAGCGATCCGGACGAAGCGGAGCTCGCCGAACGCTTCTACGGCCACTACGGCCTTGTTCCTGTCTACATTCACAAAGTCGGCACCGAAGACGGCCTCGTTGATGCCGTCATGCGGGCCTGACAATCCTTCACGCCTAGCCGGCGTCTCCAGTACTGAGCGGCAAGTTGATGAACGTTCGAGCCGGCGGATCGCTCTCAGTCAAATCATCTTCCGGCGGAGCGATTTCCAAGTAAGGATGTAAAATCTCGAACAGGTCGAAGACCTCGCCGATCGTGTGTTTTTCGACGTCGAAGTTTTCGGCCACATCCTCGAAATAGCGCGCCTCCGAGCTATTCCGGGCGCCCTCGTCCAGCCAGTGCTGGAAGGCCGCTTTGGCGGCCGGCGAAGGGGTTGCGACTGGATCTTTCTCAGAGAGCGCTCGAAGCAATTCGCCCAGATTGAGCGTCTGGTCCCATAAGCTCGGCTGTTTGCTTACCTCTTCGTCCGCCATGGTCACCCCAGCCCTTCGAGATGGTCCTGTATACGCGTCAGGATCTTCGTACGCAATCCCTCGATCGCAGCCTCCCGCACGCCCAGATAGTTGATCGATGCATAGGCCCCGAAAGACGTAAAATCCTCGTAAGTGGAGAACCGGGCCGTTTTGGAAGGGAGCGTCACCAGGCACTGACCAGGTCCCTCCACATCCGCGGACAGCAGGAACTGATCGAAACCATCGCGATCGCGAATGCGCTCGTTGTAGCGCATCTTTATCTGATACGGCTTGCCGGACTGAGTCGTGTAACGCAGCGTATATTCCACGTGTCGACGCCCCTCTCAATAAAGTGGACCTGAGTATACCTTATTCCCGTTGCGCGCGCAAAATCAGCGTTCGGCGAATCGAAAGGCGAATAGACCGCTCCCTAATCGCAAGGATATGCACACCGCAGTCTTACCGGATATCTTAAAAAATCTCTCTTGCACAGTTAAAAATTCACCAATATAATTCTGTGTACACTCGCTATTCGTGATTTTTAAACCGGATGACAGCGAGCGTGGCGTATTTCGTGTTGGGATCATCGGCCAAACTGACGACGGACAAGCATTGACGCTTAGAAAGCTTTCGGCGGCTCTGCGGGACTGAAGGGGTAATTGGAATGAGTTGGATCGAGAACATTAAGGTTTCCCACAAGCTACTTATTTCTTATGGCGCTTGCATTCTGGTAGCGTCGCTTTCCGGCATTCTCTCGCTAGGCCTGATGGCGTCGATCAACGAGAAGACGTCAGAAGCCGTCAAATCAGCGATGATGCGCTCGGAGGTTCTCGGCCGTCTGCTGAGCGACACGAAGGTGTACCGGCTATGCCAGATGCGCACCTGCATAGCGACAAAGCGATCGGATATTGAGAAGATCCAGGGCGAGATCGTAAATTGGGGCGACCACGCGTCGGGAGACCTGAATGAGCTGGCGACAACCGATAGGAGCGGCAGCGACAGGGCCGAAACACGGCAAATCGCGCAAGACTGGGCGACGTACCGCTCGTACGACAACGACGTTGCCGCTGCAGCAGCCAGGCACGACGACAAGCATTCTGACGACGTTATCAACAAGCAATGCCGGCCGGCCTGGGTTATCCTTCGCGATCAAGGCTTCCTGATGCTCGACAAGTGTCACGCCCGCGGCCAGACGCTTGCCGCAAGCGCGACAAACACTTACCGGCATGCCCGGGTTCTGGTCATCGGCTTCATGGTGGGCGCGATCCTTTTCGGCCTGATCTTATCGTCCGCTGCCACGCGGGCGATAGTAAATGCGCTTAAGGAGGTGTCTTCCAAGATCGATGAGCTGGACAGGACTTCCCTGGATGACCTCCACAAGGCGGTGACATCACTGGCCGCGGGAGACCTTACCGTAAAGACTACGGCGGCGCCCGAGCACATTGCGGCATCAGGGCGCGATGAGTTTGGCGATCTTCGCCGGACCCTCAATAGCATCGTCGACAAAGTGCGCGCAATGTCCACGGATTTTTCCTCCGCCCAAGATTCCCTCGCCGCGTTGATCGGCCAAACCGCCAGAGCGGCAAACGAAATCGCCGGGTCTGCCAGCCAGCTTGCCGCTGGCAACGAGGATCTCTCGAATCGGACATCGCTCCAGGCCTCCAGCCTTGAAAAGACAGCCGCGAGCATGGAGCAGATTACCGGAATCGTTCGCGCAAGCGCGGACAACGCGACGCGAGCCAACGAAATATCCAACGGCGCCCGCAACGTCGCGCAGAGCGGCACTACGATCGTCCGCGACGCCGTCGACGCAATGACCGGAATCAACCAGGCAAGCAAACGAATCAACGATATTGTCTCGGTGATCGACGAGATCGCCTTCCAGACCAACCTTCTTGCGCTTAACGCCGCAGTCGAAGCTGCTCGCGTGGGAGAGCAAGGGCGCGGTTTTGCCGTCGTGGCCTCCGAGGTGAGGACACTCGCGGGACGCAGCTCGACTGCGGCGAAAGAGATCAAGGCGCTCGTTCGGGACACCGTTCGCCAGGTCGAGAACGGCGCCGTAATGGTGAACAAGAGCGGCGCGCATCTTGAGGAAATCGTCGACGCCGTCAAGAGCGTCGCCGGCGTCGTCTCGGATATTACGATGGGCGCCAACGAGCAGCGAATCGGTATCGAAGAGGTCAGCAAGAGCGTCGTCGACCTGGACCATATCACGCAACAGAACGCCGCGCTCGTCGAAGAGGCCGCGGCAGCGAGCCAGCACATGTCGCAACAGGCGGCGGCGTTGTCGGAGATGATCCAGCGCTTCCGTCTCGACAGCCGGTTTGCCGCCGATGCACCGGATCAAGGCGACAAGTACCGGCGCGCCGCGTAACGGTTCGCTTCCGGCTACGCAACCCGACTTCGCCGGCTGGTTGACACTCTGACCGTCGAACGGCTACAATTGAAGCCATGGATCTTGGACTGGCTGGTAAAGTCGCTCTCATTACGGCGTCGTCAAAAGGTCTCGGCCGCGCTTGCGCGGAGGAGTTTGTAAAGGAAGGCGCGAGGGTCGTCATTTGCGCTCGGCGTCCCGATGAACTGGCGCGAACCGCTCAAGAGATCCGATCGCTTGCAGGACAGGGAACCGACGTCCATACGGTAACGGCCGACGTCACCCGCCCCGACGATGTCACGCGTCTGATCAACGCCACGCTTAGTCGATTCAATCAGCTTGACATTCTCGTCACGAACGCAGGTGGCCCCCCTCCTGGACGCTTCCTGGACCTTTCCGAAGAAGACTGGCGATCGGGCATCGACAGCACCTTGTGGCCGGTTATCCGCTTGATCCGCATCTCACTGCCGCACCTCGCCAAGGCCAAAGAGCGCGGCGGCGGCCGGATCATCAATATTCAGAGCACGTCGGTCAAGCAGCCCATCAAAGGTCTCCTCCTGTCGAACGCGATCCGCCCGGCGGTCATCGGTCTCGCGAAAACCTTGGCCAGAGAGCTTGCGGGCGAAGGCATTACGGTGAACAATGTCTGCCCCGGCTCGATGAATACCGACCGTCTGAAATCGATTTTAGAGAAGCGGGCGACCGAGGGCGCGAAATCCCTCGAAGAGGTCTCGGCCCAAGCCGTCGAGGAAATCCCGCTTGGCCGCCATGGTTCACCCGAAGAGCTCGCCGCCCTCGTCGTCTTCCTCGCCTCGAAGCGCGCCTCGTATATTACCGGCCAAACGATCAACGCCGACGGCGGCCTCGTCGACGGACTGTTCGGGTAAGCGGCGGTCGCGCCTCCTGAAAAGGCGAATACCGGCTCGCTGGCGAATGAAGGCCATACCAGAGAGTCGCCGCGCCTTCCCAGGATCCGCGGGCGGGCCGGAGAAGCACTCGCCGCCGGCAACGCGCACCTGCTTTGCGGCAAGTCCTCGCCGTAACCTTCCCGAGACGGGCGAGGGAACAAGATTAAGGTATAACGACCCAGGAACCAATCTATGAAATTCATCTGTTACCGCGAATTCGACGATCCGGAAGAGCCCATTCACCCGGGGATTATTATCGGCAGCAAGGTCCTGCCGTTAGCCCGCGTCTTGACCGTGTCCGAGGCCATTCATCCGCAAAACTTGACGATCCCCGATGACGTGTTCGAGCTGATCGGTCTGTTGCCGGTGTTCGCCAAGATTGTTAAGGCGCTGAGCGTAACGAAAATCCTGGATCAGATCTGGCAGGAGGTCGGCGTCACGCTCGCGCCGCCGGTGCCGCGTCCCAACCGCATCTTCGGCATCGGCCGCAACTACGCCGACCACGCCAAGGAAATGGGTAACGAGGCGCCGATCGACGAGCCGATCGTGTTCTTGAAGGCATCCAGCAGCGTCATAGCGAGCGGCAACCAGATCGTCATTCCTTCCTGGGCCGAGCGGGTCGACTTCGAGGGCGAACTTGCGGTCGTCATCGGCCTCGCGGGCAAGGACATCCCGCGCGAGGATGCCATGAAGCATGTCGCGGGGTACACGCTGTTCAACGATGTAACCGAGCGAAACATGCAAACACGCGACATTGCGCGCAGCCAGCCGTGGTTCCGGTCGAAGTCCATCGACACCTTCGGCCCGCTTGGCCCGGCGCTGATCACCGCCGACGAGATCAAGGATCCGTCCAAGCTGACGCTGCGCACGGAGGTGAACGGCGAGCTGCGCCAGGAGGCTTCCGTGGGCGATCTCGTCCACCCGATCGACGAGTTGATTTCATTTCTCTCGCGCTATTTCGCGCTCGAGCCCGGCGACGTGATCGCCACGGGAACGCCGGCAGGGATCGGACCGCTCAAGGAAGGCGATGTCGTAACCGTTAGCGTCCCCGAAATCGGTCAGCTTACCAATCCCGTTGCGGCCGAGATGTAAGCGGCGCGCAAGCTTCGTAGAAAGCTGGCGCTCGGCCGCCCGGATCTTGGTCGAGATCACACGACCAGCTTACGTCGTTAGATATATGTTCGAATCACTCTTGAACGGAAAATTGCCATGTCCGAGTCGAATCGCGCCTTGCTCTCCCACTACGTCACCGATGTAACCGGCAACGTCTTCGCGCTCAAAAACCTTCCCGAAGAGGTCGCCGCGGTTCTTTTCGCTTACTATTCTCGCTCAAACGACGGTCTGCGCGAGAACCTGATCAAGCTGATCAGCGAAGGCGATCTCGCGATATCGAGTCCGGCGGACAACGCGGAAGAGGGCGAACCGCTGGCCGGAGCGCAGGAAAAGGCGCGCGCGTTTCACGAAAAGTGGGTAGTCGGCTACGGCCACGGCAGCGTTGCCGAGCATGCCGTGGTCAAACTCGCCGCAGAAAACGTCTCAATCCTGGCGTCCAAGCTCATCGAAGATTGCCGTCTTGCCTCGTACACCGAGAAGAGCACTCGCTACGTCGCGTTCGATCCCAGCAAGGCGATGTACCCGGAAGACATCATGGCGTCGCCCGTCGCGGACGTCTATCGCGACGCAATCAAGCGGCTGATGAACGCCTATGTCGACATGCAAGCGCCGGTCATCGAGCAGATCAAGGAGCGCATTCCGCGCACCGAGAAACAATCGCCGCGCGCGTACGAAGCGGCGTGCAAGTCCACCGCATGCGATACGCTGCGTTACCTGCTTCCGGCGGCGACGCATACGAACATCGGCCTGACCATCAACGCCCGTTCCCTGGAGACGCTCATCGGCAAGCTGCTCTCCCAGCCTCTCATCGAAGGCCAACAACTCGGCGAACAAATCAAGCGCGAGGCCGTGAAGGTCATCCCCACATTGCTCAAGTACGCGGATCGCAACGAATATCGCGCTTCGCTGCATTGCGCTAAGCCCGCGCGCACCGCCGCACCGGTCGCCGTTCCGCCCGGCCAAAGCGGCGTTTGCGTTCTAGAGCCGTATTTCGACGAGGAGCAGGCGCTCACGCTGATCGGTCTTCGATCGGGCGTCACGCGTCCCGCCGGCGAAGGCGTCGCCGCCCTGCTCGCCGGACGCGGTCTGCACGATGCGCCTCCCCGGTCGTTCGAGAGAATCAGCCTGACATTCGAGATCGTGATGGACTACGGCGCATACCGGGATATACAGCGCCACCGCATGGCGACGCTCGTGACGGATAATCTTACGCCCGCGCTCGGCTACGAACGGCCGCGCGATCTGGAGGCGTTCGGCCTGGAAGGGATCTTCGTCAGGCTGATGGAGCAGGCTCACGAAGCGCACGACGCCATTGCGAAAGCCGGATTCCCCTCCGAGGCCGCCTATGTCCTGCCGCTCGCGTACCGCGTACGGACGCTCTTTACGGCGAACCTTCGCGAGCTGTTCCACTTCATCGAACTGCGATCGTCGCGACAGGGGCACCCATCTTATCGCAAGATCGCCCAGCAGGTCTGGGATGAAACCAACCGCATCTATCCGTCGATCGCCGAACACATCCGCGTGAACCGCAATCAATACTCCCTAACCCGCCCTGCGTCATGAAGCCTCTTACGATTAAGGACATTGCCCGCCTTTCCGGGACATCGCCGAGCACGGTCTCGCGCGTCCTAACCGGCGTCGTCCCCGTGGCCGACGATAAGCGCTCCGCAATTCTGAACACGATCGCGGAACTCAACTACCGCCCGAATCTTCTTGCGCGCAGCCTGAAAACAAAGGCGACGCACAGCCTGGGCCTGCTCATCAACGACGTGCTCAATCCCTTCTACGGCGCGCTGGCTCGCGGGGTCGAGGACGTCGCGAGACAAGAGGGCTATGTCGTCATTCTCGGCAACACGAACGAAGACCCGGACACGGAACTCGCATACCTGAAGATGCTGCAGGACAAGGCGGTCGAAGGAATCGTCTTCGCGCCCAGCGGCGCCAATTGCGCCGTGGTGCGGGAGTTAATGGACTCGGGCATTGCCGTCGTGCAGGTCGACCGGCGCATCGAAGGGCTGGGGGCCAGCAGCGTCACGCTCGACAACCGGGGCGGCGGGTACATTGCGACGCGCCATCTCGCGGCGCACGGCCATAGGCGGATCGGCTTCGTCACCTACGCGATGGGACAGATGACGGTTGCGCTCCGCGAGCGCGGATACCGCGATGCACTGGACGAGGCGAACATCGGCCTCGAGCAAGGCGACGCATGCCGGGTCAGCTTCGACCTGGCCGATGTGCCCGCGTGCCTCGAAAAGATGCTGCAAGCCCCTGAGCCGCCGACCGCGCTGATCGCGGCGAACAACCGGATCGCCCTTGCGGTCATGCGGGCGCTGAAGCAGCTCGAGAAAGCGATCCCAGACGATATCGCGCTGGTCGTTTTTGATGACCTCGAAATCTTCGACCTGATGATCCCGGCGCTCACCGCCGTCGCTCAACCCTCCTACGAGATAGGTCGGCAAGCCGCTGAATTTCTCTTCGCGCAAATTCGCGAGGAGGAACCGCACGAACCGCGCAGCAAGGTCTTCGCTCCCGAGCTGATCGTCCGGAGCTCCTCAGCCGCTCCGCGCCGGTAAGCTCCGGGGATCCTCGATAGACTTACGATGCTTAACGTGCCCATTTTTCAATCGCTTCGCGGTATAAGATCGATAGCCAATCTGAGAAGGTGTGTGATGAATCGGCGTACCGAGAACAAGATTCAGGACGGCTCGGGCCGCCGGGGCCTTTTTTCGCCCGCGCCTCGTTCACGGCGGTGAATGACGAAGGCACGTCAACACGCGTACGGCCTTTTGCCGCCAGCGTCCGCCGGTCACGGACCGGTCTCGCCCGCGCCTCGTTCACGGCGGTGAATGACAAAGGCACGTCAACACGCGTACGGCGCTTTGCCTGCTACGGCCGATTGCAGCGTGTATCGGAAAGCAGTGAAAGCGCTGTGACGGCCCTTTTTCAAAAACGGCCACGGCGGCCGGGGAGCCGTCTTACAGGGCCTCTCGATTCTTTACACACTTTCTGAGACGCCCCCGTAGCGAGGCGAAAAGCGAACAATGGACCAAATGAACTGCGATGTATGTGTTATCGGCGGCGGCAGCGGCGGAATCGGCGCGGCGCTTGCCGCGGCGCGCCACGGTCTTCGCGTGACGCTCGTCGAACGCGCCGACCGCCTCGGCGGCAATGCGGTTATCGGCGGCGTCCACAACTGGGAGCCCGGCGTTGGAGGGACGGCGTATCCGCGCGAAATCTACGAGCGCCTGAATGCCCTTGGCGCGGCGGGAGTGTGGTCGTTTGGACGGCACTGCTGCTGGCCGGGCGGAGAAGATTTCCCCGGTGGAGAAACGGTCATCGATCCCGCGCGGGGCTACAATGACACGCTGCGGCGATATGGCAGCCAGGGCATGCATCTCGATGAGGAGTTTTGCCGCAGGACCTGGCATGGCGTTGTTTTCGAGCCCGACGCCTATGCAAAGGTCGTCGAAGACTTGTTGCTCAAGACAAGCCGGTGCGACATACTGAAGGGCTGGAGCTTCACGGAGGCTCAGCGCGATGGCGAACGACTGCGCTCCTTGCGCCTGGTCTCGAACAACGGCGGCGACTGCCGGATAACCGCTCGCTATTTCGTCGATTCTACCGCTGACGCGAGGCTGTGCCAGGCCGCCGGATGCGAAATGATGCAGGGGCAGGAGGCGGCCGCCGAATTCGGCGAAAGCGCAGCGCCGCTAAAAGCCAGGCCCGACGACGTCAACGGCGTGAGCCTGATTTACCGCGTCGCACCAGCCGCGCAAAAGGCGATAGAGCCTTTCGATGCGCCCATCGGCGATTGTCCTTGGCAAAAACACTGGCCGTTCGCCATCATCGGACGCTATCCGGCAGGCGACCTCAACATCAACATGCTGCCCACCATGAACGGCGATGAGTTTCTTAACATCATGCGCTCGCCGGACGGCTACGGCAAGGCCTATGAGCTGTGTACAAACCGCGTCATGGCGCATTGGCACTGGATGCAAAACCGATACCCTGAGTTCCAATCTTTCAGGCTGTCGTGGATCGCGCCGTCGCTTGGCGTCCGCGAGACCAAGCGGGTTCGCGGCAAATACGTTTTGACGCAGCACGACTTGATTGCCGGTCTTTCCGGACAAACAAACGCCAACATCGTCGCAATCGCCGACCACGCGATGGACAGCCACGGCGCTGAAAGCGCCGGTATCGCGGAACTTCGCGAGCCGTACGGCATCCCCCTCGGGTGCTTGCTGCCCGTCAGCCTCGACAATGTTGCCGTTGCGTGCCGCGGCGCGAGCTTTTCGCATATTGCGGCCACAAGTTGCCGGCTTAGCCGGACCATGATGGACCTCGGCCACGCCGCCGGCATCGCGATTGCGGCGGCAGCCTTAACAGACTCGCCATTGCACGATGCCGATGTCTCGTCCGTGCGCGAAGCATTGCGACGCGACGGCGCTTCGCTCGGCTAGCGCGCGGCCGTACAGCCGCAAGATATCCCGAAAAGAATCTGCCTCCCACTTGACATATTCAAGCCAACGCGCTATTATGAAATCGATTTCAGATGAACGATAATAAGGGTGGGGCTTTGGCTTTGTTAGAGCGTAAGTAAGAAATCGAAAGGTCTTGTAAGACGGCTCCCCGGCCGCCGTGGCCGTTTTTGAAAAAGGGCCGTCACAGCGCTTTCACTGCTTCACGATATGCGCTGGAATCGGACGCTGGCGGCAAAAGGCCGTACGCGTGTCGACGAGGCATCGTAAATCACCGCCGTGAACGAGGCGCGCGCGAGACCGCTCCGTGACCGGCGGACGCTGGCGGCAAAAGGCCGTACGCGTGTTGACGAAGCATCATAAATCACCGCCGTGAGCGAGGCGCGGGCGAAAAAAGGCCCCGGCGGCCCGAGCCGTCCTGAATCTTGTTCTCGCAATACCTACGAGAAAATGAGGATTAAGATGCCCTCCATGGCCGGGCTGGCCATTTTTCTTTAGCCGCTTAACACGCAGCAAGAGAGAGTCCTAAAGGGATTTGAACGTGATCGAAAATATTCTGCCGTACTTCTCGCACGAACTGCGCGAGGAGCCCAACCGCGAGTTCCAGCGCTTGTGGCGGCGCGTGACCATGGAACTCGAATTCGCCCGCGCATTCGCAAACGTCCAGACGAAGCGGCGCGAACGGTGGCTGACCCTGATCGACGCCGCCGAGGCGCATGTTTCGCAGCTCGATCCCACGCAGGGTCTCGCCGCGTTCGCACGGAGCATATCCGAGGCCGAAGAGGTCCTATCCGAGATCGGCGCATTCGCCAAGCGGTACCGCATTCATAACGTCGCTCACGCCCACATCGATATGAACTGGATGTGGAGCTGGCCAGAGACCGTTTCGGTTACGCACGACACGTTCGCGTCCGTGCTCGAACTGATGCGCGCCTATCCCAAGCTCACCTTTTCGCAAAGCCAGACGGCGACCTATGCGCTGATCGAACGCTACCATCCGGCGATGTTCGAGGAAATCCGCCAGCGGGTACGCGAAGGCCGCTGGGAAATTACGGCGGCGCAATGGGTGGAAGGCGACAAGAATCTCGCGTCAGGAGAGAGCCTCTGCCGGCACCTTGAAATGACGCGGTCGTATTTCGACGAGAAGTTCGGACTTGCGCCGGAAAGCATTCCCATCGATTGGGAACCGGACACATTCGGCCATCCAAGTTCGCTTCCGGGGATTCTGGCGCAGGGCGCGGTCAAATACTATTACTGCTGCCGTACCGGCGGCGGCTTCGAACATGCGCGGATCGGCGAGGCTCGTCCGCAATTGTTCTACTGGCAGTCGCCGGACGGCTCGCGCGTTCTGGTGAATCGCGACGCGACCTGGTATTGCAAATATCCAGATGGCGGGCAGAACATCGCGCTCTCGCTTGTTGATTTTGTACGCGAGACGAGCTTGCATGATTGGATGTACGTCTACGGCGTCGGCAACCACGGCGGCGGACCGACTCGCGCAGGGCTCGACTACCTCAATGAGTTGGCTCAGTGGCCGATCTACCCTACCCTCGAGTTCAGCACGGTCAAGCGCTACTTTGAAACGATCGAGGCCGACCTCGCGGCGAACCCTATTGAGCTTCCGGTCCTCACTGACGAGCTGAACTTTGAGTTTACGGGATGTTATACGTCGCAAAGTCTGATCAAGCAGGCGAACCGCTTTGGCGAAAACTATCTCATCGAGGCGGAGACGCTCTCCGCAATCGCATCCCGCCTGCTGAACGCCGCCTATCCCCACGAGCTCCTGCGCGATGCCTGGCGCCGGGTTCTGTTCTGCCAATTCCACGACATTCTTCAAGGCGCCGGCGTCAGGCAAACGCGCGAATACGCGATGGCGCAGTTTCAGGAAGTAGGCGCGATCACGGGATCGATCAAGCGGGATGCACTCAAGGCGCTTATCGCGCTGATCGACACCGCATCCCTGCTTCCCGCAACATGGGCAGGCGAACAAGAGCGCATCTGCCCTCCACGCAACGCATCCGGCGCCGGTCACGGTCTGGGGGCATCGCGCTCGGGCCTCTCGGACGCGGGCGGCAACGGTAAGCGCTTCCGGCCCTATGTCGTCTTCAATCCGTGCGCATGGGAGCGTTCCGAGCGCATCATCGTGTCGATATTCGACAGCGAATTCGATCGATCCCAGATTGTCGCGGTGGGCGGCGACGGCGTCGCCCGTCCCGTCCTTGTCCTCCATGACAGCCCGAACGAATACGGTCACGCGCGCCTCCAGGTCGCGTTCGACGCTCGGGACGTTCCCGCAATGGGCTACAAAACGTATCTGCTCTGCGAAAGACGAAACCTGCCCAACGCGCTGTCCCATGCGGACGATCCACCCGCGGTGATCGCCGGGAACGGGAATACGTTTGAGACGCCGTTCCTCAAATTTGCGGTCGATCGCGAACTTGGCGGCGTCACCGGCTTGATCGATAAGCGAACGGGCGGGCGGATCACGCCGGTCTCCGGCCGCTCTCCGCTGGGGACGTTCCAATATGTCGTCGAAGAGCCGCGCGGAATGGAAGCCTGGTCGCTTGGACGCGAGGTCGCTGAGCCGGTGAACTTAAAGGTCAAGGGCTTTCACGTACTCGGTCGTAAGTTTCACGATAATACAGGCAGCGTGCACGGCGCGTTTCCAACGGGCTGTCAGGCAGAACACGCCCTCGCAGTTCCAGGCACGAACAGCGCGGTCAAATTGACGCTAAGCATTAGCCCGCATGAGCCGCGCCTCGATTTCACGGCGGAAATCGACTGGCGCGAGATCGGCACTCAGCAGAGCGGCATCCCCGGTCTCGTGATGACCATCCCGCTTGCGTTCAAGTCTATTTCGGCCCGCTACGAGACCCCGTTCGGCAGTATCGAGCGCGATCTATTCGATGGCGACGAGGTTCCGTCGCTTCGATATGCCCACATCGAGGGCGTCGCGAGGACAGAGACGGGCGCTGACGTCTTCGCCGGAATCACGCTCGTTCAGGACAGCAAGTACGGACATTCGATCGTCGGCAACGACGAAGACGGATACGTCTTGAGGCTCCGCATCGTGCGCTCCAGCTTCTCCCCGGATCCGACGCCGGAGGTCGCGACGACGACTGTTCGCTACTCGCTTTATCTTCACGACCACGCCGCCGATCCGGCTGCGCTCGCGCGGCTTGGGGCAGCATGGAACCACCCCTTGATCGCGCTCCCGTCCGGCGTGCATGATGGCAGCTGGCCGTCGGCGCAAGGTTTTGCGCGCTCGCTCACGCCAGGGATTCTCCTGACGGCCTTTAAAGCGGCGGGACGAGGGAACGGTCTGGTTCTTCGCCTCGTTGAATTGAACGGACAGGACACCGAGGCGAGCGTGGAATTATCTCCGGCTATGGCAGCCGGGCTTTCTAAAGCGTCGGTCGTCGATATCATGGAGCGCCCCGTCCGAGGGGACGCGAAATGGGTGGGCAACTGCATCAACGTGTCCATCGCGGCTCACCAATTTGCGACCGTGTTGATCGAAGGCGGCGAGACGGACTTGTCGCAACAGGAAGGAAATCGGCAATGAAACGAAGTGAGATATACGCCGCGCAAGAGATTGTCCGACGGCAGCTTGCCAGCGCCGGTATTGTCGTGAATGATGAAACCCCTGTCGAAATCGCTGATTTCGGCCTCGGCCGCTACCATGCCGAGGGCCTCGGACTCGTCGTCCGCGTCAATGAGCCGGAATATTGCAGCAAGTGGCTAACGTTGACGCCCGGCCAACAGTGCCCGATGCATTATCACAAAGTGAAGAAAGAGACGTTCTTCGTTCTTCAAGGCACGGTCGTCGTGCGGACGTCGAATGAGACTGTTACCCTCAACCCAGGCGACCGGTATACGCTCTTCCCAGGGACGCCGCACACGTTCGGATCGGTTGCGGGCGCGGTCATCGAAGAGGTGTCGACGCACGACGAAAACGCCGATTCGTATTTCGAGAACGCGGCAGTTATCCGGGACCCCGTGTCCGAGGAGGATTAAATTTTCATGCTTCGAGTCGCGTGTCTTGGAATTCTGGTTGCCGACGTGGTTGGCAAGACTATCGAATCGTTCCCGCCGAAGGGCACCCTGGCCGAAGTGGAGCGTATCCAGTTGCACTCCGGCGGATGCGCCGCGAATACGAGCATTGCGCTCGCTCGCCTGGGGATTAAAGCGTCGGTGCTTGGAAAAGTCGGGCGCGACGGCTTCGGAGACTTCTTGGTAAACTCGCTCGGCGCCGCGGAACTCGATGCAAGCGGCGTCGCGCGGAGCCGTACGGCGTCGACATCCGCGACAATGGTCGCAGTAGATGCCGCCGGCGAGCGCACGTTTCTGCACTACACCGGGGCAAACGCGGAGTTCTCCGAAGAGGACGTCGACTGGCAGGTCATCGAAAAGGCCGACATCTTGCATATCGCTGGCCCCTCGCTGATGCCTCGGTTTGCCGGCGAGGACTGCGCCCGCGTACTGGCGCGCGCACAATCGATGGGCAAGATCACGACGCTCGACACGGTTTGGGATCACTCAGGCAATTGGTTCGACCACTATGTCCCGTGCCTGCCGCACCTTGATTACGCTCTGCCGTCGCTCGAAGAAGGGCGAAGGATCACAGGGCTCCAGGCCCCTCCCGACATCGCGAAGTTCATGATCGACCATGGAGTCGGCGTCGCGGGAATAAAGCTGGGCGAAAAGGGGGCATACGTGCTGACATCTAGCGGCGAAGAGCTCTGTGCGCCTCCCCTGCCAGTCACAGCGGTGGATGCGCTGGGAGCCGGCGATGCGTGGGCGGCGGGCTTCTTGTGCGGGCTGTGCCACGCGTGGCCGCTTGAACGGACGCTGCGCTTTGCAAATGCCGTAGGGGCCTGCTGCGTTCAGGAACTCGGGGCGACAACGGGAATACGAACGCTTGCCGAAACCGAAGCGTTTCTGAAAGGATTCGAGAATGCCTAAAGCAGTCCAAATTGGCGCAGGCAGCATCGGTCGCGGCTTTATCGGACAGCTTTTCTACGAGGGCGGCTATGAAACGACTTTTGTCGATGCCGATGAAGGCCTGGTCGAGAACCTTAAGCGAGCTGGCCGCTACCCTCTGCATCTTGTTGGGGTGAATTGCGATGATCGCCTGACGATCGGCAATTTGACGGCAATTTCGGCATTCGACGCGGCGAAAGTCACGTCCGCGATTGACCGTGCCGGCATTATCGCGACGGCTGCCGGTGTTCGCGCGCTGCCGGCCGTCGCAGGATCCCTGGCCGCCGGAATCAATGAGCGCGCGCGCAACTCGCGCGGTCCGATCGACATCTTGCTTTGCGAAAACCAGTGGCACGCCGCCGCGACGGTTCGTGAGATGATCTCGCCCCACATTGCGGACCGCGCGCGGACCTATTTTGAGAACGGGGTCGGTCTCGTGGAAACCGTGATCGGCCGCATGGTGCCTGCCGCAAAACCGGGAAGCAGCCCTTCGGACCCCTTGCTGGTCGTCGCGGAGCCGTACAAGGAACTCCCCATTGACAGACGTGCGCTCCGGGGACCGGCGCCGCGCCTGCCTGGCTTGATCGAGGCGGATAACTTTCCAGCATACGAGGCCAGGAAGCTGCTTCTTCATAACATGAGCCATGCGGCGCTTGCCTATCTTGGCTATCAGCGAGGACACGAATACATCTGGCAATGCGCGGCGGACGCACAGGTATTCGAGGAGTGCTCATCCTGCATCGACGAGGCCAGTTCCGCCCTTATCCGCGAATACCATTTCGACCGAGCGGCACTGCACGAATTCTCGGCCGATCTGATGGCGCGCTTTACGAACAAGGTTCTTGGAGATACGGTCGCGCGCGTCGCCGCCGACCCGATCCGCAAGCTTCGCGGGACCGATCGCCTGATCGGCGCGGCAGCATTGTGCGCGAAGCACGGAATTGCGCCCCGGGCAATCTCGCGAGTAATCGATGCGGCGCTGCGTTACGACAACCCGGACGACCCGTCGGCCGTCGAGCTTCAGCGACTGCGCAACTCTCTCGGCGATACGGCGGCGTTGACGCAGATCTCCGGTATCAACCCTGCGGAGTTCCTTGGCAAAGATGACAAAGCCCTTCCGCGTTAGAGTCGTGGAAGGGCTTTGCTGATTTGAGTTGTTGACGTGCCGGACTAGAACCGGAATCCGGCGGAGATTACCGCACCGGAGAAGTTGTAGCCGATAATATCCGAGATCCAGCGATAGCCGGCTTCAATGCGCGCATCGCTTCCGAAATCTATTCCGGCGAGAAGGGCGCCGCCCCATGCCGATCGGATCCCCCAGTTAACGTTATCTGTTTGGGAGCGCACATCCGACGGCACATAATCGCCCTCGGCGGCTACGTACGGCACCGCTGAGCGGTTAGCGGCCAAACCGAGACGATACTCTGCGCCGAGAGGAAGCAGATATGCGGCGTTCCCCCCAGAGGCATTTGAGAGCAAACTGATATCGAATGTCCACTGTCCGGTCTCAGGAGCCGTCGTGTACTGTCCAAGACCGACGCCGAACGAAAACCAATTCGTGCCGAATCGGTTGCGTACGAGATTCCTTGTTGGGACGAAAAGGCCCAGTTCGGGACCAACGCGGAGCCGCCGGGAGCCGGACGAGCGGACAACTGGCGTTTCCGTCGCGGGCGCAGGCGCGGCCGGAACGACGATCTCTTGCGAGGGGGTAGCCTCCGCTGCGCCAATGGCCGTCAAAACGGCGCCGGACTGGAGCGTCTGAGCCTGAACCGGCGACATAATGGCGAGTGACGTACCGACTAAGATAAGAGCCTTCAAATCCATGCGATCGCAATGCCTCCCGATCTCAGGTGCGCTCACGCGAAATCGCGATAATGGGTATCGCGCACTTGCGACCAAGTATACCTGATCGACGGGGTTGTCAGTGCCGCCGGCAACCGCTCAGGGGGGTCGCACTTGACACGAAAGAAGGACCGATGCTATCATAAGTAGGGCGTCTCGATAATGCTCGGTAGGCAACGAGCGATGGTAATGCGGACGGCTTAATCCGCGATCACGGTGAGTGGCCTGCCCAGGACGAGATTGAATCTACGAGCAAACGAAAAAACACAGTGGCTTTAACCTGTTCCCGTTAGAATAATCCGACATCTGCCCGTACCAATATTGGCTGGACATCGAAAGTTTCCCCAAAAGTGGAGACGACTGCTTCGATTGGCGTTCTGGTCAGGTCGCGCAATCTCCGCCATATGAGAACCTGTTGCCCAGCACTGTCTCGTAATCGCGCATCGCAGTTCCAGTTCAGCGTGTGCGACGGCCGCTTAGCGACTGGTTTTCACGCAGAACGTCGATCAATAATGCTTGCGGTCAAGGACTGATAGATCAGCCGGACATTTTGAGCTTTGCGCGCTCCGGCCTTAGCTTTTTCGTTAAGTTGACCGCTGTGTAACCGGTCGCTCACGAACGCTCAATCGATTGATTGAACACTCCGAGGACTTATTTGGCATCCGCACCCGATAGCGAAGAAATAACCATCGACACGAAACTCCTGCGTGAGATCCTCCGGTCAAAGGCGCGGAATTGGTTAATTCGAGGCACGCTGGCAGCCGCGGTTCTGTCCGTCATTGTTTTGGCTACAACGCCTCAACAATTCACCGCAACTACGACGGTCGCGGTTCAGCAGAGCCAAGGGGCAATAACATCTCTCGCAGCCCTTGCGGGAGGCAAGACGAATCCGCGCTACATTGGCGTTATAGCGAGCCGGACAGCCGCCGAGCAAGTTGCGAAGCAGATCGACCTGGCGCATGTTCCCGGCTACCGGTTTAAGAAATCGCGTGATTTGCCCGAGTTCCTCCAGAAGCACGTTAAGGCCGTGGACGATCCGGCCTCCGGATTGCTCGCGATCACCGTCTCGTTGCCGGGACCGCCAATATTAGGACCTCGTGCACAGCGCGCGCTCATCGAGAAGAAGGCGGCTGACGCGGCCAATGGCTACTATGATGCCTTGGTGCGCTACTATCTTGACACGGACAACGATCGGGAAACGGTTCTGCTGCGCGGCGCGGACGAACAAACAAAGGAAGCGCGCCGGGAGTACGACGAGTCCGTTCACAACTTGCTGCTATTTACGAATGCATTGAAAAATGTGGACCCGCGTTCGACTCCGACAATTAGTAAAGACGTGCCCGCCCCTACGCAGGACGAGATTGGCGCACTCTATACCCAACTTGCACGGGTCGATGCCCAACTCGGGGCGAGTCAGGCGACTCAAGGAGCGCAGGAGGCGTTGACGGCCAAGCTGCTTGGCTCGGTGAACATGGTTCCCACGGAAGACCCGCTGCTTGCCGAGGCCCGAAACAAGGTACTTCAGGACAAAGCGGAACTGGACAAATTACAAGTAACTTATGGTCCCGACTATCCAGGCGTCATCCTCGCGCGAAACCAGCTACGAACCGATAACTCTGTCCTTCATACCCAGGTCCAGGGCGTGCTGCAACGACGGACGTCGGAGCAGGTGCTCACGAGCTCACAACGGCAAGGCCTCCTTGCTCAACGGCAAGTCATCCAGATCCAGATAAGCGAAGCGGCACGAAGGCTTGGCAAGGGCCGCGAACTGTCTGGAGTGATGGGCAAGCTGATGAACGAAGTTCAGATCCGTCTTGAAATCCTCAAAGCGACGGTTTCCGAGGCTGCAAAGGTCCGTCTCGAAAACGCGGCCGCGCAAAGCCGCGTCTCCGTGGTCGATTCGGCAATACCGCCCGACAGGGGCGAACCAAGACCTAGCATGATGGTCGGCGGGGTCATAGCATTGGTCCTTCTCGCCTATGCCGTCTCGTGTCTCGCGGCGTATCTCAAGGCCGTCAACGCGAAAACCGGCAAGCAATCGACATAGGGTACGATAGGATTGAGGAGAACCGGTTGATGAAAGTCGTAATCCTGGCGGGCGGCCTGGGTACCCGTTTGGCCGAAGAGACGGAAATAAAGCCGAAACCAATGGTGGAGATCGGCGAGCACCCCATTCTTTGGCACATTCTCAAGCACTACAGCTACTACGGGTTCAACGAGTTCTATGTGGCCCTTGGATACAAAGGCGAGTACATTAAGCGCTACTTCCTTGACTACGTCGCACTGCAAGGCAGCATGACCGTTCAAGTCGGCAATGGCGACGTGACGCGTCACCAATTCAAAACTGACCCTTGGACGCTGCACCTGATCGACACGGGTACGACCACAATGACGGGCGGCCGGGTTTTGCGGCTTAAGCGCTACCTTGATAATGAGCCTTTCCTGCTAACGTATGGCGACGGCGTCTCCGATGTCGACATCCGCGCACTCGTCGCTTTTCACAAAGCCCACGGAAAGACCGCAACATTGACTGCGGTGCGTCCTCCGGCGAGGTTTGGAAGGCTGGACTTCGACGGCGATCTCGTGAGTGACTTTACCGAGAAGCCGCAAATGGGCGAAGGTTTTATCAACGGCGGCTTCATGGTGCTCAATCCCGCTATATTCAACTACCTTCAAGATGACTCCAGCATCCTGGAGCACGCTCTCGAACAGCTTTCGCGCGAGCGCCAGCTTGCCGCTTACAAGCATACGGACTTCTGGCAGTGCATGGACACGCTTCGCGACAAACGCTATCTCGATCAACTTTGGAGCGCAGGACAAGCCCCGTGGAAACATTGAGCAACACTGCATTTTGGCGCGATCGGCCAACACTCGTCACCGGTGCAACGGGTCTCGTGGGCGCTTGGACGGTCAAACGCCTTCTTGCTGCGCAAGCGCACGTCGTTTGTCTCATTCGCGACTGGGTCCCTGAGGCAGAGCTGTTTCGGAGCGGCGATCTCTCTCGGGTCACGGTTGTCCGCGGCGACATCCGCGATCAGGCGGGACTGGAGCGCATTCTCGGCGAGCATGAAATCGACACCGTTCTTCACCTGGCTGCCCAGACGATCGTCGGCATCGCCAACCGCAACCCCATCTCGACGTTCGAGGCCAATATTCAGGGAACGTGGAGCCTTCTCGAAGCATGCCGCCGCAGCCCTCTCGTCAAGCAGATCGTCAACGCGTCCTCGGACAAAGCTTATGGCGACCAAGAGATACTGCCGTACGACGAGAGCACGCCGCTGCAAGGTCAGCATCCCTACGATGTCAGCAAATCCTGCGCGGACCTGATCGCCCATACATACGCCAAGAGTTACGGACTGCCCGTGGTTACGACGCGGTGCGGAAATTTCTACGGCGGAGGCGACCTTAACTGGAATCGCATTGTGCCTGGTTCCATCCGCTCGATTCTGCGCGGTCAGCCGCCAGTCATCCGCTCCGACGGCGAATTCATTCGCGACTATTTCTACGTGGACGACGGCGCGGCTGTGTACCTGCTGCTGGCCGAGCAACTCGCCTCCCGCCGCGAGGAACTGTCGGGAGAAGCGTTTAACTTTTCGAACGAAATCCAGGTCACCGTTACCAAGCTGGTTACTAAGATTCTTGACAGAATGGGAACGGATTTGCAACCTGTTATCATGAACGAAGCGAGCAACGAGATCCGCCATCAGTACCTTAGCGCCGAAAAAGCACGTCGTTTGCTTGGATGGAGCCCAATATACACGCTCGATCAGGGGATCGACCTGACAATACGCTGGTACAAGGAGTTCTTGTCGTGACCAATCGCGCGGATGAAATCAGAAAGAAGATTCGCGACCTCGTCGCTGATTATCACGAGGCTGCCTTTCCGGTACGCGAGTTCGTGCCTGGCGAAACTTTCGTTCCAGTCTCCGGCAAGGTTTTCGATGCGGAGGATATCCAGCATCTCGTAGATGCGTCACTCGACTTCTGGTTGACCACGGGGCGGTTTGCGGAGGCTTTCGAGCGCGAGTTCGCGCGGCTTTTTGGCGTACGCAAAGCGATGCTGGTCAATTCGGGCTCGTCCGCCAACCTGGTAGCGCTTTCGGCTCTGACATCGCCTAAACTGGGCGAACGGCGTCTCAAACCCGGTGATGAGATGATCACTGTCGCGACCGGTTTCCCGACGACGCTCAATCCCGCAATCCAAAACGGCCTCGTTCCCGTGTTCGTTGACGTGGACGTGCCGACATACAATATTGACGCGAGCTATCTTGAGGACGCGCTTTCCGAAAAAACACGCGTGATCATGGTGGCGCATACTCTCGGCAATCCGTTCGATCTGGGAGCGGTGACAGAGTTCGCGAAACGTCACAACCTCTGGATGATCGAAGATTGCTGCGATGCGGTTGGGGCGAAGTACGATGGGCGCCTGGTCGGAACGTTCGGCGACTTTGCGACGACGAGCTTCTATCCCGCGCATCATATTACAATGGGCGAAGGCGGAGCGGTGCTGACAAATCGGGCGATTCTAAAGACCCTAGCCGAGTCGTTTCGCGACTGGGGACGCGACTGCTATTGCGAGCCCGGTAAGGACAATACGTGCGGAAAGCGCTTCGAGTGGCAACTCGGCGAGCTGCCCGAGGGATACGATCACAAGTATACGTATTCGCACATCGGCTATAACCTGAAGGTCACCGACATGCAGGCGGCCGTTGGGATGTCCCAGCTCAAGAAGCTGCCCGAGTTTATTAAGGCACGGCAGAGCAACTTCGAGGCGCTCTACGAAGGACTAAAGGACGTCGAGGAGTATCTTATCCTGCCAGAACCGACGCCTCGCTCCGAGCCGAGCTGGTTCGGCTTCCCGATAGCGGTTCGTCCCGGCGCTCCATTTACACGCGATCAGCTTGTGAACGCTCTAGAAACGAACAAGATAGCGACCCGTCTTCTGTTCGCTGGCAACCTGATCCGCCAGCCTGCGTACCGCGACATTGAGAAACGCGTCATCGGTGACCTGAAGCGCGCGGACTTCGTCATGAACAACGTCCTGTGGATCGGCGTCTATCCCGGGATCGACGATGCGCGGAGATCCTATATGCTGGACGTGATCCACGAGTTTATCCAGCGATAATTCGCGACTTTTTCCCTTGAGCGGTTTATGAAGTTCGCTAAATTCAAGTCCGTTGCGCGAAAGATAGGGATCGACCGAGCAATCGCCTACACGATCGCCGGTAAGGGGTGGACGGGAGTCGCTGGGCTAATCACGATTCTGCTCCTTGCGCGCTTCCTTAGCCGCGTCTAACAAGGCTGTTGTTTTACGTTTATGAGCGTCCTCGGCTTGTCGACGATCTTTGAGCTGGGTTGACATCGGTCTTGCTGCAGTTTGCCAGTCATAAGAAGGCGAGGCTGGACTGGAAGCCGAGTTGAACGCTCGAAGGCGATCCGGATGCCAAAAGCCGCCTCGCGTCGCTGGTTCGCATTTCGACCAAGTGGCACTTAACGGTCTCTGCGCAGTTTGCGGTCTTCGTTAACTTTGGGATGTACTCGTTTTTCGGACACGCCCACTCGGCGCACAACGGCGTACATTGGCATGCGGCATGGCTTCTGACTGCGAAACGAGCGTTCGTTATCGACATCATTAGGACGCCGCGTGGCGGTCCGGCGATCAGTTGGAAGAATGACGTCTTGCCGTTCCAGTGGAAAATCGCGCTGAGCTGGACGAGTTCGTATCTGGCGAATAATATCTACAAACCAATTATATTCGCATGTCAAGGCCCCGCGATTGCGGGACAAATCGGTTTCTGCTTGTCGAACGGCCACAGACAATGTTGCTCGTAAAATTGACTTGATGCACCTCTACCGTTTTCGCAACTTTCACGCGGCTGCGAAGGCTATGCAATATAACGTCGAGGCCGAGGACGATTGATCATCGGGTTTGCTAAACATCACGGTCACGCCTCCTGCCCCGCAAAGTTAGGCTCGCAGGCGCGTCGCAAATTGGTTGCTCAGACGGCGTTCGACGCGGCCAAAGCCTATTATGATGAGCTTGCTCGCTACAACGACCACGAATTCGTGCTTTTGCGTGTAGCCAGTGCACAGGTCTAGGCTGCTCGCGATGACTACAATGAGGCGTTTCGCCATATACTGCAATTAGCAGCGGTTTAACGGGCGCGATCCCCGTGAAATATCCGGTCTGAGCGCGGCGACCGGGCTAACCGCTGGCTCATCAGGCGCTCTACGTAGCGTTGACTAGGTATTCATGCAATTTGAAGAGATTGAGAAGGTCGAAGTTTAGATCGACTCCGCTAAAGGCCGCACGAAGAGCTCACCTGCGGCTCATAGGGCAGCAGGTGAGCAACCTGACTACTCTTCCGTCCGAAGATCCCCTTTTGGCGCTCGCCAGGGATCGCGTTTCTCCAGACAAAGCGCAGCTCGATTCGTTAGAAGTGACCTAGGGTCCCGACTACCCAAGTGCTATCGTGGCGAATAACCAACTTAACATCGATAGCGCGGCACTAGCGGCTCAAACATGGGGAGTTATGAGCAAACGCCCCCGCGCAAGTGTCATCAAAGACTCAATTAAGAGCGCTGATCGCCGAGGGAACCACCGTGCAAATGCAGATCAACAACGCAGCACGGCGCCGCGATCACAGGCGTGAACAAGGCGAAGTGATGGGAAAGCTTACGAACGATTTGCAGATCCGCTTCAAAGTCTACAAGACGACAATAACGGAAGAAGCGAAGATTCGCGTGGAAGACGCCGCCGCAATAGCGCCAGACAAGGCAACTCCAAGCGGCGCAACAGTCGCTGCAGGAGTTGCGGCGCTCGCACTATTGCGATATATATGTCAAAATGACGAATGTGGTGGCTAAAGTGACCGAATAGATTCGTTGCTCCGCTTTTAGCGCTCATCCCACCGCCCAACAACATTTATCGCATTGAGATATGAGAACAAAGAATACAATTCGCAACATACTTTTCAATGTACTCAATCTACTAGTTCCAGGCATTCTTGGATTTATATGCAGGCGCATATTTGTCGCGACTCTCGGAACTGCATATCTAGGACTCACCTCGCTCATTATAAACATCTTGTCGATGCTATCGCTCGTCGAGTTAGGCATCGGTACCGCAATTGTCTATAGCCTCTATGCGCCCCTTGCAAACGAGAACTGGGACGAATCTTCCGCATTAGTTAAGTTATACGCCAAAATATATAGGGTTCTAGCGCAAATTGTTGCCGTTGTCGGATTGTTGGTAGTACCATTTCTTGGAGTATTTGTAAAGCATAGTGTCAACGTTCACTTTGCTCAGTTTCTGTTTGTGTTGTATTTGCTAGATACGGTAGAAGCGTACCTATTCTCGCACAAAAGATCTCTCCTAAATGCTGATCAAAAATCCTACATTGCGACATCCGTCGACATGGTATTTCGCATTACTGTCAATATTGCCCAAATTGTGGCGCTCGCTATCACCAAGAGCCTAGTTGTATACGTTGCAATTCAAATCACGTGCAACCTGGTTGGCAACCTGACGGTAAACTGGATTGTAGACAAAAAGTACAAGCATATACTGTCAATAAGAGGTCAAGATCTTGCGCCTGGGATAACGAAGACAATCATCAGAAACGTCAAAGCGCTCTTCATGCATAGGATTGGCGAACTTTGTCTTGGCTCAACAGCATCCTTGGTTCTATCCTATTTTCTGAACCTTTCGGTCGTTGGTATTTATAATAATTATTGTATGGTCATCGCAGTATTTAATTCTATCGTCGTCCAGATATTTACGGCAATGACTGCTAGTTTCGGGAATCTTATAAGTACCGAAAGCTCTGAACACACATACGAAAAGTTTCGTGTTGCATACTTTATGAACTTCTGCTTAGTCAGCACGATGACCGTTATGCTATATTCTCAGCTAAATCCATTTATTCAATTATGGCTTGGGAAGGGGTGTCTTGTGCATCTTTTAGCTTATCATTTATTTATATTCAACTTTTACACAATGGGAATGCGATCATCTATTGGATCGTTTAAGATGGCTGGCGGAATCTATTATCAAGATAGATACGCGCCTTTAATTGAATCTATTTTGAATCTATCAGTTTCAATCATTTTAGTAAAACATCTTGGTCTTGCTGGCGTACTACTTGGCACAATAATCAGTAACTGTCTTGTGCCGGTTTGGGTGCAGCCATACATGGTCTACAAATATGTTTTCGGGAAGTCTCTGATCGAGTATATAAAGATATATCTCTTTTACGCGATGTTGACGTGCGTCGCATTGATCGCCGTGCATTTTGGAAATCTTCCAATTAATCCATCGTGGATCGAGTTAATATTGACGACAACGATGCTAGTGCTGTTTATGTTTATACTGTATTTTTTGATCTTTTATAGAACAAAGGAAATGCAGTATTTGGTCGTTCGCAATTTTGGCCGTACATTATTCTCGAACTCGCGAGGATCCCGATAAGATGAGCGGCAAGGTTAACAAAGTTTCGGTTATAATCCCCCTTTACAACAAAGCCGCTTTTATTAAGAGGGCGATTGATTCGGTTCTGAGCCAAACGCTCCAGGATTTTGAGATTATCGTCGTCGATGACGGGTCGCAGGATGCTGGAGCCGATATTGTTGCAAGCATTTCTGACTCACGGATCAAGCTAATTAGACAGGAAAATGCTGGCGTTGCAGCTGCGAGAAATGTTGGGATTGATGCATCATCTTCTGAATTACTTGCATTTCTCGATGCAGATGACAAATATTGTAATACTTTTTTGGAAAAGACCGTCTCCGTAATGGTCGCATATCCTGATGTGTCCCTGGTTTTTACGAACTACGTCAATTACTACGCAGATAAGGATCTTAGTATTAATCAGACAGGACTAGGTATTCCCAGTGGTATTATCGGCGATTACTTTGATTTCTCGGTTCGGCGAGGCGGGCTTGTATCTTCGTCATCGGTATTGATTCGAAAGACTATATTTGAGCGCTCGGGCAAATTCCCAGTAGGAGTCCGCCACAGCGAAGATACAGATACTTGGTACCGCATTGCTTGGACTGGAATCTTTTATTATATATCCGAGGTTTTGGCGTATTATTATCGAGATGTCGTTGGTAGCGCAGTTAACTCTGCGACTTGTGAAGATGCTCGTTGTCATATCGAATATCGGGAAAAAACATTCAATGAGTGGCTGAACACTGGTCGCATTCCGCCTAAACTTATGAAAAGCACTAGGGCTGCAATTCAGCGCGAGCAATTGGGTTATGTTCGTTTGTTAGTTTATTCGTCGCGGTTGAAGGAGGGCACGCATGTTTTATTTAGTTGCGGCGTGCCGGCTAGAGCAAATATTTTATTGTATTTGGAAATCTGCGCGCGATTTATCTCTCCGAAATTTATTATCCAGTTTATGAAAGCAATAAAGGCGTCGATTAATAATGTGCGTTATAATTGTCGCCGCCAGGAGAGACGATAGCGATTATGAGATAGGCGGCAAGGCAATCGTGGGTGTAATTTGAAGTGGCGGAAAGTTTGTCAAGTCAAATGACTTGTGCGCCGGAGTCGCTGTTTTCAATATTCGGGCTTTGAAACAATACTGACCTAAATTCAAGCAGGAAACGATACGCCTTTGTCGAATAGAAGGGAATCATGCGCATCGTACGCGGCTACAAAGAGCCGATCTATGAATACCAGTCTCGGCGGCGCGCCGAGGTTCTTCGGTTGTTCGAGACAACCAACCTGACGTTGACGGCGATTGCCGCCGACACAGGCGTCTCGCGAAAGTATGTCTCCCGTTGGCACGCGCTCTGGACAAGCGGCGATACCTCGTTCCTAACGGCTGAGGTCAGCGGCAGGAAGGACCGCTTGACCGACGGTCAAAAGGCGCTAATCAAGGAACATGTCATCCAAGGTCCTCTGGCAGCGGGCTACGTTCAGGAAGTTTGGACGCAGCGTCGGATCGCGGACCTGATCAGCAAGCTGACTGGAGTCGATTACCATCCGAACTTTATCCGTGTTTTGATGGCGTCAATGGACATCAGTTACCAGAAGCCCGCGCTACGGACCAAACAACGAAATGAAAAGGCGGTCAAGGAGTTCCTTGATGAAACCTGGGCCGCAGCGAAAAGGGGGCTATCGAAAACGGAGCGTTGATCGCATTTTCGGACGAAACAGGCGTTGAGCTGACGCCTAATGCCTGCCGAACGTGGGCTCCTGTCGGGCAGACTCCCGTTCTTAGGCATACCTACAAGCGCGAAAAATCCAGCGTTATTGGAGCGATCACGTGGGACCCAGTTGCCGACGATTGCGACTGTCTGATTCATATTCACGACCATGGCGTGATCGCGTCCGACCAGGTGATCGTGTTCTTAAATGGTCTCCACGAGATGACTGATCGGCCCGTAGTCCTGATCTGGGACAACATCACGACGCATCACAGCAAGATTGTCAAAGAGTACATCGCGGCCAATTCGGACTGGCTGACTGTTGTCAACCTGCCGTCCTACAGTCCCGACCTTAACCCGATTGAGTTTCTGTGGTCAGTTTGGAAGCGGACCTACCTGGCCAACGTTTGCAAGAACAAGATCGAGCAAGTAACCGACATACTTATCGAAAACCAGGCTGCCCTGAGCGATCAAGATTTGCTCAAAGGCTGTATCATCGGCGCTGGCCTTACAGATCGAACAGAAAGCGAGATTTGATTCTTGGTTACCTGTACGTCAGTAACATTGGGAACTTACTTATTGCGAGCGCTTTATTTGAGGCACTAAAACAAGCGTATCCGGTTGCGCATTTGGTCGTCGTTGCTGGTTTGTGAATTTGCAAAGCGCTGAAGATCGATTTGTTTGTAGACGAGGTGATCGTCGTTCAATTGCCATGGAATAATCGAACTTGCTTATGAGTCAAAGACATATAATTGGGGTATCAGCCTGTCATAAGGCGCTCACACTCAATTCGGGACTCCAGCCTCGATCTGTAGGTTGGTCCGAAGCGCAGGCTCTTTGACCAGGACTTGGAGTGTCTTCCCGAAGAGTTGCTCAAAGGAGCGGAGGCACACGGTTTTGATACATTTTTGTGGACGCTCGGCCGCGTTGCGGTCGTCATCGAACGCGTCTTTGGCATCGGTATGACATCGCGCATTTCTGGAAAATTCCAAAGCTCATCGGCTGGTCGTGCCAGAAGCCCGTGCGACGGGCAAGAAAGCGCAATGACGAAGCCATCGCGGGATGGATTGCTAACGACGGACCTGCGCTAAAATTAGGTCTGTGAACTGAACGGAACATTCGCTTTTGTTGACGAGAGCGGCTTTTTATTGCGTCCTTCTGTCCGCAGAGCCTGGGCGCCGATCGGCAAGACGCCGATTGTCAATTATCAATTCAATTGGAATCGGATCAGCGCCATCGGTTTCATCGGCTATAAGGCCGATGGACAAGCCATTGATCTTCACCGGCAAGTCCAGCGCACCGAAGTCAATGGCGACAGTGCGGTGCACTTCCTCAACGGACTCCTTGGGGAGTTCACTGGCCCGATCTTCGTGATCGGTAACGGGATTTCAGCCCACCGAAGCATGAAAGTCAAAGAGTTCGTCGCCGAGCATCCACGGCTTACGATCATTCGGCTGCCTGTCTATACGCCCACATGCGCTCAATCCTGTCGAGTTCGTGTAGGCGGCCATGAAGAACAAAAATTTGGCTAACTGCTGCGCAAGAGATTTAGACATGCTGGACACCAAAAGAAGGCAAGCATACGGCCGTCTCGACCGCGACAAATATGTCCGAGCGTCCAGGCTCTTCGATAACGACACCGATTTATGAAACGCA
This sequence comes from Capsulimonadaceae bacterium, assembly GCA_031292625.1. Lineage (GTDB taxonomy): Bacteria > Armatimonadota > Armatimonadia > Armatimonadales > Capsulimonadaceae > JARLGU01. The sequence continues at coordinate 127,571 of JARLGU010000031.1, read as the reverse complement.
AGGATAAGTAAAGCAGCGTAAGCGGATTTTGCCTGTCGATCAGCTGTGATTCTGTAATTTTCACATATCCACGACGTTAAACAGCCTTGACTTTTGATCCAGTCCGCTTCATCGAGCGATCTTGCATATGCTATAATGAAGGCGACGAACGACGCGCCGCTCAGAAAGAAGCTGGGTCAGGTTGCTCAAGAACGCGCGTCGGACGTTCACAGCCGTTGAGTTGTTGCATGTCAATTTTATCGCGTTTCGAGACTACGACATCCGCATGCCAAGGCAATTGGCGTTGGGTGCTCTCAAGTTGGCTGCAAAGATATGTTAATCCCGATGATCGATAATTTGACACAGCAAGTCGTGAGAACACCTGCTAACAGTGTGAAACTCAATGCGTAAGACTGTCAAGTTATTGTTGCTGTGGGCTGGCGTCTCGCTCTGGTTTCCTTCTATCGCCTTGTTTTTGATTACGGATCTATGGGGTTGTCAGCTCTTTCTGTTATTGGCTGCCGGCTTGACGCTGTTGTGGATCGTGAATATGGTTCGCAATGGACCGACAGTAAAGCTTCCGAAAGATATGGTTTGGTTTTATAGCGCCGTTCTTCTCGAAGGAGCAATCTGCACGGTCGCGTCTCAAGATTTTTCAAGGTCTCTTCAAACTTATATTGCAAATGGTTTGCGATTGTTGTTATCCGCAGCAATATGCTACTGGATTTGTCGCGACTCCGAGTATTTGTCCTCGTTTATTATTGGATTCAGACGCGCAGGAATCGTATCAGCGGTTTATGCGATATTTCAAGCTATCGCCTTGCCGTACGACTTTCCGGGTTCCTATATTCCACTAAACAATCCAAGCTTTTTGAATTCAACCCAAGCCGGGGCAGTGTCGAGTAGCCGAGCGTTGGGGGCAACGCCAGAACCATCTGTTTTGGCATCGCTCCTGATTGCTCTTGTTGGAATCGAAACAGTAAACGTCGTGGTGTTCGGAGGCAAAAAGCAGTATCTGACGTGGATTATTGTGGTTGCTGGCTATATCGAAACCGGATCGCAATCGATCGCGCTACTACCGCTTGTCTTAATTCTCGCACTTGCGCTACCGTTATTGCTATTGAAAGCGCCGCGGCGCTTGGATAGAACCGATATGAGAGCCCTTGTCGTTGGGGGACTAGCTGTTGCGCTAGTGCTTATCGCTAGTCCGTCAATCATCTGGTCTTTTTCTCGCATGGGCGGCAGCAACGGTCCAAACGTATCGGCTATGACGCGTCTAGCCGATATCTTGGTTGGCCTTTTTATGTTTCTCGATCACCCGCTTACCGGGGTCGGGCTAGGCGTGTCACCGCAAATGATCTTGTCATATGTTAGCGCAACTCACATTCCGAGCTTTGACAGCGGCATCACTGCTGGTATGTTCCGCATGCTTGCCGAAGAGGGATTGCTTGCCGTGGCAATATTGCTTGTTGGCGCTATTCTCGCTATGCCCCGCTTTCGCATGCGGGATTTCAATTCGCATGATGCTGCGGTGCAGGGCTATCTTGCGAGCTATATTGTTGGTATCGGACTGTCATCCGCGCTCTTTGTCGGCTACACCGAACTCTACCCGGCATGGCTTCTGTTTCCAGTAGCATTGGCCATGAAGTACAGTGCTCGGCAAAGGATCTCGGTCTCGTCTAGTACCGCCGCAGAGCGGTGATCCCCCTCGACGCCGCGCCAGTGGCATGTGAGCGACGAAGCTGTCGCGTAAGTTATGGCAGCACGGAACAGATTATGAGTTGGAAAGCGACCGCAATTGAGGCGCCGATTTGGCTTGCGGGCAAGCTGGTCAAATCGTACGATCGGATCCCGGAGGCGCCGCAGTCGATCTTTGTGCTCCGCAACAACGATATTGGAGACCTGCTGGTCACCAGCCCTTTGTTTCAGGCGCTCAAGGAGATATATCCCGGCGCGCGCCTGACGGTCGCGGTTGGCCCGTGGAACAAGGATACGCTGCTGAACAATCCGTACGTTGACGAAGTGCTGGTCGTCGATGCTCCGTGGAACAACCGCACGTGCTACGGCAAATCGATCGGCCAGGTGTACGCGGGGGCGCTTCGGTATATTTTTCAGTCATCTCAGGTCCGTGACCTGCAGAAGCGTCATTTTACGATCGGGATCGATGTTCTCGGCTCGCATCTAGGATCCGTGCTGCTGCTGCGGCTCGGGATTCCGTTCCGCCTAGGCGTCAAGGGACTGATCGGAGGCGGCGGCGCATCAGCATGCCAGTTGACTATCCCTTACGACTATCACCAACATGTCTCACGCCATAATCTCCGTTTCGCCGAGATCTTGGGGGCTCGCTCGTTGCCGCCAGCGCGTCCGCAAATCTATTTGTCGGACGATGAGCGCGAACGGGGCGAACGCAAGTGGCGCACGCGTTCGGACGCGAACTCGTCAGGCGCCGCGCGAGTTGTGATTGCGCCGGGGTCTGGCCATCCAAACAAATCGTGGGGAGCGGATAACTTTGTCGCTCTGGCCCGCGAACTTGCGCAAACGCGTTCCGTGGATATTTTAGTGCTCGGAGGCGCCGCAGACGCCAATATCGGCGAGGCGATCGCAAGCGCGATATCCGGCGCGGTCAGTGCCTGCGGAAAGCTGTCCTTGCGCGAATCCTTCGCAGCAATTGCGGCCTGTGATTTGGTGTTTTGCAACGGCAGCATGGTCATGCATGCGGCTGCGGCCTTCACAAAGCCGGAGGTCGTCCTACTCGGTCCCGAGTGGCTGTCCGGCAACGTCACCGCTTGGGAGTCGGCCCAGCAACACCAGCAGCAGTGGGGATATCCCGGAACATGCGTCTCGCTTGGTCCAACGCAGCTAGACCGCCGTCTAACAACGGTTCGAGAGGCCATCAATGCCGGAATGGAATTGCTGCGACAATCGAGCGTGCCTAACGCGTTGTCGAACACGAAGGAATAACAATGCTATTTTCGCTTATTGTCCCCTCCGTCGGCCGTCCCGATGACCTTGAGCGTCTGTTTAGAACGCTGGACCGCCAATCCCTGACCGATTTTCATGTGATCGTCGTGGACCAAAGCAGGAGCAACTCGCTTGATTCCGTTATTGAAAGGTATGCGTCCAAGTTGGACATCACCCACGTTCGCTCCCGGCAGCGCGGCGCGGCGCGTGCTCGAAACGAAGGGTTCAGCCATGCGCGCGGCGCGTACGTGACGTGGCCAGACGACGACTGCTTCTACGATCCCGATGTGCTCGAAACGGCGGCAAGGATCCTGCGCGAACACCAGGATTGGCAGGCAATTCTAGGCGTTCCGGTTGATGAAAACGGCAGTTACTACGGCCGCCCCCCGAAGCCGGGCGTACACCGGATGAGCCGCTTCCGATCATTTTATTGGGGCTGTGAGTACACCTTTTTTATTCGCCGGAGCGCGTTCGATGCGTTGGGCGGCTACGATGAGGAACTCGGGCCGGGGGCCGGAACCGATCTCTGGGCTGGCGAACAAACGGACTTGTTGCTGCGAGCGTCCCATGCCGGAATTGTGGCCTATTTCGCGCCCGAACTCCGCGTCCATCATCCCAATCTGTCAGATGTCGTCGTCGATGCGGCGGCGAAGCGCAAGCTGTATCACTATGCGTTTGCCATGGGCCAAGTGGCCCGCAAGAACAATCTGAGCGCCCTCGAATCAACGGCCTGCGTAGCGATGTCGTTTCGAGCGATCGTCATGGCCTGTTTGCGGTGCAATCCGAACCAGATTCGGATCGCTATCGTCCGCTGGCAGGGATTAGTAAGCGGGTTAACAAAGCCTTACCGAAGCAGCGCCGTGGTATAGCGCTCAAAACGGGGCGTTACGAGAACACTATTATGCCGTTGACCGATCAATCAGGAACTTCCGTATTATACCTCGCTCCTCACCCGCCGTCTAGATCGGGGATTGCCGACTATGCAGCCGCGTTCAGTGCCGCGATGCGGGATTGTACCGGCTGCCATCTCGACTGGTCCGAGCATGATCGCGTGACCGGCAACTCATTGCGTGACTTTGAAGCCTGCCGCAGACGCGTACAGAAATGGATCGAGGATGGCGTTCTCTGCGAGAGTCGTCTCGTTCACGCGGAAATCGGCATCAAACAGTTCGACGAGTTTTATACCCTTTACTGGATCCGCCGCCTGGCCCCCGCTGTCCGCTATTCGCTGACGGTCCACGATCCGCCGCTTGTAGTCGCCCCTGCGCTCTATCCATTGTGTTTCGGTTTGCGCTCGAATTTCGTCCGTCATGTTGCGCGGGCGCTGGATTATACGCAGCTTGCGCGCGGGGTTGTGGGCCGCGTCCTACGGTCGGCTGCGGCGGTCGTCACGCTGACCGAGGCTGGCGCGGCCTCCCTTGAATCGCATTACGGGCTTCAGAATGCTTGTTCGATCCCGCATCTTCTGGCGAGTTTACCGCCGGAGATCGAGCGCGAAAGGCCCGCTGCGCAGACCATCACGGTGCTATTCGCCGGGTTCTGGGCTCCCTCAAAAGGCATCCAGCCGCTCATAAGAGCAATGGAGGACGTTCAACGCGAATGCGGCAGCCGTATTCGTCTGCTATTGACGGGCGGATCCGACGGCGTTGGGTCCTCCGATACATTCTGCGAGCGCATGAGGAGCTTGGTAATGTCATCCCCTGCGGCGCGCCTTATTGACATTCCAGGCTATTTGCCGCGAGAAACCATGCAGCAAACCTTTGCGTCCGCGGACATTTTCGTTTTGCCTTATATTGGCGGACTCGGCCCATCAGCGAGCGGCCCACTCCTCAACGCGATGTCGTGCGGCCTCCCGATCATCGCGACGGAAATCGATACATTCAAGGCTGAAGTGTCGCATGGGCAAACAGGAGAGTTGGTGTCTCCGAATGACCCTAACGCCCTCGCATCGGCTATAATAAGGTTAGCAAACGACGCCGCGCTCCGGACACGCCTCGGAAAGGCGGCTAGAAAGCGCGCGATTGAAGTGCACGGCGCAAACGCGGTGACGGGACAGTTCATGACACTATTCGAGCGCATTATGCGCGCATAGATTGTCGGGAATGCCGCTCTCCTCCGATGAACTTTCCTCGACTGACCTCGGCGTGCAGCGCCTGCACGAATGTCCAACATGGATTCACGAATAAGTATGCGAACAGGACGCCATGCATAAGACCGTCAATTCATTGTTGTATTGGACGGGCGCGTCTTTATGGATTCCTTGCATTGCGTTGTTTCCGATTACGCCCACTTTTGGTTGGCAGGCACTTATATCGCTTGCGAGTTGTATGATATTCTTGCTAGTCTGCGAAATCACGCGCATAGCGTTCGTTTTCGCCGTGCCGAAGGCCATGCTGCTGTTTTATTCGACCTCGGTACTCGAAGGCGCTGTCTGCACGCTTGCATCTCAAGATATTGCGCGGTCCGTGGACACGTTTATAATAGAAATCGTCCGCTTGGCACATTCTGCGACCATTTGGCACTGGAACTGCAAGGAACGACAGTATCTAGGTTTGCGGGTATCTTGGCGGGTTGCCTGATGTTTGCAGCCCACTCGCTCGCAGGCGTGGGATTGGGAGTATCGCCACAGTTGTTGATGAACTACGTGGCGGCGACAGAATTGGCGGTCTTTACAAACAGCATTACTGCGGATTTTTTCAGAATCCTGGCCGAAGAAGGATGGTAAGCATTTTGCTCATTCTTTTCGGCATCTCTCTTGCGCCCCTCGATTCCGCCTGCATCGCCTTTCGGCAGGCGATGCGGCGATGCAGGGCTACCTCGTAAGTTATTTGATCGGAATCGGCCTTTCGTCCGCAGCATTTGTCGGATATACGGAACTGTATACGGTATGGCTGATCTTTCCAATCGCCTTCGCAACGAAATACAGCGTGCTGCGAAGCGCCGGCAGTAGGGTCGCTGGTACGTCCGCCCGTACCGAACATTTGATGACTTCGCTGGCCCCAATCGACAGCGAACTGGAGTTTTCCCAATACGCTCATTTGATCACGCACGCGACCCTGAGCGCGGCGGCAAAGGATCTTTAGAAACGGGGATATATTGATGAAAATCGGTTTAAATGTCATTTACTGCACACCGGGCAATGTCGGCGGCACGCAGACGTATGCCGAACACCTTATGGCCGGCATGGCGGAAATAGACGCGGATAACCAATATGTCGTTTACACAAACCGCGAAGGCGCGAAGCTCGACATTCCGAAGGCGGCGAACTTTGAGACCGCGATCTGTCCAATCGACGCCAAGAATCTGCCGAGACGGTATTTCTTCGAGCAGTTTGTCTTGCCGAGTCGTTTAAAGCGGGATGAAATCGACGTATGCTTTTCGCTCGGCTATGTCTGCCCGTTGAGCTTGCCGTGCGCCAACGTCGTAAACATTCACGATCTCAATTTTATTGCACTCAAGGAGGCCATGTCCGCGTGGAAACGCCTGATATTCGGCTGGTTCGTCACGCAATCGGCGATTCGAAGCGATCACGTCATCACGGTCTCGGAATTCTCCCAAAGTGGCCTCAGGGAGAAGATCGGCATAGAGGCGAGCAAAACGACCGTCACTCTGCTTGGCCCGCGCACCCACGTGGCGACTTCGATCAGCAAAGACGAGCTTACTCAGGCGTATGGGCTGCGAGCTCCGTACTTGATCGTGTTCAGCAGCCAAAGTGAGCGGAAGAACATTCCGCGCCTGCTCGAGGCATTTGCATCGATCCGCAACGAGTTTCCACACGACCTCGTTCTGGTGGGGCACGTGCCGGAAAACGGCAAGCTGGATCGATGCATAAAGGATCTACGACTGGCGGATCGCGTGATCGTAACGGGCTACGTCCCGGACGAGCACGTTATGCCGTTGATCGCACACGCCGACTTGTTCGTCTTCCCGTCCTACTATGAAGGCTTTGGGCTCCCGGCGCTGGACGCCCAGCAGGCGGGGACAGCGGTCGCCGCCGCAAACGCGGCGTCGCTTCCGGAAGTGGCGGGTGACGGAGCGGTGTACTTCGATCCGTTCTCGACAGAGGATATGACCACGGTGCTTAGACGCTGTCTTTCGGAACCGGAATTGCGCGAGAGTCTGGTGGCCAAGGGCCGAAATAACCTGGCGAGGTTTTCATGGAAGACCACCGCACTCCAAACGCTGGAAGTAATGAAGCGATTCGGGTAGCCCTTCTCCATTTCGCTTGTGGCTCCTGAGCGCAGGTATCTCAAGAGCCTTGTTCAGCGCGTCGGCAAACCGTGATGGGGCAATTGCGCCGGACATGGAAAAATGGCGGAGCGGCTGCCTGATAAGGCGTGGACGTCATCCCATACGCAGGATCGCCATCCGGACGGCATTTGTGTTGACAGGTGGAATGCTCTAACGGTAACATGGACCCGACCCTTCATGTCCCGAACGTAAGCGATTTAGTTGGGTGCAGTCCCATTCGGCGTCAGATGTCCGTTGCGTACTCCTCCAATATCACCATAGACACATCGCTGTCCAACAGTGTAGCCAGCCGGACTTCGCGAGAGAGTCATAAAAGTGACGTGCGCTGTCTTCGCTTCTGATCGAAACATGCTTGGCGAGAGGGTAAAGTTATTATTCTTGAGACCGCGACAGGTCTTTGGCTCGTGCGGTCGGACGTCCCGGGCGACTGTGTCGTCGCACCCGGGGGTAGCGTTTTCAGTCCGCCAGTTCCTCGAAAATGGCTAGTGCCGTTCTCGACCTGTCAATTGACAACCATGTCGATTTTGACGCACGCCACATAAGGCCCGCGGAAGTCGACCATTTGCTGGGAGACGCCACGAAGGTGGAAACGGCGCTTGGGTGGGGACCTGAGATATCGTTCGATCGCCTTGTCGATTGAATGGTCGAGTTCGATCTTAAGCTGGCCCATCGTGAGCTAATCCATAAGTGGGAAGCGCGTGGATCCGCGCTTGTTCATATGACGACACTCGATGATTTCATGGAGCGATGATGGCCATCTATTCCTTTGCATTAATTTCGTGGTGCAGAAATCTCCATGAGGGACTTACATAGTGCCAAAAGTTAGCGTGATCATGGCCGCCTATAATGTCGAGCCATATATCGAGAAGGCTGTCCAAAGTCTTCTTGCACAGACGATGCGTGACATTCAGATCGTGGCCGTGAACGATTGCTCAACCGATCATACGCTGGCGGTCTTAGAACGTCTCGCTAGCAATGACGACCGGGTGACGATCCTCTCTACTCCTAAGAACAGCGGGGCAGCCGCAGCTCGAAATTACGGACTGCCGTATTGTACCAGCGATTATATCGCTTGCCTCGACGCGGACGACTTCGCGATGCCAACGCGTTTCGAGAAGCAAATCGCTTTCCTGGAAGCCAATCCTGCCGTCGGCCTCGTTGGCACGGCGGTGGTCATGGTCGATGTATCGGATCGCCCTCTCGCGACTGTCACGGCGCCACGCACGCCGGATCTCGTCAAGCGAACAATGCTGCTCGCTTCGCCCGCCAAGCACTCGTCCTGGTTGGTTCGCCGGGAAATCTACGACAAGCTCAATGGATACCGGATAATGAAGGTGGCGCAGGATTACGACTTCCTGTTGCGGACGATCACGCTAGGCTGGCAAGTCGCAAATCTTCCGGAGGCATTAGTCGCGTTGCGACTACGACCGGGCAATATTACCGAGCTCTACACCCTCCAACAACGCAAGGCACACAAGTATATCGTATCCCTCTATAAAATGCGGCTCACGAACGGCGGCAACGATGGTTTCACCGCGGAAGGATACGACCGCGCCACCCAGTGCGGTCTCGTGGAATCTGCGTCCATGCGCATCGCCGAACGATGGTCTCGACGGGCACTGACACAGCGCAACCGTATATTCGCTCCCTTCCTTATATTGGGCGCGGCGCTTGTCTCTCCCTGGCAGGCGCAATACTGTTGGAATCGTCTTCGCGTGATGATCATGTTGCAATTATCAAGATAATTGCAACATTGGGGAGCATTGCCGCGTCTAACAACACGGAGGGAGAAAGCGCTGGACGTCCCCGGCCTCAATCGGACAGTCTCCTCGTCCACGGACGTCGCGCAACCTTCAAATTGGCCACCGGTGATTTCAGTTAATTTTGAAAGAATGCAAGCATAGCGACCACATTGCATTCTTTGATCTTCGGAGAAGATGTCTAGGAAATATCCAGCCGGATCGGCGTGGCGAGAGTGTGTCATCAGGTATTATTAGGCATGCGATGTTCGCCATTCGCGCGATCACATTACGCTCGCCTCGCGCCAGAGTCTAATTAATGAGTAAGTTGGCGTTGTACGTGTTTATCATTTCTTGGGGCATAGTTGGATACACGTATTTCGTGTATCCGCTTTTGCTTGCCTTGATCGCTTGGGTATCCCCCGCCAAGGATACGCGGCCTGCTGCATTGCCCGACGATGAACTGCCGCACGTTACGATGCTCGTGGCCGCCTACAACGAGGCGGAGGTCCTATCGAAGAAGCTCGATAATACGTGGGCAATTGATTATCCCAAGGAAAAGTTCACCCTTCTGGTCGGTTCGGACGGTTCCACCGACCAAACAGCGCGCATCCTGACCCAATGTTCCGACCCCCGATTGCGAGCGTTTACATTTGATCGACGGCGTGGCAAGGCATCCGTGCTCAACGATCTAGTCGAGCAAGCCAATGACGAATTGCTCGTCATGTCCGACGCGAATACGATGTATGCGCCCGACGCGGTTCGGCGGCTTGTCGCCCATTTCGCTGATCCCGCAGTAGGATGCGTCAGCGGCGAACTCCATCTCGAACAAGACGGCGGCGTATCTGGCGAGGGCATTTATTGGCGTTATGAGAACTGGATCAAGAGGAACTCAAGCCGGCTCGGTTTTTTGATCGGATCGAACGGCGGCATTTACGCGTTGCGCAAAGCCGCATACATGAGGCTCAACGAAAATACGATCGTCGATGACTTTGTCATCACATTGCGTGTCCTTGAGCAGGGCTACCGCGTCAGTCAGGACCCGTTCGCGCGAGCAACTGAGCCGCCGTGCGCGTCGTGCCGGCAGGAGATGGTTCGAAAAACACGCATCGGGGCAGGCGACTGGCAGGCGATCGGCATGACCAGCTCACTCTTGAACCCGCGATTTGGATTAGTTTGCCTCGCGTACTGGAGCCACAAGATCATTCGCTGGACGCTTCCGTTCTTTATTTTGACGGGGCTCGCGGCCAATTTCGCGCTGACGAGCAATCCGCTGCTTCTTGGGCTGCTTGGCCTGCAGATCTGCGGGATCTTCATCTCCGTCCTCGCGGCAACCACCTCGTTCGGCACGTGGGTGCCCAAACCCCTTCGCGCCGTGACGTACTTCTACCTGATGAACTTCTCGCTCCTCTGTGGCTTCTGGCGCTTCGTGACGAACTCCCAGCGCGTAACGTGGGAACGAGGCGCTCCGCGATCAGTGGATTCTAGAACGGCCTCAACTGGTAAGTAGTGTCCTACGCCGCCTGCGCCTTGTTGGGCAACTGGTCTATCTCCGAACGGACATAGTTCAGGCCAAGCATGCAAAGCTCGAACTCGTCGGAGAGACGCTTGAGCACTGGAGCCTGCTCCTCGTAGACTCCGTGATCGAACGATGCGGCGATTGCGTACGACGACTTGCCCTGCTCGACATAGTCGACAAGAAAGTCCTTGCGCCGGCTGGCCTGCAGCCTCGGCAGCGCATCCGGAAACACGCCGGTCCAGAAGAGAGCGAAGTCGCCAATGTGTTTGTGCACCTCGCGCTCGCGGTTGAACGATGTCGCGCTCAGTCGCACATCGGCTTCAACCAGCATGTCGGCAATCTCCTCGAGCGCGATCCCAGAGAGATTGCGGACCTTATAGACGCTCTTCATATGGGAAAAGTCCGTCAACACATCCGCCACATACGTGGTCACGGCAGAGTCGAAAACTCCCAGCTTGAGCAGAAACGCACGCTCAACCATCGTCGCAAATAGCTTGCGCAACGGATGGTTTGCCGGTATGGCCGAAGGCGTTTCCACCGGAAACGAGTGTCCGCCGTCATCATATATCCAGTCTTGCATTCCTCTCCTCCTGTCTTTAGTCCGGTGCGTTCTCCTTTGGTAAGCGCGGCCGCGCGTTTGTCTCTCCGTTGAGAGCGATTCTACTTTTCTACCTGTTATTATTGCAGATACGGGCAAAAACTAGATCCGCCGCAGGAATCGCTACGCACATGGCGAAATGCATGAACAAAGGATCGCCCGTTCCATCGTGGCCGGACGGCCCTTTGCAACTGTGGGAGAGGGGAATATCATGTCCGATATCAAGAGCGTCATTGGCGTTCAAAGCTACTGCTTCCGAGGCTTCAAAGACAACGCCAAGGTGGCGTCGCTCGTCCGCGAAATCGGCGTTAACGCCATTGAACTATGCGGCGTTCATATCGATTTCAACAACGAATCGGTGTTCGACAGCGTGATCAAGACCTACCGCGACGCCGGAGTGCAGATCGTTTCGATCGGCGTCCAGGGCTTCAACGGCGACGAAGCGAAGGAGCGGCAGTGGTTTGAATTCGCGAAGCGCGCGGGCGCAAAGTTTATCAGCGCGCACTTCGCCACGGGGACTATCCCGCAATCCTATCGCGTCGTCGAAAAGCTTTCCGCCGAGTTCGACATCAAGGTGGGCGTGCACAACCACGGCGGACGGCATTGGTTGGGCTCCGCGGAGCTGCTCTCCTGGGTCTTCAGCCAGACGAATAATCGCATCGGCCTGACGCTCGACACGGCGTGGGCGCTCGACGCCGGCGAGAATCCGCTTGCCATGGCGGAGAAGTTCGGCGACCGCCTGTACGGCATTCACGTCAAAGACTTCATCTTCGACCGCGCACGCAAGCCGGAAGATGTCGTCGTCGGCACTGGCAACCTGGATCTTCCCGGTCTGCTGAAAGTGCTCGACAAGGTCAAGTTCGACGGTTTCGCAGTGATCGAATACGAAGGCGATGTCGAAAACCCGGTTCCCGCCCTCAAGAAGTGCGTCCAGCAAATCAAGAACGCATAGCTCCTGCCTGCTGTCTCCTCCGCTGCTCTCACGCGCGGAGGAGACAGCGCCGCGCGGCAGCGCGCTTTCAAAGCGTGTGTAAACAATCGGCGTTGCGAGAAAGATTTAGGACGGCTCCTATTGCCGCCGGGCAATTATTGAAAAAGGGCCGACGAGGCGGTTTTGCGGCTTCACGATGTGCGCTGGGATCGGACGCGGGCGGTAAAGCGCTGTACGCGTGTTGACGAGGCATCGTCAAGCGTCGCCGTGAACGAAGCGCGGGCAAAAAACGGCCACGGCGGCCGGGAAGCCGCCTCACATGAAGCGCTATCGGTTCGATTTCGCTTCTCACGTGATATAATCCTCACCAATGCTGCAGCGCTCTTTCGCAACCATCCTCGCCTGTCTCTCGCTTGCCGTCCCGCTCGCAAAATGCGCCCACGGATCGCAGGCGGACTACGATCAGCACGTGGCCAAAGCGCAAGCGCTCGACGAGAACGGAGACTCTCTCGCGGCGTTCTGCGAATATATCGACGCGTACACGCGAAGCCCTAAGTCACTGCCCGCAGCAAACGCCCTGCTTGACCGGCTTCGGACGGGAACACTGCCCGTACATGTTCCCGACGAGATCCTGAGCAAACTCATCGGCGCCGGAGGACCGATCGAGGCCAAAAGTTTCGACGGCGGCGCGGTGATCTCGATCAGTCCGTCCAGCGAGATCGACCCGGTAAACGATCCGCGCAGCGCGTGGCCATTTACGCGCGTGACGTGGTTCTACAGGCTATCGGAAAAGCGCCAGGGTGAGCGCCTCTGCTTCGCCGGCATCCGTTGCCAAACGCCGGACGACCTGCCGCTCGCCGAACGCATGGGACGCCTGCTGTGCCTCCTGCGCAAAGCCCTTGTTGAAAAAAGCGGTCAGTTGCCGCTTTGCGACGGCCTCCCAATTAACGTCTGGCTCTGCCGGCACGAGACCGACGCCGGCGGGGAGCAGTGGCGGAATAACATCTATTTTTACGAAGTGGCGACCCCGCGCAGCTCGATCGAGTGGATTCGCGAGATCGCACACGAGTACAGTCACATGGCGTTCCCCATTCTTGGCGGCGATTACACCGATCCGGAACCGTGGGCGAACGGCTACTATGGCGAACGCCTCTTGCTCCGCTGGGTCGCCCGAGGCGCCGCAGGCGGCGCCGGCGCGCTGGAAAAGGCCTGGGGACAGACATTTTCTGGGTACGCCAACTACGAACGCATCAAAATCGCGCCGCCGATCGCGCTTTACCGGCAAAACGGCTTGAGTTCCGAATGGCTGGATCGCCGCGACGCCGAAGGGATGAATTACGTCTTCGGCCTACTGCTGACCGTCGACGACCGCGCGGGAGCAAAGACTTGCGCCAGTTTGCTCTGGGATCTCCCGCAAGGGGGATCGGTCAATCCAAATCTACTGCTAGACGGCGCGAGAGCGGTGCTTGGGGCGAAACAAGGACAATGACGATGCCCTCGAAGGCGGAGCAACCAACGCTCGTCAACAACCGTAAAGTCACCCTGCAGGCCCCTGCGAAAATCAACCTGACCCTCGACGTGCTCAGCCCGCGAGCGGACGGTTATCACGAGATCGACTCGATCATGCAGACGCTTTCCCTGGCAGACGACGTTTCGCTGGCATGGAGCGATGCGCCTGGAGTGAAGCTGATCGTCGACGGTCCCGAGGCAACCGGCATTCCGGCGGACGAGGGCAACCTCGCGTACCGCGCGGCGGCCAAGCTCCTGGATGCGGCCGACAGCGCCGAGCGCGGAATTACGATCTTACTCACCAAGAACATCCCGTCGCAGGCGGGGCTTGGCGGCGGGAGCAGCGACGCAGCGGCGGTGCTGATCGGGGTTAACGAACTGCTTGGCCGTCCGCTCACGGGCTCCAGTCTTCAGCCGATCGCGCGCAATCTCGGGGCGGATGTCGCGTTCTTCCTGCGCGGCGGCATCGCCAGGGCGCGCGGCATCGGAGAGATTGTCGACCCGGTCGCCGGCGGTTCTGAGCAAGAGCTGCTAATCGTTAAACCGTCAGACGGCGTCTCAACCGCGCAGGCATACCGGGCGCTCGATGCGTTTCCGGACCGGCGAAGCGCGCGGGCGACGCTTGCGTGGCCAGATGGCGGCGTTAGCAACGACTTCGAGAGCGTCGTCTACGCCATGCATCCGGCGATTGCCAGAACCCGCGAACGCCTTCTTGCGGCAGGAGCCGCGGCGGTGCTGCTCTGTGGCAGCGGTTCGGCGTTGGCGGTATTCGGCGGTAGCCGCGACGCCCTCGGTCGCGTCGCCAAGGACGCCGGGGCGGCCGGAATATGGCGCACGCGGACAACCGTGAGCGACCCGAGTGGATGGAGAGACAAACTGTGGACAGTATAAAAGCGATCGTATTGGCGGGCGGCAAGAACAGCGACGAAATGCGGCAGGCGACAGGCGTATCGAACCGCGCGCTCGTGGAACTCGCCCCAGACAGGACAATGCTGGACTTCGTAATGGGCGCCCTGCGGCAGGCAAAGAGCATCGCGGAGATCTACGTCGTCGGCGATGTCCCCGCGACGCCGGAGACCACGCCGGTCGCGCCCGGCAGCTCAATGCTCGATAACATTCTGCTGGGCATCGCCGCCGCGAAGCCGATGCCCGGGCAGCCGGTCCTGGTCGTCACGAGCGACATCCCGTTTATTACCTCGGCGGCGGTCGACGATTTCGTGGTCCGCGCCAACGCCGCTCCTGTCGATTTTGGCTATCCGATCATCCCAATGGACGCATACAACCGCGAGTTCGCCGGGATGAAGCGTACGACGCTCAAGCTGCGCGAGGGGCGGTTTACGGGCGGGAACATGGTGCTCCTCTCCCCGGACAGGCTTGTCAAAAACAAGGACCTCGTGATGAAAGCTTACGCGGCGCGCAAGGACGTTCTCGCGCTCGGGCGAATGCTCGGCTGGGGCCTGCTGGTCCGCATAGTCCTGTCGCAAGTTGCGTTTCCAGGTCTGCTTACGATCGCGCAACTCGAAACGGGCATTGGGCGCTTGATGGGGGCGGGTTCAGTCGCCCGCGCGGTCATAACGGAGTTTGCCTCGATCGGAACCGACGTGGACAAGCCCGACGATGTCGCATACGCACGCGAGCGGCTGGGTAAGTAACGTCCCGCCGCCGGAAGCACTCACAGCGAGGCCCCTGTACAAGCGCGTACCGCATGTACAGGGGCCTGCGAGGCTTGTTAGCCTGCGGATTCACATCCTTGTCAGCGCCTGATCGAATGCATCCTTGAGAGACGACCACAGGCCGCCTATAGCGCGCTGCCTATTCGGCGGCTCCGCCCTGGGCCTCCGGTCGATTATGAGCGGTCAGGCTACCGAGCGCCACTTGCGCGCGGCAATCGGCGCGCTGAGTGTAAACCTAACTGACGTCTACGTGGGGCATTGGCGTAACCCTCCTTTGACAATCGTTAGTGAGGATTACCCCCGCCAGCAAATTGCCAAACAAGCTCCCGCCGTTATTCTTGCACGACGATCTGCGCCTTGACGGATGTCGGCGGCATTTTCAGCGCGAAATCGAAGGCCCGGACGCTGTCCGCAAACGCAAACGTATCCGTAATCAGCGGCTTGACATCGATCTTTCCGCTCCCCATCAGCGCGAGCGAGCGGGGATAGACGTGTGCGTAGCGGAAAACGTGCTCTACCCTCGCCTCCTTGATCTGCGCACCGACGACGTCGTAGGATATCGGGGCCGGCATCATGCCGATGAACACCACCGCGCCGCCTGGACGAAGCGTCTCGAAAACCGCTGCACCCGCGCGCGGGTTGCCGCTGCACTCGAAGACGATATCGGCGCCCCAATTTCCGGTCTGCGCGGCGACGACATCGGAAAGCTTATCACGCGAGACATTCACCGGCACAATCGGACCGAGCTTCTCGGATAGGTCAAGTTTGGGCTGGACCGTATCCGCCAGGATAATCCGCGAGCAGCCTCCCGCCAAAGCGGACAGCGCCGTCAAAATCCCGATTGGTCCCGCACCGATGACGACCCCGACATCGCCGGGGCGGATTTGCGCCTTGTTGGCTCCGTGCATCCCCACGGCCAGCGGTTCGACCATTGCGCCTTCCGCGAAGGAGACGTTATCAGGCAGCTTGAACGTGAACGCCGCTGGGTGAACGACCGTTGGTCGAAGAATGCCGTGAATTGGCGGCGTCGCCCAGAATCGGACGGCCGGATCGAGGTTGTAGATCCCCTCTCGCGTCGCGCGGCTGTTCGGATCGGGTATTCCGGGCTCCATGCAGACGCGGTCGCCAACCTTGAGATCGGTCACGTCGCGGCCGGTCTCGATGATCGTACCCGACGCCTCGTGGCCGAGAACCATCGGCTCGTTGACGATGAACGGACCAATTCGTCCATGCTCGTAGTAGTGGACATCGGAACCGCAGATGCCGACGTTATAGATCTGAATGCGCACGTCGCGCACACCGAGCGGTTCGGGAATGTCGATCTCGCGAATCGAGATCTTATGCTGACGTTCCAGTACGACTGCTTTCATGTTGCTTGCCTCCCTGGCATTAGCAGACGGACGTCTTGCTCTGGTAGATTGCGACCAGCGCGGCGCCCTCGCGCCGGAAGGCGGCGATTCGTTGCTCGTCCGTCGCGTACTCGCGATTCGGACCGCCCGTCTCGTCCACGAAGCCCGGCAGACCTTGCATTACCCGGTATTGATGGGCCGCGACCACGTAGACGCCCTCGCGGAGAATTTCCTTCACATCGGCGGGGATCGGCTCGCCGCCCGCGCAGGCCGGTTCGATGGGCAGCAGGTCGCGCGTGTTGTGCTCGGTGCCCGCCGTTACGATCAACCCGGCTTCGCGCAGCGCCTTAGCATACGATGAAAGCATCTCAGGCGAATTGCGAATCGGGATAAACTCGACCGCATGGATTCCACGCGCCTTAAGATCGTCGATCAGGCGCTCGACAGGCTCCTCGTACGGACAGACGGGCGACGCGCCATCGCCAAGGATCGGATAGCTCGGGATGCCGCCGAGAGCCAGGATGGACCGGTAGGCATGCTCGAAACCGACGAACGTATCGGGAATGAACGCCGGTTTGCCGGCTTTCAACAAGTGGCTGCGAATCTCGTTCTGGACGACGACCGCGTTATTAGGATCTTTCGGCCCGGTCCCGAACACGCGCTCAAGCGCCGTCCACCGGTCGGATTCGTCGACAATGTCGAAGATGACCTCCTGGAACGCCTGCGCTATGTGCCTCTCTTGCAATGTCACCGTCGACCGGGGGCAGCCGTGGCGAGCGACGACACGGTCGATTACCTTGTCCACCGTGAGGCCCGTATCGATGCCGCGATACAAAATGACCTGCGCAAGCTTCTCGGTAATCGCCGCCATGCGCGCGCTGTCGTTGCCGCGGATCTGTCCGAGCAGCTTCCCGGCTTCGGGCGTCAGCGGGTCGAACTTCGTGATTCCCTTGCCGCACAAGTACATTTTGCCGGGGTTTCCAGGATCGTTAATCTTAACCCCGGCGGCAACCAAATCGTCGATCAGCGCGATAATCTCCAATCCGAAGAGAGGAAAGATCCCTTTCGATGCGGCCAACTCGCCAAACTCCTTGTAGATCGAGTAATCGTAATAATTGCTCGCTCCCAAAACGCCCACATGCTGCGCGGCGGCGAGGTCGACGGCCTGCTTTGTCGTGTCGAACGCGGTAAAGTTGGGCGGCAGGTGAACATGCGCGTTGAAGCGCGGCGGATCCTTCGGCATGAGCCCGGCATCGGCCTTCGCTCGGAGCTCGTCCGGGCGTATGGCGGTCACAATATCGAAATACGAACGGTGTGCAGTGGTCATAATTCTCTTCCCAATATCGATCTGACGGCGCTCCAAGCGAGAGTCGGCTGCGCTATAGGCGGGCGCTCATCGTGCGTCCAGGCAAAGTTCGTTGCGCAAAGAGCCGATTCCTGCGTCCTCAGATCCGATGCAGCCAATGCGCATAAGGTCCGGACGCATCGCGCATGAGAAGTTCCTTGCTTCGCTCGTATTCGCCGTCCATATCGAACAGCTTATAGAAGAGAGGCGCAACGAGCGCAAGCGTCGAACCATGCGGAGCTTGTTCGAGGAGATTGATCGCGGGGAGTCGAAACTCCGTGTACGTGTTGGAACCGGCGAGTTTGTCAAGCCAGAGATTGGTAAGGAAGAGCAGAGCCGGCGTCTGAGAATGGCCTGGAAACGACAACATCAGGTCCAGCGGAGCGCCGATCAATGCTCGCTCGCCCCACAGCGCCGTGATCGGGCAGATGCCGTGGCGCGCAAGCAGCAGCGCCATCGACTGCCCCAGGCTTAGCACGTAGCCCGATAGCGCGTCATCCGGCAGACGTTCGTCACGGATCGTGTGTTCTCCGCGCGGAAGCGGCGGCAAGAGTTCCAGAAATGCGGTTAAGTCCTTTTCGAGCGACGCCAGCGCCTCTCCCAGAGCGGTCATCGATGTCGTCCGCGTCATCGTTTCGAGAGCGCCCATTCCTTGCGCCGACCAGATTGTGATCGAGATCTCGAACGAGTCCGCCAGCGACGTCACCGAGCCGGAGACCACGATATCCGTCGCCCTATCGATATGCGCGAGAAGGTTCGTCAACATCTCCTGGGTCCAATCGGATCCGGAAACGGCAGGACCGATTCGATCTATTACCGGCTGAATATAGTAGGGCGAGGCGTTGCGGCGTAAAGAAAGCGCCTCCATAAGCGCCAGCGGAATTGCGCGAGACAGGCGCCCCGGTTCATCTTCGATCTCGACGCCTTCCGCGGGCCGGCCGGGCGTTCTGTTCGCCAGCGACACAAACGCAATCGACGGCGCAGAGGCTTCCTTTTCGGGGAGCAGCCACGCGGGATCGCCCAGCGCCGCGCACCACAGCGGCTCCGTGAGCAGGACGACATTCAGTTCGAGCTCGTCGCCGTCCGGCGCGGGTGCATCGACAACCTTTCGCAGTTCGTCAAACCTCCGAGCGTACTCCAGAAGTTTCTCGTGATGTACGGGAATACCGAGGTCCAGCAACTCGTGCAGCAACCGCTCGCCCCCAACGACATCGAGCGTCGCGAGGTAGGCCTGCAGCAGATTGATCCCCGCCAACGGGCCGTGACGGACTGGACTATAGACAGGTGAGAGCAGACGGACAAGCTCTTCGGGCTCGCCATGCTTACCAAGATGGCCGGAGATGATCATCAGCATCTCGCCGCTTTC
The DNA here is from genome assembly GCA_031292625.1 of Capsulimonadaceae bacterium. Lineage (GTDB taxonomy): Bacteria > Armatimonadota > Armatimonadia > Armatimonadales > Capsulimonadaceae > JARLGU01. Next base: position 108,351 of record JARLGU010000031.1, on the reverse strand, counting down.
GGGGTGCAACTCGATGAGCGTTTCGTATTGCCGCAACGCCTCGATGGCACGTCCTTCGGTGAGTGCGACATATGCGAGCATCAACTGAGGCCGCCAGCTTCCCGGGATCAAGCAGGCGCGGTCGAGGACTGACTTGCGCGCACGTTCTCCGCCTTGCTTGCCCGCCCTCTCAAGCAGTCGTTGGAGGCTTTGTTTCTGGTTTGGGTCGAGTTCCAACGCGCGCCACAACGTCTCTTCGACAAGCCGCGTCTTGCCCTGGAGGTCATAGACGTTGGCGAGATTGGCGAGCAGATAACCTGACGGCGCGTTGCACGCGAGAAAGCGGGCCAACGCCTCCTCGGCTTCATTGAGTTCGCCGAGCTTCAAGAGAAGACAACCGAGGACATTGGCATATTCGTCGCGTGATGGATAGCTTAGCGCAAGGTGCCGGGCGGCGGGGAGAACATCGGCCTCAAAGCCGTCGCGAAGTCCGCTGGCGACATGAGCGTACAGGTTTTCGGGGTAGTCCCAGTTCCGCTCAATCTCCGGTAAAAGAACGTTGCTCCGCCACTCTTCGCGCGGCACGCGAAGCTTGCGTCCGAAGCCGTCAAAGGCCTCGACATACTCGGACGCAGATGGCGCGGACGGCATCGCGGGCGCGCCATCGGAGACGGCGTGTTCCGAGTGGGTCCGATCGCGAGGCCCGCGGCCGCACCATTGCGCCAGCACCCGAAACAGTCGATTTAATAAGCTCATGCTACTCGACGAGAGCCGCGCGCACAATGGGGATCCACAGTTCGTAGGCAGAGCGCGAAAGATGCACGCCGTCCGTGTAAAACTCCGCGATCGGCTTTCCAGTTTCGTCAAGCGTAAGGCTGGATGTATCGATGTAGCTGGTGCCTGGATGGTCCTTGGTGTACGCCGCAACCAGATGATTGGTCACCCGGATAGCGTCACGCAGCGGCCAGCGTTCCGGACTATGCTTGATCGAAATGTACGAGACAAGCGTCTTGGGATGCGACGCGTGAATGAGATCGACGAGCCGGTGGTAATCATGAAAAATATCGCGCGGCATGCGGCCATTGCCAATATCGTTCTCGCCCGAATAAACGACCACCTGCCGAGGCTCGTAAGGAAGAACGATCCGCTCAGCGTAGCGAACGGCATCCATGATGTGAGAACCGCCAAACCCGCGATTAAGAACAGGCAGCGGCGCGAAATCTTCCGCAATCTCCGCCCAGTTGGCTAAGGTAGAGCTGCCAACGAAAACAATGCCGCCTTTAGGCGGAGGATTTTGCTGATCCGCGAGCTCGAACGCCCGGATCTCAGCCTCCCAATTCGTCTCCGCAGCCTGGAGAGCGCTTTGCTGTGTTTCCGTGTCGATTCCCATCCCTGTTCACGATCTCCCTCGCGGTTATTATAACGCGGATTCGGTCAATATACGCCATGCTAAGGCAAGACAGCACGCCGATTGCGCGCCAGTGACCATTCGTAGCGCTTAGCGTCGCCGGAACTAACGCCCTCCGCCGCAAAAGATGATCCTCGCGCCCCTCGTTTTTTTGCCAGTTTCAGGCCAATTCATTGTCCACGTCCGCTGCTTCATTTTCTCTTCATCCGAAATTGCTATGCTCTATTATAATAGAGCTGTGATAAACCTTGCGACTAAAACGCGGGCTGAAAAGCCTGTCGTCGCATCTACATCATTGCAAAACCATTCCAAAGGGAAAAGGCGGACTTAGGCGTTATGAAGATCCTGGTCATTGAAGACGATCCCCTGATTTCGGAAGTTGTCGCAACCGGCCTGCGCCAGTCGCATTACAAAGTGGACGTTGCCGCGGACGGCGTATCCGGCCTCGGCATGGCAATGGCGCATCCCTACACGGCGATCGTGCTGGACTTGATGTTGCCGAAGATGGACGGCCTGAGCGTCTGCCGGCGTCTCCGCGAAGCAAAGTACGACACGCCGATCATCATGCTGACGGCGCGCGATGCGGTAACCGACCGGGTCACCGGCCTGGATGCCGGCGCGGACGACTATCTGCCCAAACCCTTCGACTTCCGCGAGCTTCTTGCGCGCATACGCGCCCTGCAACGCCGTGACAGCGTCCACAAGACGCCCGTAATCAAGATCCACGATGTGGTTCTCGACACGTCGTCTCGACGCGTCACTCGGGCGGGCAAGGAGATTTCGCTGACGCCGCGTGAATTTTCGCTTCTCGAAGCCCTTGCGGCGCACGAAGGACAGGTCTTGTCGCGCGAAGTCATTCAGGAGCGCGTTTGGCTCGACGACAGCAGCTACTCAAACACGGTCGATGCGCACATTAAGAGCCTTCGCAAGAAGATTGATGCCGAGAACGAAGTGAAATTGATTCAGACCGTATTCGGCGTCGGCTATACAATGCGGGCGCCGGATCCGCTGGTTGGGACTGAGTTGTGATCCTTTCATCGACCCGAGTTCGCCTAACACTGTGGAATGTCGCACTCGTTGCGTTCGTTCTGGCGATCGTAGTGACCGCTCTTCGGTATACCCTCGAAATACGCTTGATTGCAGACATAGACCGCCGCGTCTCGAATTTCGCGAACATGCTGGCGGGAACGGATGCCGGTTCACCGCCGGATCGTCCGCTCGGACCGCCGCGCGAAAACGAACGGAATTCAGCTGCTCGTCCGGAAGGTCCGCGTGGCCCGGGCGGCCCCGGAGGTCCCGGAGGTCCTGGAGGACCAGGCGGACCTGAGATGGGCGGACCGAACGAACTGTTCCGCCGCATGCCCTGGCGCCGGCCTTTCGGTCACCGGCCTAACGACGAGCTTCCTCCGGCGATCATGGATCTGAAGGGCTATCCTTTTGAAGGCGGCGCAGAAAAATCCATCCTGAATCAAACAGCCTTTAACGAGGCGCTCGGGGGACGCGAGACGATCCGCACGATCTCAATCAAAGGGCATCCGGCAAGACTGTGCACCGTCCCGATTCGGTCGGACGGCAAGATCATCGGCGTCGTCCAGGTTGCGCGCAGCTTAACGAGCGTCTACGACGAGCTTCGGCATTTGAGTCGCACTGTCTTGCTGATCAGCCCGCTTGCTCTTCTGCTCGCCGGCCTCTGCGGAGCGCTGCTCACGGGCCGCGCGCTTCGCCCGGTCCGTGATTTTACGGTGGCGGCGCGAAGTATTAGCGCGGATAATCTTAACAGCCGTCTCCCCGTAAAGGGCGGCGACGAGTTCGCGGAACTGGCGTCTACCTTTAACTCTACGTTGGACCGCCTTCAGGATGCGATCGAACGTCTGGCCGAGTCTCTCGAACAACAGCGCCGCCTGACCGCCGACGCATCCCACGAGTTGCGCACGCCTCTGACGGTCATCAAGGCCCATACATCGCTGGCCCTCTCGAGCAAGCGAACCGTCGCGCAAAGCACGGCGACCATCCGCACGATCGACCAGGCGGCGGATATCATGAGCCGGATCGTCCAGGATCTCTTGTTGCTCGCACGCGCCGACGCCGGTCAGCTGGCAATTCAGAACGATAAGATCTTGCTGCGAGAGGCCGCGGGGATCGCAATCGATGCCGTCTCGGCGCTGGACGGACCGGACGCCGTTATTGGCGCGTTCGACCCCGAAATCCGGGTAGCAGGCGACCTTCATTTGCTGACCCGAGTCTTTACCAACATTCTCAGCAACGCCAAGCGGCATACGCCTCCGGATGGAAGCGTCACTCTTGACGCGTCCGTCGAAGGCGGCCGCGTCACGGTCAAGGTCACCGACACGGGCGAAGGGATTCCGCCGGAAGCCCTGCCGCATATCGGAGAACGCTTTTACCGCGTCGATACATCGCGTGCCCGTACGAAAGGCGGCACCGGCCTTGGGCTGGCGATCTGCCGAACCATTGTCGAAGCGCATGCGGGCACTCTGTCAATCGAAAGCATCCAAGGCGACGGGACGGTGGTGACGGTCGTGTTACCGCAAGCATTGTCATAATCCTTTACGTGAGTGCGGAATACTGCAATACCTGGCGGCGAACAGCGCAATAGAGCTTTTTCGCCGCCAATTTTGCGCCTAAAACGTAAACATGACAAGCTTCGTTTCGAGAAACGCTCCTCGAATGGCACAATACGGGGCATAATAGATGCAGGATCCGGCGGCGAAGGGGCTGCCGGGGCATTATTTGTCTTAGCGCTTATGCATTATCATTTGACGACGCAAGTCATGTTAGTGATCGCCCTCCTTTGTCAGGTCGCCACTGTCGGTTGCGCTCTGCGTATGAACTGGCAGTACGGCAAACAATGGGCGTGGACGATGATCGCGGCAGCCCTTTTCTGCTTTGCGGTCAGAACGATCATGCTCGTCGGCATGGAACACAGCGCTATCCCGACGAACGAGGTCTACTTCGATCTCGCCGCGTCGGTCCTCATCCTGATCGCGCTGGTGATGGTCGATCCCATGTTCAAGGGGATCAAGCGCCAGACGGAAGCCTTGCGCAACGACAAACGGCAACTTACCGCCAACGTCAAGTTGCGCCAGATGGACCTCGAAAAGTCCGAGCTTGAAAAGCAACGCGTCGAAGAGACCCTCAAGCAGGAGCGCGAGCGCTTCACAGCCATCATTGCCACGCAGAACGATATTGCGACCGCCGAACTCGATCTAAACGCCGTTATGGCGCTTAGCGTCGAACGAACCCAGGAGATTACCAATGCCAGCGGCGCTGTAATCGAACTGGTCGACGGCGACGACACGGTCTATCGAACAGCGTCCGGCCGCGCCGCATCGCATATTGGCTTTCGCCGTCCCATGGCCACCAGCTTCTCCGGGCTTAGCGTACGCTCCGGCAAGATCATGCGGTGCGATGACGCCGAGGCGGACTCGCGCGTGGACATCGAAGAATGCCGCCGCGTCGGCGCGCGCTCGATGATCGTGCTGCCCCTTTATTATGACCGCAAAGTCATCGGCGTCCTGAAAGTTCTCTCCGCGGAACCGTACGCATTCGGCGATTCCGACATGCACGTCCTGCACGTAATGGTCGGCTTGATCGCCGCCGCCATGAGCCACACGGCGGACTATGAAGCCAAGCAGGCGCTGCTTTCCGAGCGCACCGCCGCCCTCGCCGCGCTGCAAGAGAGCGAACAACGATTCAAGGGCGCGTTTGAATACTCCGCGACTGGCATGGCCCTGGTTGAACCCGGCGGCAAGATGGTCCAAACCAACGCCGCGCTGTCGAAAATGCTCGGGTATACGCAAGATGAATTGCTCGCGCTTAACCGTCACGACCTGGTGTTCCATGAAGACCTGAGCAGCGAGCTCGAATGCGAGCAAACCGTACTCTCCGGCGAGGCCCCAACCTATCAAAACGAGATCCGCTACGTGCACAAGAACGGCCCGCTCGTTTGGGCGCTGCAGAGCGACTCGCTGGTGCGCGATACGGAAGGCAATCCGATTCACTTCGTCTCGCAGATGCAGGACATCACCCAGCGTAAGCTCGCGGAGGCCGAACTGCAAAAAGCCAAGGCTACCGCCGAGTCCGCGACACGCGCCAAGAGCGAGTTCTTAGCGAACATGAGCCACGAAATCCGGACGCCAATGAACGGCATCATCGGCATGACGGAATTGGCTCTCGATACGGAAATCACGCCGGAACAGCGCGAATACCTGGGAATGGTCAAGTCGTCGGCCGATTCGCTTTTGACAATCATCAACGACATCCTTGACTTCTCGAAGGTCGAAGCCGGCAAGCTCGATCTCGACCCGATCCCCTTCGAAATCCGCGAACGGCTTGGCGATGCCATGGTTGGTCTCGCGGTGCGCGCGCACGGCAAGGGACTTGAGCTAGCGCTCGACATCGATAACGGAGTTCCGGAAGCGCTGATCGGCGATCCGGGACGCCTGCGCCAGATCATTGTGAACCTCGTCGGAAATGCCATCAAGTTCACCGAGAAGGGCGAGGTCGTGGTTCGCGTCGAGGCCGAAAGCCGCAGGGGGAGGGATATTACCCTTCACTTTGCAGTCAGCGACACCGGCATCGGCATCCCGCCGGACCGGCAAGCGCGCATTTTCGAGGCGTTCGCCCAGGCGGACAGCTCCACAACTCGCCGCTACGGCGGCACCGGCCTCGGCCTGGCGATCTCGCTGCAACTTGTGGCTCTCATGGGCGGCCGGATCTGGGTCGAAAGCGAACCGGGCAAGGGCAGCACGTTCCACTTCACGGCCAATATTCTGGTCAACGAAGAGAAGCCGGCGCCGAAACCGACAGCAGACGACCTGCGCGGCCTGCGCGTTCTTATCGTGGACGATAACGCGACGAACCGGCGCATTTTGGCGGATATGCTCACCAACTGGGACATGCAACCCGTCTTGGCCGCAAGCGCCAAGGCCGCGATGGAGGCATTGGAACATGCAGCCGAGCCATTCCCGCTCGTTCTCCTGGACGGCATGATGCCCGAAGTCGACGGTTTCGAGCTCGCCGAGCAAATCAAGCAGCACCCCGAATTTGCCAAGGCGACTCTCATGATGCTCTCGTCGGGGGATCGTCAGGAAGATGCCAGACGCTGCCGGGAGATCGGAGTCGCCGCCTACCTCACCAAGCCGCTCAAGCAGTCCGACGTCTTCAACGGCATCGTGACCGCGCTTGGGTCGTCGAGCACGCGGATGAACGTCTTGGAGCCGAGGCTCAATATTCACTCCCTGGCCGACCGGGAGCTCAACATCCTCCTCGCCGAGGACAACATTGTCAACCAGCGGCTCGCGGTGCGTCTGCTCGAAAAGCGGGGGCATCACGTGACCCTCGCGGGCAACGGACGGCTCGCGGTCGAACTGTTCAAGAGCCACAACTTCGACCTGATTTTGATGGACATCCAGATGCCGGAGATGGACGGCTTCGAGGCGACCGCGGCAATACGCGCTCATGAATCGACCTACGGCGGACACATGCCGATCGTCGCAATGACGGCTCACGCGATGAAGGGCGACCGCGAACGGTGCATTGAAGGCGGCATGGATGCCTATGTCCCGAAGCCGCTGCAAATCAATCAACTGATCGAAGTAATCGAGTCGCTTGGCGAACAGGCGGCCATCGCGGCTTTGCCGACGGGACCGGCTCCCGAAGCTCCCGATGAGCTCGCGGGATACGATCTGACGACTGCCCTGTCCCAGGTCGAAGGCGACAAGGACCTCCTTCGCGAGATGATCGACATCTACCGCATGGAGTCGCCCGTAACGATTTCACAGCTCCAACAAGCCCTCGCCGAATCCGATGCCGTCGCCACCCAGAAGGCCGCCCACAAGCTCAAGGGATCGCTGCTCAGCCTCGGCGCCACCGAAGCCGGTCAGGCAGCTCTCGCGGTCGAGATGGCCGCGCGCGCCGGTGACGTCGCGACCGCATCCGCCGGGTTTAGCCCACTGCGCACCGCACTGGAAAGGCTCAACATCAGCCTCGACATCGTCGTTAACCAGCATCTGGCGAGGTAAGGTCAGACCTTCGCTCTAGCTCACGCACAAACGCACCCGGCAGCATGAACAGCTGCCGGGCGCGTTACGTGTTTGAGAAATGCCTACCGCATTTCCTGGCCGCCGGTGACGTTGATCGCCTGGCCGGTCATGTAGCTCGATTCGTCGGAGGCGAGAAATACGACGACATTGGCGACATCCTCGTAGGTACAGCCGCGACCGAGCGGAACCTGTGATTCGTACTTCTTCCGCACCTCATCAGGCGTCAGTCCCTGCGTGCGCGCATACTGCTCGTAGAGGCTCTGCTGCCACAGCGAGCCGTCGAGCAGGTTGCCAGGGCAGACCGCATTCACGCGGATGTTGTGCGGGGCGAGATCGAGCGCGATGCTCTGGGTCAGGCCGATGCCGCCGAACTTCGATGCGGCGTACGCGGAGTTGCGGAAACTGCCCTTCTTGCCGGACTTCGAGTTCACCTGCACGATGGTCCCGTATTTGTTCGGGATCATCGCATTCGCGGCTGCCTGCGCGCAGACGAAATAGCCGACCAGATTGACGTCGATGACGCGCTTCCAATCGCTGGCCGCGAACTCGGTGATATCGGCGGCCTTCAGAATGCCGGCGTTGGAGACCAGAAGGTCGATCTTGCCAAACGCCTCGACGGTTGCGGCTACGGCCGCGGCCATTTCGACGTCGCTGGTGACATCGGCCTTGAGGGCGATCGTCTTACGCCCCGTGTCCTTGGCGATCGATGCGGCCGCCTCCCGTGCCTTCTCCAGGCTAATATCGATCAGGGCAACATCGCTGCCCTCTGCGGCGAGACGCCGGGCGATTGCTTCGCCCAGCCCCTGCGCGGCGCCGGTTACCAGGGCCGCGCGATTTGTGAGTCGTGACATTTCAGATCCTTTTTAGGCCCACCTTCCCCTTCGGGGCCCCTTGCTCCCGTGACGGGAGGAGTTTATGCGTTAAACGTACGAAGCGCTGAGCCGCGCGGAAGCGCGCACGGGTCCATCGAGGCGCAGAAGTCGTCCGCTTCACGCGCCCGCGCGGCGAACGCTCCTATTTTTTGAGCTTCAGCCTGAGAAGCTCGTCTTCGGCTTCCTGCGTCCAGAACTTGCCGTCTTCCAGCTTTGCGTACACCGTCGGCAGGCTCGTTTTCATTTCATCGAGCGACGTCAGCGGGAGGTCGTCGATTTGCAGGAAGATCACGCACTTGCCAGGAAACGCGCCGGCCTTGACCGCCCCGAGGCCATCCCGGAAGGCCGCGTGGCCGCCGATCGCCGCGAGCGACGAATTAGTGGAGAGCTTATCTTCCTGGACGAGGTCGAGCGTGTGCTGCAAGTCTTTGATGCTCGAACCCGACGTGCCGACAAATCGCTGGCTCTTCGTCAGGACCGCGCCAAGATCGAGCTTGGCGCTCACCCCCTTAGCAACTCCCGCGAAAATGTTGTAGACGCCCTTTACGCCCAAATACGGCGCGCTCTGGGCGACCAGCGCGGGAGCAGGGACGAGGCAGACTATGTCGTCGAACGGCCCGAGCTTGGTCAGTTCGGCGGCATAAGCGGCATCGCCGATCGAGTTCGGATTTAGCGCGACGATCTCGATGCCGCGCTCCGCTGCCTTGGCGCCGAATCGTTCATGGATGCGCGCGAGCCGCTCATCGCTGACGTCGGTGACCACGATCGTCTTGGGCGGGTTTTCGTGCATGATCGCGCGCTGGACGTGCATCTGCCCCATTGGGCCGCCCGCGCCGATAAACCAGATCGTGCCGCCGCCCTTCAGATCGCCGCGACGATTGTTCTCGTAAGCCTTGGCGGCGTCGGCTGCCGTCTTAGCCAGTCCGCCGATATAGAGAAGGTGGTCATAGTGGACACGTCCGATATCGATGGTGACCGGTTCCGCGAGCGGTTCGGAGAGCGCCACGTTGAAGATGCCGTATTTGGTGAGCGCAACGGACAGCTTCTCGACTTCAGCCGCCGTCGGCGTTCCGATCACGATAATGTCGTCGAAGCCTTTGCCGCCGGTCAGCGATGCGACCTTTGCGTCGAGCGCATCGAGCGAATCGATTGCCTCGAAGACGGCCGCTGGACCGTCCTTGCCGGTGACATCCTTGGCCGCAAGCGCGCCGAGAGCCTTGCTCTTCTGATAGACAAGCGTCTTGCCGCCGGCTTTTACGCCCTGGCGGAAGTTGGGATATTCGTACGCGGCGACGACGCAGGCCCAGGGCTCGACGAGGGCCGCTTCGACGTAACCGGTGTCATCCTTAAGCGGCAGAAGGTAGCAGCCTTCATCGCCGCGCAGGACTTCCTCGCCGACAATGCCGTACTGCGAGAAACCGCCGTCGAGAACATAGCCGTAGGCGATATTCGCGCCCTTGAAGTAGACATCCGCCTGCACGATAAACCGGTCGCCGACCTTAAACTTGTCCTTGATCCCGTCGCCGACCTTCGCAACGGTCAGCGCAACCTCGTGGCCCATGACCACCGGTTCGTCCACCATGTTGCGCCCGATCAGGCGCGGATGCTCCGGTCCGAGGTTGATGATTTTGATGTCCGAGAAGCATATGCCGCACGTATCGTGTCGTACGACAAGCTCGTCGGGACCGATCTCGGGAAGCTCCACCACCTCTTCGCTCAGGGCGTCGAGGCCAGCGCCGCGAAGATGCCAGCGAGAGTAGTGGTTGGGAAGCTTCTCCGCGACCACCCGATAGTTTTCGATGATATCCGTCATTTCGTTGAATCCTTAGTTCTAAAGCGTACGGAACACTGGCTCAAGACAGCCTATCGGTCCCATGCGCGACGCGAGTGAAAATGGCCATGCGGCCATGGAAGCGGCTCCCAAAGATCGCCGATAGGATCCGCAAGCGACCGTACGCGCGGCTTAAGCGCGCTCGGCCCCTAGTCCCAGCGCCTTCTGGCGGTAGTGCTCATCGGGACGGTTCGCGATGCGGTTGACAACCTGCTGGCTGAACCACTTGGGACCGCCGAAGGTCATCGTGCCGAGCAAGACGCGCGCGGCTTTATCCGCCATCTGGTGAATCGCGTCGACCTCTTTCGAGCTCTTGCCGAGAGCGATAAAGCCGTGGTTCTGCATGTAGATGGTCTTGGGATATGTCCCATACTTACCGATAAACGCCGTCACCTTCGTCCGGATTTCGCGCGCAAGCGGCAAGCCTGGATCCACGTATGGAATACAGCAGGGCGCTTCGCCGCAGACGACGATCTCGTCCGGGAACATCCGGCCCGCGTTTTCCATGAGCTGCCAACCGGCCGCCGAGCACAATATGGAGTTAATGCTCGTTATGTGCGTGTGACCGATGAACGATACGTCGGGCAACGATAACAGGTAGGCATGGAACAGGGTCTCCACGGACGGCATCCGGCCATCCCCGCCGACGACGGAACTGAGCAGAAGTTCGCTCACCTGCTTGTCCGTCAACTCGATCTTGGCATCGAATGCATCCAGAATCGGCTTGAAGCGGACCACGCAGACTTGCTCGCGCGTAAGCGTCGCAAGGCTCGAACCACTGGCCTTGACGAGAAACGTCTCTTCATCCACGAAAGCGGACGTATTTCCTTCGCCGAGAATGGCCCAGTCGTGACTCGCGTCGCCAAGCCTGCGCGAAAGGAGGAGAAGCTCTTCAAAAATTCGATCTTTATCTGGCATTTCAGCACCTATGGGGAAACTTTACGACTTGAATAAACGAAACCAGCAGGATAGACCGCATTCAATGCGGTGAATTTGACGCCACTATAATACTCGATTGCTAGGAAATATCGGCTAATCGAACCAACATATTAGCGCGTCTTCTTTCGATTATGCGCGGGAGCGGCCCCGGCAAACCTGCCGAGCCGATCATTGATTCCATTAATCCTTATTCGGCGCGGCATCCTCCGCAGCACATTCGCCATGGCAGCCGCATTCACCTGTAAACGCCTCCCTTGCCTCGCGAATCAGCAGCGGGACGATCGCAAGGGATGCGGCGGAGTCCACCCACCACCAGCCCGCAAGCCACGATGCCGCGAGGCCAACCACCATGGCAACCGAGAGATAGCCGCACGTAATCGCCTCCATCGCATCCGCCCGCAACGCGCGCGAACCTAGGCGCGCCGCGACCTTCAGCTTCGCGGCGGCCAGTAGCGGCATGCCGATCTTCGCGGCCACTCCAATCAGGATGCCCCATGCGCTTTCGCTGGCGTTCGGGACGACATGGCGGATTAGCCCGAGCACGGCGCTTGCGACAACATAGACGCTCAAAACAACGAGCAGCGCTCCGGCCGCCGTTGCCGCGCGGCGCTCAAGCTGCGCGGGAGCATCGCGGCCCGAGCTTGCGCGCATCTCTGAGATCAGCCACCAGAGGATCACGCCCGCGCTAATCAATTCGATCACGCTGTCGATCCCGAATGCTTCCAGAAGCAGACTCCGGGACGCCGCCCCCAACCAGATAGACGCCGCGCCTTCGATCACCATCCACGCGATCGTCAACCCGGTCAGAACCAACGCGGCGCGAATATCGGCGGCACGAGGAACCGCTTGCGTGCCGGGTGATGAAACGTCGATGCTCATAAGGGCATTTTAGAGGCTCGCGCAGCTAAACGCAAGCAGGCAACCGGGGAATTGGACGCGTCGTTGAAAGCGGAATCCCGGGCGGGAGGGCGGGAGGATCAGCGCATTGCGGGGGGCGATCGCATCTTCTAATATCAACGATTGTCACCGATATTGGCGCGGTTTCCGGCCGTGAACGACCGTCCTGAGATGTCGAGCCCCATCAATCGGGCTGCCGGCTCACGAAAATGCTGGCCGTCTACCGATTAGGCCCGTTCACGGGCTTTCTCAACACAGTCCGACCCTTTCAGGGCCGGACACGCGCCGCTGCTAACAGTTATAAATGCGATCGCCCTGGCGCATTGCGCCGTGTTGCGCGATTCTTGAACGCGCACAGGGTAAGCTGCAGGCATGGACACGAAGACGGTGTTTCTACCGTTTGCTCTGGAAACGCTCCAGATTGATGTCGGACAAATGGGAATCGCCACCTATCCGCCCGGCGCATCGTACGGACCGCGGACCGTGCGCGAGTGGGAATTCATCTGGCTGATGGAAGGCGACGCCGTGTACACGCGCGGCCGGGTCTCCGTCGATGCCCCGCAGGAGAGTATGATCCTCTGCCGCCCGGGCGAGGACGATCACTTTTTGTGGGATCCCGTGCGGCGAACGCGGCACGCCTATTTCCGTTTCCACATGCTCGACCCGTACTCGATCCTGCCGTCGATCGACGATTGGCCGCTGGTCCGGCAGATCTGGTCGGGCGATGATCTAATGGCGTCGCTGTACAGGCACATCTTGACGTGGGGCAACTCCGACGACCGGGAACTGCTGCGGATGGATGTCGCTCACCTGCTGTCCGTGTTTTTCTCCGGCCAAAGCGCGGTTGGCTCCGTTCGACAAAAAAACGCGTCTCAGGCGATCGAAGTGGCGTGCAGCTATATCTACGACCGCATCGACGCGGATCCTTCGGCCCCCATTCCGCTTGGCGAGCTAGCGGAGGCCGCGCATGTTTCTCCGGAGCATCTTTGCCGCCTCTTCAAGGCGGCATTGAACCAATCTCCCGCGAAGACCGTCCGGCTGATTCGCCTGGAGCGCGCCGCGACGCTTCTCTTGCGCAGCAACTACTCCATTGGTCAGATTGCGGAGATCTTCGGCTTCGCGACGCCCTACCACTTTTCGAGTAGTTTTAAGCAGGAGTTTGGCAAGTCGCCTCTGGCGATGCGCCAAAGCGCCACCGATTACGATACGCCGCCGCTGCCACGGCTGTTGAGCCCGGTTCAGGCGCCGTTCTAGGGATGTGAAGACAAGTCCCTGTCGCTGGAACGGCTACCGGCTCTGGCGGGTTTTCGTAGCGAGTTGCGGAACCGGCTCGGCGGTTGCGGCCGCGCGGACATCGGCATCGTGCTGGCGGATGAGGTCATCGACGCTGACGAACTCGTAACCGTCCTGTCTCAGGTCATCGACGATGCGAGGAAGGGCTTCGAGCGTTTCTTCAATGCCGTCGTGCAGCAGAATGATGCCGCCGGAGCTGGCATGGGACAGGACGCGCTTGACGATTATGTCCGCGCTTGGCTTCGCGAAATCGCCGGGGTCGTCGGTCCAGAGAACCGTCCGGTATCCCATCTCGACGGCTTCCTGCGCAACCAGCTTGTCGAATTCGCCGCCGGGAGGCCGGAACAGATGCGGGGTCGTGCCGATTGCGGCTTTGACCGCATAACCGCAGGCCAAAATCTCAGTCGGTACATAATTGCCCGGAATCTTCAGCAGACTGCAATGGTCGTACGTGTGATTTCCAATCGGATAGCCCATCGCATCGATCGCGCGAGCGAGCTCGGGATACTTTTCGACCTGTTTGCCGACAACGAAGAACGTCGCGGGCACGCCAAGATCGTGCAGGGTAAGCAGAAGGCGTTGAGTATAAACGGGGTGAGGGCCATCATCGAACGTCAGCGCGATCGTCTTATGCTGCGTATTGCCGCGGAAAACGATTGAGCGTGCGAGGCTTCTGTCGAGCCGATCCTGATCCAATGCGACGCGTTTGAGCACGTTGTTCGACGGCATGCCGAGCGCGGCAAGCCATGCGGGACCGTCTTCGCCCTTGAGCTTTTCGATCGTCGCCGCGACGGTCAGACGGTTGGGAGATTCCCATGACGCACTTACGGACGCGGTCGGCGCAACGAGCCCGATCGAGTTGGTCTTAATCGGATTCGTGTCGCGAAGCTCCGCAGCCTTTGCTCCGACCGGTAATGCTAGGATGAGGGCGGCGGCCATCAGCGACCCGCCGGCCATGCAACGTGTACCCAAGCTCTCCTCCAAACGTCCAGACCACGAAACGCGAGGTTAGCGGTCAATTACCCGTAGGCAACCGCTGCGACGATGCAGCGAATGGACGTTTTCTTGCGATTAGTTTACCACGGCAAATGTAATTTCCGCCAAAATCCACCATCTCGAAGTGCGAAACAATCGAATATCGACGATATTTCAACATTCGCCTCGACACTACATGAATCCATAGCGAGAATCAATTGCCGTTAGTTCCCGCTTGCAGGGCCGGTTAGAATTCCATCGTCGTCTGGCGTCGCTTGCCTTCCAGCCATTCCTCAAAGGATGGAGGGTCGGAAAGCCGCTTGCGTTTGGTATTGATGGCGAATTGCTGGGTGAGGTAATCCTGAAACCGCCTCTCGTAGGCTTTGCGCAGATCTTCGAGGCGGGACCAGGCATCGGATTGCTCGTTGAAAAAGAGACCGCGAAGAAACGCATTGCCGACATGGGATTGGCGGTCTGGCTCGTACACCTCGGAAATAAACGTAAAGGCCTGGTTGAGGCTGATCGCCGGGCGATCCCCGAGCGCGGGGATGACGCAGCTGCCTCCCGTGAACGCGCCGCGCCGCGCACCGCTCAGCCGTAATCGAAGCGGCGACGTCAGCGTCACCTCCACATACCGGCCGCCCGCCGCCTGCAGGCGGCGGCTTGGGACATACAGCTTACGCAGCAACTCGGCGGGGAGCACACAGGGACGCATTTCAATAAGGACTTGCGCATCCACATCGAGCAAATCGACAATTTGCTCGGCCTGCAGGAGCTTGAGCAGATATTTGTCCGCAATCGACTCCGCATCGATCACGACCTCCGCGCGCGCGCCATCCACCAAATCAGGAAGATGTTGCCCGAAGGCGAATGTCAGCTTAGCGCCATCCACCTTGACCGGAATGACGACGCGCGTCTGTCTGGCGGACACGGATGAACTCGGCCGCGGAGAATGCTGGCTCATGAAGGTACACCCCGGAAGCGACTTGCGGTACTGGCTTTATGGTAACCCGCCAGAGGGACCGATGTCAAGCGGAAGACGAGATGCATGGTATAATGCAGCATCAAGGCCGTGAGAGGGAAGAGTAGGCGCTGCCCGTGGCTTGCAGAGAGGAGGAATTGGTGAAAACCTCCGCCGCGAAGCGCTGAACGTCGCCCTGGAGCCATGTTCGTTCGAGTGCCGCGGATTCGTCCGCGGAAGCAAGGTGGTACCGCGCTGGGCTTTTCGAGCCCCGGCGTCCTTGCATGAAGGCCGGCAACGCAGCCGGCAGTTCGTGCGAGGCACGCCGGGGCTTTGTGTGTTTGAGAGGCCGCGAGTTGAGGCCGGGCTCCTCAGGGCGCTGAGTTAGTCGATGTGGAAGGTAGGTTCCGAGTGGAAACAAAATTCGATCCGAAGGCCGTCGAGGCCAAATGGTACGCAGACTGGAAGAGCGCGGGATATTTCAAGCCCGAGGCGCAAGAGGGCAATGGCCGGCCGTATACGATTACCATCCCGCCGCCCAATGTTACGGGGAGCCTGCACATGGGGCACGCCGTTTGCTACACGATCCAGGATGCGCTTGGGCGGTGGCGTCGGATGCAGGGGCGGCAGGTGCTGATTCTGCCGGGCGTCGACCATGCCGGGATCGCCACGCAGAACGTCGTCGAAAAAGAGATCGCCCGTGAAGGGCTCACCCGCCACGACCTGGGCCGCGAGAAATTCCTTGAGCGCGTCTGGGCCTGGAAGCAGCAATACGGCGCACGGATCATCTCGCAGATGCAGGGGCTCGGATGCGCGTTCGATTGGGAGCGCGAGCGCTTCACGATGGACGAGACGTATGTGGACGCGATCCTCGAAGAGTTTGTGCGCATGTTCGACTCGGGCATGATCTATCGGGGCGCGCGCGTCATCAATTGGTGTCCGCGCTGCGCGACCGCGCTTTCGGACATCGAAGTCGAATATGTTGAGCGGGACAGCCATCTGTGGCATATCCGCTACGACTTCGTGGACGGCAACGGCTCCGTAACGGTCGCGACGACTCGCCCCGAGACGATGCTTGGCGATACGGCGGTTGCGGTGAATCCCGCTGACCCGCGCTACGCCGGCATGGAAGGGCGCATGCTGATCCTTCCGCTGACCGGGCGGCACATCCCGCTGATCTACGACGACTACGCTTCGCTCGAGTTTGGCACCGGCGCCGTGAAGGTGACGCCAGCGCACGACCTCAACGACTACGAAGCCGGCAAACGCCACGGCCTGCCAATGACGGTCGTCATCGGCGAGACCGGGCGCATGACCGCGGAGGCGGGCGACAAGTACGCGGGGCTCACCCGTGAAGAAGCGCGCGAAGCGGTTGTTGAAGATCTAACCGCGCAAGGCTACCTCGTCAACATCGAGGACTACCGCCATTCCGTCGGCACGTGCGAACGCTGTCACACGATCATCGAGCCGCTTCTTTCCGAGCAGTGGTTTGCGCGCATGGCTGGCACGAAGATGATCGAGAAGTGCGTTGCCGCGATCGAAGACGATTCGGTCAAGTTTATTCCCGATCGTTACAAGCGGATCAGCCTCGACTGGCTCGAAAACATCCGCGACTGGTGCATCTCCCGCCAGCTCTGGTGGGGGCATCGCATCCCGATTTTCTACGCGCACGATGGCCGCTTTACCGCAGCGAAGACGATCGCCGACGCCGCCGTCAAGCTGGGCGTCCCGGTGGATACGTTGCGTCAGGACGAAGATGTGCTCGATACGTGGTTCTCATCGGCCCTGTGGCCGTTCGCGACCCTCGGCTGGCCCGGCGACACGGACGATCTTCGCCGCTTCTATCCGACGAACGTCCTCACAACGGCGCGCGAGATCTTGTTCTTGTGGGTGGCGCGCATGATTATGACCGGCGTCGAGTTCACCGGCAAAGCGCCGTTCGACGACGTCTACATTTATGCCACCGTGCTGGATAAGCAGGGCCGGCGCATGTCCAAGAGCCTGGGCAACGGAATCGACCCGCTGGAAATGATCGACAAGTATGGCGCGGACGCACTGCGCTTCTCATTGATGCGCCTTGCGTCAAAAGGGCAGGACATCCGGTTTAGCGAAGACCGTATCCCCGAATCGCGCAACTTCTGCACGAAGATTTGGAATGCCGCACGGTTCGCTCTGATGAACGAAGCCGCCGTCACCGGCGATGATTCGCCCGAGAACCTGGCAGACGCCCCGCTGCACGTACGCTGGATCTATAGCCGCCTGCAGCGCACCGCCCGCACCGTCGGCGAGTCGCTGGAGACATACGATCTCGACGAAGCGTGCCGCGCGATTACCGAGTTCTTCTGGAACGACTACTGCGACTGGTTTGTCGAGCTTTCCAAGCCGGCATTGCGCAGCGACGACCTTGAGGAAAAGGCCCGCGCGCGTCGAGCGCTGATCGATGTATTGGATTCATCCCTGCGTCTCCTGCATCCGTTCATGCCGTTCCTCACCGAGGAGATCTTCCGGAGCATCGGGCACGAAACCAGCATCATGTTCGCGCCCTATCCCGTCGCCGACGACGCGCTGATCGACGACGAAGCGGAACGTCAGATGCACCTGCTGATCACCGCAATCCGCGCCGTCCGCAACGCCCGCGCCGAACTGAGCATCGCCCCGTCGCTGCCGCTCGACGCCACTTTGGTCTCCGAGGACGACTCCGGCTGGGTGCTTAAGGACAACGCGCTGGCGTTCGAGACTCTCGCCAAGGTTCGCTCGCTTGTACTGGCGCCGAAAGCGCCGGCGGATAAGAAATCGATCGCTCTGCCGATCGCGCCTGGGCTGGACCTGTATCTGCCGCTTGAAGGCGTGATCGACTTCGACAAAGAAAGGGCACGCATCGAAACCGAGCTTGCCGGCGTCGAAAAGGACCTTCGCGTTGTCGGCGGCAAACTCGCCAACCCGCGATTCGTCGCAAATGCCGCGCCGGACATTGTGGCTAAGGACCGCGAGCGCTATGCGGAACTGACCGAAAAGGAAGCCAAGCTCAAGGAGCGCCGGGCGGCTCTGGGGGGATAGAGCGAAGAGGTCCTTTCTTTCGCTCTACCCAGCGGCCAACGCGCGAGCCCTGAGAGTTATCGAAAGCGACCTATCCATCAGCAGCATTCGCCGCCAGGAGCCAATCGGCCCGTATATCGTCGACTTCTGTTGCAACGAGTGTCGATTGGTCATCGAGATCGATGGCGAAAGTCATGGGGAGACCAGGAGCCTGGACGCCCAGCGCGATGCGTTCCTCGATGCGCATGAATGGAAGGTATTAAGATTTGCGAATTGGGATATCTACGACGCGCTGGAAGCGCGTTTTCGCAAATATCCTTCAGGCCTGCACCGCCGGCGTAGGCGCACCATAAGGATCTCGCGGCTCGAAGAGATATCCACACCCCGCCCTGCGCGTCAAAATCGGCGCTGTTGGGGGAACTGAAACCACAATATGCCAAACACCAAAAGGCGCGTGAACACACGCCGCAAATCGTCGCCTGGGACTGCTCCCAAAACTCCGCCGCCTGCAGTCGCCGCCCCTCCCGCGCCGCCGACCCTGCTTCAGCGGATACCGATCGCTCTTGCCATCGTGCTTCTGACAGCGGCGGGACTGCGCCTGGTAGGGCTGGGATGGGGCCTCCCCAACGTGCTGCACTCCTTCTCGTACCATCCGGACGAGTCGGTCGTGCTGATGCACTCCTTGCCCGCGTTCGGCGGCCTTGACATTGCGCACGGCGGGTTCGTCCCGCACTTCTACAATTACGGGACGCTCCAGCTTATCCTGATCGCCTTCGCGTGCGTGATCGGAAAGGGCTACCACCTGATCGGGCCGATTATCGGGGCCACGGGAGCGATCGATCCCAAGGCGTTCGCCCATGCGTATTTCGCCGCCCGGCTCGTAACGGTCGCGATGGGCGTCGGCGCCGTTTGGGCGACCTATGCCATCGGACGGCGGCTCTGGGGGCATTCGGTGGGCCTTGCGGCGGCATTGGCGCTGACGATTTTGCCCTTGCACGTGCAACATTCCCATTTCGCGACCGTGGATGTCCCGGCGACGTTCTGGGTCGTGCTGAGCATCCTGTGGGCATCGAAATGCGTCGAGGCCGCAAAGACCGGCGGATTCCGTGGCGTACTGCCGTGGCTGCTTAGCGGCGTGTTTGCGGGGCTTGCGGCGGCGACGAAGTACAACTGCGCGCTGGTCATTCTCTCCCTCCTTGCCGCCGGACACATCGTCGCGTGGGCGCCTGGTCCTGACAAGGGACCGGCACAGGTGAAATCGGCCCTCTGGCGAACCTTGGCCGGACTCGTGGCGGCGCTGGCCGCATTCGCGGCAGGCTGCCCAGGAGCGATCGCGGACCGCGCGAAGTTTTTGGCCGATGTACATTTTGAACAGGTTCACGTATACGAGCATCCGGAACTCTACTTCCAGCATACGGGACCGGGCTTCTGGTATATCATCGTCCACAACATGCCCGTATCCGTTGGCGGCTGGCCGATGCTTGGCGCGATGCTCGGCGGCGTTGCCTGCGCGCTGTTCCTGCGCTCGCGCGGCGACGGGATCATTGGAGTCTTCGCCCTTGCCTATTTCCTTCTGATCTCGCTGGCGGCATCCCGGTATGCGCGCTACGAAATTCCGCTCTTGCCCGTCCTGGCGCTCTGGGCCGCGCGGCTGCTCTCATTGGGCGTCGATCATAAGCGTACGATCGCCCTCGCCGTGATGAACGCCTGCGTTGCGCTGAGTGCTCTAGGCGTCGCGACGACGATTATGCCGATGGTCGGGATCGACATTCGCGACCGGATTGCGGAATCGGTTCTTTCGCACGCGCCGGCGCCATCCGTTGGGCTGGCATCGACTCCGTGGTTCTGGACGCCTCCGTTCAATCCGGATTTTACGTATCCGCAGCCATGGGGCTGGGTCAAATTCCCGCAAGAAACGCGCACGCCGGTCTCGCTCGTCATCAACCCGCCGGATAAGCCATTTGATGTCGAGGCTCTGGAACGCAGCAAGCCGGATCTTGTCGTACTCAGCGAATTGGAGTATCATGACCGATTGAGGCTGCATGACCCCGCAGCGCGCGCCTATGTCCACTATCTGACCGCCAATTACCGCGTCGACCGGACCAGCGCCAAACGAACCGTGGGGCTTTTGACAGCTCAAATCGATGACTTGCCTGTCAGCGATGCGCCCGTCGACATGCTCTACACCGACCCGATCACCCTGGTGTTTTACCGGAGACTACCAACGCAGCCACGGTAGAGCAACGGCAATATTTGATATCTGGACAAAACGCTGTCCCAAAACGGCGCGCCGCCAGTCAAATAGGTCATGAAGTGCTCATTGCATTGTCTTCTCTCCGCTCTGGCCGCGACTGCCGCCGGTTGAGTTGACAGTTAAAGCGTAAATCTAGTTAAGCGAAAGTGTTACCATGAATAAACAACGCGCCAAGGAAATATTCTCGCTCCTCTCCGGCAAGCAGATTGTCGTCGTCGGTGACGTTATGCTTGACGAGTATATCTGGGGCAAGGTAAACCGGATCTCGCCGGAAGCTCCCGTTATCGTCGTCGATGCCGAACGATATTCGCAAGTTCCGGGAGGCGCCGCCAATGTCGTCAACAACCTGTGCGCCCTCGGGGCCACGGGAGTGATTGTCGGCACGGTCGGCGATGACGCCGCCGCGGAGACTCTACGCGACTCGCTGAGGGGCGAGGGCGCGGATGTCGACGGTTTGATCACGCTGACGGACCGGCCAACCACCCGTAAGACGCGGGTAATTGCGCACTCGCAGCAGATCGTTCGCGTCGACCACGAAAAGCGCGGCCATCTCGGGCCGGACATTATCGCCAAGCTGATCGACCAAATCGAACGGCTTGCGGCGAACGCTCACGCGATCGTGCTTTCCGATTATATCAAGGGCGTCCTCGGAACCGAAGTTATCGATGCGAGCGTCCGCATCGCGAAAGAGCGCGGCATCCCGATCACCGGCAACCTGAAGCCGCGGACGATCACCGCCAAGACATCGCTCACCGTATTGACGCTCAACCTGCTGGAAGCCGGACAGGCCGTCGGCGCCGAGCCGCTGGACAGCGACGCTAAGGTCCTGGAAGCCGGTCAAGAGCTGCTTGCGCGCACCGGTTCGGAGCACATCCTGATCACGCGAGGTTCGCAAGGCCTCTCCCTCTTCTTCGCAAGCCATCCCAGCTCTCCGCACCATGTCGCCGCGCGTCCGGTGGAGGTCTACGATGTCGCGGGAGCGGGGGATACGGTCATCAGCGCAATGACCCTGGCACTGGCCGTTGGCGCGACGCCGGTGGAAGCCGTTACCCTCGCCAACCGCGCGGCCGCGGAGGCGGTGAAGAAGGTCGGCGTCGCCACGATCTCTCAGGCAGAAATCCTCGCCAGCTTCGGATAATCGGCGAACATTTAAGCGGCCCGGCGCGCGTTGACGATCACGGTAAAACTGGACACGATCATCGCAACGGCTGCCCAGACAGGCTGGACGTAACCGAGCATCGCAAGCGGAACGCAGACCAGGTTGTACGCACAGGCCCAAAACAGGTTCTGGCGGATGATCCGAGTCGCCTTTTTCGCGAGATCGATTAGCTCCCGGATGCGGCGCGGATCCGTTGAGAGCAGCGTCACATGCGCGGCGCGCGACGCCAGTTCCGCGCCGGTCGCCATCGCAATGCCAACGTCCGACCGCGCCAACGAAGGAGCATCGTTGACGCCGTCCCCAACCATGCCCACCAACGCGCCGGACGGCAAGCCGCCGCGCACGTCGTCGATCCACTGAGCCTTTTCGCTGGGAGACGCCTGCGCCTGCCACGTTTCGATTCCAAGCGCTTGCGCCGCTGCCCGAACCGTTTCCCCGGCGTCGCCGCTCACCATGTGCGTCGTGATTCCTCGCGCCGAGAGCGCTCCCGCCAGGTCTGCCGCGCCCGGCCTGATTCTGTCCCCAAGGGCTATTAGGCCAGTCACCTCCCGCCCATCCCTACCCCAATAAACGACGCTCAGACCTTCCGCCTGCAGGCGGTTCGCTTCCGCCGCCAAGTTCTCCGGAATGCCGCCGCCAAGATTTGCAACGAGACGCGCATTCCCGGCAAACCATGATGCGCCACGAACGATTCCTCGAACCCCGGCTCCGGCGACGGCCTCGAATCTGGAGACGTTCTCCGGCTCGCCTTCCGTTGCCCACCGCGTTATCGCTCGACCCAACGGGTGCTCGGAAAGCCTTTCAAGCGCGACCAGCGGGGCCGCATCGGCGTCTGACGGCATGAGGCAGTGAACGGCAAAACGTCCTTCGGTCAGCGTGCCAGTTTTGTCAAATACGAGCGCGCGGATTAATCCAAGCTTCTCGAACACGGAGGGATCCGCGACGATAATGCCCTTGCGCGCCGCCGCGCCGACGGCCGCGCTGATCGCGAGCGGCGTCGCTATCCCCAAGGCGCAAGGGCACGCGATTACGAGCACGGCGACGGCGCGCGGAATCGCTTCGGAGAGCGCGTGTCCTCCGGCCAGCATCGCAAAGACAGTCGCGGCGGCGAGGATGACGATCACGGGAACGAATACGCGGCTAATCTTGTCCGCCCGCTGCTCCGAGATCGTTCTGCGCCGCAGAGCTTCGTCGACGACGGCGATCATGCGCGCCAGGGCGCCGTCCGCGCCGACCCGCGTAATGCGGACATCGAGCGCGCCGCCCTGCACGATCGTCCCGCCGGTCACGGCGTCGCCGGTTGTCTTGGCGACCGGTCGCGACTCCCCGGACATCAGGCTCTCGTCCACGTCAGCCGCTCCATTCGCGACAACGCCGTCCGCCGCAATTCGCTCTCCAGGCCGAACACGCACGACGTTGCCTGGCTCCAGCCGCTCGATCGAGACCAATCGCTCTTCCGAATTCTCGTTGAGGACGCACGCTTTTCGCGGCAAGAGACCATGCAGCATGCTCAATGCATCGATCGTGCTCGCCCTGACGCCGCTCTCGATAAACTTGCCAACCGTCACAAGCGCGACGAGCATGCTCGCAGTATCGAAATAGACATGCCGCCCGCCGGTGAGCACTTGCTGGATCGAGTAAGCGTATGCCGTCAGGGATCCGAGACTGACGAGCGTCTCCATGGTGGCGTGGCCCAATCGCGCCGCCTGGAACGCCCGGTGAAAGATCGGAAAGGCAAGCGCCATGACGACCGTGGTGAGCGTTAGAAGGATCCATAGGAATGCCGCTCCCTGGTAACCGGCGTACTGGGCGATCTGGAACATCATCACGTTCATTGCGAACAGAAACGTGAGCGAGGCCCGGATCAGTCCCGCCCGGCGGTGACGAGCGCGCTCTCCCGTGCCATCCGCCTCGCTGAGGGGGCGCACATGGTAGCCCAGCGAACGCACCGTCGCCGCCAACTCATCGGGACCGATGCGGGCGGGACGATACGTGACGCGCGCGGTGTCCGATGCGAACGAAACGTCCGCTCCTGATACGCCATGCCGCCGAAGAAGAGCGTGCTGAATGAGCCAGGCGCACGACGAGCACCACATATCATCGATGCGCAGGACACACTGGCGCTGATCGTTGACCGCTCCGCCTTCGTGTGAGAGTTCGATGGGCATCGAATCGGGCGACGCGACCGGAGAGACGCCGGCTGGCGCAGCATTGCCAATTAGGCCGAGATCCCGGGCCTGCTGGTAGATCGCGGAGGAAGTGGGATCGTTGCCGGGCGCGAGCGCGCCGCTTGCGTTGAGGATTTGGAAGACGTTTCGGCAACCGTGACAACAGAAAATGCGCTCGCTGCCGCCGGCGATGACAATGACCGGCGCGCGCGCGGGCAAGCCGCAAAGGCAACAGGTCAGCGCGGCGGCATCGTTTGTTACGGTTAGCGAAGACTGCTTCTCACTGAATAGGCCTATTTAGGATGCCTCCCGCGGTCCCGGCTGGGTACGTTACTTGCCGCCCGGCGCTTGCGTCCGATAGCTGTCGCTGTGCAGACCGACTATCACCGGCTCCGGGGCTTGGTGTTCGGTAGCGTACACGGTGAACCCGAGGACGGTCGCAATCATGACGATGCCGAACGCGATCATTGCGACGGCGGCTGCGGGGACTCCGCGCGGGTGAACTTCGTTTATGACGATCTCGCGCTTTCGGTAGCTCCAGGTGCGGGCCATTTGCGTGCCTCCTACTGCGAAACGCGCGGCGCGTGAATCGGCTTCGCGGCGTTCATCAAAGCCGCTTGCGACTCCGCGAGGCTGTTTTGTTTGTCCTGCGGCAGAAGCCACGGCCGGTAGCCGCCTTTGCCGCCGTTGAGCGCGGGATCCCAAATCATCCGGTCCGCTCCCAGGCTTTGCAGATAGGCGACCAGCGCGACGCACTCGTGCGACGGAACCGGGGCCATGCTCGGATCGGCCGGGTTCGCGTTGCTGAACAGCCACGTAAACGCTGGCATGATCGAGCCAGGAACCATTTGCTGCGGGTTGTAGAGATGCGAGAACTGCCAGTCGTCGCTGTACTTGCCGCCAACGCGAGAGAGATCGGGGCCGTTGCGCTTGGTGCCAAGGAAATGCGGCTCGTCGTAGATCCCCTCCCGCTCATCCGCTGGCGGCGCGGGCGAGTGGTGGATCCCGTAACGGATCATTTCCGTGCGCAACGGGCGCACCTGCTGGGTGTGACAGTACATGCAACCCTCTCGCTGGTAGACCAACCGGCCCTCTTCTTCCAGCTTTGAGTACCCCGTCCCGGTGTCGGCGCGGACCGCGCGGAAGTACTTCGCGCCGTCGACGGTATTCGTGCTCCAACGATTGTTGTATGACGGGAAAATCGCGGTGAATACGAGCGCCGTGACCATCGTTAGCGATGCGAAGATCCCGAGCCATAGAACGGATTGTTCAGCTTTTGGCTTTGCCATTTAGTTATCCCTGACGCTTCTAGGCTGCCCTCGACCGGGCTCCTTCCTCCCGAAACGGGAGAGCTTACGAATAGCGAAATCCAGCGTAGTGCCACGCGGAAGCGCGCATAGGATCCAACGGAACGTTGGCCCCAGCCCGGAAGGCTGCCAGCGCGGCAAGCGCTCTTCTCATCCCCTATCACGCCTTTGCCGCGACGCGCGTTTCAGCAGGCGCGGGCGACGTCGCGGTCTTATACACGTTGAATGCGACCAGGACCATGCTGGCGACCATCATCGCACCTCCGCCGGCTCGCGCGTGCCAGAACGGCACCATCGCGACGACCGTTTCGATAAACGGCAGGTGCGGGTAGTCCATCCAAAGCTTGCCCTGGTAGATGCCGGCAGCCGTCAGCGAAACGACATAGATGGTGATGCCGATAAACGCCAGCCAGAACGACCACTCGGCGATCCCTTCGGAGTACAGCGGACGCTTCCACATGCGCGGGGCCGCGTAAAGCGCCGCGCCGAACGCGAACATCGTAGCGAAGCCGAACAGCGCAAGGTGCGCGTGGCCAACCGTGTAATCGGTAAAGTGGACGATTGCCTGCACGGGGCGCAGCGCCTCGAACGAGCCCTGGGTCGAGACGAGGAAATACATCACCGTACCGGCAATGAAGAACTTGAATACGACGTTGTTTCTGAGCTGATGCCACTCGCCGCGCGACGTGCCCAGGAAGTTGATTACAGCCGCCGCAACCGGAATGAACAGCAGGAACGAGAACACGGTCGCCACCGTCTGCAGCCAGTACGGGATCGGACCGTAGATCATGTGGTGCGCGCCCACCCAGAAATAGATCGCGCCCAGCGTCCAGAAGCCGATGATGCTCAGCTTGTGACTATACAATGGCGCGTTGATCGACTTCGGCAGGAAGTAGTATGCGAGCGCAATGCCGCCGGGGGTCGCGACGAGGCCGACGATGCTGTGGCCGTAGAACCAGTTGACATTGGCGTCGTTCGACCCGGTAAATCCAAAGTGCGGGAGCGCATCCCAGCCGAAATAGGTATGCAGCGTCCAGTCGATCGCCTGCCCGGGCCAGTTGCCGACCACGTATACAAGCGATGTCCAGAGCAAGGTGCCGACTGCGTACCAGGTGGCGACATAGATCTGCCGGTAGCGTCGCTGTGCGATCGTGCGAAAGATGACATAATCCACCATCAACAGCGCGACCGTGATGATGATGTTCGATATCGCGTTGTAGTCTTCCCATTCCTTCCCCTTGGTCATCCACCAGGGGTTGAGCGATCCGGCTTGCAACTCGCCCCCCCACGGGTTCAGCAGCCCGAGGGTTGCGACGATCACGCCGGTCTCCCAGATGCACAGGGCGATTTGCGAAATCCGCGTTCCGTAGAGCTTAGCGCCGGAGAGACGCGGGATGAAATAGTGGAACATCGCAATCGACATCGGAACGAGCCAGCCGAACACGACGCCGTTGACGTGCGCGGGGCGGATACGGGGCCAGGCAAGCCAGCTTACTCCCGCGAACAGTCCCGGCATAACCATCTTCACCGCCGCAATCAGGCCAAACGTTCCGAAGACGACGACATTGAACAGCGCCACGGTCATCCACCACTTGGCTGCATCGTCATCGTGATCGATTCGCTCTCCAACCGGATTGGAGCTAATTTGCGCGATCTGTTGGACTGCCATGTAACCCACCTTCCCCTCGACAAGCTCGGGGCTCCTGCCTCCCGAAACGGGAGAAACTCAACGCTTACGAACGACACGCTGTACCGCCCGGAAGAGCGCATTGGGTGCGGCGTCACGCCGCCGCTCCCCGCGCAGAGCCCGCCGGAGGCATCCTAACTCACAGCTTCGGCGCTGGCGCAGCTGGCGGAGGCGACCCCACCTGCCCAGAGGGCGCTTGCGGCTGCGTTAGCGCGGTTGCCGGCTGGTTGCCCGCGCCTGCCTTGAACGTCGCCGTGACTGGCGGGACGCTGGAATGCGTCATCGATATCGCGGCGGAATGGATCTTGTCGGCCGACGGCCCGCCGGTCGGGCCCGATGGCGATGCGGACGGCGAGCCTGCTCCGGAGAGCGGGTCCATGAAATTGCCCTTGTCGTCGACGGGCGCGGAAAGGCTGAGCACGTAGATAATGGCCTCGTTGATCTGCTCGTCGGTCAGCGTATTTTCCCAGCGCGGCATCGCGGTGCCGGGAACGCCCTTGTGCACGGAAGTTTCGATCCGCTGGAGGGACATCGCCTGCATGAACGGCGCGTTGCGCAAATTGCGCGGCGCCGGGTTCAGGTTAACTGCGTTGGGACCGGCCCCGTCCTGATTTGGGCCGTGGCAGCCGATACAGTAGTGCTGGTACAGGTCCTGCCCGGCATCGATGTTGGCCTGCAGGCTCTTGCCTCCGCCGATTGCCGTGTTGAGCGACGCCATCGAGACATACGCCTGATCGGTCGGCGGCATGGTCGTGATGACCGATGTCATCTCTTTCTGCACCGCCATATAGCCGTTCGCGGTGCGCTCGGGATTGTACGGATAGTGCGTCTCGCCGACGTGGAAACCGGGAACCGCGCCATAAGCGAGCACGACGCCAAGGATGACGACGATCACGGTGCCCCAGAAGCCCCATAGCCACGGGCTGAGCGTCGTATTCGAGTGCTCGACGATTTGCCCGCCCGAGTAGTGATGAAACTCCTCGTGCACCTCGGCGACGGGTTCGACGGACGTTATATCGCCTCCGCCGAAGCTCTGCACTTCGTCAATCTCGGTAGTCGTTTTCTCGACGTGCGTTTCTTTCGATTCATCAGCCATTCACGTTTCTCCCATCGCCGGCCGCGTTCGCTTGTGCTGCGCTAGGCGATATCCTCCCGCTAGCGCGTCATATACCGAAGCTGCGGGTTGGGCGTCTTGTTCGTGACCGCCTTGCCCGCCGGATAGCGTTCCGGGGCCATATCCTGATCGGCGGACACGGGACGCGACCCCGGGGCCAGCCGCGATGCATCAAACAAGGTCAGCGCCGCGCGCTGCGAGTCCGAGAACGGGAAGATCGGCATGATCGACTTGGGCACGAACTCCTGCGGGTTGCGGTAGTGCTCTTCGATCCACTGGTAGCTGTGCCGTGATCCTTCCCACGAAAGATTGGGACCAACTCCGCCGCCCTTGCCGTTTCGCGGATTCTTGGCATCGCCTACGTAGTGGCACGAATAGCAGCCGCTTTGCTCGAATATGAGCCGGCCTTCGTCGATCGTCTTCGGAACCTCCAGCGGCATCTGCGCGTTGTAGGCGGCGATGCGGGCGATCCGCTGGCCCTGGCTCTCCGAGTAGCTCGATCCTGTTTGTGCAAGAAGATAAGTGGTCAGCGCGTCGACATCGTTGACCGCGCGCGCATCGGGCACATACCCATGAGCGGTCAGCGACTCCCGGATATCCGGGTTCGCAATCTGAGCGACCGCAAGTTCGCTCAGCGGCCGCTTGTCGCCATAATCATTCAGGTAGTAGTCGTGCGGCTTGCCCTGCGCGTCGAAATCCGTGATGATCTTGCGCGAGAAGAAGTAGGGCATCACGCAGTTGTTCACCTTGTAGCGCGGATCCCAGAGCTGATGCTCGATGGTCTCGGACCTCACGATGCGGCCCTCATTCGTCAGTTCCGGTCCGACGTTGCCCTTCGAGAATCCATCGACCTTGTGGCAGCCCCAGCAGGCGTTGCTCTTGAACAGGCTTTGGCCGCGGGCGATCGTGCGCATCTGCTCCAAATACGCAGACGTGCCTGTCTTGGGGTTATTGCTCGTGTGGCACTGTGCGCAGGCGGCATCCATGTACTTGGCGGGCATCAGAGGCTGCAGCCATGCTTCGTTCGTGGTCGCGTGGGCCTTGCGCTCCTGCAGCTCGCGCCCGGAGCCGTAGTGGCATGTCGTGCAGCCGTAGGTCGCGAAGGAATGCGACGCCATCGTGCGCGTCAGAGCGGCGAGCGACGCGGCGCTCGCGATGTCCGGGCTCGATCCGGCGGCGAGCGCATACGGCAAGGTGGACTTCACCAAACCGCCGGTCTTGCCAGGGTGCGCGGAAAGAACCTTGACGGCCGTGTAAATCTCCCGATTTTCCGGCTTCCGCAGAAATGCGGCGAGCTGATCCGGCGAGAGATTCTCTTTGCCCTTCGTCAGCGCGCGAACGATGTTCTCCGCGGTCATCGACGGGTTTTCCAGGCCGACGTGACACGATTGGCAACGGTCGACGCGCTGCTGGTTGGCGCCATCCGCCTGCATGAAGGGGAACTGAAGCACGGTGACCTGATTGACCGTTTCCGGGGTAGCCAGAGTCGCCTTTCGAACTTCGGGATCGCTGGTGAGACTGGCCGCGACGGTTTTGTAGTGGTCTTGCCAGTAGATGTAGTCATGCGTCGGCTGGTCCTGGTTGTTCCAGGTCGACCGCGCCACAACGTAGATCGTCAAACCCAGCAGCACGACGCTCCAGAGCACGAACTTCGTTATGATCGATATCCTGGGTTCAAATGATGACATATCTAGTGTTCTTGGCGGCAATATATCGTGCTCGCCTTGCTCCGAAACAATTACAAAGAACGCTCGCCCAGCCGTCCCGCGAAACGCCGCACCAGCCGGTGCGCCCGGACACCTGCGGTTGCGAGAAGGCAGGTACAAGACGGCAGTCGGCCACCCCAAGGTTTTCATGCCAACCGCTTGCCCGGCATGCCGTTATTGCGGCTCGACCGGCATCCCCCAGGGCGGATAAAAGCCCCAGTTCGGGCCGCGGAAGTATGTCCCCAAAATGATCAACACGATCGTCGGAATTACGAACAGCACGGTAAACAGCGTAACGGCGGTCGTACGGCTTCGCGCAAACCAGCGCCCGATCCCCGAGTGATGGCGGTCTAGATACGGAATCGCCATCAGCCCAACGATCACGAGGCCCGGAATGCCCAGGCCGCCCCAGAACGCGTCGTACGACACCAATTCCTGCAGCCCCAGGAAGTACCATGGCGCCTTCGCCGGATTGGGCGGTTTCGTGGCGTCGGCCTGCTTTTCAAGCGGCGGGACGCACCATACGGACAGCGCGAGGATCACCAGGAACGTCGCCGCGAACAGCAGAGCCTCGCGGATCAGCAGATGCGGCCACGCGGAAACCATATCTTCGGGACCGCGATCGACGCGAGGCGACGAGCCCTTGACGAGCTCCATCAGACCGTAAGTTTTGTTTGGATTTCGAGGAAAAATCTCTTCCTCGCGCACCCTCTTTGCCATAGCTTTACTCCGGCGACTCCTTGGGCGAGGAAATTCCGCCATCCTTGCGGATCCGCCAGAAATGGATCACGATTAAGAAAAACAAAATGGACGGAAGCAGCGCGACATGCAGCACGTAAAACCGGATCAGCGCCTCCTGCCCGACGGTGTCGCCGCCCAGGAGCGCGTTCTTCATCATGACGCCCATGTGCATGTTCGGCACGCCCGGGATCATGGCGAGGTGATCGCTCACGTAGTCCGCCTTCCCGGCAATATTCGCGCCGACCGTGATCGCCCAGAACGCGAGCTGATCCCAGGGAAGCAGATAGCCCGTAAAGCCGAGCACCAGAGTCAGGACGAAAAGCAAGACGCCGATCACCCAGTTGAACTCACGCGGCGGTTTGTATGCCCCCGTGTAGAAGACGCGGCACATGTGGAAAAAGACCGCGCCGATCATACAGTTGGCGCTCCAGAAGTGCATCCCGCGCAGGATCATGCCGTACGATACCGAAGAGCGCAAGTCGAGCATGCGGTTATACGCCTGCTCGACGGACGGCACATAAAAGAACATGAGCAAGATGCCGGAGACGGTCAGCAGCAGGAAAAGGTAGAAGGAAATCAGCCCCAGGCCGAACGTGTAATTGAACCGCAGCGCATGCTTTTCGATCTTGGCGGGCTGAATGTGCAACAAAAACGAGTTGAAAAATGCCTCCGAGCGCTCCCGTTCGGTTTTCGGAAATGCCGTCGTGCGATAAATCGACTTGTAGAGGTTGTACGGCAGCTGCCTGAGGTTGTCGAACACCTCCGGAGCCTGCCGGTAGATTGCGCGGCTCAGCTTTCCCCATGCCCCAATTCCGGGTTTGGGATCCGGAGGGCCCGCCTTAGGTTCGGTGGTCTGTACGCTCATGACGGATGGACGCTCTCCCCTGTGCCGCGCCTACTTGACGCCGTAGTAGGCACTCACCGTGCGAATGTCGCTCTTGTCGACCTGCAGGTCGCCGCTCGGCAGAAGACTAATGCCGAACCAGTCCAGGTTTGCCTGCGCCGGCCCGTGCGTCACCTGCCCGATGGCGTCGTATTTGCTTCCGTGGCAGGGGCAGTCGTACCCGGTCGCCGACGGCGCAACCGTGCAGCCAAGGTGCTTGCAGACGAGCGATATCGCGCCGATGTTGCTCCCATGCCGGATGACTGAAACCTTCTGGTCGATAAAAGTCTGCTGAGCGCCGTCGGGATAGTTGCCCGGCTTGCCGATGCTGAACTTTGATGGCGGACCGTAGCGGACGTTGGGCCAGAAGAATCGCGCAAACAGGCCGCCTGCACCCAGTAGCCCCAGCGTAAAGATGGACCACCCTGACAGGGAGACGAAGTTTCGCCGCGTGAGTTCCTGTTTTTCCCGCTCGTAGTTAATGGACATAAATTGCCGCCCGTCAGCCGGTCATTGAGTTT
The DNA here is from genome assembly GCA_031292625.1 of Capsulimonadaceae bacterium. Taxonomy (GTDB): domain Bacteria; phylum Armatimonadota; class Armatimonadia; order Armatimonadales; family Capsulimonadaceae; genus JARLGU01. Next base: position 76,558 of record JARLGU010000031.1, on the reverse strand, counting down.
CTGCCATTCTGACCAGCCAGGCTTACATTGTAATTGCTTCGCCTAATCGCGCTCATCGTCATCTTCATCGCGAAACAAGATGTACTTCGCGTCTTCCGTCTCTTCAAAGGCCCCGCTCGCCGCTCCCCAGACGAAGACGCCAAGAACCAGGGTGCCGACGATGACGCCAACGACGACCGCATACGCTGTTCCCGGGTCCAATCCCATATCACGCACGGCTTTCCATGGACAACGTCCATGCAAAACGAGCCTCTAAGCGCTCGATAGTGTCCCCTATATTAACCGATCGCCTGAAGACGTGTCAAGGATGTGACGGCCATTCGTGATAATTTTCTCAAACTTGTCATCCGCCAATTGGATGATTACATGAAAAAATAACACGAAGCAGACAAACTTTAAGCACTGTCGAATGAACGTTATGTGTTTCAAAAGACGGCGAATTCGCGAGAATTGGAGACGCGAGTCGGAAGAGCGCCGCCACGTTCGCCAGGGAGGTGATGATCGGAAGCCTCAGTCAGGCGACGGCTCGAGCGGCGCTACAAGGCGCCGCCTATCTTTACCAACGTTAGGGCGTACGGGCCAGTGTGCGGTCCGGGATACGCCAGCGCGTATCCGTCGAGCGTTGCGCCAGTGAACTCGATGCGCAGAGGGTGGTTCTGCACGACATCGACATAGGAGATTTTGAAATAGACGGTGGATCGCGGCGGCACGACCATATCCTCGGGGCTCTTAATGTCGTATTTATGGTCAGAAAAATCGCCCTGGGCATCGTGGCGCAACGTTTTGGCCTCTATTGTCCGTTCGTCGGTCGTGCGCGGGTCGATGGCGTCATAAGAGGCGCTGGCCTGGATGAACTCAGCGGGCTGCTTGCTGCCATCGCGGCAGACGACGCGGACCTGTGGCGTGAAGGCAATCGGACTATCCCGGTCATTGTCAACACGGATGACGGTAAAGTCCTTGATCCCGAGCGCGCTGAAGAACGCGTCGCCGTGGATCTCGACCTGGCCGCCGAAAGGGATGGCTGGAACCGTCGCGATCGATGTTGCGACTCCGGCTGGCGGCGGCGGCAGGTTCTGGCCGAGCTGCGCAGTTTCTGCGGGTAAAGCAGCGGGCGGCGATGGCGCTGCGGAAGCTGACGCGACTGATTTGGTTGACAGAGCTTGAGCGGGCGAACGGATTTCCGCGAGGAGCTTCGCGATAATATCGTCGCGGTCCGTGAGCAGAGTCCGCAGGCGCGCGATGACCGCGTCGCGTTCGACAATTGCCTTGCGAGCGGCTGCTAGCTGTGCATCGACGGAGGCTGCTGGCGTCGCTGGTTGCGGCGTGCTTGCCGCGGTCATGGCGGATGCAGCCGCGACTGAGGCGGTTGTGCCGGACGCCAAGCAAATTCCGGAGGTCGCACACGATGCGAGCGCCGCGATGCCCGCGCAGAGGCGTTTAATGGACATGGTGTCTCCTACGACCCGCCGTCGCGCCTTGGCACGGATCGATGCCTTTCATTATACATCGCAGCGGATCGTCTGGCGCAATGTCCTTGCGCCTGTCCGATTGGGGCCTGTATCGAGCCGTTGAGCTCGCCGGATGGCTGCGGCCATCCGGCGAAGGCGCACTCGTGCGCAATTTTATTTGTGCGTGTAAGAAAATCGACACCAAACCTGTAAGCCAGTCTTGGAGGAACAGCGAGATATGGCGCATAATCGAGTGGTATGGAAACAGAAGGCGGCTTCGGCGCTCCCGGAGCGGTATTTTCGCGAATTTTTTGGCTGGGAGAGCTTGCCGTTCTTGAGCGAAGCCGTTGAGTGACACGGCAAAGCGGCAAAGGGCGGTGCGCGCCCGCCGCGTGCCTTGAGCTGCGGCGGTCCTGCTGGGCTTGGGCGGCGCTCGAAAGGAATCGCAACGAAATGAGAATAATCAGGCGTATCGCGTTGCTCGCGACGGTCATCATGGCGGCGGCATACTGGTCCGGCGGGATCTTGCGGGCGGACACGGTTGAGCTCGGGCCGGAAGAGACCGTGGTCTACCTGGTGGCCGGCGACACGCTCATCCTGCGCGGTCCGACGCACGCGCGCTCGTCGTATGTGCTGGACGTCGACGGGGACACCTCGCAGAGCGATAAGTTTGAGTTCCGATGGACTCCTCAGACGGCCGGCGACTATCCGCTCACTGTCGGCGAGTCTCGGTCCAGCGGCGGCTTCCTGATGGATGCGGGGTACGCCACGGTCCGGCAGGTGCGCGCGCTCGTTTCAATGACGGATCCCGTGATTTTTACGAATCTTCCAGAGGCGTGCGCCGATGACGCTGATATTAACGTTGCGACCGATCCGCAGTCCGACTTCCATCTCTCCGCCGTCGACTTCTATGTTGATGGCCAATTCGTTACGCACACCGGGCAAGCTCCGTTCATGGCCCACATTCCGTTGCGCACGAAACCGACAGGACCTCACTTCCTCTCGTTTCGCGCAACCAGCGTCGACGGCGCGCATTTTCAGAGGACGAAACAGATCAACGTCTACTCCAACGTGGTCGTCGTCAATCCGGCGGACGACATAGTCTACTGCGCTCAAGACGATGTCTTGCAGTTCTCGGGCCGTGCGCCCCTGAGCGCGGACGCGACGAACTTTGCCCTGCTCGTCAACTCTCAGGTCGCCGCCACGGCGCCCGTGGGCTATTCGAGCGGCGATTATTCGTTCATCTGGTCGCCGACTGATCGGCAAGTCGGGGACAATCGAATCAATATCCGCGTCAATAGGCCTACAGGCGATTATATCCAAGCGAGGCGTCTTCACGTGATCGTCTCGCTATCCCCTCCGGTGTCGTTCAGGGAGTTGCCCGATGAGACGCTCGACGATCTCGCTCTGGGGATCGAGGCGCCCGCGGATACCGGATTCCAAGTCACCGGGGTAACCTACCTGATCAACGGTCAGCAGGTCGCCCGTTCGACAAGCCGCCCGTTCGATGCCGTTGTATCGCTTGCTCCATATCCATCCGGCAAGGTCGCGGTTACTCTCGTTGCCAGAAGCGCGGATAACGCGACCTATCAGCGAACGCGGATTCTGACGATACCCGCGCGGATCGCGCTTGCCAACATGTCGCCGGTCGTGAAGGTCAACCTGGATGGCGCGCCGGTGGATCTGGACTGCTCGGTCGCACACGGCTTTGTTCCGGTGAACGTTTCATATCTAATCGACGGCCATGAGGTCGGATCCGCGTCCGCGCCCCCGTACTCGGTCAACGCCAACCTGAATCTGTGCGCGAGCGGCTACCATCTGGCGTCGGTTAAGGCGACCGATGCGCAGGGACGCCAATATGTGAGCGCCGCCGTGCCGGTGCACGTCGTCAATGCGCTTGTCGATCAGGCCGTCCCGGTTGCCGCCGCCGCCGCAAAGCGCGCGAACGCCGCTCTCGAACGGGCGCGTGTCGCGGCCGCGATCCTGGAGGCCCATCAGTCCCCGAATTCGCAAACCTTCTTGGATAGAATCGACAACCTTCTCGACCGGCTTGAGGCGGATGCTTTTGAAACCAGCCAAAAGGCGATCCTGGAGCGCCAGGCGCGCGCCGCCGCCGAGAAGGCCGATGCCGCGGAACATTTGGCGGCCCAAGCGAAGAACTCGTCGGTCGCGGCGGCGTTGGCCAAGCGCGACGCCGACGCCGCTGCGCAGGAAGCGGAGGACCAGGCGAAACTGAACGATGCGGCACTTCCGCAGGCCCGCCTTGCTCGCTCCAGCGCGTCAGAAGCCGAGCACATCGCGGATACGATCGATGCGACGGCTTCGAGGCTTGCCGCCGAAGCGGCCGACGCTCGCGCCCGGGCCGACGATTTTAGCCGCAGCGCCGGCTCCAGCGCCGCCGACGATGCGAAGACCAAGGCCGATGTCATCCGGCAGCGCCGGCTTCCGCCCAGAGCGCCCGCCGGCGAGCTCGCCGCCAAGTGCGTCAAAGCCATCCAGGCCTACCTCGTTAGATCGCAGGGGGATACGAATGCAGACGACCGTTTGGTTCTTGAAGCGATTGAGGACATCAAAAAGGCTGGTGAAACGACCTACCCTTACACGGTGAAAGTGATCTTAAACTCGCCGTCCGTAAGCGGCACGAGTTTGGTTCGCCACAATGTCGTAATGCTGGTAAACCCGGACACGGGAGACGTGTCCGACTATGTGCGGCGATGGTAGGGGGTGTTTCCGGCGGAGCCAGCCGCACAGCCGGAGGTCCGCGTCACGCGCATTACCGATGGGCGAGGGAAACCTACCTTCCCGTTGCGCGGGCCCCTTCCTCCCGAAACGCGAGGAATTCCAGGCCGGCGGTGGTTCGCCTGCCGCTAGAACGGGCCGTTGGGGTTCGATACGGCGATCGAAATCCAAATAACGATGATGGCGCAGACGACAACCAAGCCGATTAGGGCCGGTATGGTGACATCCTTGGTCAGCCTAGGATCGAGTGGCTTTGCTGGCGACGCCACGTTCACAGCGTCGATCGGCAAGGCCGCGTAGACACGCGCACGGCCATTTGCCGCCAGCGTCCGATCCCAGAATGCATCGCGAAGTCACGAAAGCGCTGCGCCGGCCCTTTTCCAAAAACGGCCACGGCGGCCGAGGAGCCGTCTTAAAAGACCTTTCGATCTTTCACACTCCCTCTCAATGCGCCGCTTGCGTTGGCGTCGCGGCGGCGGACGCCGGGAGAGGAACCGGCGTGTTGGCTGCCGCAAAATGGGACAGCTGCAACCAGCTCGCAAGCTCCTGAGCCCACGGAAGGGCCTTCGCAAACGGTGGATGATCGTCGCCGAGGCCAAGACCGTGCGGGCCGTGTGGATAGATGTGCAGCACGTACGGCACTTTGTTTTTTGCTAGAGCCTCGGCGAAAAGCAGGCTGTTCATTGACGGTACGGCCCTGTCGTCCGCCGTGCACCAAATGAACGATGGCGGCGTTTGCGCGGTCACCTGTTGCTCCGCGGAAAGCAGGGTAATGTCGTCAGCGGACGGAGTCGCGCCAAGAAGGTTGTTGCGGGAGCCGACATGCGCATAGGGCGCTGCCAGCGTGATGACCGGGTAGCACAAAATGCCGAGATCCGGGCGGCAGCTCTGGCGGTCGATCGGATCCGTCGCGTTCGGATCCCCGCCATCGTTGTGCGTAAGAACGGTCGCTGAAAGGTGCCCGCCGGCCGACGAGCCCATGATTCCGACGCGCTTGGGATCAATGCGCCAGAGGGCTGCGTTAGCGCGAACCATGCGAACGGCGCGGTCGGCGTCCTCCTGCTCCACCGGGTTGTGGTATCCGTGCGAGCCGAGCCGGTACTTCAGCACGAACCCCGCGATGCCCTGGATATTCAGCCACTGTGCGTACGCAGTGCCTTCGTGCTCCATGGATAACCCGCCGTAGCCGCCGCCGGGGCAGATGACGATCGCCGCGCTCGGCGCGCCGTCAGCGGACGGTTGCGGCAAGAAGGGCGTGAGCGTCGGTATATCAAACGGCGTGTCGCCATGCGCGCCGGGCGCTGGACCATCCCAGAGGCGCACCGGCGTCCCGGAGACGGGCGTCGCCGTCGTCTGAGCGATTGCGGACGTGGACAACAGTACGCAGCCCAAGAGGGCGGCAAATGCGATAGGCTTCATCATGGTTATATATCTCTTTAGGAGCGTGCGAAATGAATGTCTTCCGCTTCCGCCACGAGTTTGAACCCGTCGGCGACCGCGTGGAATCGTTACACACTCTCTATGGACTTTACTATCTGTGAGAATTGGACTGATTAGGGGCTGCTCCGTTCAGAGACTTCGCTTGTTCGCGGAATAAGCAGCCAGCCTTTCCGCCTAGTCACTGATCGGCAATAACCCGGCGGGGAGTCCTGCCGCAGTTACTCCTGAATCGCCGGCACTTCGAGCGAGAGAATCCGCGAAATGCCAGGCTCGGTCATCGTGACGCCGTACCAGATCGGAGCGGCTTCCATCGTCGACGGGTTGTGCGTGATGACGAGGAATTGAGTTTCCTTGCCGAAATCGCGCAAGAGATCGGCGAATCGCTCCACGTTGACGCCATCGAGCGGGGCATCCACTTCGTCGAGCACGCAGAACGGGGCGGGGCGCACTTTCAGAAACGCGAACAGCAGCGCGGTCGCGGTCAGGGCGCGCTCGCCGCCGGAAAGCAGCATCAGGTTCTGCTTTTTCTTTCCGGGCGTCTGGACAATAATGTCGACGCCGGTATCCAGAAGATCGTCCGGCCGCGTGAGCACAAGCTGCGTTTCGCCGCCGCCGAAAAGCCGTTTAAAGAGCACGTCGAAGGCCTCGCCGACGGCGTTGAACGATGCCATGAAGACATCTCTCGTGCTCTCGTCGATCTCGTTGATCGCGACGACGAGTTTGGCTTTGGCGTCTTCGCTATCTTCCTTCTGCGTCACCAAAAACAATTGTCGATCAATCAGACGCTGATACTCTTCCGCGGCGCCGGTATTGACGTCGCCCATCGCGCGGATCTCGCGTCGCAGGCGGGCTACTTCGCGCGGCGTATCCTTGGGCGCCTCGGGGTCGCGGTCGAGCGAGAGAGCATACTCGGCGGTCGTATCGTACTCTTCGAGCAGGCGTTGCGAGAGCTGTGCTGTCTGCATCTCGTATCGTTGCTCGCGGAGCTCATGTTTGCGAACGGCTTCGACGGCGACCGCTCTTGTATCGCTCAGCCGCCGCACCAACATCTGCGCTTCGTGCGCCTGCGTGGCCAGTTCCTGTCGCTTTGCCTGCGCAACATCGTGATTCGCGGTTTCCTTTTCCAGCGATGCGGCCGCATCGTCGCAGGTCTGGTCGCGCTGGGCGGCGCGGGCCTGGAGCTGTCCGAGTTCCTGTTGCGCCTGGTCGTACTGCTCGCGGCGGCGGCGGATTTGAGCGTCGAGGCGATCGGCATCGGCCTGCGCGGTCCGCGCGGCGCGTTCGAGCCCGCTGGCCTTTTCGGTGAGTCCGGCGATCGCGATCCGTTCCTGGGTCAACGTGCCGCGGACAGACTCGAGTTCGTTGATCAGCGCGGCCAGTTCCTCGCGCTCGCGGTCCGCGCCCTGTTCGGTATCGACGCTGGCGATCTGCGCATTCGCGAGGGCGGCGGCATGCTGGGCGATGCTTTCCTTGACCCGCGCAATCGAGACGCCGGCCTCTTCGACGCGGCGCTTGATTGCGATGCGCTGCTCTTCCGTACGACGCGCATCACGCTTAATCCGCTCCTGCTCCTGTTGCGCTCCGCCGACCGCGACCCGCGCCTCGCCGACCTGCTGCTGGCGCGCCGCCGCGAGGGCCTGCGCATCGGTGACGGCCTTGCGGGACTTTTCCAGCTCCTCGCTCGCGGCCTGCTCGTTGGCCGAGTGCTTGTCCAATCGCTTGCGCAATTCCGCGAGCTCGGTCTTTCGTCCGAGGAGCGAGCCGCTTTTGCGTTGCTGAATGCCGCCGGTCATTGCCCCTGTGGGCGAGACGACGTCGCCGCTAAGCGTCACGATCCGGCCCCAGCCGTCGGCGGCGCGGGACACGGCGAGCGCATCGTCGAGCGTTTCGCAGACGAGGACGCGGCCGAGCAGCACTTCCAGCGCGGGGCGGTACTTCGGGTCGAAATCGATCAGGTCCAGCGCGGGGCCCAGGAACCCGCGCATCGATCGCGCCTGGCCGAGCGAAACGCTGCCGCGCGAGGGTCGCATGCGCTCGAGCGGGAGAAACGTCGCGCGGCCCTGGCGGGTCTGCTTCAGGTACTCGATGCCATCCTTCGCCTCGGCTTCGGTGAACGTGATAATATCCTGCACCGATCCGCCAAGCGCGATTTCGAGGGCGGTCTCGTAGCCCGGAGGAGCTGTAAAGGCGTCGGCGACCACGGTAAAGCTGGCATCGATCCGGCCCTGGCGCGCCGCCTGAACGACGGCCTTGACGCCCTGGAAGTAGCCTTCCTGCGCCTCTTCGAGGTCGGTCAGCGCTCGCAACCGGGTCGAAAGAGCGACGGCTTCCCCGCGTGCCGTGTCCCAACCGCGTTCCGCCGTCCTGGCTCGTTCCCGCGCGGCCTTGACCTCGTCGTCGGCTTCCACGGATGCCGCTTGCGCATCACGCAACGCCGCGACGGATTCCTCGGCCTTCGCGGCGGCCTTCGCTTCATCGCGAATCGCCTCCGCAACAGCCTTTTCGATTCTCTGCTCTTCTTCCTTTAGCGACGGCAGCGATGCCTCGATCTCGGCCGCGCGCGCCTCGGCTCGGGCCAATTCCGCTTGCCGCACTGCCTGCTGGCGGGCAATCTGCATGGCTTCCGCGCGCCGCTGCTCTTCGCGTTTGCGCAGGGCATCGATTCGCTCGGTGAGCGACTTCGCCGAAACATCGCCGTTCCCGAGACCTTGCGCGAGTCCATTCAGCTCTTCGCGCGCGGCAGTCGCCTCGACCGCAAGCGCGGCGGCCTGCTGCAAAGCCTCGGCATGGGTGGATCCGAGGTGATCGAGTTCCTGCTCGATGATCGTAAGCTGCGCGCCCAAGCCCTCCGCGCGTTGAGCGGCCAACTGACGCTCGCTGCGGGCGCGTTCGAGCGCGCTCAATGCTGCTTGCAGGCGGCCGCGCGCTTCCTCGAGCAGCGCTTCCGCTTGCGCAAGCCGTCCATCGACGGCTTCCGAGGTCTGTTGCGCGTCGGCGAGCTCCTGCGTGAGCCTCTCGGCTGCGGCGTCTTCCGTGGAATGTCCGTCGCGCGCCGTCGAAAGCTCGCTGTCCGCGGCGCGCAGTTCGACGATCAGAAAGTCGCGTTCGATTTTGCTCAGCTCGCTGCGGAGGGCGTTATAGCGGATCGCAAGCTCGGCTTGCTCGCTCATTGGCTCAATCTGGGCATCGATTTCGGTCAGAATGTCACGGATGCGGGTGAGATTGGCTTCCGTGGCTTCGAGCTTTTTGAGCGCCTCGCGCTTCTTGACCCTGTACTTCTTGATCCCCGCCGCTTCCTCGAACAGGCCGCGGCGCGCTTCGGGATCGGCGGAAAGGACGGCATCGATTTCGCTCTGGTTGACGAGCGCGTAGGCCTCGCGGCCGACGCCGGTATCGAGGAACAGCTCGTAGATGTCCTTCAGGCGGCACCGGGTCTTGTTAATGAAATATTCACCCTCGCCGTTGCGGTAGGCGCGGCGGGTGATCGTGACTTCATCGAACGCAAGCGGCAGCGAACCGTCGCTGTTGTCCACCGTCAGGCAAACCTCCGCGAGGCCTAGCTGTTTGCGCTTCGCTGCGCCGTTGAAGATGACGTCGGACGCCTTTGCGCCGCGCACCGCGCTTGCCTTGGTCTCGCCAAGCGTCCACAACAGCGCGTCCGCGATGTTCGATTTGCCTGAGCCATTCGGTCCCACGATAGCGGTAACGCCTTGTGAGAACTGAATCTCGGTTTTATCGGCAAACGTCTTAAAGCCGGTGAGTTGGAGTCGTTTGAGATGCAATGCGAGCGCCCGAATTCCTATGGCAGGACGTGGAAAAGGTGCGTGTATTATGGCGCACAGCAGGGGGCAATGTCAAACGCGCCATGCGAGGCAAGGAACGCACCCCCAAAATAGGCAGGGCATTGCCAGCCATTGCGCGAACTCTTGTTGCGTAGAGCACTTGGCCATTTAAAGGAGCCCGACTCCTGGCGGCCACGGAGACGGAATTATGCGATTTGGAGTTTGCGAAGGTATCCACAATCTGAGCATCGTTGCCGATGCCGGTTACGATTACGTCGAGTTTTCGGTTTCGGGTCACCTCATGCCGGAGAAGCCCGAACGCGAGGTTCTTCCCGCGCTTGCAAAGGCGCTCAACGCGGCGGCGATCCGAGCCGAGGCATTCAACTGTTTCCTACCCGGCGATTTGCGCGTGACGGGCGACGGCGTCGATCCTGCCCGGCAGGCCGCGTACGTCCGATCCGCCCTCAAACGTGCGGCCGCATTGGGCGGGAAGACGGTCGTGTTTGGCAGCGGCGCCGCCCGGAACGTGCCGGACGGGTTCGACCGGAGCGTCGCGCATCGACAGATCCGAGAGTTTCTCGCTCGGACGGCCGACGTGGCGGCGGCGAACGACATCGTGATCGCAATCGAGCCGCTGCACTCTGGCGTCTGCAATATCATTACCGGCGTCGCCGAGGCTGTCGAGATAGCAGGCCAGATCAATCATCCGGCGGTGCAGGTACTGAGCGATCTCTTCCACGTGACTCACGATTCCCAGAGCTTTGAGGAAACCGCGAGTGCGGGCGGCCAGTTGCGGCACGTCCATATCTCTACGCCTACGACGGGCAAAAACCCGGCAGCTGCCGAGTTGCCGGTCTTGACGGACTATTTCCGAGCTATTCGCAAGGCCGGATCGGTCCCTCGCATCTCCCTGGAATGCGGCTGGACGGATCTAGCCGCCGAGGCGGCGCCAACCTTGACCGTCGTTCGGACGGCCTGGGAAGCGTCCAAGAGTCAATAGACAGACGGCCGCGCGAGAAGGACATGTATGTGATAGGCCGCCGATCCAAGAATCCGCTCGAAACTCGGCAGGGCATTTCAGAACATTGATCGAACCTATGCTGCGTTAAACATTTGGCCGTCTGACGGAGCACGACTCCCGGCGGCAATGGAGACGATATTATGCGATTTGGAGTTTGCGAGGGCACAAACAACCTCGGCATCATTGTCGACGCAGGCTACGACTACGTCGAGCTATCCGTTGCGGGGCACCTCGCGCCGGAAAAGCCTGAATCCGAGGTTCTTCCCGCGCTTGAAAAGGCGCTGAACGCCGCGTCGATCCGGGCGGAGGCGTTTAACGGATTTCTCCCGGGAGATTTGCGCGTGACCGGCGAAGGCGTCGATCCCGAGAGGCAGAAGGCGTACGTCGCATCCGCGTGCAAGCGCGCCGCGGCGCTTGGCGGCAAGAGCATTGTCTTTGGCAGCGGCGGAGCGCGCCAGGTTCCCGATGGTTTCGACCGGAATGTGGCGTATCGTCAGATCCGCGAGTTTCTCCTGCGGGCGGGCGATGCCGCGGCCGCCAACGGGATCGTCATCGCGATCGAGCCGCTGAACGTTACCGAGTGCAATATCTTGAACAGTGTCGCGGAGAGCACGGAGGTCGCCACGCAGGTCAACCATAAGGCTGTACAGGTGTTGAGCGACTTCTACCACGTGGATCATGACGGCCAGAGCTATGACGAAACGGCGCTCGCGGGCAAGCTGCTTCGCCACGTTCATATCGCGTCGCCGGGAAACCGCAAAAACCCGGTCGCGGCCGACATCCCCATCTTGACCGAGTATTTCCGGGCTCTTCGCAAGGCCGGCTACGACCAGCGCATCTCAATCGAGTGCGGCTGGCCGGACTTCGCCAAGGATGCGGCATCAAGCCTCGATGTCGTGCGAAAAGCATGGGCCGCGTCGGCTGCGTAGCCTCAGACGCCGCGAGTGCGGCGCCAGGGAATGAGACTTCACGATAGGAAGTTTGTAAGGAGATTAGGAATGCCAATCGTTGATATGCCGCTGGAACAGCTCCAGATGTACAAGGGGCGAAATCCGAAGCCGGCTGATTTTGATAAGTTTTGGGACGAAGCCCTCGAAGGCATGCATGCGCTCGATCCGGCGATCGAGCTTGTGCCGCGCGCGACAAATGCCCGCTTTGCGGACTGCTTCGATCTTTTCTACACGGGCGTCGGCGGCGCGCGAATTCACGCTAAATACCTGCGGCACAAGGACCTTTCGACCCCGGCTCCCGCCGTTGTGCAGTTTCACGGTTACAGCGGCCACTCAGGCGAGTGGCAGGATAAGCTGAACTACGTCGCGCAAGGCTACAGCGTCCTCTCGATCGACGTCCGCGGACAGGGCGGCCGGTCGGAAGATTTGGGAGGCTTTCCAGGGCGAACGATGTCCGGTCACTTCATTCGCGGTCTCGACGGCGGGCCGAAGCATATGCTGTTTACCCACGTCTTTCTCGACTGCGCACAGCTGGCCCGGATCGCCATGACGCTTCCCGGCGTCGATCCCGCGCGTGTCTACGCGCAGGGCGGATCGCAGGGAGGGGGATTGACCATCGCTTGCGCGGCTCTTGAACCGCGTGTACGGCGTCTCGTCGCGGTTCATCCTTTCCTCAGCGACTACAAGCGCGTGTGGGAAATGGATTTGGCGAACGGCGCCTATGGCGAACTGCGAGACTTCTTCCGCACGTTCGATCCGCTGCACGAGCGCGAAGACGAAATCTTCGAGACGCTGGGCTATGTCGATGTGCAGCATCTCGCGCCCCGAATCAAGGGCGACGTTCTGTTGATCGCAACCCTGATGGACACGACATGCCCGCCATCGACCCAGTTCGCGGTCTACAACAAGATCGCGTCGTCCAAGCAAATCCTGATCTACAAGGACTTCGGCCACGAGCACGCGACCGGAATGGGCGACAAGATCTGGGAATACATCGCGGCGTAACCTCTCACCGTCCGTGTGCCTCAAGCCACTCGCCAATTTTGGCGAGCGCTACGGGATCGATGGTTGTGGCGATTTTGCCATACTCATCGGTCCCGCCTGTTTTTGCGGGCTGCAGGAAGTGGTTCAGGCCAGGCATGAGCGCTACGGTTACGTCCGTGTTCCCTGCTGCTTTCAGGGCCGCCGCGATTGCGTCCAAATCCTCACGCGGAGGCACCTGCTTGTCGAGGCTGCCGGCGAGCGCCAGAACCGGGCAACGGACGCGTCGAAGGCTTGTCGCGGGGTCGCATGTTAGGAAGCATCGATACCAGGGCGACGACAACATCTTGATCCACGCCGCAACCTGCGGGCTTCGACGGAACTCCTGCGCGCTCGTTGCCGCGTGCGCCCATAGGCAGGCGGATACGTCCGGTCTCGCGATAGGCCAGGAATAGATTGTCGCGGCACACCGGATAAGATCCTGCCCCTCCGCGATCATGCCAGGCGGCTCGCCGGCCAGATCGCCAAGCGCTTGCGTCTGCCAGATGAGCACCTTGTCTCCAGGCAGGCCCGGCGAGCCGAGCAACACGATGAAGGCTATCCTCGCATTCCTCGCGGCGCAGATCGACGCCACGAGCCCCCCTTCGCTTTGTCCCAGTATCCCGATGCGCGAGCGGTTGACGTCCCTGCGCGTCTCGAGGAAGCGGACGGCCGCGAGTGCATCCGATGCGAAGTCGTCCGTGGTTGCGCGGGCATAACTGCCGGTCGAACGATGATTGCCTCGCTTGTCGTAACGCAGCACGACGAACCCGCGACGCGTAAGCGTGCTCGCGATAACGAGAAACGGCTTGTGGCCAAGGATCGTCTCATCGCGATCATAATGCCCGGAACCGGGGACGAGCACGATGGCGGGAAACGGTCCGCTTCCGCGAGGCTCGGTAAGCGTCCCCGCCAGCGTTACGCCGCCGGCTCCGCCGGGGAAGGCGATGTTCTCCGAGCGCGCAACCGCTGGACGAGAGGCGGTAAGCATGAGCATCAACGCAATGACCGGGAAGAGAGGATCGTATTTCGCGTGCCGCATGGTGTATCGGTTCTTCGCTTGAGCGCGACTTTTCACTTCCCGTGAGCATCGAGCCAGTCACCAATCCTCGCGAGGGCGGCAGGATCGATTGTCGTGGGGATCTTGGCGTACTCTTCGCCGCCGCCGGTCGTGGCGGGTTGGAAAAGGTGGTTCAGGCCGGGAAGCACGGCGGTCGTAACATCGCGGTTGCCGCCAGCTTTCAGCGCCGCGGCTATGCCGGGAAGGTCGTCATCAGGCGACACCTGCTTGTCGAGGCTTCCGTTGAGCGCGAGGACCGGACAGTGGACCCGTTGAAGAGCCGGCGCGGGATCGTAAGCCAGGAAACCGCGGAACCAGGGCGAGCAAACCAGCGGCAGCGCGACGGCAATTCTGGCCCTCACCTCGGCCGGCAACGTCGTGGCGGCCGCAAACTGATCGGCATAGGCTTTGAGCTTGGCGACCGCCGCCGCCTGGTCAGGCGTCGCGGCGTAGATCTCGATGACCTTGCGCAACATCTCCTGCCCAGCTGCGATCACCTCCGGCGACTCGCCATCCGCCTTGCCCATCGCCGCCGTCTGCCAGAGGATCACGTGGTCGCCCCGCGTGCCGAGACCGGCCAGGAGGACGATGAAGGCGATATCGGGCGATTTTGCGGCACACATCGGCGCGATCGCTCCGCCTTCGCTGTGTCCGATCATCCCAATGCGCGCCGGGTTGATCTCCTTCCGCGACTTGGCGAACTTGACCGCCGCGAGAGCGTCGACCGCGAAGTCCTCCGTAGTCGCCGAGCCGTAGTCTCCCGTCGACAAATGCGTTCCCCGCTTGTCGTAGCGGAGAACGGCGAATCCGCGACGCGTCAGGTTGTCGGCGATCACGAAGAACAATTTGTGGCCCAAAATCGATTCGTCGCGGTCGTTCGGACCGCTGCCGGCGACGAGTATGATCGCTGGGAATGGACCAGCGCCCTCCGGCTCGGTGATCGTGCCTGCAAGGACGACGCCGTCCGCTCCGCCGGGAAACGTCACATCCTCGGTCTTGTACGGATAGGGCGGCTTTGGCGTCTGCGGACGTGTTATCGTAGCGGCCTTGTCCACTTTGGCCAAAACCAGGGGAATTGCCTTGCCCAACTGCGTAAAGACGCCGCTGATGCTTTTATTCGCGTCGTCGATGCTTCCCTTATACGATCCGCCCAAGGCTGGCGCTGTCACTTCGATGTCGCTTGCCGCCACCGTAAAGGTCGTGGGAATCCCGTTCGCCCCTTGCATTGGACTATCGAGCATACACAGATACTGCCCCGACGCATCGCGTGTGATGCGCAGATCGACGAGGAGTCCAAACTCCCGCAGGGTTCCTTCCCATATCCCCGCGAAGCGGGCGGCCTGTCGATCCGTTAGCGCAGTCGTCAGCGACGCGACCTTTGCGACCCGCCGGAGCGTTAACGGCATGTCCATGCCGTTTTGCGAGAACGAGCCGGCGATCTCCTTGTTCGTCGCGTCGATCGTTCCCTGGTACGTCGCGTTGACGGCGGGCAGCTTGAACTGGAGTTTGCCGTCCGCAACGGAGAACGTAGCCGGAAGCCCCTTCGCGCCCTGGTTGACGCTGTCCAGCGTGGCGACGTACAGGTGGGACGCGTCGCGCACGATGTGCAAATCGACCAGCAAATTAATGGCGCCGATTACGATCGTCCCCTCCCATGTCCCTTCGACCTGCGCGGCTTGTTCCGTGGTGAGCACAATGCCGCCGAGACCGCGTACGAGCGTCAGCGGAACCGGCTCTCCATTTAGAACGAGCGTGCCCGTAATCATATTGCCGCCTTCTTGGAGCACGCCGTCGTACGTGAAATCCCCTGGAATCGATCTGATGTGAAGCGACTTCCCCGTCAGCGTAACGGTGTCGAATGCCTGCGTGCCCGGGCGGATTTCGCCTCCAGACAAATTGGCGTCGTCGCCGTTTAGCTTGATCCCAATAGCCTCGGGTCCGCTCGCCGTGTCGAGAAGGCCGTGCCATTCGCCGGCAAGGGACGCGGTGGCGGCAATTGCGCCGCCGCCCGTCAAGAGACCGATGCCAATGACGAGCGCCGCAATGCCGAGTTTTGGGAAGAGCAGAATCCGTTTCATAATTTTGACCTTTTCAGCGGTATCGGTGGAAGTAGACCCAAACGGAGCGATCTAGTTGCACGTTCGGTGTGATTGTACTTCGGATTTTCGTTTGGAGATTTCCAGGCGCCGCCAAACAGTGCGACAAGCGTGCCGCGGCGTGAATCGAAGCGAGCCCTGCCCTCATTGTGGCGATTCGCGCCGCGCTGATAATGCGACGCAGTACGGCCCGCCGGAAAGGAGATTTCCAGCGGGCCGATCGATAAAGCGCTCAGGCTCAAATGCGTCTGGTTTTCGCGGATTCGTTGACCGGCCACTGGGCGATTTGGGTGAGTTTCTTGTCGGTTTCGCCCGCTTCGTTCAGGGTCTGCTGGAGCATTTCGGCCGCTTCATTTTCGCCCAGACGCTCCGCGAATGTTCGTGCGCAGCCGTATCCGGCGATTTCGTAATGCTCGACGCGTTGCACGGCCGAGATCAAGGCCGCGTCGCGCACGCCGGGTGTCGCGTCCGTTTCGTTCAGCACCTCGTTCTCTTCCTCGACAAGCCCTTGCATGCCCTTGCAGAATTTGCCGATTGGCTTTTCTCCCAAATCGTCGAGGATCTGTTCGAGGCGCCGGACATGCGCTTCGGTTTGCTGGATATGCTCCTCGAATGTCGCTTTGAGCGCCGGATCGAACGCCGCTCTCGTCAATAGGGGCAAAGATCGAAGGATCTGTTGCTCAGCGCTGTAGAGGTCCTTGAGCTCCATGACAAAGAGCTCTCGAAGATCGTTCATCGGCATGATCGTTCCTCCCGGCAGGCCTAACGCCGCCGCACTTACGTGACATAGGAGTTTGATTCTTCCCGCCCAAAGCCGGGACGAAACGAACTTGCTGGACGAGGCTTTTGTAAGGGGACTTACGCGACTTGGCGCGGTTCGCCAGGGAATTCCGGAAGCGGGGCCGGTCTCGAACGTTCAGAGCCTGGAAAGAAACCGCGCGACGATTGGCGCAATTTTTTCCCAGTCGGTGAGGAACGCGTCGTGCCCGAACGGGGTCTCGACGTCGTCGTGGCGCACGTCGACGCCGTTTTTAAGCAGCGCTTCGTGGATCTGAACAAGTTGGTGCGAAGGAAAAAGCCAATCCGTCGTAAACGAGATCAGCTGGACCGGGCAACGGACGCCCGAGAATGCCGCAACAAGCGAGCTGGCGCGATGGGCAAGGTCGAACTCCTCGAGGGCCAGAGAGAGCGTGAGAAACGTGTTGGCATCGAATCGGTCCGCGAATCGCTGGCCTTCGCCTCTCAGGTGAGCCTGGACATCGAAGTTCATGCCGCGCTGCAGGGCCGCCTCCGTTTGGGTCCGGGTCCGCCCAAACTCCATCTCCAGAGATTCTGCGGACACGTACGTCATGTGCGCGGCCATGCGTGCAACGGCTAGGCCGCGCGCCGGCGGTTCGCCGTCGTAGAAGTCGCCGCCGCGAAAATTGGGGTCGGCCAGGATCGCCGCGCGGCTTACCTCGCTAATCGCCAACGCCTGCGCGGTCAGCTTCGCGGAGCAGGCGATCGGGATTGCGCTGCGGATAAGCTCGGGATAGGTCGAGAGCCATTCGAGCGCCTGCTGGCCGCCGAGCGACGCGCCGGCAATGGACGCGAGCGAAGCAACCCCCAGGTGGTCGACCAGTTTGCGCTGCGCGCGCACCATATCCCGGATCGTCACGGGCGGAAAGGCGGGACCGTAAGGAGCTCCCGTGGCCGGATCGGTGCTTGCGGGACCGGTCGATCCATCGCAGCCGCCGAGGACATTGGAGCAGATGACATACCAACGATCGGTGTCGAACGATTTGCCCGGACCGATCATCGTGTCCCACCAGCCCGGCGTTTCGTCCTCTGCATCCGTGTGCCGCGCTGCATGGGCATCCGCGCTAAAGCCAGTGAGAATCAGGATGGCGTTGTCGCGGCGTTCATTGAGCTGCCCCCACGTTTCGTAGGCAATCGTGACTTGTGAGAGGGCGACGCCGCAATCGAGGAAGAACGGGGAGGCTGGCTCAGCGAACGTGAATAACCGCGGCCAGACTGCATCTGGGGTTTGGCCGCTGGGGGCGCCGGTTGGCAAGGCGCCCCTGTTCGGTTCTGGATCGATCGTCATACGTCGCGGACTCTATTGCTGAGAGGCTTTAAGTGCCTGGTCGAGATCTTCCAGGATATCGTCGAGCGATTCCAGGCCGATCGAGAGACGGATAAACTCGGGCGTAATACCGCTTTCGAGCTGCTCCTCGGGCGAAAGCTGCGAGTGGGTCGTGCTGGCCGGATGGATCACGAGCGACTTGGCGTCGCCAATGTTGGCCAGGTGAGAGAACAGCTTGGTGTTGTCAATAAATTTGACGCCGGCTTCCTTGCCGCCCTTGATCCCAAACCCAAGGATACCCCCAAAGCCGCCCTTCAGGTACTTCTTGGCAAGCTCATGGGAGTCGTGGCTCGGCAAACCGGGATAATTCACCCATGTGACAAGCGGGTGCTTTTCCAGCCACTTTGCGACCGCAAGCGCGCTGTCGGCGTGACGCTGGACGCGGAGGCTGAGCGTTTCGACGCCGAGCAGGATCAGGAAGGCGTTGAACGGACTGATCGATGGCCCCGTGTCGCGCAGGCCGATGGTGCGGGCGCGCAGGATAAAGCTCAGACTCTTGAGCGGCTCGGGCAGACTCTGCCAGACCAGGCCATGATAAGCCGCTTCGGGTTCGGTAAAGCGAGGGAACCGGCCGCTCGTCCAGTCGAACTTGCCGGAGTCGACAATGATCCCGCCGATCGAAGTGCCGTGTCCGCCGAGAAACTTGGTCAGCGAGTGGACGACGATGTCCGCGCCCCACTCGAACGGCCGCAGCAGGTAGGGCGTGGCGGCGGTGGAGTCCAGCACGAGCGGCAAACCAGCTTCATGCGCGATTTTGGCAACCGGTTCGATATCGAAGATATCGTTCTTGGGATTGCCGATCGTTTCGCCGTAGATCAGCTTCGTGTTCGGTTTGATTGCCTTGCGATAGGCTTCGGGATCGGACGAGTCGATAAACGTCGTTTCAATGCCGAGCTCGGCCAGTGTGTAATGGAACAGGTTATAAGTTCCGCCGTAGAGGCTCGCCGAAGAGACGATATGGTCGCCCGCGCCGGCAAGCGTCGTCACCGCCAAGTTGATCGCCGCCGCGCCTGACGCGGTTGCCAGGGCGGCAGCGCCGCCCTCGAGGGCCGCGACACGCTGTTCGAGCACATCCCAGGTGGGGTTCTGGATGCGCGTGTAGATGTTGCCGAGTTCGCGGAGACCGAAAAGATTGGCAGCCTGCTCGCTGTCGTTGAACACGTAGGATGTCGTTTGGTAAATCGGCACCGCGCGAGAGCGTGTCGTCGGGTCAGGGGTCTGTCCCGCATGCAGCGCGAGCGTATCGAATCCGGGTTGCTTGGCCATAGTTGTTATTCTCCTGAACGCTCCGCGAAAAATGGGCTCGCCGTCGAGGCACAGTGCGATGAACCAGGCAGCAAAACGGAGCGGTGATATACTTGCGATTTGATAATACCTAATTCATAGGGGGTTAGTATATAATTCTGCAGGGCAATCTTCTATTTGTCGATAAATTGTTGCCATTTTGCTGGCTGGTGGCAGTCGGCCGAGCACCTGTGTTATAATCCAACTGTTAGCCCACCTGTCCGACCCAGGCGCTCTGCTGTTACCATGAACCTCATCATACCGAGATTACCCGACATGGCCGTGCTTGCCGCATCCGAGCAGGCCGGCATCTCCGACCCATTGGATAACGCATGGCGCGAGATTCCTGCCGCCGCTTCGCGTGTTGCGCCCGATAGCCTGACTTGCGACTGCTACAAGCTGTACGGCCGCGGGGAGCGAGGACGTTGTTATCTAAGCGTGGAAGTGCCGATCCGCCGGTTCTTCTTCGAGACCGACGCCGGGGATCGAGCCTATCGCATGGGGCAGTGCCCCCGATGTCGCGCGATCTACTGGTCGGACCTTGCCTGATTCCCAAACGAGCGTTGCGCGACGGCGAGCAATCACCGCTGCGGCCTGAAAAATCTTGTCGCGTCACAAGATTCTATGTTTCTAGGGCTTAGGTCAAGGGTATAGTAAGAGTGTACTGCGATCTCTCCTTTTTCACGCTCCCCGGCCTTTGGTCGAGGGGCTTTTTTTTCGCGCGCGCAGCAGCGGGAGGTTGGGACGGCCGTCGTGAACGCTTGCGCTGGGGGCCGACTGCCAGCGGCGAAGCGTCCAAAGCCTGTTGAGCCGCAGGCGTGCGCCAGAACAGGCGGGACTTATTTGCAGCCATTATCGTGAGATCTGAATATTTTTCTGTCCTTCCAAAGCAGAAATGTCACAAAGGCGCGAAGTAACGCTTGACAGGGGGTAAACCTGTTGATATAATCAGCCAAAGTACTTTGCCAAAGTACTTTGGTTCCTTGGAGGTGCTCGTCAGGCATGGAAGCGACTATGGCGCGAAGATTCGTAAAGGCAACGATTAACGATGTCGCTGAGCGTGCGGGTGTTTCCATAACGACCGTCTCGCTCTATCTGCGCGGGCGTAAATCCGCTTGTTCTCTTGCGACTGCCGAACGGATACGGGAATCAATTGACGCGCTTCAGTATGTGCCTCATCCGTCGGCCGGACGAGCCAGAGACAAAGCTACCCGGACGATAGGGTTGGTTCTTGAAAGCCACGACGACATTGCAGATACGTTCGACGGTAGGCAGAGCTATCACGAGCGACTTAATCGCGAGTTGGGGCGCGAGGCTGATGCCAACTCCTATGGCCTTCTCCGCTATCCCAGGGAGATTAGGCGGGCAGGCATTGCCAAGTTTTTCCTTGACGGCCGAGTCGATGGGGTCCTGCTCGATTTGGACTTCGACTATTCAAGTCTCGAACAGGCTGCGGCTATTATGCCTATCGTTCTGGTCAATCGTCAGCTCAACATCCCCAAGGGATGCGGCGCAGTCTGTACGAACGAGGACGACACAATGCGCTTGGCACTCGATCATTTGTGGCAGCTCGGCCATCGCCGAATCGCACACCTGGCATCGCCTTTGATTTTGCCCGTCGAGGGAGTCGATGCGGGGGAGATAGCAGTTGCCGCCTCTCCGTCGTCCGGCGGACATCCTGCCGAGGAGTCTCCCAACGATTGCGGAACTCGCCGGTGCCGAGCCTATGCTCATTATATGCGCGAACGCGGCGTTTTCGATCCGGCATTGATAGGCACGGTCGGCTCGTGGTGCGATGCGCTCAGAGGCGATACCGTCTCGATTCTCAGACGCTGGTTTCAGTTGCCTCAGAAGCCTACGGCGGTGGTCTGTGCCGGAGATGGACTTGCGATTGCTCTTGCCCAGTCTCTATCAGTTCTGGGACTTCTCTGTCCACGTGACCTGTCTATCACTGGAGTGGACAATAGAACTGCGGCCTCTGAACAAATACCGCCGCTGACCACGGTCGATGTGCCGGTTGAGACGATCGGCCGGGAAGCAATGAGGCTATTGATGCGGTTGATGACGGGCGAGGATGTACCGGCCGATCAGCTCAAGATAGCCTTGCCGGTCAACAAGCTCGTCGTCAGAGCCAGTACGGCAGTCCACGGTTAAAGCCCGTATCCCGTGGTCGATACAGAAAGAGGTAGAACTCGATGGAACACGGAGTCAAAACATCACCTGTAAAACGAAATGCTTTTACGCTTATTGAGTTGCTCGTCGTCATTGCTATTATTGCTATTTTAGCGGCGATATTGTTCCCTGTGTTCGCTCAGGCGCGTGACAAGGCTCGTGCGAGCGCATGTTTGTCCAATTTGAAACAGATCGGATTGGCTTATGCTCAATATGAGCAAGACTACGATGAGACCGTCCCATGCGGGTTCAACAATTGGGGGGGCGGCGACGGTTGGTCTGTTCAAGTCTATCCTTACCTCAAGAGTTTAGCGGTATTCGTTTGTCCTTCTGACACGAATGCCAACGATTATATCAGCTACGGCGTCAATTCCAACCTGGTTAGCAATCAGGGTTCATCGTCGAGCCCGACTCCTCTGCCTGCTCAGATTTCCGCCATGTCGTCGCCGGGATCAACGGTCCTTCTTTTCGAGGTACTCAATGCCAACAGCATTGTTTCTGGAACGCAGTGCTACCAAATAACGCGGACGGCTGCGCTGACGGCCCCGAGCCAATGTTCGCCACGGGGCAATGGCTTGAACACATGGGCCTATAACGGGCTCTATGGCGCGGGAGCCAAGAACGCTGCCACAACCTCAACGTATCTCAAGTATAACACAGGCGTCTTCTACAATACCTATGCTTCATGTGCGAGCGGGACCTGTACATCGAGCGATGGGAGCAGGGACGCGACCACGATTACAGGGGCAAATTCCTATTTTGCTGCCGCGACGGGACTGCATCAAGGCGGCTCCAATTTCCTTATGGCCGACAACCATGCTAAGTGGCTACAGGGCTCGAAGGCGTGTGCCGGTCAGGATGTTGTCAACGTCTCCGGAAGTTCCCTGGCGACGTGCGCTGGCTCCATGAGCAACCAGGCAATTAACACAAGCTGCCTTGGAACGGCGGGGTTAGCGGCGACTTTCGCCATCCATTGATCGAGGCGCTGTTAGGAGTACCACATGAGATCCAGTATCGTTGTCCTTGTTATCGTGATCGCATTTGCGACCATTTACGCGGCTGATGCTTCCAGCGCCGCCAAGACTTCTGTTTGGACGAGCACGGTGAGCTTGCCGACGGATGGTGTCGCGAATAATCCCCTGAGAGGATATTCGCTCTGGGACAAATGGGGCGTCGTACCTTTGACCAATCCGAAGCGAGATCGGTATATCCGCGTGGAGTGGGCTGATATCGAGAAGGGGGAGGGTGAGTACGATTTTTCGATATTCGATCGCGCGCTTGCCCGACTTCAGAAAGGGGAGCGTCTGGGCTTTGCCGTCATGTCAGCCAACAGCACGTCTAAATCGGGCGTCTCCGTTCCGGAATACATAGTCAAGCGACTTACGAAAGGATTTTTTGCCCCCAGGCATGCGGGAAATCCGGCAACCTTTTACGTGCCGGATTGGAACGATCCTCTCTACCTCTCCGGCGTGGAGAAGCTCTTCGCGGCTCTTGGCGCAAAGTATGACGGCGACCCGAGAATCGCCTTCGTCGACATTCGCATGTACGGCAATTACGGCGAGTGGCACGATTTTGGAGATCGTGGGCGGATACCCTACGACGATCCGTCGGTCAACACTCAGGGATGCCGCGCCGGATCGGCAGAGACGAAGCGGCGGATTGTCGATGCCCAGGTGCGAGCGTTCCCGCATACGAGACTCGTGATGATGACCGACGATACTCCCTCGCTGCTTTATGCACTGAGCCTGAAGACGAGAATCCCGATTGGAATGCGCCGTGACAGCTATGGCTGGACCCACTTCGTGAAGGATCTATTGCCCCGAGACATTTCCGCCGCTGATCGGCAGCTGATTCTGGATCGCTGGAAAGTTGCGCCGTTTATTGTGGAGCCAGCGCCTGCGGTCAATGGAAAGCGATTTGAGGCAGGGCTCGACGCTCTAACCGGGCAGGTGCGTGAGTTCCATGTTTCGCTCATCAGCGACACCAATTTCGCCTCGTCTCGATGGGGTGATTTCGCCGCCGATGAGCAGCAAGCCATGATCGCCGCTGGAAACAGTGCGGGCTATAGTTTGGAGCCTCTGCGCTTCGAGTATCCGGTCGAAATCGGGAAAGGCAAGCAGCTTACTGTCAGATCCACGTGGAGCAATCTTGGCTCCGCGCCAACCTATGAGAGATGGGCGCTGAGCTATTCCCTCGCCGATTCTTCGGGAAATGTGATCTGGAGCGCACCCTCGTCGCTAACGGTCGGATCGCTGCTGCCAGATTCGCCTGCGAGCGAACACGTGGACAATTTCCCGCTGCCAATCTCCATTAAGCCCGGCTCGTACACCCTCGGATTTGCGATTATTGACCCGAGCGGATACCGTGATCCGATGATACTGCCGGTCTCGGCGCGGATGGCGTCATCAGGTTATGCGTTGGGGACAGTTACAGTCGGCGGCAAGTGACGCAGTTTTGACCAAGGCTTTCGACGTGCGCAGTCCGCTTGCCCCGGCATCATTCCTTTGTTTATGCCGGGCATCGAGCGCCGGGGGACGAGCGTCGTGGGTTGGTGCAGAACGTGATCACGGATGTGGCCGTAGGCCATCTCCTATTATCGCCTAATCTTCGGCCGGCTTCTCTCCACGCGGTCCGCCGCGCGGATGGGCGCGGGCGTGCACTTCCCGCAGGCGCTCGGGCGTGACGTGGGTGTAGATCTGCGTCGTGACGATGCTGGAGTGGCCAAGGAGTTCCTGGACGAAACGCAGATCCGCGCCGCCGGCCAGCAGGTGGGTCGCGAACGTGTGGCGCAGAACGTGCGGGGTGATCTTGAGAGTGCTGCTGACCTGCGCGCAGTATTTATCGAAGATCAGGCGGACGCCCCGGTCGGAGAGCTTGCGGCCGAAGCGGTTGACGAACACCGCCCGCGTTTTGCGGGCATCGCCGCAGGCATCCACGAGGCGCTGACGCGGCGGTCCGAGGTAGGTCGCGAGCGCCGTTTTCGCGTGATCTCCCAGCAACACGATTCGCTCCTTGTCGCCCTTGCCGATCACTCGTGCAATCCCCCGGTTTAGATCCAGGTCGCCAATTTCCAGCTTGACCAGCTCGCCGGCCCGCATTCCCGACGCGTACAGCATCTCCAGCAAAGCAACATCGCGTGCGCCGAGATCCGGATCGGCTCCGTCCCGAAGCGGCGCGCTCATCAGGATATCAATTTCGTCGCTTCGCAGGAACTTCGGCAACCCCCGCGAGAGCTTCGGCGCGCGCAGGCCCGCCGCCGGGGAGTTCGGGATATAGCGGCGCTTGGCGAGAAACGCGAAAAACGACCGAAGCGACGCCACTTTGCGGGCGCGGGATGTTTTGGCTAGCCCGCGCTCCTGCATGACGGCCAGGTACGCGCGCAAGAGCGTCGACGTGACCCCGGCCGCTTCGCCGCAGCCGTTCTCAATCGCGAAGTCGATAAACTGGCGCAGGTCCTCGGAATAGGACTTGCACGTCATCGGCGAAGCGCGGCGCACCGTACTCATATATTGCAGAAAATGGTCGAGATCGGAATCCATGTTGATCCTGAGGTTGCCTCGCCGTCCTATCCAATCTCCTTAGAACATACCATACGCATCGCTTCCGCGGATCAGCGGCCTTGCCAAAGCCTTCGATTGACGCTTGCGGCGCCTTCGCGGCGCATATGAATATGAGATATTTCATACTGATAAAAAATATTTATCAAGTTCTTGACAATATTATCAAGCCGCTTTATAATGGGACAATGAAGCGACCCGCGGACAGAATTCGACGAGCGACGCTCAAGGATGTGGCGGAATACGCACGCGTTTCCCAGTCTGCCGCGTCGACTGCCCTGTCCGGCCTCAACAACAGCATTCGCGTCTCCCCGCAAACCGTCGAGCGTATTCGTCAGGCAGCCAAAGTGCTTGGATACAGGGATGCGAGCGAGAAGGCGTACGCGCCGGTTCAGCGAATCGTAATATCCGAGGACAAAGCGGTTGCGGGGGCGCCGCAAGGCCGCCCGATCGTTGCCGGGATCATCGCGCAGCCGTCGGATCCCTGGTACAACGATGTCACGGCGGGCTTCGAGGTTGCCATCGGCCGCCGTGACGGATCGACGACGCACTATGTTGATCGAGCGAGGCCAGGTCTTGCGCCATTGCCGGCGTCCGAATCGATCGCGCGCCTCGTCGACCAGGGCGCGAACGCCCTGGTAATGATCGATTTTGATTGGCTGAATGTCGTGGCGGAGAACGTCGCCGCGCTGGACGCCAGCGGCGTGCCCTATGTAATCGTTTCCGCAGGTCCGCTTGGCATGCCGGTGTCGAACGTTTGCTACGACAACCGGGCCGCGGGTTTCCAGGCGGCGACGCATCTCATCCAGCAGGGGCACCGAAAGATTTTGTTCTTCGCAACGGTGAGCGCGGACTGGCTGGATGAGCGGATTGGCGGGGCGTATGCCGCGATCCGCTATGCTGGCCTTGACGACGATAGCCTTATGGTGTTTCCCGGCAACCGCGAGCCCATTCCGCCGGCGCGCGATTGGGAAAATGTTTGGCACCACACCGATCGGAGCTATCAGTTAGCGCGTGACCTTTTCCGTGACGGCCTGCCCGCCAGCGCGGTGATTGCGGCGAACGACGAAACGGCCGTGGGCATCGCCAGGGCCGCCGAAGAAGCGGGACTGCGTCTTTGGAAAGATCTGGCGATGATCGGCTTTGACGATATTCCCGACGCCAAGCTCTACGGCATCAGCACGTTGCGCGCTCCGCGCGAGGAGATGGGCCGGGAAGCCGCAAAAATGCTGTTTGGTATTTTCGACGACAACAAGACCGGCAGCCAAATCTGCTTGCGCTCGAACCTGATCGTACGGGCGTCAAGCCGGCGCAGGGACGTACCCTCAATCTCCGAGGAACTAGGCAAGCAGACAAGTGTTTAGATATTGAATGATCTTTCGGCTTGGAGGCCAATGCAATGGATGGATCTATGCGAGGCAAACAGCGGAACACGATAGGGTTTACTCTTATTGAATTACTCGTCGTAATCGCAATAATTGCGATTCTCGCCGCAATACTATTTCCCGTTTTTGCGACGGCGCGGGAAAAGGCGCGCCAGTCGACATGCGCTAGCAATCTGAAGCAGATCGGTCTCGGGTATGTTCAATACTATCAGGATTACGACGAGGTGAGTCCGAGCGTCGTATACAACAACGGTGGGCCCGTGCCTGTAATTACGCTTGGCTTCCTACTCAACCCTTACGTGAAGAGCCTGACGGTTTGGCGCTGCCCCAGTGACACAAACATGAAGGCGTACACAGATACATCCATCCCGATCAACGCCACGTTTAACAATACAAGCTACGGCTACAACATGTATTTTATGGCTGAAGCGATGCCTAATGCGTACACGTCGTCGCAGCCTGGCAATTCTCCGGCACTGAATCCAGTCCCGACGCCGATCAGCAAGTTGCTTACGCCTGCTCAAGATGGAGTCGTTTTTGGGGCGTGGGGAGACAATTGGGGCCCAGGTTCTTCATGGCTGCTGGATAATGTCGGCGCTTTTGAGAGCCGCGTAGAGGGTTGTCCAACCGCAACCACGTATGCGACAGCCGTAGGGCATAACAATGGCGGAAACGTGGTCTACGCGGATGGGCACGTGAAGTGGCTGGCGTCGTCCGTGTTGCTTAATAATTTCAATCGCGAATCGGCTTGCGGATCCGTTTCGCGAGCGTTTGGCGTCTGCTCAACGCTCATTCATGAATAATGCTACGCGTAGAAGGGGCGACGTCAATCGCTGATCGCCTCACGACCGCGGAAGAAAAATCGGGCTTTGGCTGCCGCATACGTCGTCGTTAGGCGGGCAGCCCGAGCGCGCCGAGCCATTCGATGAGCTTCGCGGTTCTCGCTTCCGCCTGAGCGGGGAGCGCGATGGGCCGGCCGCGCGCATCGATAATCAGCCCGACAACGCCGCCTTCGACGGTCGCGGATCGGGCTTTTCCCTTGCCTGCTCCCACATCGAAGCCCTTCGCGGGCGTGATCGTCACCTTCCCGGTTTCGCCCGGGCTCATCGCGACGAGTTTGAGCTGGCCGAATGATGCGGTATGCGTTTCTCCGGCGGCGGTGGTTACCGTGACGCAAGGATCGCCGTCCTTCGCCGTTCCGGCGGGAGCGATGCAGTCGCCTAGCTTGATCAGGCAGTCGCGTTCGAAGACTTGCGTCGCGGCTTCCGGGAGGATGGTCGAGAGGACGCCGAGTTGCGGCATCATGAAGATGCTGTCCACGGCGAGCATCGTGATACCCTCCGGCTGGTACGCATCCATCATCATCAGAGCCGATTGGCCACGCAGCGGCGCGTGTGAAAGGACGCCGCCGCTGCCGACGATCATGTCGAGGGCCATCAGGTCCACTAGGCTTGCGCCGGTGTCGCCCTGGCTAACCGCATCGCTAACAGACCGGCGCTGCTTGACGCCCTTTAGCCCGCGTGCGAGAGACTTGTGGTGGTCGAATGCGAGGCGAAGCGCTTCGCGAGCGACGGCTTGTTCGAGCTGCAGATCCTTAAGCGCCTGAGGGATCGTAGTCGGCCGGATCATCTTGTTGCGCAGCTGGTTGCGCAGCGACGCATCGTCCGTCTGAAACGGAATCCAGCGCGCGATATTGGGCAGCCCCGTTTCGGTGAGCACATTGCAGATCGAGTAGGACATTCCGAGGTTCGCGGAAACGGTCCGGTTATAGGTCCCGCCGAAAACCGAAAAAACATCGGTTGTCGCGCCGCCGATATCGACGCCCAGGACGTCGATTTTCCGCTGCTCGGCGATGGCGACCATAATCTTGCCGACCGCGTTCGGCGTCGACATGATGCCGTCGCTGGTCCAGGTCATCAGTTTGGCGTAGCCAGGGGCCTGCTGCATGACGTGTTCCAGGAACAGCTCGTGGATGGCCTCGCGCGCCGGTCCGAGGTTTTCGCGGTCCATCGCCGGGCGAAGATTGTCCGTCTCGCGCATGTCGACAAAATCGCCCAGGATCTCGCGAACGGCTGAGCGCGCCTCGATATTGCCGGCGTAAATCACGGGCAGCTTGAGGCCGATTCCGAGGCGGGGCTTGGGATCGGCGGAGCGCAGCATTTCGGCGAGATCGACGAGGTGCGTAACGGTTCCGCCGTCGGTTCCCCCGGACATCAGGATCATGTCTGGCCGCAGCGCGCGGATACGCTCGATCTTCTGGTAATCCTTGCGCCCGTCATCGACGGCAATGACATCCATGATGATCGCGCCAGCGCCCAGCGCCGCTCGTTCGGCGGACTCCGCGGACATCGCCTTGACCACTCCGGCCACGGTCATCTGCAAGCCGCCGCCCGCGCTCGATGTGGAAAGGTAGAGATCGACGCCCTTGCCGGCGGCGTTCGTGGGCGTGATGATCTTGCCGTTCTCGTCGAGGATCGAGCGGCCGGACAGCTCTTCGACCTCTCGCGCCGCATTGGCGACTCCGACGGTCACATCGTCGAACGGCGCTTCCACCGTGGTCGGCGCTTCCCCTCGCGTAGTCAGACGGTATTCGCCGTCCCGCTTCTCGATGAGGATCGCCTTGGTCGTCGTGCTTCCGCAGTCCGTCGCAAGAATGGTTGTGATCTCTGTCATGCCGAAATGATACCTCAGGGCATGAATTGCTCCGGCAACGCGGGGTCGCTGAATGCAATCGTGGAGATGTGATTCGGCCATTGCCTGACGCAGGCAGGCCACCGGTGTATAATCACCCTATCATGCCCGACGTCGATCTCTTCGAACTCTTGCCGACGGATCAGGCCTCGCCCGCGGATGAAACCGGCGTTTACGCGGCGGTGGTCGTTAACGTCGAGGCGCCTGGGCTCAACCAGCCGTTCACCTACCGCGTCCCAACCGGACTGCCCGTATCGGTCGGCGACGCGGTCCTCGTCCCATTCGGCACGTCGGGAGATCAGATTGGTCACGTCGTCGGCATCGGCGAAACGTTGCCCGCCGGACTGGCAATCGCCAAGGTCAAGGAGATCCGTGCGCGCATTAGCGGGGCGGAGTCGTTCGACGAGGAGCTCTGGCGGATTGCGGAATGGGTGGCGGCGCAGACGTTGTCGGACGTTAAAGATGTTATCAAGCTGATCGCGCCCGCCCCGTCGTCGTCGCAAATCAAAGTGATTTACAAGCTGTCGCCAAACTGGCGGCTCCTCTCCTCGGGACTGCGGCAGCCCGGATGGATGACGATCATTGAGGAACTTAGCGCTGCCCCGGATGGCACGATCGAGGCCGCGCAGCTCACGAAGAACGATGAATCGCTAGTCAAGGCTGCGGCGGCGCTCCGGCGTAAGGGAGCCATCGAGCAGATTCACGTGGTTGTCGAGCCCAAGGTTTCCGAAAAGCGTATCCGCGTGCTGCGTCTTTGCACGTCGCCGGATGTTGCGGTCGCGGAGGCGAGCCGGATCGAGGCGCGCTCTCCCAAGCAGGCGAAGCTGCTGCGCGAACTAATCGCCGCCGAGCAAGTTGGCGGATCGTTGCCGACAAGCGGCGTGCTGATCGATTCGGCTTCGAGCCCGACGGCGCGGTCGCTGGCGTCGAAGGGGCTGGCCGCGTATCACGAGATTTCGGTGCGCCGTGATCCGTTTGGCACGCGGCTCGCGCAAACCGTGCCGCCGCCGTTGAACGATGAGCAGACCATCGCCGCGCGCGCGATTTCGGCGGCGCTCACCGAAGGGCCGCGCAAGCCGTTCCTGCTTTACGGCGTCACTGGATCCGGCAAGACCGAGGTTTACCTCGACGCCATCGCGCAGGCCCGGCGGCAAGGACGCGGTTCGATCCTGATCCTGCCGGAGATCGCGTTGAGCGCTCAGGTGCTCGATCTGCTCAAGGCCCGCTTCGGCGACGATGTGGCCGTCCTTCACTCTGCGATCTCGTCGGGCGAGCGCTTCGACGAGTGGCGCAGGATACGAACGGGCGCGGCCACCGTGGTCGTAGGCGCGCGCTCCGCCATTTTCGCTCCTGTCCGCAACCTCGGGCTGATCGTCGTGGACGAGGAACACGAAGCATCGTACAAGCAGGATTCAGCGCCGCGCTATCACGCGCGGGATGTTGCGCTGGAGCGGGCGAGGGTGAACGGGGCGGTATGCGTCCTGGGCAGCGCGACTCCGAGCGTCGATAGCTTCTTCCGCGCAAAGATCGGCGTCTACGAGCTGTTGCGCCTCACGAAGCGCGTCTCCAATCGTCCGATGCCGGAAGTGCGTCTGGTCGACCTCCGCACGCAGGAGCAGGAGCGAATCGCCGAGGAGAAGCGCGTCGCCCACGAGAAGCGCTATGCCGCGCAAGGCGGCGGCGTAAGCGATTCGGACCCGGCCAAGTCCGATTGGGAGCCGTCGCCGCTTGCGAGCGTCTTGAGCTTCGCCCTGCGCGATGCGCTCGGAGAGCGGCTCGAACGCGGGGAGCAAGCAATCTTCTTCCTGAACCGCCGTGGATTTGCGCCATTTCTGCTCTGCCGGGATTGCGGGTTCGCGTTCCGCTGCCCGAACTGCGACGTCACGCTGACGTTTCACCGAGCGCAGCGACTGCTCCAATGCCATCACTGCGACTACCGCAAGCCCGCGCCGGACGAGTGCCCTAAATGCGGCGGCATGAAGGTTTTCCCATTCGGCATCGGCACCGAGAAGGTCGAGGATGCCGTCCTGCAGGCGTTCCCGGCAGCGAGAACCTTGCGCATGGACCGCGACACGACGGCGCGCAAGGGCGCCCACGCCGCGATCCTCCGCTCATTCCGCCGCCGCGAGGCCGATGTGCTGATCGGGACGCAGATGGTGGCGAAGGGGCTGGACTTCCCCGATGTCACGCTCGTCGGCGTCATCAATGCGGACACCGGCCTCAACATGCCTGATTTCCACGCGGCCGAACGCACATTTCAGCTTCTCGCGCAGGTCTCCGGGCGCGCCGGACGAGGCGAGCGTCCAGGCGAGGTCTATATTCAGACCTTCGATCCCGCGCACGAGTCCATCGTGCTCGCCGCCGCGCATGATTACGAAGGGTTTTACTACCAGGAGATCGTCCAGCGGCGCGACCTGCGCTATCCGCCTTTCGCGCGCCTCGCCAACATTATTGCGGTCGATGAGGTCGAGGAACAGGCAAGCGCGCGGTGTTCTCACCTCGCGGACCGGCTCCGCGCCGCAATCGTCAACGCGGGAAGCGACAACGAAGCGCAAATCCTTGGGCCAGTTGCCTGCCCTCTCGCGCGCGTGCGAAACCGGTACAGATGGCACTTGATGCTGCGGTGCGCAACACGTCCCGCGCTTCTGAGCCTGCTTCGTGCGGCGCTAGCCGAAATGCCCATCGCGGAGCGTATCGGCCTGACGATCGATATCGATCCTTCAACGATGCTGTAGCTGAAATCCGACGGCGGGAGGCATGCGTGAAAAAGAAGCGCGACAAGTACGAAGATGAACTGGCCGAAGCATACGACGATGTGGAGCTTCCGTCAGACGAAGCATACGACCAACCTGAGGACGAGGACGATGAGATCCCCGAACGGCGCCCGGCCACCGGCGCGGAAGTCGGCACGGCGGTTACGGCAATCGTAGTCTCGTGCGGAATGTTTCTCGCGTGCCTGTTGCGAACGACGCTCGGAATGTACCGGACCGGCCACCATTTTCAACTCATTCCACCGGGCGATTCGCTTCGATCGGTCGCATGGTTGATGATCGCGGATGTGCCGGTGATCATATTTGCCGCCTACGCGCTGGTCGTGACGCGCCCGCAAGAAGGTACGGCGCTGCGCGGCCTGGCGATCGCCGCGTCCGCTCTCTCGTTCGTCAACGAACTGCTGCTCGGAAATACGTTCTTTACGCTGCTGTCCAACATTCATTGAGCGGGCAGCGCGAATGTCCAGGCCTTGAAAGAGGAGGCGGTCACGAACGATGAACATTCATAAGGCGACTCAGCTTTACGAAGATTGGCTCCGGCTGCATACCGCTCTCGTAGACGAAGATCTCGAGCTAAAGCACAAAGAGATGGCCGAGGGGGCCTTTCCGTTCCTCAGAGGCACGTTCTACAGATGGGTCCAACGCTGGTCCAAAGTTTGCGAGAACCTCACCGGCGCCCCGGTGGTGTTAGCGGTCGGCGACCTGCACATTGAGAACTTTGGCACATGGCGCGATCGGGAGGGCCGATTGGTTTGGGGGATCAACGACTTCGACGAAGCGGCGTATCTGCCCTACACCTTGGACTTGACGCGGCTCGCCACAAGCGCCTACCTCGCATCGGCTGAGAAGCACATCGGTTTGGACAACGTCAGCGCCAGCGACGCAATCCTCGCGGGTTACCAGGAAGGCCTCGAAGCGCGTGGAAAGCCGTTCGTGCTGGCCGAAGACCATCTCTGGCTCCGCGACATCGCCCGCGCCTGCCTGAAGGACCCGGTAACCTTCTGGCGAAAAATGGACGAGTTGACCGTTGTCGAGGCTTCGACCGTTCCAGTTAGCGCTCAGGTCGCCGTCGAGGGCGCACTCAGTCACATGTACGGCGACCAGTACGCCATCCGCTTTATGCGCCGCGTCGCCGGCGTCGGCAGCCTGGGCCATCCCCGTTACGTTGCGGTGGTCGATTACGAAGGCGGCCGGCTCGCGCGGGAGGTCAAGGCTCTGGTTCCAAGCGCCGCCGTCTGGGCATCCGATGGAAAGGGACCGATCGAGATTTTCTACGAGGCGATGTTGCGTCGCACGGTCCGGTGCGTCGATCCGTTCGTCACGCTTCACTGTAAATGGCTTTTGCGCCGGCTGGCCCCTGACTGCTCGCGAATCGAGCTGACTGCTTTAGGAGCCGGGAAGGATGAGGCAAAGCTGCTTCACGCAATGGGATGGGAGACTGCCAATGTCCATCTCGGAGACCCTGCTCCGATCCTTAAAGACCTGGCAAGACGAAAGAAAGGTTGGCTGGATCAGGCGGCTCAAGCCATGGCGGCCGACGTGCGGAACGACTGGCGGGAGTGGAAAAGCTAGAGCCCGGCAACTTAACTTTTGCTGCCATTTGGCCTGCTTGCTTTGTGTCGATATAAATTTAATATAAAATGTGCGCGGCAGGGCGAATCCTGCTGGACTTTTTAATGCGAGAGTGGCATAATTACGCAAGATGCTGGAAAACGCATCAAGATTCGCGGCGATGCGAATAACTCAGCGGGGTGAGGATGGCAACGGAGAGACTCGAAACGCGCCAGGCCGGCGTGGCCTCGTACCTAGCGGTCGAAGACCTTGATCGGTCGGTTGATTTTTACAAGGATGTTCTGGGCTTCCAGGTGGATATGGTTGATAACGGATTTGCTCTCGTGAGCCGAAACCGGGTATCGATCATGTTTCAGCGGACGGATACCTTTCACAGGCCGCGCCTGAGCTCGTGGGCAGGCTACATATGGGTGAACGATGTTGACGGTTCGCGCCGGGAACTCGAAGAGAAGGGCGTGACGTTCACCGATCCCGTAGCCGATCGCCACTGGGGCACGCGCGAGTTCGAGGTTCAGGACCTCGATGGCCATCACCTTCGGTTTGGCCAGATCCTCGACATCACCGAATAGACGTCCAGTGCTCTAGCGAGTTCGGACGCTCAGACCCGTAAAATTCCCTTTTCCTTCGGAAACGAATGTGCCCCAGGCTGGGCCATGCGTGTCGTACATGCGACACGAGAGAGCGACACGGTCGTTCACGGTGCAAACCATGCACGTCCCGTCGACCAGCGCGCGCAGATGAACCGGTTCTCCGGCAGGCAGGCGCACGGGACGTTTGACGCTAAATGGCTGATCCGCTGGACGAGGCCACCGGTCGAATACGACTCGTTGCCTCGCCGGCTCGATGCGCAGACAGTAAAATGCGTCCAAAGCTTCGTCAGCTCGCAGCGCCAAACCTGCGGATTGCGTTCCCGGCGCAAGCGTAGCGGTCGCCTCGATCATCGCCTCATCCGGTAAACCGCCCATAAGCAATACGCTCAGGTTTTCCCCCTCGGCCCGAGCCGTATTGCCGTCGACGACCCAATC
This sequence comes from Capsulimonadaceae bacterium, assembly GCA_031292625.1. Taxonomy (GTDB): domain Bacteria; phylum Armatimonadota; class Armatimonadia; order Armatimonadales; family Capsulimonadaceae; genus JARLGU01. Next base: position 42,420 of record JARLGU010000031.1, on the reverse strand, counting down.
GCCAAGCACGCTTTTGGCCTCGAGCGGCTGAACTGTGTTGAACGCTTTAACGATCGATTCCGGGCATCGCACGGAAAGAACTCCATCCGGTTGCTGGACGATCTCATGGACGACCAGGTTACCGCCCCACTGCCAACCGCCCGAATCGGTTTCGCCCTCGCGCGTCGCCAACCAGCCGAACAAATGCCGGCGGCCGCCCGCCTCAGCGCTTTTCGCGGCGTAGTACGGCCGGCCGTCGAACGTGTCGCCGCCATCCGGCGAGTTTGGGAAAAGCCACGGACCGTCAATGTTTCGGCTCATGCGGTAGTGAGTCGAATTCGATTCGCTGTAGGTTGAGTAAATCAGGTACCACCACTCGCCGATCCGGAACAGGTCCGGGCATTCGTGAGTGATGTACAGATCCGGCGCCCACAACGGCTCCTGGAGTGTCCATGAAGTCAGGTCCGCGCTTTCGATGCGCGCGGTGACTCCCCGATAGCGAGCAGGTCCATCCGGTCTGCGCGCCGCCAGCAGCGCCGTGTAGCGGCCAGTTTGCTCGTCTCGGTAGACAAATGGATCGCGCCAATCGCTCGGATCGTATCCGTCCATCGGCGCAATCGCAAATCCAGCATCCTTCTTCCATGTTCGCAAGTCCGCGCTGGTCGCGTGCAGGATGACTTCCGGCGGCTCAATGTGGCTGTTGTGCCCGGTGTAGAAGATGTGAAACTGCCCCTTCGCCTCGATGACCGACCCCGTGAACACATACCAGTCGCGCGAGTCTTCGCCGCCGTTCGGCAGCGCCTCGCCAAGGTCGTCAAATGTCACGAAGTCTTGAGTAACAAGATGATGCCACGGAATGCCGTTATCGTGTTCCGGATGACCTCGCCAATCCCTGAGGTAGAAGAGGTGGTACTTGCCATCGTGCGCGAACGGGATAAAATCCGCCGCCACGCTGTTTGCGGGCCGAAAGAAGAGGCTCATGATGTGATGCCCTTGAAAAATCGGACGCGCTCTCCGCTTTGGCAAGGTTCCGCTTGACCAAATGCGAAATCCCGCACCGTACAGCGCCTTGCCTATCGAACTCCGGGCTCATCCAAGAACACCGACTTCACCGCCTCCAGGTAGCCCATTCCAAAGCGCTCATCGGGTTCGATGTAGCTGCCTTCGGACCATTCGTTCCACGAGTTGATCGTAATCAACCGGGGCGACAAGTTGTTCCGAAGCACATAGTCGCGAGTTCTGCGCAGGAAGCCCTCGAAAAGCGCGGGCGAACCGTCGGTAACGATGGGACGCGGAGCGACCGTGCGCGGATTGCTGTCCCAGCCGACGGATACGTGAGGAAAGTACGGGATTTTGAACCGCCTGGTTCGCCAATCGTCCCACTGCGCCATCACCTCATTGCCCCACGCCTCGTACGTTCGGTCAGCTCCGGCCGTATGGATCCACTGGTAGCTGGTGACGCTGTCGAAGCCCAGCTTTTCGATGACATCGTCTTGGGTCGGCGGGCTGTCGCCGGTCACATCCTTCAGGAAGAACGGGATGCTGGACCACTGGATCGCCTGCAGGTGGAGATCGGGAAAGCCCGCGCGAACGGCCAGGGAGCGAAACGAATCCAGCGCCGCGCGGGCGGCGTCCACTCCGCCGAGACCGGCGACGAGCGTGTTCAGGTCGTAAATGGACACGACCGGGCAACCGTCGATCTTGTAGTACGACGGATGGCCCAAATAGCGATCGGTAAGCCGGCGCGCGATCGTGTCGAAGACGGGGCGGTCGACCGCGCCCGGCCAGATCACCCTGGGATCGTGCGAGCGGCGAACGTCCCAGGCGGTCCCGGCATCGTGGTTCGCCCACATGATAAAGAACTTGACCCGGTCGTTGTTGGCGGCCTTTAAGTAGCCTTCATTGATCGAATCTTCGAGAAACGGCGCATTATCGTACCAATACCAATCGAAGATGAACACGTTTACGCCATGGCTGGCAGCCGCGTCGATTTTGCGCTCCATTGCGCGCGGGTCGGAGTCGCTCTCGAAGCCCCAGAGCGGTATACGGGGCTGGTAATGTCCTGGAAACTTGGCGACAGCGTCTTCAATGATCGCCCACTCTCCCTTCGTTCCCGTGAAAAACGGACGCCACCGGGGTTCGTCGTGATAGGCGGGCCAAAAATAAGCCGCGATATCAAACTGGGACGCCGGTTGAATGGTGCGCAAATCGGACATAGTGTCGTCCTCCGCCGATCGTATTAGCCGGCGTCGCAGCAAAACCCTTCACGCATTTGCAAATGGTCCGGTCATAATAATCGAAGACAGGAAACGGTGAATGAAGATCTTGGCCCTCGATGTGGGAACGGTGCGAATTGGCGTTGCGATAAGCGACGATTTGGAAATGGGGGCGTATCCGCTGATGACCTATACACGCGTTGGCGCCCTCAAACGCGACCTCGCCGCGATTCAAGTGATTGCCGCGGAACAGGAGGCCGACACGATTCTGGTGGGATTGCCTACGTCGATCGATGGCGGCGAAGGGCCGCAGGCCAAGTACACGCGGGGCTTCGGGGATGCGCTCGCCAAAGTAATCGGCGTGCCTCTGGTCTACTGGGACGAGAGCATGACCAGCGTCGAGGCAAACGACATTCTGATAGGCATGAACTACTCGCGCCAAAAACGGCGCCTCGTGCTGGACCAGTGGGCGGCCAAGCTGCTTCTCGAATCCTATCTCGACCATCGCCGCGCCACGAACGCGCGACGCGAAGCGCCTGGCTAATAGCCTACAGCAAGGGCGTGCGCAAGAAATCGGAAGGTCTTGTAAGACGGCTTTCCGGCCGCCGGGACCGTTTTTGATAGAGGGCCGTCACAGCGCTTTCACTGTTTCACGATGTGCGCTGCGATCGGCCCCGGGCGGCAAAAGGCTGTACGCGTGTTGACGAGGCATCGGAGCTCTCCGCCGTGAACGAGGCGCGGGCGAGACCGGTCCGTGACCGGCGGACGCTGGCGGCAAAAGGCCGTACGCGTGTTGACGCCCCCTTGTCGATCAACGCCGTGAACGAGGCGCGGGCAAAAAATTGCCCCGGCGGCACGAGCCGTCCTGTATCTTTCTCGCAACGCCGCTCTATTACACCCACTCTAAAAGCGCACGCCGCTTCGGCAGTCTCAGGCCGGCTGGCCGCCAGCGTTCCTCTGGACTTTGTAAACGGACGACGAGAAGCCTACCGCGCGACACGCGGCGTAAGGGAGCGAACGAGGGAATGTATCCAGCGGAGTGCAAGCGCCTGAATTGCGTTTACGTCGCCCGCCGGGGATCAAGAGCGTCGCGCAGAGCGTCGCCGAGGAAATTGATCGAAAGGACTGTCAGCATCAGGAAGAGGGCGGGGTAGTACAGAAGTTCCGGGTGGATGTCCATATACTGCAACGACCCGGCGATTAGAGAGCCCCATGAAACGAGCGGCGGCTGCACCCCGATTCCCAGGAACGAAAGTGTCGACTCGGCTACGACAAGCCCCGCGATGTCCACGGTTGACGCCACCACCACGGTCGACTGCACGTTCGGCAAAATGTGGCGCAAAATGATCTGGCCGTTCGGGACGCCCAAGGCGCGCGCGGCATCGATGAACTCGCGCCGTCGCAACGACATCGTCTGCGCACGCACCAACCGTGCAATTCCCGGCCATCCGGTGACGGCGAGAGCGACGAAGATATTCGCGAGGCCGCCGCGCAGAATCACCGCAACCAGAATGGCCAGCAGAATGTCCGGAAACGCGAACATCATGTCCGTGATGCGCATCAGCACCGTGTCGACCATGCCGCCAAAGTAGCCCGCAATCAAACCGACAAAACAGCCGAACACCACGATTGCGATCTCCGCGCTAACCGCAATCCCCAGCGACACCCGCGCACCGACCGCAATTCGGCTCAGGATGTCGTATCCGGAGTCGTCGGCGCCGAGCCAGTGTGCCGACGACGGGCGCTCGAACAGCCCCGCCGTTGCGTGGACGTACGTTACCCGCGCCGGCGCGAATATCGCTAAGAGAATGATAGCGAACAGCACGACGATGCTCGCCGCCGCAAACGGATTGCGCATCAGCCGCCGCGCAACGCCGTGCTCGCCATCAAATGGTTCGCCTGTATTGATGTTCGTGGTTACCGTGCTCATTGTTCGGGTCAGGAGGCGCTTCCGTGGCCGGATAGGCCGATCACACAGCGAGCGCTCGTCGAGTCTTCCTTCCCTACCTTCCCATACGCCAGCTCGCAACGCTCATGACGCACTCTCTTGCATCCCAAAGCGCACTCGTGGATCGATTGCCGCATAGAGCAGGTCGATCACTAGGTTGATCGTCACGAAAATGGTTGCGAGCAACACGGTGGTTCCCTGCATCATAGAGTAGTCCCGTTGCCCGATCGATGCGAAGGACGCTTCGCCTACGCCTGGGATATGGAAGACGGTTTCGACGACAAAGCTGCCAGCCAACAGATAACCAAGGGAAACGCCCGCCGAGGTAAGCACCGGCAGGAACGCATTCTTGAGCGCGTGGATTCCCAGGATGCGCCATGGCGGAAGCCCGCGCGCACGAGCGGCCCGAATGTAGTCCTGCTGCAGCGTCTCGAGCATCGACGCGCGCGTCATTCGAGCGATCAGAGCCGCGGGACGGCACGCAAGAACGAGAGCGGGCAAGACAATGTATTCGGGCGCGCCCCAGCCGGCCACGGGAAGCCAGTTCAGGTTCATTGCAAAGACAGCGATTGCGATTGGTCCGAGGACGAAATTGGGAACGCTGACGCCGACCAAGACCATCGCCATCAGCAGCCGGTCAATCCACGTATTGTGCTTAAGCGCAGCGACGATCCCGCTCGTCACGCCAAAGACGAACGCGACGACAATGGCGCAAGCGGCCAGGAGCGCGGTGTTTGGAAAGCGTTGGATGAGATACTGCAGCACCGGCGGCGCTGCGTCGCTTGCAAAGGGACGTCCCATATCGCCGTGGAGCAAGCCGTCGATGTATCGGACGTAGCGAGGAAGCGGAGCAAGGTCGAGGCCGTGTTCGTGCCGCCAGGACGCGAGGAGCGCGGGCGAGTTGCTATGTTCAAACCGAAGCTGCGCGGGATCGCCCGGCGCCAGGTAGGCGAGGAAAAACGTTATCGTCGCGATTGCCCAGACAGTGATCAAGGCATGCACGACGCGATTAGCAAAGAAACGCAGCATCGAGGACGGATGTCTCCGGCGGTCCCATCGCGGGGAGCGGCGCGCTACGCATGCGTCCCCAGCTCCCTTTCGGGGCGCATGGCCCCTTGGCTCCTTGCATTATACACCGCCCTCGCGCGATTCCCGGGTTCGCGAGCCCGCTGCGATGTGCGGGAAGCATCAGCCGAAACGGCCGCTGACGTATGCCTCGGTCTCGGCATCGTTGGGGTTGGTGAAGATCTTCGACGTTTCGCCGTACTCGCGCAAGTCGCCGCGCAGGAAGAAGCCGGTATAATGCGAGACGCGCGCGGCCTGCTGCATGTTGTGCGTGACGATCACGATCGTGTAGCGCGTGGCCAGATCTTCGATAAGCTGCTCAATGCGGAACGTGCTGTTGGGATCGAGCGCCGAACAGGGCTCATCCATCAGGATGACTTCCGGTTCGACCGCAAGAACGCGGGCGATACAAAGGCGCTGCTGCTGGCCGCCCGACAGCGAGAAGGCGCTGCGCTTGAGGTCGGCGGAAACTTCGTCCCAGAGCGCCGCGCCGCGCAGTGTTCGCTCGACGATTTCATCGAGAGCCTTGCGGTTCGTGACGCCATGGATCCGCGGACCATAGGCGACATTATCGTAGATCGACATCGGGAACGGATTCGGCTTCTGGAACACCATGCCAACGTGTTTGCGCAACTCGACGACATCGACCCCGCGGGCATAGATATCCTGCCCGTCAAGCTCCACGGAGCCCTCGACGCGAGTGCCGTCTATGTGGTCGTTCATACGATTGAGCGTCCGCAGGAATGTACTCTTGCCGCAGCCGGACGGACCGATCAAAGCCGTGACGCGCTGTTTGGGCACGGGCATCGAGATGTTGTGCAGGGCGTGGCTTTTCCCATAATAAAAGTTCAGCGCGGCGACATTCATCGTGTTGACCGGTTGCGCATCGACAATGATTGGCTCGCGGACGGTCAAGTTTTTTGTGAGATTGTTCTTGCTGATTGTTTCAGCCATGAGCTTCCTCTTATTTTTCTTCCAACACGGAATTGCGGGTTGCAATTCGCGTGACAATGCTCATAGAAAAGATCAAACTAATAAGAATCAGCGCCCCCGCGTGCGCCTTGGCGGCGTCCACTATCGGATCCGAGGGCTGAGTTGCGCTGATATAAATCGACCATGGCAAGCTGTCAATCGGCTTGAACAGACTGACGCTGTAAGAGTGGTTTCCAAACGCGGTGAAGATCAACGGCGCCGTTTCCCCCGCGATTCTCGCGAGGGCCAGCATAATGCCGGTGATGATGCCGCTCCGGGCCGCCGGCAAAACGATCGAAACCATCGTGCGCCACCGGGTCGCGCCAAGCGCGAGAGACCCCTCTCGCAGCGGCATTGGAACCAGGCGCAAGATTTCTTCGGTAGTTCGCATGACGGTTGGGATCATCAGGATCGCCAGCGCAACCCCGCCCGCGAAGGCCGAGTAGCCTTCGACATCGTTCAAGTGGTGAGACTGGGCGAAGGCCGAGACCGGCAGGACGACCAGAATGTAGACAAAGATGCCGATCACGATGCTCGGGATGCTGTTGAGGACGTCGGTCAAGAACCGGATTGTCGACGCAAAGCGCCCTTGCGATTCGATCTGGTACACGCCGCCGAGGATGCCAATCGGCAACCCCAACACCGATGCGGTCGAGATCAGCACGATCGTTCCGACGATCGCGTTGCGCAACCCTTGTTTGCTTGAATCCGTTGCATCGGGTCCGTTGGTCAGCATCGCCAGGCTCATACTGTGAAGCCCGTTGCCAACGAGGTAGACGAGAACAAGACCGAGCGCGCAGACCGCGATCGTCGCGCTCAGTCCGCAGAGCACCTTCATCGAGATGTTTGTCGCCCGGCGCATGATCTTGTGAGCGTTTGGTCGCGCCGGCAGTGCAGCAGTGGTCATGCCTTGCGCCCTCCTCCCGAGTTGATGTCCTTGGCCGTGTAAAGCACAAGCAGCCTCGCGACTGCATTGACGATCATCGTCACCACGAAGAGGAGCAGTCCGATTTCGATCAATGCGGCGCGGTAGATGTCCGTGGAGGCTTCAGGCAGCTCGTTTGCGATAATGCTCGCCATCGTATAGCCAGGCGCGAACAGAGACAGGTTCAGGTGAGATCCGCTGTTCCCGATAACCATCGTCACCGCCATGGTTTCGCCAAGAGCTCGCCCGAGGCCGAGAATGACCGCCCCGATGACGCCAGCGCGCGCATAGGGAAGAACGACCCGCTCGATCGTTTCCCACTGGGTTGCGCCAAGGGCAAACGAGCCGTCGCGGACGACGCGCGGAATGGCGCGTAGAATATCCCGCGAAACCGACGTAATGTATGGCGTAACCATGATCGCAAGAATCAACGCAGCCGCGAGCATGTCCGAGCCTTGCGGTTGCGCTTGGAACAAGATCACCTTCGCGAGATGCGCGTTATCGTGAATTGGGGTTTCGAGGTGCTGGTTAAGCCACGGCGACAGGACGAACACGCCCCAGATCCCGTAGACCACGCTCGGGATGGCCGCGAGAAGCTCGATCAAGAAGCTGACCGGCGTTCGTATCCAACTCGGTGCGAGCTCGGAGAGAAAGATCGCCGCCCCCAAACTGATCGGCACCGCAATCAACAACGCCCAAAACGAGCTGTAAATCGTGCCGAAGATGTAAAGAAGAGCGCCGAAATTCTGGTGGATCGGATCCCAGGCCGTCGTGAACAAGAAGTGAAACTTGTAACGCTCAATCGCGGGCAGCGCCGCCCGAAAGAGAAGGATAACGATTCCCGCGATGATTGCGAGGACAACAAGGCTTGCAAGGAAAAGCGCGATATCGTAAACCCGGTCGGCGACGCGCGACTTTCCTCTGCCCTCGCCAACAAGCTTGACCGGTATCGATGGCCCACCGCCCGAAACATTATTGCCGTCTTTTGCCAGCGTGCTTGCCATAAATAGACTCCCGCGCCGGAGCCGCGACCTACCGCGAGTCCGACATGGCATCGTACCCTTGGCATATTAAACGGATGTTAAGAAGATTAAGAGAAGATTAAATGAAGCTCGCGCATCGTGGAGCCTTGCTTGGCAAAACACGAGAAATTCTTTGATATTCCGCAAATACAGGCCATCATCAAATGCGTCGACAGCTGCGGAAATGTGTTATTGTGCCGTTAACATGGCGTGAAGAGGCTATTTGGGAACCGCAAAAAAGAACGTGCTGCCCTTGTTGTACTCGGATTCCACCCAAACACGGCCCCCATGGCGCTCGACGATATGTTTGACGATTGCCAGCCCCAGCCCCGTGCCGCCTGATGCCCGGCTGCGCGCCTTGTCGGCCCGGTAGAATCTTTCGAAGAGGCGCGGAAGGTCTTGCCTGAGGATGCCGATTCCAGTGTCGGAGATCGCAAGTATGATCTCGCCGTTGTCCTCCTCGGCGCGAACCGTAACCGAACCGCCGCGCGTCGTATATTTGATCGCGTTGTCGAGAAGATTGACCAGCACCTGCGCGATTTCATCGCTGTCGCACGTTGCAACCAGGGGCGGATTGACATCGACGGTCAGCGCGATTCCCGCCTCGCGAGCCTGGGCCGCGAGCCGGCCGCTTACTTCGATCGCCAGTTCCCCAAGGTCGTTGGGCGTTTTGGTAACCGGTCTCGACTCGACGCGCGAAAGGTCGAGGAGATCGGCGGAAAGGCGGACAAGCCGGTCGGATTCCCGGATGATCGTTTCAAGGAAATGCTGGGCCACGTCGGGGTCGTGCAGCGCGCCGTCGATCAGCGTCTCCGCCATCGCCTTGACCGAACTGAGCGGCGTTCGGAGCTCATGCGAAACGTTGGCGACGAAATCGCGGCGGACGAGTTCGAGGCGGCGCAAATCCGTGCGGTCTCGAAGTATGGCGATGAACGCGGGCTGGTCCGATGCCGGCTGGACCGGTTCGCCGGAAATAGGGTGGATGGAAACCTCCATCACGCGCTCCTGCGGATAGTGCAGGTTGATTTCGCCTTTAACCGGCTGAGGCTTCACGGACGGATGGCTGTCAGCTTGGCGCGCTTCCTGATAAAGCGCGTCAAGTTCGGCCGACTGCGTCAGACTGAGCACCGTATGGTGTTCGCCAACCGGAAACAACCGCTCCGCCGAGACATTGGCCGCATGGCACCCGCCGGTATGGTCAATAAGGAAGACGGGATCTGGGACGGCTTCCAGCAGAGTGCGCCACTGTGCGCCAAGTTGCTCGCACTCTTGCACCTTGCCATCGAGCGTGAGCAAGAGCTCCGCGAACTCCTTCTCCCGGTTCGTTTCCCTTCGCGAGGATCGCAAAAGGTCGAACATTCCTAGCGCCAGCGCCATCAGAAACGATGATGCCGCGATTGCAAGGAGCGGATGAGCTGATAATCCGATGTCGCCATGCATGTCGTGATCCCTACTGGGCGAACTTGTATCCTATGCCGCGAACGGTTAGGAGCCGCTCAGGACGGGACGGGACGGTCTCAATCTTCTCGCGTAGCCATCGAATATGCACGTCGACGGTGCGATCCTCGACGTAGCAGTCCTCACCCCACACGCGGTTGAGAAGCGTCTGCCGGTCGAAAACCTGACCGCGATTGCTGGCAAGCGTCACGAGAAGATCGAATTCTTTGCGAGAAAGGTCAACTTTGCGTCCGCTCACCGTAATTTCTCGACGTGAGCGGTCAATGACCAGATCGCCGATCGTAACAACTTTGTCGTCGGGTCGCTGGATTCGCTGGATCGCCTCGGAGGCAGGCTGAAGGGTCGCGATCACTGTCCGGCGGCGCAAAAGAGCGCGCACACGGGCGAGGAGCTCGCGCATGCTGAAGGGTTTGACGACATAATCGTCGGCTCCGGAATCGAAGCCGCGAATGCGGTCGTCCTCTTCCGCTCTTGCCGTCAGCAGCAGAACGGGAATATTTCCGTGCTCCAAGCGCAGTTGCCGGCACACGTCCAGCCCGCTGCCCGATGGAAGCATAATATCGAGAACAACCAGATCCGGGGGCTGCCGCCTGGCGACCGCGACGCACTCCTGCGCATCTGCTGCCGTCATGACCTCGTAGCCCTCTTTTCGGAGGTTATAACTGATCGCCTCGACTATAGGTCGCTCATCATCCACGACTAGGATTTTTGCCATATCGCCTTCCTGTTGCCGATGTCTGGCTCATCCCCTCGTCGGGAATCATTATACCTGAGTCCTGACGGCCACAACGCGAAAGCGTTCAAGGGATAAGTTTTGACGCGAGACTTCGCGAATTTGAAAGCGCTGCGCAAAGTACTTTCAAGCGCCGGATGCTGCATCGCGTTCAAGAAAATACCGAAAGATCCCATTCGCCGGCCCACTCGATCCGCGGCACGCCATCCACAAAACGGATGGGCAGCCAAATATAGCGGCCGTCAATCGCGTCCAATGGCCTCCAGCGATCCGCCATGAAGATAAACGCATCTCGCTTGCGCTCCACCGGCAATACGTACGTCGACTGCGATTCAAACGTCGTCTCGACCTGCTCCGGCGTCCCGATACACGGGTTTCCGAGCTCGGTCCATTCGCCAAGCAGCGAGTCCGCGACCGCGATGCGCGCCGGGTTGGGCCTCCACCCCGTGCAGCCGGAGCTAAACAGAAAATAGCGACCCTCCCGCTTGAACACGGCCGGCGCTTCGTTGTAGCGTCCGACCAGGCGGCGCACATAGACGTCGCTCGGCCGAAGATAGTCGCTGGACAGCCGATAGATGTGCAGCGACTGGTTGTCCTCGGATGCGGAAAGCTGATAAGCGCTTCCATCGTCATCGACGAAGAGCGTCATGTCTCGCGACATCTGCCCGCCTTCGAAATCGCGCGCGAGCTTGGCGCCGGGAAGCTTATCGTCATCCGAGGCATTGCGAGGCCAGATCCCCGCGCAAAGACGGCTGCTGCCGATAAATTGGTACGGCCCGGTTGGCGATTCCGATGTCGCCACTCCGCAGCGCGCGGCGTCATACCCTTTGCCGGCCAGCTCGAGGTGGAACCACATCACGAAGAGGCGCGTCGTTGCGTTGTACATCACCTTGGGCCGCTCGATGACGCATCCGTCCACGATGTCGCTAACGGGATCGTCCGAGACGGACAGGGCGATGCCTTCATCGCGCCAGTCGTAGAGGTTGCGCGAGGAATAGACGTGCACGCCGGCATGCGCGACGTTTCCTGCCTCGCCCGCGATCTTGTGCTCGCCAAACCAGTAAGTGACGCCGCCGTGCGACAGCATTCCGCCGCCGTGCGCATTGATATGAACGCCTTTGTTGTCCGGCCACATATCGCCGGGTCTAAACCTTGGCTTGCTGAATTCCGATGCATTTGCCATATACGCATTATACCGAGGTTGTCGCTTCGACCTTTTTCTCGCGAGCTACGGTCAGATTCCTAAATGACGCCACACGTCTTCTTGTGGCCCAATTTGACAATCCAGGCGGGACGTGCTATTCTAGTATAACAGTGAGAACAGTTGAGGACATAGAGTATGACTGTCCGGAAGTCGGCGATTGTGACGCATGATGACAACTGGCAGGCGGCGGTAAACGAACGGCGAGGAGCGGCGCTTCCCGGGCAATCTTTGCACGAGCATCTGTCCGCATCGGTTGCCTCCCTGCTCGATTCCGGCGTCTGGAAGCCAGGCGACCGGATCCCTGGACATCGCGAACTCTCCGTTGCCTTTGGCGTGAGCCCCGTGACGATGTACAAAGCGCTCTCCGCCATCGTAAAGCAGGGGCGCCTGCAGCGCCGGCAGGGCCTCGGCACATTCGTCCTCGGTCCACGAAGCTTTGCTGCGTCCGAGACCGTTAATCTGGCGGTGGTATTCCCTCTGTTCGACGGCGCGACGCATTCCGCTCCGCAGCGCGGCACCTGGGGCGAGAGCTTGCTGCGCGGGATATTCCGGGCGCTTAAGCCCTACGAGCCAAACACGAAGATCCAGTTGCTGACCGAGTTTCAACCGGATGGACTGCTCGGGCTCTCGCGGGACGAGATCAGCGGCATCCTGTTTGTCGGCCCGACGGAAGATCGCTGGGGAGACGTCGAGCGCATTGCGGACCGTGGTTTTCCCGTCGTCGTGCTCCAGGCGGTCTGGCCGGGAATACGCGTGCCGTTTATCGATGCCGACAACGCTATGGGGATCGGTCTCGCGGTCGACCATCTTGCCGGGCTCGGCCACACGAAGATCGCGTGCGGCGTTGCGAGCGTCAACTTTAGCGATCATCGTGCTCGAATTAAGGGATTCTGGGACGCAATGAGCGCGAAAGGCCTACCCGTGCGCTCCGACTATGTTCTTGAACGGTGGATGCCGGCAATCGAAACGAGCGAAGACGACTTTCGGACGCTTCTCACGAAACCGGATCGCCCCACGGCTTTAATTACCCTCGATACGCCGTCGGCGCTGCGCGCGGTCAACATAGCGCGCGGTCTGGGACTTCGTATCGGCGACGACTTGTCGATTATGACGTTCGAGGACGATGAAGTAACCCGAGGAGTGCAACCGGCGCTGACGACGGTCTGCCAGCCCGTCGAGACGATGTCGGAAACGGCGATCCTGATGCTGCTCGACGCCGTCATGGGACGCCCGATCGAAACCCGCGCCCAATACGCTCCGATGTCGCTGATCGTGCGCGACTCGACCGGCGCGCCGTCGCCGTCCCATACAGCGACGCAATTAAGGCCCGCGACGCTTGCCAAGGCGAAAGCGCGATTTCGCGGCGCCCGATCGCCGAGGCGGCCTGCGGCGGAGGCGGCAAGATAGTTCCTGGTTGCGCGGCGCGGATGAATTCCGAAAATTGTTCGTCTTCCCTCTTGCGCAAAACAGACAACAGTGTTACACTCTCTATAACATAATATAACACTGTGCTGAACACACTGGAGATACCAATGAAATTCCTTTACCGCAAGGTATGTCGAAGACAGCGGCCCGAGGAGAACCTCGGCTTCACTCTTATTGAACTGTTAGTTGTCATCGCAATAATTGCGATATTAGCGGCAATTCTTTTCCCCGTCTTCGCACAGGCGCGCGAAAAGGCCCGCCAGGCGCAATGCATCAGCAACCTCAAGCAGATCGGCATTGCCCTCTTGCAATACACGCAGGACAATGACGAAACCCTTGTCCCGGCCTACGCCAACCGCGGAGGGACGGGCGTGGGCAACGGCACATGGAGCGAGAACTGGTGTTCGTTGATCTATCCGTACACGAAAACCGTCAAAGTCTACTTCTGTCCCGACCAGACGATCGCCGCCGGCAGCGCGCCGGCGCTGAGCACGACCGCGCCCAGCGCCGGGACGATCCAGGGAAACGGTTGCGACTACGCAATCAACACGGCTTATAACACGGCGGGCTCTCCACGCGGACCGGCAGCCTATCTGCCGACAGGGGAGCGCGCGACGGTCATGTCGGATGTCATCGTACCTTCGCAAACGCTGTGGGTAGGCGATTCGATGAGCGATTGGCCGGCGCCGTATTACATCGTCACCTGGCAGGACAGCGAATATCCGGTCATCTATCAAAACATTGCCCCAGCGAGCGCCATGGGCGTAACGCTTCTTGCGAATTCGGCCGTAGGCGCGCAGGTTTCGGCTGGCGTTGGCGGCTTGCAGGCCAGACACCAGGGAATGATTAATACTCTTTGGTGTGATGGACATGCCAAAGCCGTATCGCCCTCTTATTTGCTAACTCCAGCGGACGGCTCGGCCTGCCCTGCGTCCATCATGCGGTACTTCACGGCGGACTGCAATCGGTAGAGACGCTGCTAGGCGCACTAACCGGACGCGCCAATAGGGAAATAGGGAACCAATGCACTTCGTACACGTAATGAATCGGAGCATCGCCGCGGCCTTGATCGCGATGCTCGGTTTGGCCGCTGTCACGGCGTCCAGCGCAAAGGCAACGCCTCAGGTGGTCATAACGACCCGGAGCGACGCTCGCGCGGCGACGATAAGCCCGCTTCTGGCTGGCTCTCAGTTCAATTTCTTTGCGACGCCGATTAAGCAGCGTTTGAATAGCCCCGGGCTTCTGGACTCCTGGCGCGACGCTCACATCGAACTGTTGCGCTATCCTGGCGGCACTTGGGGCGATCACTACGTTTGGGATCATCCCGACCTCAGCTATTTCGCCGTGCCGTACGCAAACGCGAAGACCATCATTACGCCTGAAGAGTTTGTCCGGACCTGCCGCGCCATTGGCGCCGAGCCTATCTTCCAGGTCAACATGGCGTGCACGGGGCATTCGATCGATCACCGCGTCAACCCGACGAAGATCGACGACATACGCGAGGGCGCGCAGTGGGCGGCCGGTTGGGTGCGTGAAGCCAATATCAAGAACGGCTGGCATGTCAAGTATTGGGAGCTTGGCAACGAGGTGTGGATTTGGCTGCGACCGGATGAGTACGCCCGCGCCGTTGCCGTGTATTCGGACGCCATGCGTGCCGTAGATCCCAGCATCAAGATCATCGCATGCGGCCTCTCATCGAAAGCCGGACCGTTCAACGCAAGCTGGCTAGCATTTCCCGGCGATCCTAATTGGAAACCGCGCACCGCTAACTCGAACGAGCCGGACGCCTGGAACAAGGCGCTTTTTTCAATAGCCAGCGGCAAGTTCGACTATCTCGCGCCGCATCCCTATGTGGATTACAAGGGCGGCGATGCGCCGCGAGACGTCTACCTCGGCACCGTCAAGCAGGTCTGGGAGAATGCGCCGCTTGAGGGACAGGCCGAAATCCTGAAAGCGTCCGGCACGCGCGTGAAGCTCGCGATTACGGAATGGAGCTGTAACTTTAGCCGGTGCGTCTCCGCTAAGGGCGGACTGTATCCTCCGCTCTATTTCTACACGCTCGGCAACGGGATCAACGTCGCGCACTATTTGGGCCGGATCATCGATGGCGGGCAAGCAGACCTCGCTGTCCTGCACAGCTTGGACGAGATCCAAACCCTCTACTACTGGCCAAAGAAGGAGTTGGCTAAGACGCCGCTTGACCACGGTCCGTCGCTCGCTCTCGCTTTGTGGGGTAACCACCTGGGGAGCCGTCGCCTCGTGCAATCCGTAGCAGGATCGCCGGATCTGACGATCGACGGCAAGGCCTATCCGGGCGTTTTTCTATACGCGTCCGAGGCCCCGAAGTTCATCTACCTGATGGCGATCAACCTAGACCCCGATGCCTCGCGCACGTTTGTCTGGCGGCACGAGGGTGCGCGTCTCGCGAAGGATGGCGAGCTTTCGCTGGTCACCGGCCCCGCGCTCGACTCCGACAATTGGGCGTCCTGGGACCAGCCCACGGCGCTCCTTCACATCGATAAGCGTTCCATCACGCAGTCGAAGGGCATGGTCGAGTTTTCCCTGCCGCCCTTTAGTATGGCGGGCGTGACGCTGACGAAAGTGACTACAAAAGCAAATTAGGAAAAGAGAAAGAGCGCTCGCCGCGCGGGCAGCCTGCCCGGCTGGGGGCAGCGTTCCGCTGCACTTTGCATTGGGACGGCGGAAAGCTTAGTTCGATCTCATGAAAATACAGCTCAATTTGAGCGTGGTTCGCGCGTTCGGAGACCTCTCTTCCCCATCGGAATGGGGTCCCCTTCTCTCCGAAACGGAGAGACTGTTGGCCGCATTGCCTAGCGCTCCTAAGCTCCTCCCGCTTCGGCTCCTCGGTCTCGCTCGGAGTCCTGAGCCTGTCGAAGGAGAGGAAGGGGCCCATGAAATGGGAAGGTAGGTTCCGCGCGAAGCGCGCCGAGGCGTAGCCACGTTAGTGCGGCTGGCAGATGTTAGAGAGCGGACGAAGAGCTTTCGCCTATCGGGGCGCTAGTATTTTTTTCCGCTCTTTGTTTTATTCCCACGCGCAGTGTTCTTTATCCGAATGCACCTTCAGGCGGCAGATGAGGCCATAATAGGGAAATAGAACGCCGCCCTTGCGCGGCCTTCCCCTTGAAAGGCAATGCATCATGATTCGTCACGCGATTCTCCTGGCCTGGAGGGCGACCTCCCGATGAAACTTGCGACATCCCAACAGATCCGGGCGATGGACCGGGAGACAATCGACGCGTTCGGGGTTCCCGCTCTGGTGCTGATGGAGAATGCCGCACTGGCGCTCGTCGACGAGATCGCACGCGCCTGGGGGCCTCTCTCCGGCAAGCGCATTGCGATCGTCTGCGGCAAGGGCAACAATGGCGGCGATGGTCTCGCGGCGGCCCGGCACCTGCTTGCACGGCATGGAGCGGCTGTGACGGTGTGGCTTTCCGAAAACCCGGACGAAGGCGGCTCCGAGGAGTTCGTCGCCAACCTCGAAATCGCAAGGCGCTTCGGCGTCGTCGTGCGGCCGATTGAAGGCTGGATCTCGTTCGACAGCGAACTTGCCTTGTCTGATCTTATCGTGGACGCAGTGCTTGGCACCGGCTTCAGCGGCGACGTACGTCCTGCCGCGGCGCGTGCGATTGAGGCGATTAATGCGGCGGGCCGTCCGGTCGTCGCGGTGGATATCCCAAGCGGCGTCAGCGCCGACACAGGGGCCACGGGGACGCCGTCGGTTCGCGCCGCCCTGACCGTTACGTTCGCGTTCTCAAAGCCAGGGTTGCACCTGCTTCCCGGCGCGGATGCCGCCGGTCGCGTGGTTGTCGCGGACATCGGCTTCCCTCCAGTGGTTCGCGCTCGGCCTGACCTGGCCTTTTCCGTTACTGAAGCCGCTGAAGTGGCGTCATGGCTCCCGTCGCGCGTCGTCGGCCGCGATACGAACAAAGGGCGTTACGGCAGCGTCATGCTGGTCGCGGGATCGTCCGGCTACGCCGGAGCAGCCATGCTCAGCGCGCACGGCGCGTCGCGTTCTGGGGCCGGGCTCGTGACGCTCGGCGTGCCCAAGGCCTTGTTTGAGATCGCGATGACGCGCGCCGCTGAAAACGTGATGACGCGGCCGCTTGCAGACGGCCCGACTGGCGCTCTGAGCGCGGGAGCGGCAAGAGCGCTGCTTACGGCGAGCGAAGGCGTCGCCGCCATTGGGATCGGCCCAGGCCTTTCGCAGGATCCTGGGACGCGCGAGCTGGTTCAGCGCTTCGTCCGCGACTGCGCCGTTCCGCTGGTGATCGATGCCGATGCGCTCAATGCGCTCGCGTCCCTGCCCGACCGAGGCGCGTCGGTTCTCGCGGCACGATCCGCCGGAACAATTCTGACGCCGCATCCCGGTGAAATGGGGCGTCTCCTGGGAATTGACGCGGCCGTCGTGCAAAACGACCGTCTTGGCGCTGTCCGCAAGGCAAGCGAGCTGTTCGGGTGTGTCGTGCTGCTAAAAGGGACGCGCACGCTGATTGCCGCTCCGGACGGCCGCGTCGCGATCAACACGACCGGTAACGCGGGCATGGCGAGCGGAGGAACTGGCGATGTGCTCACAGGCGTTGCGACAACCTTGCTCGCGCAAGTGAGCGATCCTTGGCGCGCCGCCGTCGCCGCCGCGTACGTGCACGGCTTTGCCGGCGACATCGCGGCCGAGCGGATCGGCCTGGCCGGGTTGGTCGCGGGCGACGTGGCCGGAGCCTTGCCGCAAGCGCTCCGGGAGATCATGTTGGCAGCAGGATAAAGGCTAGCCGGCCTTGCTCTTGGACCAGGGCAGCGGTAGAGCGTGTGTGAAAAGTCGAAAGGTCTTGTAAGACGGCTCCGCGGCCGCCGGGGCCGTTTTTGAAAAAGGGCCGACGCAGCTGTTTCATTACTTCGCGATACGTACTGCTATCGGACGCTGGCGGCAAAAGGCTGTACGCGTGTTGACGCGGCCTTGTCGATTGACGCCGTGAACGAGGCGCGGGCAAAACCGGTCCGTGACCGGCGGACGATGGCGGCAAAAGGCCGTACGCGTGTTGACGCGGCCTTGTCGATCGACGCAGTGAACGAGGCGCGGGCGAAAGATTGCCCCGGCGGCACGAGCCGTCCTGAATCTTTCTCGCAATACGCCAGTTTATTACCTAAGAAGATAGGAACCGAGGATGAAAGACTTGAGTCAAGCCGAATCAGCGACCCCGTCCGCTAGCCAGTCGGCATGGACGCAGCTCCAGTATGGCATGTTTATCCATTTCGGCCCGAACACGTTCAGTGGTCAGGCGTGGGGCGATGGCGTCTTTCCCGCGTCTGGATTCGCGCCGGCGAAACTCGATTGCAGGCAATGGGCCAGAATGGCAGTCGACGCGGGGATGAAGTATGCCGTCCTCACCGCCAAGCATCACGATGGGTTTTGCCTGTGGCCCTCCGAGCACACGGAATATAGCGTCAAGAACGCTGGCGTTCGCGAGGATGTCGTCGGGAAGTTCATCGCCGCCTGCGCCGAGTACGGTCTGAAGGCCGGGTTCTATTATTCTCTTTGGGATCGAAACTGCCCGTTTTACGAGGACGATGGGGCTTACGCCGACTATATGAGAGCTCAAATCGGCGAGCTGCTAACAGGATACGGCGATATCCTGGAGCTCTGGTTCGACGGGGCTTGGGATAAGGACGCGCCGGGCCGAGATTGGCGGCGCTACCCTGAATTCGGCAGCGAAGCGGCAACAGGCAGTCGCTGGCAATGGAAGGCGCTTTACGAGCACATCCATGCATTGCAGCCAAATTGCCTCGTCGTCAACAACAGCAGCTCGAGTCGCCCTGGAAAGCCGCTCTATCTTCCGGTGGACATTCGTACGTCCGAGCACTTTGATTTCATCTACGAAGAGCGCGTTTGCCAGGCTGAGCTGAGCACGGACTGGCGCGACCGCGACGGGACAGTCCGGTTTCTTCCGCTCGAGTTCTGCACGAGCCTCAATCCGGACTGGTTTCATATCGGTCGCAACCATTTTCTTCACCCATCCGCAGCGACAATTGCGGCATGGCGAAAGACGGCGAATCTGGCCGGGGCCAATTTGTTGTTAAACGTCGGCCCCAACGGCGACGGGCTTGTACCGGAATACCACGCCGCGTATCTGCGAGCCGCCGATAGAATCGTCAGCGGTTAGCGCTTTGGGGGCATCCTGCCGGGCGGAAACCGCGCGACTTCCTACGCCGCCTCGAACTCCTCAACGCGGCCGTCCTCGTGGCCGACGACCAGCAGGTTTGCAATTCCGATGAACATTCCGACATCGACGACGCCGGTGATCTGCTTAAGGGCATGGTCAAAGGCGGCCGGATCGGGGATCGGGCCAGGGACGAGGTCCAGGATATACAGGCCGTCGTCGGTTACGAATGTATGACCGTGGCGGACGCGCAACGCGGCAGCGCGCCCGGCAACCTGCTCGACGCGCTTGGCCGTCTCGCGCCATCCGTAAGGAATTACGACGATCGGCAACGGGAATGTCAGCCCAAGCGTCGCGACTCGTTTGGCTTTGTGAACGACGATGATGCGCTTATTCGATGCCAGCGCGACGAGCTTTTCGCGCATGGATGCTCCTCCGCCCCCCTTGATGAGGTTCAGATTGGCATCGGCTTCATCCGCGCCGTCGATTGTCACATCGAGGGGAAGAAAGCGCGGATCGAGCTCCTCCACGACATCGATGCCAAGTTCGCGAGCGAGCGCGGCGGTTTCTGCGGATGTTGCGATGCAGCCGCGCAGGGACAGTTTCTCGCGCCCGATTCTCTCGGCCAGGGCGCGGACGACAAAGAGCGAGGTGCTGCCGGAACCGAGACCGACGGTCATCCCGGAATTAATATGCCGGTAAACAGCCGACCAGGCAGCAGCTTGCTTCGAGGCGGCAGCGGGATCGATGGACATTGAAGGAACTCCTGACACGACGCCGCGCGATAGTGCGCTCGCGTCGAAGGGGATGGTAGTGAGAGGAAAAACTAAATGCTGGTGCCGAGGACGGGACTTGAACCCGTATGGATTGCTCCACACGCCCCTCAAACGTGCGCGTCTGCCAGTTCCGCCACCTCGGCACGATCAACGGGTTGATTATACTCATGCTCATAATGGATGTCAATACGTTTATGCTATAATCAACTACGATGACCGTTGACGCCACCGGGGCGATGCCGCGCACTGCGCGCAACAACCAGAATTATATGTATCCTCCTCGTGGAATTTGTCACAAGGCGGCGCACAGGACATGACAGCTGCCTTGACCGGAGATTTGTCAGAGTTCGAAGAGACGCTTAAGCGTCTTGTTGACCGGATCGGCAAAATTCTTCAAGCGGAACGATGTGTGTTCCTGCTTTATGAGCCCGAACGCGGCGAGCTTCATGCCGTGGCGCCCGCGCTGGGACTCACCTACGAGCAGATCGGCCGATTTCGCGTTAAAGTCGAGTCCGAAGGCGTCTCCGGGCGCGTCTTTCGCACCGGCGAACCCGTAATCATGCTCGATGTGCGCGCGGATGACAGCGCGGTCGTTGACAAGCTCGCGGAGCGCCTTCACGTGACGGATGGCGTCTGCGTACCCCTCGTCATTGAAAAGCGGGACGATGACAACCGCGTCGTCGAACGCAACACGATTGGCGTGCTCCACGTTTTTAACAAAACCGCGGGGCGCCAATTCAGCCAGGAAGACGTCCACCTTCTGACCCGGATGTCCTTCAGCGCCGCCTCGATTATTACGTCGGCGCAAATTTTCCGCGAAGCCGTTCAAGAACAACAGGAGCTGATCAACACGATTGAGAGCCTGTTCCTCGGCCTCGTCGTCGTTGGCCTCAATGGCCGCGTCCTTCAGATGAACCCCTCCGCTCGCGCCATCCTGGGAGTCGCCACCCATCTGCCGGTGGTCGCAATGCCGTACCAGACTGTCATCGAGAACGAGGGACTGACTTCGCTCATTGCGACCGCGCTCGACGAAGACAGTCCGCGCGAGCTTACCGGGGAGATCAGCGTTCCCGCGCCTCCGGGACAGGCCGAGGATGCGCCAACCGAGCGCATCTACCAGGTGCAGTGCGCGCCCGTGCGCGGCGAAGACGGCACGGAAGTTGCCGGCGTTGCCGTCATGCTCAACGACATTACCGAGATCCGGGGCGTCGAGCGCATGAAGACGGCATTTATCTCGACGGTCTCCCACGAGCTGCGAACGCCGCTCACCAGCATTAAGGGATTTATCGAAACCCTGCTTTCCGATACGGAAGGCTTCTACGACCGGGAGACGCAGCGGGAGTTTTACCGGATTATCGATACGGAATGCGATCGGCTCACGCGCCTGATCGAGGATTTGCTGAACGTTTCGCGCATCGAGCAGGGCCGGGCGATGCAGCTCAACCTCGACGCTGTCAGCGTTCCGGTGGTCAGCGAGAAGGTGCTCGCCACTCAGCGGGCTTACACGAAGCCGGATCGGCACCAGCTCAGCGCCGTTTTTCCCGACGATTTTCCCGCCATTGAGGCCGACCAGGACAAAATCGACCAGATTCTCACGAACCTGGTCAGCAATGCGATCAAGTATTCGCCTCGCGGCGGCCACATAAAGATCGTGGGTAAAGCGCATCCGGATCAGTCGTGCGTCGAACTTCGCGTCGAGGATGAGGGTATGGGAATCCCGCGCGAACATCTCGCTAAGGTTTGGGAGCGATTCCATCGCGTGGATAACCGCGACAATCGCGAGATTGGCGGAACCGGTATCGGTTTATTTCTTGTAAAGGCGCTTGTCGAAGCTCATCACGGCGAGGTTGGCGTGGAGTCGGAATACGGAAAGGGCACCACGTTCTGGTTCAAACTGCCCCTCCAGCAACCCAAGCCCGTCGAGGTCCCGTAATTCGGCGTTGTCCCGACGTGATAGGCAGACTAAGGGTTTCGTTGATCCGGCCGCGGCCATTTTAAGCGCCGCATGCGATCTGGACAAGAGTGTGCCGAACTGCTATAATAGCCTCGACGCCCCTTTGTTCCGATGCTGCAACGCTGGGTCTGGCCTGTGATCGGCGCTTGAGGCGGCATTCGGTGCGCGTGGACCCCACGCAGGAGATCCAGGATGGCCGAGCAGGAGAGCATTGGGACGCTCGACGATGTTGTGGCAAACGGCCGCAACGACTCCGTTGCGACGACCGCGCTCGCAAGTCCGGCCGCACCCACTTCGCAAGACGGCGAGCTGCTCGATTTTACGCCGAAGCCGTCGATAGCGTTTCGCTGTGCAACCGAGTACTCAACCCTTTATGCGAGCCGCGAGCTAAGGCAGCATATCCTGTTTGAGCTGCGCGCTGCTTCTTCCATGCGGGATGAGGGGCGGTCGCCCCAATCCGGCGGCGCTCGATCGCGTAGTCCTGTTAACCTATGCCTCTGTCTGGACCGCAGCGGTTCGATGGAAGGCGACCCGCTGACCTACGCGAAGAAGGCATGCATCGATGTCGTGAACCGGCTGGGTCCTGACGACGTCCTATCAGTTGTGACGTTTGCCGAACAGTCGGATGTCCTTCTTCCGGCAACGCGCGGCGCGGAGAAAGGGCCGATCACTCGCCAGCTTGAACGAATTGCGATCGGCAACCGGACGAACCTGTATAAGGGGCTGGAAGCCGCGATTGAACAGGTCTTCGCCGGAAGAACGCCCACCTCGCTCAACCGGATTTTGCTGCTCTCCGACGGCGAACCGACGGCGGGACTGAAAGATTTCCAGAGTATCGTAACGCTTGTGACGGACCGCAAGCGAGACGCGATCAAGGTTTCCGGGCTTGGATTTGGCCCGGCGTACAACGAAGAGCTGATTGCAGCGCTTGCTCGTCGCTCCGGCGGCAATTATTACTATATCGCGCGACCAGAGCTCCTCCCGGAGGTCTTTGCGGCGGAGCTCGATGGATTGATGCGCACAGCGGCCAGAAATGTCCGCCTTCGCGTTCGTTTTCCCGATGGCGTCGTCCCGCGCCAGGTTTACGCCAACGAGATGCAGGCTCAAGGCAAGCGAGCGTACGAAGTCAACCTTGTGGATGTGGAGCACGGCGGGGCGGTGACCAGCCTCTGGGAGCTGGATATCGCCGCGCACGCACAGGGAGCCTTCCGCATGGCGGCGGCGGAGATCGAGTACGACGACTGCGCAACAGGGCGGCGCGAGCGAGAATTGCGCGACATCGTCGTCACATTTGCCGCGGATTCGCGGCAGACGGCCAGGATGGCCGACCCGCGCGTTCTTGCCGAGGTGCGCTTGATGCACGCGGCTCGGCAGCTCGACCAAACGATGCTTGCGATGCGCTCCCATTCCGGGTCCGTCGGCGACGCGCTCGGCGATCTGGAGCGTACGCAGAAGCTTTTGATCGCATCCGGAAGCAGCACGCAGGCGGTCCTCGTGCGGCGGGCAATTGAGGATATTCGCGCGGGCGAATCGATTGAAAAGACGCTTATCGGGGCGATTGTTCCGATCGACCAGGGAAGAAGGACCTAATTGCGGTCCGGGGAATCCGGGCGCCGCCGGGTTTTCGCGCTACTTTCTTGACCCGCGATAAGCCGCTTACCGTGGAACGCATGCAATAATAGTCAATGCCGAGCACTTGCCGCGCACGTGGCCGCTTTAGATTTGCGGGACTTTGGGTGCGGGAAATATTGACAAGAATTTGCTGATTAGGCTGGCCCGTGATCGGACAGATCGAGGTTTCGGAGGCCCAGGCGACGAAGAACGAGCGCGACCGGACGAGCAGTCCGCTGGTCTAGGGGATCCAATGAAGAACTATTACCAGATTTTAGGAGTGTCGGAGACCGCTTCCGATGAGGAAATTCGGTCAGCGTATCGTCGCCTGCTCCAGGAAAGCCTGATGGACAAGGAGCGCTTCGATTCGGTCAAGCAGGCGTTTGAGGCGCTGCGCACTCCGGATCGGCGATCCGCCTATGACCAGAGCCTGCTGAGGGCAAATCAGGACGAGACGCCAAGCGCCGCCCGAAAAACAGGGACCGCCCGGCTATCGGCCATGAGCGAGCCCGAAAAGACGACCGCCGTGAGTGCTCTCCCTTGCCCGGTATGCGGACATCGCAACGCCGCTGGCGAAGACTACTGCAGCGAGTGTGGCTTCCTGCTTTCTTCGACGGCGCAGACTTCAACTCCGCTGCAGGAGACCAGCAATGTCAGCCGCCGCCCGCATCTGGCGGGAGAGCAAGGCGAAATTTTTCCGTTGCGCGCCGGCGTCAACACGGTTGGCCGCGAGCACGGCGACATCGTTCTCCCGGACAAGACGGTCTCTCGTCACCACGCCCACATCGTCTACGATGAAGATCGCGGCCTCTACAGCGTCGAGGATACGGACAGCACCAACGGTACGTCGGTCAACGGACAGCGGCTGCTCCCGCGCGTTCCGCATCCCGTCCTGCCTGGCGACGATGTCCAGTTCGGGAGCGTTCCGCTTAAGCTGGTCGCTTTCGAGAAGACCGCGGTCATGGCCGTGACAGACGTTCCCGAGGAAAACGACGATCCGCATACGGAAGTCGTCGCCGAGCTTCAGCTTGTCCGAGGTACCGGTCCCGAGGAGATTCCGATCGTTTCCGGCAACAACACGATCGGCCGAATGCCGGACAACCGCATCTGCATTCGCAACGATCGCTACATCTCGGGGCACCATGCAAGCATCGAAGCTGAACAGGGAGTCTTCCGGCTCATCGATGTCGGCAGCACGAACGGGACATTCTTGAATGGTCTCCGGTTGACGACGAATGAGGCGATCGCGATTAGCGAGGGCGACGAGATAACTCTGGGTGGAACTGTCTACGTGTTCCATCAGAATATCGCCGGCCAGGTTTCAGCGCCCGCTAAGAACGTTAGCGCGCCGTCAGACGGCGACGAGCCGCAGGATGGCGAGGAGCGCTAGGATTTTCAAGCCCTTGAATGGGAGCTGGAAGCGGGGTTAGCTTCCGGTTTGCCGGAGAAGTTGCGACTGACCGACGGGAACGTAGGATAGCAGCAGGTCGGCCTCCGCGATGTCGGAGACGTCCTCTGCCCGGTGTGCAAACAGGATCTTGCCGTTCGTATCGATCAAGAATCCTCCCGTTCGCTCCATGCGGCCTGGCTGAACGCCAAACGGATTGTTGTAAATCCCATTCAGCGCGCACAAGAAGAGCCGCTTCCAAACCCGCCACCGAAATATCTCCGTGAGACCAATGCTCGATAAACCGTAGGCGCGAAAGACCGACGCGTCATCGCCGCACACGAGAATGTCGAACGGTAGATCGAATAGAATCTGGAAAGCCCTCGCAAGTTGGTGCGTGCCCTTGGCAATACAAACGACCTGCGCCCCGCTTCGCTTGATTTTGCCAAAGTTATTGCGCAGTTCGAGCACTTGCTCCTTGCAGAAAGTACAACCGTAGTTGCGAAGGAACACCAGAATAACGGGACTGCGCTGCCAATAATCGGAGAGCATGACCGTATTGCCTGAGACGCCGGTAAGCGCGCAATCGGGTGCGGTAACGCCGCTGTCAAGCTGCGCGCCTTGCGTTTGCTGCTTAACGGGTATCGGATCTGTCATTTCCACACTCATACTATCGGAAATATTCCTTCGGCCCTGAAGGGCAATCGCTCGGATTGGCCCAGCCAGCTTGCTTTACTGGCATTTCCGCCTGGACAATCGCCGCAAACAGGCAGTTTGGTGAATCAGCAGCCCCTCCGGCCTGCGCGGAAGAGGCTGCCGAGGTGCATAGACTGTGTTGCAGCAACCGTGCTAGGATTTCTTCGCGGCAACCGCTTCCAGGCTGATCACGACGTCTACGTTGTCGCCGAGGACCGCGGCAAATTTCGGATCGCCGACGCCGTAGTCTGAACGCTTGAGCGTAATCTGCGTCGTCAAACCAATGCGCGACGTTCCCATCATCTCAACAGGACCGGCAACCGTAAACGGAAGGACGATCGGACGGGTGGTTCCGTGCATCGTGAGATTGCCTAACGCCCGATATTGATTGCCTTTTACCTTGACGATCTTCGTGCTCTCAAACGTAATCGTGGGATACTGCGCGACATCGAAGAAGTCCTTGCTGCGCAAGTGAGTGTCGCGCGCCGCGACCTGCGTGTCAACGCTTGTTGCCTGAATCGTAAACTGCACGCTCGACTTCGCAACGTGCGCGGGATCGGCGACAATCGTCCCCGCGAGATCGGTGAAGCGCCCGGGCACCTTGCTGATGCCCATGTGCGTAATCGTAAACGAAACGCTAGTGTGCATGGGATCGACGTTCCATGTCCCCGCGAGCGATGGCTGAGGGGCCGCCGCGGCCGCCGACGCTGTCCCCTGCACGAACCACAAGCCGGCCGCAGCCGCCAAAGCGAACCCGGCCGCCAGGCTTCCCGTGAGAATCTTTGAGAATCCGAAACGCTTCATATATTCATGTCTCCTTGAGCCGACAAAGTCGTTCGATGTTTGACAGTTCAGATGTGAACTACTATTTCATAATAGCACAGCGGCTTAGAAGATGTCAACCCGTTTTTCACGCGAATCAGATTCGTTTTGATCGATTGAAAGGGACGTTGCGTGAACGTCAGAAAAAATCAGTGATAAAGGGACGCGCCGGCGGCAGAATTGCCTCCAACAAGCGGTAGCCCGCTTCGCTGTCGACCGCGATCCTGTCCGCATCGCGCAACGCGGATAAGCTGGGCCAGCCCCAATACGCCTGTGTCAGCGACTGGATGTCCAACGTAACATCCGGCGCGAGGACGGAGCGCGAGACTGCGACCTGCCCCTGGTCTACCGCGATCTTGAACGCCGCATTGTTCCAGTCGCAGTTCTTGTCGCGCACGGCAATCGCAACCGAGCCCTGAAGCTCCTCGGGAAGATCAAGCGCCGCGAAGGCCGCCGCAACGTCAACGAGGCGTCCCATGAAGAGCGGTCTGATCTTAACATCGATATCCCAGTGCATGACATCAAGCGTCAGGGGATCGTCGATTGGACGGATCAATTCCACGGTTTTCATCTGCGTTCCGTAGTTATGCAGGACGCCAAGCAACCCTCGAAACGCGCGGGGGGTTGCCGCGAGAAACTCGGTGACGGCCGCTACGTCTCCGGATTGCGGATAACTAAACGTGAAATAGCCTTCTGGCGCGCCGCTCTCCGGCGCACGGAAGACCTGCACGTATGTGGTGCGTCCATCGCGATGGTCGAGCGCGCCCTTCCAGAAATCGGGGTAGGGGGTCTCGTCTCGCGCCACCATGCCTCGATATCGCTTTGCAACGGCGGCATACGCGTCCGCCGCGTCCTCCCTGGCATCGAGTCCCTCAAACATGGTGACATATCTAGCTTCGTCTCTGGCTGGCAAGAGCGATAGGGGGAGGGTCGTAATTCGCTTTTCGCCGACCCACTCCCAGCCGTAGGAGCGGTAGAAGGCGAACGCGAATGGGTACAGCCCGCTGAGGTATTGGCCAGCTTCACGCATTTCCGCCAGCGCGCGCCGCAGCAAGCGTCCGACGTAGCCGCTGCCCCGGCGATCCGCCGTGCAGGCGACTCCCGCCACGCCGCCCATTGGCGCGAGGCGGGCGCCCCAATGCAGGGCGATGTCGTGCACGGTGACGGCGGCGACCAAGCGCGGGCCTTCAAACGCGCCGTAGTGGCTGGTCCGATCGAATTTGCGCGGCTGGGTTTCGTCGACCGGCTGATCCACCCTAGCCCGTTTGCCTCTCGAAAACGCCTCAGCCATGAGCTTGTCATGGTCCGGCTTATCGTCAGGCGTTAGCGGCCGAATATCGGTCAGGCTGCTATCGTAGTGGACCTTCGACATAGGCGTTTCCCGGCGTGCTCACTGCTTATTGGGCGGATCGAGATGGAGTTTGAGCAAGGCCATGAAGGTGACGGGATCAACCACGACGATTTTCGGAACCGCCTCGAGCTGGTTGAACACTTTAAGATGCTGACTCGGCGTCCAAAGAACCGTCCGGAACGCATGGAAATGCGGGCCGCCTCCGGTATCGTTATCGGTCCGCGCCTTTACCATCGCGACGGCATCCGCGCCGTCGTTCGTGGACGGCAGGTCGCCTTCTATCGCAACAAGCGGCGTCTTGGTGCCTGGGATCAGGCTGTACGGGCTGGCCGTCTTCTGGGCGAGAATTCCGCCGGGCGAGAAGCGCGCATAGGCCGCCATGGTCGCGGCGGACATCGGCGCCGCGTCGCCATCGATTACATCTGTGATCGTCAGGTCGAACTTGTTATAGTAGGGTGCGCAATACTTCGCCCAAAGATCGACGCCGGACGGCAGCGCCGAATAGGAGCGGTCTCCGTCGAGGAAGCCGGGGTTCAGATAGCCGGCTCCGGAATCGCCCGCCAGGAAATAGTCCTTCTTCGATGCGGTCGTGCGAGCCCAATCAAAGCCGAGTGGAAACCGGTCCGAAAGGTTGGGGTTGAACGGCCAGCCAAGGGGAACCGTTCCGCGCGCGGGGTCCAGC
Organism: Capsulimonadaceae bacterium; assembly: GCA_031292625.1. Classification (GTDB taxonomy): domain Bacteria; phylum Armatimonadota; class Armatimonadia; order Armatimonadales; family Capsulimonadaceae; genus JARLGU01. The sequence continues at coordinate 14,021 of JARLGU010000031.1, read as the reverse complement.
CACATCGTTGGGAGCTTCTGATACAGCCACGCCGCGGAATCGTAGTCGCCCGAATAGACGGTCACGTACGTCCACGGCATGATATGCCCGCGTTTATCGACGTATCCTGCTTTGTACCAATCCTGTTCGGAAGGCCTATTTTGCGGATACTTCGCGCGTAGCGGATAATGCGCAAAGAATGTCGCATTGGCCATTGCGTTGAACTGCAGCGCATCGGCGTCGAGGCAAGCGTTGTAGCAGGACGCGATGGCGGTAAATCGCCATTCGGTTGCGACGGCTTCGTGATTGCTGCCGCCGGCGGTCGCCGTGTATTTCCACGCCCACGGAATGAACCCGCCGATCGTAATGGGGCTTGGCGGCGTCTTGTGCTCGATTTCATTGACCGTCATCGTGTGGGTCGCTGAGTCAAAAATCGAGATCAGCGTTCGATAATCGGCGCCGGTCGGCTGATCGGGATCGTCTTGAGGCCGCTCATCGCTCCACGGTGAAAGGTCGAAGAAGAAGGCGCGTTTCGAGATGAAGTAATCGTGGTTGATTAGAGCGAAGCGCTCGTATGGATCTTGCAACTTCTTAAGGCCGCCGGTCAGCGCCCACGAGTCCACGTAGTATGCCATGAATTTCGGGTCGCAGAGGCCCGTGTCGAGGTAGCGGCGCTTGGCCCAGAGATACGCGTCGCACTTCGCGCTGCCTGTTTCGGAGCCCGTAAAGAGCGATGAACCGTTCTCGTTGACCAGTCTGACGCAAACGGGCAGCTTTGGCCCGCCGGTGACCAGGCGGCTATATACGGAGCCCGGTCTCGGATCGTAAGGGATCGGGAGAAGCTTTTCGCAGCCGGCTGCCGTGGATGCGACGTTGCTCGTTGCGGGGACACGCAGGTCATACACCACAACTCCGTTGTAGTATGGCCGGAACTTGATCGCCAGATCTTCGATGCTATCGATGGTCTCAAGCGGGCTGTTTTCGATCCAGCCTCCCTTTGCGCGCATTACGTTAAACCAGAAGTTATCGATGTTGCCGGGGCTGCGCGGATCGGATGTCACGTAGGTCGTGTAAAGGCGCGCATAGCCGCGGTTGACAAGCCCTTGCAGCGCGGCGACGAGATGCACTTCGGCCCAAGCGTTATTGCGCGCCTCGTCGGATGACCAATCGTAGTTGCGCGTCGGCGTCAGGTCGTAGGTGTAAACGGTCGGCGGAATCGTCGGGCTCTGCTGATAAGCGACCGCGTTCGCCGCCCCAAGTGCCGCCCACAGTGCCAGCGCGACGGCAAACAGCGTCAACGCGCCTTGCCGGGCAACGGCCATCATCGCGCATAAGCGCTTAAACGTCATAATCCTTACCCTTGATTGATCCATGTCAAGCAATGCGGACGCCGAAACAGCCTCCGCCGTTCCATTCTACTGGTTACAAGATAACCGTACTGGGGATGATTGCACTTTGCGACGCGCCGCCAATCAGCGGACATCGCCCATCACGCGCCGTTGCCAACTGTTCGATATGCGGAGCGTGTTCTCCTTCTTTGCGCCAGGGCCTATTTCACGAGGCGCGCGAAAGAACGCCGGCATCGCCTCCTCTCCCCTGTTCGGGCTGGCGTGCTCCAATGGACGGTAGCCGAAACCGGAAATCGCAAACGGATTGACCGTTCGGTATAATTCAGACATGAATAGGGGTCTAATTCGCCAACTCGCGGTTTCACTCGTGCTTCTCGCACTCCTGTCCGGATGTGCGCGGCGTGCCTCCAATGGGCCGTCGCACGACAATTACCTGCGGATCGCGGCGACCGCCGAGCCGACGACGCTTGATCCTGCGATGGTAGAGGACGGACCGACGATCAGCCTTCTTATGCAGATCTACGAGGGGCTCGTCCGCTGGACGCCGGACAATAAGCTCGCGCCGGCACTTGCGACAAGCTGGGATGTCTCCAAGGATGGATGCATTTATACGTTCCACCTGCGCCCCGGCGTCAAGTTCCACAGCGGCCATCCGGTGACGGCAACCGATGTCGTCTACTCGATCTCGCGCAGTCTGGCCCCAAAGACCGCGTCTCCGGTCGGCGTTACGTATCTTGGCGATATCGTGGGAGCGCAGGCGTTTAACGCCGGCAAAACGCCAACGTTGCCGGGAATCAAGGCGCTGGACCCGCTTACCGTACAGATTACCATTTCCAAACCGAAGGCCTATTGGATTAACGTCCTTACTTATCCGACTGCCTATGTCGTGAACGCGGCATCCGTCGCGCGCGATCCCGCTGGCCGGATAACCGATCAGAACACGGACGGCGCTGGTCCCTTCAAATTGATCTCATACAAATCGGGCGTCTCGATCGAGCTTGCGTCCAATGCGTCATACTGGGATGGCGCTCCCAAGATCGCGGGACAGCACGTGCAAATCGTAACCGATGCGCGGACGCGGCACAGTCTGTATGTTCACGGCGACCTCGATATCGTCGACGAAACGTCCGGTTCGCGTGAAGCCGACGTAAAGGATCCCGCCCTGGCGTCGCAAATCCACTATTTCCCGCGCGCGGCGACATTCTATCTCGCTCTCAACCAAAGCGCTCCAAACGGACTCCCAGCCTTCAAGGACATTCGCGTCCGTCAAGCTCTCGCTTATGCGACCGACAAGAAGCGCATCGTCGATATCGTATTCGATGGGAAGCGAGACGTCGCCGACGACCTCCTCCCGGAGGGGCTACCCGGCTACGATCCGAACTATCGAGGCCTTCCCTACGACCCGGCAAAGGCGCGGGCGCTGCTCGCGGCGGCTGGCTATCCGGGCGGTAAGGGCTTTCCCGCATTGCCGATCTATTACCGCGAGGGGAATCCCGACTACGCGAAGCTGGTCGATCAGCTTCGCCAGATGTATCAGGAGAACCTGGGGGTAACGGTCAAACCGCAGCAGACCGAGTTGTCGAGCTTGCTCGCGGGGATCGACAACGGCTCCTATCCGGCGTACCATCTCAGATGGGCGGCAGACTACCTGGATCCGCAGGATTTCTACTCGATCCTGTGCCGAACCGGCTCATCCGAAAACCATCTTGGCTACTCGAACGCCAAGTTCGACGCGTTGTGCGATCGGGCGGATGTCGAGCGCAACGCGGCGAATCGGATGGCCATCTACCGGCAGGCGGCGGCGATCCTGAGGACGGACTTCCCGCGCATTCCGCTTTACTATCAGTGTGATGTCGAGCTGATCAAACCCTACGTCTCGGGAATCCAGGACGGCCTGATGGGGCATCTTCCCTACACGGCGCTGGTTTTGAAGCGATAGTCCTCAATCCAGGATTGAGACGAACGCAAACGGCCAGCACCGCGTTCAGCGATATCTCTGGCCGGGCTGCGCTATGGTACTATCTGGCTGCCCGGATAATCATGCGGGCGCAGAAACACCAGCATGAGGACACTCCTAACAATCGCGGAACTGACGTTGCGAGAGGCGCTGCGGCGCAAGTTCGCCTACGCAGGCCTGCTTATCTGCGCATTTTTCATCCTTGCCGCGTATATACCGATTCATCCGCGCCAAAGTCTGCTTCTGCCCGACATTGAGCCGAACGATCTCGTCGCGGGGATCATGGCTTCGCGCGGTTCGTCGATGATCTCGTTCTTCGCGTTCCTCTTTGCGGTGACGCTGGCGGCAGGCAGTATCAGCGGCGAGATTGAGCGCGGCGTGATCGCGGTTATCGTATCCAAGCCTATTGCACGGACATCGGTGTATTTGGGGAAATGGCTGGGCGTTAACCTCTTCGTGCTGCCGTTTGTTGTGCTATGGACCGCGATCCTGCAGTGGGCGATCGCACGGCATACCGGCCACGCCGTCCCCGGCCTCTGGCGAGCCGACGCCGCGATGGCGCTCTATCCGGCGATCTTTTCGGCGATGACGCTGACGTTCTCGGCGATCACGAGTACGATGATGGCGACGATATTGCCGCTCGTTCTCGCGAGCGTCGCGTGGTCGGAGGGTATGCTGCGGTTCTTCGGTCGCCACTTCGACGTTCAGTCGCTGACGACGGCAGCGAACGTTGTCGTCTACGTCGCGCCGCTTAATCCGCTGAGCCGGTGGGTAGAGCGGCTGATCGACCTGCCGGTCATCGAACGGGTCGCGGCGCTCATGCGCATGGGGGAACCGCCGGACCCGCCAGCGGGCGCTCTCGACATGGCATGGATCGCCGCCTATGGCCTCGCGATGCTCATCGTGGGAGCGTGGGTATTCGCGCGCCGGGACTTATCGAGCTAACGTCCGTGCCGCCAGCCCTAGAGCGAGCCGGCGAAGGCCGCGGCTTCATCGGCGTAGGTGCTGAATGGGTTCTTGAGTTCCAGGTGACGGCGCTTATTGATGTAGATGAGATCCCAGTCGATCACGTAATCGCGCGAGCCTTGCGCAAGCAGGCGATCGATGACAATGCCGCGTCCCTTTGCGCGCGTATTCGATGGCGGGGCGAGGGTGGCGTCGATGATCGCGAGGTCGTTCGTCTCCCGGCGGATCAACCCAGCCTGTTCAAGGCCGTAATAGAGCCCGGTTTTCGGGTTGACGTTGTGGTACTCCAGGTCAAGCGAGTGCAGAATGTCGTCGCCCCAGTGCGCGCCTTCCGATTCCATGTAGTCTTCCAACATTTTGCGCTTGGCAACCCAATCCAGGCGATCGGCCAGTTGCATCGGATCGCTTTCGAGCAGGTCGAGCGTTTCCCGCCACTCTTTGAGGACGTAATCGGTTTGTTCGTCGCGCCCCTGATACCGCTTGGTCGCCTCTTCAAGGTAGATTCGCTGCAAATCCACGGCGCCGATCGTCTCGCCATTCTTTCGGCGAACCACCCATTTCCACGAGGGATCGCGAGAAACCGAGCGCAGCGCTTCCAGGTTGTCGACAAGCTCGGCATCGCCGAGCGGCGCGCCGTCTTCGATTAGGTCGAGCACCAGGCTGGTCGTGCCGACCTTGAGCAGGGTCGCGTACTCGGACATATTGCATTCGCCAAAGAGAACATGGAGGCGATGCAGGTTCGAATAGTTGTAATAGGAATCCCATTTGGGATTGATGATCGCCCTATTGAACCGGACGCGGCCGCTGATGGTCTTGACGATGTGGTCCGCGCGTTGCGAAAGCTGATAATCGACAGTCGGGTCGATCTCGACGCCATAGAAATTGCCGACCCATTGATAATCCACCTCGTAATCCGAGATGGTCATAATATTGCTCTTGAGGCTCTTATAGTTGAGCCGGTGGCCGCCGACGCGACCGACACCAGCGAAGATCTGCCGGGTCACCAGAAACGGGAGCAAGTGGGCGAGCGCGTCCAGGAACGAACGGTCGTCGATGCCGACGAGGTAGTTCTCGTGGCAGCCAAATGTGTGCCCGCCAAAGTGGTCCACGCTATTGGAATGAAACGAGACCTGATCCTCAAGCCCCATCTCGCGCAAAAAGCGCTGAAGCATGACGCGGCCAGCCTTGTCGTATCGTACGATGTCGACGAAGTCGGTGCACTCGGGCGTCGCGTACTCCATGTGCGAACCAACGGCATCGATATAGAGACGGCCACCCGAGCGGAGAAAACCGCCGCAGCGCGCCGGCTCGAAGGCGTAGTCACGCGCGTGCAGATCGATCACCCCCACGCGATCCTTATGGAACGCATGGTCCTTAATTGCCTCGACGACCATTTCGGAAGTTCCGACCGTGTCATCGTTGATGAGGCAGCCAAACTCAGTTTCAATCCCAAAAATCCGCTTGTTCATACACTCACCTACGCCAAACCCCGCCGCAACCGTTGCATGACCAATAGAGATGGAGTCATGTTACCCTAACATCACCAAACCCATCCTGAGGCCTAAAGTTCCGGCTGCCCAAAGTTCGACGGCAGGTTCAGACGTGACGCGACGGAACAAAGTGCCACAATGTGCAGTAACAAATGTATGCTTCGTTCTATTGCAAGAGAATGACGTAAGGAGTCGTGGCCTATTTGTCGATGTTCCTTGCTGGGCAGCGCGAACCTTTTACGGGCCCGTGTAATTCATGGGCGTACCGGGGACAAGATTCAGGATGGCTCGTGCCGCCGGGGCGTTTTTTTTGCCCGCGCATCGTTCACGGCGGCGATCGACGAAAACGCGTCGACACGCACACGGCTTTTGCCGCTAACGTCCGGTAAGCAACACGTATCGCGAAGTCGTGAAATGGCCGCGGCCCCCCTTTGTCAAGAACGGCAACGGCGGCCGGGAAGCCATCTTACGGGACGTTTCGATTTGTTGCAAACGCTCTTATGGAGCGGCGTGGCTGATTCAGGACAAACTGAGTGGACAGCAAAGAGAGATTTTCGAACAAGGCATCGGATTACGAAAAGTATCGTCCAAGCTATCCGGAGGAATTCATCGCGTACCTCGGTGACATCATCGGCATCAATCGCTCGTCCAAGGTCGCCGATATTGGAGCTGGGACCGGGATCTTGACTCGGCTGGTAGGAGAAATTGCTGGCCGGATCTATGCTGTCGAGCCGAACGCCAATATGCGCCGCGCCTGCGAGAAGTTCTGTGAGCACCTGCGCAGCTTCACCGCCATCCCCGGCAGCGCTGAGAAGACGGAACTGCCAGACGGTTCCGTGGACTTCATAACGGTCGGCCAGGCTTTTCACTGGTTCGACCCTGTCGCAACGCGCATCGAGTTTCAAAGAATACTCAAAGCCGGAGGCAAGGTAATCCTCGTTTGGAACCGGCGGGAACAGGAAACCGGGCTGGCCAGGGAATACGCGAACGTGTTGCGGCAATACTGCTCCGACTTTGCAGGCCCCGCTGGCCGCGGACACGCGAGTCCCGAAGCGCTGGCAGCTTTCTTTCGGAGTGGTATCTACGAGGAAAGAACGTTCGAGAACAACCGGATGCTCACGTTGGAGGCATTCGTCGGCAACAGCTTGTCGGCGTCCCACGCGCCGTCGGCCGGCGACGCCAACTATCTTCCCTTTATCAAGGCGTTGACCAGCGTGTTTCACACGTACAGCCAATCCGGGAAACTGCCGCAGCCAATGATGACTCGCAGCTATGCGGGCGAGGTCTAGGCGCTCACGCCATGGCGACCAGGACGCACTGGTCGTCGCGGACGACTCCGTTCGTGTGAGCGTCGACGGCGGACATCAAGAGATCGACGAGCCTTTGGGGCTCGGTCACCGGATGCGCCGCCGCAACAAGTCTAGCCATACCTTCGCCTGTCAGCAGTTCGGAGGGGGCGTGCCCAGCTTCGGTGAAGCCGTCCGTAAACACGACCAGAAGATCCCCTTCCGACAATTGCCTCGTTTCCACGCCGAATGAAGCTTCAGGAAACGCGCCAAGCACGGTGCCGGTCGGAGGAAGCGCTTGAGATTCTCCCGTGGCTGACGTCACGTGCAGCCCTGCTTCGTGGCCGCAGTTCACATAGGACAGCGTCCTCGTCTGGGCATCATACCGAGCCGTAAACAGGGTCACAAAGCCGTTGATCTGGTCGTGACCGGCGACGATCGCGTTAAGCTTGCCCAGTGCCGCGGTCATCGACTTATCTGAAAGAAGCGCAAACCTGAGCATATTCCGGATGGTCGCGACCTGGGACGCCGCAGCAAGCCCTTTGCCCGAGACATCGCCCACAACCAGATAGACTGAGCCGTCGCCAGCCGGAAACACGTCGACGAAATCGCCGCCAACCTGCGCCTCCTCGAGGGCGGGACGGTAGAAGCTGGCAAGCGTAAGCCCGGCGATCCGTTGCGGGATCGCTGGCCTCAAGGCGTCTTGCAGTTGATTTGCGATTGCCGTATCACGCTTCACCACATTTGCCGCTAGAACAGCGCTATGGGTCATTGTCGCCGCTTGCTCGACCAGGTGGATCTCTTCATGAGTCCATTCTCGCGGCTCTGCCATCGCGCACACGAGAGCAGCGGCATAGCCACCACGGTCGTAGAATGGCACGGCAATCAGCGACCTTTCATCCAGCTTACACAGGGAGACCTTCATATCATCCGGAAGATCCGAGGCTTCGACATCCGCGATGACCGCGGTCCCCGTCGAGAACATTTGGTCTCGTCCGCGAAAAGCATCCGAATACCTGTCAAAGCCCTGAATCGATCGAAGATCGGGACGGTGAAAATCAGGGGCGCGGAAAATGAGATCATTCGCTTCATCGTACTGAATATAGAAGCAGCGGTCGAGTTTAAGGAGTTCGCCAAGCAGGTTTGCAACGCTGTATTGAATCGCCACGGGATCGAACGTAGCCCGGATCGCTTCGTTGATCCGGTTGATGAAGGCCTCACGCGCGGCACGATCCCGCAGGCGTTGTTCGGCCATTTTCCGGTCGGAGATGTCAAAGTACGACGAGACGGACCCGATTAAGCGTCCCGTTGCCGGATCATGCAGGGGGCGCGCATTAACCTGCAGCCAGACGATGGTTCCGCCGGGCTGGCGGACTCCAATAACCGTGCCGTATTGGGGACGTCCTGTCCGGATCGCAAGGATCCCTGGAAACTCGTCGGATGGCAACGGCGAGCCATCTTCGCGTAAGCCACGCCAGAATTGATCGCCCCCTGGGTGCTGCTTCAGTTGATCGAGCTTGAGTCCTAGCAGCAACTCGGCGCTTGCGTTGGCGCTTACGAAATTCCCCTGGGCGTCCAGGACCGTAATCCCTTCCGCGACGCTTTCAATGACCGTGCGGTAGCGCTCTTCGCTCTCTAATAGGGCGTCGAAAACCTTCTTACGCTCCGATAGGTCTTGAACAACGCTAATCCATTCGAGCGGATCTCTGCGCGTTGCAATAGCGCTCAGCAGTACGCTGGCCAGCGAACCGTCCTTGCACCGGTAAACTTTGTCGAACGGCATGACGCAGCCATCGGTCCTCAACTGTGCCATGCGCTCTTCGAGAACGTCGATTCCGTTGTCCAGCGTCAACGCACGCCAGTCAATGGTTCCACTGAGCAGCTCCTCGCGGCTATATCCTAGGATCCGGCAGAAATAGTCGTTGACGCTGATGAAGCCGCTCTCGTTGGACTGGACGATGCCGATGATGTTGGAATCGACGAGCGCCCGGAATTGGGCCTCGGCAACAAGCGAGCGCTGTTCGATCTCCTTGCGCTCCGAGTCGTCTAACAAAAATGTAATAAACTCGAGCGGCTCCTGGCAGGTCGCATAGCCGCATAAAATGACGCTTGCGATGGATCCGTCCTTGCGGCAATACTCCTTCGCGAACGGCATGACACGGCCTACCGTTCTTAGCTTCGCCATGTTGGCGTTCAGAGACGCGAGGTTCTTCTTGAGAGACAGAGTTTGCCAGTCGATCCCGCCTTCGAGCAATTCCTCCCGCGAATAGCCAAGCATCGAGCAAAAATAGTCGTTTACGTAGAGAAATCGTGTTTCCGTTGATCGCGCGACGGCAACGATACCGGATTCTAGGAGCGCCTGGAACTCCGCTTCAGCCTTAAGCGTGCGTTGTTCGGCGGCGGTTCGAGGACCGATATCGCGAATGCTTGCCACCACTCCAAGGGAATTTCCGTAATCATCGCGAAGGACGCTTACGTTCGCCTCAACACGAACAGCGGTTCCGTCATGCCGGACAATGTTGCTCTCGCCCCGCCACGATCCAACGGACAAGAGGCAATCGATCGCGCGCTGCCTCTCGTCAGGATCGGGCCAGATCATGTCGTAGAGATCGCTCTGCAACCGGCTATGAGCATCCGCAACCGATACGCCAAACAACGTTTCCGCGGCGGGATTCCAGTAGAGAGTCTTGAAAGCGCCGTCGACCGCGATCACCGCGTCGGGCAGATTGTGAAGAAGGGCGTTTAGGCTGCTATGAGGATGATGCGGCGGATCAGGGTTCTCAGCAATCATCGTCCTATTCTAACTGCATTATCTTAATTGCTATGAGTATCGTACCATGAGTATCTAACGCTGTCAAATAGTCAATTCTTGCTCGATAACGCGTGTAAGTAAGAGTTCGATGGCCGCGGGGTTTGAAGTTTTTTGAGGATGAATGAATATGGTTGTTTGCTACATAAATCCCCTCGTAGCTACGATCGCAAACAGACGCGGCCTTGTGCTAAAGCTCGAACAAACCGCCTGGCTCGCTTGAACTGGCCTTGCGGGACGCCTTCTTGGCCGGTTGCGGAGCGTCATCGAAAGGGTCGCCCGCATCGTCGACGCCTGTGTCTGTGTCCGTTTTCGCTTCTTCCTCTACAAGCTCTTCGATCGCTCCCTGCATCTCGTCCTCGACGACGCGCAAGCGCTGCCGGCAGGTCTTAATCAGCACTCCCGCGCGCTTGATCTGGCCGACCAGTTCGTCGACTCCGATCTCCGCTTGCTCAAAGCGGGCAACCATCGCTTCGAGCTCCTTGATCGCCGCATCATATGAAATCGCCGTCTCCGACATGTTACTCATTCTCCTCATCCAAATGTACCCCGGCGACCTGGCTCTCGATCGTTCCCCCGAAGACGCGCGTCGTCAGCAAGTCCCCAGGGGCAACGCCGTCCAGGCCGCGCACGGCGTGACCGTCATGAAACGTAATACTGTAGCCGCGACGCAGAACGTTCTCTGGATCCAGCAGCCGGATTGCAGTGTCAAGATGTTTCAACGTCGCGTCGTTCCGATCGATAATCCGGCGCGATGCCGACGCTACCGCAATCCCCGCGCGGTCTAGACGTCCGTGATGAATCTCCGTAATCGATGCCGCGCGACGCGACAGGGCCTTCGATGCATCGTCGATGATCGATCGTTCCTCGATTATCCGCCTCCGCGCACTCTCGGAAAGCGTTGCGCTTGCCAGTTCCAGCCGCTCCGCGAACGCCCGTACGGTCCCGATAACCAGCTCAGCCGCCGCCGTCGGCGTTTTAGCCCGCGCATAGGCGCACGCATCGGCCACCGACTCATCGCGCTCGTGTCCGATCCCGGTGATCACCGGCAGGGGACAGTCGGAGATTGCCGCGCCAATGGAATAGTCATCGAACACGCTCAAATCCACCGAAGAACCGCCGCCGCGAATGACGACGACCACATCGAAGCGATGCGCAAGCCTTCCAATGGACTCGAACGCCGCGACGATCTGCGCTGGAGCGCCCGAGCCCTGCATCAGGCACTGGAAGAGTTCGTGGCGAAACGCGAAACCATAGGCATTGGTCGTCACCTGATGGACAAAATCCTCATAACCGGCCGCCGTCTTTGACGAGACCAGCGCGATCTTTTGCGGAACCAACGGGAAGGGGAGCCGCTTGTTGCGATCGATACGTCCCTCGCGCTCCAAGCGGTCGAGCACCTCTTTGCGCTGGCGCGCCATCTCGCCAAGCGTGTAGCTGGCATCGATGTCGAGGATTTCAAGCTGTAAGCCGTACTGAACGTGAAACTGAACGGTCACCTTTAGCAGCACGTTCATGCCGACGCCCAATGCCGCCCCCGTCGCCGCACGAAACCGCGGCAGCGCGGATTGCGACGCCTGACGCCACATCACGGCGGGCGCCTTGGCGACAAGCGATTCGGCCTTCTTTTCGATCAGAGTGAAATGCGTGTAGCCGCGCGGCGATGTCTTGAATTCCGCCACCTCAGCGACAATCCAGTAGGCGTCCGGCAAATGATCCGCGATCGTGCACTGCACGAGCGTCAGAAGGTCGCCCAATCTCATATGCGGTTGGGGCGATCCGGTTACCAGAAGGTCGAAGGGATCATCGTCGGGCAAACTCATCGTAAACCAGCAGCCTCATTTTCAACGCGCCATGGCGGAGTCTTGATAGTATACTCAAAGCAACGTCCGGAATCCGGCAATGGTCTCGCTGGGGCGCGCGCCCAACGCCCCACCCTGCAAAAATGCCCGCATCATAATAGTCCCGCGCGCCTTGTTGGGGTAGATTCTATGAGGAAGGATTACATTATGATCTGCTCTGGTTGTGGGGCCACGATGGAAAAAAGCGCGAAGTTCTGTTCGCAGTGCGGCGAAAAGGCATCGTCCGCGGCCGAGACGCTTCAGACGGACGAAAACGGGGCGTTTCCGTGTTCGCGGCATCCGAAAGTGCGCACGCTTCTTCGCTGCGGTCGCTGCGAAACGCCGATCTGCCCCCGCTGCTCAGTCTACACGCCAGCCGGCGTCCGCTGCCGCGACTGCGCGCGCAACCGGATCCCGATCCGCCCGCTTGGCCTGCTGCACGGCGCTGGGACGGCCATCGAAAACGGCGCATCGAGCCCGGCAGGACGCCGCGTGTGGTACATCGCGCTCTGGCTGCTCCTAATCGCCATTTTTCGAGGCCACGACGACTCCTAGCGCAACCAACGCAGAAAGGCCGGTCCACGGTGGACCGGCCTTTCTCTTCTGGAGGCGCCGAGCGGAATCGAACCGCTGCATAAAGGTTTTGCAGACCTCTCCCTTACCACTTGGGTACGGCGCCAAAGAACGCTGCTTAGATTATAGCAGGCGAAGCGGGAAAAAGGCAACCGGCGAATTGGAGTGTCGCATTCGTTAGCTACGTACTTCGGCGAGATTTTACCCATTTGGGGCGGTCATCCATATTTTCATACTTACCCCTCCAAAAATATAGCCCGAGGCTGAGTTATAACCAGATGCCGATATGGAGTAAGTGTACGCCCCCCAACGCACAAGACCTGTAAACGTGACCTGTCCGTTCGCATCCGTGAACTTCGTCGTGTTGTTAACTATCACGCGCGCGCCGGAGATTGCGTCGCCGGATCCGTCCACCACCGTAATCGTTGAACTCACCAAGGAGGAAGTTAGCGTGACTATGAGGTTCGAGCCGGCCTGACAGTTGCTCTGAATGCCAACATAGTTCGTCGCTGACACGTAAAACGTATAGACCTCGCCCATTGATAGACCGGTGAAGGTCGCTGTTCCATCAGAGCCGGTGCTCACCGTTGTGTTGTTAAGTGTGACGCTAGCCCCACTGATTGGCGTCGTGCCGTCGCTTGTTACGGTGATCGTCTCACTGACAAGAGTGCGAACCATTGTGATCGTGGCGGGAGTGCCTGCTGTCGCGTTGCCGTTGTACGTGTCGTAGTTTGTAGCCGTTACCGTGTATGCGTAGCCTTTGCTAGAGGTGAGTCCGGTGAAAACGGCCTGTCCATACTGGTTGGTTGTTGTAGTCGAGTTATTGAGCGTGACGGTCGCGCCGGCAATTGGCGTGGTCCCATCGCTGGTGACCGTGATCGTCTCACTGACGATTGCGAGGGTCATTGTGGCCGTAATAGCGGTACCTGCCGTCGCGGCGCCAGTCACGGTGTTGTAGTTCGTCGCGGTAATTGTGTATGCATACGACTGACCGGCCAGCAAACCGGTAAACGTCGCGGTTCCGGCGTCGCCGGTGCTCACCGTTGTGTTGTTAAGCGTGACGCTAGCCCCACTGATTGGCGTCGTGCCGTCGCTTGTTACGGTGATCGTCTCGTCCACCAGGGTGCGGTTCAGTGTGACGGTGACTGGCGTGCCTGCGGAGAATGTGCCGTTGCGATTATCATAGTTTGTCGCCCCGACTGTATACGCGTACGTCTGGCCTGATGCCAGGCCCGTGAAAGTCGCGGTTCCATCGCTTCCGGTCGTCGCCGTTTGAATTGGCGCAATCAACGCCTTGCGGTTTGTGCTCACTCGAACGGTTGGTAGACTAAGGAACAGCCGCACGGTCGCGCCGGCAATTGGCGTCGTCCCGTCGCTCGTCACCGTGATCGTCTCGCTCACCAACGTGCGAACCAGCGTCGCCGTCGCGTTCGTCCCAGCTGTTGCGCTGCCGCTGTACGCGTTGTAGTTCGTTGCCGATATCGTGTACGGGTACGACGCGCCGGAGGACAGGCCGCCAAACGCAGCCTGACCGTTCGCGCCGCTTACAACCGTCACGCCGTTCAGCGTCACGCTCGCGCCGGAGACGGCTGTCGTCCCATCGCTCGTCACCGTGATCGTCTCGCTTACCAATGTGCGAACCAGCGTCGCCGTCGCGTTCGTCCCGGCCGTTGCGCTGCCGCTGTACGCGTTGTAGTTCGCAGCCGACACCGTGTACGGGTACGACGCGCCGGACGCGAGGCCGCTAAACGCCGCCTGACCGTTCGCGCCG
>JARLGU010000003.1 GCA_031292625.1 Capsulimonadaceae bacterium | reverse complement strand
GGTCTTCACACATGACACACCCATACGCATCGCGTTCCAAACTGCCCAAAACGCAATTGACCACTATTCCAGACAACGTAAAGTCGCAGTCTGAAAACTTGACTCATACGCTACAGTTTCGGTCATATAAGCACCGCTAGCCGCAATTGGCGCGGCAACGCCAATAAATCACCCTGTATGACAAGTATCCGAAACTATGTTGTGGGTGCGACCAAATCGGGGGAACTCGGTCTTGACACCCTCTGCAATGTGTGATATACTTTACTTACTCGATTAATTACAATGTGTCGTTGTAGTGTGGCGTGCTAGCGCCGCGGGAGGTAACTGTGCAAAGTAAAGCCTTTACGTTAATTGAATTATTAGTTGTTATAGCTATAATTGCAATTCTAGCTGCAATTTTGTTCCCTGTATTCGCCCAGGCTCGCGAAAAGGCTCGCGCCACTGCCTGCTTGTCAAACGAAAAGCAACTCGGTATCGCGTTTCTCCAATATGCACAGGATTATGACGAGACCTTGCCCGTGGGCGGCGACAGTCCCAATAATTTCGGAGAAGGATGGGCGGGGGTGGTTTTTCCGTATGCGAAGAGTATTGGGGTGTTCCAATGTCCCAGCGATACCACCGCAGCTAGCACCGCCTATTCCGGAAGCGTCGTGGACTCCTACGCCTACAACGGCGACATGTGTTGGGTTGCGTCTCCCACGGGTACTCCCTCGAATTTTGTTGGTCCGCATCAACTTTCGCAAATCGCGATAACCGCCAACGTTGTCCTGGTTTCGGAGCTGTCTGGGGTAAGTATGAATGCATCGAGCATGCCCGGTTCGGATACGACGAGCGAGGTGAGCACCGGCGCTCGTACGTGGGCGAGCGGCACGCCGAATCTGACGAGGCACCAAGGCGGAGCAAATTATGGCAATAATATAGTTGACTTAGCAGGCTGTGTGTGGGCCATATTGTGCTAGGTGTAAAAATTATTGAGTGCTTAGTTGCTTAGTCGACGATTTGGCCTTGACGCGTCGTTTCATGCATGCCATAATGAGGATTCGGGTAAAGAACTCATGTTCGTGCAAATCGTAGTTCCGTGTTGTTTTCTGAAGGGTTGGTGAGTTTATGGCATATGATGCGATGTCTGTTGCCAATTTCTTCTTAGAGTTGGCGGACACCGACGATGAATATAGATCGGTTACGCACATGAAGCTGCAAAAACTAGTGTACTTTGCACATGGATGGCACTTGGGGCTGTTCGGTACACCACTCATCAACGAGCGTATACAGGCTTGGAAGTATGGTCCCGTAGTCCCGTCGCTATACAGCGAGTTTCAAGCGTATGGCTCAAGCCCAATAACGGGCTGTGTAGCATGTGTGGCCCCGCTCGATAAGGCGGACCATACGACAAGGGAGTTCCTTAAGCTAATATGGAACTCTTACAAGAAGTTCAGCGCGCTCGATCTTTCAAGTTTTACGCATCAGCCTGGCACGCCGTGGTCCAAGACGATAGAACCGTACAAGGACGAACCTACGTTTCATCATGACATGGAAATCAGTGATGCCTTAATCAAGGAATACTTCAGTGTTGAAGCATCCAAGCAAAAATAAGGATTTGCAAGGGGCAGAAGAAATAATTGCCTCTAATGCCTCACAGCTACAAGCTGGCTTAGATGATCCGAATGCTTCAAAGGAAGAAACTGAAACCTTTGAAAAGCAGCAACATAACGAGTATATAGCAGCGCTTAAGCACTGGAATGAGAATTATCAGCAGAATATTGCTGAACGCAAGAACTTCGCACACAGGATATTTATTCTGCTATCGGTGTGGCTGTCTGCCGTGATGATTGTTGAGATTGCCTGCGGTTGCGGCTCCATAACCTTGAGTGAGAAGGTCCAGCTCGCATTGGTCACAACAACCACCGTGAACATCTTGACGATATTCCATAGTGTTACGAAGTATCTTTTCCAGCAGGTCAATGAGCTTCCTAAGCTCGTAGAGGTCTCGAAGATACAATCCAAAAGAGTGTGAGATTGAATGGCGTCCCACGGTTGGCTGCACAGCAATGGTAGCAAGAATACCAGTATCTTTGTCGCGACGGTGTTGCTTATCAGAGACGAGGTGGTCATACTACAAGTAAGCAATCGCGCGAAAATACTTGGACGAAAAATAGCCCGACTGATGCTGGAACACCAATCGGGCTTGATGGATCTTACGCCAACACTTGGCGCAGGATCGGGACGATATAGGCAGGGACGGGCTTCAAACCTCGCTCCCATTCGGAGATTCGCGCCTGGTTAATGCTTATCGTGTGAAGAGCAGCACCGACCAGCGCGGCCATATCCGATTGCCGCAGTCCAAGTTTCTTGCGCTGGATGCTCATCCAACGCGCAAGTTCAATGTCAACCATCTAACGTAACCCTTTCTCCCTTGCGGGAGGTCGAGTCACGTCCGGCGGATTGCACGCAGCCAACGGTTTCCCGCCGGGCGTGACATTGATGTAATAACCATTTAGGTGTATAGAAGCCTACTGGATCCCGGCAGAATTCCAAGTACAACCTGTAGTGGTCGCAAATATTTTACCACCATAGATATAGTGTTAGTCTGAATTTATTCTGACTCAATCTGTGTTTTGCGAATCTTTTTGCCTTTTGGATGCCTGTTTCTCCCGCCATTCCGCTTCCCGTCGCTCTAGCTCCGCCTTCGGCACGGCTAGGGCGCGTGCGAAGCCGTCAAGCGTCTTGTCGTGGCCTGGGGGCGGTTCGGGCTTGCTGACTTGCTTCTGTTGAGTGTCCATAGGACTATTTTACCCCGTTTGTGAAAATAGGGCAGGATAATAGCGCCTTTAGGCGGAACATCGCGTTAAGAAGACATAGATCGGGCCATTTGAGCTAACATATGCAAAGTCAACCGATTACCCGCGAAACTATACCGACCGCCTTCTACACAGTTCCGTCCGCCTGTCGAATACTTCACGTACAGCCACGCAAGGTGAATAGATGGGTATGCGGTTATGAATTTGTGTCTAGTGCGGATGGCGTGGCGCGGCGCTCCGGTCCAATTCTATTGACACCCGTATATGAGGCGCACAATGTAACACTTATTACCTTCGAGCAAATGATCGAGGTTATGTTCATTGATACTTTCCTGCAAAGGGGCATCAGGCTACCTGTAATCCGAGAGGCGGCAAAGTGGCTCTCTCTGGTATGTGGTAGTGTGCACCCGCTAGCCGTACCCAATTTATTCACCTATAATGGGCGAATAATCGCTACCAAGAACATTGACGCAATCGTGGCCGGCGTAGCTCCAGATGGGGTTAGTCCAGATGCCGTATATATTGATCTCGCGAAGATGGGTCAAATCGTGATAGGCGCGACCGTTGAAGGGTTGCTGGCCCGTGTAGATTATGAAAACGCACTTGATCCAACAAGGTTCTGGCCGATTGGAAAAGACAGAGACGTAGTAATTGACAGGGAACGGTCATTCGGCCGTCCATTAGATCCCCGATCGGGAGTTCCGACGAACGTACTATATGGAATGTACAAGTCCGGTGAAACCGTAGAAAGCGTTGCCAGGTGGTTCGGTGCTCATCGCAAGGCGGTTCGTGATGCAATTGACTTTGAGTCTACGCTTGGCTATAGGTCTTTTTTGGCCGCTTGAATTTTCTCTTTGATGAATGTACCAGTAGACGTCTTGTCAATCTCCTGCGAGAGATTGGGCTTCGTGACGTATGGTTCATAACGAAGTATTTCAAGCTTGGTACAGCGGACCCTGATTTCCTGCCAGAGATTGGCAGGCGGAAGCTAATACTTGTCACGAACGATCAGAGGATGCAAATTGAACACCTGGCAACTCTAAAAACACATAACGTTGATGTTATTTGGCTGCCCAAAGGTTGGAGTAATATGGGTAAGCGGGCTCAAGCGATTTACCTTCTAAAACATTGGGACAAGATACGCGATCAAGTCATCGAGTGTTGGCCAATTGGTTGTATGCAACTCGATACCAAAGGTTCATTGACGCCATGTTGCAATTTTGACATCAATATCCGCATCCGGCCTGCCAGCAGGTAATTGGAAAACAGCCTTGATTCTCAGTCAGGCTGTTTTCTTTTCGGTCCACGCTTCGGCAATTTAGAAGACGACACTTGAATTGACAAGCTGCTGATAGGTCAACCGCTTGCCGTTGATTTCTCCTAGCACCTTCTGGAAGCGTCCGCTGTCGTTGTCCTTGCGCTCGTTGAACCGGAAGGTCTGTTCGTCCAAGTATGATTTAAGATGCGCGGGGTCTACCGAAACGTAGGTTCCGCGTATCATTCGTTTGAGCAGCGAAAAGAAGTTCTCAAGCCCGTTGGTATGAACTCCGTCGCGAACGTATTCAACGGCATGATCTACGAACTCGTGGATATACGCATCGTCGATGCCCTGGTAAGCCTTCCATGAGTCGGTATGGATTGTCGATCCGCCTTGCACATTCTCGAAGATTTCGCCGTGAAGGACTTTCTTGCTCGCGGCAGTGATCTTCTTGGTTCGCGCCTTGCCGCCGTCTTCGAGTAGGCCCATGACGGCGACCTTGCCAACTGAACCGCGACCTTGATTCAGCTTCTTGGATTTGTGCTTGTTCTTCTCAAGTCCGCCGATGTAAGTTTCGTCGGCTTCGACGGTTCCGCTTAGTTCGGTCGGCTGTTCACCGAATGCTAACCGGATGCGATGCAGCATGAACCAAGCTGACTTCTGAGTAATGCCGATGGCCCGATGGATCTCGTAGGAAGATACGCCGTTCTTGCAGTTGGCAACCATCCACATTGCGAGGAACCACTTTGACAGCTTGATCGGGCTGTCTTCCATGAAGGTACCAACCTTGATCGAGAACTGCTTGCGGCATCCCTTGCACTGCCATCGGAACGCGGACGGCATGAAAGTGCAGCTCTCACCTTCGCAGTAGGGACAAGTCACAACGCCATTCGGCCAACGCTTCGCGACCAGAATATCAAGGCACGCGCGCTCGTCCGAATAGTAAGTGATCGCCTGCTGCAACGTCTTCGGCATGAATGTTTCGGTATCCATGACAGTATGATACCATTTATCTAGCGCTAAGTCAAGTATATTATTACCCAAATTATCTTGCTGCGGACGGCCATTCGAAGTTCCTTCCGCCATCTAAGGTAAGCGTTGGTTGGGGAAATGGGAATGGCTCGAATGCACCCGCGAACTTTGGATATCCCATGGCGGCAGGTTCCGCGAACATGAGCGATCCAAACGGACATATTTACACGCTTACGTTCGGCCCGACATAGGTTTCCGTGCCTGACAAAGCATGGAAACCGATGAGAGCCACTCGCGCAATTCCGCCCGTCACGGGCAAGGCTTGAACGGCGCGAGGCCTACATCCGCGCGAAGCGATAAGGAGAGAATTGATGGCGACAGATTGGAAACGAGCCAATACCGACTGGCTGCACGCGGCGAGATTCGGTACGATGACTCACTTCCTCGCGGAAAAGCCCATCAGGGAGAGCGGCACATCCTTTACGGTAGATGATTGGGATCGTCTGGTCGATGCTTTTGACGTAGAACGCTTTGCCATGCAAGTCGCGGAGACTGGCTCGCGCTATCATATTTTCACGGTTGGCCAGAACTCCGGTTTCTTCTGCTCGCCCAATTCGGTCTACGACGCGATTGTCGGAACGCCAAGCCGGCTGTCCCGGCGAGATTTAATCGGCGAACTCGCCGAGGCGCTGGCCGCGCACGGTGTGCGTACAATCGCTTATCTGTCTTCTTGCGCTCCGTGTCACCACCGCGAGGCAGTGGAAGCTCTGGGCTTTACGCCGTCATGGGACTTTTCGAATAACGGAATCGCGCCCGGCAGCTACCTGCGAGCACCAGGGACCGACGACCGGCTTAGCATGGCGCTGCGCAACTGGGAGGCGATCGTCGCGCAGTGGTCCAGGAATTGGGGCGCATCGGTGTCCGGTTGGTGGTTCGACGGTTGTTACTACGTTGACAAGCTCTATCGACATGACGACGCGCCCAATTTTCGCACGCTTGCCGAAGCCGCCAAAGCCGGCAACCCCGATTCTCTGGTCGCTTTCAACACAGGCGTACATCAGCCTGTTGTCAGCGCGAGCGAGTACGAAGATTATACGGCAGGCGAACTCGACGACTTTTGGGTCGGGAATGGTAATTCGCCGCTGAGCCGCTCAATCAATGGCGCCCAGCTTCACGTGCTAACATACTTGGGCGAGTGGTGGGGGCGTGGTCCCGTTCGTATCAATACGGACCTCTCGATTGGCTTTACTCGTCATGTCAACGAGAAGGGCGGGGCCGTGACATGGGATGTGCCAATTGGACTGGCCGGCACAATACCGGAAGAGTTTGCCAAGGAGCTAGCGTCCATTGGACGGGCCGCTACGACTTAGAGTCGTGTAATAAACTGGCGTGTTGCAAAAAAGATTCAAGACGGCTCGTGCCGCCGGGGCAATTTTTTGCCCGCGCCTCGTTCACGGCGGTGATTTACGTTGCCTCGTAAACACGCATATGGCCTTTTGCCGCCATCGTCCGACCAGCGCACATCGTGAAGCAGTGAAAGCGCTGTGACGGCCTATTTTCAAAAACGGCCACGGCGGCCGGGGAGCGGTCCTACAAGACCTTTCGATCTTTTATACACGCTCGTAGATAATACAGGCGCTAATTGCCGTCGCGCCGGGATCGACGATCACAAGGTGTTGAATTATGACAGTCACAATGAATGATATTGCCAAACGGGTGAGGGTTTCTCGGGCGACCGTATCGTATGTGTTAAGCGGCCGGGACGACGCCTCCATTTCCGAAGCGACAAAGCGACAGGTGCGGGCGGCGGCTCAGGAAATGGGCTATCGGCCGAATCGGATGGCGCGAGCGCTTATCAAAGGACGCACGCAGATGATCGAGCTGCTCGTCCACGACTTCCATCCAGCGTTCTACTCGTATATGATCCATACGGTTCGCAAGGTGATTGAGCAGTCTGAATATCATCTGAACGTGGCCCAGGTGACGGCTGAAACGAGTCCCCTTGAGGCAAGTTACTGGCCTGTCGATGGCGTCCTGGCGTTCGATTGCGCCGCGTTCGTAGACAAACTGCCGGACAGTGTTGTCGAATCCGTTCCCATAGTGAGTTTCGGAGCATCCTACTCGACGCGGGTGGATCACGTCGGCGTTGACCTTGCAGTCGGCGCCCGGGCCGTGCTGCGCCACCTGATCGGCATCGGCCGCCGCCGGATCGCCTATCTGGTCGCCGAGTGTGACTGTCAGGCGGGCAATGCCCGGTATGACGCCTACATCAACTGTCTTAAGGACGCGGGGTTCGAACCGCTCTTCGTGAACTTTAATGAGGACCGGACCGCCTACCAGCGGAAAGCGGCGCGTGAGGCCGTGCTCGAAAGATTTAGCAGCCCAAGCGGCATCGATGCTCTCTTCTGCTTTTCGGACGAGCTCGCGATTGGGGCTCATATGGCGCTTCGCCAACTTGGCGTTTCGATCCCTGGGGATGTCGCGTTGACTGGATTCGACGGTATCGATGACCTGGAGTGCGTCGATCCGCCGATAACCGCGATCGCCCAGCCATACGAAGCCCTCGCGGAAATCGCTTGGACGTTTTTGAACAAGCGCCTGGAGAACAAGGATCTTCCCCGGCAGTCCACGGTTCTGACGCCAGAGTTGGTGATCCGCGGTTCGACAAGCCTTGCATCCGGCTGATAACCGGCGTCGACGCGGCTGTATATTCGATTTGCGCCATTTGCGATTTAGGCTGCTTGCGCCGGTTTGCGCGGCAGCTTCATTGCGCGCGTTCTACTTGCTCCGAAAGGTTGTTCTCATGAAATGTTTCGGCCTGGTCATTGCCTGCCTATTGGTTGCGTCCTCACTGCTTTGCGGTAAGGCGCAAGCAATGTCCGCGATCGGCGATGCCCCATTCATAAATACATGGCTTGTCGCGGGACCGTTCCCGAACGATAATGCCGACGCTGGCTTCGCGCACGACTTTATTGGCGAAGTAAACGCCCGGCCCACTGAAGGCGCGACCGCGGGCGATCGAAAATGGAGCTATTTTGACGATCGCCTGTTCTCGAGAAACTACGATGACTATCAAGATCTGTACAGTTACTATACGGTCAAGAAGGGGTTTGCGCCCGAAGGTCGAGTTGTCTATGCCCATGTGTACATTTATGCCCCGGACGCGCATGCGGCGCAGCTGCGTGTAGGAGCCGACTGCGAATTCCGGGCTTGGGTTAATGGCGCAACTGTTGGCGACGGCTCGTCGCCGTCCGCAGGCAAGGATGCAACGGTTCTGCCGATCACGATAAAGCGCGGCTGGAACGGCGTCCTCCTCAAAGTCGC
This sequence comes from Capsulimonadaceae bacterium, assembly GCA_031292625.1. Classification (GTDB taxonomy): domain Bacteria; phylum Armatimonadota; class Armatimonadia; order Armatimonadales; family Capsulimonadaceae; genus JARLGU01. The sequence goes on along the minus strand of JARLGU010000003.1, from coordinate 56,242 downwards.
GAGCCGCGCAGATGGTTTCCTTGGTTTCTACGCCCGCATTACCGATCCGGACGGCAATACGATCCGTGGCCTCGTGAGCTCGGTCGACGGCGGCGATGGCGTCCTTGCGATCGCGACTCGCAGCCTGCGCGACGTGGCGACGGCAGAGATGCCCGCAGGTTATCGCGGATGGCCTTATGTCGAGTTTCGTGTGCCCTATATCGACTATTGGAAGGCGCGCTATCCGTCAAAGGCCAACCGCGCGGATTGCTTTGCGCAGGCATCGAGTTTCCAGCTCATGGCAAGCGGCGGCGTTCCGCCTTATCGCTGGAGCGCCGATCGGAACGCCTTGCCTGCCGGGCTTACGCTTGCGCCGGAGGGAACGATTCATGGGCGAATCGCATCGCGGGCCAGGCTTGGTAAATACGACATTGCGTTTACGTTGACGGACTCGACTGGCAAGAGCGCCCATAAGACTCTTTCACTTGAAGTCAACGAACGGCCAAACCGCTGGTATGAGCAGGCGGGGCTCGTCGGGCTCGTGCATGCTCCGGAAACGCTGCAGCCGCGCGACTTTGATGGTTTCGCGGAATTAATGAAGCGTCAGGGTTATCAGGTTGCGGAGCTAATTTCGTACGGCAACGGAGACTACCGGTTTCGATATCCGTCTCGTTTCGAGCCGCACAACTCGGACGGCGATTTGATCGGCTCGTATAAGGCGGCGCTAGACAAGGCAGGCGTCAAGACGGGTATGTACTTCGGAAACATCGCGAATTGCCCTCAGTTTTCGTATAGTCAAACAAATTCGGTCTATGCGGACGCAATCGGCAAATACCACCCTGCCGTTGTATACCTCGATTGGGCCACATTCCACGTGACTTCCGATGACGCCATTTACAGCGCAATCAGGAGCGCGGATCCGAACGCGGTCATTGTGCTCAACGGGATGGAACGACCGGAGAACGGTGACTGGGACGTCCTATGCATCGAAAGCATGGCCTATGGACGGCGCGCCCTGATTTGGGATTCGTGGCCGAACGAGTACTGCGTCAGCGAGATGCCGATGGTGCCGGCGTGGCCTAAGGGGCAATCTCTCGAATCCTGGCGAGTTATTGTCCCGGCGGCACAGGCCGTAGCGGGCGCGGACGGGCTCGATTGGCAGGATATGCTGCGGCTGCAGATATCGCTCATTGGCGACGGTTGCACGGCGAATATCGACCATACGCCCATGTATAGGATTGCTGGCAAGCCATTGCCGTCGACCGATCAGACCATTCTGGGATCGCCTGTTCTGGCGGCTCACGGAAAGATGGCGGAGTGGGCAAATCCAGCGGGAGCGCCGGCTCTCTACACGTCATACACGAACGTTGACAAGGGGCCGCTGCCGCCGCCGTCGTGGGGTTACGATACCCTAAGCAGAGACCGCATGGCCCTATACCTTCACTTCATCAAGAACCCGCGCGGCAAGACCGGGCTGCCCGGCGGCGGTACGGTATCGATAGGATCCGTCGGGGCCAAAGTTCGATCGGCGACCTGGATGAACGTGAACAGGACAATACCGTTCGCCGAGCACGGCCAGGTCGTTGAACTGGATACGCACAGCATGAAACAAGACCCGGTCGATACGATCGTTCGCCTCGATCTGGCCACGGCCCTGCCGTTGCCGGACACGGAAACGCCGTATCCCGCACCGGCGGCGCCGCAAGCCGCGAAGGCGAACGTCGCTTTTCACAAACCGGCCAAGCTCTTGAGCCTTGATGGACAGCGGAGCCTTCCTCCCTGCGGCGGCGTCGACGTGGCATCGAACGCCGTTGACGACGATATCCTCACAGTGGCCCAGGCGAGCGATGAGTACGCCTGGACACTTCAGGTGGACCTGAAGGAAGTACTTTCCATCAGCAAAATCAATGTAACGTTCACGGGCAATTATGCGACCGAGTACTCGGTAGACGTCTCGGCGGACAGCGTGGCTTGGACGACGATCAAACATTCGACGAGCGGCGACGGAGCCGCGCTCGCCCTTTCGTTTGCACCGACCAAGGCGCGGTACGTCAGAATACGCGGGATAAAGCCCGACGGGCCAAATCAACCTGGAGGACAAATGGCCATCTCCGAAGTACAAGTCTTTCAATGAGGGAGGCTGTCTCCGCGTGTATTACCGATTCTTGCGCGGAGACAGCCGTGCGTCGCGATCTGCCGCGCACGCACTCGGACAGCGATAGTGTAAAATGTACCAAACTTGGTCGAAAGCTCCGGTACGTAAAGGCGCATCGTCCTAAAGGAAGGCAATCTTGAACGTCGAAACACGACCGTCGACTGCAAGTTCATCGCACGATCACGCGCATGCGGCGGACCGCGGCGCAAAGCCCGTTCGCTGGGGCCTCGTGCTTGCAATATCGATTCCTCTGATCGTCCTCAGCTGCGGGTGGATCGCGAACTCCGAGATGAAGACTGGCGTCACAGAGGTGACCATCTCAAGCCTTTTTTCCGGCGTTACGTTCATCCTGTTTGTTGTGACCCTGGCGAATCTGCTCGTCCGCCGGTTTGGGGCGCGAACGGCGGCGCTGCATCAGGCGGAGCTGATGAGCGTCTACAGCACGCTTTCGATGTCGAGCGTCGTCGCGGGCGTCGGTAATATGGGGTTTTTCGCGCCGTATCTGGCAAACCCGTTCTATTACGCCAATCAGATCAACGGATGGAAATCGTTCTGGTACCTGCTGCCGCGCTTTTCCGGGCCACGCGATCCGGATATTCTGGCTGGGTTCTACAATGGGCAATCCACGTTTTTTACGGCCAAAGTCATGCAGGCGTGGGCGCTTCCGCTCCTCTCGTGGAGCCTGTTCTTCCTGGTCTTGCTCTGGATGACGCTTTGCACGGCCGCGATCCTGCGCAAACGGTGGGCTGATGACGAGCACCTCGCGTTTCCAGTGATTGCGGTTCCGCTTGAGATCACGCGTGAAGGCGCTCCGGTGCTGCGCAACAAAATGCTCTGGATCGGATTCGCCGTGCCATGTTTCTTTCACTCGATCAACTCGTTGCACTACCTTTACCCCACGCTGCCCTTTCTGCCGATTAACCATTGCCAGGACTACGTTCAAACAGGCAGCCTGCAATTTCCGCTGACTGGCGCGGGGACGCTGTTCTACATGCTGCATCCTGCCGGCGTCGGCCTCGGATACCTGATCAACACGGATGTTTCGTTCTCTTTATGGTTCTTCTACTTGCTTAAGAAGGTCGTTGACATCGGCGCGACATGCTATGCGCTTCGTGACCCGACCGGGGCCTGGAGCGGAGACGGCAATAACCAATTTCCGTATTGGGGGTACCAGGGTTGGGGCGCATGGCTCGCCCTCGGCATCGCCGCTCTCTGGGTCGGACGAAAGCAGTTCTCGCAATACTTCGCGCGCGTTTTTCATGGGGATCCGGACGGCATCGACAGCGGCGAAGCGATGAGCGCGCGCACTGCGGTTGGCGGACTGGCGTTGGGCTTCCTGGCGCTGTGCGGCTTCGTGTGGTCGTGGGGCGGATCGTGGTGGCTGCCCGTGGTCTTTATCGGCATTTACCTGCTGCTGATGGTGACGTTGTCCCGCATCCGCGCCGAAACCGCCGTGCTCTCCAGCGAGCTCTTGTGGATCGACCCGCAAAGCATGATCACAACCGTGGCGGGCTCGGCGAACCTCTCTCACCTCGACCTCGCGCATACGTCGGCGTTGTCCTGGTTTAACCTGGACTACCGCGCGGCGGCGATGCCCCACCAGCTCGAAAGCCTCGTCGGAGTCGAGCGCAGCGGCGGCAAGCTCAAGCCTCTCGCGGCCGTCCTGATGATCACGGCAGCGGTTGCGATCGTTGCGGCGCTCCTCTGGGATCTCCAGCTCTACTACGTCAACGGAGCCGCAACCGGACACGTAAACTCGTGGCGCGTTACCACCATGGGCAACGCGCCCTGGCGGCATCTGGAAAACTGGCTGCACAATCCGAAGGCGGCGGATCCGCACGCGCCTTTCGCGATGGTAGCCGGCATAGCGATAACGTTGACGTTGGCGGCTCTCAGGGCCCGGTTTGCCGCGTTCCCATTCTCCCCCGCCGCCTACGCGCTCAACACGACGTTCGCCAACGATTTCTTTTGGTGCGACATGTTCGTAGCCTGGCTGGTTAAGACGCTCATTCTGCGCTATGGAGGAATCAAGCTCTACACCGTCGCGCTGCCGTTCTTCCTGGGGTTGGTACTTGGCGATTTCGTGACGGGGTCCGTATGGAGCATTATTGGCACGGCGATGAATACGGAGCTCTACCGCACGTTTGCGACATAGCCGGAAGCTCTTTCGATAACTACGCCCGCGTCGCCGACTTGGTGTCCGAAGACGCGGGCGTCAATTCGTCTTGCTTACTTTGGCGCTTGCGTCAACTCGCTAATGAGGAAGTCCCACATATCCCTGTACTTGTCCGCGGGATGGCCGGGAAATTCTGAATAGCACGTCACGCCGCGCGATTCGGCCAGCTTTTGAAAACCGAGCGCCCACAGCGGGGAATGGACGCGATAATCCGTATCGGTAACTTCCTCCGGCTTGATCAATCCCCAGTTATTGTAAAAGTAGATCGGCGGCGTTCCCTTGTGCAGAAGCGCGTCCGGCGACCATTGGTTGATGATTGGCAACAAATCGTCGCGCTTTTGCAGCGATTCTTCGAACGAGCAGCCAAGGGAAGGCGCGCCCCACTTGACGCCCGGCACCCAGTCCTGCATGACCTTGGGGTCGATACTCGGCTGGCTGCGCCATGCGCCGACGCACGTCACCCTCGTCGAGACTCGTTCGACCGGATCAGATGAGTTCGGATCAGCCTTTTCCCCGGCGCAGGCGACGTAGAGCGCCGGCAAGGTTCCTTGCGAGCTTCCGGCCGTCGCGATCCGGTCGGGGTCGAGGTTGTAATCCTTGGCGTGCAGGCGAACGAATTGCACCGCGCGTCGAGCATCCAGCAAGACATACGAGACGGGCACGGCAACCTTATCGGCCTGCGCATCCTCCATCGTCCGCACTTCCACGGCCGCGAGCGCGACGTTCGCTGGCAGGAAATGATCGAGGCCGGGAGCGACCTTGCCCGGTTTCCAGATGGTTCCGTACCAAATCACCACTGGAAACGGTCCTTTGCCCTGCGAGGGCAAATAGATGTCCATCAATTGATGGGGCGCGGGGCCGTACGACAAATTGGCGATGGATGGAACCGGCGGGGCGGCTTCGGACGCGGCGGCAGCCAACGCGTATGACAGGCAGGTAATGGCCGCCAGGCAAAACTTCGCAATGGTGTGGTTCTGGAAAATGTTCATAACTTATCCTCAACCGGGCTTTCGCAACCGAGCGGCAATAGCCCTCTTATAGCAATTCGATGCTTATCCGTGCACGATAAGGCTGTGAAGGAGTCGTAGGGGCCTTGAAAATGCAGTTGAGCCGGGCGTCTACTTCCAGCTTCGGAACGACCCCTGGGTTACTCCACGTCTCGCCAGGAACGCTTGGCGTCAGCGCCAGCCGCAAAGTACGCCTCGATGGAATCGCCGTCCGCGCGTTCGATGAGCCGCCTGGCCTCGCCAAGTTGAGCCTGCAGGCCGTCGATTGCGCTCAGGATTGCGTCCCGGTTGCCCAAACAGATGTCGCGCCACAGCTCGGGGGACGACGCGGCGACGCGGGTGGCGTCCGCAAAGCTGCCGGCTGACATCGAACGCAGAAGCGGCTTGCCAGCAGCCTCGCTTTGCGCGTAAAGCATCAAGGATGTCGCAAGTACATGAGGAAGGTGGCTGACAAGGCTGACTGCCCGGTCGTGGTCGATGGGATCGAGCCTCCGCACAACTGCGCCAACCGCCTCGCCAAGCGCGCGCACCGTCTCCACAGCCTTCGCCGACGTCGCGGCAACCGGAGTGATCGCCCAGGCGGCGCCTACAAAAAGGTCTTTCCGCGCAGCCTCGACGCCGCCTGCCTCGGAACCGGCCATGGGGTGGCTGCCGATAAAGCGAGAATCTCCCCCGGCTGCTTCGACAATCGCGGATTTCACGGAGCCGACATCCGTAACGACAGCGTCGCGGCGCGCGGCGGAAAGAATGCGCGGCAGATCAGCGATAATTCTGGCGACGGGAGTGCAAACGACGATCACATCCGCGTCCCGGCAACCGGACTCGATATCGGTCGTGAACGAGTCCACGGCGTTGAGCGAAACCGCCTTTTCGAGGCGCGCCTCGTTCCTGCCGATCCCGATCACATGAGCGCACCGGCCTCGCGCCTTGAGCGCCAGACCGATCGATCCTCCAAGCAGCCCGACCCCGATGATCGCTGCAGTTCCAAAGCCATCCTCCGAACTCATGCCGTCACTCCTTGGGCAGCGCCCGCGACGGCGTTGCCAACCAATCGGAGTATACCTTCGCGACCGCGAGGGCGATTGCGCCCGCTCTCGAAACGGGCAGGGCTTTAATCCGGAACAGCTTTCCGTCCCGGATCTAGAAGCGCTTCGAGTGTGGGTAATAGGCGGGCGTAGTGCGAGAAAGATTCAGAACGGCTCCGTTGCCGCCGGGGCAATTTTTCGCTCGCGCCTCGTTCACTGCGGTGATTTGCGATGCCTCGTCAACACGCGTACGGCCTTTTGCCGCCATCGTCCCATTCCAGCGCACATCGCGAACCGGTGAAAGCGTTGCGTCGGCCCTTTTTCAAAAATTGCCCCGGCGGCAACGGAGCCGTCTTACAAGAACTTTCGATCTCTTACACACGCTCTTAAATGAATCGCTGGCTTCGGAGCTCTGCCGAACCTACCGGATCGTTCGTCCGACTGACTGCGCGACCGGCTCAAGCTCCCGAACGAGACGCGCAAACGCCTCGGGCTCCAGAGACTGCGCACCGTCCTTGAGCGCCCGGCTCGGGTACGGATGGACCTCGATGATGACGCCGTCGGCTCCCGCGGCAACCGCGGCCTTGGTCACGGGCGCGACGAGCGATGCCTTGCCCGTGGCGTGCGACGGATCGGCGATTACTGGGAGGTGACTGAGCTCCTTCCACGCCGGAATTGCGTTGATATCAAAAGTGTTGCGCGTGTAGGTCTCGAACGTGCGCACGCCGCGCTCGCACAGCATGATTTCGTAGTTCCCGCGGCTCGCAATGTATTCGGCCGCCTGCAGATATTCCTCGTAAAGCGCCGCCATTCCGCGCTTGAGCATTACCGGAACCTTGGCGTCGCCGACTTCCTTCAAAAGCGTGAAGTTCGCCATGTTGCGCGTCCCGATCTGCAGAATGTCGGCGTATTTGCAGACAAGCTCGACGTCGCGGACATCCATGACTTCGGTAATGATCGGGATGCCAAATTCTTCGCGCGACTCCGCGAGCATCTTGAGCGCCGCCTCCCCATGACCGTGAAACGAGTACGGCGACGTGCTCGGCTTGAACGCTCCGCCGCGCAAAATGTGGGCGCCGGCGGCCTTAACGGCCTGCGCGGAGGCGTGAAGCTGCTCGGGCGTCTCGACCGTGCATGGACCCGCCATGACGATCACCTTGGCTGGATCGCCGATGCGGACGCCGCGGACATCGATGACGGTCGGCTCGGGATGAAACTGCTTGTTGACCAGCTTATAGGGTTTGGCGACGGGAACGACGCGATCCACGTAGGGCAGCGTCTCAAGCTGCTCCATGAACGCAGCCTTCTCCTCGGCGCTTGGCAACGCGCCGACCGCACCGACGATCGTGGTCTCGACCCCCTTAGACAAGTGGGCATCGTAGCCCCGCTCTTTCAGGACGCCGGTGAGTTCTTCCAAGTTTTCGGGCGTCGCCTTTGACGACATTACGATAATCATTGACCTTCGACTCCTCAATCCGCGGCATGACGAAAGCGAAATATCTTTTCGCGCTCCCGTTTAGCACAACCCTTCGCGACGCCCTTGCGTTCCGCGCCAAACGTGGCGTCAAGTTTACCGCAACAGCCCGTACGAATGCAAGACGGAGCCGCAGCGGGCGCTTGTCGCCGCTGGGCTGATCGTATTTGGCGGCCGCGGCGCGGCAATGTGCGGCGTCAGGCCGAGGCGTTTGTTTTAAATCTCGTCCCGTCCTGAATCTCTTCGCGCGGGTCGTCGGGAGAAGGTGATCTTGGCCGTGCAGGCGAATTGTCCTTCATGCCGACGGCTTCGCAGACGATCGCATTTCTATTCACGGATATCGAAGGAAGCACGTGGCTGTGGAAAGTCGCGGCCGACTATATGCGTTCCGCGCTTCCACGGCATGACGCCGTGTTGGAGGATTGTATCGCGGCGGCTGGCGGACGCACGTTCAAGAAGGTGGGCGATGCGCTTTATGCATCCTTCCCGTCGGTCGACCAGGCGATCGTTGCCGCGATTACCGGGCAAATAGCTCTCTCCAAACAGTCCTGGGGCGACCATGAGATCCGCGTCCGCATGGCCGTGCATATTGGCGCGGTCGATGTGGGCGACGACGACTACCATGGTCATACGCTCAGCCGCGTCGCGCGGGTGCTTTCCATCGCGCACGGCGGGCAAGTTCTGCTGTCCGATGCCGCACGCTCTCTGGCGCTCGACGACTTGCCGGAGGAGTGTTCGCTGCAGGATCTCGGTTTCGTCCATTTGCGCGGCATCGACCGGCCCGAACGCGTCTACCAGCTCGTCCACCCCGATCTCAAGGCGGTCTTTCCTCGGCCGCAAGACCTTGATTCTACTCCGACCAATATCAAACGGCTCCTGACAAGCTTCTTCGGTCGATCGGTCGAGCTGGAGAGCGTGCGAAAATCCCTCGAAAGGACGCCGCTCGTTTCGTTGATCGGCGCCGCGGGGTGCGGCAAGTCGCGCCTTGCGCGGGAGTACGCTCTGCGTACTCTTGCCGCATATGGCGACGGGGCGTGGAGCATCAATCTTGGCGGCGCTCCGGCGAATGCGAACATCGCGGATCTGGTCGCATCGGCGATGGGGTTGCGGAATGCCAGCATGCTTGGCAGCGCGGCCGTCGCCACGCATCTCCGCTCGCACCATTGCTTGCTGATTTTCGACAACTTCGATTCTGTCCGAAGCGGACTTAATGAGTTCGCGGAGGAACTTCTGAACGACTGCCCGCATCTGCGTATTATTGCGACGGGACGCGAGCCATTGGGCATTCCGGGCGAGCAGCTGCTTCCGATCGGTCCGCTGCAGGTTCCCGACGCATCCGCGGACGCCGCCCAGCTTGTCGCGAGGCTGCCCGAAGCCATGGAGATGTTCGTCGACAGGGCCAGCGCCGTCTCGCCTAGCTTCCACATTACCGAAGGAAATGCCGGCGCAATTGCCTCAATCTGCCGCGACCTTGGGGGGATACCGCTTGCGCTCGAACTAACCGCGCCGCGCATCCGCATTCTGCCGCCGAAGGAACTCGCCGACCGCGTCCGTTCAAGCTACGGCCTGCACGCCCAGCGCTCCGGCGGCCAGTCGCCGCAGTCCGGCGTATTGACATCGGCGCTTAAGTGGAGCGTCGAGTCCCTTCCTGACAGGGTGCGCGATCTGCTTGCCAAGCTTTTGGTCTTCTCGGGCGGCTGGATGCTAGACGCGGCGGAAGCGATCTACGCCGACGCGAACGTGCGCGACGACGAAATCGCCGATCACCTTGGCTATCTCGTCGATAAGTCCCTCGTTCTCGTCACCGACCGCGAGGATCTCCGATGGTTCCGCTTGCTCGATCTGTTGCGCGGTTTCGTTGACCTGCCCGATGAGGCGGCGCAAAATGAATTGCGCCAGCGGCACGCCGAGTTTTACCTTGGGCTGGCGAAGCAATTTGCGACGGAGATACAGTCGAATCCGCCCCGCGCGCTGATGGAGCGCCTCGATCGAGAACAGCCGAATTTCCGGGCGGCGATCGAGTTTCAGATCCAGTCTGGGCGAATAGAAGACTGTTTGAACATGGTCAACGCGCTTTGGCAGTTCTGGGCGATAAGAGGCCATCTGCGCGATGGGCTGAATTTGATAATCCGGGTTCTTGCGAGCGCGCCGGAACCGAACTCCTTGCGGGCTGCCGCATTGATGTCTGCGGGCGTGATCGCGTCCGAATTGGGCGACATGCAGGCGGCCAGGGCGTTTTTGCTTGAAAGCGTCGATATTCTGCGAGGGGAAGAAGGTTCGCCCAGCTGCGCGGTTGCACAAGCAAACCTGGCGCTCATTTGCCAGCACGAACAGGCATATGATGAAGCCCGCCAGCTCTACTCGGAATGCCTCGCAGTGTTTACGAGCATGGGGCACCAACTGGGCATTGCGATGATACTCGGCAACCTTGGGATGCTTGCCTACAGCCAGGGCAAGTTTGACGAAGCTGACGAGAATTTGCGACAGAGCCTGACGCTCAGCCGCGAGGTGGGCTCAACCCGCGCCTGCGCCGTGGCCATGGGCAATCTCGGCAACCTGCAGATGGGGCGCAACGACTCGTTGACGGCTCTTGGGTGGTTCTCGTCGAGCCTGGACCTGTTCTACGAGCTCGGAGACAAGCGCGGGGTCGCTTCGGCGTTGGACGCCGTCGTCCGCGCGACGGAGGCGGGGGGCGGAGATCCGCGCGTCGCAATGCTTCTCGGCGGCGCCGACCATCTGCGCGACGAGACCAAGTTCGGCCTATCGGCGCGAGAAGAGACCGATGCGCGCGCCTTGCGTTCGGGCGTCCAAGCGCGTCTTGGCGAGCACTACAAAGACACTTATCTGGCGGGATGGCAGATGCCGTTGGCCGAAATCATCCGCATTGCGCGGTCGCTCTGTCCGAAATCCCCGGTCACTGCATAGCGCCGTCCTCTACGCGATCCGCAGCATTTCCCCGTCGTCCGCATCCGATGGCTTGGCGGCACGGTTCGTAACCAGCGAGAGCTTGCGGCTTCGCATAAGCACGCTCGTTAGCTTGTCCGGCGGCAGCGGCGGGGAGAGGAAAAATCCCTGTCCATTGTCGCATCCGATCTCTTGCAGCGCAGTAAGTTGCTCCTCGGTTTCTATTCCTTCGCTGGTGATCTCGATGCGTAGAGCTTTGGCGAGGGTGACGATCGCGCCAATCACGGCGTCGTCATCTTGTTCGCCCAATTTTGTAATAAAGGAACGATCGATCTTGAGCGAGTCGATCGGCAATGTGCAGATGTAGGCCATCGACGAGTAACCGGTTCCGAAGTCGTCAATCGCGAGCTTGACCCCCAGTTTCTTGAGATCGTGCAGCATCGGAATGACAGGTTCCGTATCCTGGATCATGAACGATTCGGTGATCTCGAGGGTGAGTAGTTCGCCGGCAAGTCCCGTCGTTTTGAGTACCCGCCTCACTTTGTCCAGGAAGTCGGGCTGCAGGAGCTGTCGCGGCGAGATGTTGACATTGACGCCGATTGGCGACTGGCCGATGCGGTCGATTTGCCATTGTCTGGCCTGGCGGCAAGCCTGTTCGAGCGTCCACTGCCCCAGCGGCACGATCAAGCCGGTCTGCTCCGCGATCGGTATGAATTGGTCGGGCAGCACGAGCCCGCGCGTCGGATGATTCCAGCGCAGCAGGGCCTCGACTTCGGTCACGCAGCCGTCAGCAAGAGAGACGACGGGCTGGTAATAGATTTCGAACTGCTTTTTCTTGAGCGCCCGGTTCAAATCGGTTTGCAGATCGAGCTTTTCGAGCGCTCGGGCGTTCATGCCCTGCTCGAACACGACAACCCGCGACTTGCCGGCGGCCTTTGCATTATACATTGCGGTTTCGGCATCGCGGAGCAACTCGTCAGCCGACGCATACTCGCCGCTCGCAATTGCCACCCCAATGGTGACGCTGACGAATACTTCACGGGTTTCGACGACGATCGGCGTCCACAGCGCCGCCATAATTTTCTGCGCGATTGCGCGTACATCATCGTCCGCCTGGTCCTCCAGCAGCACGGTGAACTGGTCGCCGCCGATGCGGCTTATTGCGTCCAACAGCCGGACGCACTCTTGCAAGCGACGAGCGAGCTGAACGAGAAGGATGTCTCCGGCATCGTGTCCGAGGCTGTCGTTGACTAGTTTGAAGTCGTCGATATTGATGCAAAGCACGGCGATTGACGAGAGCTTGGTGCGCGAGCGGTCGAGCGCGCGCGCGACGTGGCTCATAAACAGCGCACGATTTGGCAGGCCGGTCAACGTGTCATGCAGAGCCAGATGAGCTAGCTGTATTTGGAACTCGCTGCGCTCCGAAATATCGCGGCAGTTGAGAAGGATGCCTTCGACTTCCGGTTCATCGAGCATGTTGGTGATGACGAACTCGAACAATCGCCATTGTCCAGATGCGTTTCGAACGCGAGCCTCCATCATCGTGGAAGAATCCGGTTTGGCCGCGCGAATCTGGTCGATCACCGTGGTAATGTGCGAACGTTCGTCGGAGTGAATGAATTCGTATCCCGGGATCCCAATTAGCTCCGCGGGATCGTAGCCCAGAACATGCGCAACCGCCGGGCTCACGTAGATGATCTCCCGATTGGAACCTACGACAACCGTAATGTCGGAACCGTGGCGAACGAGCGCGTTGAAGCGGCGCTCGGATCGGCTGATCATGTTCTTCTCAAGCGCCATCCGGCCGAGGCTTTGCTGGGATAATTGGCGACGCCACAGCAAGAACGCCGTCAAGAGCGCGCCGATTGCAAGCCCGCTCCACGTAACGATGTCCGCGGCCGACTGCGCCTTTTTCGCCCAACGTCCGCTTCGCCTGATCTGAGCGTCTATTTGATCGGCCGCGCTATGAAAAAGCGGATCCGCGTTCGAGGACAAGAGCTCCGCCGCAGCGTCCGCATCGCCGTCCTCGATCAGGCGCATCTGCCGCGCAATGCTTAATTCATAATCGGAAAGCGCAACGCCAAGCTGACTGACGCTCGCGCTGCGTGGGGACGATCGACGGATGGAGGCGAACGTCGCGCGTATCTCGCCCATCCGGCCGATGTGCTCATTGCGAAGGGTAGGGCTAATGCCGCGATTCGCGCGCGCCGTTTCTTCGATCGAGCTCAGAGCGCAGACCTCGCTTTTGAGGCGGTTCAGCGCAATCTGTTCGACGCGCGCACGGTCGGCTGACGCATACATCGTCACCACAATGGAGCCCAACACAAGAGCCGTTGCCGCGCAAGCGCCGACGTAGCCAAGCAGCGTCCATGGGCTTGGCTTGAGCGGCAACAATGGCGCATTGCAGTCTACGCAGTCCTTGGATCGAGTATCCACGCTTCGCCGTCCTTGGGGGCGGTTCATATTGTTGAGCAGCACCCTCGAGTATTGTCGGCGAAATTGGGAGCGTTCTTTAAAAGTGTATGTAATTAATCGAAAGGCCTTGTAAGACGGCTCCCCGGCCGCCGTGGCCGTTTTTGGAAAAGGGCCGTCACAGCGGTTTCACTGCTTCACGATGTGCGCTGGGGTCGGACGCTGGCGGCAAAAGGCCGTATGCGTGTTGACGCGGCTTCGTAGATCGCCGCCGTGAACGAGGCGCGCGGCATCTCGCGCGGGCGTCCGGCCGCCAGTCTATTTATCGAGGGGGGGCGATCCCAAGGCGCTCTTTTAGCCAGGGAAGCGTCCGCAACAGCGCGGCATCCCAATAGTCCCACGAGTGTGCGCCTTCGTGTTCCGAGTACTCGTGTGCGATCCCGAGGCGGTTGAGGTGCTCGTGGAACGCTCTGTTCTCTTCGATCAGGAAATCGCTCGATCCGCAGTCGATCCACAATGCGGGCGCGTTGCCCTTCCCGGCGGCCGCCTCCGCGAGCGCCAACGTGTCGTTCGGCCCGCCTTTGGGAGCCGGTCCGAAGATGTCGGTCCACTCCTTCGACGCCGACCACTCGGGGCTTTCCGAGCGCGCTGCGGCAAGAAGCGCGCCCGAGTAGCTAATTCCAACGCCGAAAAGCTTCGGAAACTTCAGTGCGAGCTTCATGGCCCCGTATCCGCCCATCGATAAACCCGCAATTGCTCGGCCTTTGGGCGAGCGAACGGTGCGGAACGTTTCGTCGACGAAGTCGATCAGGTCGCTCGTGATGTAGGACTCATACTTCCAGGTTGGGCGCTCGATTGCGTCGCAGTAAAAACTGCGGTCGCCGTCGGGCATCACGACGATGAGCGGCAGGTCTTCGACATAACGCTCGATCGACGTTCGCCTTGTCCACGCCGTATTGTTGTCAGACATTCCGTGGAGCAGGTACAGGACGGGAAACGGCCCCTTCTTTCCTTGAGGAACGATCGCGTGGAATGAGACCATTTTGGACAGGGAATTTGTTTGCGACAGGTGAAACTCGGAAAATGCCATAGGGGTAACCTTTCAGGAGAGATTAGAACCGAACGATTGACAGCATGAGTATTCTCGCCGCGCCCTCTGAATCACTTCCCATTTTTCGATCTATCTGAAAGCGTCGTTACCGCGTTTAGTTTGTGGGTGTGTCATCTTGCCGATCTATTAGGTTATATTTTTGTTGTTATTCGCCGTATTTAACAATCCCTTAATGTTGTTAATATGGGTTTAACGTATGGGGATTAGAATCGAAGGTTGATGGATTCGACGCGATCTAACGTCGACCAATATGGAAACATCCAAATTCCACTGATTTTCAGGGAGAGACCCTCATGCATCAAACACTCAGTTTGCGCGGTTCGAAACTGCCCGGCAAAGTCGCCAGCGCTCTTGTGGCTGCAACTTTGCTTATTGCCGCCCCCGCCGCGCATGCCCAAGCGCTTACCGGCGCCGGCGCGACGTTTATTAACCCGATCATGTCCAAGTGGATCGCGGCCTACAAGGCCTCCACGGGCGTCGAGGTCAACTATCAGCCGATTGGTTCCGGCGGCGGAATTAATGCGCTGATTTCGAAAACGGTGGACTTCTGCTGCTCGGACGTTCCGATGAACGGCGGCGAAGAAGCTCAGGTCGGCGCTCCGACGATCAACATCCCCGACATCGTCGGCGCGGTCGTCGTCTCCTACAGCGTACCGGGCGTTGGCCCTGGCATCGCTTTGAACGGCAAGACGATTGCGGACATTTTCGAGGGCAAGATCACCTATTGGGACGACCCCGAGATCACAAGGCTTAGCCCTGGCACTAAGTTCCCGCACGAGAACATTCTGGTCGTCCATCGCTCCGATGGATCGGGAACCACCGCGATTTTTACCGGATATCTCTCCAAAGTGAGCGGCACTTGGAAAGAGACCGTCGGCGCTGGCAAGTCCGTAAGCTGGCCGGTCGGTCTGGGCGCGAAGGGTAACCCTGGCGTTGCCGGCTACCTCAAGAACAAGCCGTACAGCATCGGTTATGTCGAGCTGGCTTACGCCATCCAGAATGACATTCCCTATGCGAAGATCAAGAACAAATCCGGCGTTACGATCTATCCGAGCGACGAATCGGCTGCCGTGGCCGCCGAGGGAATCAAGGTTCCCGCAAACCTCAAGCTAGATATTAACGATTCGCCGAACAAGGAAGCGTATCCGATTGTCGGCGTCTCGAATTTGATTGTCCGCGTCGAATGGCAGAAGAACGCGGAAGTGAAGAAGTTCGTCAAATGGATTTTGACCGAAGGTCAAAAGTCTGAGTTCACGGGTCCCTTGCACTATTCGCCCCTTCCTGAGAAGGTTCGCGCAAAGGCCCTGGAAGCTGTCGCGAAAATCCACTAACTGCCTCGTTTATGGGCGCTTCAAAGCGCCATGCCAACTTCGGCCTCTCTCGTTCCGGCGAGAGAGGCCTTTTCTAGTTCGCCGTGGATCGGGTAACCTGACGTTGCACCGCAATCGCCTCGGATTGCGCGCCAAGGCGTGCTTCCAGCAGGATTTCAGGCGGTTTTGGCGAACCCTAAGTTGCGCAAGGCAATTACCCTATGTTTTATTCTCTCGCATCCACCGGCATCCTTCTTACTAAGGCCGTCCTGGCCCTCTACTCAGTGCTTGTTGTTGCCGTCGTCGTTGAACGGCTGCTGACCTTAAACCAGGTCTCCGGGCAGGAGCGCTCGGGATATAAGGCGGTCATAGGCGTCTTGACCGCGGGCCGCTCCACGAGCATTGCCGCGGCGCTTGCGCAGGCCGCGCGTTACCAGGCATCTCCCAGCTGCGTCGCGTTGCTTGTTGCGGGCGAGACGCTAAAGCGCCTTCCGCCGCACGCGGCGCTTGCCGCGGAGCAGACTTTTGCGTCGCGGGCGGCCGGTTTGCGCCGGGGCCTGCCTGCGATTGCGTCGGTCGCGTCCACCGCGCCGTACGTCGGCTTGTTCGGAACGGTGCTTGGAATACTTGCGGCGTTTCACACGATCGCAATGACCGGTCAAACGGGGGCGAGCATTGTCGCGGGCGGCGTGACCGAAGCGTTGGTGACAACCGCAATGGGCCTCGCGGTCGCCGTTCCTTCCGTGCTTGCGTACAATTGGCTGACGGGCGTGGTCAACGATGTAACGATGCAGGCGGAGGCCAACGCCAGAGAGTATGTGGCGTATCTTTTGGCCGCCGCCAACGAGGCCGTCGCACCGTGAGGATTTCGCCGCCTTCCAATCAGCTTGAACAGCGCACTTGGTCCCAGGGGGCCGGGGATTCGCTCACGCCGATGGCGGAGATTAACGTTGTTCCGCTGGTCGATGTCACTTTGGTTCTGCTGATTATCTTCATGGTGACCACCGCTTTTATCACCGCTCCCGCAAAGCCGCAGGGAAACCGGGAGATCGATGTCACCTTGCCCGCCGCGACATTCTCCGCAGCCGCAGCGCCCGCACCCAATATCCTGGTGCTCGGGATCGACGCGAAGGGGCAGCGGTACGTCGATGGGCAACCGGTGACCGCCGACCAGATGATTGAGCGCGTCAAAACCGCCGCGGCGCAGAACGTCAACCGGCGCGTGCGGATCGATGGCGATCAGGACACGCACTTTCAGAAGGTTGTCGAGCTGCTCGAGATCTGCCAGTTCGTAGGACTGAGAAATGTCGGCGTCCATGTTCGCGACCAAAAGCAAGTTCAATAACGGCTTCGTCGTCGCCGGATGGACCGTCTCGCTGGCTTTGCATGCGACGGTTGCCCTGTGGCTCGTCCATCTCGCCCGTCAGGCCGCTCTGCCTCCCTGTTCTCCCGCTGCCGCAGCGGCCCGCACTGTCCCTCCGCCAGCGCCGCTCACGCCGCCCGACGTTCAGCGGGCGATCGACAAGGCGCGTAAATCGGCGATTGAGATCGAGATGAGACGCGGCCAGATAGCCGCGGTGCGAGAGCGAGTCGAACGAGAGTATCACCGCATCCACGGCGCTCATTCCGGCCTCGTCGCCGGCGAGCATCCTGAAGGGCCGTCTGGAGCGCCTGCCTCGGCAGCAGACCCGGTGGGCGCGGCGGCGATGGCCGTTCGCCAGGCTGTCGGCGATTTCGAAGCGATCCGCGCCGGAAAAATGGCGATCGATGGCGGGGTGCCTCTCGATGATGCCAGGCAGCTCGCAAATGGGGATCCGCTGGCGCAGACCGCGCGCACGGCGGCGCAGAGCGGCGACCTCGACCAGATGCTGCTCTCGATGCGCGCGCTCGCCGGAGCGGCGCACAACCTGCCTGTTGGCCCGACCGGCGTCACCGCTGCGGTGACATCCGACGGCTCGACGCCGTCCGTCCGCGAAATGGCGGAAGGCCAGGCGGTAGATTTGACAGTGCCGTGGCAACCGGCTCCGCTTGCCGCCGCCGGACAGGGCTTCGGTCCGATCACCGCCGTCGCGGGACGCCGCGTGGCAGCGGGAGGCGATCACGCCGACTGGCTGTTTATCGACTCATGGTACTGTGTCGGTCCGTTCCCCAATTCCCGGCGATCCAATCTGGACACGCCCTTCGAGCCGGAAAGCATCGTGAACCTCGATGCCGCCTATTTGGGAAAGAAAGATCGGCCGGTGTCGTGGCAGTTTTTGCAATCGCCATCGCCGGATGTCGTTCCCTTGGACGCCGAAGAGTACGCGATCTATTATCTTTACACGGAGGTGCAGTTCGACCGTGCGTGCGATCTCTGGATCGCGGCGGGCTCCGACGATCAATCCAAAATCTGGATCAATGGGGACAAGGTCTGGCAGAGTTCGGACGATTTAAAAGGCTGGAAGATCGATGAAGGCTTCCGGAAGGTCCACTTCTACAAGGGCATCAACCGCATTCTCGCGCGCCTGGAAAACGGTTGGCGCGGCACTGCGATTTCGTTGTGCATCAAGCTGAGCTGATCCTGCCGCAACGGACTCTCCCAGGCACGGGAACCGTGCGGCGGACGGTGACCCGGCGGACCATCGTTAGGCGCTGCTTGTCTTATTGTCGTCGTAGTCGTCGAGCTCGCCGCCCTTGGCTGGCCAGTTCCGCTTAGCGGCCGCGCCGGCCGGGATCTCCTCTATCTGAAAGCCATCCGACCCGATATCCTGTGCAAGGTGGCTGCCGAACCCGCGGGCGATTCCTTTGGCGGAGCCCATGAGATCGGTCTCGCCGATGCCTTCCGAATCCTCAACATCCTCGCCTGGAAACTCGTCATCGATCGCCTCGACGTCGTCCGACGGATCATTGGAGTTCATTTCGACCGCGAAGTCGCTCTCGCCCGCATCCGCTCCGCCCGTTGACGGTTCGGTAACCAGCACAATGTTGTCGCCGCCGTGCTCCTCGACGATATCGCCGAGGGCGCCGATCTGCGCCGTATCGCTTTCAAATAGCCGCCGAGCCTCAGTGCTTCCATGCTTGTCCATGCGTTGTTCAGTCATCAGGGACGCGCCTCCTGAGCGCTCATTATCGTTTACCCCTACGGACTAACAAACAAACGTAGACTAAATGCTTACCCGTCGTTTCCGTTCTGCCATTGCCGCCGGTATTCGCCCGGCGCATAGCCGAGCGCCATCCGGAACGCGGCGGAAAAATGGCGGTCGGTCTCGAAGCCGCACATGGCGGAAATCGCCTTGATCGGGAGCGTGGATGTCGCGAGGAGCTCGCACGCATGGTCAAGGCGCGTTTGGATGATGCGCTTCTTAATGCCGACGCCGTATTGCTGCTTGTAAACATGGCGCAGGCGGCTGGCGCTGACGCAGAGCCTGTCCGCGATTTCGGCGACCGACCGGATGCTCGCGTACTCACCCCGGATCACATGCTCCGCCTCCGCGGCCAGATCCGCTCCCGGCGGATTAGCAATCGCCTGCCTGTCTTCGTCATACGCATCCAGAAGCTCGACGAAGAGGGCGGCGGCGCGCATGTTCAGCGCCATCGATTGCGCGGCGGATCTACGCGCGGGCGCTTCGGTGAGCAACTTGACGTCGGTTGCGAGCCAGGGTTTTCGATTGAGGGGAATGAAAATCAGCCTATTCAGGGCGGCAGGGTGCGGCGACGGCGCTCCGATTTGGACGCAAAGATCGGTGCCCGGGAGGGTCGTCTGTTGGGAGTGCGCGATGCAAGGCGGGTGAAGCACGACTCCGCCTGCCGAGAACTCCAGCGATTGCCCCGTGCTCAGCGACACAATGCCGGCGTTTTCGGCGTGCAAGACGATCTCGAAATTGGCATGGCTATGGAACTCGCAGTAGCTTGTCCCGGTCGCGTGGCGGACGCTTCCCTGAAACGAAAATCCTCCCGCCCCGACATACGCCTGCACGTCTTCTTCGTCCATCAACATGTTCGTTCTTTTTCCCGCATTGCGAAACGGCCGCTTTTTGGAAGAGATAGCCGTTTTTCAGCCTTGCCAGCCTGGAGAGCTGCTGCGATAATGAACACGCTCGACGGCAAACGCCGGGCCAACATTCAAATCGCGAGGTTCGATACATGAGCTCGTCACAAATTGTATTCACGGGAAAACAGCAAGTCGCCTACGAAGAGTGCGAAATGCCCGTCCCGGCAGCCGGCCAGATTCTCGTGCGTAACCATTATACGCTTATGAGCACGGGAACGGAAAATATCGTTTTCAACCGCCTCTTCGACGAAGGGACGCACTGGGACAACTGGGTCAAATATCCGTTTCACCCTGGATACTCGGCGGTCGGCGAGGTCGCTGCGCTTGGCGAGGGCGTCACGGATCGGACAATCGGCCAGCGCGTCGCCTTCCGGGGCAACCATCGCTCGCACGCAGCCGTCGCCGCCGCCGAAACCGTTCCCATCCCCGACGCGCTTAGCAGCAAGGAAGCGGCGTGGTTCGCTCTCGCGAAGATCGCGTTCATGGGTGTTCGCGTCGCGGATTATCATGTCGGCGACAGCGTCTTGATCATTGGCGCCGGGCCGATCGGCCAGATGTCCGTTCGCTGGGCGGCCGCCGCTGGCCTGGAACATATTATCGTCGCCGATCCTGTTGCCTCGCGTCTTAAACTGGCCCTTGCTGGCGGCGCAACCGCCGTCATCGATAAGCCGGTCGACAAGTGTCACGACGACGTTCTTGCCGCGACCGGCGGCAAGTTGCCTCGAATCGTAATCGACTCCACCGGCAACGCCGCCGTTTTCGACGCCGCCCTTACGCTTGCCGCCGATTTTGGCCGCGTGGTTATCCTCGGCGATACGGGCTCGCCTGCCAGCCAGAAATTGACCAGTGACGTGATCCGGCGTGGCCTGGTCATTGTCGGCGCTCACGACGGCCATAATGATGCGACCTGGAACAATGTCACGATCGGACGCCTCTTCTTTAGCCTCGCCGCGCGCGGCCGCTTTGACCTCGGCGGGCTCGCCACGCACGTGTTTGCGCCAAGCGATGCCGTGAAGGCCTACGAGACGGCAAACACCCGGCGTGGGGAGACAATGGGCATTCTGTTCGAGTGGGATAAGAAGTAGGCTCGAAAAACAGACGTCACGGCGTGCGGCTTGTCGACTTTTTGACGAGCCGCGCGTCCGGATTGTGAGGTCACAGGCGTGAAGTCATCTCGAATCGTGTTTCCGGGTGTCCGCCAGGTCATCCACGAAGCATTCGAAACACCTGTCCCCAAGGCCGGAGAGGTGCTCGTCCGCAACCGTTATACGCTCATCAGTACGGGCACGGAAAACCGGGTCTTCACCCGCAACTTTGACGCCGGCATGTACTGGGACGATTGGATTAAGTATCCGTTTTGTCCCGGCTACTCGGCAATTGGCGAAGTGGTCGCGCTTGGCGATAGCGTCTCGGGCATTTCACTCGGTCAGCGAGTCGCATTTCGCGGATTCCATGCGTCCCATGGAGCGGTTGCGGCGGCGAACGTCGTGCCCGTGCCGGATGGGCTGGACGACAAGGATGCGGCGTGGTTTGCGCTCGCCAAGATCGCCTTCATGGGCGCTCGCGCATCCGATTATCGCGCTGGCGATAGCGTGCTGATTATCGGCGCTGGTCCGATCGGCCAGATGTCGGTCCGATGGGCGGCGGCCGCCGGACTGGAGCATATTGTCGTCGTCGAACCTGTCGAATCGCGCCTCAAGCTTGCGCTCCCCGGCGGCGCGACGGCGATAATCAATAAGCCGGTCGACCAATGCCGCGACGACGTGCTTGCGGCGACGGGCGGAAAACTGCCGCGGATCGTCAACGACGCAACGGGCAACGCCGGCGTGTTCGATGCCGCGCTTGGTCTCGCTGCGGACTTCGGGCGCGTCGTCATGCTAGGCATTACGGGATCGCCGTCGAGGCAGCGCCTCAGCAAGGACGTGATCATACGAGGCCTGACGATTATCGGTGCGCACGACGCGCACAACGATGCCGAATGGAACAACGTCACCGTGCCGCGCCTCTTCTTTAGCCTCGCCTCCCGTGGCCGTTTCGACCTCGCGGGGCTAAACACGCACATTTTTCGACCTCAAGACGCCGCCGTCGCATACGAAACCGCGACTACGCGGTTGGGCGAGACGATGGGGATTCTGTTTGATTGGACGAAGGAGTAGGTTATGCTTAAGCAGTCCTTTAGCTGGTGGTCGTTTGCCAACAAGGGAGTCGACGATGCCGCGCTACTAAATGGCGCACGCAAGATCGGATTTGAAGGAGTCGAGCTGCTGCCCGGCAATCTTCTTGCCGCCGCCAGGGATTGCGGCTTTGTTATCGCGAGTCACAATGGACACAACTCGATCGGCGACGGGCTCAACAATCCGGCCAACCATGACCGGATCGCACGGGAGATCGACGAAAACCTCACGGTCGCGGCAAAATACGGCATCGCGAACCTGATCGTCTTCAGCGGAAATCGTCTGCCGGGGCAAAGCGACGACGAGGGCGCGGAGGTCATCGCCGCAGGCTTGCGGCGCGTGGCGCGAAGCGCCGAAGATGCAGGCGTAACATTGATTATGGAACTGCTCAACAGCAAGGTGGACCACGCCGGCTATCAGGCCGATCATACGGATTGGCTCGCGAAAATCGTCGATGCGGTCGGCTCCGAACGATTTAAGATTCTGTACGACATTTACCACATGCAGATCATGGAGGGGGACCTCGTGCGCACCATCGGCGCGCACGCGTCCCGCATCGCGCACTATCATACGGCCGGCAATCCCGGCCGCCATGAGCTGATCGGCGAGATGCAGGAGATTTCGTACCCGGCCGTCTTCCGCGCGATCGCCGCGACCGGTTACAATGGCTTCGTCGGCCACGAGATCGTCCCGGCCGGCAATCCTCTCGATGCGCTTCGCGAGGCGTACGGTCTTTGCAGGGAGAGCGTGGGGTAGGAGAGACTTAGGAACTTTTGGGACGGACCGTTCCTTCTGGCGACCGTTTATGCAAACGGCCCTCGATCGCTCGCTGACGCTTCGTCTCGCGCGTCAATCTTTCCGGCGTCCCTGTTCATAGCCCCTCGTAGCGCTGGAGCCAAGCTGGCTTGAGGCAAGCCCTTGCGGCGAGCGCATCTTCCATTCGACCGCGGATGCGTCAGAAAGCCTCGAAATGGGCTATAACAGCAATATGACGCATCCGTTTTATTCGATTTACTCGCACGGCTTTGTCCGCGCCAGCGTCTGCGTGCCCAAGGTTCGCGTGGCCGATCCGGCCTACAATGTCGCGCGCACGATCGATCTGGCCAGGCGCGCGTCCGAGCGGCGCTCAGCGGTCGCGCTTTTCCCGGAGATGGGGATTTCGGGCTACTCGAACGATGACCTGTTTCAGCAGGACGCATTGCTCGAAGCAACAGTGGATGCCATCGGCGAGCTGGTAAGGGCGTCGGAGACGCTGACGCCGGTCATTCTGGCGGGCGCGCCGCTGCGGATCGAAGGCAAGCTGTTCAATTGCGCGGTCGTCATCCACGCGGGCCGGATTCTTGGGATCGTCCCGAAGAGCTACCTGCCAAACTATCGCGAGTTCTACGAAAAGCGCCAGTTTACATCGGGGCGCGATGCCATCTGCGACACGGCGACGCTGTTTGGACAGCAGCTCCCCTTCGGCGCGGACCTCGTCTTTCGGGCGGCCGGATACGCGCATTTTGGGATCCACGTCGAGATCTGCGAGGATGTCTGGACGCCCATTCCCCCGAGCACCTTCGGCGCACTCGCGGGCGCGACCGTTCTGGCGAACCTCTCGGCAAGCAATATTACGATCGGCAAGGCGCAGTATCGCAAGGATCTCTGTGCGTCTCAGTCAGGACGTTGTATCGCGGGCTACCTCTATTCCGCGGCGGGACCGGGCGAATCGACCACGGATCTTGCGTGGGATGGTCAGGCGCTCATTTATGAGAACAATCTCTTGCTCTCGGAATCGGAGCGGTTCAGCGGCGACGAGCAGATGATTACGGCGGACATCGACGTCGAGCGGCTCGTGCAGGAGCGGTCGCGGACAACCAGTTTTAGCGATTGCGCCGGCGAGTTTCGCGAGCAGCTTGCCGCCATGCGTACGGTCGAGTTCGCGTTCGTCCCGCCAACCGATGTCACCGGCTTGCTGCGTCCCGTCGAGCGCTTTCCGTACGTCCCCAACGACCCGGCGATGCGTGACGCGCACTGCTACGAGGCGTACAATATCCAGGTGCATGGGCTTGCGAAGCGCCTAAGCAGCGCGGGCCTCAAAAAGATCGTAATCGGCGTTTCGGGAGGATTGGACTCGACCCACGCGCTGATTGTTGCCGCCCGAACGATGGACACGCTTGGCCTGCCGCGCACGAATATCTTGGCGTATACGATGCCTGGATTCGCGACGAGCGACCGGACGCTTGCGAATGCTCGCGCGCTGATGCAGGCGCTGAACGTCATGGCGTCCGAGCTGGACATCCGCCCGTCGTGCCTTCAGATGCTGCGCGACATCGGCCATCCGTTTGTCGATGGCAAGCCTCTGTACGACGTGACGTTTGAGAATGTCCAGGCCGGCGAGCGCACGTCGCATTTGTTCCGCCTCGCGAACTTCAACGATGCCATGGTGTTGGGGACAGGCGACTTGAGCGAACTGGCGCTTGGCTGGGCGACCTACGGCGTCGGCGATCACATGTCGCATTATAACGTCAACGCGTCGGTGCCCAAGACGCTCATTCAGTACTTGATCCGCTGGGTGGTCTCAAAGGGCTTGTTTGGCGCGGATGCCAACGAGACGCTGCTGTCGATTTTGGATACCGAGATCTCGCCGGAGCTGGTCCCGAACACGGGGGACGACACGGATGAGCCGGCGCAAAGCACGCAGGCGAAAATTGGGCCGTACGAGTTGCAGGACTTTAATGTCTACTATGTCACCCGCTACGGTTTTCGTCCGAGTAAGGTGGCCTTCCTCAGTCTGCACGCCTGGGGCGACAAGACGACTCCGGGGTGGCCGATCGCGCTGCCCGCCGAGAAGCGCAACGAGTACGATCTGGCGACGATCAAGAAATGGCTGCGGGTCTTCCTCTGGCGCTTCTTCAAGACAAGCCAATTCAAGCGGACGTGCATTCCCAACGGCCCGAAGGTCGGCAGCGGCGGCTCCCTATCCCCGCGCGGCGATTGGCGCGCTCCCAGCGACAGCGAACCTACGGTGTGGCTCGACGAACTTGAGCGCGGCGTGCCGGAACAGGCATAGGCCTGGCTGGAAGCGATCGTCGCGGACAGGTTGGGGCGCTCCTTGCCGAACCGACCTTCCCGCCATAGACGGCGGGCCCTCCCTGAAACGGGAGGAGAATCGCACCCCGCGCATCCGCCTCTGATAATCTCCCCGTTTCGGGGAGCAGGGCCTCCATCTTTGGCGTAGCTTGGTACTCTCCGGGCGAAGCGCGCTCATGTCCTCGTGGGATTGAACAAAAACGAGGCCGATCTTCGCTCGCCGTTCACTACCGGCGGGCGAGCGAAAGCAGCTCTTTGCCGATGCGCGAGAGGGGGAGCACGGAATCCACGGCGTTCAGGCGGATCGCTTCACGGGGCATGCCGAACACGACGCAGCTTTCCTGGTCCTGGGCGATCGTTCGCGCGCCGCTGGAATGCAGGCGGGCGATGCCCGCCGCGCCGTCGGCGCCCATCCCGGTCAAGATTGCGGCGACCGTATGCGATCCGACGCTCGTGAGGGAGTCGAAGAGCACGTCGACGGATGGGCGGTGCAGATTGACGGGCGCGGTATCGACGACCGATGCGCGATATTGGCCTGCTCGCCTGACGACTACCATGTGGCTTCCTCCGGGTGCGATCAGGACCCGGCCGGGCCGCACTTCGTCGCCGTCTTGCGCTTCTTTTACCTCGACCGCCATTGCCGTATTCAAGTGTTTGGCGAAACTTGCCGTAAAACCTTTGGGCATGTGCTGTACAATTACGGTTGCGGGGGCGTCTGGGGGAAACGAGCGCAGAACTTCGGCAATCGCCTGAGTTCCGCCTGTAGACGCGCCGATTGCGATGATCTCGCGCGAATAATAGCTGCCGACCGGCACGCGGGCTGCGCGGACCCGTTCTTCGATGGCTGCCGCGGCATCCGCCGTGGGCGGGGAGCTGGCGCGTTCCAGGTTCCAGCCCTTGCGGGCGGCTGATTTAACCAGATCGACAATCAGGTTGATCTCGGTTTCGCCCGCGGTCCTTGCCGATTTGGGAAGCGGGACGTAGTGAACGATCCGCTGGTCCAGGCTCGCATAGCGGGCCGCATATTCGGGGTGGGTGCGGGAACCGAGAACGACGACGGGCAGCCGGTAGGCTTTGACGGTTTCACTGAGGGCGACGGTGCCTTCCCAGCCGGCAAGCGCCGCATTAAACGTCAGCACATCGACATTCATCCGGGCGAGCTTATCACGAATGAGGTTGATATCGGGAACGGCGCCCACAACGTCGACATCGGGGTCCGCCGAGAGAATGTGACTCAATAGGGCGCGCATTGTCGCACTGACGTCGACGATGAGCGCGCGAATTTTTCTCTCAGCCATAATGTCATCTTTTCACTGCGAGAGACGCGCCGATCAATATGCGCTTGACGCGCACCCCGCCGGTCTGCGTGTCGAACCGGATGTCGCGAGCGAATCGCCCGCCCACATCCTGTCCGGCGATTGGGATCGCGCGATCCGTCAATTCTTCTACCGCGAAGCCAATGTTGAGTTCACCCACGCGCTGCGCGGCGTCGCCGCTGGGAGTCTGCATGCTGGCGCCTCCGAATATTTTCGCGATTAGCCGTTCCGGCGAAGCGCCTTTTGCGATACAGCGCTGAATGAGAAGCGGGATGGCGTACTCGCCGTACCGGCAGTCGCTCGGACTGCCGCTCGGGCCATAGGGAAGCAGGTAATGGTTCATTCCGCCGATCCCCGAGCGGGGATCGAAAAGGCAGACAGCAATACACGAGCCAAGGACAGTCCGAATCAACAGACCGGAGTGAGACACGTGCAGTTCGCCCACGCTAATAGAACGTAGCTGATGAGGGTGTTCGAACGCCGTGTGAGAGTTCACCTTGCAACGCTTTCCGTCTCGTCCGGCGCACGGTAAATCGTGCCGCCGACTGTTTCAAACGCGTCATTGATTCCGAATAAAGACTCGGAATGACCGATAAATAAATAACCGCCCGGCACGAGAAGCCTTTGAAAGCGGCCAAAGAGCTTTCGTTGGGTCGGCTTATCGAAATAGATTACCACGTTCCGGCAAAAAATAATGTCGAAGCGAACATCGGCGCGGATCGGCCAGGCGTCTTCGTTTAGGTTGATCTGGCGGAACGCGATCATACCGCGAAGGTCTTGTGTAACCTGATACTGGTCCATTCGTCCCATGACGCGCTTGAGATAGCGCTCCTTCAGCGCGGCGGGAACCGGTTCGAGCTGTTCGGCCGAGTATGTTGCTTCCTTTGCCGTCGCCAGAACATCGGTGTCGATATCCGAGGCGAGCAGGCGGACATCCCACATTCCCTGGCCGCGGAGCGTATCGGCGATTGTCATCGCGTTCGTGTACGGCTCCTGACCGGTCGAGCACCCTGCATGCCAAACGCGGATGCGCCGGGCGCGCCGCCCGTGTGCCGCCTGGTCGATCATGTCCGGGAGGATCGTCTGCGAAATGTACCGGAAGTGATGCGGTTCGCGAAAGAAATCGGTCTTATTGGTCGTCAGCGAGTTGATCAGGTAACGCATCTCGTTGCCATTTTCGCCCTCGCTATCGACGAGGCGAAGATATTCTTGAAAAGACGACAAGCCGTAATGCCTGAGCCGCTTGAAGAGTCGCGACTGGACGAGCTGCTTCTTTGCTTCCGTAAGGTTGATACCCGCAGCCTGATAAGCGAGCGCGCGAAATCGTTCGAACTCGTCCTGGCGTAGTACGATGGGAGTCAAACTGGTCATTGAAGCATTCCCTTATAATATCATTGGCCGATTGGCCGTCCACGACGGTTAGGGTCGATGGGCGATAAGGCCAGGCGTCGTAAAGTGACGGGCACTTATTTTCGGGACTTAAGACCGACGGTTACCTTGAAGATGCCCTGCGTAAGAATAAACGGCACGACGATCGCAGGAATGCTAAATGTCGAGATCTTGCAATTCGCCCCTCGTATCAACGTCGGGGGGGCAATGTCGCAGACAAAGGCCGCTTCGGAAAGAAGGGTCATGGCGTTGCCGCTGATCATATTGCACAACTCGGCGATCGCACTGGCAGCAAGTTCATCAAAGGTCTTAATAGGCTGACCGATCATCGTGGACGCGATCTTGTCGGCTGTCACCATCGACATGCCGTAGATCACCGTGCCCATAATGTCCCCCGTCACGCCAAGCGTGACGTTGAGTTGCTCCGACGTAAACGTTGACGGCAGCGCGGTCAGTTGACCCTTAGATGGCGTTTGCTGAAGGACCATCTCCAGGATGTTATGGCCCGAAGATACAAATGGATTGACGTATTCGACTTTCATTGCAATTGTCACTCCGCGACGATTGTGGCTCCGCGCTTGAGGGAGCATTCAAGCCGCATGCCGGTTACTGACGACGCTGCATGCTCGCGTTCGCTTTGAGATGAGGGGCGGCGAACGGCACTATGCCTTTACGGATCGCCGATCACCTTGTGGACGCTTTCGAGCACCCGGTCAGCCTGGAACGGCTTAACGATAAAGTCCTTGGCGCCTGCCCGAATGGCATCGACCACCATGGTTTTCTGTCCCATCGCGGTGCACATGACGATCTTGGACTCCGGAAATTCCTTTTTGATCTCCTTGACGGCCGTGAGACCGTCCATGACAGGCATGGTGATATCCATCAGGACAAGGTCGGGTTTGTTGGCGCGGTAGAGCGCGAGCGCTTCCTGACCGTTTCCCGCTTCCAGCGTAACGGAATACCCGGCGCCGACAAGAATAGTTTTCAGCATTACACGCATGAATAGAGCGTCATCCGTCACCAAAATCGATTTCGCCATTGCGAGTTCTCCATGGTCTCCATCCGCCTGCCGGAACAGCGATCCTCGCCGCCGTCCATTCGCAAATGAGACAGATCCGTTGGTAGTGTCCGATTATCCAGCGAGAAGGACGTTCCACTGGGCAAGGGACTATTACAGAATCTATTGTTGGCTGGCAAGCCTTCGCGGCTCAGGGGAGATTTGTCCGGGATTTAGCAGATAAGCATAAATCAATCAGCAAAGATTATTATCGATTGCGGGCGATGATTGCCGTAGAGCGCGGTTCTTGCCAATTCGCCCGGCTGCGTCCGCCTCTTCCTGCGCGACGAAACGCGCACTTTCGTCGCGCAACCATTGCGTGCATCGGAGTGGGGTAAAGTGTATACGCGAACGGCGGAAGATCCAGGAGGTGAGTTATGGCTAATTTTACTCGCTTGAATGCATATATTTTTCTTATTTGTGCTGTTTTATCATTTGCGGGCCGTCCCGCGGCTGCTGAGCCGCTCAAGCTTTCAGTGGTGTCCATTCGAGCCGTCGCCGATATGGCTGACGTGACGTTCAGCTATGGATTCAAGGCGGTCAACAGAAGCGCCAATACGGCCCTTCAACTCTATGTCCACCGCGACGATGTTACCGGGGAGGATCGATGGGAGCCGGTTAACCCCGTCGATCAAGATGGCAGGCCGCTCATTCTTCATTTGTTCAAGGGGCTAACCGTCACTGGATCGTTCGCACTCAAGCTGCCCGCCGGAAAGTATGGCACATTCCGTCTGCTGCTTTTCGCCGCAAGCGACTCCAAGTCCATCGACTTCTCCAACGTGCTCTACGACAGTGCAGCCGGGGTCCCCGAAGGGACGCGAACGACGCTCGCCCTTACGATTACAACGTCCGAAAGCCGTGTCGTCAAGCCCACAATTGATATCGGGCTCGCGGAGGCCGTGGATCGCGGAATCGGCAAGTACGAGATCGTCGTTCCCGCGACTGTTAAGATCCCCGCCTCCTACACCGGAAGCGACGAAGGTTTCTGGGCGATGGCCAAGGGCTCAGCGGGCACATCGCAGGTCTGGGCCGCGATGAAGGACGCTCGACCGGGTAACGAGCCGCGCGATCCGTACCGCGCCATTCCGGTGACATTCCGGATCCCCGACGTGTCCGCTGGAGTTTGGACGCTGGACTTTGGCCTTTTCGCGCAAGCATGGGGCGATCCGATCCAGTGGCGCTGGCACGCTCTGGATATCGAGACCGGCGGCGACAGCTGGGTAAAGCAAGCGCCCCGCGAAACGATGCCTCCGCGATTGCACGTCGTCAACCGCCGCTTTCTGACGATGGACGACAAGCCGTTCGCCTTTTACTCCGACGGCGCCGCAACCGCGGCCGCGTCCTTTGTGCGCGGCGGCAACTATGGCAACGCGATCTGCTGGAACACGTTTCCGGATCTCAACTCGCCGGGATACTTTGTCCTGCTGCGCGACATGGGATGCCACTTCATTCGGTTCAACTTCAATCCCGACCGCTATGCGGGCGAACCGCTCTACCAGCACGCAGTCGATCAGGTCGTCCAGAATATCTTGACCGCCGGCATTTATCCCATCATTGCACCGCAGGACCTCCCGAAGGCGGACAGCCTTTCCCTCAGGATCATTCGAGGCCTTGCCGTCGTGCGCGCCATGGCGAAAAAGTACAACGGCCAGAGCGTCTGGCTGGAAGTCTGCAATGAACCCAAGGAATTCTCGACCTGGCAGACCTGGAAGCCCGTCGCCGAGCGGTATGTGCGCGAGATCCGCTCGATCGATCCCGATGCATTCGTGATCGTCCCCTTCGAGGGCTATTCGAAAGATGGCCGCGGCGCGGCGCGCGATCCGATCACGTCGGTGGCCGTCGATCTCTACGACGGCCACGCCTATCTTTCGCCGGAAGATATTGCCGTCAATTTCGGTCCGGCGATCGATGCCGGTCTTCCGGTTATCGCGGGCGAATACGGCGGCGACAATGCTCCGTACATCCACTCCGTCAACCGCGCGCTGCAGTCTCTGCACGGCCTTATGGCCGCCGCGCCGTGGGCGTTTACCGTCCAGGGGCAAGACAGCCTGCCGTTGATCAAGGATGGGGCCAGCGCCGAGCTGGTCTACACGGATACGGGCAAGTCCGTCGCGGCAGACTATGCCGCATGGGATGCCGGGAAGCGGCTTGAGTAAGTCTTGGCGCGGCTCGCCGGACGCGTCGCGGATGTTCATTTGTGAAAATATGCGGAAAATTTGCACAAGGAGACACGGATTCCCTTGACATAATTTCGCTGCCATGATAGAGTTGGTGTATGCCGACGATCCACGAAGTTGCCAAAGAGGCCGGAGTGTCTCCTACCACGGTTTCACGAAGCTTTTCGGAGGAAGATTTGATCAACCCCGAAACGCGGAAGCGTGTCCTCGAGGCGGCCAAACGGCTCAACTACCGGCCGCCCCGGGTGCGAGCGCGCGCCGCCAAGGCGTTGCAGGCTCGCGAGGTGAAGTCGCAGCGCGTCCTGGGCTTTCAGTTTTTCGCGCCGTCGGAAGCGGCGTCCATTCATACGGACGCCTTTTATGCCCCGCTGCTTGCCGGCTCGCAGGCGGAATCGGATGTGCAGGGCGTCCAGTTGATGTTGAGCTCGACCACGCGGCACGCGTTGGCGTACGGGTTGCCG
This sequence comes from Capsulimonadaceae bacterium, assembly GCA_031292625.1. Taxonomy (GTDB): domain Bacteria; phylum Armatimonadota; class Armatimonadia; order Armatimonadales; family Capsulimonadaceae; genus JARLGU01. The sequence goes on along the minus strand of JARLGU010000003.1, from coordinate 25,013 downwards.
CGCATGGTTCGCGAAAGCATGGTCGATGGCATGCTGCTGGTGGGAACGGCGGACCAGCCTGTCTTGACCGAGTTCCTAGCTCGCGTTCCGGTGATCGTGATGGTGGACAACCGCGATTCGGCAAAGCGCTACGACTGCATTGTGTCAAACGGCATCCAGGGCGCATCGGAAGGGGTCGAATACCTCTCGAAGCTGGGCCACCGTCGGATCGCGTTCGTGATGAGCGAGGCGCAGACGTCGACATTCCAGGATCGGTTAACCGGCTACATGGTCGCCCTGACGAAGTCCGGCAGGGGGATCGATCAATCGCTGATCGTGTCCGCCGTCTCGCGCGACGACTTTACCGCGAAAGTGCAGGCGCTTCTGACGTTGCCGTCCGATCGCCGGCCGACCGCCTTGATGGCGGCCAACGACCCGCACGCCTACACCGTGTTCCAGATCTGTCACGCGATGGGGCTGCGGATTCCAGAGGATATCAGCGTACTGGGCTTTGACGATGACCGGTATAGCACGATGTCTTGTCCGCCGCTCACGACGCTGCGGGTGGACTCTGAGTATATGGGACGACTGGCCGTGAGACGCTTGCAGGCTCGCCTCGATGAAGCCAGCCGGTTGAAGGCGGATGGTTCGCCGAATCGCCCGGAACCGCCGGTCGAAATCGACGTTCCCGTCAGCTTGATTGAACGGGATAGCTGCCGTGCAGTCGCTGGCTAGTCTAGCGGCGCGGCGGCGTTCAGGAGGAAAAGGAATGAGAAGCGACGCTGGACGACAAGAAGGCTTTACATTAATAGAGTTGCTCGTCGTTATCGCAATTATTGCTATATTGGCCGCTGTATTGTTTCCGGTTTTTGCTCAAGCCAGGGAGAAGGCGCGCGCCGCGGCGTGCCTGAGCAACGAAAAGCAGCTTGGACTGGCCATTGTTCAGTATGTCCAGGATTACGACGAGCGTCTTCCGTGCGGCAACAATTCGCTCGGTGAAGGATGGTCTTCGCAGATCTATCCCTATGTCAAGAGCCTTGCCGCGTTCGCTTGTCCCGACGACACGACGCCGAGCACGACGGGGCCGAGCTATTCGCTGATCTCGTACGCGGCCAATCTCGCCGTATTTGCATACAACACGGGAACGATTGCCAATTTGGGACAAAACCAGGCCGCGACGATTTCACAGTTCAACGCGGCGTCATCGACGGTTCTGTTGTTTGAGGTGACGGGCTGCGAGGCTCAACCGCAGATCCAGGCCGACACGAATTCGCCGCTAGGTAGGGCTGCCAGCGCGGGATCGACGCCGAACTGCCTGAATGCCCAGCCCACGGTAAATTGCAAATACGCGGAAGGGTTCGATTCGCTGGGGCGCGGCATGGGAATGAGGAGCAGCGTATTTTCTACGTCGAATTCGACCCCAAACCCGTACCATCAGACGGGCAACAACTACGTCGCCGCGGACGGTCACGTTAAGTTCCTGCGTCCCAACCAGATTTCATCGGGTTACAATTCGCCAAAGCTTGGCTGCTACGAGGACTCGACCGCAACGGGTTGCGGCAATCAGGCGCATCCTGCCGGGGCGAGCGGATTTGCGGCGAGCACTGACGATCTGTATCTGGCCGATGGAGTTTCTCCTGTCGTGATGACGTTCAGCGGGACGTAGCGTTGTTGAAGGCCGGCGAAGTGGCGATGGCAAGAGGAGAGTAAAGTGATAGATTTTCGTAAAGCATGCTTGTTGGCGATGGTCGTCGCCCTATTGAGTTGCGGCGCGGCGGCATTTGCCGACGGCGGGGTGGGGACGGCCGCGCTTTCCGAGACTGCGCGCTACAACACGATCGCCGGCGTTCAGACGATCGGTTCGTCGTATCAGTTCACGAACGAAACGAAACTTCTGGAAACCGCTCGCGTCATTCTTGGGTTGGGTTCGCATGTTATCAAGTTCACGCTCGCGCCGGATAAGGGCGCGAGCGGCCTCAAACCAGCGTCACTCGTGGAGTTGGTCCAGACCGATCCGTCCATCAAGGCCGTCTTCGCCATGCCGTTCGCGAATTACGTCCTCTGGACTTATCCGCAAGGGAACGGCTCCGAGTACGATCTCGCCGCGAACCGCCGGCAGATCTATGACTTGACCCAGTACCTGCTGCGCACGTACAACGGCACGGGAAAGAAGTTTTATCTCGGCAACTGGGAGGGCGACTGGATCCTGCTGCATGCAAACGATAAGCATGTGCCAACGGACGAGGAGCTGACAGGCATCACGAACTGGTTCAACGTCCGCCAGAAAGCCGTGGACGATGCGCGCCGCGACACGCCGCACAAGGATGTCGAAGTCTATCACTACGTTGAGGTAAATCGGGTGCGCGACGCCATGGACAAGGGGCTGCCGCGACTGTCAAATCGGGTAATCGCAAAGGTGAATTCCGATTTCGTATCGTACTCCAGCTACGACTCGATCTCTGGCGATGACCGTGAAGCACGCCTCAAGAGCTCGCTCGATTATATCCAATCGCAGCTTCCGCCCAAACCGGGCTTACCGTCGCGTCGCGTCTTCATCGGCGAGTTCGGCTTCTCGCGCGCGAAAGCATGGACGCAGGCGACGGGGCTGATCTTCCGCACGCCGCAGGAACAGGAAGAGCTCTCGCGACAGATCCTCCGCGCGGCCGTCGAATGGGGATGCCCGTTTGTTCTCTACTGGGAGTTGTACAACAACGAGGTCGATAAGGATGGGACGCAAAAGGGGTTCTGGCTAATCGACGACAAGAACGTCAAGCAGCCCGTGTACGATCTATTCGCGCGCTATTATGCCCAGTCGGATCAATGGGTGACCGCCTATAAGAAGGCCCATGGCCACTTCCCTGCGCAGGCCGAATTCTCCGCGAAGGCGGTTGATTGGCTCGCGCCGGGCGCTGCGCGACGATAGGAGCCCTCACCCATCTAGTCCGTTAGCCTCCGCGTAGTGCGTTGCCATTTGCATCGCCAGCGTCTCCCATTGGTCGATGCGTTCGGGATGGTCGCGGACCGTGGAGATATCTTTCATGATGATCTCGATCCGGCAGCCTTGCGCCTTCTCAAACAGGCTTTGCAGATTTCGCCGGGCCGGTTCATCGTTCCAGTCGTCGCTCGCGAACACGGCGGGCGTTGGCTTGAATGAGAAGACGTAGTCGGCCTGCAATTGCTCCGCCGCGACCGTGAGGTCGGCCCACGGGCTGATCGAAATGCGGCGCAGGTTCTTGACCTTCCGCAGTATCCCCATTTTATGATGCAGCGGCTCGCAGCAGCCGTAACACGATAGGCCGAATCGTTCGAGATACGGCTGTTCGTATTGCAGGCAGAATTCATCGTGCATTGCCGGCGAAACGTCGCAAAATATCTGCCCGGTCGATGTTCCCCATTGGTCGCGCGGAGAGACGGGCGCACTGCCGAACGGCCGGTTGGGAAGCTGATCCGTGATCCCGAGGCCGCCGGAGCCGACGCGATAGTTGCCGTTGCCCGCGTCGAGGAGCCCCATCTCTTCCTGGCGGTCGAGGACCTCGTGAACGGCTTCCATGAACCTCCTCAAGAGCGCATGCACGAGATCAGGCTGGTCGATCATGTCGGTGTACAGGCGCTCGATCCCGTACCAGTGCACCATTTGATCCCACGGCGACATCCACTGGTGGACGATGCCGCGGATCTTCACCGGGACGATGCCGGCGCAGGCCGCGCTCATGATGGCAAAGCGGCGATCCGTTTCGTCCCAATCGACGACGACTTCCGGCGTGCGAAGCTTGGCGACGTCGGTCAGGTCGTTGATCACCGGCTGAAAACTCGCGGAACCGTGTGAATCGCCGGTGCGCTGTTCGGATGCGGCGATGCCGTAGTCGGCGTAGACGCCCACTGGCGAGCAGACGACGTTGACGTAAAGCTCCGGGTCCAGGATCATATCCCCCGGAAAGTGCGTCCACTGGTACAGCACTCTGCGCAATGCGGACTCGACCGAGCGGCCGTAAGGGTCTTCGCAGCGCAGCGTTAATTCGTCGGATGCCTTAGCAATTTCATGCCACGGAACCTCGTTGATCCAGACAAGCGGCCGAACGGGTTCCAGGCGGTTGAGGCGCCGCCAAAGATCCGCCTTTCGCGCATGGATTGGGTTTGCGGCGACGTTGGCGTAGGTCGCCGCCAATTGGCGTATGATGGTCGTGTCATGGGCGCTAAAGGCCATGTCGTGTCTCCATTGCAACAAAATCTCCGGTTCGTATGTGTGAAAATAATAGCACTGTGCGCGTATCGTCGCAATTGGAGATATGCGTTCTTTGTGGTATAGAATCGCAATGCATGTGGATAAGACAGAACTCTTCGGGGATCCGCGATGGCGTATCGCGCTGGACCGGCCCCCGGTGATTGCAGGCGCTGGCGTCGCGGTCATGGGGACGCATGGCGAGGAGCGGTACTTGCTGCCGGGTCTCTGGTGCATGCACCTGTATCTCTACGAGGTGGAACTTTATCTCGACGGCGTGCGGCATTTCATTGAACCCGGCTGCCTGAGCATCGTCCCGCCCAACGTTTCGCTCTGGTACCGTTACACCAAACCAGGGAAACATTGCTACGTTCACTTCCGGGAGGCTGCCGGCGCCGGGGCGGCCGGCAGCCGCGTCGTCCCCGTGATTCGCCTCGACGATCGTTTTGAGGGCATCTACACCGCGATGTCTAGCGCAGTCGGGGCGCAAGAAAATGCGCCGTACCGTCTCGTCGCTCGCGCGTGGGAGCTGCTCTGCGGCGTCGCCGAATATGCCGAACGCGACGAGACTCCGAGCGCGCCATCGACGTACCCGTCGGTTCGACGGGCTCAGGAACTGATCGAACTGCATTTGGGCGGCGAAATCTGCGTCGAGGATCTGGCGATGGAGGTGAACGTCTCCAAGAGCTATCTCGCCAAGCTGTTTCGCAAGGCGTGCGGCGAAACGGTCGCCGGTTATATCTTCGCGCGCCGCACCGCACGCGCGTTTCACATGCTCGCCAACACGACCCTGCCGATCAAGGCCATTGCGTACGCCGTCGGCATGCCGGACCTGCAGCAATTCAACAAAGCTATTCGCCGCGCATACGGCCGCTCCCCGCGCAGCGTGCGGTTGCTTGGAGGCGACGCGTGACGAAATCAACTGGAGGGCGCGCGGCTCGTTCTTCGCTCATCTGGATGCGTTGCGTCGTCTTCCCTCATGCGGACGGGAGGCAGGTTCTGGAACGGATGGCGTCGCGCGTCATCGTTAGAACTTCACCCCTGCTAATAGGCTGAAACCATTGAGGCGGACATCGCCGAGGGGACCGGCGTCGCTGTAGTCGGCTTCCAGCACGACGCGGTTGGAGAACGCAATGCCAGCGTCGAGTTTATATCCCAGGTTCGTGCTCGAGTTCGCCCCGGATGCGCTCTCACCAGGGACGTTAACCAGGAGCGTCGCGTAGTTCTGATACAGGCCGAGCCCCGCGCCGGCGTAAGGCACGATAGAGTGCTCTTCGGAGTTGGCGAGGTTCGTCCTGATGGCGAAACCGACGCCGCCGCTGGATAGGCTGAGCGAAGCTGAATCGCCTTCGGCGTCGTCCACTGTTTTGCTCGCAAAGACAGTATCGGCGTATTCGTAGACGACGGTCTGCGAACCAGCCGCCGCCCTCGATCCCGAGTCGATGTCCAGTGCGTACCATGTATTTCCGAGGTCACTTCTGAGGCTGGAGCTTGACGGCATATAGGCCCCCAACTTAATAGTCCAGTTAGGTTCACGCGAGTCCCGATCGGCCGCTAGCGCAACGGTCGAGCCGGTGGTCGTAAGCAAAGCAATAGCAAGTGTGATCAGTCGTGTCTTATTCATATCGATCCAATCCGGAATGTCCCGATGCCGCGCCTCTAGGATGGTCTAGTCGACGGGAGCGCATTTCCGGGTGAATTATGCCATCGGGAGGCGCTGCATACCAGATTTTTTGGCTTCGCCGGGGATTCATAAGAAAGTGTAGCACACCTGAAAGGCGAGCCTAAACACACCTGCATGGAAGGAACCGCCGACGCTAGCGCGAAGGCGGTTCCCTGGAGGAGTACGAGTTGGATACGGCGGTTAGCGAACGTAGGCTTTCTGCCAGTCGGCCAGCTTCGCCTTGATCCAGGCTACCGGATCCGGCGGCGCATCGCCCCAGCCAGCCTTAAGTTTCGCCGCCGTTCCGGTGCGTTTTGCTCTGTAGTCGCCGCTTGCAGCGTTCACGAACCCTGGGTCCGCGACAAGACTGTTCTTGTCGAAACCCGTGAGAGCGTTCCACGATGCGAGACCGGCAAATTCTTTGTGTTTCGGTCGCCACGGGGCGCCATAGAGTACGACTCCCTTACCGGCCGGGCTCCAGTAGATGTTGCGATCCACCGTCAACCCCTGCTGCGTGGGATCGTATATCTTGACGGCGTCCTGTTTGAGATGGAGGTCAAACGCCTCCTCAGTCGGATACATTGCCAACGTGTCGTTGGGATGCCTTCCGAAAAACGGATTGTCCCACCAACCGAAGCTCAGCGGGTACTCGCATCCGCCCGCGGCAACGTTATCTTCGACAGCATCGGCAGTGTCATGATAAGCAATCGTATAGCCATCGCGCGTTTTGAGCGGTCGTGGTCCCTGTTCCCGGAAAACGATGTCACTATGCGCATTATTGACGAGGGTGTTGTTCAATACGCGGCAATTCTGACTTTCCTCAATGGCGATCCCGGTCTTGTTGCCAAAAAACAAGTTGTGATCGACCTGAATGTTCCGGCTGATTTCGATCGCGACGCCGTCGCCGTCGTTATCTTGAAGCACACAATTCGTGACGCGAATATTGTTCGCGTCGATGTCAAACCAGAGCCCGGTGCCCGCGTTGTGCTTGAAGACGCACTCACGCAGCGTTCCGCCGTTTACGTTGCAGATTTTGTCGCCTCCGACCTCCCAATCCCTGTTGATGGGCTTCCAGCTGTTGTCATTCCATTCGCACTGTTCATTCACAAATCCGTCGCCGATCGCGCCCCCTCCAATGTGCCCGTTGTCCCGAATCACGCAGCGTCGAACCGTACCGTTGACGCTCATGCCGCAACCGGCCATTTGCTCGACGACGCAATTCTCGACGAGATTATTCCTGCCGAAGAGACATACCGCCGCGCGTTGCGGGAATGTCGCGCCGTAGCGAAAGACGAAGCCCCGGACGACAATGTCGTGGATACCGTCCTTGCTATCCCACGGAGTGTGGCCAAAGACGAATCCGCGTGTGCTCGCCTGTACGGCGTGTGTGTTCGGGTCCGATCCGTCGGCGAGCCACGCGTACAGCTTTTGTGCATTTGTATCGACGGCGAAGGCGCCCGCGAACGGCCCGCCGAACCTGGCCTGCGGGGCTGGCACCGTTGGTGCGAGTGGGGCTGTCGCAGCATGTTTAAGCCAGGCCGCGCGAAGATCGTCCAAGCCAGCTGCTGGCAGCAATTGAAGATCATCGACGATCACCTGCTCCGCTCGCCCCCAGAGAGGCGCGTCCGCCGGATGATGCTCCACTGGCTTGCCATCCGGCCCATTGCCAATTGAGAAGGTGTGATTCCAATCGATGCTGTAAATCGGCGCGTCTCCGTCAACGCGCTTCCACCCCGTCACAACATCCGCGCCGGTGAGGATGGCTTTGCCCTCCGGTTGCGCCTCAAATGTTATCGGCGCGATAAGCGTGCCGCTCGCGCGGAGCTTCACCGTTTCCCGATAGATTCCCGGTTTGACGATCACCGTATCGCCGGGACCAACCAGCTTCGCAGCCTGCGCAATTGTGGGAAACGGATCGCTTGCCGCGCCCGTGTGAGCAGCGCCGGGCGAAACGCTCGCGCTGACGTAATAGACTGTCGCGGCGCTCGTCGTCGGGCGGCACGATAGGATAAGAACGACGGAAATGGCGAGAAGGTAAAAGTACTTCACGAATTATTGACCTCCCTAAATGGAACCGAACGCCCGAGTATGGGCAATGTCTCACCGAGTTAAATGGGGCTATACGTAATTGCGTACGAATTGCCGTTGCCTAGGTTCGACGTGCCTGCGGCCGTCGTTTGACTGGCCGGCGACCTTGGCGCATCCGTTATGCCTGTCGGCCTTGAAGCATCGCTGCCGGGAGACACGTTCGCGCCGAGCAACCACTTGACGTGCCCATCGGCAAGCAGCCAATTGGAACCGCCGGAATGGCGGCCCGGCCAGTATCCCCCGTTCGGCCATGCAGTCGGGGCGCTCGTCGCGCCGTACGCTGGGAAGGCCGCGCTCGTGTAGACGCCCAGCGGTCCGGTCGCGTAGTCAGCCCCGCCTTGCCAGCCAGCGATGATACTCTGATAGCCGCCGTTGCCAGTTGGAGACAGGTTGAGGCTGTCATTATTAAAGCAGCACTCTTCCTGGCCTAGCGCTTCTGCTTTAAGATTTGCTCCTTGATTAACTTGTTGGATTTCGAATAGAACAACCGTTACAGCAGGCGCCGACAACTTGCCCATGATGAGGCCCGGCGCATTCGACGCCTCCTGATACGAAAGATCCGTCGATACCTGATGCAAGTCGACGTTATAGCCGTACGAGATCGCGCTGCGCTGCCCCCATGTCGTAGACGTTGTCGCTTGAAACGGGTCGTCAGGGCAGGTGAAGAGCTGCACGCTTTTGCAGTAGGGGTAAATCTGCCCCGCCCAACCTCCGCCGTTGTAGCCGCTCGATCCGGCAAGACCATTAGGAAACGATTCGTCGTAATCTTGGACGTATTGCATAAATGCCGTGCCGAGTTGCTTCTCGTTGCTCGCGCATGACGACTGCCTCGCCTTTTCGCGCGCGGTTGCGAACACAGGGAACAATATTGCCGCTAATATTGTAATTATAGCGATAACAATAAGTAGTTCTATTAAAGTGAAAGCCATTTTTTTCATGAGAAGTCATCCCTTCCTGAATTATCGATCAGTACGGTTCTCGTGCGAGCGCGACGGTGTCGCCCTCGACAAGATTCGTGACCGGGACGCAAATTCGGCACTCTTCGATTGGTGCGTTGCTGAATAGCTTCATGAGGGCGCGCATCGCTTGTTCGCCAATGACATCCGCCGGTACGTCCACCGTTGTCAAGCGGGGAGCTGGCGCATTTGACAGGATCAGGTTATCGACGCCAACGACCGAAAAGTCTCCGGGCACATCGAAACCCTTCGCCGACAGCGCCTCGATTACCCTCCACGCGATGCGGTCGTTCGCGCAAAATAGCGCGGTCGGCCTCCGTGGCAACGCCAACATTTCAGTAATCGCGCCTTCCACGCCATTCCCCTCCCAGGCTTGTGCGGAAAGGAGATATTCCGGCATATAGACGCTACGCGCCGACATCCATTGAATGTAGGCTACGATCCGTCGTCCTGAGATGCCCACGTACGGCGGGACCAGGCTACTCGCCGCAATGAAGGCGATGCGCCTGTGACCGGCGGACCACAGACGATTAAGGGCAAGATTGGCAGTCATCGATTCATCAGCCCAGGCGGCGCCACAGTTAGGCGGTAGATCCTCAATGCAATCAATTGCGACGCAGGGAAGTCCTGCGGCCACGATCTTGTCTAGGCGGGCATCGCGATAGCTCAAAACGCTCATGACCAGCCCGTCGATACGGCCATCCAGAAAGGGAGCAGCATCGGTCCCTTCGCGAACCGTGACTGGATATTGCAATAAAGATAGCTCGTATTCATCTGAGACTTTCCCGATGCCTCTCCAGGCACGTGTGACAAACGAATCGCGCTCATCGACGGCAATGTCCTTGAGATGCGTCATGCAGATACCCAGGCACTGGGTTCGACCGGAGCGCAGTCCCCGCTCGAGCGAGTTCGGAACATAGTGAAGTCTTTCGAGAGCGCCTTGAATCCGCCGCCCTGTCTCCGCCGAGCAGATCCCGGAGCGCCCGGACAGATAATGTGACATCGTCGTCACCGAGACATTCGCCGCCTTTGCAACATCTCGAAGCGATGCCTTCTTAAATACTCTTTTCGTCTCTTCAGTTCCGAGCATCTGCCATTCCTTGCAAGTAAACGCCGTTTGGAAATGTCAAACAATATAACAAACGCCGTTTGGTTGATCTCAGTATATCACTGGCTTCTCTAACTGTCAAGAGGCGTTTTGCCGCTGCCCTTTTTATTTCACCGTCAAGAGAGGCGCTTGTCGATTGCCTCGTCGAGGCCCGGAACTTCGTTTGCTCCCGTCAGGACATCGAGGCTGGCGCCCTCGAAATCGCCTCCGATGGGCTCACTGCGACCGCCGAGATGCCTCGCTAAAAATGCCTCGCTGATTGCGTAGAACGAGAGGTTGTTTTCCGGACGGGCGAATCCGTGACCTTCATCGGGGTAAACCACGTAGGTGACCGGGAATTTCTTGGCGTGCATGGCGGAGACAATCTGGTCAGGCTCCGCTTGACGCACTCGGGGATCGTTTGCGCCCTGTCCGATCAGCAAGGGCCTGCAGATGCGGTCGACGAACGTCAACGGCGAATGGTTCACGAGAAGCGCCCTGCCGTCCTCCGTGCTGGGATCTCCGACGCGCGTGACCAGGAGGTTCAAGACGGGTTTCCAGTAGGCCGGAATGGACTCCATCCACGAAACCAGGTTCGCGATGCCGACGAGGTCCACGCCGCAGGCAAATAACTCGGGGTTGAACGTCAGCCCCGCGAGCGTCGAATACCCGCCGAAGCTTGCGCCCATCACAGCCACGCGGTTTGGATCGGCGATCCCGGCGGCGATCGCCCACTGGACGGCATCGACCTGGTCCTCGATAATCTTGCCGCCCCATTCACGATCGCCGGCGTTGAGGAACGCCTTGCCGAAGCCGGTGGAGGCGCGAAAGTTCACGGACAGCACGACGTAGCCGCGGTTGGCAAGCCACTGGTTCCACGCATCGTACCCCCACGAATCGCGCCACCACGGCCCTCCGTGCGGCGTGAAGATCATCGGCATCGGGCGATCGGGGATGCCGTTGCCGTCGGCGTCGCAGCCAACCGGCAGCGTGTAGTAGGCGACGAGATCGAGACCGTCGCGGGATTTGATGACAACGGGGCGCATCTTTGCGAGTGCAAGGCCCTCGAGGGCCGCCCGGTTGGTAAACAAGAATGCGGCATGGCGCTTCTCCCGCTCGTAGAGGTAATAGCGGGCCGGGCCATCGTCGATCAGGAACGCGATCAGCCAGAAGCGGTCATCGAGGGAGCGGCTCGTAATCTCGACGTCGCCGTGCGACACGGTGCGCAAATACGCCAGATCCGGCTCGATCGACTCGTCCAGGATCTGCCAGCGCTTGCGGTCGTAGTTAAACGAGACCGCCTGGATATGCTTATCGGCGGGATGGCGAAGGATGTCGTCGGCGTCGGAAAGCGGGTCTTCCGCGAGGATCCGCGTGGAGCGGGATTCGTAATCGACTTCCACAAGCGCGGCCGTATTTCGTCCTCGGCTATCCTTTACAATGAGGCGCTCGTTGGTCTTGTCGAAGCCAATGGGTCCGGTAGTCATCATATCTTCCGGCGGGATCGTCTCTCTCAACCGCCAATCGCCGTTCACGGGGACGAAAAGGTCAAGCCCTCCGTCAGCAGTCATCTGGTACGCGCCGCGGATGCGGTAATCGTTATCCACGAGCACCGAGCAGAAGCGGTCATGTTGTAGGAGCAGCGTTAATTCGCCCGTAACGGTGTTCACGCGGTAAATGTCGTGCCACTCGGGCTTGCGATTGTTGAGTCCGGCAACCACCTCTTCAGGGTATTTCGGATTGGTCGCGACGATATGCGCATTGACCCCATCAAACGGCGTAAGGTCTTTGACGCTTCCGGTGTGCACGTCGGCCGCATAAAGCCTCCAGTTTTCGTCGCCGTTATTGTCCTGTGTGAAGAGAATCTGCCGGGACGAATAGGCCCAGCAATAGTTGCGAATCCCGCGCGCCGTATCGTGAGTGAGCGGGCGAGCGCTCGCCAAGTCATCCCTTGAGGCGACCCAAGCGTTCAGCACTCCGTTGACGGGAGCCAGCCAGGAAATGCTTGCTCCGTCGGGACTGATTTGGACCGACGAGCGGTCGGGATTGCCAAAAAACAGCTTGCGCGCGATGATCGGTGCTTCGTTCATTACTAAATGTTCCTGTCTGCTGATTGGTCGAAACGATCAGTCAAGACAATCGTATCTTTGCTCTTATGTATACCTCCTCACCCTTTCGAGACGCATCGTTTATGCCGCGATGAGCCAGTTGCGTTGGCGGCGCGCGGCGCGCTCATTGAGCATCTATGTTGAAATAGAATCTCAAAATTACGAGAAAATGGTTGTAAATATTCTCATAGTATGTATAATGCTCAATTATCACGCTTGAGACAGACGACAACTCGTGGCCTCTGCACACGTTCGTCCTCGCCGTCCGTACTGGCGAGGAGAAAGAGAGTAAATATGTCAGACCAGACCCCGCCGTCTTCGACCGATAAGTCTCGCTCGGCGCCTGCCTGGCCGCCAACGCCGACCGCTGAGCCGCTGCCTCCTTTGTCCGGGGAGGGTACGGCGGATATCCGCGAATTCGAGCGCCAGAATGAGTTCTTGTTGCTCTTGCTGCTAATCGTTACCCTTGGGCTTTATGCGCCATTTTGGATGTTGCGAACGGCTAAGGTCGTCGATCGCGTGATCCCCAGCAAGGCGATTCCGATCCCGCTGATCTGGACGCTCCTTTGCCTGCAAATCGCCAATTTCGTTGTTGCGTTTGCGGCGGGAATGGTCGGCGTGACCGCGCCATCGATGGCCCGGCTCTTTCACGAAGGTGACCAGGCAGTTGGCTTGCTGGTCGGAGTTTTCGGCCTCTTTTTGGCATTCTGGTTTCGCGGCACGCTCAATGCCGTGCTCGAGCGAACGGCTCCTAAATTGCGCGGATTCGGCACGGTGGGGACGTTCTTTTTCGGCGTGCTGTATCTTCAAATCCGCCTAAATCAGCGGATCAAGGAAAGGGAGGCGCAGGTTCTCGCGGCCCGTTAGTGTATTTCGTATCGAGAATGCCGGCGCCGCCAACGAGTGCTCGTCGGCGGCGCTGCATCATGCCGGGCTGGCAAGAGCGCGAAAAGATTTCAGTTAATTTCAATTCTGGCGTCTTGTGCGGGGGGATAATTTCTGCTTCTTGGCGAAGTTGACCTGGGCTAACCCAGTAAGTCACGTGTGTGAGTACGCCGGCCATTGCCGCATCGAGCCCTCTGCATGTAAGCGGGGATCCGCGCGTGGCAAGGTCGCTAGAGGTTGCCGCAGGATGGACTATTATGACGACACCCAATTTGCGCCATCGTGATTTCGAAGATGAGTGGCGCTTCTTTCTTGGCGACGATTCGCGAGCCGCGCGCCCCGAGTACGACGATTCCGCCTGGCGGATCGTGGATTTGCCGCACGATTGGAGCGTCGAGGGAGAGTTCGACGCGAGCCACACGGGAGCGACGGCATCTTTGCCGACCGGCGTCGGCTGGTACAGAAAGTCCTTCACGGCGCTGGCGAGCGCGGACAAGAAGCACTACGTCCACTTCGACGGCGTCTACATGAACAGCGACGTCTGGATCAACGGGCGCTATCTCGGACGCAGGCCTTATGGATACTCGGCCTTCGAGTATGACATCACCCCGTTTCTCGCCAAGGACTCCGCGGCGAACGTGATCGCGGTGCGTGTCGACAACTCAAAGCAGCCGAACAGCCGGTGGTACTCGGGAAGCGGCATCTTCCGGCATGTTTGGTTGATCGAGCGTAATGTCTTGCATATCGATCCGTGGGGATGCTCGATCGCGACGGCGTCGCTCTCCGAGGGGGCGGCGCTTGCAACCGTGGATGTCGCGATCCGCGTGATGGTCGCAAGGTTTGCGGAAACCATCCGCGTGGGACAGAAGAGCGAGACCCAGGATGAAACATCGTCCTGTTCGTGCACGCTTACCACGGTCATTGAAGATGCAGCCGGACGGATTGTCGCCGAGAAAAGCCGCCGCTTTGCGATGCTTGAGCATTCCGCGACGACGATCTCCGAGCAATTCGCGGTTGCAAACCCGAACCTCTGGTCGCCGTCCAATCCGTACCTCTATCGCGTACGGACCACGCTGCGCGATGGCGTTTCAGTGGTCGACGAGCAGACGTTTCCGCTCGGTATCCGGACTGCCGTCTTCGATGCCGATCAGGGTTTTGTGCTTAACGGCGTAAAGACTCACTTGAAGGGCGTATGCCTGCATCATGACGCCGGTTGCATCGGCGCCGCGGTTCCGGAACGCACGTGGCGGCGTCGATTGCGTCTGCTCAAGGACATGGGATGCAACGCTCTGCGGCTCAGTCACTGCCCTTTTCCGGCGGAAGTTTACGACTTCTGCGATGAGATGGGCTTTCTTGTGATGGACGAAGCGTTTGACGAGTGGACCGAAGGCTATACGCCGGGATTGGTCGAAGGAACGTGGGGGAAGTGCGAGGCTGGTTATCACCTTTACTTCGATCAATGGTCGGAGACCGATCTGCGGACTATGATCCGCCGGGACCGGCGTCACCCAAGCATCGTCATTTACAGCGTGGGTAATGAGATCCCCGAGCAAGGCCGCCCAAGCGCGCTCCCCAAGCTTAAACGTCTCATTGAGATCACGCGCGAGGAAGACCCAACGCGGCCGGTTACCATGGGATGCGATTTTGCCTGGGAGGCGAATCAAGTCGGCTTAATGGATATGCTGGACGTCGCCGGTTACAACTATGTCCACCGGAAGTATCCGGACTACTATGTCTCGATCCACCGCGACCATCCCCAGCGCAAGCTGCTTGGCACCGAGACGCATCAGTATTTCGACTACTGGCGTGCGGTAAAGGACAACCCGGCGGTCGCGGGCGAGTTTATCTGGGCCGGACATGACTACCTGGGCGAGGCGGCTTGGCCGCGTATCCAAAGCGTCTCGTCGCCAATCGACCTCTGCAGCTACCCAAAGCCCCATTACTACTACTATCGTGCGATCTGGTCGGGCGCGCCGTCGGTTTACCTTGCGGTCGAGAGACCTGGAGCGTCGCCGCACGTGGATTGGACGCTGCCGGATGTTCACGCGCATTGGAATTGGGAAGGGGTGGAGGCGCTCAAAGTGGTGTGCTATTCGAACTGCGAGGAGATCCACATTGAGCTGAATGGGAGGACGTTGGGCGTAAGTCGCGCAAACCCGGACGGTTCGCCGATTCATACGCTGCAAGCGCCGTTCGAGCCCGGTTGCCTCAAGGCGATTGGCAAGATAGGGGGACGCGTCGTCGCGGAGCACGAACTGCGCACGGCAGGCGCTCCCGCCCGGATCCGGCTGACGGCGGACACGCTCGTCATGACCGCCGACGGCAACGATGTCGCCCACGTCGATGTCGCGATCGAGGACGAAAACGGCCTGCGTGTGCCGGACGCCGCAGTGAGTGTGACCGCGGAAGTGACCGGTTCGGCCGCGCTGTTTGCGATGGCGGCACCGGACCCGAGCAATCACACATGCTTCCGCAGCTCAACGCACGCAACGTATCGGGGCCGAGCGCTCGTGGTTCTGCGCTCTTTGGCCGGTGAGACCGGGGCGGTCGAACTGATCGTATCGGCCCCAGGCCTTCCGTCCTCGACGCTCTCGCTTGCTGCGAGCAGTTCGACCTCGTCGACGACCCCCAAATAGGCGGTAGCCGGTATGCCGGCCGCTGGCGCGGCTGGCGATACGAAGCAAAGAGCGGTCTGCTCGCAGGCGCCAAAAGCGTGCCTCTATGAGGCTTTCACGTTCGAGGCATATTCGTCCAGCGCCGCGAACTCGTCCCACGGTGCGCTTATGCGGGACGGGACAAGCGAATGCGAAAAATCAAAACCGGAAATCGCGTTTGCCTTTCGATATTTCTATCAAGTTTTGTTTTGCAATCTCACGCGTCTTTTCGTTCGGGACGCGGGAAATCTCGCTTGCAATCAGGGCTTCGCCTTTTGACCTGGTCGTCGGAGATGCATAATCCGTCAGATATTCGCTTAGCGTCATAAGCGCATTAGGCTGGCAACAGTTGGCAATTTGCCCTGACTTTACCAGGCTCATAAAACGGTCTCCCGTTCGCCCTGCCCGATAACATGCCGTACAAAAGCTCGGGATGTAGCCCATATCGAGCAACCAGCTTACAATTTCGTCCAACGTACGCGTATCGCTGCGTTCAAATTGCGCGGAATTATCGTCCTCCGCTTCCGGCTCAACATAGCCTCCAACGCTTGTGCTCGATCCGCCGCTGATCTGAGAAACGCCCAGGTGGAGCACGCGTTCCCTCGATTTTTGCGATTCGCGAGTTGAGATGATCATTCCCGTATACGGAACAGAGATGCGGATGACGGCTACAATCTTCGCGAATATATCGTCTGAAATTGCATTGCTAAAGCTCTTGGGGTCGATGTCCTCGGCTGGACAGATGCGCGGAACGCTAATGGTATGCGGCCCGACGCCCATCGCGGCTTCCAAATGCTCCGCATGCATCAACAGGCCGACGAAATCATAGCGGTACATGTTCAGACCGAACAGGACGCCGATACCGACATCGTCGATGCCGCCCTCCATGGCGCGATCCATGGCCTCCGTATGATAGGCATAGTTGTGCTTGGGGCCGGTCGGATGGAGGCTTTCGTAGTTCGCCTTGTTGTACGTCTCCTGGAACAAAATATAGGTGCCAATGCCGGCATCGCGCAGTTTGCTGTAGTTCTCAACCGTTGTGGCGGCGATGTTGACATTGACGCGCCGTATCGCGCCGTTTTTATGCTTGATGCGGTAAACCGTCTCGATGCTCTCCAGGATATATTCGATTGGGTTGTTGACCGGATCTTCGCCCGCTTCAAGAGCGAGACGCTTATGCCCAAGGTCTTGCAAAGCAACCACTTCACGAACGATATCGTCTTGTGAGAGTTTCTTCCGCGAAATATTCTTGTTCTTGGCGTGATAAGGACAATAGACGCAACCATTCACGCAATAATTGGAAAGGTACAGGGGGGCGAACATGACGATGCGGTTGCCGTAGAAATCTTGCTTGATCTCTTGCGCTAGAGCATACATCTGCTCGTTGAGGTCCACCAGGTCGCAGTCCAGCAGGACCGCCGCCTCGCGGTGGGAAAGGCCCTTGCAGTCTCTGGCGCGCTTGAGAATGGAGCCGATCAGTTCCCTGTTGTTCTTGTTCTTTTGGGCGTATTCCAGGGTATCCAGGATCTCTTGATCGTCAATAAACTCGGTTGCGTCCTTCGATTTGCAGTTGTACATTTGGTTCTTCCAATTATTGCGATGTGAATGGTCGCTTGCGCGGCGGGAGCTTATGGCTCGACGCCGCGTGCCGCCTAGCTGGTTTTCGTCAGCGACGACTTGACGGAGACGTCGGGGACTTGCCCGATCTTGCCCGTCATCGTGCTGATCTCGTCGTTGCTGCCATCGACGATCAAGGAGATAACGGAAACCCCTCGTTCTTTGTAAGGGATTCCCATCCGGCCGACGATGATCCCGGCAAAATCATGCAGAATAGCATTGATCTGATTCGCGGCCTTCAAATCCTCGACGACGATTCCAATGACTCCGAGTCTCTTATCCATAGTGTTGAGGTTCCTTCATAAAAAAACGTCTTTTCCCAATTGAAAAGACGTAGACATTCATAGCCCTCTGTCGCGTGCAGGGCGCAACCTATGTAATGCAAAGATGTCTTTCCGCTCAGAGTCTCTTCACGGTCGGATGGTATGCTGTTGTGTGGCAGAGGCGCACGGTTCGAAGACACGGCGATTTCCGCCGGCTTGGTTGCTACTGCCGAGAATTAATCTACCACAATGAGAGCGGGATTTCAACTCCCTGTTCGGCAATTGCAGGGTGGCGCCGTGTTCATTCGCCAGTTTGCCAACGGTTGTCTGCCCCGTCTGCGTTTCGCTTGAGCCCGTGGCGATGGCTCAGGCGAGAGAGCGCGTCATGCCATTGTAGCGCCCTGGCGGCGTCAGCAAGGCGGCTTGTTCGCGATGGATCGAGGACGATGTCTTGTCCATACGGGCACGAAGTGACTTTACGCAGGGGCGTTTGGCGGCATGAGTTGAACTCTAAGCGCCTGAATGGCTTGCCTAGCGGCTCTGCTATGGTAAAATGGAATCTCGGCGCGGCACAGACTCGAGCTTGTTGAGCGTGTATGACTGATGCGGCGACGTGTGACAGAATGGTGGGGGCCCATAGCTCAACGGTTAGAGCAGTCGGCTCATAACTGATTGGTTGGGGGTTCGAATCCCTCTGGGCCCACCATTTCCCCCGTTTGCGGTGTGAGTATCTGCTCTGTACGGATTTTCTCCTGCTCTAAACGGATTGGGGACTGCTCCAACCGTTGAGCTATGAGCCCACAAGCATTGACTGACTACCATTAATCGGTGGTTAGCAGATGGAACGCCCCGTTACGAAGCTCGCCGAATTGCCGCTGAAGGCGCTCGCGGAGAGATACCTCGAAGATTTCCGATACGATCATTCCCTGAGCGGATTTCGCACTTATCGCACGTGGATGAAGCGCTGGTTCCAGTGGCTGAGCGTAGAATACGGCATCGACGAACCGACGATTGACGACTTCAGCCCCGACAACATCGACGAATACGTCCGTTACCACAAGCACCGTGCCCCCGAACGACGCAATATATGCCACCCCACGGGCGATTTGCCATCCTGCGTAAGCGCGAATACTGTACGAGCCGCGATGCACCCGATCACGGGACTTGCCCGGTGGCTCGTGAAGAAGCGAGTACTCGACTTCGACCCAACGGAAACGGTCAGCATTCCAAGTCGGGATGGTTCCGGGGTTCGTCCCGTCTCGACCGACGCAAATGTCTTGCGTCTTATCGAACAGGCGGAAAAGAATCCGGTCGCCAAGGAACGAGCGTTGGATGTTGCGATACTCTACGTGCTCGTCAATTCCGCGTGCAGGGTCGATGAAGTCTGCACGTTAGATATTGCCGACCTCGACCTTGAATCTGGTTGCTTTCGTTCTTTGGCGAAAGGTCGAAAACGAAAGACGAAAATAACCTATTACTTCACGCCCGAAACGGCTGCTGCAATAGAAGCGTGGCTCAAGCATCGCCCGATACGATGCCAGCATGAACGGCTCTTTTGCCACGGTCCCCGGCAAAAGATAACCGACGAGTACATCCGCGCCCAAATACGAAGATATGCCATTCAAGCGGGGCTTGGCGACGATAAAGGACTGTTACCACACGGGCTCAAGCATCTTGCAGGGTGTCGTCTCCTCCAGCAAGGCGTGGACATTCTGACGGTCGCCGCCCGTCTCGGGCACACAAAGCCGACCACGACGCTGAACCACTACCTGCATGTGGATCAGCTAGCCGTCAGGGAATCGCGGTTCGTGGGGCTCGCCACATCGCAATACCAGCGTCAGGAAGCCCCACAAGCCCCGCAGGAACCCGTATCTCCACCAACGCCCGTCAGCAGTGGTGCCCCAGTCGCCCGCCCCACGGCAAGTGTGCCGCGATGTGCTAAAGAAGCACGTGCCGAAGTCCGTCGCGTTAAGGCAGACAAGGTACCGAAGTCATGGTGTGGAGTAGCGGGATTTGCGGCTACGCCGGGTGCGGGGCGTGGTCGTGGATCGTGGGGGCGTGGAGAGCGAAATGCGTTGACAGCGTTGACAGACAGTGGACTATTAGATATGGCAATGGCGGGGGTGTCAATGGTGTCTACATGCACAAACCTTTCCGATTATTACAAGAGGCCTTTTCACGATAGAAATGGCGTATGGTGAAGCTCTATACCATTTGCGTCCTGATACTTTTCTAGGATGGCGATAGCAATATCGTTTTGTTCAGGTGCAAGGCTTGCCGACTTCTCCAGAACTTTAACAAAACCCTTTAGACTTCGAATCGGCTTATTGTAGCCAAAGGCAAAATACAATGGCATATGACGACGCATCTCGTTATCGGCAAGCAAGTATAGATTTCCGTCGGTGTAGCCTTCAACATAGGCTACATCAAAGAATCTCCGTCCTTCAACCTTCTTTTTGAGATCATCGCCTTGATAACTCTGAATGGCATTTCTTACATTACATGTGTGGGAATAGTAGCCAGTTCGACGTAATGCCAACATGCGCTCGAAAGCATGCATTAACCCGTCTTGATAACTACCACAATATAGGACAGAAGGAAACTCTTTCTTGTTAATCGATCCGATAGCGCGATGCGCTTCGAATACCTTTTGAAGCATATATGGAATGTCGTCAAAGCGTTCATCCGCTAACATTAGATTATCCGCCACCAATTTCTTTTTAACTTCTGAAATGAAATGCGTCCCGTCGGTGTATATTGGTATCAGCCCCAGTTCGCGAAATCGACTATCGGACTTGCGGTCAAGTGTGACGATGTAACTTTGTGGTCTAATCCCGTGCATTTCTCGGCTTAGAATATCGTGGATGCGGATAAAATCATCGTCCGTAAATGAAAAACCTATGTACACCACCGTTTTCGTTGCTATCATCAGCTTAAGATGCGCCCCCAACAAACCCGTTGATAGCCTTTCATAGCACTTCTCATAATCCTCTCGCGTCGCCACTATCGATCCAAAACTACTTTCGGACCCGTGAATTTTGAATACTTTTCGGATTGAGTTTTGCCAAAATGCGTAGTCGTCTGCGGTTACAAATGGCAGAGCCCCGCACTCGTCCTCGAAAAACGAGTCCCAGTTAGTTGTAACAATGGTGTCAACAAGGAAAAGTGTTGATAACTCTCTGTGGAATCGCGTGGAAATTCCGTAAAGCTCGGGAAAGGAGCGAACATAGTCAAAACGGTCTTTGATTTTTCGCAGCAATTTAGCTCGACCATTTGACTGTTTGCATAGCTGAGTCATAACATCTGGGAATAGAAGACCATTTTGAATATCTAGTTTTAGCTCTGCACAAATATTTTCGTACAACGTGGATGGGAATATCCGATGGTTTTCAGTGCTTATTCCCGCCCCCGCAAAGATGACCACAGAAGAATGAACGAAATCACTATACAGCTCAGAGGGAAGTTCAAAGGGAGCCATATCCCCGCATATTGCGCATCCACTTGCACATTTGCAACCGTCTTCATGTGATTCAGTTTTGTTCATTTGATTTGTTCTGCTCGCCCACCAATTCTTGCGACTGGTACGCGTGCCTGCAATCGTACGCAAACGCAAGTATACCACTGATTGTCGAGCCGTGTTTCGTATCCTTTCTCGTCAACATCATTGACAGCCTCGACACTGCGTCCCCGCCGCCGTCTGACACCCACAAGGCATTCAACGGTGCGACTGATAGCCGTTCTACTCTAACCATCCCTTTTCCAAAGTACCCCCGCCCCCCGTTCCCCGGCAGCGCGTGCCGGGGGCTATGAGGGATTGCAGTCACCCTTTCATCCGCCGTCGCCGTGCTCGCAGTTCGGTGTCGGCGCTTTCGTCGGACAGCTCGGCGTACCGCATGGTTGAGGCAATTTGACGATGACCCAAGCGTTTGCGAATGGTCGCCAATGAAATTGGAGCACCGTTCGCGGCGGATGAATTAATCAACTCGGTTGCGTGTGCATGTCGGCATTGATGCAGGGTTGCCGCGACTCCCGCTCTATCGCACGCCTTGCTTCACAGTTCGTGAACGGACTGATACCGCATGGCGTTGCCAGTGCCGTTCTTTGCGGCTCGGAAGATCAGCCCATACTTGTATCCGTTCCTGCGAATATGGGCGCGCAGTTCCTTGACCAGACTGGGGTCATCAAGCAGTAGGGTTCGTATTCGGTTTCCCTTGCCTAAAACGCGAACATGCTCGTCGTCTTTGGTTAAGTCGATATCCTCGACGCGGATGCCAAGCGCCTCCGAGATACGCAACCCCAACTCGAAGAGCATACGGTAAAGCAGTCGGTCACGGCTGCTCCTCACGTGCGCGAGGATCGCGTTGAATTCGGTGCGGGGTATGCCCCTTGGCGGCGGCGGTTCCAAATGAACACGCTGCAACGCCTTGACGGGGTTGGTATCCATTATTCCCTGGCGGATCGCCCAGTCGAAGTTCGCCGAAAATGCCGCCTGCTTTCGGGCACGGCTCGCCGGTTCGATTTTCAGGTAAATAATAAAGTAGGCAGCCAGGCCTCAAATGGCTACGATTTCCAACTACAATAGATTGTGAATCGTTTTTCGATGGCTTATCGTATGCCGTCAGCTCAAACGATTTGAATGGGAGCGAATGTCTCATGCTGCCGCGCTCAAATAATATTACGCTGTTCGTCACACTCATCGCCCTGGTAGTAGCGCTCACGTCCCTTGTGGCCCATGCGCAAACGGCAGACAAGCGTATCATCCTAACGCCGATCTCCTCTGCTCCCAGTTACGCCAAGTATGCGCTCGTCATCGGTGTGAGCGACTACCCCGGCGGAATGCGACTGCATTCCAGCGGCAACGACGCTCGAAATTTCGCAGCGCTACTGAAGTGCCGCTTCGGCTTCGATAACGTTGTATTGATGATCGACGACCCGAATGGCGATCCCGGTCTTCGACCTACCGAGCGTAATATTCAAAGCGCTCTGGATTCGCTTTACACGGGTATCGTGCCGGATAAGAGTGAAGTTATATTCTTCTACAGTGGCCACGGCACACGCGGAAAAGACGGTTCTGGTGTAGATGCCGACTGGCTGGTGCCGGAGGATTTTGATCGCAACCATATTCTCAGCACGTGTATCAACTTTACCGCAATTCGCCAGCGCCTGGATACTTTGCACCCCAAGCGTGTCTTGCTCATCACTGATGCCTGTCGAGATCTTCTTGGCAAGGGTATTGGTTCGAGCGGCTATGGTCAGACTATTGGCGAAGGAACGCTTGGTCCAGAAGTCGCCGAACTGCAGTCCTGCCTTCCAACCGAGTCGAGCCTCGAAGGAGACCCGGCGGATTTCAAAGAAGGCGTCTTTACGCATTATCTGATAAAGGGGCTTTCCGGTGACCCCGACGCAACCGACACGGAGAAGAACGCGGTAACATTCGACAGCCTTAAGCAGTACGTCCAATACTCTGTGCATTTGTATGCTGCAAAAATGAATGCCGTACAAACACCTGATGGTCGCGCTACCCTTGGGGCGATGGTGCTTGCGCGATTTGCGCCTACTCCCGCGCCTACACATCCTCCGGTCATCGCCGACATCAGTACAACCGCAGCGCTAACCGTCTCGTGCGATGCACCTGATGCATCGATCATTGTAGACGGCCAACCGGGCCGCGTCGGCATACCGGTATGCGTGGACCTTGGCATGTCGCAAGTCAAGGCAGTCGAAGTTGACGTATCAGCCCCCGGCTACCGGACTGGGGCAAAGAGGGTAACACTTGCACGCGGGGATTCGCCAACGCTTTCGTTCACTCTGGACCCGCTTCCACACGCGTCGAACGTATCGCCTCGTCCGAGCTCGCCGGAGATTACGCCGGACGAAGAGGTCCCCGAAGGCGTCATGGCTGCGGGAACACTGGCGCCGGATATATTGGCTAATTCCCCTTCCGTACGCGATATGGCGACGACGGGTCAGATGCAGGCTGGCTCGGTCGACAAAATCAGTGCTTATCGCGGAGCGAAAGTTGTCGTGACTTGGCCTGTCGCGCGGCTATTTTCGAACCATAGTGATGTGATTAAGCGTCTTTCCTTATTTGCGCTTGACTACTATTCGAGCGACGTTGTCTATTTCGGACTGGATCAAGCGAATATCTATAAACGGAACACTCCTGAGTTTCGCTGGATTAGCGACAACAACGACTCCCCGCTACAACTGCATCTTGACGCAAGGATTAACCCTGCAGGCGATGGTTTTCACGTTTGGTCGCAGCCAGATGAGATAATGCGCCAATATCTTGGAGCCATCTATGTCATCGACGTCGATGGCGTAATCGCCGGACATGCGTGGGACTATACGAGTTCGAGCCTCGACGAAGGCAAGCTCGTAGTATTGATTAATACAGCCCTGATAAAGGCCGGAAAGCTACCTGTCGGCAAATGACTTGAGCGCTAGCCTCAATACTGCTCACTTAATTACAACATTACTACGATTGGTTGACGCGGTTCTGTTTTCTGACTCGCTGGCTGGCCGCGTTGCCTGAGCGGAAAGTTCGAGATCTTTCGTTTAACGCACCTCTTGGCGCTTCGTGGCGCACGGGGCGGAAGCCGGATCTCGGCAACGCATGCGAGGAGATCGTCATACCTGGCTTTCCAGGCCCGAGGGGGGAATAATCAGGAATTGCGGCAGTTTGCGTCGGATTTCGAGAAGAGCGTGGGTATACGAAAGGATATTTGGCGGTATTTGGGCTTTCTCCGCGGCGTCGTGCATGATGGAGCGAATCGCATGATGCGCCATGATAAAGCCCCAAAACTCCTGACGGACACCATCCGGCGTCTTGCTGCGTAGAACCAGATCGCGTCCGCCGAGGTGGGTTTTGAACTCGTCAAACGCGATTTCGATTTCCCATCGGTGGGCGTAGATCGCGGCCATTTCTAGGGCCGGATAGGATTCGTGATCAGTCAGCGTGGTGATTAGGCGATAGATCTTTTCGCCTTCGGCGTCCGGGGCACGCGTCAGCGAATATTCGATCACGCGGACGGCAACGCCGTCCCGCTGGTTGCGGCGATCTTTTGTGGTCGGATAAATCGCCGAATGATAGGAGCCGTCGGCGAGGCGCTTGTTGCAAGGCAGTCGCATGTTGCGCTTGACGCGCCAGAGAAGTTCTGCGCCGTTTTCACAGGCTTTCTTCCATAATTCGAATCCGTCGACCACTCGACGGGCTCTGCAGGTCAATCGACCGGCAACCTCGCCCGTAACGGCGATGTAGGCCGGGCAATCTCGCGAGAGCAGCGCAGCGAAGCCGCAAAGCGCGGATGGGTTACGCGAAAAAAAGCGAAAGCCATAGCCCGCTTAATAGTCTTCAGGACGTACTGGGCGACTTAAGCTGACAATATCGGGGGGATAGGGAGGGCGTTCCGGCGGGTCCGTGCCGCGGGAACTTCCGACTTAACAGCTTGCGACACAACCCGGCGGAGAGAATCCTTTGAAGATTCGCTCCGC
>JARLGU010000030.1 GCA_031292625.1 Capsulimonadaceae bacterium | reverse complement strand
GACTCGCGCCGAGTTCCCCTCGGCGCTTCGCTCATGGTCTTCGACCGTGTGTTCCATTCAGCCTTCCGCGTGAGCTCGAAGCTTAGCGGGGCGAATGGTGTCCCGAGCGAGCGTCAGCGAGTCGAGGGGCAATGGACTCGCGCCGAGTTCCCCTCGGCGCTTCGCTCATGGTCTTCGACCGTGTGTTCCATTCAGCCTTCCGCGTGAGCGCAAGGATTAGCGGGGCGAATGGTGTCCCGAGCGAGCGTCAGCGAGTCGAGGGGCAATGGACTCGCGCCGAGTTCGCCTCGGCGCTTCGCTCATGGTCTTCGACCGTGTATCCCGTTCAGCCTTCCGCGTGAGCGCAAGGATTAGCGGGGCGAATGGTGTCCCGAGCGAGCGTCAGCGAGTCGAGGGGCAATGACTCCGGTGTGAAACGTTGAGGTGCTTTGTGAGCACTCCGTATTCCGTTTATATCCTACGCTGCCGTGACGGCACCTATTACGTCGGTTCTACCCGCGACGTTGCCGAGCGTCTTGC
Organism: Capsulimonadaceae bacterium; assembly: GCA_031292625.1. Lineage (GTDB taxonomy): Bacteria > Armatimonadota > Armatimonadia > Armatimonadales > Capsulimonadaceae > JARLGU01. The sequence continues at coordinate 137,986 of JARLGU010000030.1, read as the reverse complement.
CAGGCACAATGAAGGCAGGGCCGCGACTTATACCGCGATCCGGCGCCCCGTAGTGCTCGTTTACTCCGAGGACCATTCCGATCAACTCGCGGCAATTCGGCGGGAACGTCAGCTTAAGGGCTGGAGCCACGCCAAGCGGGACGCACTCGTCCGTGGGGATTACGAGAAGCTAAAGGAGCTCAGTAGACGGCGCACTTAGCGAACTCCTCGACTCGCGCCGAGTTCCCCTCGGCGCTTCGCTCATGGTCTTCGACCGTGTGTTCCATTCAGCCTTCCGCGTGAGCTCGAAGCTTAGCGTACGTAATTACCTGGCGTATTGCGAGAAAGATTCAGGACGGCTCGTGCCGCCGGGGCACTTTTTTGCCCGCGCCTCGTTCACTGCGGCGGCATATGAGCAATCGTCAACACGCGTACGGCCTATTGCCGCCATCGTCCGCCGGTCACGGACCGGTCTCGCTCGCGCCTCGTTCATGGCGGTGATTTACGATGCCTCGCCAACACGCGCACGGCCTTTTGCCGCCATCGTCCGACCCCAGCGCACATCGTGAAGCAGAGAAAGCGCTGTGCCGACCCTTTCCCAAAAACGGCCACGGCGGCCGGGGAGCCGTCTTATAAAGCCTTTCGATTCTTTGCACACGCTTTGAGAGATCAGAGTTCGGATGATTACTTGCTGAGCGGAGCAAACAGAAGCGGCCGGCATTGACCGGTTGCGTGGTTACGGCTCGCCGAGAGCTTGCAGAGCATCGGCCGCGCGCAGGGTCGCTTCGCGGCGGCGTGCTTGCAGCGCTTCCATTCGGGCGGCGACACGGGTCGTGATGGCAGGTCCGGCGCTTCCCGGAGATCCGGCGTCGAACGGCGGAACGGGGTCGTATTCCATCTGCAGTTGGATCTGTTTGGCCACATCCTCGCCCGCCAGATGCGCCGTAACCGCAAGCGCGAAGTCGATCCCGGATGTTACCCCGGCGCCGGTAATGCGGTTGCGATCGAAGACCACGCGCGCGGCGACTGGACGTGCGCCGAGAAGGCTGAGTTGGTCCAGCGAGGCCCAGTGCGTCGTCGCGCGATAGCCAGTTAAGAGCCCCGCAGCTCCAAGCACGAGCGAACCGGTGCAGACCGACGTTATGTAGCGGCAGGTTTGCGCTGTTTTTCGCAGGAACGCGAGAACTGTTTCATCGCTCATCAATGCGACCTGGCCGGGACCGCCGGGGACGCAAATAAGGTCAAGCGGCGGACACTCGTCAAGCGTTGCGGTCGGAAGCATAATGAGGCCCCGATCCGTTTGTACGGGATCGACCGTTTTCCACAGCAGGTGAGTCCGTGCGTCTGGCACGCGTGAGAACACCTCGTAGGGGCCCGTAAGGTCCAGTTGCGTCATGTCTGGGAACATGAGCAAGCCAAACGACAGGTTGCGGGCGCTTCCGGTCATTTTATATCGGCTCCGTCCGAGGAGAGGATTTGTGCCGCGGGCGGCGCGACATCTTGCCTGGTCGTATACCAGGCCGCAAGGAACAGCGCCAGGAAGACGGCGTCGAGCCAGCCGAACGGGATCCAGAAGGACGGCATTTGGGCGTGCAGCGCGTACCACAGGACGAGGCCGACAAACGACGATTTGAGGGCTGCGCCATAAAGCATAAGGTCCACATTCTCGCGAGGGCTCTTTCCGATCTGGCAGAAAAGAACGCCGACGATCATCATTTCCAGGGATGGGAACTGATAGTAAAAGGGGTGTCCCGGCTGCGCGACGTGAAAGAGGCGATAGATGAATGGCGCAAATAGCAAAAACGCCGCTCCAAGGCCAAAATCATAGGCGCCGCTCGTGAAGAAGACCGCCTTTACCCAAAGTTTGCTCATCATTGGCTCCCGTCAATCTGTGTGTGCGCTCAGCGCGATCTGAGCAGCGGGGGAAATCTTACTGCCGCCGCTTTTCTCGCGGCTGACGCGGCCCTCGCCAGGCTTTCTGTTAGTTGGATGATTGGCCGCGCAAATCCTGCAGCGCCTGGCGGTTAGGCGGCTAATTTTCGCTGTTCGCCAAGGTACTTGCGGACCCAGTAGGACGGCGAGACGCCAATGAGCTTGCGAAACACGCGACTGAACGCGGCAACATCGGGAAAACCGACCTCCTCCGCCGCGCGCGTACACGTCATTGTGGCGTCGCAGAGCAATTCACGTGCCTTATCAATGCGGATATTGATCAAGTATTCATGCGGCGAACGTCCGGTGTATCGCTTAAAGGATCGGCAAAAGTAGGCGGGGGAGAGGCCGGCCAGACGGCTCATCTCAGCGATATCGACATCTTGATTGTAGTGCTCATGCATCCATCGGATGACATTCTCGACATTGCGCCACGAAGGCAGGTGCACCGAGGGAGGTTCGTCCGATTTTTCGCCGGCATTACGGACATAGAGGCCTAACACCTCCAGCAGCAATCCCGCGGCAACGAGATCGCGGCCGGGGAGTTCGCCGTGCCATTCCGCGCAGAGCGATGTTAGACGGGCCGTCACGGTTGGCGCTATGCTGGACGAGAACCGCACAACCTCCGGGAGGTCGTTTAGCATTCGTGAATCCGCTGGCAGGACGAACCTGACATAGATGCACTCGCAGTTGCCGCTGCGGATCGTGTGGAAGCCGTGCGGTCTGTTTGGCTGCATGAGTATGGCGCAGCCCCCTTGCACCGAGAAGAGCCGCTGTTCGACCCGAAAATCCACGTCGCCGTCTACCCAATACTGCAGGACGTATTCCCGGTCGACGTAGGCTTGGGTGGTCGCAAAAACTTTATCGCGCGCTGCGATTATCTTCGGCATCTGGCCGCCTATCGAACTGCTCTCCAAGACTTCTCACCTCTTGACCAATAGCTTGTTTCGCCAAATGAAGATCCATTGTACGCCAATCGCCGCCAAGAATAGTGCCTGGGAGGACAATTTTTGCCAACAAATCGATACGAGAGCCATCGACGCGCGGGAAGGCCGATGTTATCATTGAGCGGATCGAGACACGACTGTTCAGCGCATCGATTAGTAGAAGCGGCCAGTCGTTGCGCGATCACGTCCCTTGCAGAAGGAATTGTAAAATGGCATCGAAAAGTATCTCGCGCAACGCGGTCGTAATGACGTCCCCGCTGCAATCCGAGTTGGTCTCGCGTCCAATAAGCTTTGATGGACTCGCGCCGGATCAGCTTCTCGTCGAAACCGAATATACGGTAATTAGCGCCGGCACCGAGATGGCGATCTACCAGGGTATCGAGTCGTGGGCAAAGTTGCCGTTCGAACCAGGCTACGGGAACGTCGGCCATGTGGTCGAAGCCGGCAGGGCAATTGCTGACAAGTACGCGCCGGGCGATCGGGTGATGTACTATGGCCCTCATGCAAGCATCAACGTCGCAGGCGGCTTTTTCGTGAAAATCCCCGATGACGTAACCAGCCGCATTGCTCCGCTTGCCGCCCGTATCGGTCAGGTCGCATTCACGTCGCGCCGTGTATCGACTGCGGAGCTTGGCGATTATGTCGTCGTCCAAGGTCTCGGTCTGGTCGGCAATCTCGCCGCTCAGTTGTTTAGGCTCTCCGGCGCCAGGGTGATCGGGCTGGATGTGTCTCGGAAGCGGCTCGATGTAGCGAAATCGGTCGGCATCGAGCACGTCGTGAACTCCGCCGAGGGAAACGTTGTGGACGCGGTCCGCGAGATCACTGGAGGCGAGATGGCGCAAACCGTCGTCGAGGCGACCGGCATTCCGACGCTGACCGGCGTGGCGGCAGGCTTGGTAGGCACGAATGGCGAGGTGGTGCTGCTTGGGACGCCGCGCGGCACATACGAGGGCAATGCTGGCGACCTCTTGATGAAGGTGCATGTCGCGTCGCCGCATGTTACGTTGAAGGGCGCGCTCGAATGGATCTACCCGTACTATCCGGCGCAGGGCTGCAAGCACTCGCTCTTCCGGAACGTTACGCAGTTGCTGGAACTGACAGGATCCGGAGCGCTCCATGTTGACGAACTGATCAGCCATGTCATCCAGCCGGAGGAGACGCCAGGGGTTTACCAAGAGCTCTACAAGCGCAACGAAGATTACTTCGGCGTGGTAATCGACTGGACTTCATCGCGCAAGTAAACATCTGCCCCCAGGGTTTTCGTGAGAAGCCCTGGGGGCAATTTTGTGTCGTTTCCGCTCGTCTCCATCTCCTTCCAATCGCCATGTCGTCGCGTATTTCACGATTCACAAAGGAAGAATGACGATTATCGCAGAATATTGTTCGTGCTTGATGGCAAGGTTGGCGCGATGCGGAACTGTCTGCGTGCAGACAGCAAATCGCAGATCGAACGACCGCAGGCGCTTTATCGACCTGCTAAGCCTCTGACATAATTTGAGCAGATGGGCCAGATATGTACTCCATCGCTCGACAAGACGCCAGAAGATTTATGAGCAACAACTCTTTGCCGGAAGAATGGGGCAAGCGGCTCGCCTTGATTGCGGCGGCCGTGATCGTGTTTTCGCTCTGCGCCATCGAAGAGTGGCAAATCGACGGACATTGGTTTTTACCGCACGCGGCGATCACGAGCGCGGACAAGTTTATCCTGGCCGATCATGATCAGGTGGTCGCGGAGGCTACCGTCAGCAAGTTGCCGACTTTCACGTCGACCTGGCATCTGTGGACCACCGCCGATACGGGCTGCGGGCACTACTGGCGCCCCTTGCTCTGGATGGGCGTTTGGGCTGAATATCAGCGATTTGGCGTGTCCGGCTACGCCGGTTATGTGGCCTGCATGGTCGCGTCCCACCTGTTGTTCCTCGCGGGTTTTGCCGTCGTGGTCAAGCAGATTACCGGTCGCTGGAGTGCGGCGCTTTTGTCGGTTCTGTTCTTTGCAGGCAGTCGCGCCTATCCTCCCATGTCTTGGGCGAACAATCTTCTTTTCGGAGATCCTCTGTGGTCGGCTGGGGCTGCTGGTGACGTTGCGCTCGTCTACTGGAAGGATCAGGCCGAGATGTGGCATGGTGCATTTGTTCTTCTGGCGCTCTATGCGGCGTTGCGAGGCCGCTGGTTTCTCGGCATTGCCGGCTTCGCCGGCGCCGTCCTGGTGAAGGAGAGCGGCTGGTTGGCGCCGGTTCTGGTGTTGGTTGTCTTGCTCATCGAGGGACGGTTGCGCGAGGCGCCTTTGCGGGCCTGGATCGGCTTTATAATGGTTGCCGCGCTGCTCGTTTTCGGCAAGGTGCATGCGGGCCTGAATCTTACGGCAAGCGGAAATTTTCACGGCATGAGCGGCGCGCCGTACCGTTATTTCCATCTCGTCGGCGGGCGCGGCCTGCTCGGGATGACCGGCGTCTCATGGGCGGCAGGAGTGATCGGCGCGGGCCTTGGGCTCGTCGCGGCGCTTGGCGTGCAACGCCGCGTTGCTTGGCGCGCCGGTTTGGGCACGTGGGCCGTTTTGGCTGCGTGCGTGGCCGGAATATGGGCGCATGTCGAGGGGCACGGATACGTCGCCTCGCTGTTGGCAATGTTTGATCCTGTTTGCTTCCTGCCTCTGCTGTTGGGCGAGTTCGTCTACGCCTTTTGCGCGGTTGTCGTTCTCTGTGAGAGTGCGGCGCGGCGTCCGATGGCGATCCTGATCGCGGCGTCGCTGCTCGGCGGTCTTCCGACGATCGTGAACGCATGGGAAACACCGCATATCAACTACTTAACGTACAGCTTCCAGTCCGCGATCACGGCGTTTGTGTGGGTTTGCGTGGGCGATCGCATTTGGGATGCGTTGTCGATATGCGCCTGGCCGCGTCTCACTGCGCTGGCGAAGCGCCCCGAGGCGGCTTGAAAGCCGTCGTGGGCGACGTTCAGTTCGATTTATGGTAACCAAGATAGTCTTGAGAAACCGCGTAAGGATCATCTTGCTGGCTGCGGCGTCCTTGGCCGTGTTCCTGCTATGCGCCGCCGATGCCTGGAAAATCGAACGGCATTGGCTTCAGCCGCATTCCGTGTATACGGCAGCGGAGCGGTTCGATCTACAGGACCCGGATCAGGTTCCGTTCCTTCGCGATCTTGCAAGATACCCGACTCTGGAATCGACGTGGCGTTTATGGCTCAGGCCCGTGGCTTCTGGGTACGGCTACTGGCGTCCTCTGCTGATGTGGGGCTTCTGGGCGGAATCGCATATCGTTGGTCCGTCTAACTATGCCGGGTTTATCGCGTTCCTCGTTGCGTCGCATTTGCTCTTTCTGATCGTGTTTACGTTAGCCATCCAGCGAATTAGCGGCAGTTGGAGCATTGCGCTGGTTGCGGTTCTCTTCTTTTCTGGCATTCGCAGTTGTCCACCGATGTCGTGGGCGAACAGTTTTCTTTTCGGAGATCCCCTGTGGTCGACCGGACCCGCCGGTGATGTTGCGCTCGACTATTGGAAGGATCAGGCCGACATGTGGTTTGGCGCTTCCTTTCTCGTGGCGCTTCTCGCGATCATGCGTCGGCGCTGGACGCTGGGGATTACGGCGTTCGCGGTTGCGGTCATGGTGAAAGAGAGCGGCTGGCTGATCGCGCCGATGGCTTTGATCGTGTTGCTGATCGATCACAGTCTGCGCGACGTGCCGGCGCGAGCGTGGATCGGCTTCGTCGCTGTCGCCGCGCTCCTTGCGCTGGGTAAGGCCCACGTGGGCGTCAACCTGACGCATGCTGGAAACTTTACGTACCTGGCGGGCGCTCCGTCGCGCTATTTTCATCTCGTTGGCGGCAGGGGGCTGATTGCGCTCACGAGCGTTTCGTGGCATGCCGCCCTTGCGGGAGCGGGACTGGGGCTCCTACTCGCCCTGTCAATCAGGAACAAGGTCAACGTGTGGAAGGGGCTGTCCGTTTGGATTGCCGTGGTCGCCGTTTCCTTGGTCATTTGGTCACATACTGAAAGGATCGGCTATCTATTCGCGTGGCTTTCTCTGGTCGTTCCCGAATGCTACCTTCCCTTTCTGATCGCGGAGTGCGTTTATGCATTTGCCGCAGCCACGGTCCTCTGCGACAAAGCGACCTGGCGTCCTCTCGCCATTTTGATCGCGGCTTCGCTCCTGACCGGCCTTCCGACGATTGCCAACCCATGGGAAACGCGCCACATCGGTTATGTGCCGGGCAGCTTCCAGGCCGCAATCGTGGCGTTCGTCTGGGTGTGGATGGCTAGGCAAGCCTGGAAGCTGATCTTGGCACGTGCAAAGGCGTTGGGCGCCCAACGACTGCGTGGATCGGGTATCACCTATTAAGCCGTTAGTCTATTCGTGGCTGTAAGCAGCAAGGAATTCAAGATGACTGAACCGACAACCAATTCCACTCCCGGGACCGAACCGCGGATAAGCGTGTCCCGTACGTTTGCCGCGCCGCGTGACATCGTGTTCAAAGCGTGGACCGAGTCCGAGCGCCTTTCGCGTTGGTGGGGGGCGGCAGGCTTCTCCATGCTCGTCGCGAAGCTCGATGTTCGTCCGGGCGGCGTGTTCCACTACGGGATGCGCTCGCCGGACGGTCTGCAGATGTGGGGTAAGTTTACGTACGCCGAGGTCGCGCCGCCTGAGCGGCTTGTGTTCCGGAACTCCTTTGCGGATGAGGCGGGCAATCCGGTGCGCCATCCTTTCTGTCCCACCTGGCCGCTCGAAGTTCTCACGACGTTAACCCTTGTCGAGCACGATGGGGTTACGGACCTTGCGCTTTCGGGCTCTCCGATCAATGCGAACGAACTCGAGATCGAAACTTTCGGTGATGGCATTGCCTCAATGGAGCAGGGCTTCAGTGGAACTTTCGATCAGCTTGCTGAATATCTTGCGAACCCGTGAATGGTTGATTGGTTTTGCGGTATGTGCGCAGTAGCTCATAGAGCGTGTGTGACATATCGAACACCTCGTACTACGGCTCCTTCATGCAATAGCCGAGCAATAAGAATAAAGAATTAGGAGTTTGTCGAACCGGCGGGCCATTTTTCTTCCGCCGAAGACGTCGATTTTGTCGCAAGCAGCTGGCTGTGATTAACCTGGAGCGAAGCGACCAAGAAAGAATGCCCCGGCGGCATGAGCCGTCTTGAAATCTCTTCACACCATGCAGAGCTATTACACACGCTCTTATAACGACTGCGCGGACCTTCTAATTCCCCAAGCTCGCCAATCCAAAGCCGGATGCATCGACGCTGTTCGCGGCGCTGCCGAAGAGCGCCATCTGCGTCTTGCGGGCTGCCGCTCCGGCGGGAGGGCCGTCGATCGAGAGATCGAACCCGAAGGGAGCGCCAGCCTTGGGCGAGAGCCCAACCGATGCCCACGGGAGGGTGTACGTCAGCCAGTAGTCGCCGTCCGCCGACACGCCGCCTCTTGCCGTTGCGTTTGGCAAGCCGTTAGGCGCGCCTGCCGGAATCCACACTGCTGGCGGATCGGTCTTGTTGGCGGCGGGCTTCAGGATGATTTGGTATACGCCGGGACCGTAGGGCGCGGCGCCGAGCCCTTGATCAGGCTTCCGGAAGTCGAGGAACAACTCGACGCATGAACCGCCGACGCCTGGCCAGGCCTCCGGGGGCGCGAAGTTAACGTCGTGTACCTTCACGCCTATCGTTAGCCCGTCAGCGGTCCAGGCTGTCTTTACGCGGGCGGACAATTCACTGGCTCCTTGCCAGTATTGCGTCTCTTGCAGCGATGCGAGCGCCGGGGGACGACCAATCACCACCTGCTCCGGCTTGCCGATCGATTTTTCGTCGCCGGGCAAAGCATCGTAGCTGTCGCCACGAGTTGCTGTCGTCCTTGGAACGGAAAGCGATGGGCGAGCCCTGATCTGGAAGGGAACCGCGTAAGTGCCGCCGTTTGGCGTGGTTAACTCTGCGTTGATCGTTATGACGCTCGCGGACGCGATGGCCTGCCGCGCAACGGCGTCGATGCTTGTCGTACCTTTCGATGCGATCTCGAACGCGCCTTTGGAAGGCGTGACGCTCCATCCGGCGGGTGCATGGTATGTTACGTTCCCGGACCACGTGGAAGTTGAGTCGTTCGTCAAGTTGTAGTGGATATGGTGGCCGCCATCTGGCATCGGGACGATGGTAATGTCGTGGATGGGCGATCGCTGCTCGGTCAGGGCGCCATGCCGCACCCGAACATATACGGGCTGGTCGGTCAACTCGATCTGCACGAGACCGCCTTTGGGAGATAACCGCGGGAGCTGCGCCGGCTGCCCGAAGAGCGAAACCGCTTGCACGTCCTGCCCTTGCACGCTGAAAACGGCGGTTCGCTGCCCGGCGGTCGACCAGACCACGGCTGTCGCGCCGCCGCCCTCGGTGCGAAAGATGCCGCCGCGTATGTCGCCGTCGTTAATTGGCGTAGCCGTTTCGATCAGCGCCGATTCGAGTTGCGTCGTTAAAACCCCGATGGCGAGCGTGTAGAGCGACGGCGTCCGAACGCCGTCCTTGGTGGCCGATACAATCGCGAAACAATCGTCGGCCGATTTGGTATACCAGTTCGCGGACGGCCATTCGGAGTTCCAGCCGAAGAACGTAAACGCTTTTGCACCGGCGAGAAAGTTGTAGACAGCGTTGCGCACGATGGATAGTGAGCCCTTGGTTTCGTCGAGCGCATAGTTCGGCCATCCGTGCGAGACGCTGAGGGTCGGCGTGCCTCGTGCGATCAGGTTGTCGAGCCGGTCCGCCGGAATAGGGCGGTCGACGTCTTCGCGGAGGGCGACGTATGTCCCCGTTTCCGAGTTGAGCAGCACCGTTTTGCCGTACTTTGCCGCGAGCGCGCGGGCCTGCGCCAGCTTGCTGGGGAGTGCGCTCTCCTCTGGAAGCCTTGGCGTGACATACGTGTGAAACGAAACTGCATCCATGTACTGACCGCCGCCGAGTTCGAATACCTTCGTCATCCACGGGATGAAGTCGCCGGTCCCGCAGATGCCGTAAACCGTAGCTTTTGGGTCGACGGCGTGGATCTCCTGGTAGGCCGCTTTGAGAATCGCGACGTACACGGCGGGGTCGATGCCGCCCCCGGGCGGAAACGCGTTCGGCTCGTTTTGGATTTCGTAAAGCGAAACTCTACCTTTGTAACGCTCCGCGAGCGCGTGGACGAATTGGCGATAGCGCCGGTCGTCCGGCTTGCCGCCAAGGGCGCCCCAGGGATACTTGACCGCGGCATGCGCTGAATCGAAGCCCGGTTCCCGCATCCACTCGAACCACGGATTGCCGTTGATGCAGATATAGGGGGTTAATCCCTGCCCCGTGATCCACTCAACGCGCTTATCCCAGTTCCATTGAGCCGGGTCGGTGTCCGGATCCATGCCGAAGCCGCCGTGGTCGTCTTTTAGCCAAGCGGGTCCGACGATATAGCCCCAGTTGGCGTAATCGTGGGCGAGCGAGACCGGAAGTGCGTCTGGCCAAAACCCGAATACCTTCCGGTCGGAATCGTGCAGGCCGAAGCGCGCCGATCCGCGTCCGCCGGCCATTCGGGACGCATAGACGAAATGCTTTTCCTCAACCGTTTCGCCGCCGTCGATTACTGACGTTTCGCGCAGGTGGTAGATGTCGCTTGTCAGGCCGGCCGGAAACGCGATTGCTGCCGTCGCGGCGCTTCTGGCGGGAGCCGTGACCGCCTGCGTCCAGTCAAGTGAACGGTGCGCGACTTCGGACTCCAGGTGAAACCGGATTGAGACCGATACGGGGTGGGGCGCTGGGTTGCTCACGACAAGCACGGGCGTGTCTCGTCTGTTAGGCTGATCGGAGACGAAGTACGAATCGAACCCCATCAGCCGTGTGGTCGCGCGTGTCGCCGCGCTTCCCGGGGATACGGTTGCAGCGTATCCGTGCTCCCAATCAAGAACAAACGCGCCGTCGCCCGAAATTGTTAGCTCCTCGACATGCGCAACGGAGACCTCCACTTCGGATGGAGCGAGAGAGGCCCTCAGGTCGAGGGTGACCGGCGGATTGCCTTCCATGGTCAACGTGGCATTGGTTGCGTCTATCGATAGCGTCGCTCGGGTCCACTGGCTCGATAGGCGCATCTTTGTCGTGACCGCGCTCAGAACGTGATCGCCGCGCCGCAGTTCCAATCCGACCAGCCGTCCGGCGGATGCAGGAGCGACCGCGATTGCGATCGAACGATCGCCGTCGATGAGTTTGAGCAATGTTTTTTCCGGACGCGATGGATCGTCTCGAAGATAGAGCGTTGCCTTGCCGCCATTGGCAAGCGACGCGAAGGGCGCCAGCGGATAGCGGAAGTCGGCATCGATCGCCATGCGGCGGCCTCGCGCGCCGTCTGCAACGGGCGGCACGCATGGGACGCGAGGGTTGGCGATGTTCACCGGGTAAACGAGAAGATCAGCGAGAGCTCCCGGCGAGAGCGCGGCCATAAGGGCTGCTGCGGCGATGCCGAGTGGAAGAAAGCGTTTCATTTATCCTGCCTGGTTACGATTCGTTGCGATCAGTCGTTTGGATTAAGCGTCCAGTATCCTTGCGGCGCGGCCATCGTGCCTAAGGCGCCGATGGTCTGCTCCGGCTTGAGCCATTTTACATGGCCATCGCAACATAGGTAGTTCCATCCGCTCGTATGGACGGGGCTGAGCGAAGCTTGCTGGTTATTCGGACTTCCGGCGTCCGAGTAGGTGCCGCGTCCCATGCAGTTTAAGGAGTTGGGGGCCTCTACGATCTCAAAAGTGGTCGAAGGCGCCAATATCTGCGACTGCGTGAGACCTAATACGTATTGCGCGTCCGCTCCACTTCCAGTCGGCAAGACTGAATTCCCCTCGATTTTCGAGTCATATGCATATGAGCGGACTGTGTTGTAGGCCCCTCGCGCGATAGTATCGTCGGGGCACGCGAGAACCATTGGGGGAGGGCCGTTGGGGGTGGTGGGAGTGATCACCTGAAAGCCCAGATACGGCGCGAGCTCTATGTCCCAGGACTGATAGTACGTGCCGCCGTTCTTATATCCCCATGCAATTGGATTGGTTTCGTCGTAATCCTGTGCATATTGAACCCACGCGATGCCTATCTGTTTTAGGTTGCTTGCGCAGTTTGCTTGTCGCGCCTTTTCGCGCGCTGTCGCGAACACAGGGAAGAGTATAGCAGCTAATATCGCAATGATAGCTATTACAACTAGCAACTCGATTAATGTAAAACCTCTTCGCGGTGAAAGGCTGTCGTTTTGGATCTTCATCGTATCAACTCCTTTTGGCGAGTTCCACTCAATAGCGTTGTCTTCGCGCGTCTCGGTCGTGCTGTCGACGTACGCGCGACGACTTCCGAACGCAGCGTCACAATGAGCGGCGTGCGTTCTCCGCGGACCGCCCGCATGATGACGTCGACGCACTCCGCGCCGATATGTTCGAGCGGCGGTCGAACGGAAGAGAGACCGCAATGGCGCGAATTAATGTAGTCATCAAAACCGATTATTGCGAAGTCCGTCCCAACGTCCAAGTGAAGTCCCGCAGCCGCATCGAGAACGCCGTATGCAACCATGTCGTTGCATGCAATGATCGCAGCCGGTTCGCGCATCGTGCGTAGGAACTCCTTCCCAATCCGAAATCCTTCATCGCGATATTGCCCGTAGGCAATATACGCGACCACGTCTTCCGGCGCGGGGATAACGGCAAACTCGACGAGCGGCGAAGAGATTTGCGAATTGACTGCTTGCTGGGCCCCCTTCCGGCGATCGGCGATCCAGTAGGCGTCGAACGGCGCAAGGAACGCGAGGGAGCGCCAACCGCGGCTCAGCAGGTGTTGAGCCGCCTCGTAACCCGCAAACACATCGTCGTAGACCACTTGACGCATCTGAACGTTGGCCGGCGCCCGATTGAACATGACGACAGGAATGCCGGCAGCGTCGGTCACGCCGAGAAATGAATCCAGCGAGTGCTGGCTTAGCTCAACTCCTTCGGGAGTAAATGCGATAAGGCCATCGACGCCTTCGTTAAGCAGGGTCTGCGCGGCGACGGTCATCGGTATTCCCGGAACGTCTCGTCCAATATACCGGTTGAAATAGTGCAGACTCACATGAGAGTACCCGGATGCCTCGTGCTCGATGGCTCGCGCTCCGACGCTCTCGACCATGTTCTCTCCGTGAATGCCGCTCCACGTGCCCACGATCCCAATGGAAATCTCGGTGCTTTGATCAAAAGTAGGACGAGAAGGGGCCGAGTAGGCAATCCGCGAAGCGTCGATTTCACGTCCGGCGTCCGGCGCGACGAACGTCCCTTTGACGCCCTTCGTTTCGAGGGCTCCTTCGGCAATGAGCGGCGCAACGGCTTGCTCGATCGTCCTTAATGCAACGCCGTAGGTCTTCGCAAGCTCGCGTCTCGTCGGAAGCGCGGTCCCAGGCGCCCAGTTTCCGGACGCGATCTTTAGCCGGAGATCCGCGGCAATCCTCTCGGGAAGCGAGGCCGTAATATTCGCGTCGTTGGTGGCCGGCAAATTCTTCATCTTGACAAGTAACCTGCGTCGTAGTACATTAGTACTATATCATAGTACAAAGGGTTCGTCAAGCACTTTCTAGGAAATGTGTTTCCATTGATCGCCTGTGCTCTCGGACAGCTTTCAAGGAGCCCCTAAGCCTCTGTCGCCAACTTCGGATTTCGAGGCGGTGATGATCGGAGTTCTGTGGTCATTGTGGCCCGGCAGCTTGTCGTGGCGGGGCGTTACGGGGGCTTATGTGAAGGAAACGAAGGGCGTCCGCGAAGGAGCGCACAATGTCGTCTGTTCAGGCGGTCCGTTGCCCCGTGATGCCGTCCAAACGAACTCGGATGAGAAACGCGTCCAGCGCCAGCTCGCAACTCGGCTGCTCGGGGAGCGTCGACGCCTTATAGGCGTCCTCCAGCTCCCCGCGAAGCCTTTCGTACTCGCGCTCGTATAGATCGGATGAACCCGCGGGAACCATCGCCAGCTCTGCGTCCGCCGTCTTTTTGGCCACGAGATCGTAGAGGTAGCCGAGGCGATGCGTCTCATTCAGTGCGACGATATTCGCTTCGATCTCGCCCGAGCGCATCAGATGGATTCCGGTGAGCAGCACGCGAAACGCATAAAGCAACGGCTTGATTCTTTTGACGGGCTTCTTGCAGTACTGGATCCACGACGCCTCCGCGAAGCCAAGATAGTGGTACGCATGCCCGCGCGTGATGCAGGTTTTCGCAAGAGCCATCAGTTCCTGGTGATCGTCGCTGGTTACGAGGACGTGCGGAGAGAGGAGTTGCTCAAGGACGTAGCCATTGCGCTTGAGCATGAGCGTACAGAACTTCTTGAGGTCATGCGACACCATATCCAGTTCGATGCCGTCGCGTACCTTCGACTGCTCGATTGTATCAGGGCCAGTCGCGAGCCCGACGACTTCGCGGGCTGGGAGGACATGGGCGCCTCGAACGTCGTAATCCGAGTCGGCTGACGGAAAACCGTACAAATGCGATCCGCTGATCGTCGCAAAGAGCAGCGGATATTTATACTCGGCAATCAAGCTGTCGAGCGTCGATCTATCCCGTTCGATCATCGCGCGAAACCTACCCGTTTAGCAGTGAGGCGAGCCGCCATAAAAGATGCCCGTGATGGAAGTGATACGCCATTAGAACTTTTGCTTTGTAAAGAGAAGATGAGGATTAAGATGCCCGCTCTGGCCGGCCCTTCGGCGCTCTCAGGGCGGTGAGTTTGTCGAACCGGCGGGCCATATTTCGTGCGCCGGAAACGGCGATTTTGTCGCAAGCAGCTGGCAGTGGTTAACCTGGAGCGAAGCGACCAAGAAAAAACGCCCCGGCGGCATAAGCCGTCTTGAAATCTCTTCACATCATGCAGAGTTATTACACACCCTCTCTAAGTCCTGACCAATTTAGCGTAACCGCTCGCTTAACGCACAGCAAGCGAAAGTCCTAACCATAATATTACTTCCTTCCACGCAATCCTTAGCGCTGACTGCAAATATTTGATCCAGTTTCACCGGGAATGTTGTCTTATGTGAGACCTTTCTTCGTGTATGCCCCGCAACCAAGGACAAAGATGCATTGATTTCCGCCACGCTTCGAGGGTTCAACCCCCAATCGGCGGAAGGCGCTCCAGCAGCGCCCTCGCATCGGCTTCGGATGACGCATAGGTGATAATCATCAGTCCTTCCGGGCCGACGGCGTCGATCAACGGCTCCACTTCGCTGATCCCGACGCCGATCGCCTGTACCGATTTGCCGCCTTGTTTGATCCGCCGGTATAGATCGTACCAAATCGGTGAGCCGCCGCCTGGCCGTCCAGCCGCCGGAGTCCACTCGACGGCCTTAAGCGGCTCAATTGCGAGGATGTTATCGAGTTGAGGAATGGCCTGCTCGCCGTCGAGGTGGTACATCGAATTGTCCAGCCATGCGCACTGCTCCGTGAGCGCCGGGACGACGAACTGACGATACATTGATGGGCTGATCATGCAGCTGAAGTCGCACTGAACCTTGACGGTCTTTCCTTTGCCCCATAGGCTGAAGCAGTACGATGTACCGCCCCACTCATCGAGGAGATCACATTGTTCCAGGAGTTCATCATAGGCCGCGAAGAAGGCGGCATTGATCTCGCTTACCTTCTCCGAGACCCACTCCGGGCGCTCGATCAGGTCCATGAGAAGCGTCTGTGGGTCGCGTAACTGCGCCAGCGTATCGATGTTCTCGATGAGGTCCGGAAATGGAACGATATAGCGTCCTTTCGCGTGCCGTTTGGCTTCGCGAAGGATTGCGACGTGCCGCGTCCACCAATCGCCGTCGTACTTGATGGCAAGCGGCGGCGATGTTTCCGGATCGTCGATGTTGCCTTCGTACCAGATGGTGTCCGGCGCGAGGCGGCCTATGCCGCCCAGGAACAGTCCCAGGCTGCCGGGGCCGATCAGCGAGTTGAACTGTGGGAGGGCAGCGCCTCCCCAGTAGGTGTTCGCGATATTGTGAAGCTGGCTCTTCGCGCGCCAGACCGGGTCTAACCATTGTGTTTGCAGATCGGGAGGCGGTCCAGGATGCGGGAACTCGGCGCTGCGGACTTCTTTGGGCGCAATGATCGCCACGGCTAGCCCCTTGCCGGCCCACCATTGAGTCATCGCCCGGCGCGCTCCCGCGGCATCGTCGTGCCAGAGATCTTTCCGGCAGGGATCGGCATCCGCAAGTAATTCTATGCTCATTGTTTCTCTCTTTTCGTCTGGTCGCCAGATTGCTGACGACGCTTTTGTGCTAATGTACTTTTCCCTTGCGCTTCACGACGCGAGGACAACTCGCTGAGTATCGCCAATTGGGCGAACGCAGGCTACGCTGTCTGGCTATCCAGTGGAAACGGCTCCGCGGAATGGAGCGGCCGTGCGCCGTCAAGCGTCATCAGAGGGGATGCGGAATACTGCGCCAGGTAGATACGCCGCATGCGGTCCGTCAGGTTCGGTCCGCTCCGATGAAATACGGTGCTTGAAAAAACAGCGATGCTTCCCGCTGGCGCGATTACCGGTTCTCCCGGATCGTCACCGAAATAGCCGACGAGATCGTTGCTTCCTTCTTCTTTCCTATGCTCGACGCGTTCTCGCGTCCCGGCGCGATCGTACGGCAAGACATAGACCGTGCCGTTCCCCTCATTGACATCGTCAAGCGTACACCAGCATGTCAGATACGGAGGATGGGCGTAGGGGACATACCCCGAGTCCTGATGCCAACTGAACTTCATCCCACGTTCGGCAGCCTTTACGACGTACTGCTCGAAAAACAGATAAGCGGTATTGCCCAAGGTCGCGCGGCAGATATCCGCCATGAGCGGGCTAAAAAGAAAGTCACGGACGCGGGTGCCCTCATTGGAGAGGTTGGAGATGAAGTAGCGGCTGTTCCGGTGAGTGATCCCCAGCGTGTCCGTACCGGCATGGTCCATGTGTTCGTGGATGCGAGCGATTGCGCTTGCGCATTCGTCTCGCAGAAGCGCGATATGCCGATCGGGAATGACGGCTTCAAGTAAGAAGTAGCCTTGCGTCCGGTACTGCTCGGCCTGTACGGCGGATACGAAAGCGTGCACGGGTATCGATGCCATTTGGGTCTCCTTAGCGATGCTACGTGAGATCGGAGATTATTCTCACGAATTGAGAACAGTTCTCCGCTCGTTTCCATGTTATCATTATAGTGAGAGAAGGCGTTCGTGTCTTCGCACATAGAGGCGGCTTAGTTATCATTTTATGTCGAATCACCAGAGAGCTAACACCGGTTTCAATAGCCGGAAGGCGGTTGGCGACACGAAGGGCGAATACCCGTCGTCCAGCGTTAGAAGGGATTTCCTCGCCATCCCGCCCGAGCTGAACGGCAGGATTTCCCGTCACGGTTATCGGGGGCGGATTGCCTCGCGTCATCTGCACGAGGAAGTGGAGATGAACCTTGCGTTTCATGGGAGCGCGGCGTACCTCGTTGGCAAGCGCAGGTACCGTCTCGCGCCTGGGGCAATGATCTGGCTATTCCCTGGTCAGGATCACATCCTGGTCGACGAATCGCCGGATTTTCGCATGTGGGTCTTTGTCGCACGCCCGGTTGTCGCGCGGACGCTCGCGAAGCGCGGGGCGGAGTACGCTGTTTTAGCCGAAGATGACCCGGATGGGAGTTTTGTCCGGCGCGTCGACGACGCGGAACTCGGACGATTGCTCGCGCTATGCGAGGTGGTCGAGGCGCAGATCGACGATCCGGTAAGCTATAATTGCGCGATCGAGTTTGCGGCCGCGGCGTCGTGGCGGGCGTTCCTGCGCGCGGCGGCCACGGACAGCATTGGCTTGCACCCCGCCGTGGAGTGCGCCGTGAGGCTGTTGCACGGTGAAGAAGACGGGGCGACGATCGAGCGGCTTGCGCAGGAAACCGGCCTGAGCGCGTCCCGCCTCAGCCGCCTGTTCCGCGCCCAGGTCGGCGTACCCATTGCCGCCTTCCGCAACGCGCAACGGCTTGAGCGCTTCCATCGTTTGCGGGAGCGCGCTCCGTATCTGAACCTCGCGGCGGCTGCCCTGGAAGCAGGCTTCGGCAGCTACGCCCAGTTCTACCGCGTGTATGTCGCCGCGCACGGACGCGGTCCCGCCGGGCGATGAGAGGCCGGAGGGAGAATTGCGATCACCGTCTTTTTATGGACAAACCGCGGCATTTCCTTACAGGATGCTATACGTCGCCGACGCTGGCGTTCCCGACATCAGGTTGCCGCTTGTTCCGGCGGCCCATGAGCTCGTCGCCGTCTGATTGAACGCCGGCGGACTGGAGGCTGTAACAGGGTTGTAGCCGGGCGATACTAGCTCTGGGCGAAGCCATTTGGCGTGGCCGTCAGCCAAAAGGTAGTTTGAACCCAGTTGATGGCGTGCATTGGGCGCAAAGTCGGTTGAATATGTTCCTGAACTATAGGCGAGAAGGAAGGGGTAGAGTCCGGTAGCGTATGCAAGCGTCGGAGTGCCCGAGCCGCAGTCGCACCCGGTCCCCTGCATTTGGTACTGGCCTCCAAGGCCGAATCCGACCGCCGATGACGTGTTGCCCGGCTGCAGGTACGACGGCGACGAGATATCGAACGGTCCGCTGCCTGTCACCTCGAAAAGCGCGATCGTCTTGGCCGGGGCCGTGAACTTGGAAATCGGCCAGGGAGCAGGCGGCTCCGCCGCCGAGCCGTTGTAGCCGCAGCATAGCGGCACCATGTTGCCGTTGATGCCGTACGAGCACGATGCTTGAGCGAACGTGTCGCTCGGGCAGATGAACGCCTTTGTGCTCTTGACATAGGGATATAGCTGAGACGCCCAGCCGCTTCCGCCGATTGTCCAGTCTGACATTCCGCACGGAACGTATTCGTCGTAGTCCTGGGTATATTGAACCCAAGCCAATCCCATCTGCTTCATATTGCTCAGGCAGGCTGTGGTCCGCGCCTTTTCTCGCGCCTGCGCAAAGACAGGAAACAGAATTGCGGCAAGGATGGCAATGATAGCAATAACTACTAATAGCTCTATAAGCGTGAATCCGAGTGTATGAGTTTGTCTTGCTATTGAACGGTTTTTCATCGTTCGAGTCTCCTCTTGATTATTGGCCGGTATGACCCGGCCCATATGGGGCAGTGCTGTCGCGTTCCATCAGGCGGCAGCCTTTCACGACGACTCTAAGAGATGGCACTGGCTTCCCAGAGATCAGGGAAAGCAGCAGTTCCATGGCTTGCTCGCCGATTTCCTCGCCAGCCACTTCGACAGTAGACAACGCCGGCGACGAACTTGCGCTGGCGTCAAGGTTGTCGACGCCAACAACTGACAGCTCGTCAGGAACTCGCCATCCCAGATCGCTAGCCGCCTCTATCGTCTGAAGCGCAATGACATCGTTGGCGCAGAAAATGGCGGTCGGCCGATCTGGCAGTTGATAGAGCGCGCGGACGGCGAGCGGTATGTCGACGCCTTCCCAGGAATGACCGTCGACCACGAATTGGGGTAGGAATGCGTCACGCTGCTTCATCCACGCGACATAAGCATCGCGACGCCAGATTGCGATGTCGATGGGATCCGTTAGCCATCCATTCGGCATCAGGAATTTTTCTACGGGCCCCGTAATATGCGCTATTCGTCTGTGCCCGATATTCCAGAGATGCGTGAGTGCGGTGTCCACGGTGACGCTTTCATCGGCGTATACCGCGCCGATCCCAGCCGGGATGTCGCTATTTTGGACGACTGCGACAACCGGCACGCCGAAGTCCCAAATGATGCTTGGGCGCGGATCGCCTTGATGTGACGCGATGATGACTCCATCGGCCTTCCCGTTTACAAACGCATCGATCGATTGCCCGAACCGTACTGATTGAGGATAGTGGAGCAGAAGGTAGTCATTGCGGTCGGCCGCTTTGATTACGCCTTTCCAGACTCGATGTGCGTAGGTTCCCCGGTCCTCGAAGTCTTCGACCACGGGGTTCCCCAGACAGATCCCAACCGTTCTACTGAACTTCTGCCCGAGTTCCTTTGCGGTGGCGTTCGGCACGTAGCGCACTTCGGCGATTGCGCTTCGAATGCGCTCCGCCGTGGTCGTTGAACAGGCGCCCTCTCGACCGGATACGAAATGGGAGACGGTCGTAATAGAGACGCCTGCTTTTGCGGCGACATCTCTAATCGTTGCGCGATGAAATGCGCCTTTCCCGTTCGTGTCTGGTTGAACCGCGTCGTATCTCATGGATTTCTATTAACCAAACCGGATTGGCAAACCGGTTTGGTAACTATAATAACACCCCATGGACCGCATGTCAAGGTCTATCGCTTTCTAGATTTTGGTAATTGGGGGGCGAACTAGATTGCGGCAGCTGTTACTTGACAGACAGTTAGGAATGTAGTAATCTATTATCACAAGGCTTTGTGGTAGCGTTTTTTAGGTGATATTGCCTCACCCATCCGACTGGAGATAACGATGCCGGTTTCGCTTGCGGACATTGCCGCGGTCGCAAAAGTTTCGGTTGGAACGGTATCGCACGTCCTCAACGGAAACCAATCCGCCGGAATTGCTGCCGGGACGCAGGAGCGGGTGCGCCGGATCGCCGACGAATTGGGCTACAGGCCAAACGCTTTCGCGCGGCAGTTGCTGGGCAAACCGAATAAGGCGCTTGCGCTGATAACCCTGGGCGTGCGCAACCCGTTTTATACGAGCATCGCGGCGGCTGTCGAACAGGCCGTCGCCGCGCTTGGGTACCGGCTATTCACGATCCTCAAGCCGAATGTTTATCGCGCGCGGGAGGATGTCGGCATGCTTCCCGTTGATGGCGTTATTGCCTGGTGTCCTTTTAAGGCGAACATCGAGCATATCATCGGTTCCAGAATCGGAGCGACGCCGGTCGTTTACATTGGCTATCAGGCGGACGACGATGCCGAGTTTATCGGCTTCGATCTCGCGGGCGGCACGCGGCTGGCCATGGCTCATCTCGTCGAACGCGGGTACCGTCGCATCGCTTGCGTTATACCAGAGATTGATATCGCGCGATCCGTGCCGGATGTGCGCTGGCCTGCCTATGTCGCGTGCTGCCGGGACTTTGGGGTCGAGGTGGAACATATCCCCCTCGATTACGACGAAAATCGGCAGGCTGTGGGACGCAAGCTTGGCGAGGAGCTTGCGAGGCGCGATCCAGGCCGGCGGCCGGAAGCCGTGTTCGTCACTGGCGACAATGCGGCAATCGGCCTCTATCACGGAGCGCTGCGCGGCGGACTGTCGATACCGTCGGATCTCGCGATCGTTGGATTTGACGGCATCGATGAGGGACAAATGCTCGATCGGCCGCTTACTTCGGTTTTGTGTCCGGTGGATGCTCTTGCGAAAGCGGCGGCATCCGTAATGGTCAACCGCCTTGAGAATGCGCGGGAATCGGAACCGCGGCAGATACGTATTCCGAGCAGCCTGATCGTTGGCGAAACGACCTGATGCTTCATCCTGAACGAGGCTTTCGGGGGGCGACGGATGAAAGGAGCGAATCATATGAACCGAACTCGTATACTTAACGTCCATAATAGGGCGATCATCGGATTTACACTTATTGAATTGCTCGTTGTTATAGCTGTAATTGCGATATTAGCGGCAATTCTATTTCCTGTTTTTGCAACCGCCCGTGAGAAGGCGAGGCAATCGACCTGCACGAGTAATCTCAAGCAGATTGGCCTTGCCGCAAATCAGTATATACAGGATTATGACGAGAACTTTTTTCCGCGCTGCGTCGCGCCGAATCAGAACCCAGGCGTCTACGGGGCCAACCAGGTGATGTGGATGGATATTCCGGGAAAGCAGAGCCTGCTTCTGCCCTACCTCAAAAGCACACAGGTCGCCTTTTGTCCCGACGAAGACGACAGCAATCTCAAACAGGGCTCCATGGGCTACGGGCTAAACAGCTACCTGATTATGTTGTCGATCAAGCAGATGTCGGTCGTGCAGTATCCCGCGCTCATGATGCTTGTCGCCGATGACACGCACAATGTCTCCGGCGGCGGTACGATGTACTCGCCGAAGAATAACGGACTCTGCGGATGGGCGCAGAACTTTACGCTGCCAGGCGCCTTGAGCAACGGCGGTGGAACCAGTCTCTCGAGCTGCCTTACTTGGGCGCCGTCATCGCCGTCCCAAGTTCCTTACGGCCGGCACTCGGGCGGCGTGAATATTCTGTATTGCGACTATCACGTCAAATGGGTGAGCAACCCTTGGACCTTATGGAACAACGGTGTTGACAAGCCGCTTTATGACGGAACTTAACGAAAGGATTGTCTTCATGGACAACCACGATCTCCATATTCCGCGCGTTTCCCGCCGGAAATTCTTAATCGATGCCGCAGGATCCGCATTCGCAGTTGCGATTGGAGACGGCTTGCGTCCCGTATTTGCTAGCAGCAATCCAGATGACGCTTTGCTGGCGTCGCTTGATTTGAAGCGTCCCGGTCTAGAAACGGTGCGCTCTGCCTATGCTCGCGGCGACTTTGCGTCAGCGCGCACGGCGTTCGCCGCGTATTTGAGGGCGCGAACGAAGCCTGCTTGGTACTTCGATCCTTCTACTCCCCCGAAGACCGTCAGCGACAACGGACGCCGCGCCGCGGACGACGCGCTCGTTCACCATGTTTCCGTTGTCGGCATACCCTACACGTTCAGCGGACCGATCGATTGGACCTTCAATCCGACTGCCCAACCCGGTTCGACGCATGCGCTCAACTATGAGTGGACCTGGCAGCTCAACCGGCATTACTGGTGGGGACCGCTCGCCGCGGCGTACGACGCGACGGGGGACAAAAAATACGTTACGGAACTTGTCGGCGAGATAGGCGATTGGATCGCCAAGAACCCGCCGCCGGCCCGTGCAGCCAACGGCCCCGGATCGACGTGGCGTACGCTTGAGGCGGGAATTCGCGCTGGCGACATGTGGCCCGAAATCTATTTCCGCTTATTGAGGCAACCGGATGTATTCCCTGACGACGTTCTGTTGAGTATGGTGAATTCGTTCCGGCAGCATGCCGAGTACCTGAATGCCTGCCATGTTCAACACGGCAACTGGTTGTTTACGGAGTCGACTGGCCTGTTTACGGTCGGTGCGCTTTTCCCGGAATTTGCCGCTGCGAATGCGTGGCGGACAAACGCGCTCGCCCTTTTAGATGAGCGTTCCAGGTTGGATGTCTATCCGGACGGCTTCGAGACGGAACTGGCGCCGGGTTACCATTGCGTTTGCATCGATGATCTGGCTGGCGTGCTAAACCTTGCGAAGCTTGAAGGGTACGAGACGCCGGAGGGATACCTGGGGCGTGTTGAGAACATGTACGCGGCCATGATGTTGGCGTCCGCGCCAACGCGGATCGTGCCTCCTCTTAACGATTCCGGCCAGGTGAACATTCGCGGTTTGCTTAACAATGCGCTTAAGCTCTTTCCGGATCGCGCTGACTGGAAGTACTTCGCCGCCGACGGCAAGGAAGGCGTCGCGCCGAAGGAGACGTCGCACCTGTTGCCGTGGGCCGGTTGGGCGTCAATGCGCACCGGATGGGATTCGGATGCGTCGTTCCTGCTGATGGATTGTGGACCGTTCGGGCTCGGACACCAGCATGAGGACAAGCTGACGTTCACGCTCAATGCGTTTGGCCGCCAACTCGTTCACGATGCGGGGACGTATCAGTACGACTTCTCGGAGATGCGCAAGTACGTGATCTCCGCGCGCGGACATAATGTGATCCACGTCGACGGCCTCGAACAGCATCGTGCGGGGCAGGACAGCTCCGGCGCGTACGTCGGGAAGGCTCCGGCCGCGCTGGTCTGGGAGACGAAGCCTGAGTACGACTACGTGAGCGCGTCGTACGGCAGGGAGCCGATCGAGGGTTGGGGGCCGAAGCGCCTCAAGAACGTCGTTCACACGCGACGGATTCTCTTCGTGAAGCCCGATGTCTGGATCGTCGTCGACAGCCTGGTTCCGGCCGATACGGCCGAGCACGCGTACGAGAGCACGTTCCACCTGGATGCGCCGTCTGCCGTCGTCGACGCGGCGACGAACACGGTGACGACAGAGAACAAGCACCTCGCGAACCTTGCGATCATCCCGCTCTCGACGGCGGATCTGAGCGCGCGGATCATCACGGGGCAGACGCAGCCGTTCGTTCAGGGCTGGCTTCCGACGGCGAAGAGCGCAACCGATACGGGAGCGCGCCCTTGCGTCTACTACACGCGCAAGGGGACTGGCCCCGTGCACTTCTTGTACGCCTTTTCGCCGTACAAGCTTGGCGATGCGCCGAAGGTGGCGTCGGTGACCCCGGGGGCGGGCGACGGTCCGCTGAGCGCGCTCGTTTCGCTGACCGGCGGCGCGAAGATCGCGGTCTCGCTGACGGCGAGCGGCGAGATGGTGGTGGACGGAGTCGGCGGGAAGCCGCTGCACTTTGCGGCGGGGTAGGATTGGCGAATTAGGCGCTGATGAGCGGGCGGATCGAGGTGCGATAATCTCGAATCCGCCCGTTTGTTTGCGCCGCGATCTCAAAGTTCGTCAGTAAATCGCTTGACATTTTCCCGATGTTGCCTTACAATATTCACGTGTAACTAGTCTGGTGTGACAGATTGGTCTAGGTGGCCGTAGCGATGATGTCGAAATTGGCGGCAGTGGTCGCATTGCGCCTATCTGAACGCAACCCATCTACGCTGGGTTGAGCCGAGGTCGAACAGGATGATTAGAAAAGTGGCGTTCACTCTTATTGAGTTGCTCGTTGTCATTGCAATAATTGCGATTTTGGCAGCAATTCTATTTCCGGTGTTCGCGACAGCGCGCGAAAAGGCGCGGCAGTCGGCCTGCTCGAGCAACGTCAAGCAAATCGGCCTGTCGATCATCCAGTATTGCCAGGATTACGACGAGATGTTTCCTGGCGGGACCAACCCCTATGGACAGGGCGGCGGCTGGGCGGGGCAGGTCTATCCTTACGTGAAGTCGGTCAACGTATTCGTTTGCCCGAGCGACACGACCTTGGGCAATGGAGTCGTTTCTTACTGCTACAACATGGACTTTGCGCCCCCGGCTGTTCAGAACCAGCCGGATGGTCCCGCTCCAAAGTCAATGGCGCAGCTTAGCTCGCCTGCCAAGACGGTCTTGTTTGCGGAAGTGCAAGGCTGCACGCCGGTAGATGTGACCAAAGACCTGACGAGCTATGCGTCTCCTAATGGTAACGGGGTTGGGGCGGGCTACAACCCGTACGGCGCGTTGGACCCGAATAAGACGATTTATGCGACTGGCTATCTGCGCAACCACAGCACGAATACGACAACAGACCCGTATACAAGTCACTTCACGGGGCCGCTAGGGGTCCATTCCGGTGGCTCGAACTTCATTATGTCCGATGGTCACGTCAAGTGGCTGATGCCTAATTCCGTCTACGCCGGCTCTACCGCATCGTCGCCATCGAGTTGCGGAACGGGTGGCACGGCGGCCGGCACTCTGTGCTCGGACACAACGATAGCAGCGACTTTCAGCCCCATTTGACGGTTCTACGCAGCGAGGCATACTTCACCATGAAAAGCATCCGTTCGGTATGCGCGGCTCTTGCCGCGTGCTTCTTGACCGGCGCCTGTCCAGCAATGGCCTTGACGCTCTACGTATTGCCTTCCGGAAACGATGCCTGGTCCGGCAAGATCGCGCGGCCCAATGCGCATCGCACGGATGGTCCGCTCGCATCGCTCGCCGGCGCTCGAGACGCGATCAGGAGATTCGATGGCGGACAGCTTCCCCGCGAAGCGATCACAGTTCTGATTGGCGACGGCGAGTACAGCATTACGGAGCCAATTGTCTTCGATGCGCGAGACAGCGGAACCGAAAAGTGCCCAATCGTTTATCGGGCCGCGCAAGGCGCGCATCCCATAATCAACGCGGGGCGTCGGATCGCGGGATGGGCAAAGCAGGCTGACGGCACGTGGATGACGTCGTTGGGCAATGTCGGCGGCGGCACGTGGACGTTTAATCAGCTCTGGGCGGGTGAGCGGCGTCTGCAACGCGCCCGCACCCCGGCCACGGGGCTTGCGACGATGCTCGGCGTGCAGCAAATCCCGGCGAAAGCAAAGGCCGGCGCTCCCGTGGACATCGAAATTACGGTCCCGCCATCCGATCTTGCTCCGTTGGCGGGGCTTACCGATGGGCAAATCAACAATGTCTCTCTCGTCGCGTTTCACAATTGGGACAACACGATCTGCAAGATCGACAGCATCGATAAGGCGGCCGGCATCATCCGTCTCAAGACAACGGCGATGGAGGCATGGAATCCGATGCGGAAGGGTTCGCTATTCTATTTGGATAACGTTCCCAGCGGGTTAGCGCATCCCGGTTCCTGGATGCTTGGTATGGACGGCACGCTAACTTATCGCCCGCTGCCGGGCGAGAGCGCATCGGCCGTGCCCATAATTGCTCCGGTATCCGAGAAACTGATCGTTCTCGCCGGGGACCCGGAGGCGGGTAAGTTTGTCGAGCATGTTTCGTTTAGGGGTATTTGGTTCCGGTACACCCAGAATACGCTTGGGCCGGAGGGATTTCGCCCGACGCAGGCGGC
The DNA here is from genome assembly GCA_031292625.1 of Capsulimonadaceae bacterium. Lineage (GTDB taxonomy): Bacteria > Armatimonadota > Armatimonadia > Armatimonadales > Capsulimonadaceae > JARLGU01. Next base: position 111,559 of record JARLGU010000030.1, on the reverse strand, counting down.
GAGCACGGTGGACGCCGCGATCCAGGCGGACGGGGCGCGCTTCGTAACCCTCGAAAACTGCGAAATTGCGCACACTGGCAAGTATGCCGTTTGGTTTCGCAAGGGCTGCACCGACGACGTGGTACGCCGCTGCTACTTCCATGATCTTGGCGCTGGGGCCGTGCGCATCGGGATGGGCGGATACGAAACGGCAGTTTCCAGGCGGACTAGCCGCGTCGTCGTGGATAACTGCATTATCCGGGACGGCGGCCACACGTATCCATGTTCCGTCGGCGTTTGGATCGGAAGCAGCGGCGATAACGCTGTCACGCACAACGAGATCGCCGACCTGTTCTACTCCGGGGTGAGCGCCGGATGGTCGTGGGGGTATGGCAGCAGTCTTGCTGCCGGTAACCATATCTCCTACAATCACATCCACCATCTAGGCTGGCGGGCTCTATCGGATATGGGCGGCGTCTACACGCTCGGCATATCGACCGGCACATCGATCGACCATAACATGATTCACGATGTCTACGCCGCGAGCTATGGCGGGTGGGGGCTTTATGCGGACGAGGGCAGCAGCGGGATAACCTTGGAAGACAACCTCGTGTTTCACTGCGGGAGCGCAGGATTTCATCAGCATTACGGCCGCGAGAATATTCTTCGCAACAACATATTTGCGCTCGACCACGAAGGCGAAGTGCGGCGCAGCGATGCCGAGAAGCATATTTCCTTCGACTTCACGGGAAACATTGTCTTCGCCAGCCAGAGTGCGCTGCTCGCGCAGGGGCACTGGAATGATGATGGCTATAAGATCAGCCGCAACCTGTATTTCTCGACCGCGCCCGCGCCGCCGACGTTTGCGGGACATGGTCTCGCGGATTGGCAGGCAATGGGCAAGGATGCCGGCTCTTTGATTGCCGATCCTATGTTTGTGAACGCGCCGGCGTTCGACTTCCGCCTTAAGAAGGCCTCGCCTGCATCAAAAATCGGATTTCAGCCCTTCGATATCAACCAGGCAGGAGTTTACGGCGGCAAGGATTGGGTCCGTCTCGCCGGCAGCGTGAAATACGCTCCGATCGATGACTCTTCAACGGCTGCAATTAAGGCGCCGTAAGACGTCAGCCGCTGCGCATGCGACGCTTATGCGTCGCATGCTGGCGTTGCCTCCTCCCAATTCGCAAACCGCCGGTGCCTCCTTGCGTGGTTCCGGCTCCAGTCTCAAATTCCGTCTCACCTTCGTCGTTGACAACATCGGGCGCCCGTGGTACAATGCTTTAGAACTTTAATCATAAAGTCCGTTGGATCCATGAGCGAAATCGAATGTATATCAACTGAAGATGCTGCCGCGCCGATCACGCCGGAACGCGCTCGCGGGCGGCGCGCGCGTACGGGGTGTTCGATTGCCGACGTCGCGCGGGCGTGCGGCGTGTCCGCGATGACCGTAAGCAATGTCGTAAATAATCGCGGGGCCGAGGTCAGCCTTCAGACGCGCGAGAGGGTCTTGCAGGCAGTTCGTTCGCTCAACTACCGGCCTGGCGTCAATGCCGTGCAGCGCCGCCGGACTTTGACGCACGCGCTTGGCGTCATTTTCCCTGATGCCGGCAACGAGCTCACTGAGAATCTCTACTTCGCCGCTGTTTTATCGGGCATCGTCACGCGGGCGACCGCGCACGAACAGGTTGTCTCACTGTTCGCGCCCGAGTTATGGAGCGACGTCTTCGCGAGCCTGCGCAAGTATACGGATGGTCGCTGCGATGGTCTGATCGTCGTCACGTCCAACCGCGAGATCGATATTCTAGGCGCCTTGATTGAGCGAGGCGTCCCGTTTGTATGCCTGTCGGGCGCACATGAAAATCCGCAAGCGCCAAGCATTACCGTCGACAATACGTATGGCGTGGAACAGGCTGTTCGCCACCTTCTCGATCTCGGACACACGCGCATTGGCAACTTGCAGGGCTTACAGCTGGCGGACGACGCAGTCGAACGTTCGGCGGCATTCAAGTCGCTGACTGAAAGCCTTGGATGCGACGCCGATCCTCGACTTGTCGTCAATGGTTCATTTACGCGCTCTTCCGGTTGCGCGGGCGCGCTTTCGCTCCTAGACCAGGATGCGAGCTCCCGCCCAACCGCGATTGTCTGCGCCAACGACCGGATCGCCATCGGCGTTCTAGACGCGGCGCGACAACTCGGACTGCGTGTTCCGGACGACCTGTCGATTGTCGGCTTCGACGACATTCTTACCGCGGAAATCACGGAGCCCGGCTTGACGACGGTGCGGCAGCCCCTTAAGCAGATGGGGTCTGCGGCCGTGGATATTCTCCTCGAGAGAATCGACGATTTGAACGGCCCGGTGCAGAAGCTCGTCATGCGGCCGGAGCTGATTGTGCGCGGATCGACCGCGAGGAAGCCGAGCATAAATCGGACGAAAGGATAACCACTTCCATGGACAGATCGAAGAGAGGTTTTACGCTAATTGAGCTGCTCGTTGTTATAGCAATTATTGCTATTCTTGCCGCGATTCTATTTCCCGTGTTTGCCACCGCCAGAGAGAAGGCGCGGGCGAGCGTTTGCGAAAGCAACCTCAAGCAGATCGGGCTTGCGTTCGGCCAATATTCTCAAGATTACGATGAGCAATGGCCGATGGCCTACGAATATGTAACAGCAACGAGCGCCACGGTTACGGATTGGGATCTGCTAATACAGCCTTATCTTAAAGTAGCGGTCAGCGACGCGGTGGGGACCAGTTCGTCGGTGTTTGCCTGCCCTGACGATACGATAACGCGTGCGGCGTCCTCGGGTATTCCCGCGGGAACTCCCGCCCGAACCTATTCGCTCGTTCGAACGGCAGTCGGTGGAAATCTCGGTATTGTGCAGCTCGCCGTTGCCGGAACAACAACGTACTCGTACGCCCCGTGCATTCCCATTTCTCAGGTTCCCAACGTTTCGGGAACGTTTTTGATCTGCGAATATCCAGAGAAGAGCAACGTTCTCGGGCACTGGAACAACGAAGGCGCAGACGTAGATTGTCCATCTGGCGGTTGTGCTGGCCGGACGGCCCCGACCTGGGTCGCGCAGGACTACGCGCTTGAGAGTGGTGAATATGCAAACGTTCCGCTCCATAATGGGGGATGGAACTATCTATTCTGCGACTATCACGTAAAATGGATGCGGCCAGAAAAGACCGTTGGCACGGGAGTCAACAACTCAGGCAAAGGCGTCAATTCGTCGGGCAATTCATACACTTGCTCCCTTGCCAATCCGTGCGGACCGTGGACCGTGCTTGACGGCGACTAACGGGCTTAGAAAAAGGAATATCTATGGTTACGGACGATTGTGATGACAATGGCGCTTCACGCCGTCAATTCTTGGCGCGTGCGCTTGGTTTCGCTTCCGTTGCGCTCTTGGGAGGAGATATTGCCATGGCTGACGGCGGCGCGCCGCTGCAAGACCCGCTGTTGGCGGCGCTCAACCTCGATTACCCCGGCTTGGAAGAGGTTCGCGCGGCCTGCGCGGCGGGCGATGTGGCGGCGGCGAGGTTGGCGTTTGCCGCGCATTTACGAGCGCGAAAGAAACCCGTCTGGACCTACGATCCATCCGCGCCGTTGCCGCCGCTTTCGGCTGGCGATCGAAGCGTGGCGGACGCGGCGCTTGAACACAGATTTACGGTCGTCTTTATTCCTTACACGTTCGCAGAGAAGATCGACTGGAACTTCAATCCGACGCGTCTGCCTGACTCGAAATTCGCCGTTGACAACGAATGGGTATGGCAGTTTAACCGGCATGAGTTCTGGCCGCCTCTTAGCAGGGCTTATTGCGCGACAGGAGATGCAAAATACGCAGCGGAACTCGTCGAGGAGATCAAAGATTGGGTCGCGGCGAACCCTGTCCCATCCGCCGCCGATAAGTCTCACTTCGATCAATGGAGAACCATCGAAGCGGGTTTACGAACAGGCTATGCGTGGCCGGATGTGTTCGTTCGCATGATCCGGCATCGGGAGGCATTTCCGGACGATGTCGCGCTGACCATGGTTGAGTCGTTTGCCCAGCACGCCGAATGGCTCTACGATAAAGACAGCCGCGGTAACTTTCTGTTCATGATGGCGAATGGTCTCTATGCGACTGGGACCTTGTTTCCGGAGTTCAAACGCGCGGCTGCCTGGCGGCAGCGTGCGACCGAGTGGATGCAGGGCGCGCTGACGGATCAGATCTACGCGGATGGCGTGCAATACGAGTTGACTCCGCATTATCATATCGTGACGATTTGGAACTCTGCGCGTATTCTCCAGCTTGCTGAGCTGAACGGCAATCAATTGCCGTCGCGGTATTTGTCGCAGCTCGAAAAAATGTATGCGATCCTACCCTGGGTCTCTGGCCCCGACCGGGTGATCCCCGCGCTCAACGACGGTTCGTCGCCGCGAATCGTCAAAGAGATGGCAAACGCCATGAAGATCTTCCCGAACCGCGAGGACTGGCGATTTTTCGCAACCGACGGAGTTCAGGGCGCTGCTCCCATAGAAACCTCTCGCCTGCTCGATTGGTCAGGATGGGCGGCAATGCGAAGCGGGTGGGATAAGGACGCTTGTTACCTGCTGCTTGACGCCGGTCCTTTCGGATGTGGTCATCAGCACGAAGACAAGCTCTCCTTCGTCATCAACGCCTTCCAATGTCATTTGTTATTCGAAGCCGGATCTTACGCCTACGATGCGTCTGACCTGCGGAAATATGTGCTCTCGGCGCGCGGCCACAACGTCGTTCATGTCGACGGGATGGAACAGCACCGTGGCGGGCGGACCCTGGCGGAATACATTGCCGCGAGCCCGGCCGCGCTGGTCTGGGAGACGAAGCCTGAGTACGACTACGTGAGCGCTTCGTATGGCAAGGAGCCGATCGAGGGGTGGGGGCCGAAGCGCCTCAAGAACGTCGTTCACACGCGCCGGATTCTCTTCGTGAAGCCTGACATCTGGATTGTCGTGGACAGTCTCGTTCCAACGGACGTCGTCGAACATGTCTACGAGAGTACGTTTCACCTCAATTCGACATCGGCTGCCGTTGACCCCGCCACCCTCTCTGCGTCGACGCAGAACGAACAACTCGCGAACCTTTCGATTATCCCGTTGCGCGCGCCGGACCTGACCGCTCAAGTGATTACAGGGCAGATGCAGCCAGTCGTACAGGGATGGCTGCCCTATGGGCATGGCCAAACCGGGGCTTGGCCTCGTCCTTGCGTTTACTACACGCGCAAGGGGACGGGCCCCGTGCACTTCTTGTACGCCTTTTCGCCGTACAAGCTTGGCGATGCGCCGAAGGTTGCGTCGGTGACCCCAGGGGCGGGCGCCGGTCCGCTGAGCGCGCTCGTTTCGCTGACCGGCGGCGCGAAGATCGCGGTCTCGCTGACGGCGAGCGGCGAGATGGTCGTGGACGGCGTTGGCGGGAAGCCGCTGCATCTTGCGGCCGGGTAGGATTGGCGAATTAGGCGCCAGCAAGCGGGCGGATCGAGGTGCGATAATCTCGAATCCGCCCGTTTGTTTGTTTCAGCCGCGCGCCATGGCGCGCATGCCTTTAGATTTCTCGCGCCGACGCGCTTGACAGTCTGGTGTTAACTTGATATACTGTTTGTGTTAACCTGAACATCTCTTGAAATACGCGGTAATTGCGTGCACAAGACAATGTTGCGAGAGGAAGCGAACGTGGCGGCAACGTTACAATATATCGCGCAAAAAGTCGGCGTTTCCCACATGACGGTGTCGAGAGTGCTGAATAATAGCACTGACTGCCGTGTGTCGCCGGAAACTCGCGAGCGAGTTTTGAAAGCCGCGCACGAGGCCGGCTATCGGCCGAACGTGTTTGCGCGGCACCTTCTTGGCAAGCGGAATATGACGCTGGGCCTCATCTTGGGAGGGACGCACAATCCGTTTTACATGAGCGTTGCGCGAGAGGTCGAACAGGCCGCGGCCGGCGCTGGCTACCGCATCTTTACGATCCTGCAGCCCTGGGTCAGCCCGAATCTGGCTGATGCCGACATGCTGCCCGTCGATGGCTTGCTTGTCTGGTCGCCGGTTCCCCAAAATCTGCCGTCAATGCTGCGGGCCGGCAAAGTCAAGACGCCGGTCGTCTATCTCGGGTACCAGGTTGATGACGGCAGCGAATATGTACGCTTCGATCTCGCCGGAGGTCTTCGCCTTGCCGTTCGTCACCTCGTTGCGCGCGGCTATAAGCGAATCGCCTATGCGATTCCGGACAGTGATCGCGTGCGAGAGTTTCCCGATGTCAGATGGATCGCGTATTTCGATCTGTGCCGCGAGATTGGCATGACGCCTGAGCCTCTCGATTTCGACGGCAATGGGAATCGTCATACGGCGGGGTTCCAGTTAGGGCAGCGTCTGGCTGCGACGGACCGGTCGTCACGCCCGGACGCCGTCATCGTGACCGGCGATATGGCCGCGATGGGGCTGTATCACGGAGCCATTCGAGGCGGTTTGAGCGTCCCGGCCGACCTTGCGATCGCGGGTTTCGATGGCATCGAAGAGGTCCAGTTTCTCGACAAGGCGTTGACGACGGTATTGTGTCCCGTCGATCAATTTGGCAAGGCTGCGGTCGAAGTGATGGTGGAGCGTCTTTCGGCGGCCGAGAACGCTCCGCCGCGGCAGGTTGAGATCGCGACAACCCTCGTTGAGGGCGACACGACATAGGTGGCATGGCGTACGAAAGGAGCAACTGACATGCAACGCACTTTGGGTCACAAAGAAGCGCACGAACCCCATGTTGGGTTTACACTGATTGAATTGCTCGTTGTGATAGCTATTATCGCGATACTGGCTGCGATACTGTTTCCGGTCTTCGCGTCCGCTCGTGAAAAGGCGCGGCAGTCCACGTGTGCGAGCAATCTCAAGCAGATTGGGATGGCATCGGTGCAGTACATTCAGGATTACGACGAGGTCGTTTATCCGCGCGTGAGCGGCGTCGTTCCCTGGCTTTCGATGTCGAGCAACAGCCTTCTTTATCCGTACCTCAAGACAACGGCGGTTGGCAATTGTCCTGACGAGGATGTTAACGAAATCGGGGTGCAACTCGGCTATGGGCTGAACCTGTACTTTTCCAGTGTATCGACAACGTGTACGCACCGCTGCGTTCCCGGCAACTTGATGTCGCAGGTTCTTACGCCGTCCACAATGCTGCTCGTAGCGGACGATACCTATGGGGCGTCGGGGTATCCGACGCTGTACGCTCCAAGCCAAGGACTATGCGTTTGGGAGCAGGATTTCACCCGGCCTGGGAATGAAACGAACACGGGACCGACAGCGGGACCATGCAGTGGTTGGAGTTCGCCGGTCGGCCAGGTCCCGTTTGCTCGTCACAGCGACGGCATAAATATCGCATACTGTGATGGGCACATAAAGTGGGTCTCCAACATCCTCGCGAACGTCTACAACAATGGCAACGACACGCCGCTTTACAATGGAACGAACATTCCGCAGTGACCGGTTCCATATGCGCATCAGATAGAGTTAAGGAATTGTATGAGTAGTCTGATTTCCCGGTTATTCCGTGCGCTTATCGCGCTGGCTGTTTTCGTCGCGATTAACGGCGCCGGGGCGGCGCAAGTTATTCCGAATGCGCCGGCGTCCACCGGCGCGGCCGCGAAAGGTCCCCTCCTTTTCTTCTCGGCGTCAGACGTACCGGCCTTAAAAGAAAAGATTCAGTCGCCGGAATACGCCGCCATCTGGAAGCAGGTAGCCGATAAGGCACAGGCATACTGCGACCCCAAGTCCCACGATTATGCCGATCCGGCCGTCTATCGACGCGACTCTTATACCGGCGATTTTGCGTCGCTGCATGCTTCGCGTCAGCTCAGCAATTGGATGGAGACGATTGGCTTCGTGTACCAGATGACCGGCAACGCATCCTACGGCGAGCATGGAGCGGCGGTGCTGGAGGCGGCCGTGCGGAGCCTTCCGGTGACCAGCAAGGTTATGGCGGGGCGCGTCGGGACTCCGTACGGTGACATGATGCGCGCGATCGCGGTCGGTCTGGATCTGCTGTCGGACGCGATGACGCCGGAACAAAGGAAGGTCATCGTCGAAACGGGGCGCGGTTATATGTTGCGTCACGTTGCCGATTATAACGTCCCGAACAGCCCTTGGACCACCTATTCCCAATCGCACAATTACAATGGCGTTTGCGGCGGCGCCGTCGGCTTGTTGGGGATCGCGCTGCGAAACGACTATCCGGACGAGGCGCCCGCGTGGATCAAATTGGGACAGAAGATGAGCCACGACTGGTTGCGCGGCGGCTTCGATCGGCAGGGCTCCTATTTCGAGGGCGTCCAGTACATGTGCTACGGGCTCGGCAACGTCGCTATCTTCGCCGATGCGCTAAAACGCTACGACGGAGAGCGCGACCTTATCGAAACGCTGCAAAGCAAGGGGATTACCCGGTTTCTCGCGATGCAGAAGCTTCCCGGAGAAGCCGCGTTCGACGCGCGCAACGATTCGCTGTACTCAGTCGATCTCAGCGGCGGCTCTGGAATCTGCAGTCCGTTCGTGCTCGCAATGGCGTCAGGCTTTGGCGGCGTTGTGGCGCCCGATCCGCTGGCGGCGTGGCTTTGGCGCAACGGAGGGCCCACGAGAGGCAATGAGCCTCTGCAAATCGCTTGGGGGAACAGGACGCCGCCTCAGGATCCGTCGACGGTGCTCGCCGACCCCGGCAGCGCCTATTATGCCGATCAGGGCCTCTGCATCTGGCGGACAGGCTGGAACAAGAGCGACACAATGTTCTCGATAGAGGCTGGTCCCTACCATCCCGTCACACACAATCAGGCTGACAAGGGGCACTTCAATCTTTACGCTCTCGGATACCGTTGGGCGGCGGACACGGGCTACGGAAACAACCGGGAACCGAATGGGCGCTGCCAGACGGTTTGCCACAGTTGCGTCTTGATCGACGGCAAAGGGCAAGCTCTAACCGGCGCGGCTCTCGGAACAGACGGGAAGGTGCTTCGCTACGACAACAATGCCCGCCAAGGTTACGCTCTCGTCGATGCGCTGTCCGCGTATAACCACAACAATGGCGGCGGAAAAGGCGTCCCGCTCGACAAAGCGTTGCGCCACGTTCTCTTCATTCGCCCTTCGATGACCACGCCAAGCATTCCGGCCTATGCCGTCGTCCTGGACGACATGGATTGGAGCGGTCAGCCCCATCAATTCACGTGGCAGATGATTACCTGGCAGGACATGAAAATCGAGACGGATGGGATAACCTCGTTCACGATCAGACCGTCCGCCCGCGCTACGGACCCGAAGATGAGAGTTCTCTTGAACGCATCCGCGCCCATGTCGCTCACCAGCGAAGTGTTCACGCCCGATGACTATCCCGGCCGCGCGCCGAATACGTATCAGCGCATTCGTGCAACCGCGACGACATCCAATCCTCACTTCGTCGCCGTCCTCGCGCCGTTGCCCGCGGGTAGCCCGGAGCCGCGCCTATCCGTCACCCTGGTTTCCGGCGGCCGAACCGTCGCGATCGATTGGGGCGTCCGCACCGACACGATCTCATGGACGGGCGACGATGTTAAGCTGCGCGATTGATATGCGGCGGGCTAATGTGTTGGCTCGGTTGCATTTAAGAGCGTGTGTAAGAATCGCAATGGTTTTTAGGACGGCTTCGTTGCCGCCGGGCAATTTTTGATTAAGGGCCGACGGGGCGGTTTCACGGCTTCACGATGTGGCCTGGGATCGGACGATAGCGGCAAAGCGATGTACGCGTGTCGACGTGCCTTCGTCGATCGCCGCCGCGAACGAGGCGCGGGCAAAAAATGCGAAGCGCAGCAGGATTCGGGACGTCATGCGGTTGATTTGTGCTTAACGCAAGATACCGTGAAGGAGCGCTCAATGTCCTTGTCAACCAACTCGCCTACGCCCCGCCGCACGCTGATCGCGTCGGCCCTCGCTGGCCTCGCAGCCCTCGTCTTTGCGCGCCGCTCTCCCGCCGCTGCCGACGAACCGCTTACCGTCGACGGGATCGACCGCGCGCTCGGCCCGATGACCAGACGCATGCGGATGGGGACGCTTAAGGAGCAGCCTCTCGACTCAATGATTACGCTCGAACGCGGCGACGATCATACCGGCGGATCGAACGGCACGCACCAGGTCCTTTCCTTGATCCACGAGGAACGGGGCGCGAAGTCGTATCCCTGGACGCTTTACGCCAGCCTTGTCACGCACCATGTTCATGGCGACGCGACCGTCCTGCAGTCGCGGCTGCACAAATATGAGGCGGGGTGGTCGGCGGGTGTCCACTCCGAGGCCTTCTCGCATGCTCGAGGCGTCACGCTGGGCGGCAACATCGAGATGCACAATGACTATGCGGGACCGGAGAAGCAAGAGGTCATCGGCCTAAATATCCAGGCGAGCGGCGGGCCAACTCCAATTCAGACGGGAATTCAGATACAAGCTGGCGGCAACCATTTCGAGACGGATATCGCGCTGAAGGGAAAGGGGGGCACGGGGATCGACATGAGCGGCGCCTACGGAGTCGGCCTCAACACGCATGGCAACAGTATTCGCCTTGCCGAAGGCGCTTGCGTGGAACTCGACGGGACGGGGGCAATTCGGGTACGCTACAAAGAAGGACGGATTGAGTTCCTGAACGGCGATCGCTGTTTCGGTCACCTTGATGTTAACGGAACCGATCATGCCTTGTGACAGCGGGAGCGCCAGCACGAGTTCATCGTGTGTTGCACGTTCTCGCGCTCTCGCGGTCATTTGCCGAAAATACGGGTGAATGAACAAGAAAGCATTGCTGCTCGTCTAGTAAATTCGTAGCGTTGCGGGGCCCTCTCGCTCGCGTCCTCATCCAAAGCCTATGAACTTCACGATTCGTAAACACGACTCCGCATCGCGCGATCTCGGCGCGCCTACGTCCGCCGCATCCGCCGCCGCAAATCCGCCCGCCTGGCGCGCCATCTTGATCGGCAGCCTGCTGATTCCGATCTCCGTCTATTTCGGCAATTACGCCTACGTTGTGGTTCAAGCGTTGCTCTGGGGGCAGACGTCGATCTTGCGCGGGCCGGTTATCGTCCTCTTTACGCTCGCCCTCGTTAACTTGCTGCTGCGGCGTATGGGACGCAGCGCGGGATTACAGGCGTCCGAGATGCTGATTATCTATTCGATGATTGCCGTCTCGAGCTGCGTGTCCGGTTTCGGCATGATCCAATGGCTGGTCAATATGCTGCCCGCGCTACAGCACTATACGACGCCGGCAAACCACTACGATCAGTTCGCTCACTATATCGCGCCCTACCTGACGCCGCAGAACCCGGATGTGATCGAAAACTTCTTCCGTGGGGGCGTCAGCATGTACCAGCCAGCGATCCTCGCGGATTGGGCGGCGCCGGTGGCGATCTGGTCGGTGTTCGTACTTGCGATGAGCTGGGTGACGCTCTGTTTGTGCGCCGTCGTACGCAAGCAATGGATCGAGGGCGAGCGGATCAACTTTCCGCTTGTTTACCTTCCCATTGAGATGGCGAAGGGCGCTTCGGGCGAGGGCTCGCTTTACTCGAACCGCCTGATGTGGATCGGTTTTGCGCTGGCGGGCATTCTTGAGTCGATCAACTATATCAACTACCTGTATCCGTCGATGCCGTACATTCAGCTGAAGCCCGTTCACTGGGAGCCGTTTTTGACGAGCCGCCCGTGGAATACGGTGGGATCGCTCACAACCGCCTTCTATCCGTTTGCGATCGGGATCGCGTACCTGCTTTCTGTCGAGGTCTCGTTTTCGTGCTGGTTCTTTTATCTGCTGACCAAAGTCGAATACGTTCTGTCGAGCTCGTTGGGACTCTCGGAAGGAATGTCGCATAACGGCATGGCGCTCCCGCCCTATATCGGCGAACAGGGGGTGGGGGCGTTCCTGGCACTCGCCATTATCCTCGTTTGCCGTTCAAAGGACACGATTTGGGCCGCGATCCGGTGCGCATGGGACCGCAAAGCCGAGGCCGGCTGTGAGGATGGGGCGTCGCCGCTTTCTCCGCGCGTCGCGGTGTGGGGCGGCTTGCTTGGCATCGCGGCCCTTACGGCGTTCGTGACGCAGATTGGCATTCCGCTCTGGGCGGCGCTGGCGTTCTGGGTGATCTACTTCCTGTTCCTGATCGTCCTGACTCGCGTCGTTTCGGAAGCAGGCGCTGGCTGGGCCTGGGGACCGATGGTGCCGGTTCATTCGACGTTGTTCGATGCAGCCGGCATGACGGGGTTTTCGCATAAGTCGCTGTCCGTGTTCGGTTACCTTTCGTGGTTCGATACGGAGTACCGCGACTCTCCGATGCCCCATGAACTGGCCGCGATGAAGATGGGACAGGAGAGCAACACGCGTCCCAATCGCCTGCTCTGGGCGTTGCTCATTGCGACGGTCCTTGGGATCGTGAGTGCCTGGTGGGCGTATCTGCACATTTATTACGAGTTTGGGGCGGGCACTGCAAAGGTTCGGCCGGCGTTGATGACCGTGGGGCCGGGAATGCTTTCGCATATCAACGGCTGGCTGCAGGCGCCGACCGCGCCGGATCACAGGGCGCTTTACGCGATGGCGGGCGGAGCCGTGGTCATGGTGATCCTTTCGGTCGCCCGGCAGACGTTCGTCTGGTGGCCGTTTCATCCGGTCGGCTACGCGCTTGCGGGGACCTATTCGATGGAGTACATGTGGTGCCCGTTCCTCGCTGGCTGGCTGATCAAGTCCCTCGTATTGCGCTATGGCGGCGTGCGACTCTGTTTGAACTGGATGCCGTTTTTCCTCGGCCTGATCCTCGGCGACTATGTCGTGCCAACGCTCTGGGGCTTTTGGGGCACGGCGACAAACACGCAGGTGTACATGGCCTTCCCGCACTGACGGCGTCTCATACGGCGTCGACGCTCGCCTCGGCATGACCGGGGCGAGCGTCGAAGCCGCTTGCCCCGCAGAACGTTTAACGTGCGGCACACCTAGTTGATGCGCACCTGGCCGACCTGACAGTCTCCAGGATCAGAGCCTTCGCCGCTCAGTGTGATCCGAAGATACGCTGCATCCCCTGGCAGGGCGCCTGCGTTGAACACCTCGCGCTGGCTCCAGCCGCCCTGAGCGTCGACCACGGTCGTCGAGCGCGTTTTGACGGTCGTCCACCGCGCTTTGTCAGCGGATACCGAGAACGTCACTTTCGTTCCAGCCTTTTGGAGGTCGAAGATCTGCACGGCAAATGAACGGATCGACGCCTGGGCGTAAATGAGCGAAGCGTCGCCGCCGGCCGTTCTTTTAACGCGCCGCGCATGGCCGTCGAAGAACTCCGGCGTTTTCGTGTCCAGGCCGATCGGTCCGATGATCGCATCGGGTTTCTTGAGATCGATAAAGCAATCGTAAAGGGTATCCGCGCCAACGTTCCAGTGATCGGACATTTGCCAGACATTAACCGATTTCACCGTCATCGGCTCCCCAACCCCGCTGCCAAGGATCAGCGCGAGATGCTGACGGTCAAGCACGCCAAATGCCGGGTGTTCGTCCGTTGGAGGAGGAGCTTCGCCGCAATACGGCTCCCAGATATGTTTGCCGTTGCTCACGAGCTTATCGTCGAAGTAAAACGCTGCATAGCCCCGAACTTTGCCTGCGCTAGAAGACCTGGCCGGAACCCACAAGAAGCCGAATTTGTGAGGCTTCGTGAAGTCGGCGCCTTTCGGTACGCCCATATGGCCGTATTCGTAGGGATAGTGGATACCCTTGTATTTATAGATCCCATACCAGTTGTGCAGCGCTCCGCCGTAGGAGTCGCGGTCGGATGGCTCGCAATTGTATTCGAAGAAATCAGTTTCCACCGAGTTGCAATATTTCGGATCGACATCGGCTGTTGAGTAATAGATCCATGACTGGACTTGCGAGCGCTCGATGATCGGGTCGGCGGAAAGCGCCCACCACGATGGCCACCCTGCATTGGACTGTTGCTCGCCGGATTTCTTCCTCTGGCTGAAAACTTGATCTGGGTCGAATGAGAATGTCGCTTCGAAATAGCCTCCTCCGCCGAACGACATTCCAACGAAGCCTGATGTTGTTTTGGCTGGCGACATCGAACAAATCTGTGTGTTATTGTTTCCCGATGGGCTGCCATCGGAATTTAGAATGATTGTGTTTCCAGGTCCGAGTTGCATCGATGCGGCATCGGTTGGCTTCATCCAATAGTAGTGGGCTGGGTACCAGAGAAAGCCGGGCTGCGTGCGCCCGGTCGAGTCTACGGTGTTCGTGTTGAATACCGAGTGAAATGTGTTTATCGTGTAGCCGGCGGCGGCAGCTTGTGGAGGCGCGGCCGGATTGGAACCGGCGGAACAGAGCGAAACGGCGCTGCCGAACAGGCTTACGGCAATCAATGCCGGCCGGATTGCTAGATCAAGGCCCTTTATCATTCGAGAGTTCTCCTTTGAGACAACTTGCACAGGTCCTCGTTTGCGCAGGGAAGCAAGCGAGGCTGAGCGAAACTTAGCGCCGATATCCGAACGTCGCAGCCCACGCGATGGGCTGTTGACAGTCCGTGCTGGCCGCGACATCCGGACTGCCGTTGTAGATCGGCGGACATTTTGCGATATAGTTGTTCGATCCTTGTTGTTGATCGATCCCCGCCGCGACCAGGGCTGGCAGCATGAACTTAACGTGGTTGTCCGCCAAGAGGAATATCGATCCGTTTTGATGGCGTCCGTATCCGCTGAGGTATTGGGTCGACGTGTTTACGGCCGCGTCGTTGGCATTGGTGTCATTGGATGCGGCGCCGGGGCTGAGAATCGAGTTGCCGAAAAGGCCCGTCGCGTATTTCAAGGCTGTTAAACTGGACGCGCTGTTGTTGTTCGTGCATCCGAGCAGGGAGTTGCTGCCGTCAAGGCCGACGCCTGTCGGCGAATCGGCGTTTGCTGTGTCTTTCGTGACATCGGAAACCTGGCAGTTCATGACCTCAAACAGCAACACGGTCTTGGCCGGTGCGGCCATCTGCGATATCGGCACAGGGATAGGCTGTACGGGCGAACCAGCATAGCCGACGAGATTCGTGTTGACGGCGTATGAGACAACGTCCGGATTATTCGTGATGGCCTGCGTGGTATCGGAAGGGCAAATGAAGACAGCCTTGCTTTTGACGTAAGGATAGATTTGTCCCGCCCAGCCGCGGCTTCCATATCCGTTGGAAACGAGGCCGCACGGGACGTTCTCATCGTAGTCCTGCTCGTACTGGGTGTAGCCGAGTCCGAGTTGCTTGAGGTTGGAAAGGCAAGCGGAAGCGCGCGCTTTCTCTCGCGCCTGCGCAAATACCGGGAAAAGTATTGCTGCCAGTATTGCAATAATAGCGATAACTACGAGCAGTTCGATAAGAGTAAATCCCTTATGTTTCATTGCTGGTTGCTCCTTATCAAGTTAAGATCTTTACACGAGGATCGAACGATCAGGCACGGTTGGATTTTGATCAGGCGCGGCTCCGCGCCGGGATTATCCATACGTTCAAGAAGACGCCTCGCGGCAATTGCGCCCATTTGCTCCGGGTTCTGGCTGATTGCCGTCATATCAAAAATGCGCGATGTGTCGTTGTTCGCGTAGCCCACAACAGACAGCGCCAAAGGATCGAGATCGCGGTTGCGCAGGCATTCCGTATAGAAGCCTTCGAACATCGTGTCAATGTCGGGGATGCATGCCGTCGGCGGATCCGGCATCGCGAGCAGGCTTTTGATCGATGCCGTGTACTCGTCTCGTTTCGCACTATGCGTTGTCTTGACATCGATGGATTGGTCGTACGGGATTCCGTGCTGTTCGAGGGCGAGCCGGTAGCCGGCAGTGCGGTCGCGCGCGGTGCTGTTGCCCGACCACATCGAAATATGCGCGATGCGGCGATGTCCGAGCGAGACAAGATGATCAACTGCGAGCTTCATGCCCGCGACATCGTCGCTAATGATGCAGTCGGCGTCGGCGGCGTATGTTGAGTCATCGAGAATAGCACAGGGCACGAGGCGCTGGTCCACACGCGAGAGCCACTGTCGAATGCGCGGGATGGAAAAGGTCGTTGCAACGCACGCTATGCCATCCACGCGAAGCTCCATGAAGAACTCGACGACGTTTGCCTCTTGATCCTGCTTATCTCCAGCACGGCAGCAAAGCAGTTTGTAGTCGTGCTCGTCGAGGACCGCCTCAATTCCTTCGACCAGCGACGCGTAATAGGGCGCGTTCGACGGCAGCAGCAGGCCGATCGTGCGGGTTTTCCCGGACAGCAGGCTGCGCGCGAGGTGGTTGGGACGGTAGCCGAGCTGCTCGGCTGCCGCCATGACCCGCTGGCGGGTATCGTCGGGGATCCGATCCAGGAACTTGCCGTTCAGAACATACGACACCGTTGCCTGTGATACTCCGGCCTGTTTGGCCACGGTTGTCGCGCTGGGTCTTCGCACTTCTCATCCCTACTTGGTTAAAGCTATAAGCGAATTATACTACCGTTGTTTATAGCTGTCAATAGGGCGGAATGGAAATTGGACGGCATGAATGTACGCTATCAACGCTCCTTGGCGAGGGCGCCAAACGGCGCTGTCATGGACGCGCAAATCGCGTTTGAGATCGACGCGCGCATCCCGCTTGCGCCCAATTGGATCTCTTTTGTGTCGAACGGCCACGGCAAAACGGATGCGGCGAACGTTACGCTGCACGTAAGATAGGCTTCCCAAAGTGGTCGGCGCGGCGACACTCGCAAAAAATTGCTTGACAACTCCTCATCCCGTCTTTATAATATTCACGTGTAACCAATGAGCAATCGACCTGCTAGCATCGTGGATATTGCAAAGGCGTCGGGCGTAAGCCACGCGACGGTATCGTATGTTCTAAACCGCCGCGAAGGCCGCACAATCTCCAAGGAAACGACCGAACGCGTCCTCAAGACTGCCAAGGACTTGGGGTACCGTCCCAATGCTGCCGCGCGTTCGTTGCGCTACGGACGGACCAATATGGTGCTCATCTGGACCTTGCAACTGCGGCAGCCGATCTATGCGATGGCTGTCGATGCGATCGAGCAGGAAGCGCTTCGTCGCGGATACATGGTCCTGATCGGTGAGAGCGATGCGGCTCGCGCCGCGGAGCTTCCAAAGGCGAGCGAGCGATGGCCGGTCGATGGCATTCTGGCTTACGACCGCCCGATCCACGTACGAACTTATGCGGAGGCCCCCGGTCCGAAAAGGCCGATTGTCTCTCTTGGGCCAGAGGTATATCGGGGCGCGGACTATGTCAAGATCGATCTCTATTCCGGTTGCAAGCAGGCGATGGAGCACCTGATTGACATCGGCTGCAGGCGCATCCTTATGCTCAACAGCGACGTGCCAGGTGAAACGGGCCCGGAACGGCTCAACGCTTACACCGACGTTATGCGCGCCGCCGGTCTGCAACTTGAGATCCTGAATGACCTGCCGCTCGGTCGAGATGAGTTGCGCGAGCCGTTGGCGGCATATCTCGATGAGAAGGGCATTCCGGACTCCATGTTCTGCTGGAGCGATGGGCGCGCGATTGCGGCAAGCTGTATTCTGTACGATCTGGGCATACGCGTCCCGGAACAGGTAGCGCTCGTCGGCCTCGACGATATTGATGAAGCGAAGTATCGGCGGCCGTCGCTTAGCACGGTTGCGTCTCCCCTTGAGGAGGCTTGCAAGATGGCGTGGGACTTTCTCGTCAATCGTATCGAGAACCCGGACTGCCCCCACCAGACGGCTATACTCAGTTCAAGACTTGTCATTCGGCAGTCTACGACCGGCTTCAAGGCAGAAAAGAGGTAAGCAGATGAAAGATAAAGCATTTACTTTAATCGAATTACTCGTTGTTATTGCAATTATCGCAATTCTAGCTGCGATACTTTTCCCGGTGTTCGCGACCGCGCGCGAAAAGGCGCGGCAAACGGCGTGTCTCAGCAATGAAAAGCAGATCGGCCTGGCGATGATCCAGTACGCGCAAGATTACGACGAGCTCTTTACCGGCGGCACAAATCCATATGGGCAGGGCGAAGGGTGGGCCGGGACGATCTATCCCTATGTGAAAGCCGCCGGGGTCTTCACGTGTCCAAGCGATGCGAGCATGAACGCAATCGTATGCTCCTACGCATATAACAATACATTTTCCGTTCCTGCTCTTCAGAATTCTCCGGATGGATATGTCGCCCTTTCGATGGCCAAAATGAACGCGGCCTCCAAGACGGTCATGCTTTACGAAGTCGCGAACTGCGGGCCATTTGATGTCACCAAGGATGTTGCCAATCACACGTCGGCAGAGGGAAGCGGCCTGGGAATGGCGTACGATCCTTATTGCATCAACGGATCAAGCGGAATTTTGGGCCTTCAGGCGACGGGATACTTAAGGAACTCAACTGCGAACTCCGCCTTTTTCACGGGACCGCTCGGACGACACTCCAATGGCTCAAACTACATCATGGCTGACGGCCATGTCAAATGGCTGATGCCCGCAAACGTCTACGCCGGATCGGCCGCGTCGCTTCCAAGCGACTGCGCAAATGGCGCCCGCGCGGCCGGCACGGCCTGTTCCGACACGACGATCAGCGCGACGTTCAGTCCGGTCTGAGCCGGAAGCGCGGGCGCTGAGCGTTTTGGACGAGAGCGCTCAGCCGTGGTCGCAAACGTCCGCGATCCGCTAGAATCTGTGCTTCGACGCCACATTGCGTTAGCGACGTACTCCTGCGCGGCGCATTCCGCGGACGCCGGAAGCATTGGCAATTGGCTGGGAATTTACCGGAATAAGGATGTTAGCTACGGTCAGGTTTTTGTTGACACCACGCGATGCGCGTTGCGCTCCGCGCCTCTGAGGTACAATTGCTGCATGGCGCATGCGCATGTTCCCATTGGGCCCAACGCCCCAGAGGTGGTTCGTACGATAATCGAGGTCCCCAAGGGATCGTCGAATAAGTACCGGTACAATCCGGCGACATCTTCGTTCCGTTACGAGCGGACGCTCTATTCGCCGCTGTTTTACCCCTACGACTATGGCTGGGTCTGCGGCACGAAGTCTCCCGCGTACGATCGTGGAATCAATTGCCTGGTTATAGCCAAGAACCCGACGTTTCCAGGTTGCATGATCGAGGCGCGTCCCATTGCGACGCTGCGCATGTCCGACGACAAGGGATACGACCCGAAGATCCTGTGCGTCGCCGTCCGTGATCCCCGCCAGGAGGATACTGTCTCGCTCCATGACGTGCCGGAGCATACACTGGAAGAAATTCAGCATTTTTTCGAGATTTACCAGACGCTCGAGCGCCGCGAGGTCAAAATCGAAGGTTGGGCGGACACGGAAGAGACATACGAACTCCTGCGCAGCGCGATGAATGCAGCGAGCCTAATGCGAGCCGCCGGGCCGGCCGCGGAATAGCCAGGCTGCTCGCGAGGTATAATTCGCCGCATGCGTCCTCAAAGACTAACAGCGCGTCTTAGCGCCTTTCTTTTTCCTGTCCTCATTTCCCTCGCAATCGTGCCGGCTCAGGCGCAGATGCCGCAAGGGCCTCCGTTGCCGTTGTGTACGGTGCTGAAGGACGAGCTTCATACGTGCGCCCGAATTGGCTACGATGCAAGCGGCGGCGTGTTCCGGTATCCGGGCGAGTACTCCGGCGACACGAACTTCTTCGCGAACGGCCGTCAGTCGCTCTATGGTCTCGGGGATGTGTTCATAGAGTCGTACCTCGGACCAAAGTATGTTTTCCAGCCGAGCCGCCTCTGGGGAACGTTTGAGGTCGGCGCGCGAGACGCATTGAAACCCGGTCAGTATTGCGAGCTCTATCTCAGGCATCGATCCGCGCACGATATCGACGAGACAACGCTGCCGGACGACATGTGGGAGTACGTAGGCGTCCGCTATCGCCGCACATCCTCCAACTTTGACGCCTGGATGTCGGGGGCATACTATACGCGCCGCATCTTAGTGAACTATGCCACCGACGCTCAGGTGCACGGTCAGTATCGTCACGGCATGCTTTTCGGCCGCGCGGTTACGCTCGACGGTGACGTGCATTGGGTGACTGAACAGCACGCTTCGCGATCCGGCTTCGTCGATTTTGCCGTTCAACCGGCGCTTTGGCTCAACAAAAGCGTCTCGGTCTTTGCGATTGTCGGATCCACGCACGATGTCGACCAGCCGGACGGCCGTTCGAACACGCCGCTGATTGCCGGGATCAAGGCGAACATATAGCCTTTGGCCGCCAGCGCCGCGAGGCGCTGGCGGCCGCCGCTTACCCGGCTGTTTTCCCCCGCATCAATCCGTACTCGATCGATTCCACGAGGGCGCGCCAGCTTGCCTCTATGACGTTCTCGGAGACGCCGACCGTGCTCCAGGTGCGGCGAGCGCCGTCGGGACCGGCGGCGTGTTCGCGGCTTTCAACGATCGTGCGCACGCGCGCGGCCGTCCCTTCGGCCTGGTTAATCACGCGGACCTTGAAGTCGGTCAGTGAAATTTTGCTCAGGTCGGGATAGAAGCCGACGAGCGCCTTTCGCAATGCGGCATCGAGTGCGTTGACGGGGCCGTCGCCTTCCGCGACCGTGAGCTGTTCCACGCCGCCCACCTCGATCTTCAGCGTCGCCTCCGTGATTGGTTGCGTCTCCTCGCCCCGGCGTTCGACGATGACTCGGTAGCCTTTGAGTTTGAAGAGCGGCGTGTAGGCGCCGGTAGACTTCTTGAGCAAAAGCTCGAACGATGCTTCCGCCCCATCGAACGAGTAGCCCTTGTTCTCCAGGTCCGCCACCGTGCGCAGCAATTTGCGCGCCTCGGGACTGCCTTTCGTCAGCGAGATTCCGTACTCTTCCGCCTTCTCGATCATGGTCGAGCCGCCTGAAAGCTCCGAAACAAGGATGCGGCGCTCGTTGCCGATGAGGACCGGGTCGATGTGCTCATAGGTCTTCGGATGCTTGCGGATACCGTCGACGTGCAGGCCCGCCTTGTGCGCGAACGCCGACACGCCGACGTAGGGCAGGTTGGTGCGCTGGGTGACGTTGCCGATCTCGTCGACATAGCCGCTCACCTCGCAAAGCTGCGCGAGGCTGTCCGGATACAGCAGGTCGTAGCCGAGTTTGACGGATAACGCGGGGATGATGCTGATGAGGTTCGCGTTGCCTGTTCGCTCCCCGTAGCCGTTCACCGTCCCCTGCACTTGGGTTGCGCCTGCCTGCACGCCGGCGATCGCGTTGGCGACGCCGCATTCGCTGTCGTTGTGCGTGTGGATGCCGGCGCGTATGTTGGGCAGCTCCGCGAGGACCGCGCCAGTGATCCGCTGGATGTCCATCGGCAGCGTCCCGCCGTTCGTGTCGCAAAGGACGTTGACGTCTACCCCCGCATCGGCGGCGGCCTTCAGGCAGGCCAGCGAGTACGCTGGGTTTTCGTTGTAACCGTCGAAGAAATGCTCTGCGTCGAAATAGACGATACGCCCTTCGGCCTTTAGAAACGCGATCGTATCCGCAATCATGCGCAGATTTTCGTCGAGTTCAGTTCTGATCGCTTCTCTGACCTGGAAATCCCACGATTTTCCGACGATCGTGACGACGGGCGTATCCGCCGCAAGGAGGTCGCGCAGGAGCGGGTCTTCGGACGCCGTGCGGTGCGGGCGGCGGACCATGCCGAACGCGGCGAGCTTTGCTCGCGTGAGCGTCTCGCCGCGCATCCTCTCGTAAAAGTCTATGTCCTTAGGATTGCTGCCGGGCCAGCCGCCCTCGATGACGTCTATGCCGAACTCATCGAGACGCAGGGCGATTTTGACCTTGTCCTCGACGCTGAACGAGATGCCTTCGCCCTGCGCTCCATCGCGTAGGGTCGTATCGTAGATTTCGATTCGCTGCTTCAATTCACTGCTCCCAGGCCTGCTGGCCATGCCGGAGTTCACACCGGCGTCGCGCCCGCCCACCGGATCGCTTTGGCCGGTGAGCCAGACAAAAAATAACGCGCCGTGCGGGTTAGGCCCGACCGGCGCGGCGCGTTGCCAGCGTCATCCGGTCGGGCGCATAATAATAATCGACGATAGAATCGAAATGCTTATTCGTGTCATGGTTCGTTCTAAGCCCGTCATTGGCGGGCAGCGAGGTCTCTTGCGCCCTTACAGCGCGATCTCGCCTTCCTCGCCCGTGCGAATGCGAATTGCGCGTTCGACATCCTCGACGAATATCTTGCCGTCGCCAACTTCGCCGGTGCGCGCGGCTTTTTCGACGATCTCAATCACGGCTTCGAAGCTCTCGTCGGTTACGACCAGCTCTAGTTTGATCTTGGGCAGAAGGTTCACCACGTAAGTGTTGCCGCGATAGCGTTCCGTATGCCCTCGCTGGGCGCCGTAACCGCGAACGTCCGTTACTGTCATACCGACCACGCCGAACTCATCGAGCGCCGTCTTCACCTCGTCCAGCTTTGTTGGACGAATGATTGCTTCAATCTTCTTCATACTCACCTCGCTCCATTGCGGGATCGTCAAACGGAAGAAGGGATCAATAAAGATCCCTTCGTTCAATTCGGATTAGTGACGTATTTTACCACTAAATCACCCATCTGAGTACAGTTGAGCACGCCAGGCGCGTCCGCTCCGGCGATATCCGCCGTTCGGAAACCGTCGCCAAGCACGCGTTCGACTGCCTGTTCGATTGCCACGGCCGCCTCTTCCGCTCCGGCGGAGTAACGAAGCAGCAGAGCGCCGGAAAGGATCGTCGCGAGCGGATTGGCCTTGCCGGTCCCGGCGATGTCGGGGGCGCTGCCGTGCGACGGCTCGAAGAGGCCCTTGCCGCCTGCACCGAGCGATGCCGACGGAAGCATGCCGAGCGAGCCGGTCAGTTCCGCGGCCTCGTCGGAGAGGATGTCTCCGAAGAGGTTCTCGGTCAAAATTACGTCGAATTGCTGCGGGTTCTTGCAGAGCGCCATCGCACATGCATCGACGAGCATGTGGGTGAGCGTGACGTCGGGATATTCCTTGGCAATTTCCTCGACCGTCGTCCGCCATAGACGCGACGTTTCGAGCACATTCGCCTTGTCGACGCTCATCACCGACTTGCGCGGACGGCGCCGGGCGCTCTCAAACGCAACGCGCGTGATGCGCACGATTTCTTCCTTCGTGTAGACGCATGTGTCGACCGCGCGGTCGCCTTCCCAGCCCTTCGGCTGGCCAAAATAGAGGCCGCCGGTTAGTTCGCGCACGACCAGGATGTCGAAACCGCCAACGACTTTGTCGGCGCGAAGCGGACATGCCGACGCCAATGCGGGATAGAGCACGGCTGGCCGCAGATTGGCGTAGAGGCCGAGAATCTTGCGTAGCGGAAGCAGCGCGCCTCGCTCGGGACGCAGGTTCGGGTCGGGGATCTTATCGTACTTGGGGCCGCCGACCGCGCCTAAATAGACCGCATCGGCGCCTTCGCAGAGCGATCGCGTGGCATCCGGCAGCGGATGTCCAGTTGCGTCGTACGCTGCGCCGCCGACGAGCGCCTCAGTAAATGTGAGGTCCAGCTTGAACCGCGTTGCCGCCGCGCGAAGAACCTTCAGCCCTTCTTCAACAATCTCGGGGCCGATCCCGTCCCCGCGCAATACCGCAATGTGTGTCATGTGTGACTTTCCTTTGTGTTAGTGTAAAAGTTACGATTAGCTCAGCCTGCAAGCCCACCTCGGCAAAGGGGGCCCGTGGCGCTTCTCAGATTCCCGCGCGCGCCTTGAGCGCGAGGTAATGGTTGATCAAATCCGAGCTCAGCGACTCCGGCGGGCTGTCGATCGTCCAGATCCCACGGTGCTTGAGAACTGACGCTGCTTGCCGCCGTTCCTGGAGCACCTGCACCGAAACCGCCTTCCGGAATACGTCCGCCGGTTCCTCGGGGACATCGCGCGCGGAAGCGACGATGCTGGGGTCGCTGACCGTGACGCACAGGACCCGGTGGCGGCGCTCAAGAATCGAGAGCGCGGAGAGCATCTGCGCGGACGAATCCGTGTCCACCAAATCGGTAAATAATACCACCAACGATCGCCGGCGCCAGCGCGCCGCGAGATCCTTGAACGCCGCGTCGTAGTCGCTTTCGACCATCACGGCAGAAACGTTGTAGAGCGCATCGAGCAGCCGGTAGACCTGGGTCTTGCCCTTGCCCGGCGGGATGAATGTCCGCACTTCGCCGTCGAAGACCATCAACCCGACCCGGTCGTCCGACGAACTGGCGACGTAGCCGAGCATCAGGGCCGTGTTGATAACGTAGTCGATCTTCGCGGTCGCTCCAACCTTCTGGAGCATGTTGCGTCCGGCATCGATCACGAGAACGATGTTTTGCGCCCGTTCGACCTGGTATTGGCGCGAAATCAGCTTGTGCCGCCGCGCCGTCGCCGCCCAGTCGATTTTCCGGTATTCATCTCCCGGAACGTATTCGCGCAGGCTCTCGAACTCGCTGCCTTCGCCGCGCTGCCGGTAGTTGCGTATGCCGACTTGCATCAGCCGTCCGCTGCGCGCGAGCATATCGTATTTGGCGGTTTCGACGAGATTGGGATAAACGCGCACATCCTGCCGGGTGCGAATGCGCGCGACACGCCGGATCAGGCCAAAGTAGCCGTCGTAGCCGATATAGGTGTCGCCGAACTCGTAGTCGCCCTTGGCTGGCGGACGCACGTGATAGCTGATCGTTTCGTCCCGGTGCGTCGCCGATAGAGCCAAGATGAATGTCGCCACACGGCCGGAATCGAAATCGACCGGCGGCTCATCGCGGACGGTGAGTTGGCGTAGGCGCGCTCCGTACGGCAGCCGGGTTTCGCTCTGGTAGCGCGCCGTCAGCGTCACGAGGTTGTCGACGCCTAGGGAAAGCTTGTCTTCGACGGCTCGGGACACCGTGTACGCGCCCTTCGGCGTCAGCGCGATGTCCGCGAGGACGAGGATGACGAGAAGAACATCGTAGCCCAGCACACCCCACGCCAGCCAGCGAAGAGCTCCGCTAAAGGCGAGTGGGACGATCCCGATAAGCAGCAATAGGGCGACGCGCCGGGTGAGCCGCATGGTTCATATCGTACCCGACAGGTGTGCGATCCCGTCGTCCAGGGAACGCAACAATGCCGCGTGCAGTTCGGGCGTTGTGGCGGCGCACATCGAGCGAAGGTTCTCTTGCGACGTATCGAGCAGCGGAGTCGAGTCCAGCGGATGCCCGTAAGCGTCGGTGACAATTGCTCCGGCTTCGATCGCGATCAGCGCCGCCGCCGCGACATCATACGTGAACAGGCCGATCATTTTGCCGCCGCCCAGCGCATGAAACGCGGGCCGCGCCGCTGGGACATCGACGATGATGCGCGGGCCGATGTCGATGACCGCGGCAAGCTGTCCGGAGACGAGGCGGGTGAGCGAGAACGCAGTCGAACTGATCGAAAAGCAACCGGCATTGAGCGAGCAGGCATCGACGATTTCGCCGGCGGCTGCCGCGATATAGCGCAACGGCCGCGCGGCGATCTCGAACGTGAGCGGCGCGCGATCGATTCGCGTGATCGGCAGTAGGCGCGGGGCCTGCAATGACCCATCGCCGCGGAGCCACTTGACGCCCTTGCCGCGTTCGGCCAGAAAGACATCGTCCTGCTTGAGTTCAGCAATGCAGCCAAATCGCACATCGCCAAGCGTGACGCCCGGCTTGTAGTCGGCGTACGCCACGGAGACGACGCATTGCTCGAAGCCCGCCATCGCCGGACGCGTGCCGTCAATTGGGTCGATCACGAGGACGCCTTCCGGGTGTTGTCCGAACTCGATCAAACCGCGATCTTCGGAATAATAGGCAATAGACAGTCCGCGTTCCTCGATAAACGAAACGATCGCGTCCTCCGCGATCTCATCGATTGCGAACGTCGTGTCGCCGCTGACGGCGACTCCCATCAGCTTGCGACTCAGCATGGAGCCCAAATGCGGCCGGACGGCGTTGCGGATATGGAGTGCGAGGTTGTGTACGATCTGTTCAGGTGTCATCTCAAAATTCAATTCGAGATTGGGGGCGCGTGTTCCTGCCGCGTTGCGGTCAGATATGTCTTGTTCAAAAGATAGCCCATCCGGCGGCGGATGGGCCACGAATTATCTACTCGGATGAGAAACTTGCAACTTAGGGCGCTTGCGCAAAGCCCGCTGCGTCCGCTGCGTTGCGCGTCGCCTGGATTTTAGCGATGCTCTGCCGGAACAGCGGGGTATCGGGACCGACGTAATCCAGGCCGGTGACCGTCTTTGAGTGCCGCAGCGTGACGATCCCGTCGTCCGGCGCGACTTCGGTGAGCTTGTTTGCCCACACGTCGTACACGAGTGCTTTGGCGACGCCGTGTTCGGGGACGCGAACGTTGATTTCAGCGCCTGGCGCATCGTATTTCATGGCCGGAAGGCCAGGAACATATTCGAAG
The DNA here is from genome assembly GCA_031292625.1 of Capsulimonadaceae bacterium. GTDB lineage: Bacteria > Armatimonadota > Armatimonadia > Armatimonadales > Capsulimonadaceae > JARLGU01. The sequence continues at coordinate 85,213 of JARLGU010000030.1, read as the reverse complement.
TGCCAGGCGTTTAGCGTCGGCACGTTCCAAGACACTACGGAATGACCGCCTGGAACACTGAACATCTGAACGCTGGTGTTCTGATCGCTCTCGCACTCGGGGACGATGCCGGCGGATTGGGCGACGGCTCGCGCGACGTTCATATTCATTTCCAATACGGCCGGATTGGCTGGGTCCTGCGAGGCGAAGTGCAGGTAGATGACTTGACTTTGTCCGATCCTCACCCTGCTGACCAGGGGACCGTCGTTCGTCAATACCATCGGCTCGCCATGCTGCGCCGTGGTGAGCGGCGCGGGAAGATCTGCAGCAAACCCCGTCGGAAAGAAGGATTGCCAGGCGCCCGTGGATTTCGTAATCTTAACATGAAGCGTCTTCGTCGTGCCGATCTTGCCGAGCCCCAGGATATCGCCGCCGTCCGCCGCGCCGAGCGTAGTTCCATGGTCGAAGTTCCAGTACCCGCGCGCGTCCCGCGTTGGCACGAACGTATGGGTGACCAGAACTCGGCCAGGAGAGGCGGCGAGCCAGCTCTTGAGAAGCGCGAAATCTCCGACGCGAGGCGTTTTTGGCGAGTAGAAAATCACCTTGTAGTCGCCGATCACTTTCGCGAGATCGAGCGAATCGCGGACGCGGAAGGCGAAGTGCGCTCGAGAGAGACTCATGGTCGCGGCGTATTCCGTCGTTACGGTGTCGAAGATGTCGTATGATTCGCGACCGACCGGACGGTCGGTGACACACAGTATTTTGGTTGCCGGGACCTGGGCCTTTTCGGCGCGCGCGTTCCGGAACGCCCACGCCTTGATGACCGCATCGCGATACCGGGTGAACTGGTAACCCTTGGAGGGAGTATTCATCTGGTCAATCGTCGCTTCGTCGACAAAGTCGTTGTCCAGGTTCTGCGCGCCGCCGGCGGATGTGATGGCGTAAGCCGCATTGTAGGCGATGCGCCAATCCCAGTACGGCGCGGAATGTCCCCCAGCTCCAGTCTCCATGTTCGCCGAGAAGCGAGTGCTGTTCCTATCCGCTTCCGCGCGAAGATACGGCAGCGACGAATATGCCGCCTCCGAAAGAAGGCCGGCGTTGCCGAAGGACTCGGGCATCAGGTTGCCGACGCCTCGGCTTCGCAGCAGGTACACATAGTCGGGTGTAACGTAAGTGCTCTCGCCGTTAAGGATGAGCCAAAGCGGTTGTGCGCCCTTCGAAATCGCATAGCGTCCGATGTGATCAGGCAGCTTGAGCCATTCGTAGGCTCGAAGGTGAAGGAAGAGCGCGCGCCGCTGGTCGGCAAACGGGCCGGCGTCATCGGGACGTGGAGGCGTATAATCGTTCCAGGTTTTTAAGCCGAGCTCCTGCGGCGCCGGGAAGAAGCCGTTATAAGCCCTGAAATAATCCTCGAACGAGACCGGCTTATCCGCGAACCCCTGGCGAACGTGCAGCTTGCCGCCTGTTCCTTGAAGGTCTTTCCTGAATGCCTCGATCATCGAATCCGCAAAGCCGAACTGCGTCTCGTAGTAGGGGAATACGTAATCGGGGATCACCCAGGTCGTGACGCCGGTGCGCAGTAACGCATCGATTCGGTCTTTTGCCGCGTCGAAAACGGCAGGGTGTCCGACGGCGATGGAGTGCTCGTAATCCCAACCCGACTGCAAGGCGGGCATCGTGTTAAGGGTTCGACCTATCGCGTTTTCATCCCACGCCTGGCGTTTCGTGAGGTACTTCGTGTAGCCGTTGCCGAACTGCGAATACCACGCCGTCGGAATCCCGCATGCGTTCAACGCCTTCGTCAGCGAAAGCGCGACGGGACCGTAGTGCGCGAAGGGCGTGGCGAGATCCGTGCCGATCGCATTGCGTAGTCCGACTTGAGTCGCGTGTTCGATATCGCCGGTCGCCGGTACAATGTCGAATGGGTATAAAACGGCGCCGACGGGCAAGGCCGGCTGAAGCGGTTGATGGAAGGGATACTTGATCAAGCCGTCGTCGTCCGTTCCAATTGCGTTCATCGGCGTCTTGCCTGGGCCGGTTAATATGGCGTTGTCGATGTAGAAGACGCTCTTGCCGCTCCTTGGCTCGATCGTAAAACGGGTGATATCGGCGAAGTCGGGCGCACGCTTCGACAACTGCCAGATTCGCATGTCGGCGCGCTTGACCGACACATGAACCCACTGGCCGGTAGGCACGTCGCTCAACGCATGATCCCAGAGCTTCCATCGATTATCGGTGGCCTCGGCAAGCGAAATCGTCAGCGCGGCGGATGGATCGGCGCTTTCTTTGTAGATGTCGAACGACACCGTATCGTAGCCGTCGACCGCTTGCGGCAGGTCCGCGTGCAGGCTCCACCAATCTACGGGCGCGCCCGCATCGCGGTTAAACTGAAACCGCACGGAAAAACCGAGCTTATCGCCAGGCGCGACAATTTGCCTGGAAGTATCGATTGTCCCCGGATCGCCGAATCCCTCGAAGGAATCAAGCACCACGAGTTCATTGATGCTGTAATTTGACGCGTGGGCGCGAACACCGAACACTGGAAGGACAACGAGTGCGACCGGTATGAGAATACTGGCTGCGGCGGCGAAATACTGGCCATATGGGCGCATAGGAAACTCCAGGCGAAAATGGACGCACATAAGAGAATGCTCATGTGCGAAATGAATGGCTTCTCCGGGCGGGGCGGCGATGCGAGCGCCGTCATTGCCTGCCGTTGCCCGGAGATGCATGTGTCGGATGCGGAGGCGCGCCGGTTTAACGCGGACTGAATGTCGCGGGATGCGATCCGGCGCCTCCATAGGTCGTGCCTTCCGCTGTCACCCACCAGAACTGGTTGGCGGCGGCTGCGTCCGACGCGTTAGCGGCGCCCACTCCGGATGAAACGAGAGTCGGCAGTAGATACTTGACATGACCATCGCACATCAGGTAGTTCGCGCCGCCCGTATGACGGCCAGCCGGGTAAGAAGGCAATGGATTATCGCTGGCAGGATATGGATATATGTTGCCAGTCGCAAGGGCAGGGGCTGGCCAGCCGCTGACGTCCCCGCCGCATGAGACGCCGCTATTTGTTTCGACGGGGCTCGTTACATCGTAGTTTATTCCCGTGATCTCGATAAGCATGATCGTTTTGACGGGAGTTGTGAGCGAAGAATAGGCGCACTTCGTGTAGAACTGACTCTGGTTGTCGTTACGGACCAAGTCCTCGTTCATTGCGTACGACTGAAGGCTAAAGTTAGATGCGCTGTTCGCGGCTGATGGAACATAGGTATCGTCCGGGCAAGTGAACACCGCGCGGCTTTTTGTATAGGAATAGACCTCGCCGGCCCAGCCGTTGCCGATGAAGTACGCGGGGGACAGTTGGTAGGGTTGTCCGCATGGGAACTTTTCGTCGTAGTCCTGGACGTATTGCAGGACGGAGAGACCGAGTTGCCGCTCATTGGATGCGCAACTCGCCTGTCGAGCCTTTTCGCGCGCCGTGGCGAAAACAGGAAAAAGAATCGCCGCCAGAATTGCTATAATGGCAATAACGACGAGTAATTCAATTAATGTAAATGCGCTTATGCGTCTCATGGGATTTCCTCTTAATCGTATGCTATCGTTTTTCTTATCGACGGGCATCGGCGGTTAGACCGATCAAGCCTGCCATGGATTTGAGCGGCCTTGGCCCTTCGCTTTCCGCAGCGGGCGCAAGGCCAGTTGACTCGCCAATAAAGATTGGGACTTCCAACGGTTCCAGAGCCATGGGGCCGTTCGATCCCGGTTGGTCATTCTTCATCCATTCCAAACAGAGCTCAATAAAAGGCTTCGGATCGGCCATTTGCAATGACGTCAGTGTAGGCGACAAATATTGAGCCAAGCCTTCGTCGTTGACCGCGCAGACCGAGATGTCTTGGCCGACGACATAGTTGTGTTCGCGAAGCGCCCGGATTGCGCCGATTGCGGCGGGTTCGGTATTGCAAAGGATGGCGGTCGAAGTGAGCCGTCTCTCCTCGATCAGGCGTGACACGAGTTCGTAGGCCCTGGGCAATGGCGACTCGAGGACCTTTACGGGATCGTTATGCAGCACGCCGTCCACTCCCTGAAGGGTTCGCCATAGCTCCCATTGGGCGATGCGGTCGAGAGCGATTTTGTCTACAGGCTGCGTGTTGAGGCAGTCGATGCTTCGATGGCCTAGTTGGTAAAGATGGTCGAGCAAGCGGCGTATGCAAACAACGGGGAACGGATTTATCGACCGAACGCCAAGGTGTGACAGATCAAGCTCCAGGCTCACCAGGCGCGGAGCGAAGCAACGCAGGAGATTGTCGACATGTGTCGGGATCAGGTCCGGAAGCGCTATGAAAAAAGTGGCGTCGAATGCGGCGAAGGTCTCCGATACGGTCAAATCTTCCCAATGCGTGTAACTCAGCGCGCGTACGCCGATCGAATGCTTCGCCGCAGCTTCGACTAGCGCGAGCCGCCACAGCGAGATTTGGCGGGAATCGAAGTCTGGGGCGAGAAACGCAACCTGCTTGGTTTTCCGGCCGTCGTCGGACGTATCGTTGTCGCTTGGCATCAGCCGGCCATTCGATTTGCGGACGAGAATGCCTTCGTCGATTAGCTTCTGAACCGCGCGCCGGGCGGTCATGTGGCTGACGCCCTGCTCGGACGCAAGTTCGCGCTCCCCGGGGACGCCGCTGACGACGTAGTCCCCGCGTTGAATTCGCCGCTCGATAACTTCCGCAACTTTGTCGTATTTCATGGCAACGGTGGTGTGCAAATATATAACATTTTTATTATAGATTAGAATAACATGTATCCATGTTTATGTCAAGAGTTGGTTTCATGAATTTCAAAATGCGAGTGGGGATTCAATACTAAAGATTGCCCGTGGCTTGCCACGGACCAGCACGTCTCTTCGCTTAACAAAAGGTATTTCGAAGATAATCGTCCCGACCCACTTGGGCTGAGACAAGCCGCAGCAGGTTAATGGCGGCGATTCTTTAGATACCCTGCGGTCGTGCCGCAGGGAGGTTCAATGACGTTGAATCGGAGCCCCGCTGGCTAATCCCTCTCAGCGGCCGAGACAAATGAGCCCACGCGAACCTCGGCACGGCGCTGCTAGCTCCCGGCCGCAGGCCCGAGGCCGCTGGGGAGTTCCGGATCGCGCTCTCTCTCGTGCCGGGCGATGCGTCGCAGCGAAAGAACCTGGCGGCGGCAGCGCGCTAGGCTCAGGAACGCGGTGCCGCCTAATGCGGTTATGGGTGTGTATGCCATTCGCCACGATACGGTCCTGTTGTGGGCAATGTAGGCGGCAGGCATATTGATTTGCCGCTCTTCGGGTGATTCAGCTTGTAAGACAAAATGGCTACTTGCCACGGATCTTGGTTTCGTTCGTCCATGATCGTGCCAGACCTGTAACAACGGGCGAGTTGCATTGTCCAAAGTCGTGAGCTGCAAGAGAGCGACTTTCGAGTATGCCGAAGCTGCCGGGGTATAATGGCTGGTGAGGCAATGGCGAGGTTGAGCGTGGCCGGGAAGCTTCGGTCAGGCAGGGGGTACTGAGATCATGTGGCAAAGATTTACAGAGCGAGCACGCAAGGTCGTCTTCTACGCGCAAGAAGAGGCTGGGCGGCTGGGCGAGAACTATGTATCGACCGAGCACATCCTGCTTGGCTTGGTTCGCGAAAACGACAGTGTCGCGGCCAGAATTCTCGATCGCCTTGGCGTGTCGTTGGGGCGTATCCGTTCGGAGATCGAACGGCAGGTGACGCGCGGCGACGGCAGGCTCGGGCAGGATATGCAGCTCACGCCGCGCGCCAAGCGCGTGATCGATCTCGCCTATGACGAGGCGCGTCAGCTTAACAACAATTACATCGGCACCGAGCATCTCCTCCTGGGACTGATCCGCGAGAACGAGGGCCTGGCTGGCCGCGTTCTATCCAAACTGGGCGTCGATCTTGAGCGAACGCGCCGCGAGGTGACCAGCCTGCAGGAAGGCGGCGACAATCCGCAGAGCGCGGCCGCGAGCCCCAAACGGCGTACACCGACGCTCGACGAATTCGGTCGCGATCTCACGCAGTTGGCTCGCGAAGAGAAGCTTGATCCCGTCATCGGCCGCAACAGCGAAATAGAGCGCGTCATTCAGATTATCTCGCGCCGCACCAAAAACAACCCATGCCTCCTTGGCGAACCGGGCGTCGGCAAGACCGCCATCGCGGAAGGCCTCGCGCAGCGGATCGTCACCGGCGACATTCCCGAGATGCTCAAGGATAAGCGAATCGTCGCCCTGGATCTTGCGGCTCTTGTTGCGGGAACGAAATATCGCGGCGAGTTTGAAGAGCGCATGAAGCGCGTCATGGAAGAGGTGCGCAAGGCGGCTGGCGAGGTCATCTTGTTCATCGACGAGTTGCACACGCTGGTCGGCGCCGGGGCGGCCGAGGGCGCAATCGACGCATCCAACATCATGAAGCCAGCGCTCGCGAGGGGCGAGCTTCAGTGCGTCGGCGCGACGACGATGGACGAGTACCGCAAGTATATCGAGCGGGACGCCGCGCTTCAGCGCCGGTTCCAACCGATCCAGGTCAAGGAGCCGAGCGTCGAAGAGGCGATCGAGATCCTCAAGGGCCTGCGAAGCCGTTACGAGATCCACCATAGCGTCGAGATTACGAACGATGCTCTCGATGCCGCTGCGCGTCTCGCGGACCGCTACATCTCGGATCGTTTCTTGCCGGACAAGGCCATCGACCTGATCGACGAAGCGTCCTCGCGTGTTCGCCTGCGGTCGGCGATGCCGCCGCAAGATCTGCGCGAGGCAAAGCTGGAGCTGCAGAATATCCAGAAGGAGCTCCAGAACGTCCCCGCCAATCAGCGGTACGAGCGAGCTTACGAGCTCCAGGCACAGCGGACGGAGCTTGAAGAGAAGGTTCGGCGGCTGGACGAAGAGTGGCAGGAGCGCCGAGCCGATGCCAAGAAGACGGTCGACGAGGACGAAATCGCGCAGATCGTCTTTTCGTGGACCGGCATTCCCGTTTCGCGCCTTGTCGAGGCGGAGACGCAGAAGCTGCTTCGCATGGAAGACGAACTGCACAAACGGATCATCGGCCAGCACGAAGCGGTTGTCGCCATCTCGAAGGCTTTGCGCCGCTCGCGCTCCGGTCTCAAGGATCCGAATCGACCGATGGGCTCGTTCATCTTCCTCGGACCGACCGGCGTCGGAAAGACCGAGCTTGCACGTGCGCTGACTCAGATCTTGATGGAAAAAGAGGAGCGTCTGATCCGAATCGACATGTCCGAGTACATGGAACGGTTCGCTGTCTCGCGACTGGTCGGCGCGCCTCCGGGGTACGTCGGCTACGAAGAGGGCGGCCAGCTGACCGAAGCCGTACGCCGCAATCCGTTCTCGGTTGTGCTGCTCGACGAAATCGAGAAGGCGCATCCCGAGGTGTTCAATATCCTCCTGCAGGTGATGGAGGATGGGCGGCTTACCGACTCGCAGGGTAGGGTGGTCGATTTCAAGAACGTCATTTTGATCATGACGTCGAACGTCGGCGCAAGGCTCCTGCAGGGCGAGCGTGAGATGGGCTTTTCGCGCGGTTCGCGCAGCCCCGAAATGAGCCGCAATTTCGAGAGCGTCAAGACCAAGGTGCAGGATGAGCTCAAGAGGGTCTTCCGCCCCGAGTTCCTGAACCGCGTCGATGAGACGATCATGTTCCACTCGCTCAGCGAGGAGGAGATCCTGCAGATCGTCGATCTGATGCTCATTCGCGTCGGCAAGCAGGTCAGCCAGCATGGCATGGACTTCGAGGTCGCTCCGGCGGTCAAGGCGCTCCTCGCCAAGGAAGGCTACGATCCGCAGTACGGCGCACGGCCGCTTCGCCGCGCGATCCAGCGCATGATCGAGGACCCGCTATCGGAAGAGGTTTTGCTCGGCCGCTTCGTCGCCAACGATACCGTGCGCGTCGACGTGGACGAGGAGAACAAGATCGTCTTCCGCAAAGGCGCTCCGCTCGGTCTCGACGACGGCGTCTACAACGAACCCGTCGGCGGCGAGTCCGCATCGGTGTAGAAATCGGTACGGCGAGATAAGACAGGCGCAGGGGGCAGGCTTGGCCTGCCCCCTGTTTGCGTGTGAAGGGGAGTGGGGCGCGACCGGTCTATTCAAGCGCTGCTGCCAACAGGGAAATCGCGTACATAACGATCAGCGGCTATTGACGGGCGTCGTGTCAGGACGGCCATGAATAACCGTCCTGAGCTGGAAATCCCTGTGAACAGGGATTTCAGGCGAGCAGGCGGCTTTCGAGCGGCATTTATGCTGCTTGCCCATTCAGAACGGTCGTTAACGGCCGTCGCGTCGGCATTAGCGAAGTAAGTGAACATCCCCCGTTGCTTGCGATCGCAGAAACGAACTGTGCGCCCATGCCCGGTTGCCGTCCCTCATGACGAACGTAGGATTCGACAATGTCGACATCTGCGGCGTGGGAAATGCGACTAGGCTGTGTCATTCGTGGGCCAATACCCGCGCGCGAACATCCTCCCGGGCGACGGCTGTTCTACAACATGCGCCGTCCGCGATTACTCTCGTCCGATTGCCTGCAGGAACTCCGGATCGTCGCGGACATCGGCGAACTCGGGACGTCGCGCAAATTCTTTCGGTATATCGTCCTGGCCGTGCAGAGCTGCTTCGCGAAGCAGCGTGAGCGTCCGCTCGCGGTCCTTCGTGACGTGCCAGAGCGCGACTGCCCACATCAGCCAATCCCAGCCGCCGCTTACAGGCTGTGTGCAAAGCGCGTTTATCTCGAACAGTGGTACAGCTAGATCGTGCCTGTTATCCTGCACGAGATCGCAAGCAACTCGATAACGGGCGCGCCTGACCCACTCAGCGCCTCTATTCGTAGCCGACGCGAGACTAGCCTCGAACGATGCCAAAGTTAACTGCGTAGAAGCCTCATCCTTGGCGCGAACAGCCAGGCGAAGTTCTTCGCCAAGCGTCATGGCCCAATCCTCCGTGTCGAGCGAGGGTGAGCCGGAAGTGGCCGCGAGTTCTCGCATTTGGGCAACGTAGCCCGTGGCGCGAGCCGTGTCTCTGGCGAAATGGCAGGCCTGAATTGCGACCATGAGCTCCCAAAAGCGAACCTGACGGTTGTTGGTCGTCACCGGGATTTCCGCTAGCGCCGCATCCAGTTTATCCAGGGCATTATTGCCTGGCCACACTCGTCGATACGAGTAGCTGCAACACACCGCTCCGCCCCGGCAGATGATTCTGAGCCCATCGCGGTCCAATACCGGCTCCGGCGTATTTCCAGCAGCGGGATAGAACGGCCACTCGTAGGATAACGCCGGTGATTTGTCACGGAGCCAATCTTCAAATAGTTCGGACGCGAGTAATTCGCCGATGGCACTGCCGCTGCCGTTGCCTCCGATCATGCTTGTCCGATGCAGCATGGCCCACGCCGCCTCAGAATCCGTGAGCGGCTGCGCTAGATACCGGGTCAGGAGGGCGGCGAGCGTCCTCCAATCGTTCTTGCGCCAGAGCAGCATGAATCCGTCGCGTACGGTGGTGACGTCGAGCGGGCCGTCGGTTGCGATCATCTCAAATAACGCGGTTCGACCCTCATCCAGCAATCCGCGATTCACCGTGTGGGGGGCGGCGGCTTCCTGACGGCGGAACTCGCTCAGCACTCGCGCCAGCACGTTGCCGGTGAACTCATCGCTTTCCGATGGTTTGCCTTGTTCAAGGATTGTTTCGGCCATTGTCCACAGGTCCTTTCGTAGCCGCTTGCGAGCGGCGTAAAGCCGGTTCTTTACGGTGGATTGCGGGACTTCCAGGAACGATGCGATCTCTTTGATGTCGTGACCGGCCATGTAGTAGAGGAGGGTGGCTTCGCGGAGTGCGCACGGCAGCGCATCGATTGCGTCATGCACGCGCGCGGTCTCGTCGGCACGTTCGACAACGGCTTCTGGGCACCGCTCGTCGGCCAGGCGGATCCTTTCGTCGAGCGGCAGGGTGCATTGGGCGGCGCGGCGGCTGCGATCGCAGAATTTGAATACGATGCGCCGCAACCATGCCCCGAACGCAGCGGGCTCTTTTAAGCTCGGCAGGTCGCGCCACGCCTGGACAAAAGCCTCTTGCGCGGCGTCTTCCGCGGCGGCCGGATCGCGCAGCAGAGTGCGCGCGTACGCGACGACCGTGTTCTGGTAGCGCCTTACGAGCGTGTCGAATGCGTTGGTGTCGCCATGTTTTGCCCGCTCAACCGTCGACGCGCGTGATTCCTCGATCATGAAATCCCTCTTCCATTTCTATGCCCCACCGGCGGGCCATTTGGTTTGTCGCGAAGGACGAACGGAACGGGAAATTTCGTCGATGTTGGTATAGCGGCAGGGCGATTGCGTATATCGTTGCAGGCGGTCCGCATTTACGCTAGCGCCTTACGCGGCTGCCATGCCGCCGGGAACGAGCGCGGCGTTGGCAGGAGACTCGCGCGCGTGGAGGACGAGGATAGCGCTTACGAATGCGCCGAACCTTCATGCGCCTTCACCCACGCGAGAGCTTTCCGGTAGTTTGCATTGCCCGGTTCGAGCTGCACGGCTTTGCGATAGTAGTAATCCGCCTTTGCGAATTGCTTCTTGGCGTACAGGACACAAGCGAGATCCTCGGCCCACCGGGCGTCTGTTGGGGCCAGCCGGACGGCGTCCCAATAGTACGGCTCGGCTTCGGTAGCCCTGTTCAGCTTCGTTAAGACCCATCCGAGATTGCTGCGGTACATCGCGTAGTTCGGAGCAAGCCGGACAGCGAAGCGATAAAACGGCTCGGCGTCGGCGTACTTTTGCTGATCGTAGAGGGCGCATCCGAGATCGTTAACGTAGTCCGCGTTGTTCGGCGCGAGCCGGACGGCCTCGCGAAAAAACGGCTCTGCATCGGCGGGTTTCTTTTGGCGATCGAGTGCGCGGCCGACGCAGCACTGGTACTCCGCGATCTGTGGGACGAGCTGGATGGCGTCGCGGTAGTACACCTCTGCTTCGGCGTAGCGCTTCTGCCGATAGAGCGCCCACCCAAGCCAGGCGCGGTAGTCCGCCTTGTTCGGCTCCAGGCGGATTGCCTGCACAAAGAACGGCATCGAGGCCGCGTACTTCTTTTGAAAGTAGAGTGCCCGGCCGACATCGCATTGGCCTTCGCCATTGTCAGGTTCCAGCCGAATGGCTTCTCTAAAGCTCGTCTCGGCCTTGACGTACTCGTCCTCATCCAGGAGCTGCATTCCTTTGTCGATCTTCTGCGCGGCGCCAACCGGATTGTCTTGCGCCGCCCGTACGGGGCTTGCAAAGACCGGCACAGCAACAAGCGCTGCGGCGATCGTGACGAGCAGAGCGTTGGGGCGATGATGGAATGTCATGGGAATCCTTTGCGCTGACGAAGTTCTTTTGACTTATTCCATTGGAAATATGCTAATTAATACGCCTGTTGCAAATTTTTGCGACCAAAACGGACATGGGCGGGCGGGGGCGCTTTGGCAGGCGGCGCAATGAGCTGAAGACTGCCAAGCCGCCGCCCGTTGAACGACGCGGGCGAGGGAATGAGAGCGTTACTGCAACAGCCGCGATATCGCGTCCAGGTGCAGGTGGATGTGGGCGAGTCCCGCAAAGCCAAGGAATGCGCCGACTGCGGTAGGAACCATTGCGACAAAGAAAAGCCACTTCTTATGCGTAAGCGACGTAAGCGCAAGCAATGAGACGGCGATCGCGAGGATGGCTTCCGAAAGCTCGTAATGCTCGTCGCGCTGTTTGAGCTTTTCGTACGTTTCGTCGGCCTTCTTCGCATCGTCCATCTGCACCTTCTTTTTATCGTTCTGGTAGTCGGCCTCTTTCTTGTATTCGGCCGCCTTCTTTTCAAACGCCGCCTTCGACGCGCCCGTCGCACTGAGCGCCTCGATTGCGAACTGATCGGCGGCGGTTTGGGCGACCGCGCTGCGGATGGTGCGTGACTGGTAGAAGTTCCAACTGTCGAGCGAAATCGTCTGCTGGTGCTGCATCTCCTTCACAAGCCCGCGTTCGGCGACGGTGCAGATCGCGACGAACGTCGCCAGCAGCGCGATCGCAATGGCCACCCAGGCGTTGAGCTTGCTGTCTTTGCGCTCTTCGGCTAGAAGTTCCTGGGCCGCGCCCTTTTCTTCTTCGACATATTCCATCGGGTTGACTTCCACGGTAATTTTCCTCCTGTACCGGAAACGGTCCCGCTTTGCGAGATTTACATAATTGCTTCGACGTTATACCGCGCCGCGCACGAAAATTGGCATTGAGCGCCATAGGGCAGGTTAATAGCCGGGCTTGCGCGGGCCTCGGGGAAATGGAAATGAGAAGATTGCTCGCTAAAAGCGATCCCCAAAAACAAACTTGACTTTCGTTAGCCTTGGTGTTATCATATGGTCGTAGTCTAAATAGTAATATGACTGTGTGAGTATATTCCAACGATGTTAACCGCCAAACCCAAATCGCGGACGCCTTTTCTGCCTTCCTATCGGAAAATTGAGGCGGATATGCGCGAGAAAATCAAGACGGGGGCTTGGGGACCGGGCGTGTTGCTTCCCAGCCGGCGGGACATGTCCAAAGAGTACGGCGTGGACGTGAACACCGTGCAGAAGGCAATGAGCATCCTGCTTCAAGACGGTTTGCTTCGCGTTGAAAACGGGCGCGGCACGTTTGTGGCGGCGCCGATTGTTTCGCCTCCCGAACAGGTATTAGCGCCCGAAGTCGCGCCACCGGCGCTCAACCTCGGAATCGTCATGTTCGTCGACCCGTACTACGATACGTCGATCCCCGGCCGCCGTCGTGACTCGCTTATCGTCGCCGAGGCATTTGAGCGCGCCGTGACGGAGCGAGGCGGAATTACGCATTTCGTCAACACGTACGGCCATCCGGGAACGCCCGAGTATGTTCAGTCCGCAATCCACGACTTGGTTCGCGATCTTGGCGTTAAGGGGGTTTTGATCGCGTCGTCGCGTCATCAGTTTGATGTCTTTGAGGCGGCCCGAATGAGCATCGTCCCAGCGGTGGTTGTAGAAGGACATTCCAGTCCGGTTGCCGTCCATCAAGTGTACAGCGACCATCGCGAGGCGGGATATCGCGCCGCGAACGTTCTCATAAAGAATGGCTACGAGAAGCTACTTTATGTCGCGCCGTGGACGGGTGATTGGGTTGTTGATCGTCTGAATGGCATTCACGATGCCGCGGCGAGCCGAAGCATCCCCGTGATCAGCCGCGTGGATTCGTCGGTGGACGCCTGGCATTGTGTTAACGATCAGCCTACCGTTTCGGCGGAGTTTGCACAATCCATTGCGGCGGACGATATCGCGGGCTGTGGGATCGTTGCTTGCAACGATGTGACGGCGATTGGTCTGATGCGGCGCGCCGCCGACCTCGGATTGACCGCCGGCGTCGAATACTCCATCGTTAGCTTCGACGATTTGCAGATCGCTCGAGAAGCCGGTTTGGCGACGTTTCGACCACCGCTCGCCGCGATGGGGGAACTGGTCGTGGAAAAGCTCGCCAGCATCATTGCGGGACAGGATGTTCCGATGCGGACGTGCGTGAACTATGAGTTCGTAATGCGCCGTTCGCTGAGACGTCGCTTGCCCGGATTGATGGCTTCGCCAACCGAATCGGCGCGGCTTATAAATGCGGTTTGATTTGCTATAAGGAGACAATCTGATGACGTATCCATATGACCGAAAAGGCTTTACACTTATTGAACTGCTCGTAGTAATAGCTATCATCGCTATTTTAGCGGCAATACTTTTTCCTGTATTCGCATCCGCGCGTGAAAAGGCGCGGCAGAGCGCTTGCATTAGCAACGGCAAGCAGCTCGGAATTGCGTTTATGCAGTACTCTGCGGACTATGACGAGTGCTTGCCGATCGGGAACGTAGCCTTTGGTGGGTCGAACCCGTGCGTGGGCCTCGGAACATCCTCTCAGAGCGGCGATTGCCGCGAGGGCTTTGGTTGGCCGGGCGATCTCTATCCTTACATTAAGTCGCGCGCGGCCTACACCTGCCCGGACGACACGCAGACGCCCTATCAGGGATCGGATCAGCTCTCCTATTCCTACAATCTGAACATCCCGAATAGCAATACGACGATCGCTGCTGGACATTGCATCGGACCGTTCCTGTCCAAGTTTTCGGCTCCCAGCAAGACAGTTCTCTTGTTCGAGTGCTCGATACCAACCAGTGCGGGGTGGTTGGTGGACGTTACGAACCCTGCGAACGCGGCTTCCGCGCTTGGCGACGGCGTCGAGAACACGGGCAATCTCGTGTATGCAACCGGTATTATTGGCGGAAGTGGAACGACTCCGCCAGCAGGATACAGCGCGTGTCCGGGCGGCGGTCTGCCCGTGTCGTCGTGCTGGTTGCTCAATCCGCGCCACTCTGGCGGAGCGGTGTACATTCTGGCGGACGGCCACGCGAAGTGGATCCCGCCGACGCTCGTTTCGATTGGTCTGCCGTGCGCGCCCGCCGGTTTTTCCGGAGGCTCCTATCCAGCCGTGGCCTACAACCAGGCAGCTAGTCCGCTTGCCGCTGGAATGACGCCGAGCAATTTGCCGTTCACAGCCACTTTTGGCATGCAGTAGAGGTGGCGATTTACAAGCCGCCCATTCAAATCGATCTTGAGGTACCCCCTTCGTATGTTAAGTCGCATCGCAATAATGGCGCTAGCTATCGCGTCGACGCTGGCCAGTGGCCAACAATCGGCCTCGAGCGCCGAGCCGCCGGCGCAAGTCTCGATCCTGCGCGCGACCATCGTCAAACCTGGCTCCGTAGCATGCTCCATGTGGACGCTCAAGACGTTCGATGCCCCCGTCACGATCCCGGCGCACGCCGCGCTAACGTATGAGGTGTTCGTGCCTCAGGAGAGCATTGGTCTCAACGGCGGTGTTGAACTCGACGGCGGGACGCTTGGCAACCTGCGCGATACTCGAGGAGCCGTCGATCAGGTGGGCGAGGGCGTACGAGGGGGATCGGTGCAAGCCGCCCATGCGGGAGCATGGTATACCCGCCGGTTCGACCTTTCGCGATTTGAAGGACGCACGTTCTCTCGAATTCAGTTTTTCTCGAGTGAAATTCTCTCGAATCTAGCGGGTTCTTACGAGGCGAGATTGAGAAACGTACATATCGACGATGCTTCCGGCAAGCCGTTGGCGGTCTATGAGCCCGAGCCGTCCGTTGCGCCGTCCGCGGTCTTGCGCAACATGGTCGTCAATCAATCGCCATCCGCTTTCGTCCCTTCCGCGAGCGTGCCGGCTCCGGCGGCGGGGGCGATCCTGTCCCGAGATGCCCGCTTGATCCTCGAACGTCCATGGGGGGCGAATGGCGTGACGCCATCGCCGCGCGCGATGCCGGATGACCTGCGCGAGATTACGATCAGCGCGCCTGTAACCGCGAAGGGTGTCCGCGTCTATATCGCCGCGCCGTATCTGCGGTTTAGCGCGCCACAGATCATTCCCGCAGGCGCAATTCTCGAATATGACATGCGCATCGATCCGGATTCGGTCAGTAATGCCGGCGGTTTCGATCTCGAATCCGTGCCGCGAACGTGGCTAACGCTTAGGGACGCGCCCCGTATTACGGACCAATACGGCGCGTCGCCGCATCCCGCATACCAGGCCCGCGGCGCGCTAGGGCAGTGGCTGCAGCGGCGCTTCTCGCTGGCATCCATTGCCGAGCGTCCTTTTGGGCTTGCGCTTCTATCGGCGGAGTTTACTCCCGATCGCACGGGGATCTACCGCGCCAGTTACCGCAACATCCGGATCGTCAACGATAAGGGCGAGGTTTACTGGAGCTTCTATCCCGAGCTTGGAGCCCTTGGCGAATGCGTCCCCGTTCTCGGCAACGAAGGAACTTTCACCGCGCCGGGAGTGGTGGGGGTATCGCTGACGCCGGATCGGTATGTAATCGCTGCCGGCAGCCGGGGGAAGTTGGACGTGTCGATCCACAACTACGATCCCGGTGTCGCACAGAATGCGACTGTTAGTTCCGTGCGGCTGGAGGGAGGCCGAGCCCCAATCATCCTTTCCAAGCGGCTCGACGTAAACCTAAAACCCGGCGAAACGAAGACGTTTAGCTTCGACATGGATTCTGCGATCGCTCCCGGCAATTACTTGCCCGTCGCGGATGTTGCGATGGCGGGCCGGACTGCCGTCTCGCACGGTTTCGCCATCGCGATCGTCAAAGGCGCGGCGGCCTTGCCTGGGCCTGATGAGTACTTGGGCAAGGGCCATTTTGCCTGGGGGGCTGACATGGACGACTCCCTGAGCCCCGAGAGTTTCGCCGAGCTTCGGCAGAACGGCGGCAACTTCGTTAACCTTTTTGTGTCTTGGGACCACATAGAGACAGCACCGGGCAAGTACGACTTTACCGAACTCGACGCGGGACTCGCGAGAGTTGCCAAGGCCCATATGCGAGCTGAAGTCTTCTTCTGGACCACCGATCAAGAGTTTCCAGAATGGGTGCGCGCCGAGGCGATGCAAGATCAGGATGGAAAAGTGGGCCGACGGCTGTCGTTGTCCTATTACGCGCCGACTGGCAGGCCGGCGTATATGAAGCTGATCCAGGCTACCGTAGACCATTATAAAACGAACGATACCGTCGTCGGCTATCAGTTTGCGGCCCTCGGATGGGGCGACGGCTTCTTTGCGACGCCTGAACATGGAACCTCCGCGCCGTTCGGGCTTTACGATTATTCGCCGTGGTCGCAAGCGGCGTTCCGAGGCTACGTTCGAGACGCAATGCGCCTTTCGCTCGATCAGGCGGCTCAGCGTTATGGCGTTCCTCTTGCCTCGTGGAACGACCTGACCGAGCCCGTATGCGGCAGCGGCATCGATTTGCGGCCCATCTGGTGGGATTTTCAAAACTTCCGATGCTGGACAGTCGAAAACATGTTGGATGAAATCTGCCGGACTGTTCGCGCCAGCGATCCGCACAGGAAGATCGAGTTAATGTACGGAGGCGGACCCACAGCGGTTGGGGAGATTGGCAACGACTACGATGCCGGGGCACGGATTGCCCGCAAATACGGTGCGTCAATTCACAACACCTGTTACGAAGGGTACGATCCAGCGCCGCTCCTCGGCACGTACACGCGTGAATGGGGGATTACGCATACGTGCGAGACTGCGGGCACTCCATGCGATATCCCAAACCATCAGCAGGGGATGTTCGATGTTCTAAAGTTTGGCGCAAAGGGTTATTGCTGGGTCGGCGGCCGGCCATACGGATATTATCCGTCCTTCGCAAAGCTCGGCCCGGCGGCGCGAGAGGTGTCGGATGCAAAGCCGATTGGCAAAAAGGTTGGCGTTCTAGAGTCGCTCTCGGCGTATCAGTGCGATCCTCGCCGCGATCGTTTGCGTGAAGTTATCGCCCAGTCCTTTCAGTTCGTTCACGACGCCAGCCTACCGGCGGACCTGTATACCGATCGCAGCTTTATGGCGGATGGGCATCGATTAAACCCCGTCGAGACGCCGGTCATCTTGGATTGCGCCGCGCCAGTCCTGACCGCACAGGCAGCGGATGCCATGGCAGCTTATGTCCAAGCTGGAGGGACGCTTATCCTGCACGCGTCGTCAGGCAAATTTACGCCTGGCGCGCCAAACGAGCGCTATAAGCTGCTTACGAGCCTTGGCTACCTTCACGCCGGCGAATTACCTGACGGGCTCGGACAGGCTCGCGCGATCGGGGAAGGCCCAATGGCCGGGAAGCCTCTGACGCTTACGGGAATCTCTCCGCTTGCGCTGCTCCCCGATGGAGCGCGCATCCTTGCGAAGTTTGGCGACGGCCAGACGGCTGCAGCCTCATGGCGATGCGGCGCGGGCTGGATAATCGTGCTCGGCGGGACGCCCCGTTACACCGATGCGGCGACTCGAACGTGGATGACCGCGCTTCTCGCCGAATACGGCGTTGTTCCGATATCGACGGCGACCGCTGGCGTGATTACCGCGACGCTTGAAGGCGGCGCGACGCGGTATGTTCTGCTGCACAATCCGGCCCCCGGCGCGGTTAGGAGCACTGTGGCGACGGCGGGGCTCGACGGCACAATACGGGCCTTTGATCTCGCAAACCGCCGTGCGCTTGGCAGCAGGGAAGGATCGGATTGGAGACGCGGCGTTGAAATCAAGCTCGGACCGTACGAAGTGACTGCCATCGCTTTGGATCGCCCGAGCGCCCCCGCACGCACGTTCGCGCCCCTCGAATATCCGCTGCCCGCGGCATCGGACAGCCCTGACGGCATATCGGTCTCCGTGTACGGCAATTCCTCCGCGCTGTTTGCCAGCTACCGTCCCGTAACAAATTGGCTTACCGTCGGCGAGTTCGACAATCCTGGAGGCTTCAACGGTTCGAGCTTTTATCTAGCCAGGCCGCCGGAGATGTCGTGGAACCCGGATGAACGGTTTGTCGAGGACGGGCAGACGCTGACGTGGCGTCCAGCGAGCGCGTTCGACGGCGAACTCCGGCTTAGCAACTACTATGCGCTTTCATCCGGCCGGATCGCTTACGCGATGACCGATCTGGTGGCCGATAGAGCCTGCACGGTACGGCTTCGCTGCGGCGTTGACTACGCGCTGTTTTTGTGGTTGAACGGTCAGCCGCTCTTCGACTCGAATGCGACATCTCACGGCGCGCCGACGCCTGACGACTTCACGATCGAGGTGCCGCTGCGCGCGGGGCGCAACCGCCTCGCCGCTCGTGTTGCGCCCGGTTCGCTGGGTTGGGCTCTGTGGATGCAGATCGCTTCTCAGCAAGGCTCCGTCGTTTCCGCGCAGACGCCGTCGTGAAAGAAAGGCATTTCGTTTTGAAGCGTATCGTTTTAGTTCTCGCCTTGATGCTTGTCTCCGTTGGCGGCGCATGGGCGGCTCCGCTGACGTTTTCACCGCTGTTCAGCTCCGACATGATCCTTCAACGCGGTATTCGCGTGCCCGTTTTTGGATGCGCGAATCCGGGAGAGCGTGTCACAGTCACGTTCGGCGATCGCGCCGCGACCGCGCAAGCCGGGAACGATGGACGTTGGAAGGCCTATCTCGCTCCGATGCCGCCGTCCGAACAGCCGCAAACGCTTGCCGTTTCGTCGGTAGACGATCCGTCGCGTACGGTCTCGGCGGCGAACGTGCTCGTGGGCGATGTGTGGATCTGCAGCGGACAGTCTAACATGGAGCGTACGATTTCGTCGTTTAGCGTGCTGGCTCCCGCGTTGAAGGATGTCGTAGACCCGAATGTGCGGCTATTCAGTCTGCGCCCCGCGATTCGATCGGACACGCCGCGCGAAACGCCCATTATCGACATGTATCCGCCGGATAACCGATGGCACATGGCTCAGGGCAAGGCTTTGATGAACATGTCGCCCGCTGCGTTTTTTTTCGGGCGCAAACTAGAATCGGATACCGGTGTCCCGGTGGGCTTGATCCTTTCGGCGACAGGCGGATCGATGGTTGAGGCGTGGTTGCCGCCGGATTTCTGCGCAGCCCATCGCGACCAGATCCCCGAGGGCGAGACGTTCGCCGGATGCCCGGGCGCGTCGTTATACAACGGCATGATCGCTCCGCTGACGAGCTTTGCGATTAAGGGATTTATTTGGTATCAAGGCGAGTCCAATGCCTCCTTCGCCGATCGATACGCCTCTCTGTTTTCGGCGCTGATTACCGGCTGGCGAAGCGCTTGGGGAGAGGGCGACATTCCGTTCCTATACGTTCAGCTGCCGGGTTTCAGGCCCGGAGATATCTATGGCGAAGCGTGGGCGTGGTTGCGCGAGGCGCAGCAGCAGGCGCTTTCGCTCAAGAAGACGGGTATGGCCGTGACGACGGATCTTGGCGAATATTCGGATATTCATCCGCAGAATAAACAGCCCGTCGGAGAGCGGTTGGCGCTTCTGGCGGAAATGCTTGATGGTCGACGCGTAGATGCGTTAGCGCCCGTTTACCGCCGATCTGATATCCATGGCGACCACATCGTTGCGTGGTTCGATCATGCGGCGGGCGGGCTTATCACGAAGCGAGTGGCGCTGAATAAGGCTGCCGGGCTTCCGCCCGGCGAGGACCCGGATGCATTTGTCGTGCCCTCCGATAAGGTCGCAGGTTTTACGATCTGCGGCGCGGACGGCAAATTCGTACCGGCCGAGGCAGAGATCCACGGCGATTCCGTAAGCGTGCGCACTGATCTTGTTCGTCACCCTGTAGCCGTGCGCTATGCATGGAGCGGCTTTCCGCTCTGCAACGTCTTTTCTCAAGGCGGATTGCCTCTAGCCCCGTTTAGAACCGACCATTTTCCCATGCCGCTGTTCAGCGGTCCGCTGGTTGCAAGCGCACCTTTCACCAGCGCTGCGGACCTTGGAGTTCCGCTTCGCATTCTCCCGAGCACTGGCGAGTCGAAGAATGTCGACGTGACGGTTGCGGGGCTGACTGCCTATCGAACAGCGAAGATTAGTGCGGGGCAAGGCCGGTTCATGTATGCGGATGTGGACGATAGCGCATTCAAGAACGGCGCGACGTCTCATGTGGTCTTCACCCTCGTTTATTACGACGAAGACCCAGGTACGATCCTCGTGCTTTACGATTCGAGCGATCCCGCGGTCCACGGCGCAAACGGGGCAGGCTCGTGGAAACCTCTCGGCCGCGTGACAAGCGGAGGCACATCGACATGGCGCAAGGTGGAGTTTGAAGTCTCGGATGCCCTGCTGTCGCGCAGACTGAATGGCGCCGACATGCGTATTCAGTGGAGTGAGGATGTCGACCGAGCCATCGCTGGCCTCTATGTCCGGGCTGCAAAATGATGCGCGATGACAGCTTGCCTGGGCCAGCCAGTACTGATCTTTCCTGCGATTTCCGGCAGATGGGAAAGGCTGGTTGCAGTTGTTTTCCGGCGCTCACGCGATGGCCTCTGGGGAGAACATCGCCTTATTCGTGAAAGATCGTTGAGCATTGCCCGAACGAGCGCGTCGTGTTGGCCGCGCAAGAGCCGGCGTCTTCGGCCGCAATCTGTGACATCAGATAGCCGGTCGAGTACCACTTGACGTGGCCGTCCGCGTAGGCTGCGTTCCCGCCGTTGTTGTGACCGGCGGCTAAAGCCGGGGAGGCGGCCTGTGTCGAACCCTCAAGACGGGGACCGAAGCCGACCCAGTGATCGATAAACCATGAGCTGCTACTGAGTGATCCGCCAGGCCATGAGCCGAAGATAATGGCATCCACGGCTGGCGTTTGCAGTTGCGAGAGCACAAGCGGAAGCGCGCCGGCGTCGCTCCCGGTTTTCCAGAGCTCCATGAAGTAGTAGTTGTAGGTGTAACTGACGTTCCAGTACCCGCCATAGATGCCGGCGCTGGTAAAACCCGCGACTGCTGGCGGATTCGAGAGGCTGTCGCTCGGGCAGCGCCATACGGCTGTCGATTTGACGTAGGGTGATAGGCAAAAACCCAGGGTGGTGCCGTATTCCTGGCCAGACGCGCCGCAACCGATCGGGGTTGCGCCATTGTAGCATGCGTACGGCGTGCCTTCATCGTAATCCTGGCAGTATTGAACGAACGCCAGACCAATCTGCTTGAGGTTGCTTTCGCAACCTGCCTGTCTAGCCTTTTCTCGCGCGGTCGCAAAGACCGGAAATAGAATTGCTGCTAATATAGCGATAATAGCGATAACAATTAGAAGCTCAATTAATGTAAAAGCCCTATGCTCGCATTCGTTTGTTTTCATCATGAACCTCATTTTCGTTCTCCGGTGCCATCCGACCTTGACGATCCAAAATTAGTGCGATCTTATGAAAATACAGCTCAATTTGAGCGTGGTTCGCGCGTTCGGAGACCTCTCTACCCCATCGGAATGGGGGCCCCTTCTCTCCGAAACGGAGAGACTGTTGGCCGCATTGCCAAGCGCCCCTTAGCTCCTCCCGCTTCGGCTCCTCGGCCTCGCTCGGAGTCCTGAGCCTGTCGAAGGAGAGGAAGCGGCAAATGAAATGGGAAGGTAGGTTCCGCGCGAAG
Source organism: Capsulimonadaceae bacterium (assembly GCA_031292625.1). GTDB lineage: Bacteria > Armatimonadota > Armatimonadia > Armatimonadales > Capsulimonadaceae > JARLGU01. The sequence continues at coordinate 63,254 of JARLGU010000030.1, read as the reverse complement.
CGCGCCGAGGCGCAGCCGAGTTAGTTCGCTTGAGCGTTTTTTTGACGCGGCGGATGCCGTGTCATTGGCACATATTGTGACATCGCAACTTGCGACCTTGTGGAAGCGATTCTTGTACGATAGCATCAAGTTTTTTTATCGAAAACATTAGGAAACCTGTTTTCCTAAATCAAGTATATCACCTGTCTCGCGAGATGTCAACGCGCAGGGAGAAGAATCGTGACGCAAGAGGCGCTCCACTTTCGATTTAACCGGAATTGGCTCGTGCGATAAGTGTCGATGGATGGCGAACGTTGCCGCGACAGCCTCCGAGGCCGGCAATTGAGTCGCAAAAGCTCCGGGAAAGGATGGCAAGGGGCGCTAGCGGATAAATCCGCGCACTTTTACCGGTTCGTAAGTGCCTGACGCCCACAGCATTGTGCTTGCAGCCAATTGGCTGACAGCTGAATGCCAAAGAGGGGAGCCGATAGCGGCTCCCCTCTGCATTGCCTCGCGTCCACGCGACGCGCGGCTACTTCCTTACGGATGCGGACGTTCGCACGTACATGGACGACGATTGCTTTACCCGCGCGGCCTGGGCGTTGAAGTACGCCTTGAGGGTCGCCGTCGATTGCGTCGCAGGAGTCGAGAGCGGAAGCGCCGTCACGCCAAGCTTCGCCAAGGCTTCCGTCACGTTGTTGTTGGCGATTTGCATGAGGAAACGCTCGTAGATCGGATCGTGAACGCCGTAGCTCTGGTCTTTAATGATGTACCAGTAGTTGTAGCGTGCGCGCTGGATCTCGATTGGGATCGTGGCAACCGCTTGCGACGCAGGAACGTAGCCTGTGCCTGTCGGGCTGTCACCCAAGATCTGGCTCGTATAGTCCCACGAATATGTCGTCGGAAGCCCGCCGGCAAGGGACGCAAACTTCGTCGCCGACCATGTCGACAAGTTCGTCTGCAACGTGTTCAGGTCGCCGAGAATCTCCGTCTGGATGGCCGACTCTCGCGATGCCGCGTCGGTTGCCGAGTGGCACGGAGAGCAGCTCGTGTCGAGTTGCACCGTGAAGGTGTGGCTCGCATTGGGCATGTGGCAATGGACGCACTGGTCGGGCGCATTCATATGGCTGGACGTGCCCGCCGGCGACTGCGCTCCCGTGTCGTCCGTTTGGACGCCCGAGACGCCAAGCAGCATGTTCATTTCGGGGCCATTGTGCACGGCCGGCCGGGACGTGCTCTTCACGAGCCCGGCGTCTGAAGGATCGGCGGCGCGGTCGTTGTGGCAACTGCCGCAAAGCTGATTGTAGGTCGTGTACGTCGCGACCGACACTCCGGCGGCGATGCCTGTCGTGTCCGAGTTCGACGTTGGCCGCCGAAGCTGGAACTGCCCGCCGGACGAAGTTAAGTTGGTGGTCGCCGTATGTGGGTCGTGGCAGGTGACGCACTCGGCGGTAGCATGGACATTGTTCGCCGCCACGGCCTCTTGGGCCGTAGTCAGGCTCGTAATCGTCGAGTCAACCTGCGCCGCGGTATGGCCGAGAGCGAGCGGGGCATCAATATATTCGGTGCGGAAGTCGCCGCTGTGGCAACGGAAACAGGTCGGCACGTTGCCATAGGATGTCAGGCCAACGAAGCTGGAGACTACTTGAGCATGCGGCGTCGTCGCCCAATCATTTTCCTCGGGGCCGTGGCACTGGCTGCAAACGACGTTCTGCGTGACTTTCGGGTAGGTCAGAATCGTTGTCCCGTCAGGCGTCGATTGGGCGACGTGGGCGCTGCCGGGGCCGTGACAGTTTTCGCAGGTCACGTTCTTCGTGCTATGAACGGTATGCGTCCAGTTGCTTGCCTCCGCGGCGTGGCACGAGGCGCACTTTGCCTCGCCGACATTGGTGGCCTTTGCCTGGGCGGCGGGCAGAAGCGCGGCAAACGCCGCGCTCGGCGAGATCACGGATGACGATCCGGAGCCAGACGATACCGGGCCGCCTCCGCCGCCACAACCCACAATCGCCATGGTCGCAACTGCCAATAGCGTGGTAGAGATGTAAAAGAGGACTAGGTATTTCCTTTTCATGACCTGAATTCTCCTGGCGCTCATCGCGCCGCTTGCACCGCGAAGCGGCGCCGATAATGATCTCCAAAGTGCGTTATAGTCTTCCCGACGGCTCAGAACGCTGTGCTGAGCTTGGAACCATCCGGCCGGGCCATTCGACCGCCGCTTGATCGTGCCCGCATCGCGAATCGTCCGCAATTCCGCCGCCGCTCAGAACGGCGTCGTTGCGGTCAGCATGACAAATGTCGGCGTCGAGTCCATTTGTTGGACGACGGTATCCTTGTATACCCACGGCGAAACAGTCAACGTAAACTCTCGTCCATGCGCCAATCGGTCCTGGAGTTGCACGGTCAGGAAATGTCCGCTTGTGTTGCCGTCTTGAAGAAGCAACGGATTGTTGTTCGCGGTCAGGAAGAACGAGTAATTCGCGTCCATAAAGAGTGTCTGAGAGATCGTCCAGTTGACGCCGAAATCGACGGTTTCGCTGCTTGGGGCGAACTCGCTTAGCGACGGGCCACTCGCCTGGTTGCCGGTGGCCGACCAGCGCTCAATCGTCAAATCGCCGTTCAGGCTCACGGTCGGAAGAGCCTGGTAATCGCCGCCAAAGTGGTAAATGTCGCTTGCCACCGTGGTCGCTTGCGAGTCGTTCCATTGCCGGCGAAGGTCGTACGACACGTAGTAGTCGTAGGGATCGTTAGATACGTCGAACCGCAGTTCGCCAGTTTGCCGGGCGGTCCAGAGGAGCGTGCCGTTGTCCAGCATTTCCGGGGCGTTCCAGCAGTTTTCCGTCGATGCCCGAGCAAGCAATCGGGTCGTCGGGCTGATCCGGCCATTCAGCCGCGCCTCGAATGTCTGCCAGCGGGGTTCGTCGACGTAGGTGTGCGTGTCGTCCATTCGCTGCGCCTGGCGCAATTGGGCGGCAAATGTGCCGCGCCAGTTGGTATTCCAGGTATGAGCAACTCGGGCCGTCGCCGATTGTTGTTCTCGAACGTATGAATTCTGGACGACGGGAACGCTGCGGTTGTCCAGGGACAAATTGACGGATGCGTCGGTCTTGTCGTTGACGGTTACGGCATCGGAGACCGTCGCGTTTTGCATGTACGAACTCGGAGCGCCGTCCTGACTAATTTTATGTGTCCCGATCTTGGCCTCGATCGATTGCGATCCTAGGTCTCGAAGGTATGACACCTGAGAATGTTGATCGTGCGTATTGAACAGCGTTCCCGTGCGGTCCCAGTAATACCAATCGCTGTACATCAGGCTCAGGAATCCATCCGCAAACCGGCCGCCTGCGGTGAAATCGTTGTAACGGGTTCGTTGATGGAGCGGGTCGAGGCCGACATCGAAATACTGATCCAATTGGTCCATGCGATAGCGCGTGGAGACTTTGAAACCGTGGGCGACCATTTGCTGGAAATAGTATTCCTGGACGTTGCGGTCGCTGGTCGGGACGATGTTCGTGGTCGGCTCGAGGAACTCGCTGTTCATCACAAGCGCGTCGACGTGCGTTTTTCCGCCGTTGAGCGCTAACTGGCCGTAGTCGCGATAATCTTGTTCGGCGAAATCCTCTAGCGAAAAGACGCCGAGATTTCCCGCGTCGGACAGCGGCACATAGCGCAACTGCTGAAGATAGATGCCGTGAGGCGGGGTCGCGTACTGGCGCACTTTGTTGACGTCGTAAGGGATGCCCCAGTCGGAGTAGCCGAGTGTGAGGCTGCCCGGGTGTTCGAGAATCGGCGACGGCTTGGGGCGCGGCGGGGCAGGGGACTGGCTCGCCGCCGGCATCGCCGATGGATCCGCCGTCGCGGTAGTGGCGGCGGCCGGCGCGGTAGTGGACGCTGGAGCCGCCGTCGTATCCGGCGCGGCGACGGTCGCGACTGTTTGCGGGGCGGCGGAATCGGCCGCTGGAGTCGGCGACGGAGCGTCCGCAACCGCCCTGCAAAGCGTTGCGGCGGACAATATTGCCAAGCACGTTGCGGCTTGGAAAAGGGTCTGTGCCCGCATGATCTTCATCTCCTGAGCTGCACCGCAGGTCTATGTGCCGAACCCGTATCGCCCGTCCTGGCTATCCGCGTCGCCTTTATCGTCCTTATTCAGGAATTGGTCTTCCCATGCCGCGGTAAATCGATTCGATCAACGCTTTATTGTTCGCGGCGTCCTTGTTATTCGGATCAAGCTTCAGTGCGTGCCGGTAATCCTGAAGAGCGGCGCGATACTTGACATGCGGCGACGCCTGATTGTCCATCATTCGCGCGCCGCCGCGTTCGCTGTAGAGCAAGGAAAGCTCTTGCTTCGAGCCTCCCGTCTTTTCCATTTTTGCAATCTTGGCGTCCAGCTCGGCAGTTGGCGTAACTTCCGGCGCTTTGCCTAGATCCATCGAGCCGTGTCCGGGCGGCATCGTTGCCCCGCCGCCATCGACGCCGGGGTGACCTGACGGCAGGACGGAAATGGCGTGCGGCGGCATCGTCGCGCTTCCCTGGTCAACGGCCGGGTGTCCTGGCGGCATCGCCATGCCGGATTGCGGCGGCGTCATTGCGCTCGCGTGGTCCATTCCCGGGTGACCGGACGGAAGCGCCGCGCCTGCCGGAGCAGGCACAGGGATCACTGGCGGCGATGTTGGCCCGCTGGCGGAACCCTTTGACGCACTCATATTGCATCCACTGATAACCGCCGCGCCAACAAGCGCCAGCGAGCCAAGACGGATGATTGAGGTCAATGGCTTTGCCATCTGCCAACCGCGCGACTGATGCATTTACATTCCTTTCATGATCGGGCGCCATGCCGCCGGGCGGCGCGCTCGCTTGTCAAGTCGATCATTTACGCAGCAGATTCGGGTCGTGATCGGAACCATGGATGCCGACGTGACAACCGACCTGCCAACATGTTCGCCCCGGGTTGTGCGTCGCCAGCTTATCCGCGTGACATTGGGCGCACAAGCCTCTTGAGTACAAGTTCAGCATAAACGGATTCTGGGAGCCGTGCGGGTTGTGGCACTCAAGACAGCCTTGCCCCGTCATCCCCTCGACCGGGTCGTGCTGGTATACAAAGGGGCCGGCAACTTCCGCGTGACACGTGATGCACGTTTCCTTGTCGCTTTGCAGTCCGATCGTCGCAACCTGAGTGGGAGTGCGCGGGTCGGCGTCGCCCTTGGCGCCGGCGCTTTGCGGGTGTACCTGATGGCAATCGCTGCAGACCATTCGACCTTCAGGGACCGGATGGTGGAAATTCATGCGGAACCGATTCAACTGCTGGCGGTGGCACGAGCCGCAAAGGGTGGCCTGATCGGCCTTAAGAAGTTTGCGCGGTTCCGCCGCCGACGGGAATATGGGACCGCGCGGGGCTTTGCCGGTAGCATCGAACGCTCTCGGGTGGCCGTCCTGGTGAATCTTGTGGCATGAGATGCAGGAGATGTTGGCGCGCGCATGGTCCGTGCGCTTCCAATGGGCCTCGGTCATTACGTCGTTGTGACACCGTAGGCAGGCGAGCGCCACTTCCCGAGGGCTGGCATTGGCATAGCTGAAAATATAGCTGAGCGCATCGTCGCTGCCCACCTGCGCAATGTGAGGGCCTCCGGGACCGTGACAGCCCTGGCAACCTCGCTTATCAATCGGAAGATCGGGCGCTTGAACGAAGGGGCGGTGCGGCGATGCCTGGAAGCTGGCGTACGCCCTTGCCATCGGGTTGTCCGCGTGCTTCTGATCGTGGCACTCCATGCACTTTGTCTCGTCGACATAGTCGCTCGGTTTTGCTTGACCGAACAGGCTCAGCGGAAACGGATTGGGCTTCTCTGTTGCCGGCTTAGTCTGCTGAGCCACTGAGATAGCCATCAGGCCAATAATAGGCGTGGCGACAATGACACAACCAACTACTGAACGCAGAATACGCGCTAGCCTCATGGTGCAATCCCATCCAATGGTAGTCTGGTAAAATAGCCGTCAATGGTGCGCCGGAAAAAATGCGAAACGATTCTCTATCGTTTGCCGTACCATTATACGCCTGATTATATGTCAAGTGACAAACATCCTTCTTTTGTGTGGGAATATTTTTTTGATTTTGACTGTTTTCGCAAGATAGGCGTATATTCTATGCTTCGGTCGGTCTTCTAAAATGCCCGTCTACTCCTTGAGTATAGGTATACTTCGTAGCATGGTTTGCTGACGTGCTCCTCGGATGACGTTCTTTCTGGCGACGTGTTATCATGAGGGTGGAGTGCGTTTTCGTCGCCGCTCGCGTGTGGTTGCGGGGACTTGATGCGCCCGGTTAGGGAGCCGCCTCGCGCTTCGGAGATCTTCTTGCTAGAGATTCAGCCGGTCGAACTGGAATTGACACAAATCGCCAAGACCTACGGCAGGCGCCGCGCATTGCGCGGCGTTTCGCTGGCCGTTACGGGGGGGGAAGTGGTCGTCGTCTCGGGACCGAACGGCAGCGGGAAGAGCACGCTCCTAAAGATTGTCGCGGGGCTGCTCCGCGCGACCGGCGGGGCCGTTACGATGCGTCTCGGCGGCAGGCCGCTCGATCCGGCGGAGCGCCGTCGGTCGGTCGGGTATGCGTCGCCGGATCTTTCGCTCTACACGGAACTCACCGGTCGCGAAAACCTACGCTTTTTCGCGGCCGTGCGAGGGTTGCCGCATTCCTTCGATCGTGGAGAATCGCTGCTGGACACAGTCGGGCTTACGGGGCGCGGGGACGAGTTCGTGTCCGCGTATTCGTCCGGCATGCGCCAGCGCTTGCGCCTTGCGTTCGCACTGTTGCACGAACCGCGCGTCCTCCTTCTCGATGAACCATCGGCGACTCTCGATGAAGAGGGCGTGGAGTTGGTCCGTCGCATTGTTGCCGATCATGCGGCATCGGGCGGTCTCGCGTTGCTGGCGACAAACGATCCGCGCGAGAAGGCGTTTGGGGAGCGTTCACTTGTCCTGGGTAACTGAAGCCGCCGCAGTTTTTGTCAAGGAGTGGGTGAGCGAGTGGCGAACTCGTGTCTCGCTTTCATCCGTTGGCCTATTCGCGGCGTGTTCCCTCACCTTAATCGCGCTCGCGTTGCGCGGCGGCGCCGCGCCGGGGCGAGAGGCGGCTGCGGCGCTTCTCTGGATCGTCATATTCTTTACCGCCGCGACGGGTTTGGGGCGTTCGTTCGTTCATGAAGAGGAGCGCGGAACGGCTCTAGCCCTGAGGCTTTCCGCGCGGGCGACCGCGGTTTGGGCTGGTAAGTACGTTGCGAATGCGACCGTGCTGACCTTATTGACCGCGATTGCATCGCCCATGCTCGTTGCAATGCTTGGAATTCGCGTTGTGAACGTGCCTCTTTTCTTTTTTGTGTTGCTGCTTGGGGTATTAGCTTTAGCGGCGGTTATGACGCTGACCGCGGCGCTTGTGGCGCAGGCGACGGCGCGAAGCGGTCTCCTGGCCGCGCTGTCGTTTCCGGTGCTTGCGCCGGTGCTGCTGGCCGGAGTTCACGGCGTAGAAGCGGCGATGGGAGTCGGAAATCTCTCGGGCAGCATCGAACCCGGCTTGGGCGACCTGCAGGTGCTTGGATCCTACGTTGTTGTGGCTGTTACGGCGTCGCTGATGTTATTCGACTTTGTCTGGAACGATTAGGAACCTGTGTAATAATCATTTACTGGTATCTGGTACGTCCGGCTGGATTCCGAGCGGGCTTTGCGAGAGTTTTTAAGAGGTGACCTGGTGGCTACATTCGGAAAGCTTTTCCTAGGCGTTTGGATAGCGTTGGTTCTCGTGGCGACCTTTCTTTGGCTTCCATCAGCCGTGCCCGCCGCGGCGGGGGGCGTCTTTTCTTCTCCCGATTTGGCGCGGATCATCATTCTTCACCTTCCTAACTCCATGGTCGTCATTGTCGCGGCCTTTGTGTCCGGCTGGTACGCATTGCGGTATCTGACGAGGGGGCGCGATCCAGTTGACGATATTCGCAGCAAAACGTCGGTTGCGCTGGCCGCGTTGTTTTGCGTGTTGGCGACCGTGACGGGATCCGTGTTTGCTCGGGTGGAGTGGGGAGCTTACTGGAATTGGGATCCCAAGCAGATCTGCATCTTCCTGTTGCTGCTCATCTATGCCGCCTATTTCGTTTTGCGCGCGGGGATCGAGGACGCCGAAAAGCGTGCGTCGGTGTGCGCGGTCTACGTCCTCTTCGCGGTGGTTATGACGCCTATGCTCGGGTACGTCGTGCCCAAGTACATGGCGACCCAATCCCTTCACCCAAAGAATACTCAGTTTGACGCTGCCTACTCGTGGACGCTGCTTGCCGCGGGAGCCGGCTTTATCGGCCTGTACGCCTGGCTGCAGAACATTGCCGTTCGCGCCGACCTGGTGCGCATGGCCTGGGAGGAATACCAATGCAAGGAATGATGCCTCTTCTGATCGTCGCGCTGCTGGTCTGGGCCGGCGTTTTTCTCTTTATTCTGGCAGTGGACAGGCGGCTGAGCCATATTGAACGCATTGTAGGTAAATTATCTATAGAAAACGATTCTTCTCAAGATAAGGAAACTGGAGTACAATGAAACCTGCGGCATGGCTCGGACTGGCAATCATTGTTGCCGCTCTGGCGTTTGGCGCGACGGCATTTGTGCGGACGTTGACGCCGTACGTGTCGTTTGACCAGGCCAGGCATGCGGACGGCAGCGTTCAGGTGATGGGCAAACTCGACAAGGCAAGCATTCACTATGGCGATGCCGGGAGATTGAACTTTGTGATTGTCAACGACCAGCACGATGCGCTGCCCGTTTCATTTGTGGCGACGCGGCCGGCAAACTTCGAGCAGGCGGTGCAGGTGACGGCAATCGGCCGTTATGACGGCAGCACGTTTCAGGCCGATAAGCTGATGCTGAAGTGTCCGTCGAAGTATCAGGGAAGCGATAGCGAGCGCAGCTATGGGCGCTCTACGGCACTAAAGGGAATTTGATCCCGACCGAGGACGACTTATGATCGCTGGCTACGTACTCCTTGCCCTGGCGCTAATCGCAACGATTACAGCGGCGGGCTTGTTCGTCGCGTCCTGGCGGGCGCAGGCTCCCGAAGCGATGGCGGCTCTGGCGAAACGAGCAGCCATTGCGGCCGCCGTATGTGTCGCGTCCGCCAGCGCCTATCTTGTATTCCTTATCGCGACCCACCAGTTTCAGGTTGCCTACGTCGCCGAGTACTCGGCGCGCCGCTCGTCGGCGCGTTATCTGCTCGCCGCCTTCTGGGGCGGTCAAGAGGGGAGCATCTTGCTGTGGGTGCTCTGGACATCCGTGCTCGGCGCGGTGCTTGCCCATCGCGCGGGCGGCAAGGAAGCGCGGATCTGGCCGATCTTCGCGGTCCTGCAATCGTTCCTGCTCACCCTCGTTCTGGTCAAGTGTCCCTTCAAGCTGGGCGATGGGCCTGTCCCGGCCGATGGCGTCGGTCTGAACCCGTTGCTCGAAAATCAGTGGATGGTCATCCATCCGCCGATCCTGTTCCTTGGCTTTGCGTCGCTGGCGTTTCCCTGGGTTTGGGCGCTTTACGGTCTAATTTACAAAGATTGGGACGGCTGGCTGCGGCGCGTGTTCCCGTGGGCGTTGTTCTCCTTTGGCATCCACGGCTTGGGGGTGGCGCTTGGCGGATACTGGGCGTACGAGACGCTAGGTTGGGGCGGCTTTTGGGGCTGGGATCCTGTCGAGAACTCGTCTCTCGTTCCCTGGCTCTTCTTGATTGCGCTTCTGCACGGCATTCCGATTCAGCGCGCGAACGGCGGCTATAAGGTCAGCAACCTGCTGCTCGCATCGCTTCCGTTCGCCTTCATGTGCTACGGGACGTTTCTAACACGGACGGGATTGCTCGCGGATTTCTCCGTGCACTCGTTCTCGTCGCTGGGCAAGGACGGGTTTACGCTTCTTTTGAGCGAGGTAATCGTTGCCTTCGTCTTGCCGCTCACGCTGCTCGTCGTGCGGTTTAAGTCAATCCCCAAACCGGTGGCGTATGCAAGCATTTTGACGCGCGAGTTCGGCTTCTTCCTGGCCAGCGCGGTGATCGCGACGATCGGCATCATCACGGCGCTGGGCATGTCGGCGCCGTTGATCACCAAGCTTTGGCTCGCCAAGGGAGCGGGGGCGCAGCCGGAATATTATAATCAGGCCGTGTATCCGCTTGCCCTCGTGATGCTGGTCGCGATGGCAGTCACTCCGTATCTGGAATGGCGCTCGTCAGAGTCGCGCCCGCTCGGAGCGAAGCTGCTTCCCGCCTACATCATAACCATCGTCCTGACTCTCGGCATGTTTGTGCTCGGTGGTCGCAAGCCGTGGATGCTCCTGATGTTCGCGGCCGCGTTGTTTACGGGCCTGACGAACCTCGTGCTGCTCGCCGGTCGCGTGAAGCGTCCGGCGACGCGGATGACGGCCGGCGGAATCGTCGCGCATATCGGCGTCGCAATGCTGATCGCAGGGATCGCTTGCCTGGTGACATTCTCGCGGCAAGCTTTGCATCTCTCGCTAATCAAGGACAACCCTGTTGAGGCGCTCGGTTATAAGCTGACTTACCTTGGAATGTCTTCACAGCCGTACGACCGGGCGAATACATTGCGCGTGCTCGTCGAAAAGGATGGGCGGTCATGGATTGCGTCGCCGCATCTTTTCATGGCTCCGTGGGAAGGCCAGGATACGATGTTCGCCAACCCGCCGGATATCCGGAACTTCGCGTGGGGCGACCTCTACCTGGCGCACTATCGCGGACCGCTTTCGATCAACCCGACGAGCCCGAACAATGGGGTGACGCTGCATCAGGGCGACTCGTTTAGCTACGGCGGCTACACGTTCAACTACAAGGGCATGTCGTGGTCGGACGAGGTCCACGACGCGCTCATGTCCGGCGGCGTGGATGCAATTCAGAAGCTGCCCGAACTGCGCACGCATGCCTTGTTGGATGTCGCCTACCAGGGCAAGGTTTACCCAATCCGGCCGGAGTTCGTCTTTAATCAGCTGACATCATCCAAGAATGCCGTCCCGGCAGCGCTTCCCGGCCCGCCGAACGCGATCGTCGCGATTAGCGACGTGCAGTTGCCATCGACCGTAACGTTGTCAACGTTCAATCTGCCGGACCCTTATGAGATGGTTCAGCTCGACCTCAGCACCAAGCCCATGATCTGGCTCGTGTGGGGCGGGACGCTTCTCTATACCCTCGGAGGTTTCGCCGCGTTCCGTCGTCGCGCGATTGAATTCGCGCACGAGGAAGACCCCGCGCCGGCTCCCGATCCGGCGGCGGAAGTTCCGGATGTGCGAGGTCGATCGAAGACGCAAGGGGCGCGCACTCGCCCCGCGCGCGCTAATCGATGATGGCAGTACGCCTGCAATCGCGGCGCGCACGGAAGGACGGCGAGGAAACTTGAAGATCGCTCGTTAAGTGGGGGCACGCGGATCTGTCGTCAGAGCTCCGCTGCACTCCAATCGCGTTTTCGAGCAGTCCGGCGCTTGATCCGCTTGTCATGCAACTTGCTCGCTCAAGCGAGAATGAACTCTTCCGATCAGGGCGATCGCATCTATACCTGTTAACAGCGGCGCGAGTCTTGTCCTGAAAGGGCCGGACTGTGTTGAGAAAGCCCGTGAACGGGCCTAATCGGTAGACGGCCAGCATTTTCGTGAGCCGGCAGCCCGATTGATGGGGATTGACATCTCATGACGCTCGTTCACGGCTGGAAACCGCGCCAATATCGGTGACAATCGTTGATATGAGTAGATGCGATCGCCCTGCTCTTCCGATTTGCACGCCGCAATCGTACTAGTACGGCGTTGGGGGACTACTCTCGCACCTGCCCGTCGCCGCGGACGATGAACTTGTATGTCGTCAGTTCCTCTAAACCCATTGGACCGCGCGCATGCATTTTTTGGTTCGAGATGCCAATTTCCGCGCCAAGGCCGAACTCGAATCCGTCGGTAAAGCGCGTGGAGGCGTTGACGTACACAGCGGCCGAGTCGACGCCGGCTACGAACTTTTCTGCGGCGGCATAGTCCTCGGTGATGATCGCGTCGCTGTGATGCGTGCCGTATTTGTTGATATGCGCGATCGCTTGCGCCACGCTGTCCACGACCGCAACGGACATGATTAGCGCATTGTACTCCGTGTACCAGTCTTGCTCCGTCGCCTCGAGCGCCCATGGCAGCAGCGCGCGCGTCGCCTTGTCCGCGCGGATCTCGACGCCCTTCTCACGCAACTGCTCGCCGATTACTGGAAGGAGACTCGCCGCTGCATCCTTGTGAACGAGCAGGCCCTCGGCGGCGTTGCAAACCGATGTCCGCTGAGTTTTCGCGTTCACCACAATCGCCGCCGCCTTCGACGGATCGGCAGCGCGATCGACGTACACGTGGCAGTTGCCGGTTCCGGTTTCGATGACGGGGATCGTCGCGGTTTTGACGACGGTTTGGATGAGCGAAGCGCCGCCGCGCGGAATGAGACAGTCGATGACGCCGTTCAGGGTCATCATCCGCCGCGCGGCCTCACGGTCGGTGGTCTCGATGAGGCTGACCGCCGCGGGAGGAAGCCCCGCCTTTGCGAGCCCCGCCTGCAGGGCTTTGGTGAGCGCGATGTTCGAATTGATCGATTCGCTGCCGCCGCGCAGGACGGTTGCGTTGCCGCTCTTGATCGTGAGCGCCGCGGCGTCGACGGTGACGTTTGGGCGGGATTCGAAAATAATGCCGATGACGCCGATCGGGACGCGAACCTTGGTGATTCGCAAACCGTTGGGACGCTGCCAACCGTCGATGACCTTGCCGACGGGATCGGGAAGCGCACGAACTTCGGCGACGCCTTGCTTCATGGCGTCTAAGCGCTTCCGCGTGATCGTCAATCGGTCGATCATGTTCTCCGGTAGGCCTTTTTCGCGCGCAGCCGCCACATCACGGGCGTTCGCGGCGAAGATGTCCTCTGCCCGCGCCTCCAGCTCCGCGACGATCGCCTCCAGCGCCGCGTCCTTGCGGCTTCCGGCGGTCGCCAGCACGCTCGCGGCATCTCTTGCGGCTTTGGCCTTCTCGTCGACTTCGGTGATAATTTCGTTGCTCATGGTAAGACTATTTTACCCTGAGAAGCTCGCGCGTCGGTCCGCTCGCCGGTGGCCGTGCGGGAAGAGGGAAAGGACGCCCTTGATCGAAAGCCTGAATGCTTTACGGGCAAAAAAACACGCCCGGGACGATCATCCCGGGCGTTCGTGTCAGAATACTCCGTCGCCAAAACTACTGCGCTTGACTCGCCTCGGTATCTGGGGCCCTCGGCGTGGTGCTCGCAAATTGTGCGTCGCCGAGGAGCTCTGGAGATCGGCGGACCGCGACAAGGTGGGCCCAGTAGCTTGGGTCGCTAACTTTCGTGACGGTGACGCCGCCATCGATATGCGAGTGGATGAAGTAGCCGTTGCCGATGTACATCGCCGTGTGATCGATGTATGAGTGGTGGAACTGGAAATACATCCTGTCGCCGGCTTGCCACTTCGAAATGTCGCTCAAGGGAACGTCGTAGCCAAGCCCGACCTGTTCCGCGGCGGTGCGGGGTAGGGTCATTCCCTGGGTCCCATAAACCGCACGGACGAATCCAGAGCAGTCGATGCCGCTCATGGTTGTCCCGCCCCAGCGGTAGGGGACGACATTGAGATACTGCATCGCGGCCTGCACAAGCGCCTGTCCCTTGGGGCCAGCGCCGCCCATTGTCGTGACATCGGCCGTTAATTCGTAGTCGAGGAGGTCGACCTTGTCCTTGGCGATGAAGCCAATACTGTGGTCTATCATCATCACGGCGTAGTATTCGCCCTCTTGCCCGGTAATCGTAAGGTTGGCGCCCTTCGAGACTCGGGATAGAAGACGTCCATACTGCTCGCGTCCAGCGTTGATCGGGACGTTATCCACGGTGACGACGCCGAGGCGGCCGACGACAACAGGCGAAGGATCACGCGTGTCGGTGACGCCGCGGGACGGGAGCGCAGGGGCACGGCGCGAATACAGCGCTCGGCTGTCCGCGTGGCGGTGCTTGCGGAGGTGGGCCGCTGCATCCGTATGCGCCAGGGTCATTATGGCGAAGAGCGTCGCAGTCAGGACGACGCCTGTTCGCAGGTCGTCTCGTCGGCGATTCTGCAAGTCGTATTGCCTCCAAGCGCCGGAGCAAACAGCGCACACGAGCCTGGTAACGAAAGATGTGCGCGGGCCGTTCGGTCGCCGTATCATGATTATTGGCGCGAATTGCGACTCCCTGAAGGATGCGCCGTGAGGTGAGTCTCTAATCGTTGCGAACAACGCGAAGGTTGTTCGCAAGGGCGATCGCATCTACTCATATCAACGATTGTCACCGATATTGGCTCGGTTTCCGGCCGTGAACGACCGTCCTGAGATGTCAAGCCCCATCAATCGGGCTGCCGGCTCACGAAAATGCTGGCCGCCTACCGATTAGCCCCTTCACGGGCTTTCTCAACACAGGCCGGCCCTTTCAGGACAGGACTCGCGCCGCTGTTAACAGTTAGAGATGCGATCGCCCTGGGTTGTTCGCAAACGGGTCTTGACTCAATATACCATGTCCCGGTATAATTCTCAATGTCGAATCGCTCGTATTCGACTTCTCCACACTCTGCCGAGGTGGTGAAATTGGTAGACACGCCAGTTTCAGGAGCTGGTGTCGCAAGACTTAGGGGTTCGAGTCCCCTCCTCGGCACCATGGATTGCATGCGCCCGAAGCCGCTAGACGGCCTCGGGCGTTTGCCTTTTTAGATCCGCGAACCTCTTACGTCTCTTCGACGCTGATATGATCGTTCGTGTAGATGCAGATATCGGAGGCGATCTTGAGCGAGCGCTCGACAATCTCCAGCGCGGATAGCTCCGTGTTCTCCAGCAGGGCCTTGGCGGCGGCCTGGGCGTAGGGTCCGCCGGAGCCGATCGCCGCGATGCCATCGTCGGGCTCGATCACGTTTCCGTCGCCGGAGAGCACCAGCAGGTACTCGGGATCCCCGACCACCATCAGCGCCTCGAAGCGCCGCAGGACGCGATCGGACCGCCATTCCTTGGCGAACTCAATGACGGCGCGTTTGAGGTTTCCCTGGGCCGATTCGAGCTTGGCTTCGAACCGATCCGCCAGCGCCTGTGCATCGGCGGCGCTTCCCGCGAAGCCGACGAGCACGCGGTCATGGTACATGCGCCTCAGCTTGCGTGCGCTGTGCTTGATAATGGTCTTGTCCAGCGTCACCTGTCCGTCGGCGGCGATGGCCGTTTTGCCGTTGCGCCTGACTCCGCAGATTGTCGTGCTTCGAAATGTTGGTTTCATTATTTTTCCCGCCCGCGCTTAACGCGCTTGACCTATATTATACTCCCCCGTGCCGCCGTGCCTCGTCGCGCACGCGTGTACGAGGCGCTTTTCACGCGCTCTGAGGTCTAATCTCGCGGACGGCAGTCCACTTCTTTCGCTTGTCCGTTTCAGAATCGCGCCGCATCGTTCGCCCTTAGCAGGAAATCGGCGGCATTTGGCGAAAAGATCCATCCAGAAAGGCAATGTTGCTTAATGAATCCCCAACGTGACAATCGTGAACCTTCGAGCTCCGATGCTGCTTCGTCGTTCGAGGCGTCCGCGCGTCCGGCTCCGCGCTTGCGCGCCCGCGCTATCGTACTCGGCCTTCTTCTTCTGCCGCTCAACGCATTTTGGGTGGTGGACATGGAGTATGTCCGGTACTCGGCGCATCCGACGACGGTTTCACTGTTCTTCAACTGCATCTTCGCTCTCGTCGTCATGGCCGGGATCAATTCGCTGGTCGTCCGCGTCCGGCCGTCGTGGGCGCTGACACAGGCGGAATTGTTGCTCGTGTACTCGATGCTGTGCGTTGGTTCGTGCATGGCTGGCCACGATTTCGCGCAGGTGCTGGTGGGCTCGCTTTCGTGGCCGTTTGCGTGGTCGACGCCGTCGCATAACTACGAAAAGCTGTTCTGGCACTGGCTTCCGCGCTGGGCGATGACGCCTAATGTCGACGCAACCTACGGGTTCTATCACGGCAACGACACGCTCTACACGCGCGAGCACCTAATGGCCTGGCTGCCGGCGATCGTAACGTGGACGGGGTTCACGACGGTGCTGCTCTACGTGATGCAGTGCATCAATGTCATTCTGCGCAAGCAGTGGACGGAGAATGAACGCCTCGGTTATCCGCTTGTCCGCATGCCGCTCGACCTGACGTCCAATCAACCGCTTGGTTCGGGAGAAGGAAAGCCGTCGCTGTTTCGCAACCGGCTCTTTTGGATCGGCTTCGCGATTGCGGCCGCGATCGACATTGTGAACTCGATCAATTATTTCTATCCTGCGGTCCCCTCGATCCTGACCGCGGGCGCCGGGCAGACGTTCGACTTGCACCTGTATACGACGACGAAGCCGTGGAACGCGATCGGGTGGACGCCGGTGACGTTCTATCCTTTCGTCTTGGGCCTTGGCGTCCTCCTTCCGCTCGATTTTCTCTTCTCGTGCTGGTTCTTCTACATTACGTGGAAGTTGCAGGCGATCGGCGTATCCGCTTTGGCCTGGGACGCCGATCCACAGATGCCGTACGCCAACTATCAGGCGCTTGGAGCCTATATCCTCTTCTTCGTGGCGTCCATTCAGATCAGTCTGCCGTACCTGAAGCAGGTTTGGCGGCGTGCCGCGGGACTGGTCTCGACGCTCGATGACAGCGATGAGCCGATGCGCTACCGGACGGCGCTGACCGGCATGGCGGTGGGGCTTGTGCTGCTGATCGGTTTCGCGATGTGCCTGGGCATGAGCGCGTGGCTTGCGGTTGCGTTCTTTTTCCTCTACTTTGCGATCGCTCTCGCGATTACCCGAATGCGCGCCGAGATGGGGACGCCCGTTCATGATCTGCATTTTACGGGGCCTGACTGGACTCTTTCGACCTTTCTGGGCCCGCACGCTTTGGGCGGTCAGAACATGGCGGCTTTCAGCCTGCTCTTCTGGTTCAACCGGGCGTATCGATGCCATCCGATGCCGTTCCAGCTCGAGGGGTTGAAGATGGCCGAGCAGTCTGGCGCCGCCCGGGAAATGCGCAAATGGATATGGGCGCTGATGCTGGCCGGGGTATTCGGTATGATCTGCGCGTTCTGGGCGATCTTGCATCTCGGCTACGTTCACGGAAACCCTCGCTTCGGCAACGAGCCATGGGATCGTTACGTGAGCTGGTTGACGACTCCCAAGCCGGCCAACGGGGCGGTCGGCGTCGCGGTGCTGATCGGCTTTGTGGCGGCGCTTGCGATGCAAGTGCTGCGGGCGACCGGCGGCTGGTGGCCGTTCCATCCGCTCGCGTATGCGGTGAGCGGTTCCTGGGAGATGAACCTCTTGTGGATGCCGCTCTTTTTGGCGTGGTTGGTTAAGTGGTTCCTGCTTCGGTTTGGCGGCGGGAAGAGCTATGGGACCGCATTGCCGTTCTTCTACGGGCTGATTCTGGGCCAGTTCATCCCCGGCAGCCTCCTGAATTTCTGGGGTCTTGCAACAAACAATCCGACCTATCAGTTCTGGCAGTAAGGCGTAAGGCCTCGCCGAGATGGGGCAAATTGCCTTATACGAGGCCGTTCGCTGAGACCAACTAGCGAACGGCCTTACTCTTTTTTCGCACCGGACTTTATTTGACACCTCTGTAGATCATTGATAAACAACATGTAAAGCGTGTTATCTAGAATCTAAAGGACTTGTGTTTATGTCCCTTTATGGGTTAAAATCTCGCTCGTGCTCATGTATTTCAATGTATAGTGTGGTATATTGCGTATATTAGTTTTTACAGACCGCTGCTGCCATCCTCTCCGCGCATAATCTATCTCTTCGGCATGAATAGGTTTATGTAGTAGTCTGTACAAGAGGGTATGATGCGGGATTCTCTTCACTCGTACAAGAGTATTAGACGGGTGCAGTCAAAGTGTTTGCCGCCTGCCGAGCTTATCTTGTGGCATCACATATTGGCTGACCGGCGTTTGAGCGTTCGATTTGGTCGCGAGATCTTAGTAGGCGATCACATCGTCGCGCTTTGCTGTCGGGCAGCGCGCATTGCCATCGAATACGATCTTCCCCCTGAACTTGAGCGAACCGCCGAGGATATCTCGCGGGTCGAGGCTCTCCTTTTGCGTGGGTACACGATCGTCAACATCCATTCTACGGAAATCTACCGTGATCCGGTGCGCGTTTGCGATCTGCTGGTGTCTATTGCCGCAAGGCAGGAGTGGAGCGGCGAACCGATGGAATCCCATGTCATCGCCCGCGACTCCGCTTACGTCGGCGACGACGAGTATTTCGACGAGGACGACCACACGCCCAGGCCCGCCGCCGGGCAAATCCATCGACACGAGATCAGCGAGGAAGAAGACGCGATCGTTCCTTCCGTTTCGATCGAGGATCTGCCGTCGCCTCCGCGCACGATCCGGCCGACGTAGCGTCGGCCGGACGCTGTATTGATAATGGCATGCTCGCAAATGAACGTATATTCAGCTCGCAAGTTCGTGTTGCCGATTATTGCCGTGTGGGCGTTGTGGGAAGCTCACACAGAATATCACTCCGTTAAACCGGACCACTTAGTCGCAATGGCTGCCCTTATCGTCGTGGCAATATGCTTCGTCTCCGGTGCAATTTACGGCTGGTATCATAAAGCTTGACGCGGACTGGCGACATGCTGGGTTTCATAAATCAAATTAGGGCATTCCGTGCGAGCGAGTATCGGCGCCGCTTTTACTCATCTCTTCTCCTATTCGCTAATATCGCGCTCACGTGCCTGTCACAAGCCTTCTATTGCGGCGGAAGGCATCTATTAGACCCTCGCTTTAAGCGCCATCCAATCGTTCCCACACTTCCATTCCCTGCATCAGCGACGGGATTCCGCGATCCGCATGGAGGAGTTCGATTGCTCCCCGGCGTACAGGCAGCATAATCCGTCTGCCGTGCGCATCCTTCAATTTCGCATGGCGGTTGAAGAGGAGGGCATGATCATATGTCCGTGAATGCAAGCAATCCGCTCAATGTGCTTCGTGTAGGCGTCGACAGCTTTCGGTCGCTCATTCGCGACGATGGCGAGTTGATCGATCCGGTGTACAAGGAACCCGCTCAATATGGCACGCCCTATCACGGGTTTTGCCACGCGGCGATCGCGAGCCTTTCCACGGGACCGGAGCGCCTTGAGCGTGCGCGGCTGGCCCTAAAGGTCTGCAGCGCCGCGCTGGCGCACGTGGAGGACCCGGCCTGCTCACCGAATCTGTCCGGAGCGAACAGGGCTACGGGGGCGGGAAGTGCGATCAATCATCGCGACTTTTTCTGGCCGGCGATCCTCAAATCCTACATTCTCCTCCGCGACATTCTTGGCGGCGAGGAAGTTGCGGGTCTAAAGGCGAGGATCGGGCGCGTGGATGTGCCGAAGCCATTCATGGCGCGTCCGCCGTCAAACTGGGCGAGCGTTTGGCTGTCAGGCGAATGGATTCGCATTCGGGAGGGTTTGTCGAACGTAAACATCGAGCAGTTCGACGAATGGCTTGGCGTATTTTTTGACGGTCACATCGACATTGAGACGGGATTTTTTCACGAGGGCGGTCATCCCAACAGTTACGATTTGTTTACGCGGTTCCATCTTCAGGACCTGCTTGCCGAAGGCTATGACGGCCGGTGGCGCGCGACGCTTGAGAAGTTGCTGATTTCTGGTCTGCGCCGCAGCCTGGCCGTGCAGCTTTCCGACGGCTCGATGGCATCGGCCTACCGCAGTACCGGCCAGACATGGACGCTCGGCGTTCAGTGCGCCTATTTCACGGAGGCGGCTGAGTTTCTGGCGGAGCGCGACCCGCAGTCGGCAGCCCGTGCGCGCAACGCGGCCGGGGCGGCGTTCGAGTCGCTTGCCCGCTATCAACGCCGGGACGGTTATTTTAGCCCGGTCGAGAACCTGCTTCCGCCGGAAATGCGAGTCGGCTACGAGGGCTATTCCTTTGACGGCAACTACGCAAATCTGGCGCTCGGTTTCTTTGCCGTCGCCCTGCTGCGAGGCTTCGATACCTCCTCAAGGCCGTATGAACCGGTGATGCTCGCGCATCCCGAGCCGCTAACATACATAGAGAACGACCCCGTGTTTCGCGCGGCGGCGCACAGCGGCCCATACAGCGTGCATTTCAATGGCTTTCCCAGCCCCGCATACGATTCGTATGGCATAATTGATGTGACAGTGGGATTGCGGCGCCGTCTGCAATTCGCGTCCAGCGCCCGCTACCTCAGCGACGGTCAGCTCTATAACATGGGCGTTGCGCGGCGTTCCGGTCCTGGGCGCGGCGATATTTCGCCGTATGATTGGGAGCCTCTTGCGCTGATTGGCGCCATCGAGCCGCTGCCTGATAGGGCAGGATTCTCGGTCGCCGCGCGGGTACGGGGCAGCATCGTATGTTGTCGGATTATTGTTGAAATTGATCATGATGGTATTCATATCTCCTTCATGAGTAAAGGGGACAATGGGTATAAGACGGTGATCGTGCCCTATCTCCGGGATTGCGGCGATGGACATACGACCAGCGTTGAGCTAACTCAAAGCGCATCCGAGGCGGTCGCGACGTTGAGCATGGCGGATGAGCAGGTTCGTGTGATCGTGGACGGTCCAGTGTCAGGCATGCTGGACATTCCATACAACTTTGAAAATCGGCGAGGGCATTGCGGCCTTTTGCGATTCGATCTGGAACGACCCACGGATAAGGTTTCTTATCGCATCGCAGCGAGATAAGTAAAATTTTTTACTTAATACACCTAAAGTGTTGCGAAGAGGAACCAAATGCCATGGTGATTGCGTCTTCATAAGCAGGAAGGTACTCTGCTAAGAAGAGCGCCGAGTATTTGATGGTTGCGCCGAAAGCCTGGCAACTCAGGCGGGCGGCCTGTAATTGGGGCATAGGCCTAAGAGGGAGATTACTGTGAAACGGAAAATCGTATTTGTAGCAGCGTCGGCCTTGCTTGCGTGGAGCGGGATGGTTCTCATGGGGACGCCGGTCCGTGCCGACCAGCCGATTTCGACAGCGCCCCCGGTGGATCAAAAGGGCAGTACGTCCGCGGACAGCGTCTTTAATTGGAAGGACGTCCCGCAGAATGAGAAGGTTACGATCACGCGCGCGACGTTCGATTCGGGAGGCTATCAGCTTTACGACACGGCGGGCGAGACGATCATCGTGCCCTTCGCCAGCGACAATCTGTATGTCATGAAGTTTGCGCGAACGGACAGCGCTCGCATGACTTTCATCAATGATGGGAGCGCACCGGTGCTCTACGTTCCCGAAGGCGTGTACCTAGAGAACGCGGCTGTTCCAGGCGCCCGCTGGTATCCGTTCACACCGGATTACCATCCGGCTGAACCCGTGTACCTTGGCATCGCTCCTAGCTGGAACGATTATGTCGTAATGGGTTGGTATCCGGGTATGATTTGCTATGCCGGGTATTACTGCGATCGCCCATGGTCGGAGGGGATTATTGTCGCTCCCTGCTCGGGGTTCGAGATCGTCTTTGGCGATCACCTGTTCCACGGCTGGGCGGCGTTCGACTTCTACTGCGGCCGGTATCCAGCGCCGTACCACCTGGGGATCTTCAACCATGAGTACTATGCCTATGGCGGTCGTCCTTGGGGGACATGGCATGGCGATCGCCCGATGGGGGATCGTGTCTTCCGGGGCGGTCGTGGCTTTAGCGACCACGGCTTCGCAGGGCGCGACGACCACGGCTTCGCAGGGCGCGACGACCATGGCTTCAGCGGCGATCGCGGCGTAAGCCGGACCTCTGGCGGCCACGGATTTATCGGCGATCGCGGCGTTGCCGGGCGCGACGACCATGGCTACAACGGCGATCGTGGTGTAAGCCGCGACTCCGGCGGTCACGGATTTATCGGCGATCGCGGCGTTGCCGGTCGAGACGACCACGCATTTAGCGGCGGCGGCGACCATGGCGTAAGCGCGGGCCGCGATTCCAGCGGCTTTAGCGGTCGCGGCTTTAGCGGCGGCGACGACCATGGCGTAGGCGCTGGCCGTTCCTCTAGCGCATTTAGCGGTCGCGGCTTTGGCGGCGATCGAGGAAGCAGCACGGGCAGCGTGATCGGCGACCACGGCTTCGGCGGCGTTAGCGGAAGCTCTGGTGGTTTCTTTGGCGACCACGGCTTTAGTGGAAGCGCGGACCATGGCTTCGGCGGAAGCGGCGGCGGCGGCTTTAGCGGAGGCCGAGGCGGCTTCGGGGGTGGCGGCGGATTTGGAGGCCACTCCGGATTTGGCCGGTAAACATCGGTAAGAAGAAGTACTCTCTGAGTGGCGACGGTTGAAGCCTGCCTTTGCCTACCAAATGGCGGGCTTCAATCGTCTCTAGACAATCGATTCGATAGAAATAGTTCACGGCAACTATACGAATCCCGTTGTCGTGATGCCGGCGGCGACGAGCTTGATCGTCGCGGATGGGCGCGTGCGACGGGTTAAGGAGGAATGGACATCGTGCTTAAATCATCGAGGATCGCAAGATCCGCTAGCTTACTGCTGCAGCTAAGTACTCTTATCCTGTTAGCGTTTTCCGCCGCGGCATGGGCGGATCCGTCGGACAGCAACGTCTTCAATTACCGGGATATACCTTCCGGAGAGCAGGTGACAATCGTCCACCCGACGTTTGACCAGGGCGGATACCAACTTCCGGACACTTCCGGCGAGACGATTATTGTCCCGTTCGCCTCGGATAATTTGTACGTCATGAAGTTTGCGCGAGCGACCGGGCCTGACTTCTATTTCGTCAATGACAACGGGACCCCTATCCTTTATGTCCCTCGACGAGGCTACCTGGAGAACGCAGCCGTTCCCGGAGCCTTCTGGTATCCCTTTGCACGCCATGAGTATCCTTCCGAACCGGTCGTTCGAGCAATCGCGCCGACCTGGAGCGCCTTCATTGGCATTGGATGGTACCCGGGGATGCATTACTATGCAGGATTTGCACCAGGCGGGCGTCACGTGGATGGTTTCCGTGTCGTTATTGGGAGTAGCGTATTCTTAAGCTGGGGCCCGTTCTCAATCTACTACCATTCTCATCCGGCGCCGTATCACATGATGGTTGTTCACCCTGACTTCTACCGGTGGGGCGGCGCGCCGCGATTCCATGGGGATCATCGTGTCGGCTTCGCGGGCGATCGCCACGGTTTCATCGGCGACCATCGCGGATTCGTTGGCGACCATCGCGGCTTCGTCGGCGGCCACGGCGCTCCCGTTGGCGATCATCGCGGCTTCGTCGGCGACCACGGGGCTCCTGCTGGCGGCCACGGCGGCTTCGTCGGCGACCACGGGGCTCCTGCTGGCGGCCACGGCGGCTTTGTCGGCGACCATGGGGCTCCTGCGGGCGGTCATGGCGGCTCCGTCGGCGACCACGGGGCTCCTGCTGGCGGTCACGGCGGCTCCGTTGGCGGTCACGACGACCACGGAGGGCATTAGCAATCGGCTTGGGCCGCAGGCAACCTGCGGCCCTTTTTTAGTGTGCGGCCGGCAGGGCGCATTTACGTGACGGGGCTTGTTTCTCGCAGCGGCGTTCGCGAATACGTCGATCACGAAGCTGTCTGCTGTGGCGCTTCTTACGGGCGCAGGCTGTTGGGATGCCGAAGGCTTCATCCCATAGGCGGCTGATGTCGTAAAGGTTAATCGCTCTGTTTGGCAAAGGCGAGCAAAACATGAAGATACGAACGAAACCGTGCTGCCTAATAGAGCAGGGCGGGCTTGCGGCGAGACTCCCATGCTGCCAGATCGTCTCGCCACGTCGCGCACACGGCTTTGGCGTCGCGACCGCCGGCAATGGCATCGAAGGTCTTCTGATTGGCGAGGAGTTTGATTGCGCCGCTCGGGTCGAACTTCTCGGGGAACACGTCGCGAAGGGTTGTGATCAGCGTCACGCCGAGCCGGACGGCGTCTAGCTCATCGCGCGCCGTAACAGCCATCCGGATGCCGTTGCATTGTTCGCCCGCGAACTCGCGCAGCGCTGGCGTAAAGCGGCATGGCTCGAACTGCACGCCTGGCAGGCGCTCGCGTTCCAGCGCCGCGATCCATGGTTCGGACTTCACGTAGGGCGCGCCGGCGACTTGAAATGGGGCGTCCGTGCCGCGTCCGACGGAGAAGTTCGTCTGCTCCAACAAGCATACTCCGGGGTAGAGCGTCGCCGCTTCCAAATTGCGCATCGCCGGTGACGGATTGCGCCACGGAAGGCCGGTTTCATCGAACCACATCTGCCGCGTGTAGCCAGTGCAGGCGGCAACGCGAAGCGCGTGCTCGCAATGCTTTTCGATCGCGTAGAGCTTGGCCAGTTCGCCTAGCGTGAGGCCGTGGCGGATCGGGATCGTGTGGTACGCAGTGAACGAGAGCCGTTCGGGATCGGCGAGCGGTCCCTCGAAGTGCATCCCTGTGATCGGATTGGGCCGGTCGAGGACAATCAACGGAATCCCGCGCTCGGAACAGGCTTCGAGGCAGAGCCCTAATGTCGACGCGTATGTGTAGAAGCGCGCTCCGATGTCCTGCATCTCGAACAGAAGCGCGTCGAGGCCGGTCAGATCGTCTGGCGCGGGTTTCCGCGATGTACCATAAAGCGAACGGATCGGCAGGTTGGTTGAGGGCTCGACGAGATCCGGGACATTTTCGTCGAACGAGCCGAACGCGCCGTGCTCAGGGCCGAACAACGTCTCGACGCGAATATCCGGGGCGGCGATAAGCGCTTCGAGGGTCGAGAGACCCTCGTCGATGGTTGCGGTCTGGTTGGCGACGAACCCGATCCGCATTCCTTGCAACTGCGCGAATCCGTTCGCGTACCAAGCTTGAGCTCCTGTTTTGACCGGCATGCTGTTATCCTAACTTGCGAACCGACGATTGAGGCTTATTCCGCATAAGGTGCGGCTATATCTATTGTACAGTGCGCATTTACTGAACGGAATGGCCTGTGATCTCGAATGCATGTCGCCAATTACTACGTCGATCGATCCGCCATCTTCGTTTCTTCGCCGTACTGAAAGTGCTTGGTCCCCAGAGTGTTTAGAAATGGTACGATCATGAGGCTCGTAACCAATCTTGGAGCGGGCGAAGCCGACTCCGGACAGGCCGTCCGGGGCGTATGGGATCCTACTCCGCGTTTGCGAGCACTTCCTCGACGCCCTCGCGGAACGCGGCATTGATCGCGCCGCCAGCGTCATCCTTGTAACCGTGGTGCTGCACCATCCAGATCGTGAACGTCTTGCTCTTGCGATCGACGGACGTGTTCGTCCCGATTGCGCCGCCATGTCCGAAGGATCCGTCGTCCGCCGCAAATCCGAATCCGTAATTCGCGTCGACACTCTCGCCTGTTTGTTTGCTCGTCGCCTGGTTAAGCGATTCCTCGGAGACGATTCGCTTGCCATCGTAAATACCGCCATTGAGCAGCATCCGGTAGAAGATCGACACGTCGCGCGCGGTCGAGAATAGGCCGCCTGCCGGCATCGGCTGTCGTGACGGATCCGTGAGTGGGTAAAGCAGTTGGTCGATCGGCTGCTCGGTCAGCGCGCCCGTTTCCGGGTCGGGTTTGTAGGCCTTCGCAAGGCGTCCAAGCTGCTCCGCATTCGGATAGAAAGTCGTGTCGCGCAAACCGAGCGGCGTAATAATCCGTTCTTTTAGAAACTGCTCGTAGTCCTGTCCCGACAACACCTCGATTAATCGTCCGACCGTATTCGTTCCTTCATTGGAGTACGAGTACTTGGTCCCTGGCTCAAAGAGTAGAGGCGCGATCGTATAGCTGATGACCCGATCGCGCAACGGACGCAGATCGAGTGTGGGGCGTTCCAGTTTACTGGAGAACGGCAGGCCCGAGGTGTGGCTGAGGACGTGGCGAACGAGGATGGGTGTCTTGACCGGCTTGAGCAGCGCGGCGTCGGCATCCTCGTACGCGACGTAGCGAAGATTGGCAAACTCAGGAAGGTACTTCTCGAGAGGATCTTCTACGCTGACTTTGCCCTCGTCAACGAGCGTCATGAACGCCGTGGTTGTGAACGGCTTACTTTGCGAGGCAATCCAGAAGAGGGAATTTTGCGCCATTGGTCTACCTGCGGCGATGTCTGCAAGGCCGACGACCTCTATGGCGATGAACCCGTCGCGGTTTGCGACGGCGGCGATGGCTCCTGCCAGCACGCCGCTATCGACAAATGGCTGCAGGCGCGACGCGAACGGAGCGGGCTTTGCGCCGATCGATTTTGTACCAGGCATATTGGAACTCCGGGTTTCTTTATGAAATGTTATGCACTGTTCTCCGCCACGGTCTGGATGTCATGCGTAAGTTTCGGCTTTTTTGCGAGATGAGGGATTGAACTGGCGACGGTGGAGAACGATGAGGCGCGCCGAATACGAAGACGGGTCGAGGGGACCCGATAAGGCCCCCTCGACTTCGATCTTAATGCCGGAAGTGACGCGCTCCGGTGAGCACCATCGCGATGTTGTACTGGTCGGCCATGGCGATCGATTCGGCGTCCTTGACTGACCCGCCGGGTTGGATGATTGATGTGATGCCGGCCTCGCCAGCGGCCTGCGGGCCATCGGAGAACGGGAAGAACGCATCGGATGCGAGCGCCGCGCCTTGCGCATTCGCTCCGGCCTGGGCGACCGCGAGACGGACGCTTCCGACGCGATTCATCTGCCCCGCGCCGACTCCGTAAAGCTGACCGCCCTTCGCGATTGCGATGGCGTTGGACTTGATATGCTTGACGACTTTCCACGCAAAGATCAGGTCGTTGAGCTCCTCTTCCGTCGCGCCGCGTCGCGTCGGAACGTCCAGGGTGGCCCGGTCGATGGCCTTGACGTCCAGCGATTGTACGAGAAGACCGCCCGTGACTCGCTTGAGGTCCCACTCGGATTCGATCGGCTTTTCGCGGTTGGGCGTCTCAAGCAGGATCAGGTTCGCGCCCCACTTCTTTTTCGTCGTCAGCATCGTGAATGCTTCCGGTTCGTAGCCCGGTGCGATAATCGCTTCGAAGAACGTGTTCGGCGCGGTGATCGCTTCGGCCGTTGCGACATCGATAGGGCGGGTCAGCGCGAGAATGCCGCCGAACGCCGAGATGGGATCGCCGGCGCGGGCGCGTTTAAACGCCTCGTCAAGGGTAGGGGCGAGCGCGGCGCCGCAAGGATTGGTATGCTTGATAATCGCGGCGAATGGCTGTTCCTCTTGAGCGAAGTCCTGTCCGAGTTCGTAAGCGCCGTTGATATCGAAGATGTTGTTAAACGACAGCTCTTTGCCGTGCAGCTTTTTCGCGGTCGCGACGCCGGGCTGCGTAAAGCCGTCTTCGCGGTAGAATGCCGCCTTCTGGTGCGGATTTTCGCCGTAGCGTAGATCTTGAACCTTGGTGAACGCAAGCGGCAGGATCTGCGGAAAGCCGGTCTGATCGCGGCGAAGGTACGATGCGATGAGAGCGTCGTAGGCTCCCGTATGCGCGTACGCCTTGGCCGCCAACTCGCGCCTAAGCGCCTCGCTCGTCTCGCCGCCGTTGCGGTGCAACTCGTCGATCAGCGCAGGGTAATCGTCGGGCGACGTCACCACGGTCACGGATGCGTGGTTCTTTGCGGCGGAGCGCACCATCGACGGACCTCCGATGTCGATATTCTCGATCGCCAGTTCGCGGGTCACGTCGGGCCGCGCAATCGTCGCGGCGAACGGGTACAGGTTGATAACGACGAGATCGATGGGCTCAATGCCATGCTCGGCGATCTTGGCCATGTGCTCGGGCTTGCTGCGATCGGCAAGCAAACCGCCGTGAATCGCTGGGTGCAGCGTCTTCACGCGACCTTCCAGCATCTCGGGAAACTTCGTAACGTCGGAAACCGCGGTGACGGGAAGCCCCGCCGCGGCAAGCGCCGACGCCGTCCCTCCGGTCGAAAGAAGCTCAACTCCCAAGTCGACGAGCTCTTTCGCCAACTCGACCAGTCCTGCTTTATCGGAAACGCTAAGGAGCGCTCGCTTAATCTTCATGTGCGGATTACCTCGCTGTGGTTGAATGTCCAGGCTGCGCCTGGACGAAAACTGCGTCTACCAATGCCTTTCGTAACCAACTCTTTACGTAAAGCACAGAATTGAGCCGAAGAAGCATAACGCAAAACGCGCCTGGCATCTTTCCGGCCGTGTGGCGAAACGATGTCCAGGCGCGCGACGATTCCAGATTGCGATGCTCCCTTGGGGTTAATCCCCGTACTCAGCTACCGGTCTTGCGCGAAGCTGAATATGCGCCAGTTGCATCGCCGTCCAAAGGGTTGATGACGCCGCGATTCTACCGCAGCGAGGCGCTTGCGGTCAAGGGTTTTGGAGAATGCTTCATCCTAGCAGCCACGAGCGTCAACGGGCTCGGGAGATCCCGCGGTCGGCGTTGCTGAGCGCGGATGGGCAACGCATGAAACCGCCGGGCATCCCGTAAGCGGGAACCAGCGGAGTGGACTTTAAGCGGATCGGACAAGAACTGCTTGACAACGCGATTTGCGGGTGATATACTAGGTAACATAGTTCACGTCAATCGTGCACCGCTTTGCGGAGAAGTTTGCAGATGGCCAAAACAACGACAGTCTCTCGCCCTGGGTCTGGGCGATCCTTTCGCGATATTGAAAAGGACATTCTCTCGCGAATAGCGTGCGGCGATTGGCCGGCCGGAACCAAAATCCCGGCGAGAACGCAGCTAGCGCGCGACTACTGTGTTGCGGTGGCGACCGTAGAGCGAGCCGTGTCGGGCCTACTGCTCAAAGGGGCATTGAGCGCGAACCGAACTGGGACGTTCGTTTTGGAGTCTGGCGACGTGAGGTCGAGTTCTGGCGATTTCGCGGCCGAGGAGACGCAGCGATTCGCTCCGCCTTCGTTTGCAGAATCGCGGAGCAGCGCCAAAGTGCTCGGAATGATTGCATCGTTGGAAATGGATCCAAATGAAGGCGATAACCTCTGGTGCCGATCGGTTATAAGAGCACTGGAGCAATCGTTTTTGCCTTCGGGCGATGGGACTGTCCTGTGCAACATCGATAGAGGTCCAAGGACGCCCACGCTCTCGTTGATGTCCGCGTTCGAGCAGGTCCGCTCGCAAGGCGCAACGGTCGTTGTCATAATCGACATTTACGCAGCCTATGATGCAGAGGAAGTGGCGGAATTCTATACTTCCGGGCTTGCAAACGAGATCCCAACCGTTCTCGTCGCGTCGCGCACACTGCGCTGCCCGATCCCTTATGTCAGTTCCAATTTATCGTATGCCGGCTTCCTGGCTGTTGAGCATTTATTAAAACAGGGCGTCGAGGAACTGCGTTTCGTCGCTCCGCAATCGGGAGGATGGGTCGAGGAGCGCATCGCATCCGCTCAAGAGGGCGTTGCTCTCTATAAGCGGCCCGAAGATATTCTCCGGATTATTCGCGGCAATCCCACGCTGCCCACCGTTGGCACGAAGGCTAGCGCGGTGATTGAGGCCGCAAAAGATACGACGAAGAAGATGATCGCGGACGGGACGCTTCGAGAAGGCGTCATCGCCGCCAACGATGTCACCGCGCGAGGAATTCTGCTCGCGGCCAGCGAGGCAGGTCTATCGCCGGGGCGCGACTTCTTGATTGTCGGCGTCGATGACGATCCGCTGTCGGTCGAGATCGGCCTGAGCAGCGTTCGCCCTCCTTGGGAAGACCTCGGCCGGGAGGCGGATCTCCTATTGAGACGAGTGGTTCGCCATCAATCCGCCGGCATGCACGTCGCGCTTCGTCCGCAGCTCATTGTCCGCAATTCGTCTCGTAGACCGGCCGGCGGTGAGCGAGATGAGCGATAAATATTTAGAAGGAAACTGATATGAAAAGAAGTGCATTTACACTAATTGAATTATTAATTGTAATAGCAATTATTGCTATAATTGCCGGAATTTTGTTCCCCGTGTTCGCTACTGCGCGGGAAAAGGCGCGGCAGACTGCCTGCCTGTCCAACCTTAAGCAGATTGGGCTGGCCGTGATCCAATATGAACAGGACTTCGACGAATGCGGGCCTGACGGAAACGGGACGAGGAACAACTGCTCGATGGGCTGGGCCGGACAGATCTATCCCTTCGTCAAGTCGACTGCGGTTTTCATATGTCCCTCGGACACCAGCGCAGGTGTCCCTATTAGCTCCTACGGTTACAACATGAATTTCTCGTACCAAAGCTCGTATTTCGGTCCGAGCGTAACTTATCCAATCTCGCGGTTTGTCGCGCCTTCAAAAACCGTGATGCTTTTCGAATTGCAAAATTACAGCACGGGGATGGCCTGGACGCCGTACCACCCTGTCACCGTGTTGCCAGGAGAGTGGGGTTCGCCAATCGGCAACGGATGCGGCGGCGCCTATAACCCAATGCCAATTTGGAACAATCCGTCTGTGGAGTACGCGACCGGCTATCCTAAGGATATGAGCAGTTGCTGGTATGGAGATACCTATGGCTACGCAACGTATACCGGCCCGTTGGGACGTCACAATGGCGGAGCGTGTTACCTGATGGCGGACGGCCACGCCAAATGGTTCATGGGCACGCAGGTGTCCGCTGGTTCCAACAATGGAACCAGCGGCGATTGCACTGGCGTTGCAGCAAATACGGGATGCGCGACGATCGCAGCGACCTATAGCCTATATTGAGCATCTTGATTATCCGCTCGCCACGTGTCCGAATGATGAGGAGTAGAGTATCTTGCGAAGACTTTTGTTATATTGCGTGATCGCGGCCATGCTAGGCGCGTTGACGCCCTGTCCCATGAAGGGCGATGCGATCCAGCCTGCTGCAATCGGTTTGCTGCCCTCGAATCAGCCCGACTTTGGCGTCGTGTTCTATATTCCCGACGACAAGACATCGGATAAGGACATGCTAAGCGAACTGGCCGAGATCAAGCGGGAAGGTTACCGGCATGTCAATATTTCATCTTGGATTTGGACGAATCTCTCCAAAGGCAGTTCGTTCAGGCGTCGCGTGGATCTCGTGCTCGATTGGTGCGATCGCAACGATCTAGGTGTCTGGGTGCTGGAGAACATTCAATACGGCAGGAGCGAAGCTGGCGATTTCGATAAGGGCGTTGCGGATGCCGCCGGTTATCTGCGCCCCTATGTTATCAACTGGGTTGACGCGTTGCGCGGTCACACGTGCGTACGCGGTTTTTCGCTCGGCAACGAGGTTGGACCGAGCTTTCCCAAAGACCCGGAGAAAGCGCCTCTTTACTGTCAAACCTTTAGAAACTGGCTGCGGACGCGCTACGGCGCGATTGGCAATTTGAACAAAACGTGGGGATCGAGTTACGGCGCCTTTGAGGAAATCGGCATACCGGCCGAAAACACGCCGGGACGAATCGATATGCGGCATTTTGCGACCGAGCGCTTTGGCAAGTTTTATGGCGCGGTTTTCGACTCGGTCATAAAGCCTATTCTGGGCGATAAGATTGGATATGGGTCGAAGGCGCTGGCCGATCCGTACCTGTACTGTGACTATCCAAGCGCGACAGTGTTGGAGTGGGATGACCTTGTCGCCAATGAACCTCTGTGGGTAATGCGTGTCCTTTCGGACTGCGACCCGCGTCCGCTGTTCGATTCGGAAATTCACTTGTACCATGATCGATACGGGTATTACCCGTCCGTGGAACTGGTCCGCTATCGCTATCTTGCCGACGCTTTGTGTGGTGAAACGATCAATTCCAGTTTTGAGTGGGGGGCCTGGACGAAGCCGGAAATAGCCGCCATTCACGCGCAAACCCCCGCGACGCTCAGTGAGGCCTATCGCCTCGCTCCTGAGCTTCACCGCTTCGCGGAAGCGACCCGTAATGCGCGCATTGGCGTGTTGGTTACGGAGCCGCTGTTCCAGAAGAGTTCCGCCAACTTGAGCGCGCGTCCCGTACTCGTCGCCGACTCGGACGGCGTGCGCGGGGCAAACCATCTTAGCTACAATGATGCCTTCGCGTCGGTCACGTCTGGTTCTAGCGCCGTCGTTAACGATCGGCCAATTCCGCTTTCGCCCGCTCCGTTGGAGGATGCTTACGCGGCGCTTGGGACCACGGGCCGGTCGTGGCGCTTCGTGCTGGACCTCGACCTCGACGCTCAGGCCACGCGCCTCGATACGATTATCGTTCCTGGGAATACAAGCATTCCCAATGCGGCGTTGCGAGATCTGCTTGCGTTGCCGCGATCCGTACAAATCGAATGGGCTGGCGACTGGCCGAGCGAGAACGAATACGGACAGCCGCTGGATCCGGCGCTCCTGGCAGCTCTCAAGGCGCGCAGCCGGCAAAACGTGGACCTTTACCAGGCGGCCGGTGACTATCGTGACAAAACCCTTGGCGGTTTCTACACTGTAACGTCTCTCGTGAAATACGGGTGGTGGGCGCCGCAAAAGGGTTCATTCTCCTTTAGCGTCCGTTGTCCACGCATCGAGGCGCGAAGGATTGCCGAGAGCGACGGCTCGACGATGGTGCTGCTTGTGAATCACACGCGCAACAGAATGGAGATTCCCTCGGCGTCCCGTCTTCCGTGGTACACAGCCGGACAGCAAATCCGAGATGTCACTCAACAGGTGATCGTGGACCCGAAGATGCAGGTGATTCTGCCGCCGTTCGACGTTCATTTCTTCCGGTATACAAAGTGACGGCGGAATGCGCTGGCGTTCAGGGCGCAATCCTCGACAGCGCCGAAAACGGTCTCGCTGGCGCAACGGCCGTTAAGGCGATGGGGTCCGATATTACGGGCGCGGATGCCCGCCATAATGGGGCTTGTCTATCCGCATCGCCATTCAGGTCCGACAGAGGGCATCCTTTGTTCTCAGAACCAAACGGTATGCTCGGCCGCGTCGCCATTGAGAGGATTTCATCTCATTTCAGAAGGGCGCTCGGCGTGCTGACGGGCCGGTTCTCGCTGATCAAATCGTCCGGCAGGTTCTGCCAGTAACGGTAAACGTGGACAATGGTCACGATGACGAATGCGGTGACAGGGGCCGCGAAAAGCACGCCGACGATGCCGCCGACTTCGAGGCCCGCGAAGAGCACAAAGAGTACGAGCACCTCGTGCAAGCCGAGCGCTGCCCCTACGAGACGAGGGTACAGGATCTTCGACCCGGCTTCGTTAATGACCACGAACACAATCAGGACGACGATTGCGGCGACGACCGGGTTGTGGAAATGCGTCGGTCCAACCAGCGCGGCGACGATCGCCGGGACGGCGCCGATGTAGGGGCCGAAGACGGGGATCAGCGCCGCGACGACGACAAACAGACCGATCATCAACCACAGGTGGATGCCGATTGCAAGGCATGCAAGGCCGGTTGCGGCGCCCATTAGCAGCGCGATCAAAATCTGTCCGCGAACGAAGCCGCCGAAGATCCGGTTGACGTCCGTTTCCCAAAGCTCCGCGTATGTTCGGATTGGCGCGGGAAGACAAGCGTTAACCTTCTCGCGCATTTCGGAGGCGAAGATCAGAAAATATACGGAGATCAGCAGCACGATGATGGATTCCGCGATGTTCGCAAATGCGTGCGTCAATGCAGGGATCACCGCGAGGCCGATTTTTCCGAGCGCCTGTTTTACCTCGGGCGGCGGGTTGTGGACCAGGTCCTCAACGCTGTAGCGAACGTGATGATCCGCGAGGATCCCGTCTGTTCGCACGGCAAGGTTCAAAGCGCGTTGCTTAAGAAGAGGGAAGTCGGTCTCCAGGTAGGCGATCTGCCCTTGCATCTGGTGTCCTAGCCATGCGACCCCAATCGCAAAAAAGACAATAAGCACGAAGAACAGCATCCCAACGGTGGCGCCGCGGGAGGGAGTTCTTAAAGGCTTGCGCCCCTTGGCGACGCGAATGTGACGGACGCGTTCGACGAGAGGGTCGAGAGCATACGCGATCAACGCGCCGAGGGCGAAGAGAAGCAGCGTGTGGTGGATAGCGGAGGCGAGATGGACGCCGACGTAGACCAGGCCGCCGAGCAGCAGCAGCGATGAGCAGACGACGAGCAGCCTGATCCATTTTCGCAGCGAAATTGCCTCGACCGGCGTCTCCGCCGGCGTGTCGTGTTCCGTGTTTTCCATGTGGGGTTCGTCAGGACTTTCGCTTTGTAAGAAGGTGTGTCATTAATCGGCGTTGCGAGAAAGATTCAGGACGGCTCGTGCCGCCGGGTACATTTACCCGCGCCTCGTTGACGGCGTCGATCGGCAAGGCTGCGTCAACACATGCACGGCCTTTTGCCGCCAGCGTCCGATCGCAGCGCACGTCGTGAAGCGGTGAAACCGCTGCGACTGCCCCTTTTCAAAAACGGTCACGGCGGCGAAAGAGCGTTCCTAAGTCCTGCACAATCTAGGGTTACCACTCGCTTAACGCAAAGCAAGCGAAAGTCCCAATCGATTATCGTCGCTCAATCAGACTACGCTACCGCCCCGTTTTCTCTCCGCAGCACCCGGCCGGGACGGACGTCCCGTTGGACGCCGTTTTCGAGCGCAATCCGCCCGTTTACGAATACGTACTCGATGCCGACCGCGAACTTATGCGGCGTTTCGAACGTCGCAACGTCAGCGATCTCCCCGGCCTTAAACACGGTCACGTCCGCCTTCATGCCTACCGCCAGCCGTCCTCGGTCCCGCAGGCCGATGCGCCCCGCGGGCAGGCTTGTCATACGCCGGATAGCTTCGGCGAGCGGGATGATTCCACGGTCGCGAACGCACGATGCCAGCACGCGCGGAAACGTTCCGTAGGTGCGTGGATGCGTTTGATCTTCCGCAAGCGCCCCGCGCGGGGCCGTCGAAACGCCATCGCTGCCGATCATCGTGTGCGGATCGCGCAGGACGGTTTCCAGGTCCGTTTCGCTCAGCGCGAAATGGGCGGCCGCAAGCCAGCCTCCTTCGTCGAGCAGCAGGTCCAGCGCGGCATCCAGCGGGTGCTTACCCTCTCGTGCGCCAAGCCGTTCAAGCGTCAATCCCTGCGTGTCACGTCGTTTGCGCGACACGGCGATCTGGATCTTGGTCCAGTCCGGCGGATTTCGCAGGATTTCATCGCGTATCTGCGTCCGCGTCGTCGAATTGCTCAAGCGCTCTAGCATATCGTCGATGGTTCCCGCCATCGCCCATTTTGGCAGCAGCACCACCTGCAGACCGGTCATGAACGCGGTATAAGGATACTGGTCCGTCAATACGTCGAAGCCCGCCTTGCGGGCGTCGTCCATGTGCTGAAGAACCGCAGAGACCTTGCCCCAATTCTTGCGGCCTTCGGCTTTGAGGTGCGATACCTGGACCGGAATCCCGGTACGTTTCCCGACCGCGATCGCTTCGTCGACCGATTCAAGCAGCGTGTCGCCTTCGTTGCGGATATGCGACGAGTAGAATCCGCCTGCCGCGTGGGCGACTGACGCCAAGGCCACGATTTCGTCCAGGTTGGCGTAGCCCCCAGGAAGGTATTCGAGGCCCGTGCTCAGCCCAACCGCGCCGTCGCTCATTGCCGACTCGACCAAGCTTTGCATGCGCGTCAGCTCGCTGGGCGAAGGCGGTCGGTCATCCACGCCGATCACCTGCTTCCTGAGCGTGCCGTGCCCCGTCTGCGAGCAGATATTGATCGCGACGCCTTGCTCCTCGACGGCGCGCAGAAACCCGGCAAACGAGCCCCAGGTCATTTGAAGGCCGCTGCGTTCCAGCCAGCTTCGCTCGAATGCGAACTCGGCGGTCGGCAGGGTCGATGCGATCGACATGCCGCAGTTGCCCACGACCTCGGTGGTCACGCCCTGGTGCACGCTGGATTCCATGAGCGGATTGACGAGAACGGAAATATCCGAGTGTGTGTGAATATCGATAAAGCCCGGGGTGACTGACAGTCCGGTGACATCGATCTGTCGCGCCGCGGCATACTTGGATGCCAGCCCGGAAGCAATGTCAACTATTCGATCGCCGCGGATTGCAACGTCGGACTGAACCGGCGGCCCGCCCAATCCATCGTAGACCGTGCCGCCGGTCAGGACGTAATCAGCCTGCGCGTCGCCTACAAGTCGCTTGCCGGGTTCGTTCACCATGTGTCTTTCGGTTTCCTACGCCGGGGTTACAGGGCCGGACGTATCCCAAACCAGCCTGAGTCCGGCCCCTTGCCGCGCATCGAACCGTTCTGCTCTCATTATTCTTTGTTCGAGTTGCGTACGGCCTGGGCGTATCCTTGGCCCCATTCCGTATTGCTTGTATAAGACTCCACTGGTAAGGAAGTAAGATACCCGGAAGTTGCCGCTAAACGAGAATCATTCTCGCGTTCATGAACAATATTCGCCTCGGAGCGTCGAGCGCCGACCGAAAGAAGCCTCTATTTGAGCAGCATTATGGGTTCTGGACGTCTATGTTTCCGGCAAGGCATCCAAATTTCCCGGTCTGAAAGTGTGTGTAATACAATGGCGTTTTGCGAGAAAGATTCAGGACGGCTCGTGCCGCCGGGGCGATTTTTTGCTCGCGTCTCGTTCACTGCGTCGATCGACAAGACCGCGTCAACACGCGTACGGCCTTTTGCCGCCAGCGTCCGATCCAGTGCACATCGGCAAGCTGTGAATGCGCTGTGACGGCCCTTTTTCAAAAACGGCCACGGCGGCCGGGAAGCCGTC
This sequence comes from Capsulimonadaceae bacterium, assembly GCA_031292625.1. Taxonomy (GTDB): domain Bacteria; phylum Armatimonadota; class Armatimonadia; order Armatimonadales; family Capsulimonadaceae; genus JARLGU01. The sequence goes on along the minus strand of JARLGU010000030.1, from coordinate 26,697 downwards.
TTACAAGACCTTTCCTGAGATCCAGCGTTGCCGCTGGGCTTAGATAATTGCGGGCGCGGCGGCATCGAAGATTTCCGAGCGTTTGCGGAATTCGGGATAGGCGGCGGAGCCGATCGTGTACGTGAATCGGTGCGGGAATTCGGCTTCGAGCAGCTCAAGGCGCGCGTTCAACCGTTGGAGAACGACGGCGCGAGACTCGCCAGTGTGCGGAAGAAGCGCTGCGATCTCGAAGTTGTCCGTGCGGGCGACAATATCCATTTTGCGCACGGTCTGCTTGATCGTCTGGCCGACATGGGCAAAGAGGTTGGCTTCCGGAAGATCCGAACCCAGTTTGACGCGAACGACGGCGAGTTGCAGGTCATGGCGCATTGCGCGGCTCAGTTCTTCGTCGAGCCGCGCTTCGAAATAGTTGCGTGAGTAGAGCCCGGTTACGGGATCGACGATCGATGAAGGGATCTCCTCGACTTCGGCGCTGCGCTGGTTTTGCGCGGCAACCAGGCGCACGCACTGCCGCTCGTACTGAAGCGCCGCCTCGCGCACTGCTTCGCTGCGGTACATTTGCTGAAGTTTCCGCGCGCTGTTTTTTAGGATATGCGAGACGTAGTTATTCGAGATGCCCAGTTCACGCGCGATTTCCGTCTGGCTGCGGTCGTCGTAGTAGAACAGATACACAACCCTCTGTTCAAGGTCCTTAAGGCGCTTGAGAGCGGCCTCGAGGACGACTTTCTCTTCGATCGGCAACTCAAACGACGCAAACTCATCGCTGTTTGAGGCATTTCCGGATGTCGCGACGGCATCGGTTTCCGCGAGCGTGCGGGAGCCGTCATCGAACGATTCATCGAGCGATGCGACGCTGAAGAGGGGCCTGGTGGACTCAACCTGCCGGATGACGTCTTCGGTTAGCCCGACGAGTTCGGCGATTTCCGCGCTGTTCGGCTGGCGGCCAAGCGACTGGACAAGGGCGTCCGTTGCGCGCCGGACGCGTTGGCTGAGCTCTTGCAGCCATGCAGGCTCTTTGATGATCTGGCCGCGGTCTCGCAGATAATGACGCAGATGTCCACCGACGCAGTGGGTTGCGTAGGTGATGAACTTGACGTTCTTGGAGACGTCAAAGTGGTCGATTGCGTGCAGTAGGCCGATATAGCCTTCCTGCACCAGATCTTCAATCGGGATGCCGGTGGGCGTAAAGCGACGCGCCAACTTTTCGACGAGCGGGCGATACTGTTCGACAAGAGCGTCGCGCGCAGCCGCATCCTTGCGGGCGCTGTAGCGCTCGAGCAGTCTTTTGGTGCGGGCTTCTTCTTCCTGCCGGGCCGTCAAACCCGTATCGCGGGGCGCGTTGATCGCCTCGTTGTTTTCCATTAATGAGTCCACGCTCTTGAAAGTGCCGCCGGCACTGCAAGAGCGCGGAGCAGTGTCAACGTATCGAACTAACGAGTTTGAAGATTGGCGACATAACCGAGATCGCAATGAACCCGACTACGAAGCCCATAAACGAGATCAGCAAAGGCTCGATCAGGGATGTCAACCCCTTGATCATGGCGTCGACCTCCTGATCGTAGAAGTCGGACACCTTAAGCAACATTTCGGACAGAAGGCCTGTCTCCTCGCCGACGTCGATCATGTGGGTGACCATTGGCGGGAACAGACCGCTCAGCGCGAGCGGCTGGCTAATTTTCTGACCTTCGCGGATCGAATTGCGTGTCTTATTAATCGCGTCCGCAATTACAATGTTACCCGATGTTTCACCGATGATCTCCAGCGAGCGCATCATCGGGACGCCAGATGCAAGGAGCGTGCCAAAAGTTCTCGCGAATCGCGAGATCGACATCTTCAGGACAAGCTCACCGGCGATCGGTATCTTGAGCTTGAGCGCGTCGATATTGAACGCACCTTGCGGTGTTTTCGCGTACCATCGGTATGCAACATAGGCCGCGCCTCCGATGACTGGCAGCAGGTACCAGTAGTTGCACATCCAGTCGCTTGCCGCAAACAGAAACGCGGTTGCCGGAGGCATCTCGACGTTCATCGAGTCGAATATCTCTTTGAACTTGGGCAAAACGACGACGAACAGCGCCGCAACCACCAATAAGGCGAAGATCATCACCAGGACCGGATACATCAGCGCCGATTTGACCTTTCCCTTAATTTCCAGTTCCTTCTCAAGAAATCCTGCCAATCTATCCAGGATCGTATCGAGAATCCCGCCAATTTCCGCCGCGCGGATCATATTGATGTAAAGTTTGGAGAAGACCTGGGGATGCTTGCTCATCGCATCGGTGAGAGTCATGCCCTCTTTGACATCGCGGCGAATCTGTGAGATCGTTTCCTCGAGGGCTTGGTCGCGCGTCTGACTCTCCAGAATGTCGAGGCATTTGATCATGCTGATGCCGGCATTGATCATGGTTGCGAACTGGCGCGAGAAAATCACCTGCGCCTGCAATTTCACTTTGCCGGTTCTCTTCGTGAACGTGTTCGCGAACGCGCTCGCTTTTCCTTCCTGAATGTTGACGATATGAAAATGCTGCTCGTGCAGCCGCGTCAGCACCAGTTGCTCGTTGTCCGCTTCGATGGTTCCCTTAACGGCATGTCCCATCGAGTCCACGGCATCGTACGTGAATGTTGCCATCCGAATTGTCTCCTGTCCCTGCGAGGACGAACTCGCCCGTGCCCCGGCGTGCGCGTGCCGTATGCCGGAACCACGCGCGGATCTGCTCATGTCGATTATCGGCAAATCAAGCGCGGGGCTTTAGCAGACGGACTGAGAGGACCTTTGGCGATCGTGCAGTTTGCGCGCGCTAATATGGCCGCATTATGGGAATAACTCTTCGAGGCCGTACGCCGCGGGGCGGCGCAGGCCGTGGAACCTGTCTTCGACGCCAGTCTTCTGGCTTTGACGACAAGAAAGGGCATTGCCAATGAGACTTCGATGGATTGCCGCACTTGCAGTGAGTGCCGCGGTATTGCCGGCGCTGGTTCTTGGGACGGGAAAGGTTGCCGGCGCTGACGAATGGCATCATGGTCACGGCCACGCATACGACGGGGGACCGGGACGCTACTATGAGCACGGAGGCGGTTGGCATCATCGGACCTGGTATCATCGCGGACCTGGCCCGATGGGATATTCTCCCGGTCCAGGATACACCTGGTATACGTGGGATTGGTACTATAGCCACCCTCACTGGTGGCGTGTCGCCCATCCTTATCATGGCGGGGCGTCAGTCGGCGTCTGGATCCGCCTGTAGATCTCACGCAATTCGCTCGGATCGCGTGTTGGGGACCTGCCCTTCAATAGGCAGGTCTCTGACCGGGAAGTAGACGGTATAGACCTCGTCCCGGATATCGAGCAAAGGAACGAACCGAAATCCCACTGGCTGGTTTTGGGTTCGGTAATAGCCGGTGTTCCACCAACCATGTCGCCGCTCCCGGTCAGGTATGAGCATGGTCTCGGGGTGGTTGGGATCGCCATTCAAGGTTAGCTCATGATCGACGAGGCCCGCGAGTACGAGCGGGCCATCCATGAAGGCCACGGCATCCGGGCGGTCCGGCATGGGTTGCACCGCAAGCGCTGCGGGAAAGATCACGCGCACGGTGTCGTTCGTCCATGCCCGATGCAGCTCGATACGGGTACCTCTCCGTTCCATGTTATCCAGGATCTCGCCATTTACGATGATGGTAGGTTCGGCGCTGACCCACCGCGGAACCCGCAGGCTCAGCGTGAACTCAGTCGCGGCCGTGGCTTTGATGGATATATCGTGGACATACCCGGTCGGACGACGCGCGGGAATCGGCGCGTTGTGGATATGCTGGATCGCATTGTGCCCCTCGGTAGTGAACAATTGGCCGGCGCTGAGGCCCTGTTGCGTATCCTGCGTGATGCGTATCGAAATGGCGTTGCCGGCGACGGTCCATTCGCTGACGGACGGCAAGTACTGGCTCACGACTATCTCCCCGGCGCCCTTTTGAAACACGAGCGCCTGATCGCAAGCGGAATGCGCTTGCATCAGAGAGCCGTGGCAGCACCAGAAATCTTCGGTTGGCGATCCCCATGTTTTCTTGCTTCCGGGCGCGAGCGGAAGGAAGTAAGAGACCATCCCCGTGTCCGCGTTTTGCTGCGCGAGGATAGCGTTCAGGTAGTTGCGTTCCCAGTAATCCGCGTATTTGTCGTCTCCCGTCCACCGGTAGAGGAACTGTGCGAGGCGCATCATGTTGTAAACCGTGCAGTGTTCGTGCGGCTCGTGGAGGCGGGGCGAGAGCACGCCCGCAGGCTGCCAAACTTCGCCGCACGATGAGCCGCCCGTGCAATACGTGCAGCGTTGAGTGACTGCGGCGTCCCAGAACGCCTCGACGATGCGTCTGTACCGGCTGTCGCCTGTCGCCTCCCACGCGCGGGCCGCTCCGAGGATTTCGGGGATTTGGGTGTTTGCGTGTTTGTTCGTAAGAACATCGTCGCCTGCCAACAGCCGGTCGAAGAAGCGCCGGCGATCATAGCGATCGATCAGCTCTTTGTGTTCTTGAGCGCCCGTAATAACATACAGCGCGGCCCAGATTTCGAGCATTCCTCCTGTCTCAAAATCGAGAATGTCGTCGAACTGATCCCGGTCATATTGCCCGCTCCACCGGTAAAACCAGCTTGCGAATTTGGTCAACACGGTCAGCGCTTCGTTGTTGTGCGTGACCAGATACGTGTCGAGCAAGCCCATCAACAGCTTGTGAAGCGTATATTGGGGCGCCCAGACGTTTTCGCCTATCGCGATTCGTTGCAGATAGGCTTCTGGAAATGGTCCCGCCCATTCGCCGCCGTTGGCTTTTTGGCAGCGGGCGAGTTCCGCGACAACGCGGGTGAGCTTGCCGGCAAGCTCCGGATCGACGCACTGCGCGCATATGTGGGCTGCCGCCGACATCCAATGGCCAAGAATGTGGCCGCGCAACTGACAGGTGATCGATTCCCAGCCCCAGTGCCATGTCTCAGGTCCATCGAGCGCCTTTGCTCCAATCGTGGTGCCAAATGAGCCGGAGTAGCTCCAGAGGCCTGCCTCGAATAGGTAAGGCCGCAGAAGGTTTGCGGTTTGAAGGCTGCCGACGTAGGCGCGATTCAGCTCGAATCGGTTTTGGAACGGACTTGGGAGCAGCTTGCACCGCCCCGCGGGCAAACCGTCTAATTGATCGCTTGGCATTGATTGATGACCCTGTTTGATGGCCAGAGCCTCATGCTCCGTCATCTTAACCTTATGATTTGAACGTACAAGTGAGCGTGATCCAAGAGCTTGCCTACACGGTCGAACCCGTAGGCGCAATCTCCGCGACGCCTACCGGACGCGCGGCCGCGGCGACGGCCAGCTTGCGCGAAATTGACGTCAGGATCGTCCCCGCGATAACAACGACGCCTCCGCAGAAGACGAAGCAGAGTCGCCCTGTCAGGTTATTCGGGATCGCCGTGAGCAGCAGAATGAATCCTCCGAACGCCAGGCACAGCCCGCCGAGAAGACCGTAAATTGCATGATCCAGATTCTGTACGCCCTCGCTTGTGACGTTGACGGGCGTGTCCATGCGCGTGAACAACTCGTCCACCCGGTCTTTGTGCTCGGCTGGGCTTTTGTCGTACCAGCGGCTCGTGAGAAAGAACCATAGCGAGCACGGTACGATTGTCGCGAACGCCGAGACTCCGAGCTGCAAGAACGTCACTTCATCTTTGTTGAGCGTGCCCCAACCGCAGAGATGCTGGAACCAAACCGGATCAAACGTAAAGTATACGGTCAGCGAGATAATGAACCCGATCACCGTGGTGGTTGCGGCGGACCAGGCTGGCGTCTTCTTGAAGAACATTCCCCACAGAAGCGGCACGATCATTGGGCCGCCGAGGCAGGCCGCGAGCAGGTTGGTCGTGTCGAACAGCCCCATCGTTCGGAATCGGCTGAACTCGACCGCGAAGAAGACGATGATCGCGCCGAAAACGAGCGTGGTCGTCTTACTGACAAGCAACAGTTTCTTTTCGGGACACGCCGGGTTTAGAACCGGCAAGTAGAAACTTCTCACGAAGACGCCCGCGCCCTTGTTGAGACCGGCATCCATGCTCGTAAGGGTTGCGCCGAGCATGGCGCAGATCAACAACCCGATCAGGCCTTTCGGCAGCACGTCCATGCACATCGCGACGAACGCGGCTTCGTGCGGGCTCTTGAGGAGCGGAAATTCCGCCGCCAGATTCGGGTGGACGATCGTCGCGGCCATTGATGGGATAAACCAGATCAGCGGACCGGCGATTGAACCGATCAGTGGAATGAGCACCATCCGTTTCGCGTCGCGGTCGCTCTTCGCCATCAGGTACATCGTCGCGTTTTCTACGTTGTTCCCGGCCGCCAGACCGTTCCAGATCATAACCAACCCCCACAGGGTCAGCAGTTCCGGACGCGCGATCTCGGTCCAGTGGAAATGCCTTGACGGAACGTGACGCAACAGGTTTTCGATCCCGCCGACCTGCGGCAAATGCAGGGTAAGGTAAGCGACCACCAGGGTGATCGTCATTACAAGAAACATCTGTACGAAGTCGCTCGCCAGCACTGCAAACGCCCCGCCCGTGACGGCCACGATCGTAACCGCGACTCCGAGGATGACCAGGACCGGCTGAATCTGCACGTGAAAGACCGACGAAATGAACACGCCGATGGCATTGAGGCCGACACCGGAGAAGAGCAGGAGAAGAGGCAGCTTGATCCAAGTATAGAACTGCTCCGTATCCTTGCCGTAGCGCGCGCGAACGGCCTCCATCCACGTCACAACGCGTAGACGTCGAAAGCGCGTGCACGTGTACAGGTAGACCATTGCGAGCCCCAATACGTTGGCGTAATAGAGCACCAGCACGAGCGACCCCGTCTCGTAGACCTTGCCCGCGGCGCCCGTGAACGTCCATGCGCTAAACCCCGCGATCCATGCGGACGTCCCGGTGATCCACCAGGGCATCGCGCCGCCCGCGCGAAAGTAATCCGAGGTGCTCTTGCTGAGGCGCTTAAACAACAGGCCGACGGTCAAGACAAAGACAAAGTAGAAGGCGATGATCGCCTCATCGTAGGGAGTGATCATTCGTTTGGATTTCCATTTTCGTGCAACACAGCCCTCGATTCAACTCGGTTGCTCAGGGGCATATCCACGCAATAGACAAGCGCAGAGCGGTTGCCTGCCGCTCTGACCGGCTCTTCGCTCGATCCGGTTATGCCATCGTACGCAGCAGGTCGATCGTGACCTGGTGCTCCAGTGGCTGTCCGGATGCAAAGCGGTCGAACTCGCCGATGCAGAGATCCGCCATGCGGTGCACCTCGTTGCCGATGGTTCCCGCGATGTGGCTGCTGACGATGACGTTTGGCAGCGACCGCAGACGGCTGTCCGCGCCCATTGGCTCCGGGAACGTCACGTCGAGCAGAGCCAACAAATCGGGGCGCTCTCGCAGGGTCTCGATCATCTCCGCCTCATTGACGGTTCGGCCGCGCCCGGTGTTAATGAACGTCGCATCGCGTCGCATTTGGCGCATAAGTTCTCCAGTGATCAGACCGGCCGTCTGGTCGTTGTTTGCCAAATGATTGGAGACGACATACGACCGTTGGAACAGCTCCTCGATGGATTCGACCTGAATCGCCCCCATTCGTTTGGCGGCGCACGGATCTAGAAACGGGTCCCAAACGAGCACCGTGACATCCTGGGCGATCAGGTTTTCGATTACCAGGCTGCCGATCGCGCCGGCCCCCAGGAGGCCGACCGCCTCCCGGTAGGCTCCAGCGCCTCGAAAGGCGCTTTCGTATGTCGAGGGCGAGCCGTCATACTGACGAATATTGCGGAAGTATCCCTTGAGCGCGAGCATCGTCTGCGCGACCGTGAACTGCGCGACGGAAACGGCGTTTGCGCGCCATGCGCTGACCAACGTAACGTCGCGTTGCAGAAGCGGCCTTGCGAAGAGCTGTACGGAGCCCGCGGCATAGAAGACGGCCTTCAGACGCGGAAAAAACTCGCCGAGGTCCTTTTCATTAATAGCAGGCATTCCCCAGGTTGAGAAAAGCACTTCAATTTCGCTGCCCGCTCCAATCGTCGTGCGCCAGTCGTCGGGCTCGACGACGGGGTAGGGCTCGATAAGCGTCGTTCGCGTCTCGATTTCGCGGGCTCTCTCCTCTCCATAGACGAAATCGATATTGGATCTCGGCGCGAGAAAGGCGGATAAAGGTTTTTGTGTCATGGTTCTGTGCATCCTTCGCGTGAAGGCTCCGGCCGGCTGAAGATAAAGAACGTCTACAGCTTAACATATAACGTCAGTGTAGTCAACACTTGTGTTGAAAATTATTATTCATAAGATAATTGGAGTGCGTGTGGTCAAAACTTACGAAAAAATTCGCCAAAACCCCTTGCGTGATTAGGCGGACCATGATATACTGGCATCAAGAGTAGACAACAGTTCGATGGATTGACAGCGAATTATGACAGTCACGACGATTGCACAACGAAATATTGAACTCACTTCCGTCGCGGCCAAAAGAGCGGAGGCTGTCCGGGTTCTTCAGGAACTTGAGCGCATGTGCGTAACGCTTGGACCGTCCGGCCGCTTGCCGCGTCACACGGAATTGATGCGCCGCCTGGGGGCGTCCGAGCGGATCGTCCTCAAGGCTCTCGATGAGCTTCAGCGGCAGGGACGGATTGTGCGCCGGCATGGTTCCGGGACGTTTGTAACTGACATCGCTACGCGCGGCGCGGCGTCCTACGCCGCCTCTGTCGCTCCCGTTTTGTCGAAGTCGATTGTTGCCATTGCGCGACCCGACCGGTCGATCTTTGACCGCTGCATGGAACTGCTCTATGAAGAGTCGTGCGCATCGGATGTGGTGGTGACGTGTCGTTTGCTCGGTCCCGAGCAGGCTGCGACCGTCGACATTCGCAGCTTTGGCGATCCGACTGGGTTCATTGTCTTCCGCCGGGATCTTGCGCCGCTGGCCAAGCAGCTATACGAGTCGGGGCGGCGAGTAGTGCTTGTCGGCGCGCCGGAACCGAATCAGGTGTTCGGCGTCCCGTGCGTCTGCGGCAATCAGGAACATGGCGGCTACTTGGTGACGAAGCATCTTGCCGAACTTGGCCACCGCCGAATTGCGTTCGCCCATGCGGATGGAGATTTCACCAAGCAGGCTCGCTGGCAGGGTTGCCTGAAAATGATGCGGGAATCTGAACGCTTGGGATCTCCGCTTTCCTTCGAGATGTTGAATCAAGACACGATGGCTCAGTGGGCCGTCGATCCTTCCCTGGTGCAAGAGTTCATTGCGCGCTCCGATGCGCCGACTGCCATTGCGTGCTGGAACGACCGGGTGGCGCTAGATCTTCTATCTACCCTCGGGAGAGCGCGCATCTCGGTGCCGGATCAGATTTCGGTGGTTGGGTACGACAACTTAGAGGAAGGTGCGCGGATGCACCCTGCCTTGACGACCGTGGATCACTTAATCGAACAGCAGGTCGCGACCGCGGTGGAGTTGCTGACGGGGACGACTGCGCCCGATGCCAACCGGACGATCGTCTATGCGCCAACCGTTGTTCAGCGCGAGACGACATCGAGTCCAAGGTTCGTTCGGGCTATGGATTGATCGATTTTCGTTGGTAAAAATGGGATGATAGGACTAGAATAATGAAGAACAGACAAGCATCAGCGTTTACATTAATTGAGTTGCTCGTAGTTATAGCTATTATTGCAATTTTGGCAGCGATATTGTTCCCGGTGTTTGCGACGGCGCGCGAGAAGGCCAGACAAACCAGCTGCTCGAACAACATGAAGCAGATGATGACCGCTTGCGCGTTATATAGCCAGGACTTCGATGAGTACTACGTTCCGGCATATTGCAGCAGCAACCAGGGTTGGGACCGCATAATCAACCAATATGTCGCGAAGTCCAATTCAACCACTGTCACCTACGGGTGGGAGAGTTGCCCGGACGATCAGGTCACGCGCACGACCAACCTTGGGACGCGCTCCTATAGTCTGAATTCGGGACCGACATTTTCGGCGACCAGCGCGCTTCGGAGCGGACCGTCCGGCTATGGGTTAAGTCTTATGTTCTCGCAGGTTGCCGCTCCCGCCGCGACGCTGTACCTGGTTGAACGGGAGCAGTACAACAACACGACCGCCGCGCAGTCGTGCTCGAATGCATCGAACCCCAACGACCAGGCTGGCGCGACGTCGTCCGGCGGACCCAACCTTTCGGCGCCGGTACACAGCGGCGGGTGGAACTACGGATTTTGCGATGGGCATGTGAAGTGGATGCAGCCGCAGCAAACAGTCGGTACGCCGGGTGTTGGAACGTGCGCCAGCGGCAATGGAACGTTTGCGAACCCGTGCGGAATGTGGACGGCCGATCCTAACGATTAAGGCGTCCTCGAAGTGGTCGCGAGTCACATATTCAGGTCACCTTATGGGGCCTCCAGTGTAAGGAAAGGAACGACGATGTCACGGACATACAAGGCGTTTACATTAATAGAGCTTCTCGTAGTCATCGCAATCATTGCGATACTCGCGGCTATACTGTTTCCGGTCTTCGCGACGGCGCGTGAGAAGGCCAGGCAGACATCGTGTGCAAGCAATATGAAGCAACTCGGCATCGCCTTCACCCAGTATACGCAAGACTATGACGATTACCTTCCTATCGGCGGCGTTTACGGCGCGGGAGTCGGCTGGGCTGGCCAGCTCTATGCTTATGTGAAATCGGTGAACGTCTTCCAGTGCCCGGACGACACGAAGTCTGGCGACGGGTTCTACATTGTTGCGTACCCGCACGTATCGTATGGCTACAACGAGGCGCTTACGAAGATGGCGGGCTCGGGCAAGCAGCCGAATATGGGGATGATGACTGCGCCGGCGAGCACGGTGAACATGTTTGAGGTGTCCTACAGCGCGGCGACATTCGATTCGGGGACTCAGCTCGATAACACGTCGTGCGCCGGGTTTGGCAACTATTTCGACATGAACAAGGCGGCTGGACCCAATAAGCTCTACGGAGTGGACACATCCGGCAACACGCAGCAGTGTACGCCGGACACGGGGTGGTTGGGATCGGAGACGGCGACGTCTTACGCGGCCTACACGGACTATGAGTCCCCCATGTCTGCCTCCGCGCTCGGACGGCATACCCAGGGCAGCAACTTCCTGCTCTCCGACGGCCATGTCAAGTTCCTTCAGGGCAGCGCGGTCTCCGGCGGCTTCTCGGCGTTGACGCCGAATGATGCTCAGGCGTCGGACCATTCGACCTTCTACGGTTGGAACGCGAACAATGCGGCGGGAACCGCGGTAAACACGTTTGCCGCGACGTTCAGCCCCATTTAGTTCGGATGGCGCTCTGATTTCACGGGCCTCGCCGTTGGGCAATCGCCCTGGCGAGGTCGCTTTGTTAAGAAGAGAATAAATCAATGCGGATCGATCGATTTCAAATTGCCTCTTTCGCGAAGATCTGTGGCGTACTGGCGGCTATGATTGCCACGGGAGCCGCCGCGCGGGCGGGCGTCTGGCAGTACTCCGTCCCAATGCCCGGCACGCAGGAGCAGCGCGCGTATCTCTGGATCCCTCCGGCTGCGCCTCGAATACGCGGCCTGGTGGTCGGCATTCAGAATATGCTGGAAAAGCCGATGTTCGAGGATCCGGGCGTCCGGCAGGCGTGCACGGATGCCGGCTTGGGAATCTTGTGGGTCGCGCCTGGCGATGAGCGGCCTGTTCGTCCGCCGCTGAACATCCTCTTCGACTCCGGCGAAAAGGGACCGGCTGCGCTCGATCAGGCATTGAGCGATCTCGCGAGCGTTTCCGGCTATCCGGAAATTAAGTATGCGCCGCTTCTGCCGGTGGGGCACTCCGCGGCGAGCCCGTTCGTGTACGGCTTTGGTTTCGCGCGTCCTGACCGCGTTTTTGCCCTATTGCCAAACAAGGGGTGGTTTCTCGCGCATATTCCGGAACACATTCCGGTGCTGCACATCTCGTCCGAATGGGCGGAGTGGGGCAAGGATTGGGGGCTGACGTGGTCCAATCACGACGGCCCATCCGTGCTTAAGCTTCGCGGCGAGCCGGGAGAGCGTGAGATTGGCGAGTTCATCGATGCGGGCTCAGGGCACTTCGACTGGAACCCGGAAACGGTGGGCGTGATCGGACTCTTTATCAAGAAGGCAGCAGCCTATCGTATTCCGGCCGACGCGCCGCTCGACGCTCCCGTGACCCTAAAGCCCTATCCTGAAACGGCTGGTGTGCTCGTCGATCCCCAGACGCTTGGAACTTCGCGTTTCGCGGCGGTTCCCGTGAGCCAGTACAAGGGCGATCCAAAGGCGGCCTACTGGTATGTGGACGCAGAGATGGCGAACGCCGTGAATACCTACGATGCTCAGCGGTTTGCGAAGAAGCCGCAGATGATCGACTTCGTGGCGGATGGCGTGCCCGTTCCGCTTGCGAAGAATGGTTTTGCCGATACCGGAGCGAAGTTCCTGGACGACGGCGTAACCGTCAAAGTCGCCGCGACGTTCTTGGACCAGTCGCCATCCGCTACTCTTTTTCCCGGCGAGACGTTGGGCCATGCCTCGGGACCGATCCTGTTCCGCGTCGGCAGCGGAGGGCTGGTACAAACCGGCCCGGATACGTTCAAGGTCGCTCTCAGCCAGGGCGGCATCGCGCGACAGGGGAATCCTTGGGAACCATGGATTATGGCGTATCAGCCTGGCGACAAGGATTACCGGGCGGCGGATCGGCCGATGCATCTGTGGATCAGCTTGATCAACAAGGCAGGCGCGCCACAGAACATCACTTGGCCGGCCATTCCAAATCAGAAGGCCGGTGTTAAATCGGTCGCCTTGGGAGCGGCATCGGACTCAAACCTGCCGATCCAGTATTTCGTGGTCTCGGGACCGGCCGAGGTTCAGGCGGACGGCACGTTGAAGATCCTGCCCATCCCAGTGCGCTCGCGCTATCCGGTCACCTTCCGGGTGGGCGCTTTCCAATGGGGTAGGGCGGCCGAGCCAAAGGTCGCATCAGCGGGACCGGTCTACCAGGAATTTACAATTGAACGGCGGTGAGGTAATGACTGCAACGATACGAAACCCAATAATCCGAGGCTGCAACCCGGATCCGTCGATCCTCCGCGTGGGCGACGATTACTATATCGCGACGAGCACATTCGAGTGGATGCCTGGTATCCAGATACACCATTCGCGAGATTTGGCGAATTGGCGGTTGATCGGACACGTTCTCACGAAGGACACTGGCGTCGATTTACGCGGCGTGATCGATTCCGCCGGCATTTGGGCGCCGTCGCTGAGCTATCACGACGGTCTGTTTTATATAGTCTATACGGTTGTGCGAACGCGGGTTGGGGCATTCAAGGATGTGCTCAATTATGTCGTCACGTCAACCGGTATCCTCGGACCCTGGTCGGAACCGGTTTTTCTCAACGCCAGCGGGTTTGACCCATCGCTCTTCCACGACGATGATGGCCGGAAGTGGGTCGTGAACGTCCAGTGGGACAATCGTCCGGATCGTCCCAGCTTCGCCGGAATCGTATTGCAGGAGTACGATGCGCAAGCGAGAGGCTTAATCGGTCCGATCAAGACGATCCTGCGCAAGGAATGCCTGATTGAGGGTCCCAATCTTTACAAGCATGACGGCCGATACTATCTGATGCTGGCCGAGGGCGGCACCGGCTGGAACCATGGGATCAGCATGGCGCGCGCGGACAGCGTCGACGGTCCATATGAATGCGATCCCGCGACCGCCGTGCTCACATCGCGCGACGACGCGGCGTATCCGCTGCAGAAGGCCGGACACGGCGAGTTGGTTCAAACCCAATCGGGAGCCTGGTATCTGGCGCATCTCGCGAGCCGGCCCATCGGCCAGGATCGCCGCTGCATGCTTGGCAGGGAGACGTGTCTTCAGCGGGTCGTGTGGACGGACGATGGGTGGTTGAGGCTCAAATCAGGGCGGACGGCTCCGGCGCTTCAGGCGGCATCGGTTCTCGATGAGTGCCAATGGGACGCAGAATCGACCCGCGACGACTTCGACGCCGAGACGCTCGGGCTTCAATGGGCATCGTTGCGCGCACCGGTAAGCGATGACTGGGCATCGCTAAGCTCGCGTCCGGGCTGGCTGCGACTGCGCGGCCGCGAGTCGCTGCATTCTCTTTTCGATCAAAGCCTGGTCGCACGGCGTGTCGAGGAGAGCTTTGCCGTCGCCGAGACCTGCTTGGAGTTTGCGCCAAAGCATTTTTCGCAGTCGGCGGGCCTGGTCTGCTGGTACGACACGAAGACTCATTATTACCTTCGCGTGACGCGCGACGAGGATATGGGCGTCGTTATCGGCATCGCGTATACGGATGACGGGCAATACGGCGAGCTCAACGAGAGCCGAATCGTGGCTGACGAGTGGGATCGATTCTATTTGAGAGCTGAGATCGAGGAAGAGCGTTTGCAGTTCTTTGCGTCGCCGGACGGCAAAACATGGTCGCGCGTCGGCCCCGTTCTGGACGCCTCGAAGCTCTCTGACGACTACGGCGCGGGACTGCACTTTACCGGTGCGTTTATCGGCCTGTGCGCTCAGGACTTTGTAGGCAGAGCCGCCGTCGCGGATTTCGACTACTTTTCGCTCAAGTATGAGCTCGCGGCGAACATTACGCGGACTCTGCGCTTCTCACATTCGGTTACCGGCAACTCGGGCAATCTGAACGCTGTCGCTGGCGCTGGCAGTTTCGTTCCGGGGCGGCCATAAGGAAAAATTCTCAATGCGATCACTCACGCCGCTTCTCGCTCTTGCAGCTGCCGCGATGGCATCCGTCGCCGTTTATGCCGGCCCGCCGATCGACTCCGTCGTGTTCGGCAATGCGGTATCGGAGGCCTCCCATGGCGTAGCCGCCTCCGCGTCGGACACGATTACCGGAGGCTTGGGGATTAGCGCGCGCCGCCTTGTGCCGCTGTCGCCGGTTTCGTACGAAGGCGGCCGGATAACGTTCACGCTCAAAGTGGATGGATCTCGCGCAAACCACGTGACGTTTAAGTTGTGGGGCTCGGATCATGGCGAGAAGGCCGGCCGCTTGCTTCTTTTTAGCGGCGAGAAGCAGATAGGCTACCGCGATCAGGGCGATTACGACGTCGTTAACCAGATGGACGACGTTGCGTTAGCGCCGGGCCGCTTCGTCTATGTGACCCTGCCGTTGCCCAGGCTGCTGACCGACGGCCGCAGCCAGATCGAGTTAACCCTGCGTTCGTTGGGGCCACTCTGGTTCTACGGAACGTCGTTTGCACAGGCCCAAAAACCGATGGCCGAAGCGAGCCGGGGAATCTACGCCGCGTATACGCACGTAGAGGCGCGCTTCGATCCGCCGGCAGGCGAGGAGCAGGGGATGGCTCCCGCGATGCCGGTTCGCGCGACGCCGGGGCCGGAGACGATGAGTGCGGTTCGCGAGCGGGTAAACTCGCTCGCTTTGTCGCTTGCCTCCGCTCCGACCCGGCTAGCTCACGGGGACATCAGGGCGCACCATAATCCTCTGCTATTTTTGAGCGAGGCGTACGTCACGCCGTGGACCAGCGTCTTCGGCAGCCAGGCGGCACTGAACAAGATGATCCGCGAGGGAGATGCAATCGCCCAACAGCAATCCGTGGACCCTGCGTACGTCGCCTCTGACTGGATGGGCGCAGGCGGACTTGGCGAGGCGTTGCTGCATGTATACCCGGCTCTCGCGGCCGCCGGTCGTCTCGACGAGACGATCACATTGCCGGGAGGCGCGCAAGTCGTGCGGCGCGCGGCGTGGTCCGCGGCGCTACGGGCGAGCGTCGATTACTGGCGGACGCATCGCCGCTTCTACACAAACCAATCGATGATCGTCGATCGCAATATCTATACGGCGAACGAAGGACTGCGCATGATCGATCCCTCGGGCGCGTTGCCGAAGGAACAGGCTCTGCATTACCTATACGAGGCGGCTGGGATCGAACCGTTGCGCGGGAGCGACCCTGCCGATCTTTCCAGCCACGAGCGCGGCGGCGGCATGGATTTGCCGGCGGGCGGTTACAGCCATTTGCCATACGGGGCGCACTATAGCCTTGTGACGCGCAAGGGGTTGTCGCGAGAACTGGGATTTGTCGGGAGCTACGGCGAAACGATCCTGCACTTCATGACCGACATGGTGCGCCTCACTCACGATCCGGCGCTGACGCAGCAACTCATCAAAATAGAGCGCGCGCGCACGCCGTTCCGGTACCCATTGGCGGATGCCGACGGCAATCGCGCGATGTTCCTTGAGTCAGTCATCGACAACCGGACGGCGCATTATCCGTCATATGTCGCTTACGGCGCTGCCGAGGTGCGCGAGACGGAGCCCATGGAGGTCGCGGCCGTGACCGGCGATCCGGTCGCGATCGGCTGCGCGAAGCAATGTCTTGATGACAACCAGTTCTTCCAGTTGCTCGACAGCCGGCTGCATGATTCCGATCCGCTCATCGCGCTCTGCTTGATGCGCGCCGTCGACGACTACAAGACGGTTCTAGCGCAACCCGCGACAAGCTACCGATTGCCAATGAGCGACGGCCAACCTGATTTTGCGTGGGCGGACGAAGAAGACGCCGTATTGGCGTTGCGGCACGGCGATGAAAAGCTGTTCGTCAACTTCTACTATCGCTCGGAACGCGGCATCAACGGCGTCGTCCGAATTCATGAGATTACGCCGAATATCGAGCGAATTGTGACTACCAATAGCCGGTACCAGTTCGTCTCCAGCGATCGGCAATACACGCGCAACGATTGGATCGATGGCATCCGGGGTAGGGGCTTCCCGCCGCCGGACGAGGTTTTGCACCAGGCGTGGGCAGGCGAAGTCATGCCGATCAGCGCGCGTCCCGCCGATGCGATATTACCGGCGTACGGCGATTGGGGACCCTTTGTCGGCAAGGCGGCGTTCTACTCGCTGCGCTACGGCGACTTCGTGATCGCAATGAATTGCAGCGAGGACAAAGCGTATACGCTGCAACGAGACGACGTGCAGGGCGCTTTCCCGGATTTAATCAGCGGCAAGACGGCAACCGTGGGGGCGGGAGGGCTGAGTGTTGCGCCGCTGACGACGGTCGTGCTGTGGTTGGGGCGGTAAGATTAGGATTCAGGAGCGCTCAGGCCGCTTGGCCTTTCTTCGTAAAGGGGCGGCGCTGAGTGGGTTTGGTTTGGCGACGCGTCTGGATATCGGTCGAGCGTATAGCGTAGTATTCGATAGCAAAACAGCCGCGCACGGCGGTGGCCATGCGCGGCTGGATGACGGAGCGCCTACGGGAGTTCCGTAGAGCCCATCAGGAAACGGTCGACTTCGCGGGCGACGCCTCGGCCTTCATTGATCGCCCAGACCACAAGGCTTTGCCCGCGGCGCGCGTCTCCCGCGGCGAAGACGCCGGGAACGCTGGTCGTAAACTTGCCGTGCGCCGCCTTCGCGTTCGAGCGCGGATCGCGTTCGACGCCGAGCGCTTCGAGAAGACTTTGCTCAGGGCCCAGGAAGCCCATCGCGAGCAGTGCGAGCTGCGCATCGATGACTCTCGATGTTCCGGGGACATCGACGGGCACGAACCGGCCCTTGTCGTCCTTGGTCCAGTCGATCTCGCAGATTTCGATCCCTTTAAGCGCTCCTCGTCCGTCGCCAATGAAGCGCTTGGCGGTGGTGAGATAGGTTCGCGGGTCCGCGCCCTGGATTTCCAGCGCCTCTTCCTGGCCGTAGTCTAGCTTGTAGACCTTAGGCCACTGAGGCCACGGGTTGTCCGACGCCCTCTGAAGGGGCGGCTTTGGTAGGATTTCGAGCTGTATAACGCTCTTGCAGCCGTGGCGCAGAGATGTGCCGACGCAGTCGGTGCCTGTATCGCCGCCGCCGATGACAACAACATTCTTGCCCGCCGCGCTGATATTCGCGCCATCGGACAGGTTGCTGTCGAGCAGGCTCTTGGTGTTCGCCTTCAGAAACTCCATCGCGAAATGAACGCCCGTCAGCGAGCGTCCCTCGATCGGAAGATCGCGCGGCTTCGTGGCGCCGGTTGCAATCACAATGGCATCGAACTCACTGCGCAACTTGTCAGCCGGAACGTCCTTGCCGACTTCCGTGTTCACGACGAATTCGACGCCTTCCTTCGTAAGCAAGTCGACGCGACGCTGAACATAGTTCTTGTCTAGCTTCATGTTCGGGATGCCGTACATCAGCAATCCGCCAACGCGGTCGGCGCGCTCGAAGACGGTGACATGATGGCCCACGCGGTTAATTTGCGCGGCGGCAGCGAGGCCGGACGGTCCGGATCCAATGACCGCAACCTTCTTGCCGGTTCGCTTCGCCGGCGGCTCAGCCGTAATCCACCCTTCGTCAAAGCCGCGCTCAACGATCGAGTATTCGATGTTCTTGATGGTCACGGGCGGGTTGTTGATGCCCAGCACACAAGATCCCTCGCATGGGGCGGGACAGACGCGACCCGTGAACTCGGGAAAGTTGTTCGTCTTGTGCAGCCGCTCAAGCGCTTCTTGCCAGAGACCGCGGAAAACGAGATCGTTCCACTCGGGGATCAGGTTGTGGATCGGGCAACCGGAAGCGCCGCCCGCCATGATTGTCCCGGTGTGGCAGAACGGGGTCCCGCAGTCCATGCATCGTGCGCCTTGTTCGCGCAACTTAGCGTCGTCCATCTTGAGATGGAACTCGTGCCAATCGCGGATTCGCTCAGTAGCTGAGCGATCGAGCGGTAGCTCGCGGAGATATTCTAGAAAGCCAGTGGGTTTCCCCATTCAAGTTCCTCGTGTTAATTGATGTCGGCAGGAACTGATCGAGCGTCAGTAGCCTACCTTCCCACATAGTGGGCCCCCTCCTCCCTATGCGGGAGGAGCTCAGAGTTCTTTTCGATGGCTACTTGCCGCCGACGCGCGATACGTCCTTCGCGTTTTCCTCGAAGGCCGCGAGCAGCGCTTCATCGCCGCTCAGACCGGATGCGAGCACTCGCGCAATGGCGTCGAGCATCCGCTTGTAGTCGCGCGGCATGATCTTGACGAACTTGGGCAGCAGGCTGTTCCATTCGTCCAAGACGCGCTGGCCTTTGCGGCTGCCCGTGTATGCTACGTGCCGTTCTATCAGGGCGCGCAAGTCGCGGATCTCCTCCGGGTCGTCCGGTGTCGAAAGATCCACCATTTCCTTGTTGCAGCGCTGCGGGAACGAGCCGTCTTCGTCGAGCACATAGGCGATGCCTCCGGACATGCCCGCCGCAAAGTTGCGGCCGGTCTTGCCGAGCACCACGACGCGACCGCCGGTCATGTACTCGCAGCCGTGGTCGCCAACTGCTTCGACAACCGCATTCACGCCGCTATTGCGGACAGCGAACCGTTCGCCGGCCATGCCGGAGAAGTACGCTTCGCCCATCGTCGCGCCGTAGAGAGCGACGTTGCCGACGATGATGTTCTCTTCGGCGACGAATGTGGATTTCTTTGGCGGGAAGACGATGATTCGTCCACCCGACAGTCCCTTGCCGATATAGTCGTTAGCGTCGCCTTCAATACGAAGCGTCATGCCGCTGGGTACGAATGCGCCGAAGCTCTGACCCGCCGAACCGTGGAACGTCAGGTCGATCGTGCCGTCGGGCAACCCTTCCGCGCCGTATTTCTTGCTGATCTCGCTGCCGACGATCGTGCCGACGACGCGGTTAACGTTGACGATCGGCATTTCGGCCTTCACCGGCGTGCCGCTTTCGATGGCCGGCTTGCACAATTCGAGCAGCGTCGTGAGGTCGAGCGAACCCTCTAGCCCATGATCTTGCGCCTGGGTGCAGTACGTGCCAACATCCTCGCCGACCTCCGGCCGGTACAGAATGTTGCTGAAGTCGAGTCCCTTCGCCTTCCAGTGATCCACCGCCGCCTTCACTTCCAGGCGGTCGACGCGACCCACCATTTCGTTGAGCGTGCGGAAGCCAAGTTCGGCCATGAGTTCGCGAACTTCCTGCGCGACGAACTTCATAAAGTTCACCGCGTAGGACGGATCTCCGCTGAAGTTCTTCCGGAGGCGCGGATCTTGTGTCGCGATACCGACAGGGCAGGTGTTCAGATGACAGACGCGCATCATAATACAGCCGAGCGTTACGAGAGGCGCGGTTGCGAAACCGAACTCTTCGGCGCCAAGCAGTGCGGCGATTACGACATCGCGGCCGGTCTTCAGTTGGCCATCGGTTTCGACCGTGATGCGGCTGCGCAGGTTGTTTATGAGCAGCGTTTGATGCGTTTCGGCAAGCCCAAGCTCCCACGGCAAACCGGCGTGCTTGATCGATGTCTGCGGAGACGCGCCCGTGCCGCCATCGTAACCGGAGATCAGCACGACGTCGGCATGCGCCTTGGAGACGCCAGCGGCGATCGTGCCGACGCCGACTTCCGAGACCAGCTTGACGCTGATCCTCGCGTTGCGGTTGGCATTCTTAAGGTCGTGGATCAGCTCCGCGAGGTCTTCGATTGAATAGATGTCATGGTGCGGCGGCGGCGAAATCAGGCCGACGCCGGGCGTGGCGTGTCGAACCTTCGCGACCCAAGGGTAGACCTTGGGACCGGGAAGCTGACCGCCCTCGCCGGGCTTTGCGCCTTGCGCCATCTTGATCTGGAGCTCATTTGCGTTAACCAGGTAGTGGCTTGTAACGCCAAACCGGCCAGACGCCACCTGCTTGATCGCGGAGTTGCGCGAGTCGCCGTTTGCATCCGGCTTAAATCGCTCAGGATCCTCGCCGCCTTCGCCGGTATTGCTCTTGCCGCCGATGCGGTTCATGGCAATCGCCAGCGCTTCGTGCGCCTCCTGACTGATCGATCCAAAGGACATTGCGCCGGTTTTAAAGCGGCGGAGAATGCTCTCGATTGGTTCGACTTCATCGATCGGAATCGACGGTCGATCGTTCTTAAACTTCAGCATGCCGCGCAGGGTTGCGTGCTTTTCATCCTGCTCATTGACGAGCGCGGAGTATTCCTTGAACACGCCGTAATCCGTCGTGCGAACCGCGCGCTGAAGCTTGTGGATCGTGAGCGGCGAGAAGAGATGGTGTTCGCCATCGGCGCGCCACTGGTAGTTGCCGCCGGGATCGAGCGTCTCGTCCGTCGGGCGGTCCGGGAACGCGTGCGTGTGGCGGCGAGCCACTTCCTCGGCGATGACATCGAGCCCGATGCCTTCGACGCGCGATGCGGTCCAGGTGAAGTACTTGTCGATCACTTCCTGCTTTAGGCCCGCCGCCTCGAAGATCTGTGCGCCGCAATAGGACTGCAGCGTCGAGATGCCCATCTTGGACGCCACTTTGACCACGCCCTTGACGACCGCTTTAATGTAGTTCTTGCATGCCGTCTTGTGGTCGATGCCGACAAGCAGACCTTGTGCAATCATGTCATCGAGCGTCTCGAACGCGAGGTACGGATTGATTGCTCCACAACCGTAGCCGATCAGCAGCGAGAAGTGATGCACTTCGCGCGGCTCGCCCGATTCAAGCACGAGGCCGACGCGGGTCCGGGTTCCCTCGCGAATCAGGTGATGGTGCAAACCGGAGACCGCCAGGAGCGACGGGACCGGCGCATGGGTCGCGTCGACGCCGCGATCGGACAGGATGATGATGTTGACGCCGTCCTCGATTGCGACGTCAGCCTGCGTGAATACCGATTGCATCGCCGCTTCCAAGCCAGCCTCGCCCGCTTTGGGGTCGAAAAGGATCGGGATGGTTACCGATCGGAAGCCGGGCTGGTTGATTTTGCGCAGCTTTGCAAGATCCTCGTTGGTAAGGATCGGCGCGTTCAGCTTGATGACATGCGCGCTCTCAGGGCGCGGGTCGAGCAAATTGCCTTCGCCGCCGATGTTGATGATTGGCGAGGTGACGATCTCCTCGCGGATACAGTCGATCGGCGGGTTCGTTACCTGGGCAAATAGCTGCTTGAAATAGTTGAACAGCGTCTGCGGACGATCCGAGAGGACCGCCAGCGGCGTGTCGTTGCCCATAGATCCGGTGGCTTCGACGCCGATGCGAGCCATCGGGGAAAGCAGCATGCGCAACTCTTCAAATGTGTATCCGAAGGCGCGCTGGCGCTCGACAACCGTATGGTGCGACTCGATGGGCTCCGCGTCGGCGTTTGGAAGCTTGGCGAGATCGACAAGATGATCGTTCAACCATTGCCGGTACGGCTTCGCGCCCGCAATCGTATTCTTAATTTCTTCGTCCGCGACGATCCGGCCTTGCTTCGTGTCCACCAGGAACATGCGGCCGGGCTGGAGGCGGCCCTTCGATAGGATGCGTTCGGGCTCGATCTGGAGAACGCCGGCTTCGGACGCCATGATGACAAGGTCGTCCTTGGTCACGTAATAGCGCGATGGGCGAAGTCCATTGCGGTCAAGCACCGCGCCAATGGTTGTGCCATCGGTGAACGCGATGGAGGCAGGGCCGTCCCACGGCTCCATAAGGCAGCTGTGGTACTCGTAGAACGCCTTCTTTTCGTCGCTCATCGACTCATGGTTCGACCACGGCTCCGGGATCATCATCATCATCGCGTGGGGCAGCGAGCGGCCCGCGAGGACGAGGAACTCGAAGCAGTTATCGAACATGGCTGAGTCGCTGCCATCGGCGTTAATGATCGGGAGGATCTTCTTGAGATCGTCGTCGAACAGCGGCGACTGGCAAAGAGCCTGGCGGGCATGGATCCAGTTGACGTTGCCGCGCAATGTATTGATCTCGCCATTGTGCGCCAGATAGCGGTAAGGATGCGCGCGCTCCCAGCTCGGGAACGTATTTGTCGAGAACCGAGAGTGGGCGAGCGCCAGGGCGGACTCGACTGCGGGATCGCCAAGCTCTGGGTAGAACTCGGAAACCTGCGCAGTGGTCAGCAGTCCCTTATAGATGATCGTGCGCGAAGAAAAGCTCGGGATATAGAACTGGTCGCCGCCTGCGATGCCGCCGAAGCGGATCTCATGCTCCGCGCGCTTGCGGATAACGAACAGCTTTCGCTCAAATGCCAGCGGATCCGTCGCGGTGATCGTTCCCTTGCCGACAAAGATCTGCCGGACATTGGGCTCGCTCTTGACGGCCGTGGGGCCGAGCGTCGCATTGTCGGTCGGGACGCTGCGCCAGCCGAGAACCTTCTGGCCTTCTTGGGCCACGATGGTTTCGACCTTCTTCTCCATAAGCGCCGCGTGCGCGGCGTTCTTGGGCACGAAGACCATGCCGACGCCGTATTCGCCGGCGCCTGGCAGGGCGAACCCTTCCGTCGCAGCTTTGGCCGCGAGAAACTTATGCGGAACCTGCATGAGGATCCCCGCGCCGTCGCCAGTATTCACTTCACATCCGCAGGCGCCACGGTGATCGAGGTTGCGCAGGATTGTGAGAGCCTGCTGCACGATCTCGTGCGATTTATTGCCCTTGATATTCACGACGAAGCCAACGCCGCAGGCATCGTGCTCGTTGCTCGGATCATAGAGCCCCTGCTTCGGCGGGAGGCCCGCCAGGGCGCTCGTCGTCGGGGTAAAGGCTTTGCGTGTCATAGTAAACCTTCCGTCACCAAACTTCGTATCCCGGGTATACCGCGAGGTCGGTTGCCAGCGTGGAATAAGCGCAGGCAAAGGACAGCGCATCAGGCGCGATCCAAACAGAGCCTGCGACGGGCGGGATCTGCATCGGATGCGGACTTATTGCCGCACGAACAGAATCGCTTACGTTCCGGGTCTTGCACAGCGCCGCCTCTGCGCCGCCGTTTCAGATCGTCCGGCGGGCTTATGCCTCGCCGTTTGCCCGCCGCGTGCGCGGACAGCCGAATGGGTTATCATTATACCCCAACTGCAGGCCCTACGGCCAATTCGTGTCCCCGTTTCAATGAACACAGCCGCTTCGATCGCGATCAGGCGGTTCTGGCAAAAACGCCGTAGAGCGCGGGAAGCACTCTACGGCGTCGATACCGCAAATGGACAGAATTGTCCAAACTGGAGCCGATGGAGGGATTCGAACCCCCGACCTACTCTTTACGAAAGAGCCGCTCTACCCCTGAGCCACATCGGCAAATTTCACCTATCAAAATCGCTCGGATTTGATCTGTTGACGCTCGATTTTACCCGCCAGCGGTCAGCCACGTCAAGGACAATTTTTCAGTAGGTGTAAAAAACATAAGAGCAAGTGCTCTTATTGGGCTGATTCGGGCTTCCATAGGTAGGAATCAGATGATAAGAGCCGACCTTTGCCTGTTCGTTTAGCGGGCCGGATGGTTCTGCGCGACCACGCAAAGGTCGGCTCTTACGCCGCCTGGCGCAAATCTATTGGTGCTGGATAAGAGCAGGTTGGGGGGCGATGCGAGAAGATTTTGGCGCTAGCGGACATCGGTGCCCCGCCGCGTCTAGCCAATCAACCCCCACAGCCCCTCCACTCCCGGCCCCAGCCACGCCTCCGCCGCCAGCCCCGTCGTGTCAAGCACCGCCCTTCTCCGCGACCCAAAACCGCTCCAGGATCTCCGGCCCCAGGCCCATATCCGCGCCGATCTGCTCTATCGCCTGCCAGAACCAGTCGTGGCGCGCTTCGGTGTACGTGCCGACGCATGCACCGGCTATTGTCAGCGCGCTTGGGCAATCGGCATGCATAGACTGGCGAAACTAGCGGTGCTTATATGACCGAAACTGTAGCGTATGAGTCAAGTTTTCAGACTGCGACTTTACGTTGTCTGGAATAGTGGTCAATTGCGTTTTGGGCAGTTTGGAACGCGATGCGTATGGGTGTGTCATGTGTGAAGACCTCCGCAGCAACAGGTCGAAAGAGTTTGGAGTAGGCGCATGTGTAAAAGAGCGCTACCGTAAGACCGTGGTCGGTGACACGATAACGATGGCTTTTGGGGATCCGCTCAATGAGGTTTCGTAGCTTCAACCTTCTCAGATGATAGGTCATCTGGCCTTGCGTGAGTTCTTCTACTGCTTTACCCATGAGCGGCGCCAGATGTTCGCGTAGGTCCTTGTTGGAGAACCCATTGGGCAGAAGGCGAAAGACGACAAGCGCCTGTAGTAAGAACTGGGCGCGTTCGTCAGCGAGGGCAAGCGCGGAGGCACGGACGCCATTTACTATCACGGACTTTTGCATCGAGCAAATAACATCCTCGCCTACGGCGGGGTCGTGGCCGATCTTCTGGACATTCAGGAGTTGTCGATTGGCGTTGAAGCCGACCTGGCGTAGTGCGCCCAGGTTCTTATCGATCAGCCTTTTGCCGATGCCGAAGTCATGGGTGTCGTTGATGGTTGTCTCCGTGCGGAGCGCCTGACCTTCTTTGTGGTATTGCTTGATTCGCGTGTGCTTGTAATCGAGGTGGAGAGACGGCACGACCCCCTCGGTGATAACGCGGGTGCGGAAGCGCCCGGGAGTTCGTTTGGTAACTCGTCTGTCAAAGATAAGCTGGACCTGATCCGGGCGACCGATGGCCAGGTTCTCCCGGATGACATCTTCAAAGAAGATCCGTCCGCTAACCGGCTTGTCGAGTACCTGAGTCAGCGAAAACTCAGCCTGGAGTATCGACAGGTCGTAGTCGTAGCCGACCTGCCGGTCGGAGTC
The DNA here is from genome assembly GCA_031292625.1 of Capsulimonadaceae bacterium. Classification (GTDB taxonomy): domain Bacteria; phylum Armatimonadota; class Armatimonadia; order Armatimonadales; family Capsulimonadaceae; genus JARLGU01. The sequence continues at coordinate 1,146 of JARLGU010000030.1, read as the reverse complement.
TGTTAATGGCTGGGGCAAGATCGCTTGCCACTTGAGCCAGAGTGCTCTGATCGTGTCCGCCGAAAAGTCGTCGCAAATCTGCTGCAGACGCGCCGGGTTATCGCAGGAGGCGATCCCGTTGTCGAGTGGTTCAAACTCAATGCCCTCCAACGCCAGTTGCCGCTTGGCGTACTCATGGCCGTTGATGCACAGCTTGGCATTGTACGGAAAGTACGAGCAGTACTTGATGAAGAAGGGGCCAAAGTCCCGGTCGGCGCAGTAGAAGTAGTAGTGATTGACCATTGCAGTACTTCGAACGATCCAGGGATAAGATATGTCCTTGCCAGGAACTTTGCGTCGTTCCGTGCGAAAGACGGCTGTCTTTTCTTGAGCCTTGCCGATGAACAGAACGCCTTGGTCTTGCCCGAACTTAGCCAGGTGCTCCTTGGCGATATCGTCTTTGCGCTGGCCTTTCAAGAAGGCGATCACCGGAATATCGTTGCGCGTGGCGAACTTGTCGATCGCCTTCACGAACTCTTTGGTGATCGGATCCATCAGTGCCGACGAAGCGAACTGCATGCCACGATGGTCGCGGAAGAAACTGACCACGCCGACTTCCCGCTGCAGGCGAGGAACGAACACGTTGAGATACATCCGGTCGATCCCTTCGACCTCAAGAGTGATATGGTCATGTAAAACGGAGGAAGCTGTCTTGGGTATACTCATAATCGGCTCCGGTGATCCCGCGTCCTTAACGGACACCTACCGCCTTGCGCGGTCATATCTACCGGTCGGATTATACTCCGCACCGTGTTTGGCGACGCCGGAGCCTATACTCCTCAGCCCAGCCTCTCGCCACACTTACAACTCGTCGGTCTGAGGCAAAGCCTCGTTAGGGATTTACAACAGATAGCTGAGCGAGAAGCCAATCCAGTTGAGCGCGAGCGTTGCTTGTAATCGTCCCGTACGAGACAACCTTAAGATCCGCCCGATCGTATCCTTGCGACACTTGGGCCGAACGGCTGCCACTGGATCGCACCCCTGCGTGAGACAACAGGTTAAGGTGGTATCCTCAGAAAGAGAGAAACCACCATCATGTCACTCAGTCGTCGCAGGTTCAGTAAGGAGTTCAAGCTCCAAGTCATCCGTGAAATCGAGGCGGGCAAG
>JARLGU010000029.1 GCA_031292625.1 Capsulimonadaceae bacterium | reverse complement strand
TGTCCCCCGCTTCAGGGCAGGTTGCCCACGTGTTACGCGACCGTTCGCCACTAGGGCCGAAGCCCCCGTTCGACTTGCATTTCTTAGGCACGCCGCAAGCGTTCGTCCTGAGCCAGGATCAAACTCTCCATGAATGGAGCCCTCACGCCGAGGCGTAAGGGACTTCTAGAGAGTGGTGGCAACTCGTCCCGTAGGACGGTCCCAATTTGTAGTTTCGCAACTGGCTCTTTGTCCGTTTGTACCAATTATGGTACGCGCTCACAAGTTCTCAAAACCTTCTCGTATTTAGCTTTCAAGGTGCTGGAAGCTGGTGTTTCCAACGCTCTTTGGCGTGGCAGCGGGATCTATGATACCGTCCCCCGACTCCGATGTCAACAGCTGGAGGCAAATATGTTCGAGTTATTTTTAGAGGCAGGCAATCGCGGGGGCTTGGGGCCGTCCCAATCGCCCAGTTGCCAGACCTGCCAGGGGGCATCTCGACGGAAAAAGTCGCCGCCACAGGTTGGTATCGGTGGGTTCAAGGAACGTCTCGCGAAATTTCGATTGACATTCGTTTTCATCGATGATATAATCCCTGAAACGTTACTGGTCCGACTTTTAACTATGCGAACGTCGCTTAAACATGTCGCCGAGAAGTCCGGGGTATCCGTTACCACGGTCTCTTGCGTCCTCAACGGAAAGGCCGCCGGACAGATCGCATTGCGGACACAGGAGCGAGTCCGGCAGGCTGCTATCGAACTGGGTTACGAACCCAATCGATTTGCCAGAAGCTTGCAGGCGCGCAACGCGAAAATCATCGGAATCGTCATCGAGGATATCCGTAACCCGATCTTCGCCGACATGCTCGAAACGGCCGAGGTGATTGCATTCGATGCGGGTTACCAGGTTATCGCCGATACCATCGGGTTCAGTCGGCCTCCCGGGGCGCAGAGCAGATTTCACGGGTGGCCGTTGGACGGCATCTTAATGTGGGCGCAACCCGCTACAACGGTAGAGCACTTACTTATAAGCGCCGATCCTGTTGTGTACATGGGATATCCGCGGACGGATGGGGCCGACTTCGTCGCGATCGATCGCTTTGGCGGCGCTAAGGAAATGGTGAAGCACCTGCTGGAGCGCGGGCGCCGAAGGATTGCATACGCAAGACCCTATGCGGAGGGCGAAGCCGTCAGACAGCAAGAGGACGACCGGGCAAGCGGCTACCTTGAGGCGTGCGCAGAAGCAGGCGTTGCGCCTCGAATGGTTTCGCTCGTGGAATTGCGCGGCGGAAATCTCAAGGCCGCAGTGGGAGGACGCAGGCCCGATGGCTTTGCGACTGGCCTTGAGCTCGCGGCTCTCCCAGAACAAGACAGGCCCGATGCGGTGTTTTGTTACAGCGATCTCGTCGCGCTTGGTCTTCGCGAAGGTCTTAAAGCGGGAGGATTGCGCGTCCCGCAAGATGTCGCCGTAGCGGGCAGCGATGGTCTCGAAGAAGGTCTGTATTTGTCGGAGACCCTTACTACAATCGTTCTACCGGTTCGCCGAATGTGCGAAATCGCGATCGAGTTTCTTGTGCGGCGCCTCACCGGCATTGAGCCGGTTCCGGCGCAGCAACTTGTTTTGCCGACCCATATCCACTTCGGCGGCACAACATAACGCGCCTTCGAAGGAAAGGACTCATTGAGAAATGCCTAAAGTCACCAAAGCTTTCACATTAATAGAGCTATTAGTAGTTATAGCTATTATAGCGATTCTCGCCGCTATCCTGTTTCCCGTATTCGCCACCGCAAGGGAAAAGGCCCGGCAGACCACGTGCGCCAACAACATGAAGCAGCTCGGACTGGGGCTGCTTCAATACCAACAGGACTATGACGAGATGTTTCCCTGCGGCGTCCAGCTTTGGACGAGCGCGTTTGGGGGGATGGGCTGGGCCGGAGAACTATATCCATTCGTCAAAAGCAGCGCTTTGTATGAGTGCCCCGACGACCTGACCGTGGCGGCGGGAGGAGGAACTCCCGTATCTTACGCCATTAACGGCTATCTTTGGACCATTCCGTTGGCAAAGATCAATTCGGCCAGCGTAACAGTTCTTCTCACCGAGGTCCAGGGGGCTTGTGTGAATCTAGCGGATCCACTGGAGGCTTCGGGCCAGCTTCGTTCGCCTGCGGCCATTGCGGACAATGCCTTGGTATGCGCTCCGGGCGATCTTCCGGCCAGTTGTAATTGCGCGCCAGGCAAATCGCCGGTCGTCCATCTGGCATTTGGCGTCACCCACGATGTTCCGCAGGCAACGTACACCGCGGATGACGGAATTGCGCCGAGGCATGGGACGGCTGCGAACTACCTTCTTTGCGACGGACACGTGAAGTGGCTCACCGGAGGCCAGGTGCGCTACGGTACACAGGTTTCGACGTCGCCTGGATGGCCGGCATATTTCTATCCCTATTAGACATCAAGTGGAACACGCTCCCACACCTGAGGATCGACTTCCACCGGACCGTCTAATCAACCATAGCGAGGATATATTACGATGATTTTGACGATAGAACACTTTGTAGGACGGAGACTTGCAGTTGCCATCGCCGTGGTTGCGGTTCTCCTGGCGTTTCCTCACGCGCCTGCCCTGGCGTCGTCCGCGACGCCTGTCTGGGACACGTACTCGGACACATGGGTGGGCGTCGACGCGCTCGGGCGCGCATTGCCGACCTATGAACAAGTCGGACCGCCGCGCGCGGATCGACAGGTTGCGATTTTCGGATTCCTCTGGCACGGCTACGGAACGAAATGCGGACCGTATGACATCACGAAGATCCTGGCGACGGCGCCGGATGCGCTGACTCATCCAGAAAGTCCGGCCTGGGGGCCGCTTGCCGCACTGCACTATTGGGGCGAGCCAATGTTGGGATACTATCGCGACGAGGATCCGTATGTCGTTCGCAAGCACGCCCAGATGCTGACGGACGCTGGTGTCGACGCCGTCATTTTCGACAATTCCAATAAGGAGACGTACCGGCCAGTCTATATGGCGATGCTCAGCGAATATGACAGGATCAATGTTGACGGCGGGCGCACGCCAAAGGTTGCTTTTCTGTGTCCGTTCGGGGATCCGGCATCGACAGTGAACGAGTTATACAATGACCTGTACAAGCCGGGGCTATACTCCGACCATTGGTACCGGCGCGATGGCAAGCCGCTTATTTTAGCCGACGAGAAGGCTGCAGGCGTCGAATATCGAATCGAGGCGCAGGGCTCGAACCGCGTCCCGGCAAAGCTCGAAACTGGAAGAACCCTCGGCGTGACGTTCCATGCCGATAAGCCGTTCGAGACGGCGGAGGTGAGTCTACCGACATGGAATTCGACAAACTCCGCCGCCACGTTGACTCTGCGCGAACAGGGACCGGGCGGCAAAGTCGTGGCGAAAGAGCGACTCACAAACATCGTCGACAACCTGTGGCGCGGCGTGACCATGTCTTCACCAGCTCCGGCCGGAGATTACTACATTGAGCTAAGCGACCCGGCCGGCGAGGTCGGCTGGTGGAGTTCTGCGGTGGCTTTCGATGGGCAACATGCTTTCGTCGACGGAGGGCGGTCGGAAACGGCCGCCGGTGGGCGTTCGCTGCGCTTGAGCGCAGCTGGCGGCGTGGTCGCGGAGTTTGACGTCGTAGACATAGAGCTCAAGGAGGTTCCCTGCCGGCTGGATTCTGGAATTACGCTGGGGGCGACGTTTCACGCGGGCGCCGCGTTCGACCATGTTGGCGGACACTTTCCAACCTGGAACACAACCGGCTCTGGCGCGACCCTAACGCTGCGCGAGGGCGATGCGAAAGGGCGCATTTTGGCCCAAGAGCGGCTGGATAATATTATCGACAATGAGTGGCGAGGCATTGCGACCAAGTCCGTCCTTCCCGCCGGAGATTACTACCTCGAACTGAGCGAGCCGGTCGGCACGGTTGGGTGGTGGAGCATCAATAAGTCTATTGGCGGCTGCCGTGCGTTCGTGAGCGGCGCGCCTTCCGACGCATCGGTCGGCTCTCGCGAATTGTTTTACGGCGCGTCGTCCACCGGCGCGAACGCGGCCCTTAAGGCCGCGTTCACGTTTCGTGCGCCACAGGCTGACTACTTTCGCGGCCCCACGAAGTCCAATATGTGGTCGTGGCTGGAGGTGTATCCTCAGCACGTCTTCAAGAACGATCGAGGGGAAAACGAGCAGATGTCCGTCGGCGTCGCGCAAAATGCGGCCGATGGGCATTTGGATGTGATGTCGAACCCGAAATCGCTTGGGCGAAGCTATGCTCTCGGCTCCTGGGATACATCGGCCGGAGCTGTGAACAAAGGACGCAACTTCGCCGAGCAATTCGAATACGCGCTGCAAAAAGATCCGAAGGTGATCTTTATTACGGGTTGGAACGAGTGGGTCGCCTCAGGATGTTTCCAGCGCGATGGCGCGTGGCGCTTTGACTGGAACCGTAAACCTGGCGATAAGCTGGGATGGATGGACGAGTTCGACGAGGAACATAGCCGCGACATCGAACCGATGAGGGGTGGGCACGGCGACGACTACTACTATCAAATGGTGTCGTTCATCCGCCGCTACAAAGGCGTCCGCCCGCTCCCGGCGGTTTCGCCTCGCACTATCGCGATAAATGGCCGCTTCGATCAGTGGAAGGATGTCAGACCGGAATTTCGCCACGAAATCGGGGGGGAGGCGCACCGCGATTTCGACGGCAACGGCAACGTACACTATACGAACAATACCGGCCGCAACAATATAATCTCCGCGAAGGTTTGCTACGACAGTACGGCCGCGTACTTTTATGCGCGGACCCGTAACGCAATAACGAAGCCTACCGGCAACAACTGGATGCTGCTCTTCCTTAACATCGACGGAAACTACAAAACGGGTTGGCTCGGCTATGATTACGTGATCAACCGCATTCATCCAACTGGGACAACTGCGTACGTCGAGAGGTGCAAAGGCAACGCCTATGCCTGGGAAAAACCCGCTGCAGTCTCGTGCCGGTATAGCGGAAGCGAGATGGAGATCCGCGTCCCCTACTCAGCCATCGGCGGCAAGAAACCCGTCTTTATCGATTTCAAGTGGGCGGACAACTGCCTATCGTCAAAGCCCTGCGCAGACGACTTCACGCTCAACGGCGACGCAGCGCCTGACGGCCGCTTCAACTACCGCGCGAAAATTGCCGCATCACGAGAGCGGCTTGCGCAATGAACATTTCGGCCGGATTGCAGTCTAACGAAAATAAATAGCGGTCAAACGAAATGTACTGTTTGCTTTTCGGAAGGATATGCGGGTGTTCAGCGCGAATAATGTGCAGAGTTTGTTAGAATAGGACCGAGCATTCGTTGCGTGGTCGCTGAATGTGGGCGATTTGCAGTTATTGCAACAACGGGAGGATTAGATGGCCGTAGTTGAGGCGAACGATCTGGGCGGAGCGCCAGATAAGAATAGTGACATGGGGCAGGCGGCGCATGCGCGGCGCAGTTCCGTAACCCTGCGAGCGGTGCTTTTAGGAATTGTGCTCTTACCTGTAAACGCTTACTGGGTCGTGTGCATGGAGATCATTCGATATTCCGCGCATCCGACGACGCTTTCGCTATTCTTCAACTGTGTCTTCGAGCTTGTGGTCTTGACTCTCATAAACTCGGCTGTTAGGCGCTTAAATCCGCGACTCGCGTTTTCGCAAGGTGAGTTGTTGCTGGTCTATTCGATGCTCGGAATCGGGACCGCATTGTGCGGACACGATATGATCCAGATCCTGATCCCGATGATTGCGGCGCCGGTTTATCTCTCCGATGGAAGCAACCACTGGAATGCGCTGTTTGGAAACCTCTATCCGCATTGGCTGACCCTGCAGGACCCGGACTCCGCTAAGGACTTCTTCCAGGGCAACTCGACTCTCTATACGACAGCGCACCTCCGATCATGGGCAGTGCCAGTTTTGGCATGGACATCGTTTCTCGTTGTGCTCCTCTATCTCATGCAGTGCGTGAATACGATACTGCGCAAACAGTGGGCAGACAATGAAAGGCTGAGCTTTCCTCTTGTGAGGCTCCCCTTGGAGATAACATCAGGATTCGGGGATGGCGCAAGCGGTCCGCCCTTGATGCGCAGCCGGATCTTTTGGATTGGCTTTGCACTGGCTGCTGGTATCGACATCATTAACTCGATCAGTTACTACCATCCGGCGATCCCCTCGATATTGTCGCCAGGCGGCAATGGCCTTGCGTATTATCAATGGGATGCGACCGGGTATCCGAAGCCCTGGAATGCGCTTGGGAGGACGCCGATCTCCTTTTTTCCGTTCGTGATTGGCCTCGGAATGTTGATGCCTCTGGACTTTTTGTTCTCTCTCGTCTTCTTCTTCATCTTTTGGAAGTTGCAGTCCGTTTTCGTGGTGGCGATGGCGTGGGATTTCGACAATAAGATGCCATATGCCAACTACCAATCGTTCGGGGCCTATTTCTTCTTCTGCGTTTCGAGCATTTACCTGGCGCGCCAGTACCTCGGCCAGGTGTTCCGCCTCGCATTGGGGATGCCAAGCACGCTTGACGATAGTGCGGAACCTGTTCGCTATCGGACTGCCTTGATCGGAATGTTCGTTGCGTTTCTTGCGCTTGTCGGGTTTGCGATCTATATCGGCCTCAGTCCATGGCTTGCCGTTCTGTTCTTCCTGATTTACCTTGGCCTGGCCGTCGCGATTACGCGCATGCGGGCTGAGCTTGGGACGCCGATTCACGATCTGCACAACTCGGGGCCGGATCTGATCATTACGGATGTCATGGGCGCGCATGCTCTCCGCGGGCAGGACCTTGGTGCCTTCAGTATGTTCTTCTTCCTAACTCGCGCGTACCGCAGTCATCCGATGCCAGTGCAGCTCGAGGCGTTGAAGATGGCCGATGCCGCCGGCGCTCCGCGAGAGATGCGGCGCTGGTTCTGGGTGTTGATCTTGGCTGGCGCGGTCGGGGCGCTTTCGGCGATGTGGGCGATGCTGCATTTGTCGTATCAGTTCGGCGCCCTGGGCAAAGCGGAGCTTACTGCAATGCACGCGTACAGTTATGAGAGCTGGTCGCGACTCGCAAGTTGGCTGCAGACCCCCAAGGCCGGAAACGATCATGTGCTGGTTGCAGGGGTCGTAGGATTTTTGTTTGCCGCGTTTCTCCAGCTTCTACGCATCCGCATGGCGGCCTTTCCGTTTCATCCTCTCGCATTCGCCGTTTCGTCATCGTTTGAGATTAACTTCGTGTGGATGCCGATATTGATTGCGTGGATGACGAAATCTCTGATGCTGCGCTACGGTGGCGTCAAAACGTATCAGGCGTGGCTGCCGTTCTTTTACGGTTTGATCCTCGGTCAGTTCATTGAGGGAAGTCTGTTGAATATTTGGGGCATCGCGACCGGCAGTGCGACGTATCAGTTCTGGCAATGAGGATCTCAGACGCAGTGCGGGGGCAATCTCAGGTTTCGTGACCTGCCGATGAGCGCTTCGTGGTACGACGAGCGCATGGCTCTGCGGCCTTTGAACGGCCGCAGACCGGGATTCCGCGATTATCAACAACCAATCCGTTAAACGTCCCCGCCAGTAACCGGATCGCGGTTGACTTGCAGCCCCTATGCCGGATATAATGGAACGGCTTTGGGTCGTTAGCTCAGGGGTAGAGCATCTCACTTTTAATGAGAGGGCCGCTGGTTCGAGACCAGCACGACCCAAGATTTTATCCTAAAGTTTCTGAAATGTTGGCGCATTTCGTTAACTTCCTTCTGATTTCGTTTGTTTGCGTGTGCTTCACCTTTCAGTGAGATCTTTCAAAAACGCTGTTTATGCGTACGCGAAAGGCTCGAAATGGTCGCACGGCCCTCTCATTTTAGAAAAACGCGCTCTCCCGATCGGCAATTTCCTACCGGAAATCCCTCTTCCGCGCGGAACTCAATGCCGGTCCTGAGTCATGCACCGCGCGTGGCCCAAGAGAATTTCGCTCGGAGCCGACGATCGCGGACAGGCGCGACATTCTCGGTAAACTCGGTTGCCTCCGCGACCATCGCTCATGCACTCGTTGCGGCAGCCCTGAGCTTCAAGAGTTCTTTTCGTACATCATTGACGGCCACAACGAAGAGTGCTCTCGCGATCACTAACGCCTGTAGGGCGCGCGACCGGTCTCTAGCCGCCGAACGCTCCGCCCCGACGCCACTTTCGCCCTGCAGGTCGGCCTCCGCGACGGCAGGCCCGCCATGCTTGCCGGTTTCGTCGAGGCCGGCCGGGACACGGAACGCGGTGGCTCTCGCCGGTCGGCCAGCTTTGGCGCGACCGTATTCGAGGCGATGTATTGAACCACGTCCTCGGGCGTGTAATACGATCCGCTCAGCTTCCGTTCGCCCTTGTCATCGGCAAAGCAGACGTCGCCGATCTCCAAAATGGTTTCCGACTTCTTAATCGGGGATGCCTTTGCGGCGACACTGATCGGGACGAATTGCTTCTTCCCGCCAGATTCGCGGACAACGTACTGCTCGTCCTTGACGATGTTAAGCTTGAACTCCAATAGGCCTTCGTACAGGGTTCCCAGGCGCCGGACGCTCAAATCGCGGTAATCGATCGGCGCGACGCCCGATTTGGTCTCCTCGTATCCGAGCGCATACAAGGCGGGCGCGAGGAAGTCGTTCGCGATGTTGTGATCCTTCAGGTAAGGCTTCTCTTCGTCGCTGAAAAGGCCGCCGTTGTAAGTGTTGATGCCGTACGCGCTCGCCCCAAAGTCGACGTAGCCGAACAGGTCGCGAAGCCGTCGCCAGAAGGAGTGCGGATCGGCACCGGGGGCGACATCGATGACGGCTGCGCCAACGCGGATCGTAAGCTTGGCGGCGTCGGCGATTGGGATCGCCAACTATACGACATCGCTCGCATCCGGCTGAGGCGCCGCGCTCGTCAGTCTTCGCCGCCAATAGTAGTAGCGATGCTCGGGAATGTGATTGGCAGCGCACCAGCGCTGAACGCCCAGCCCGGATCCCGCGCAGTCCGCCAATCGCTCTTGCCACTGCAAAGACTTTTCGGTCATCAATATCCTCCAGAGGAAACGATGACCTATTGCCGCATGCGTCAAAATGCGCGCACTATTGGACGCTTACGGTATCGCGGTGCTGCTCACTGCGTAATCGTCGCAATTTTCGGACCTTCGTCCCAATTCCGTGCCTCTCGTTGGAGGCATCGCCGAAACGTGGCCGCATCGCATTGGCAGCCTGCGCGCCTCCCGTTACAGCTAATCGGCTTAACGCGAAAGGAGGGCATGGCGGGCAATGAAAACACGATCTATCGCAACAGAATTAGGACTTTCGCTTATGCGCATGACCGAGGCCGGAGACCTCTCTTTCACGCTAACGCGGGCCCCTGTCTCCCCTGAAAAGGGAGACATAAGAAGGAGATGTGCGCCGACGTCCCTCTCTGGTTCCCCTCTTCCTTTCAAGGGAAGGGGGCAAGGGGCTTAGGTATTCTTCGCAAAGCGAAAGTCCTAAGAATACTGGAGGCGATGCCCCACACGACGAGGTTTTGCGTCGCGGTAAGAAACGGCAACGCCCAGATGCGCTGAGCGAAGGGAACCGGGGCCAGCAGCATTAAGTTGATCCATCTGAGACCGCTGGAGCTGACGAAAAAGCTCTTGCTGGAGGGAGCGGAATCCCGATAGATGCCCTTCTTGCTGATCTGGGAGCCCTGGCGGCGTTCGAGGGTTTCGTCGCCGCCAAGGACAAGTGGGCCGCTCGGCGCAAAGGTTTCGACAAGCAGCCCAAGCATGATCTGAGCGCTTTCCGAGAGGAGCGCCTGATGCGCCACGGCGTAGAGCTGCGGGTCGCCGACGACCTCGTCCGCCGCAGGGGTGCCCGGTGGAGTTCGCAAAGGGCGAGGACGGATGAGAAGGCCGACAGTGACTATTCAATACTGAACGCCTGGATATTGAACGCCGTTTTTCGGTACACTGATAGCGTTATGATTACCCTCGATGATACATGCCCCTGCGGCAGCGGCCTGAAGTTTGGCGATTGCTGCTACAAGCGAATGCAGCGCCGTTCAGCGTCGGGAATATCTTCGGAAGTCGGAGAGCTGCTCAAAGGGAAGAACTTCGCCTCGCTTGAGGAAGCCAATCGCTTCTTAGGCTCCTACATGGAGCAGCGAAACAGCGCCCCCCTCGACGACTTCTGCGGGCTCTCGCCGGCGCAGATGCACAAGCTGCTTGACCTTCCATTTGAGAGCCCCGAGCTTGCCGAGTTCCCGGTCGATCTTGGCGAATCGATCGATGCGCCCGTCATGCAGCTGTTCAACCATCTTGCCGAGGCAATCGGGGAAGATGGCCTGAAGGCGACCGCGACTGGAAACCTTCCGCAGAAGTTCGTCAAGGCGACGTTTGCGAATTACGATACAGAAAGATATCCTCTGCTGTCACCCCGCATCGAGCCGGAATATCAGGAACTGCACACGTGTCGCATTCTGGCGGAGATGTCGGGCTTTATTCGGCGCTATAAGGGCAAATATGTCCTGATTAAGCGGTGCCGCGACCTTCTTGCCAAAGGTCGGCAAGGCGAGATCTACCAAGCGCTTCTGAAGACCTGCGTGACCGAGTTCAACTGGGCGTACAACGATGCGATGGCTGAGATTCCGACAATCCGGCGGACGTGGCTCTACACTCTGTACCTGCTGTATCGCAACGGAAGCGAGTTTCGTCCGCAGAAATTTTACGAAGGCGCGTTCCTGCGGGCGTTTCCTCTGGTCATGAAGGAGATTGCGCGCGAACGCGCTTACGGAACACCGGAAGAATACATCCGGCATGCGTACACTTTGCGGACGATTGAGCGCTTCGCGGTATTCTTCGGCCTTGCGGAAGCGAAAAAGCTGCCTGGCGAAAAGTTCAGGGCACCGATTGTGGTAAAGGGCACAGAGCTGTTGGAAAGAGCTGTCGTTCTGCACGTGTAGCACATGCACTGCGCAAAGCTGCCCGGTACACTGGCGCCGGAACGTCAGGTATTCGCCGACCTTAAAGCTCACAACTCGCCACAACTTAGCGAACGGTTCGGCATTGAAGCGGGCGATCTCCATCCATGCTTGGAAACGGCCATAACGGAATTGGACCACCACGAATGGCGAGCCAAGGTCGCCGAGAGAATCGGTTCCAACGCAAATCACCTTTGGTGCGCGATGGCCAAAGAATGGGCGAAGACTATTCAAGCGGAGACCGTTAAGGCCGTTGTAGGGCTGATCCGCCAAAAGCTTTCTTAGATCCACTATCCTTTAGTGTCCGTGTCGATATAACCTTTACACTTTTCGAGACCTGTCGAGATCGTGGCTACTGCCAAAATGTAAAGGTTGTTCGGTGACGAGCCCTTAGAGATATTGGCCGAAGGAACCGACACTCCCCGCCTACGCCGCCCTGTTCGCAGGTCCCGCAAACAGGGCGGCGCCACATGCTTGTGCCACGCCCGCGTGCTGGTCGTCACGCGCAGCGACGCCTGCCGCGACTGGGTCTGGGAGGCGATAGAGCAGATCGGCGTGGGGTTCGGGCCGGAGATCCTGGAGCGGTTCTGGATCGCGGACCGGGCGGTGCTGGAGAATCGTGGGCTAGGCGACTGAGGCGTGGCGGGTGCCGGGGGTGGAGGGGCTGCAAGAAATGGCATCATAGTGACTTGAGAAGGCGATTATGAAGACTTAATGCAATTATCGCAGACGTGAAATCGGCCGATCTACGGATACGCCAGCACTGCCTTTTTGTGGCATGTATACATACGCGTGAATTGTTATGCGAAATGCAGTCAATTGAGGATATATCGTGTGATTTCACGCCTTGTAGATCATCAAAAAGTCGCTTGGAGGCTAATATGCTAAATTCGGGTAACAGGAAGAGCCTTATCCTCGTCTTTGCGTTATTGTGTACGGTGACATCTGTTGGCTTCTGCCAGAGGCCCTCAAGCGCTCCTGCCAGCACGTCGCTGGAAGTTCGATTGGCTGGTACCGATCTATACAATTCGATCGTTTCCGCTGCACGGAATCAAGTTGATAAAGACATCGATGCGAAAGTGCCTGTCTACCTCTCTATTTCTAGTGTCATCTTCGTGGTTTTAGGGCTATTGGGAGTCAAAAGCTTATCTGATCTCAAGGCAAATCTGATGACCGAATTGAGGGCGAACCTCTCGGCGGAAATCATAGAGGAATTGCGCAAGAGCATGGAACGCCAGGCAGACCTGAGTCAACAAGAAATAAAAAAGAGCATAAGGCATGAAATTGATGAACAATTGTCCGACCTGAGAACTCGTTTTGAAAAGGAGAATGCTATCAACCGATTGAAAGCATTCGCAGACAAGATCGAAAAAGGCGATGGTTTTACCAGATCTGAGCGATCAGCAATTATGGAACAACTTGAAGTCCTGAAGGATTATCAGAAAATCCGTGATCGTGATGATTTTGAGTCTATTCTTGAGCTCATCGTAGATAACTTCTTTGCGGCAGATTTAAGTGCCGAAATCGACAGAATTGTTTCGGACTACGAGATAATTGTAACCAGATCTGTTGGGATCATAATTACGTTAATTCAGGACTACGGAATGCGAGTTCTTGGGGAGGAATCTCCAGATAGCGAAGACGTAAGGCATTACGCTATGTTTGCGAAGCTTGCGCGCCAGTACAAGCTTCAGGCAGCTATCATTCCGTATATACTCGTGTACGAGAACACATTTCGCGTAGAGGGCTGGAAACGGCGTCTTGATGCCGCAATTGAAGACATAAAGTACGAGAAAGACGAGGATAAGCAAAGAATATTAGAGAGTCTACAAAAACATTGTGACCCAAAACATATATCTAAGGTTCCAACAGCGCGCGTCGTGAGGATGGCAAATCGATTTTCAGAATTTCTTAAGGCGCATCAACACGAATTAGAGGTTGTTGGCGTAAAGTAGAGCACAATAGGGCTCTAGGCGAACCGGCTGTAGCCGAGACGCCTCAGTTATCGTCGGGAATTCGGGCCAGATCGCCGATCCCGCCAACGTGGTCGCGGCGACCGGCTTTCGCCACGCCCGCGTGCTGATCGTCACTCGCACCGAGGCCCGCCGCGACTGGGTCTGGGAGGCGATAGAGCAGATCGGCGTGGGGTTCGGGCCGGAGATCCTGGAGCGCTTCTGGGTGGCGGCCGAGGCGTGGAGGGTGCCCGGCGTCGAGGGGTTGTGCGGGCTCGTTTGACCGAGTAGCTCCACGCCGTCCGGAATACCTGACTCCGCTGTTTTTCGCGAATGGCGCAAACCTTGCCGCACAACGAAACAGCATGCCTATCGCAGATCAGCGACAGACCCCGAGGACGCCGGAAGCGGGTTGATGGGGATGCTGTTAGCCAGATTCAACGACCTTTGGGTGCCAAATTCGGCCAAAAACAGCGCTTGCTGTTATGTAAATTTCACCTACCAGAAATTTGGCTTGACGAGCGGGGGGCCGGGAGGGTAGTATTCGAGCGTCAACAGGTTGGAAACGGGAGTTTTCAATAGGTGAAATTTGCCGGAGTAGCTCAGTGGTAGAGCGGCTGTTTTGTAAACAGCGGGTCGCGGGTTCGAGTCCTGTCTTCGGCTCCACAGATTTAAGATCATAATCTCCACGTTTTTGAGCGTGGGGGTTCTTTTTTGTGCGCCTGGCGGGCGCACTTGCTTCAGGGTGGAAGTTCCTTACAGAAACTATTCGACAGGCTCGTGGCCCTGAGCAAGGTTGCAGGGAAGGTACGTGCTTATTTCCCGAGGGGCGTTTGTCGTCGTGCCTTTGTGCACCCTCGCTGTCCAATATTATGGTGGATGACGCGGACAAGGAACTGAAGCGACGCGGCAGCGGCTATTGCCGCCATGCGGATGAATGTAACGAGAATGCTCGATCGACGGTATCGTGCGCGCACGCTTTGCGCGTTGCTGGCTGGGAAGCTTAAGCTGGGGGCAACGAGGCGAAGAGCGCGGTCGCGTATCCGTGAGATCTCAGGTACCTTGGGAATGGCGGAGACCCGCATCGGAACTCGGCAGCCTCAATTGGGAACGAGGCGTGCCGCAAATCGAACTTTGATCGCGTGTGGCTTGTGTCACTGCAGCAACAGCGGCAGCGCCTTCAGCGGACCTCACGAACCATATTGTACGGAACCGTACATACGGTGGTGTGGGAGGACGGCGGGGAGATCCCGCCTCCTACCCGATAATGATGAACGCTACGCGGCGGCCGCGACTGCGTTCTGTCGCTTTACAAGGCGCGACTTGCGGCGTGCGGCGGCATTCTTATGAATGATGCCGCGTTTTGCAGCGCGGTCCGTTGCGCTGATCGCTGCAGTCACCAACTCGGCGACGACTACGGTTTCCTGCTTCGCGTCAATGGCGGTGCGGGCTTTTTTGATGAGGGTCTTGATATGGGACTTGGCCGCAATGTTGCGCTCGTGGCGCTTCCGGGAGCGGATGACATCCTTCTTGACCGACTTGATATTGGGCATCGTTACTGTTCCTGTGCTAAATCGAGAATTAACGCGTCAGTATACCTGTTGAATGCGCGACATTGCAAGAGCAAGACCATGGGGTTCTCGGATTCCTCAAAATCTCTACCAACCTGGGTGAATTCGAGTTGGTTGCGGCAACTGAGCTAGTGTTTCGTCGAGCCGGGGGGTAGGCTGAGCGTGTCGTTGACGACTGCGAGGTTGTGAAGCGCTACATCATAATGCGGCGCAATGCGCAACGCCTTGATGTACATACCCCGGGCCTCAGATGTTCGTCCCATTTGTACGAGTGCATTGCCCGCGCCTGAATAGGCTTCCGCATAATCCGGCTTCCGCTCGAAAGCGGCGCGGTATTGCTCCAGCGCTTCGCCATAGCGTCCTTCGCGGTTGAGGACGTTGCCGTAGTTATACCTCATCAAGAACGTCTCCGGATTCGACAGGATGGCATTCCGGTAAAGAGTCTCGCAATTATCCCACGCGCGAACCTGGTAACTTGCCCCCAGTGCGAGTAGGAGGATCCAAAGTGCAAAGGGGAGACCTGTCTTTGCGCACGGCTTGGCTGCGAGCAGATAGGCGGCGATGATCGCTGGTCCCAGCATTGCGAGGTAGACGTAACGGTCGGCGACCGTTGACATGATCTGGAAATAGAATGGGGTTAACCCGATTACCGGCAGAAGCATTGCGACCGAGACGAGCGTTGCGGCGACGCAAACCTGATGCGTCCCGCGGGTTCGCCAAACGATGAGCGCTATTGCAACCGGGATCGCCACATAGGCGATGCAGATCGGGTGAGTTGCGACGAAATGCGGCGTTCTTCCGTAATCGGTAGCGAGCCGTACAGGACAAACGAATTTCACCGCGTAAAAGCCAATGGCGTCGAGTGCGTCAAACGGCCTTTGCCAGAAGGGGGCGGCGGTTCCCAAAGGCATCGGCTGGAGCCGGCTCGTCAGGAGAGCGATCGGAGCGCAAACGACTGCCCACGGCGCCAATCGTCGCAAAGAGTCTGCCGCTCGCTGGCCGAAAATCCAGCGGTCCATTGCCCAGATTGCAAGGGGAAGAGCCACGACGGCCGGCTTGGAGAGCAGCGCCAACGTAAACAGGACGAGTGCAGCCGTGTACGGCATGCGTCGCAATGTCCGTGATTGCCCGGCGGATGTGAGAATGGCGCGATAGTAAAGGTTGACCGCGCCAAGGGCAAGCGTTGCGCTGAGCATGCCGCGTAGCTCGCTAATCCAGGCTACCGCTTCCACTTGCATGGGATGGAGAGCAAACAGGAGCGCGCCAGCGAGCGCCGCCCAGCTGTTTTTGACAATGCGAAGCATGAGGGCGTATACGAGGAGAGCGTTGACGATATGAAACACGAGGCTTGCGGCATGGAATGCGACGGGCGAGCAGGAGAGCGCCCAATTCGTATTGTCGACGATAGGCGCGTTCAACTTGCCGACGGCGGCAAGGCCGCTGAACAACATGTAGGCCACTGGGACGTAAAGCCTGCAATAGGCATGGGTCCAGAAGTGCGCCAAATGTGAGGCGTTTACTGGATGCAGGTAGGGGTTGTCGAGGACGTGGAGGGGGTCGTCCCAGTCGACAAAGCTTTGGCGGAGTACCCGTGCGAACAGGCAGAACGTGATCGCCGCAAGTAAAACCGCAAGCGGCGTCGCGCGGTCATCACGCCCTTGCGCCGGCGGGTCGTCCGCGTTTTGCGGAAGAGCGGGCTCCGAGTGCGACGAATTGGTCACAATGCTCTCGTCCTGATAAATGTGCTGGCCATCTCCCGGATTATCGGCGTCCACGGAGATGGCCTTGAGAGCAATTGCAGCGATGGCTAAAGGTTAGGGAACCAGAGGCGAATCTCTTCCGCCGCCGTTTCAGCGGAATCGCTGCCGTGGATCAGGTTCTGCTCGGTGGTGTTGGCAAAGTCGCCGCGGATCGTGCCCGCGGTCGACTCGGCGGGCTTGGTTGCGCCGATCACGCGGCGCGCCAGATTGATGACATCCGGACCTTCCCAAACCATGGCGACGACCGGACCCGACGTAATAAACGCGACGACGCTTGCGAAGAACGACTTGTCCCGATGCACGCCGTAATGCGCCTCCGCGAGCTCTTTGCTCGGCGTCAGCATTTGGAGTGCAACGAGGGTAAAGCCCTTTCGCTCGAAGCGGGCAATGATCTCGCCGACGAGTTTGCGTTCTACCCCATCCGGCTTGACCATCAGAAATGTACGTTCCATGCGAAGTTGAATCCCTCTTGCGATGTTATAATACGGATGTAGAAGTATACCTGACGTTCGGCGATGGCTTCGGGCTGTCGCCGCCACAAGGAGACAAACATGACGAAGTCCATTTCCGCGCTTATTGCGGCTTTCGTATTTGCGGGAACCTGCGCAATTGCGTCCGCGGACACGACCTCCGCAACCAGTGCGGTGAAAGCCAAACCCGCCGCTGTTAAGACCACCGTAAAGGCGAAGGCGGCGGTGACCAAACATACCGCCAAGGCGAAGGCAGCCGTCGTTGCCAAAGTGACCTGTCCGGTTACGGGAGAGACCGTGACCAATCCGAAAACCGCGCCGTTTAGCACATACAAAGGCAAAAAATACTACTTCTGCTGCCCTATGTGCAAGCCCAAGTTTGACGCTGAACCCTCCAAGTATGTCAAATCCGCGAAGGCAGCGCCGGCAACCGGCATGAAAATGCCCGCCGGACACTCGATGTAATGCGTTGGGACGGCGCCTTGCCGTCCCAACGGCGCAAAGGTCGAAGCTTGACGATCGTCTCGCCGGCCGTCAGAACTTTTTGCTAGGGAGCGTCCACAAAGGCGCTCCCTCTTTAACGAAACCACCTCCGAAATGCTATATAAACCCTACAGTCCGCAGTACGCCAACGCCGTTATCGAAGCCTGGAACGATGCCATCGGCGCTGAATTCCCAATGGACGCGCGTCTCTGGCAGCAAAAGATCGACAGCTCCGAGCGCACTTTCATCCCTGCATCCTGGATTGCCTTTGACGGCGATCTTGTCGCGGGATTTGCGATCGGCAGATTGCCCGGCAACCTGACCTGCCTTGCGGTGCGACCGGCTTATCGCAGACGCGGGATTGGCCGCGCCTTGCTGGAGAGGTTTGTAGGGGGAATTATATCTCCATCGGCAAAAGCGCTCGCTGGGCGGTTGACGGCGACTGGGCTCCCACCCGAGAAGCTGGTTACCGGACAGGACTACCATCATTTTTTCCCCGGAGTGCCGGAAATCTACGAAGGAACGCTGCAATTTTTCGAGGCGTGCGGTTGGACCCGAAGTCAAGGCTGGGCAGTGGATCTATGCCGGGATTTGACGGGCTACCGGATTGCTCCGGAGGTTGCGGACACGATTCAGCGCCTTGCCGCGGACGGCATCGTTCTGCGAGCGTGTACTCCAGATGACGTCGCGTCGTTGCTGAAGCACATCGAAACGGAGTTCTCGCGGGGCTGGCTGGACGTAACCTCCGCGCGCGTCCGGCTGGAAGCCGACCCTTTGGACATCAAAATCGCTGTGCGCGGGCAGGACGTGATCGGGTTTGCGCAGACGTTCACGAAGCATTCCGCGGTGATCGGTCCCTCGGTGTCGTGGCGGCGCCTCCTGGGGCCTGACTACGGCGGACTTGGGCCGATCGGCATCGCGAAGGAAGTTCGTAAGATCGGGCTCGGCCTTGCCATTTTGAGCTATAGCGTCGAAGAGGTCCGCAAATCGGGCGCAACACGTATGGCGATTGACTGGACGGTCCTGGTTGATTTCTACGGCCGGGTTGGTTTCAATGTCTGGAAGCGCTATATTCCGTGTACGTTGGAATTGTGATTTTTCCGCGAATTTAAGTTTTGACGGAGTGGGTGGGAGGAATTCCATTCGTCCGCGCCCAACACAGGGACGGGCACGTTCTAAGTAGTTTGATGAACACTTGCCAATGAATTGTCCGGTCTCCTTCATGGACTGATCCGATGCGGCTGCGTCATGATGGAGACTCACAAGGAGAGAGTTATGTTGCAACCAGCAAAGACCGACGGCGACACGGATTGGTTCGTGCACGACCGGTTCGGTCTGTTTATCCACTGGGGCCTCTACGCCCTGCCTGCCCGCCACGAGTGGGTCAGACACCACGAACGAATCACGAATGAGCAGTACGAGAAGTACTTCAAGCGATTCGATCCGGACCTATACGATCCCGCCCTATGGGCTAGCGCTGCATCCGGCGCTGGCATGAAATACTTCGTTGTCACCACGAAGCATCACGAGGGGTTTTGCTTGTGGGATAGCGATCTAACGGACTACAAAGCCCCGAACACGCCAGCAGGACGAGATCTACTCGTCCCGATGGTCGATGCCTTCCGCGAGAAGGGCATGAAGGTAGGTTTCTACCATTCCCTGCTCGACTGGCATCATCCGGACTACACCGTCGACCACATTCATCCGAACCGTGACAACCTGGCGGAGCGTGAAAAGAACAAAGAGCGGAACCTGGCGCTTTACCGCGAATACCTGCACGGCCAGACGCGCGAGCTCCTGACGCGCTTTGGCAAGGTGGATATCCTTTGGTACGACTTTTCCATTGGACCCTCCGATTGGAACGAAGGCAAAGGCAAGAAAGAGTGGGGGAGCGAAGACCTTATTAAGACGATCCGGTCCTTGCAGCCGGGCATCATTCTTAACGATCGTCTGCAAATCGATCAGGATGTGAAGACGCCTGAACAGTTCCAGCCGCGCGAATGGGTGCGCGTGAATGGAAAGCCAGTCGTGTGGGAAGCGTGCCAGACACTCAGCGGTTCGTGGGGCTATCATCGCGACGAGGAGAGCTGGAAGAGCGTCGATCAGCTGGTTAAGATGCTCGTCGACTCAGTGAGCAAAGGCGGCAATATGCTCTTGAATGTCGGACCTACCGGACGCGGTGAGTTCGATGCGAGGGCCTTGGACCGCTTGGCTGGGCTTGGCCGATGGATGCATCATCACAGTCGTTCGATCTACGGATGCACTCAGGCTCCCGACGAGTTTGTCGCGCCGGAGGACTGCCGGTACACGTACAACCCGGTTACCAGACGGCTTTACCTGCATGTCTTTTCGTGGCCGTATCGCCACATTCACCTCGATAATATCGGCGATAAGATCGAGTACGCGCAGTTGCTGAACGACGCGTCGGAAATCAAGATTCTGCGCAGCGTTCCGGAAGCGGCTTACGGATCCATGGTCGAAGAGCGCAGCGCGGCAACGATAACGCTTGAGATCCCCGTGAAGAAGCCCGATGTGACAGCGCCGGTTATTGAGCTTTTCTTAAAGTAGCGCATTGCGGAAGGAATTAGGCCAGGCGGACTCGAACGCATTCGAAAGTCCGTCTGGCCTTTTTGTCGTCTGGCCGGCACGGGATGCACTCTTAGATTGGAACTGTTCGGCATGAATATTCATAGCGGTTTACAAGATCACATGGTTTTGCAGAGGACCCAGGCGAATGTCAGCGCGGCGGCGTTCGCGGGCTCGTCGTCGGCGAAGGGCAATGTGCTCGCGACGGTCAGGGATGACGACGGCGAGATCGTACAGGGCTTTGATAGGGCGATCGTGGGCATTGCGGGTGACGGCGTCGTGTGCGGCGAGATCGCCGGCGTGCCGATCGGGGGGCCGTACGAGATCATGATCGAGATCGAAGCAAGCGGTTACAGCGTCGAATTTGCCGATGTCCTGGTTGGCGATGTATGGGTGATGGCCGGCCAGTCGAACATGGAAGGGTGTGGGGCAATCTTGCAGGCGCTTCCGCCGCACCCGATGGTTCATGCGTTCTACATGGACGATCACTGGGATGTGGCGCGTGATCCGGTTAACGACCTGTCAATCACGGTCGATCCCGTGCACACCGACCTGAGGGATGGCGTCCGGCCACTCCCATTGGTCACGCGAGGAACCGGTCCAGGGCCGTCGTTCGGGCAGGAGATGTACCGCCTAACCGGGGTTCCTCAGGGACTTATCGCGTCCGCGCATGGCGGGACGAGCATGAACCAATGGAGCCCAGAGCTCAAGGATCAGGGCGGGCACAGTCTTTATGGCGCAACGGTTCGCAGAGTTACTAAGAATGGGGGGCGCGTGGCCGGCATACTCTGGTATCAGGGATGCTCCGACGCTAGCCCTGTCGACGCATCTCCGATCTATACCGACCGCATGAAGGCGCTCATCGGGGCGATGCGGCGGGATTTTGGCAATGAGGCGTTGCCGGTTGCGATTGTGCAAATCGGAACGCTTACGGATAGCTGGGGAGATTCCGAAGGTTGGAATGGAATCCGGCGCCAGCAATACGATCTTCCCGATATCGTCCCGAATGTCACGATGGTTACGGCGATCGATCTGCCGCTTGACGATATCATTCACCTGAGCGGTGAAGGGCAGAATCGGCTGGGACGCCGTCTCGCGAAAGCTTTACATGCACTCATCGACGGCATCGGAACGGCGCCGGTTAAAGTGAGCGGCCTCTCATTGGCGGCGAATAGCATCCATGAGGGCATGGATATTATCGTAAAGTTCTCGAATGTGGAGAACGCCTTGCGCGCAGCGGACCGTGCGAGCGGGTTTAGCTTGGTCGACAAGACCGGGATTGAGCGCCGGCCTTACCGTGTTGATCTTGCGGACGATACAGCCACGCTCAGGACATGCATGGATTTGACGCTACTTCAGACCCTGGATTTGTACTACGGCTACGGCGTTAATCCGTACTGCAACATTGTTGATGGCGAAGATCGCGGGCTTCCTGCCTTCGGGCCGATCCCGCTTGCGAGCGCAGACGTCGAATAATGGGCCGGCCGCGCTAAGATTAGTTCTCTGCCGCGTCAAGGCAATCCGCCTTTCGGAGGATGTATTTTGGTGATTTTGCGGAATTTCATTTGCGGTAAGTACTGCCAATAACTCTCTAATTTATCCAATGAGCGTAGTTCCTTGCATCGATCAGAGCGACCCCTTTGACACGCTCCTTCAATTCTTGTATAATATAATTAGTATCTGCCCGGCCGGGATGTTCAGTAATCTTCCAGAGACCGCAAGGATACGAGTTATTTGACGGCTACCGCTACTGCGGCCGGCCGCGGCGACTGAACGCACAATCGCGAAAGCGACGCATCGATAACCGCCCGATGCACGAGCGAGGCCGCCGGCGTCACGAGACGACTTTACCCCAAGGGATGGGACGGAAATCGTTCGTAACTTTCTTCGACAACATGGGCGGCAAAAATTGGAGAACTTAGTAGCATGCCAAGAGCACCGCGACGGGCCGACGATGGGGCCGCCGCGCAACCGGGAATTTCGCCCGCGCCGGAGAACGACCAGCCAATAGTTGATGCCGCTAATATTGTAGAGGCCGAAGAAAAGAAGAGACGTCCTACCCGGCGTCGCGGCAAGCCCGCGGTTTCCGCGGAATCCGCTGAAGCCGGCGTCCCCAAGGATCCGCAATCCACAAATGATTCGTCCCCTGCTGATGCCCCTGAGGAAGTCCGTCCGCGTCTAAGGCGCGGCGGTCGGCGTTCGGCGCCTCCAGGTCCTGTTGTGATCGAAGAAGTCCTCGGTGGGGTGTTGGAAGGTCTCGTGCCGATCGCACCTCAAGAGAACGCCATTCCCGCAGCGGAAATCCCGGTTCAAGGCTTAGAGCCGACTAATCCCGAGCGCCGCCGCCGCCGCACGGGAGGTCGCCGCGCTCAGGAGGCAGGACCGGCCCCGGAAGTCGAAGCGGCCGTTCCCGCCGCCGATGGCGCCGACAATCAGCCGCCAGTTGAAGGCGAGGCGACGCAGGACGAGCAAGCCGGCCGGCGCTTGCGGCGACGTCGCGTGGGCGGGCGCAGGGGCGCTGGTCAGCGCGAGGAGGCTTCCACCGCGGAGGCCGTCGCCGAAGGGCAGGAAGAGTCCGTCGAAGCGTCAGCGGCTCCGGCCGATGCCGGCGAGAGTGGCGACCAAGACGGCCGCCGTCCGCGACGGTCGCGGCGGGGAGGGCGTCGTCGAGGCGTCAAGCAGGAAGGGACCCTCACGGAATCGGAGGTCGAGGAACAGCCTGCGAAAGAAGAATTCGATCTCTCGCTTCCGCAGTATGTGCCGCCTCCTTTTTGGCGCGCGCCGCGCCTGGTTCCGACTTGCGAGGAGCTGAGCTTGGAAGCCGCCCCGTTGCGGGTGAATGCCCGGTTGAGCTTGCCGGACGGAAAGTTCATTATTGACGGCGCGGAGACCGAGCCGCAAATCATGTTCGTCAACACGG
This sequence comes from Capsulimonadaceae bacterium, assembly GCA_031292625.1. Classification (GTDB taxonomy): domain Bacteria; phylum Armatimonadota; class Armatimonadia; order Armatimonadales; family Capsulimonadaceae; genus JARLGU01. Next base: position 28,410 of record JARLGU010000029.1, on the reverse strand, counting down.
AAACGGCGAGCGACGCGCAGGTTGTCGAAAACCAGATCCGGTTAGCGTCTCAAATCGGAGTTCATCTGTTTTCCGCTGTCACGTATTTGCCGCTCAAGAACGCTTATGGCGAGCGCTCCTTCGCGCGGACCGACGAGGTATTGACGCAACTGATCGAGGCTGATCCGGACGCGCGCATTATTCTCCGCCTGCAATGCGCGCCGACGAATTACTGGGCTCGCGTTCATCCAGGCGAATTGGCTAAATATGCCAACGGCTCGGACGGCGATGTTTCCTTTGCGTCGGCTGAGTTCTGGCGCGCCAGCGTCGGCGCCATTGGCGCGCTCTTGCACCATCTTGCCGACCCGGCGACTTTCGGCGGCGATCGCGTCGTTGGCCTGCATCTCGATAAGGGAGAATGGTTCCACGATGCGCAGGCGGGATACGATTTCAGCGCTCCGAACCGCCGGGCCTTTCAGCAGTGGCTCCACGAGAAGTATCAGAGCGTGTACGCTCTCCGGGCGGCTTGGCGAGACGGATCCGTCGATTTCGATAGCGCCGAGATCCCCGCGTGGACCGCTCCCGGAGGGACCGATAAGCCCTACGAGCCCGCCATTTATTCGGGAGCCAAGGACAGGCGTTACACCGACTACCACGCGTACTCGTCGGACATCGTTGCCGAAGCGATTGTCGGGCTGGCCGAGGCGGTGAAGGTCCTGTCGGATGGGCGGCTGCTGGTCGGAGCCTCGTACGGTTATACGTTCGAGTTCGCGCACCGCAACGATTCGGGCCACCAATCGTTGCATAAGGTTCTTGCATCGCCCGCCGTGGATGTCCTGGCCGGACCGAACTCGTACTCGAATCGGGCCGCTGGCGGCGCGGGCGCCTTCTGCAGCCCTGTCGATAGCATCCGGCTGCACGGAAAGATCTGGATCGTCGAGGACGACACAAAAACCCACCTTGCCGCCGACGATACTGAGGACGCGTATAATCCGAAAATCGGGACGCCTCAGGACACGGTGTCAGTCCATCGCCGCAACGCTCTGACAGCGGTCGTACATCGGGCAGGCATCAATTGGATGGATCTTTGGGGCCAGGGCTGGCTCAACTCCGATAGCATTTGGAGCGACATCGATCAATTCCGGGAACAGCAGCGATATGCGAATATTCTGCGGGCGGCAAGCACGGAGAGCGCCCCCGAAGTCGCGGTGATCGTCGATGAGGCGAGCTTTGCGTATGCGCGCGCCGATGGGAACGGATTGCAGATCCAAGCGGCGTTGATTACGAAGATCCGCGATCTTCTATGCCGCTCGGGAGCATCGGTCGGCTACTATCTGCAGAGCGATCTGGCGTCCGTACCCACCGATCCGAAGGTGTTTGTTTTCTTGAACGCCTTGCGCGTAACGACGGCGGAACGGCATGCGATTCGCGAGCGGTTTCAGGTGTCCGGCAAGACGCTGGTCTGGATGTACGCCCCCGGGCTGTTCGATGAAAAGGGCCTCACGCATCAAGAGGTTTCCGAGATCGTTGGGCAAGCCCTCAAGAGGCAGCCGTGGAATGCACGGATTGGGACGCTGTTTACGGAAGAGCGCCATCCGGTGATCGAACGGCTTCACGGCGGCAAGCGAATGGGCTCCGAGGAGGTGGTAAACCCCTCGTACACCAGCGTCGATCCGCAGGGAATGGTTCTCGGCGAGTACATTCAGTCCGGCGTGCCGTCAATCGTCGCTCGCAACATGGCGGGCGGTTGGCGATCTGTCTTTGTGGGCGAACCTCACCTGACCGGCGAGCTCCTTAGAGGGATTTTCCGGTATGCGGGGGTGCACGTTTACGATTTGCAAGACGATATCGTCGCAGCGGGCGAGGGGCTCTTAATGGTCCATGCTCCTTATACCGGGCTGCGGACGTTGCACTTGCCCAAACAGTCGGCGGTCTACAGCGTCACGGAACGGCGGCTCGTTTCTGAACAGACGTCCAGCTTCCGCTTCTTCATGCGAGGGCGCTCGACGCACTTCTTCTTGTATGGCGCCCTTGCGCAGCTAAGTACGGCACTGGGGCTGAGCTTCGACGAGCTTCGCGGGTCGATGCAGGCGCACCGGGACCGGCAGGATCAGACCTCGCAGAATGGCAACGGCGACGAAGAGGAGCGCGGCGGATACTCGGAACAGCAGGACCTACCGCAGCTTTCGGCGCTCGATGTCCCCGAAGTCGCGCAGATCATTGAAGGCGTCGATATGCCGGACGACGTCGACTCCTTGCCGAGCGAGGAAGAAGTCCTCGGCAAGATAGAAGATCCAGCCGCATCTGGCCAAGAAGCAGCGACCACTCCGTCGCGCCGGCGTCGTTGGAATCGCCGCCGTCAGCGAGCTCGCAGTGCGGAGTCCGGCGGCCCCGTGTCGCTCGATGGATTGCTCGGCGACCTCCCGGAACGCCGGCCAACCCCGCCGGCATCGGAATAGAGATCGGCTAGCGATCACGAAATACGAGGCCGTGTCTTCGATGGAAGGCGCGGCCTTTTTGTAAAGGGGAACGGCCTACCTTCCCGCTCCGCGGGCCCCTTCCTTCCGAAGCGGATCCCTAAGTGTGCGCGTAATAAACTGGCGTATTGCGAGAAAGATTCAGGACGGCTCGTGCCGCCGCCGGGGCATTTTTTTGCCCGCGCCTCGTTCACGGCGGTGAGTTCCGATGCCTCGTCAACACGCGTACGGCCTTTTGCCGCCCGGGGCCGATTCCAGGGCGCATCGTGAAGCAGTGAATGCGCTGTGACGGCCCTTTTCCAAAAACGGCCACGGCGGCCGGGGAGCCGTCTTACAAGACCTTTCGATTTCTTACACGCTCTAAGGTCGGCGTCGGCTACGGCTTCTCCGCGATGACGTATTCAAATCGCATGTGCAACGTTACACCATGCTTCGCCGCTTCTACCGCGACGCCGTCATTTTCGGGAGTAAGTGCGCGGCCTTGTGTCGTATCGTGCCAAATAATCCTCAATCCCGCCTCCTCGAAGAGCGAACCCCAGCCCGTTTTGGCGAGGCACATTTCGAGCTGATAATCGTCGCGAAGTTCGACTGGCAGGCGAATGAGCTCGTCGATGTCGAGCAGGCCTTCGGAAATGCACAAACGCCCGCCAAGCTTAAGCACGCGAACGGCTTCTCGGACCGCCTGGGATTTGTCGCCTACGATATTCGAAAACCCGCCGTTGCTCGATATTGCGCTGAGCGAATTTTCTGAGAGCGGCGATAGCCTGGCATCAAATGCAGCAAACGATACCCGTGGGCCAACCCCCATCGAAACGAGCTGGTCCTGCCAGATTTCCAGGAACGGCGTGAGGATATCGTTGACGACGATAGATGCGTTAGGGAATCTATGGAGGATTGGCGATAGGTTTCCGCCGCCAGGACCGGCAGCAATTTCGAGGATCGGGCCGTCGATTGCGGAGAGTTCATCACACAACCGGGCGCGGCCCGGTATCTGAGAGCAGTCTTGCTCGTTTTGCCAGTTGTGGGAGATCCAGTTCCCTTTTCTGCACGCTTCAACAAACGCTTGAATGCTGGGTTCGCGTTCATCGTGCGCAGAAGGGAACGCCGCTATGCCTCGTCGCACCTTGCCGATCTCGCGGCCGTCCGCGACCAGGGCGCCGTCGAGAAGTTCGTCGCCGGTGCGCGTACCGGTGAACTCGCAGGGCTGACCATAATGATCGAAAAGCGGGAGATGGAACTCTTTCACGTCGCAGCCTCCTGGGTGGACGCGTCGAATTGAGCGTGCGGTTCTCGCGAACGACTAGATCGTTGCGAGAACGTCGGGGAATTCAGTGACGACGCCATGGACTTTGCATTCGTCGCGCAGTCGGCGCATCTCTTGCGACGCCGACACCGGACCGGCGTATACAAGGACTTCCTTTTTGATCAGCCGGGCAACGCGCTCTTTGGTGATGAGCTTAGCAGGCCAGAATACGCCTTCGGTATTGATTGTATCGATGATCTTCGGCGAGAACGATTCGACGTCGTTGGGCTCGATCTTATGGGCGATCGGAAGGCGCGGATCCAGGGATCTGAGGATGACCTTGCTCGCATCCGATGGCGCCGCGAGCATTAATGTTCGCGGATCGGCTCCAACCTTTCGGATGAGCCTTGCGAGCAATTTCTCAATGCCGCCGTCCTTGATGTCGAGAAGCAGGCCGACCCCGCGCGAGGCTGCGGCATTGAAGGCGGCTTCGAGCGTCGCTAGAGCAGGAGCGTTGTGTTCCTCTTCGGCGATTTGTTGCCATTGGCTAAAGGACAGGTCTTTAATGGGAACATCGCGTCCAGCGGACGGGCGGAAAGTGTTATGTTCGAGCACGAGGATTTCGTCGCGCGTCGTTCGGACGTCGATTTCGATCATATCTGCCCCGGCGTCGACGCCCAGGTGGATGGCTTCGATCGTGTTCCCAGGAGGGCATAGAACGCCAGCTCCATGATGCGCGATTCGATTATATCTGATTGCGTCAGCCATGGGTATAAAAAGGCGGGGTGCCGTAATGATCACCCCGCTTTGCTTTGGTGCCGCCTACCGGATTCGAACCAGTGACACGCGGATTTTCAGTCCGCTGCTCTACCAACTGAGCTAAGGCGGCGTATGAACGTTCATGCGCCGAATGGCTGCTATATCTTGGTGGGCGGAGAGGGATTCGAACCCCCGACCACCTCGGTGTAAACGAGACGCGCTACCACTGCGCCATCCGCCCGCGAGAGCCGTTCGGTCCATTCCACGAGTGAGCGATGCTCTCCTAACGTAGACTGGAGGTTTGGCGCGAGATCTTAGCTCGATCGCCCAACGGCAGTAGATTATACCGGCTGCCTCGTCGAAATGCAAGCGTTTGGAAGGGAATTCCAGCACTCTCTGTGAGCCTAAATGTTGGCGGAGAGCAATTGGGCGTGAACTTTGGCTGGACGTGGTTCCCGCCGGATCTATCGGGAAGGCGTTATGTTAGATTCGCGGGAGCGTACGACGCTCTCAAGTCGCCGCTCGTTCTGTCGATTAGGGTATCGTATTGCTATGCTGACCGCTACATTCATTCATGCGCAAGGGGTAGGGTTTTCGACGGAGCGCGCGCTCTGGCAAAAAGGCGTAAGAAGCTGGGATCTGTACCGTGAGCAAGCGAGCTCGCTGGGATTGTCGCGCCGCACGCGGGATAGCCTGTCGGCGACGGTTGACGCGAGCGTCGCCGCGCTGGAGGCGCACGATGCGAAGTATTTCGCGCGAGAATTACCGTCAGGGGAACATTGGAGGGCAGCCCGGACTTTCACTCATCTGGGCTTTCTCGACATCGAAACAGACGGCGGCATGGGACCCGGCTCGACGACGGTAATTGGGCTCTCGGACGGGCTCGATTGCCGCATCTATGTTCGGGGGCGCGATCTGGATGAGTTCGTCGCGGACTGTCAGAGGTTCGATGGATTCGTGACGTTCTTTGGCGCGGGCTTCGATTTACCGATGCTTCGTCGCGAATACCCGGTGCTTGAACGGATCTTCCGGGAGCGGCTGCACATCGACCTTTGTCCTGCCTTGCGCAAACTTGGCTATCGCGGCGGTCTCAAGAGTATCGAGCAGCAGCTCGACATTCATCGCGTCCCGGAGGCCGAGGGACTGGACGGACTGGATGCGGTGCGGCTTTGGAAGGCTTACCGCCGAGGCGGAAGAGGCAGCGAAGAAGCGCTGGACCAGTTGCTAGCCTACAACCGCGAGGATGTCGTCAACATGGTGTCGCTACTTGAGTTTTCGTTGCCTCGGCTGCGGACGGCATGTGGCTTCGAGGATATTCTTGCTGGAAGCGCTCCGGTATTAGATGAGGCTGTTGCGACGGCATAGGAGACGGCGGGTTCTGCAAGCACATGGAAGTTACATATACATTAACAGCCGGCGATATGATCTGGAGCGCCGTGGGTGACTGGCTTAAAGGACACCGTCAATTCGTGTTGCGCGTTCTGGGAATTGCCGCCGCGCTCGTGATCGTGCCCGTTTGGATCGCGTCGCTGCTGCCGGATTCGGCATCTTGGATAATCTGGCTGTGCTTGGTAGTCGACTTCATTCTGGTTGTAGTGGTCGCAAGCGTCGCGCTCGTCGTCGGCCAACAGCTGATCATGCCCCTGGCGGCTGCCCGCGTTGATCCCACTCCCGTGTCAATCGCAATTGGCCCTGAATGTCTGGCCGTGGCAGGTTTGGGTGAGACGGTGATCCCGTGGCAGTATGTGTCAGCAGTCAGGCAAAGCATCTTGTCGGTAGCGATTACTCTGACGCCGGAGAGCCGGTACTTGATTCCGCGCAGAGCATTTGGGAACGTGTACACGTCGTTTCTGTTCGGCTTTCGCGCCTGGTACTACATGCAACGCGCAAAGCGCTCCGCTTCAGCCCACGATTAATCAATGTTTCACGTTATTCCCCATCGTGATTTTTGCGCGTTAGCATACCTGCGCGATAACAAATGAAGCAGGAATTCCGCGTTGGACGATGAACTCTATTTATTCTGTTTGATCTACGACAGCACGTGATTCGGAACTGGAGAACTATGGCACGGCGAAATATTTTGGTGGCTGATTACTTTGTTGAGAGCAAAATCAAGAAGTTGGTCGATGTTCGGGAGTTCAGGAGAGGACAAGCCCTCTACTTCAGGAGCGAACTCGAGGGAGTTGAGCAAGATCACCGGCACGTGCAACTCACTGTGTACGATGTGCCTCATCCGTTTGACGTGACGTTTATCGCCGAAGATGGAGAGGCTATCCCAACGTGCTCATGCGAAGTTGGAAAGGGAATCCCGGGGAACTGGTGCCGGCACGCAGTAGCCGGCGCGCTTGCGATGTACAACTGGCTGTTTCGCAACCCGCCGGTTACGTGGGAGATGCGCATCGACAAGCTCGTTGATCAGCGGGCCCAGCGCGCGAAGACGTCCAAGGTCGACCAGATCCTCATTTTCGTGCTGGGGCACCTGTATTCTGGATGGTATCCGGCTGTCAACCTTGCGTCGACGAAAGGGTTGTCCGCGGACATTGTCGACGCAATCGCGGCCGGACAGTTTCCGGCGGACTTCCTGCCTGCTCCGGCATCGCTCCGTCAGGTGAGGTCGTCCTTCGATCAGTCGCGGCTGATCAACGCGAGCCCTGACCTCGTCGCTGCGGCGGGAGCCTCCTTAGTCTTCACGAAGGGACAGCTTTACGGAAAAGATCGTGCAAGTTTGTTTGGACAGATCCTTCCGGCGTTGCGCAACGCTCCCGTGTTTGTCTCTGATCCTGCGCGGAATACGCTGCGTCCCGTCCGCATCTCCGACCAAATCGCTGTGCCGGGCCTGGTTGTCGGCGAAACGGACGGAGACCTGACGATGATGCCGGAGATCGTGGTCGAGGGCAAGGCGATTCGGGCCGACAACGGGCACATAGCAATGATGATCGAATCGCCGCTTTGGATGATGATCGGCGATGTGGTTACGCGCGTAGACACGTCTCGCATGGACGTAGAGGACATTTTTGACACGGCCGGAATTACGATTCCGAGCGACGAGCGCAACGACTTCATCGCCAATTACCTCGCGCCTCTGGCAGAGCGGGTCCCCTTGTCCGGGGACAGCTTGCACTGGGAAATCCTCGAGACGGCCGCGACGCCAAGGCTTTATCTGTCGCAAAACGAGGACGCGGTGCAGCTCGAACTGAGGTTCGCCTACGGGGAATATGAGCTGACCTATACGCCAAACGCAACAGGGCGCGGCGTGCGGCGGAAGGCAGGCACAAACGAACTCGTTCAAATCGTGCGCCAGCCGGAGCGAGAGGCGGAGGCCTACGCAGGACTGCTGGAGCAAGGTCTGCGGCGCGGACAGAAGCCGGGCGAGTTGGCTCTTCGGGCGCGCACGAATGTCATTGAGTTCTTGATGCACGGGATCCCCGCTTTGGCGGCAGCCGGCTACGAGGTGTACGGCGAGGAGCTGATCAAGAGCGCTCGCGTCAACCGGAGCCGCCCGCACATTTCGCTCAACGTCGGGAGCGGCATCGACTGGTTCGATGTCAAGCTTTCCGTCGACTTTGATGGTGTTAAAGCGTCCCTTAAGGAGATCCGGAACGCGATCCGCCACAAAGTAAAGTATGTCAAACTGACGGATGGCACGTATGGACAGCTTCCGGAGGATTGGTTGGAGCAGTATCGGCGGTTGTTTGTCCTTGGGGAGGTGGGTGAGGAATCCGTCAAGCTGCGCACGACCCAGGCGCTTCTTCTCGACGAACTCCTTGCCGCGGATGATCCGGCGCGCTACGATGAAGCCATTTCCGGCGCGCTGTCACGCCTGCGCAGCTTCGACCACGTCGAGCCGGTTGACGTTCCCGAAGGACTTTGCGCGGACCTGCGTCCGTATCAGAAGGCTGGCTACGACTGGTTGCATTTCCTAAGGCAGTACGGTTTTGGCGGATGCTTGGCCGACGATATGGGATTGGGAAAAACCGTCCAGGCGCTTGCGTTCCTGCTCTGGCTGAAGCATCATCCGGCCGACGCGGAGGAAGCCAAGCGTCCTGCGCTGGTCGTGGTGCCTCGTTCGCTCGTCGTAAACTGGCAGCGGGAAGCAAACAGGTTCGCGCCAGAGCTTAAGGTGCTGATCAACGCGGACAGCACGCGCGTCCGCGACATCCGTAAGCTCGCCGGAAACGATGTCGTTCTTACGACCTACGGCACGATGTTGCGTGATATCGGGCACCTCTCCAAAGTCCGGTTCCGCTATGCCATCCTCGACGAGGCGCAGGTGATCAAGAACCCTGCGGCGCTCATCTCGAAAGCGGCGCGCATGATTAAGGCGGATCACCGTCTCACGCTTACCGGTACGCCGATCGAGAACTCCACGCTGGATCTCTGGTCGCAATTCGACTTTCTTAATCCGGGGCTCCTTGGCACGCTGGAGCAGTTTAAGTCGGAGTACGCAGGGTCAATCGAGCGTGCCCAGGATCCGGCGGCGGCGGCGGCGCTCCGCAAGCTCGTTTTTCCTTTCATACTTCGGAGGACGAAGGATCAGGTTGCGCCGGAGCTTCCGCCGCGCACGGAACGGCTTATCGTTGCCGATATGGACACCGAGCAGCGGGAGATGTACGACAAATATCGCAACCATTATCGCGCCCAGTTGCTTGGTCTGATCGACGAAGGCGGCATGAATAAAGCGCGGATGAAGGTTCTTGAAGGTCTGCTGCGATTGCGCCAGATCGCAAACCACCCAAAGCTTGTCGAGCATGACACTACGGTGGGCTCGGTGAAACTCGAGGGCTTGATCGAGACTCTTTCCACTTTGCAGGAAGAAGGGCATAAAGTCCTCGTGTTTTCGCAGTTCGTGCAGATGCTGCGTCTGATCAAGGCCGAACTGGATGCGGCCGGGTTGGCGTACGAGTATCTGACCGGGCAAACGAAGGACCGGCAAAGCGTCGTCGATCGTTTCCAGACCGACGCATCGGTTCCGTTCCTCCTAATCAGCCTGCGCGCGGGCGGCGTCGGCCTGAACCTCACGGCCGCCGATTACGTCATGCATGTCGATCCGTGGTGGAACCCTGCCGTCGAGATGCAGGCGTCGGACCGGACCCACCGCATCGGACAGGACAAGCCGGTGTTCGTTTATAAGTTTATCGTGCGCGACACGGTCGAGGACAAGGTGCTGTTATTGCAAGATCGGAAGAGACAACTCGTGACGCAGGTGATTGCGAGCGATACGGGCTTCTTTAAGTCTCTTACTCGCGACGACGTGAACGTGCTCTTCGATTGATTTCCGCAGAGAGCTTCTTATGGACAATCAAAGATCCAAGTCGTGGCTTCGCCATGCTATTGTCTTGATGCTGCTCGTCTTGATTGTCTTTGGCAGAATGGCGTCGTCTGATTTCATCTGGCTGGACGACCCAATCCACACATTCGCGAATCCCTACTTGCGACATGTGACCTTCGCGGACCTTGCGCATTTCTGGCTGCATCCGTACAAGGGCCTCTATATACCGGTCAGCTATATGGCGTTCGCGGCGCTCGCCGATGCGGCGCGCGTGTCTGGGACGCCGATGAGCGACACGGGGGCGCTGCTCAATCCGCGCGTTTTCCATGTTGCTTCCATTGCGGTTCACATAGCGAACGTTTTCCTCGTCCTCGTTCTGCTCCGAAGGATCGTACGCGATGACATCGCGGCATTCGCCGGCGCTCTCCTGTTCGCGATTCATCCGATCCAGGTTGAGTCGGTAGCCTGGATCGCGGAAATGCGCGGTCTGCTCTGCGGGCTGTTTTCGCTTGCGTGCTTACTCGTCTATGTGCGGGAGAAGCGGCTGCCCGCGCATTACATCGCGTCGTTCGCGTTCTTTGTGCTTGCCTTGCTGTCCAAGCCCTCGGCCGTGGTTCTTCCCTTGATCGCGGCTATAATGGACGCCCTTGTCTATCGCCGTTCCTGGCGATCAATCCTTTTGGAATCGACGCCCGCGATCGTTGTGAGCGGTCTCGTTTTGATGGTGACCCGTTCGCAGCAATCGCTGGTGGATTCCATCGACGTCGCGCCGTGGCTTCGGCCGCTTGTTGCCGGCGACGCGTGTTGTTTTTATCTTGCCAAGCTATTTGTTCCCATTGGATTGTGCATCGATTACGGGCGCACCCCTCTCGCGGCGTTGGCGGATCCGCTCAGCAGGGTTGAGTGGATTGTCCCAATGGCGCTTGTTGGCATTGCGTGGGCGCTCGCGCGACGGGCGCCGTACGCGTCGGCCGGGATAGGGGTGTTTCTCGTTGCGCTCCTGCCGGTGTTGGGTTTGGTTCCGTTTCGCTATCAATACTATTCGACCGTTGCCGATCGGTATGGATACTTCGCGATGCTTGGCGCCGCTCTCTTGCTTGCGGGAGGCGTCGCCTCGTTACGCAAGCTGGAGCGCATTCCAAGCGCGCCGGCGGTATTCCTCGGCGCCGTATTGTTCGTTGCGATGGCGCTCACGGCGGAATCGCAGTGTAGGGTTTGGGTAAATACGGGGACGGTCATGCGGCAGGCGCTGACTGTCAACCCTCAAAGCGCGGTGGCGTATGTGCAGCTTGGGAATTGGTTGGCCGTACGGGGACACGATGATCTTGCGATGGCGGACTTCCGGCAGGCGGAACGGTTGCGTCCGGAAATGGCTGTCGCGCACTATGATGTTGCCGGGGAGCTATCGAAGGCTGGGCGGTATCGAGAAGCGCTGGATGAATACGGCGTGGCTTTAAGGATCGATCCTGACAATGTGGAAGCGCAAAGCCATCTCGCGCACGCGCTGATCGCGTGCGGACGGTACGGCGAGGCAATTTCGGAGATCGAGCTGGTCCGTGCGGCGGACCGCAATGCGCCTGGCCTTCACGATGATTTCGGCAGCGCCTTGATGGGCCTGGGAAGGCTTCCTGAAGCGCTTGCGGAGTTTGAGAAGGCTATCGCCGCGGAGCCCGCATCGCCGTCGGCCTACGTAAATTCTGGGATCGTTCTTATCAAAGAGGGGCGGTATGCCGAGGCGGATGGCGCGCTCACAAAGGCGATCTCGATCGGTCCGCCCAAGGCGGAGTGGTATACGAACCTTGCGGCGGCCCAATTTCTTCAGGGACGACGGACAGAGGCCGCGCGCAGCATCGCTTGCGCACTACGCATCGATCCGCGCTACGCCGGCGCTCTCAGGCTACGGGCCGCGCTGGAGCGGCCGTAGGCCCTCAGATTGCGGCGATGACTTGCGCCGTGGAGCGGACGCGAGATATGCGCGGGAAGATATGCGAGATCGTGAACGCGTGCGCGTCCGCGCTCATGTCCGCCATGGCGTCCTCGACGGCAATGAGCCCGTAGTTTCGCTCGAATGCGTCGCGCGCGGTAGACTCGACGCCAATACTTGTAGCAATGCCGCCCAGTACAAGCGTTTCAATGCCCCGGCGGCGCAGGTGCAGATCGAGATCGGTTCCGTAGAACGCGCCCCACTGCCGCTTCGTCACGACGATATCGCCAGATTTGGGGCCAAGCTCGGGGACGATTTGATCCCATCCATCTGGCGGCGTCCCTTGTGGCAAAGGCGCGTCGATTGGGCGGTGGACGCGATCGGCGCCGTCGCCGGCGAACGAGACGCGCACAAGCACGACCGTGGCGTTGAGCTCGTGGAACCTCTCGGTGAGCTTGACTGCGTTTGCGACAACCTCGGCTCCCGACCGAGGGGCAACGTCGCGGTAGGTGATGCCGCGCTGCAGATCAATTAGAACGAGCGCAGTCTTCGATGGATCGATGGCGAATGTGTTTTCGTTCATAGAATGCTCCACCTCTATTATGTCACAGAACAATTTGATCGGCGGCGTTTTTGGCGGCCCGGTCTAGAATCCAACGGGCCATCAGAGGGCCGAAGATTACGATGGTCAGCAGCCTCATCATTTGCACGGCCAGAATCAGCGACATGTTCGAGCCGCTGCCGAGCGCGACGACTGCGATGGAATCGAGCCCTCCGGGCGTTGTCGCGAGGTAACCGGAAAGCGGATCGCACCCGGTTACAATTGAAAGAATCTTCCCGGTACCCGCACAAACGGCGATCAGGGCGGCTGTACTCACCAAGATCGCAGGCATCAGTTGTCCGGCCTGCTTGAGCGATGTGCGATCGAAGAGCAGGCCGACGTAAAGCCCCATGGTCAAATAGGCAGCATGCGCGATGCCGATCGGCCAGCCTGGATGAACGATCCCGGTCGCCCTTGCCGCGATGGCAAGAAGCATCGGCCCAAGCAGCGCCGCCGCTGGCAGGCGAAGTCTCGGACCAATCCATGCGCCCGCCAGCGCAATCGCCGCCGAGGCAAGCGTCGCGGATAGCGGTTGCCTCGTCGCGGCCCCGAGAAGCGCGGCGGAGTGGGGGACGCCATTGGCCGTTATCATGAAGCGCGCGACAAGCGCCGCCGAGCCAACGGCAAAGACGAGGCGCATGTACTGCATCAGCGATACGATGCGCGTGTCCGCGCCCAAGCTTATGCTCATGGCGATCATGCCGCTCGCACCGCCGGGGAGCGTGCCAAGAGTTGCCGTTTGCTTGTCCATCGGAGTGTGGCGGGCGAGCAGGATGCCCGATACAACGCTGACGGCAAGAGTCGCTCCAACGACCAGAATAATCGGCAGCCAGTTTGCTTCAACGGTTGGGAGCGAGGAAGGGTCGAAAGTGCTTGCGATGATTATTCCGATTGCCGCTTGCGCCACTCTCACCGCGCGATTGGGTACCCGAAGCGGCACAGGCGTACAGAGACCCGCCAGTATGGCGACCAGCATTGGTCCGAGCAGCCAACCGCCAGGCATGCGTACCAACTGAGAGGCCCCGCCTGCGAGTGTGCCTGCTGCTATCAGGGCGATCCAGGTTAAAGCGATGTGCGCTCGTGGTGGCGCATGCTTGGTCGATCGATCAGTCAAGTTCTTTGCAATGTGACTGCGGCAGGCGAATTTGAGGGCCGGGTGGACTTCTTGCCGCTCTCAAGAATTATTGCATACCGAAAGCGGCTATCAATCAGTGGGATGCCAGGATACGCCGCAGGGACTGGTCAAACGTCTTGTAACTCTGTTCGTCCGCGAACATCCGCGCGAGCTTGCCGCGCCGGTTGTAAATATAGGTTCTCGGGAGGTCTCCTTGCCACGCCGGATCGAACGCGTTGATGAACACGGAAGGATCGCCGCTGCCGGTAACGTAGCAAGGGAACGCCGCTCGCTGGGCGGCAACAAATGCCGCCGCCTTCCCGGCCCCCGATTCGCCCTGGTCGGCGGATACCGCAACGAATGCCACATCGCGGTGCTCCCTGGAGAGCTTGACCAGCGATGGAAACTCGGCAACGCACGGGGCGCACCATGTCGCCCAGAAGTTGACAAGCACAACGCTGCCGCGATGCGAGGCAATTACGTTCTTCAATTGCGCCGCGCTAATTTGACGCAGCGATTTTGGCGCGGCATCCGCGTGCACCCCTATCGCTGGCAATAGCACGGCGACGAGGGTGCACAGGGCGAACAGATTCACTTTCGTCCGGTTTCTCATTGGACCGGCTTACGCTTGATCGAGCAGCCGAAAGCCTTCGTCTCTGGAGTCGCAACAGGCTGCCCCGCGAGAATTTCATTCAGCGTGTTCGCGAGATCACGCGAGTGAACGTCAGCCGCTTCCATGCTGTCGTCAATGCGTCCGTGGTAAACGAGGACGCCGCTAGAGTCAACGACGAACACCTCTGGCGTGTGCCGCGCGCCGTAGGCATCCGCGACGACGTTTCCGGCGTCTTTAAGGACGGGGAACGTAAACTTATGATTTGCGGCGTGTTCGGCAACTTCCGCGGTGCTTTCGGTCTGGTTTGAATTGATGCCCGCGAAGGCGATCCCTTTTGCCGCGTAGTTTGCAGCAAGCGACTGCATGCGGTCGTTGTAGGCATTGGAGACCGGGCACTTCGTTGCGATGAAGATCAGGACGACGGCATGATTGCCGCGTCTAAGCGAATCGAGCGTTATGGTTGAGCCGGTGGCGGCGTTCGGCAAGGAAAATGCGGGAGCCGGGTGGTTGATAGCTGCGGCGCGAGCGGTTGCGCCTGGCTGTGACGCGATAAGGAAAGCCGCCATGATGGCGACGACGATTATTCGATAGTCGTGCATTGCGTGTCTCATCGGTACGTCCTTTGTATTGGAATTTACATCGCTAGGGCTCAATACCCGGAACTTCTAGTGGAAAGTTCCTGCAGGCATGTGCGGCCGATTATTAATAAATGTGTACACAATGTTGGCATTGCGGTAATATTGATTAACTGGTATGCATCTGAGGATGTTTCGCGTAGAAATTGAGCGTATACTAACGTTGAAGCGCGCCCATTTCCGGTGAGAGTGAAATCAATGACGGCTGAGGTTCAACGACTATTCTCTGACGCGATCGATAGCGATCTTGCAAATGCTTTAGCTGGCTCCCCAACGCGCTTTCGCGCTTTGCTAAACCATATACCGCACCTCCTCTGGGTGTCGGATACCGCCGGCATACTCTCCTTTATGAGCGGCGGTTGGGAAACGTACTTGGGCGAAGTGCCTCATGAAACCCTCGAACCTTTCATTTCGCCGGATGACTTGCCGCACGCTTTATCGCTTTGGTATGAATGTTATAGAAATGCGGCGGCGATCTCCATTGAACTTCGGCTGCGCAGGCGAGATGGCGAGTTTCGGTGGTTTCTGGGACGCGGAAATCCGATTTTTGACGAAAATGGCGAATGCGTTGGTTTCGTAGGGTCGTTTACCGATATCGACGAGAACAAGCGCAGCGAGTTAGCTCACAGCTTTCTTGCCGACCTCGGCGAGCGGATGCGGGCCTGCGCCGATTCTGAGGTCTTGCTGAATCTGGTGGTCGCCTCCCTCGGGCGGCATCTTAACGCGTCCCGGTGTTATTATGCGGCGATCGAGGGAGACGCCGAAAGCTTGTCCATACAGCAGGAATACTGCGACGGCGCGTCGCCAATGGTCGGAGCGCACCTTAGAAGGCGCGCGGGCACAGTCTACGACGACCTGGAAAGCGGGCAAACGATCGTCATCGATGATTGCCAGAACGATCCTCGAACCCGCGAGATGTTTGCGGACGTTCAGCAGCCATTCGGCATTCGCGCGAGCGTCCTGGTTCCCATTATACGGGACGGTAAGCACGTGGCAAGCCTCGTCGTTCACGATGGCAAGGGGCCGCGCGCGTGGAGAGAGAATGACATCGTCTTGATCGAGACTTTGGCCGAGAGAAGTTGGCTCGCGTTTGAAAACGCGCGTCTGGTCCACGCGTCGAGGGAGCAATCTCGCCGCCAGCGAGTAATGATGGCGGATATCTTAAGGTCCGTCACGGACGGCAAGCTGAGGCTTTGCAATAGCGCAAGCGAGTTGCCCGGTCGCCTTCCGAATGACGAAGGATGCGTTTCTCTGACAACAACCTTTGGTCTGGCGGACTTGCGGGACATGATTCGTCAGCTTGCCGAGACGCGGGGCGTTGAGAAGACGCGCCGGTACGACCTTGTCACGGCGTCTGGAGAAGCCGCGATGAACGCCGTTGTGCATACGGGCGCGGGATTTGCGTCGGTGTCCTGGTCGGATGCTGCGATCCAGATCCGTGTCGAGGATAGCGGCGGCGGAATTGCCGAAGATATGCTTCCCCGGGCAACTCTTGAGCGCGGCTTTACGACTGCAGGAACGCTTGGACAAGGCTTTAAGATGATGCTCGAAACCGTCGATAGGATCTGGCTGCTAACCGGCAGCAGCGGAACCACGGTCGTGCTTGAACAGGAGACTGGGCCTGCGCCTCCCGCCGGAAACTTGATAACGCAGATCGAAGGCCTGTTCTCATAGGCGCTGTGGACTTCCAGTCCCCTGCGACAATTGTCGCTTGTGGCGTCTTGCCGTGTGAACGGTCGATTCGCATGGCCGCGTTGCCGGCGTAAGGCTGGTCTTGCTGGCTCCTCCGCGCGCGTCAACCTCCTTGACATTGGAGATCCAAGGGGGCTATACTCTTTCGTAAAAAACTCTGAAATATGTCAGACTGCCGCGCGGCTGAAAGCTGCCAGGTACGGATTGGTTCCGGATAGTTTGACGAGGGACTTTCATGGCGAATACGGTGGTAGTGGGTGCGCAGTGGGGAGACGAGGCTAAGGGCAAGATCATCGATTGTCTCGCTCACGACAAAGACCTTGTCGTGCGGTGGGGTGGCGGCAGCAATGCCGGTCACACGGTTTGTGTCGGCGATCAGGAATATAAGCTGCATCTCGTGCCAGCTGGCATTCTTAATGGCAATACGCTGAACGTGGTGGCGGACGGGGTTGTGATCGATCCGGCCGGGATTGTGGAGGAGCTAACCAGCCTTAAGGCTCGAGGCGTTTCCTGCACAAATCTAAAGATTAGCGGCAATGCGCACGTGATCCTTCCGTACCATCGCCTCTTCGATCAACTGGAAGAGAAGCGCAAAGGCGAGAAGGCGATTGGAACGACCGGTCGCGGAATCGGTCCCGCATATCAGGACAAAGCCGCGCGAATCGGCATCCGCATGCGCGATTTTTGCGACCCGAAGATTTTCCCCGTTCGTCTCGCGCAAATCCTCGATATTAAAAACGAGATATTGGTGAAGCTCTACGGAGTCGAGCCGCTCGTCGCCGACCAGATTGTTGAGCAGTATCGAGAGTTCGCTCTCTTCCTGAAGCCCTACGTGGACGACACGGCGCTCGTCGTCGCGCGAGCGGCAAAGAGCGGCAAGAGCGTATTGTTCGAAGGCGCGCAGGGCACGTTGCTCGATATCGATCTCGGGACGTATCCGTACGTGACATCGTCGCATCCCAGTGCGGGCGGCGCAACCATCGGAACGGGGCTGGGGCCGACGCAGATCGATCAGATCATCGGCGTTGCGAAGTCCTACACGACCCGTGTCGGCGCAGGCGCGTTTCCGACCGAGCTGCTTGACGATACGGGCAACCTGATCCGCGAGCGCGGTCGCGAATACGGCACGACGACCGGACGGCCTCGCCGTTGCGGGTGGCTCGATGGCGTTGCTCTTCACTATGCCTCGCTCGTCAACGGATTGACGTCCCTTTCGTTGATGCACCTCGACGTCCTGTCGGGCTTCGACGAAGTCAAGATCTGTATGCAGTATTCGTTCGATGGCCGATCGATCGAGGATTTTCCCAGCGACCAGGAGCGGCTTTCGCGCTGCACTCCCATTTACAAAACGCTTCAGGGCTGGAAAGACGACGTGTCCGAAGCGAAAACGTACGACGAACTGCCGGAGAACGTCAAGAAATTCGTCGAGACGGTCGAGAAGGTGGCGGGCGTTCCCGTGACAATCCTCTCCGTCGGTCGTCGACGAGACCAGACGATCTTCCGCCCTTATTCCAAGAAGATCAGCGGTTCGCCGTCTCTTTCTTAGGCGGCCGTCGCATGCCGCGGGGGATTTTCTTCCGCGGCATGCAGACCGCTCGGCACCGGCTTGCTCGCAAGTAGCAATGGCCGGTTCACGGTGGCCCGCCAAAGCGGCGGGCTTTTCATTGGCCCACATCGGGCCTGAACGATATGAGTTCAGAGTGCGCATGCACCATCAAGGAGATTTCATTAATGCGTAAGAAGATCATTGCCGGCAACTGGAAAATGAATAAGACGATTCCGGAAGCCATCGCGCTCGTCAAGGAGCTGAAGGCGCTTGCCGGCGGCGAGACGGCGGTCGATGTTGTCGTCGTTCCTCCGTTTACCGCGCTTTATCCGGTTGCCCAGGAGCTCAAGGGTACGTCGATTGGCGTCGGCGCACAGAATCTTTTCTGGAAGGCAAGCGGCGCGTACACATCGCAGATCGCCCCCGGCTTCCTGGTTGACGCGGGCGCGCAGTATGTGCTCATCGGCCACTCCGAGACTCGCGGCCGCTTTGGCGTTGCCGAGCCGGATTTTGATGACGATGTGCTGCGCCTGTTCGGCGAGAGCGATTCCACCGTCAACCGCAAGGCGAAAGCCGCGCTGGCAGCCGGTCTCATACCGATCGTCTGCATTGGCGAGACCCTTGCCGAGCGCAAGGCGGGAACGACCGATGCGGTCGTCAGCGGGCAGACCGAGCGGGCTTTGGCGGGGATCCCGGCGGCGGATGCAGCGAAGATTATCTTCGCCTATGAGCCTGTCTGGGCGATTGGCACCGGAGAAGTCTGCGGCGCCGATGAAGCGGACCGCGTCTGCGGGGTTGTTCGCGCGAGCGTCGCGAAGCTGTTTGGGGCCGGAACTGCTGAGGCTGTGCGCATCCAGTACGGCGGATCGATGAAGCCGGACAATGCCAAAGAGCTCCTTTCGAAGCCGAATATCGATGGCGGCTTAATCGGCGGAGCCAGCCTTAAGGCTAAAGACTTCGTCGCAATCATCGCGGCCGGCCGGTAAGTCCGCATTGAGCGCTTGTGTCAGTTCGTGGGCGATGGCCCACGAACTGAACGGGCGACGCTTATGTTGCGTCTAGTACGCTTGTGAGCCAAATCGTAACCTCGTCCAGGCTCTCGATGGAGACCTCGTGTCCCATCGGGTACTCGTGATACGAGAGGTCGACGGACTGGGTCGCCAGGAAGTCGCGGATTTCGCGCGCGCCGTCAACAGGGAGCACTTCGTCCCATCGTCCGTGCACGACGAGGATTGGGATGCGGCGGGATTGATCGGCTCGAACGCGGTCGGCGAATGCCGGCAAAAGTGCGCCGCTCATGATGACGGCACCGGCGATTAGCTGTGGTTTTATCAGGGTAATTCCCAGGCTCATAACCGCGCCTTGACTGAAGCCCATCAGGAAGACGCGCTCTTTGTCGATGTCGAACGCTGCGGTCAATTCCTCGATCGCCTTCTCCGCGGCTAAACGGCCCGCCTCGGCCTCTACCTCGTTATGTTTCAGGTTGCCAAGGAGACCGGTGATTGAATACCAGCCAAAGCCGTAAGAGCCCAAGACGATTGGCGCTCTAATGCTTACAATTAGGTATCGAGGATCGATTTGGTCCGCGAGGCCCATCAAGTCCGCCTCGTTGCTGCCAAGGCCGTGAAGCAGAACGAGCAAGGGCGGCTTGCGTCCCGGTTCGATGGACAACGGTTGGCGAACAAGGTAAGGTAAGGATACGGAAGGTAATGGCATTGTCGTACGCTCGTGGATAGTGTAGGAGAGTGTTCGACGCAACGCCTGCGATTCCCTGTATCGGCGCAGTGCGATCGCATCTATAACTGTTAGCAGCGGCGCGAGTCCGGTCCTGAAAGGGCCGGCCTGTGTTGAGAAAGCCCGTGAACGGGCCTAATCGGCAGACCGCCTGCATTTTGTAAGCCGGCAGCCCCATTGATGGGCTTGACATCTCAGGACGGTCGTTCACGGCCGGAAACCGCGCCAATATCGGTGACAATCGTTGATATGAATAGATGCGATCGCCCTGTGTATCGGCGCGATTTTAAGACACGCACTTAGGAAAGTATTATGGATAAGGTTAAGCTGGTCGTCGTCGGCCTCAATTTTGGCAAGGCGATCTGCGAGCAGATTTTGCGAGGCCCCGGCAGCCCCTTCTTGGAACTCGCCGGAGTTTGCGACGTCGATGCCGCGCGCGTGGAGGCGGCAGGCCGTGAACTTGGCGTCCGCGCCTACGCGTCTTTGGAACAGGTTTTGGCCGACCCTCGCGTCGAAGCCGTCGGTCTGTTTACGAAACCTGCCGGCCGGGCGGAGCTTGTGCGCGCCGTCATTCGCGCAGGAAAGCATGTGCTGACTACGAAGCCATTCGAGATAAGCTCGGAGGCCGCGCGGGATGTACTTGTCGAAGCGCGTCAATTAGGACGGATCGTTGCGATTAACTCGCCGTCGGCGACCTTGACGCCGGATCTTGCGCAGGTTGCAAAGTGGCGAGACGAGTTTGATCTCGGACGCCCTGTCGGCGCGCGGTTCGATGTTTGGGGCAACTACTTTGAAACGGCGGACGGAAGCTGGTACGACGATCCGGCTCTTTGCCCCGTCGCGCCGATCTATCGAATCGGCATCTACACGATCAACGACGCCGTCAGATTGTTCGGCAAGGCCGCTCGGATCCAGGTTATTTCGTCGCGTATCCGTACCGGACGGCCCACGCCGGACAATGCGCAGCTTAGCATCTTGTTCGAGAGCGGCGCCATTGCAAGCATCTTCGCCTCGTTCTGCGTCGGCGACGGCGATTCCTATCGGAATGCGATGACGCTGAATTTTGAGCGCGGAACCGTCTATCGAAATATCGGCGCTGTTCAGCCGACATCGCATCTGGGCGGCAGCGAGATGGGGCTCGTGATGATGGTTGATGGAGTGCGCGCAGTCAAAGCGCAGGCCGTTTTGTCGGGCTTTAACCCTCACCACGCATACCAATGGGACATCTTTCAGCGCCTCGTGCGGGGCGACCAGACGCCCGACTTGATTACGCCGGACGAGGTCGCGGCAGGCATTCGGATAACGGAAGCGGTTGCCGTCGCGCAGTTCGCTGGCGGCGTCGCGGATATCAAATAGTCACTCAAGGACCGGGTCGGCAACTCTCCGCATGGCGCGATCCGTCGCTCCCGCCTTCCCGGTCCCTCCGGCCGTACGTTCCCCTCAATTTTACGTGGACTATAATTTTTCACGATAATTTTCACTTGACAAGTGGAGCTTGTCGTGATACTATGCTGCTGTACGATATTCTATGCAACTGCATGGTGGCACTTTGACTGTTTCGACAATCGCTCCGAAATCGCATAAACGAACTCTGGTCGCCTATGCGCAAGTCGCCAACGATCTGCGCGCCCAAATCGCGGACGGACGGCTTGCGCCGGGCAACATGATCCCGAGCCTGCGGCGTCTTGGCGCATTGCACGGCGTTTCGATGGGGACCGTCCAGCAGGCGGTCCGCGAGTTGATCGATGAAGGCTTGCTCGTCAGTGAAGACCGGCGGGGTATCTTCGTCGCGAAGCAGGGGGCGGCGATCGACTTTCTGGTCGAAAATGTGAAGTTGCCGGGGCATCAGAGCGCCGTAGCAAACACGGCTGGCGGATTTGGCCGGGATGGCCAGTTTGCGCCGACGACCGCGGTTATCGGCGTCATGGCGGACCTTCGCGCCCGAGAGCCGGGCGTTGAGGACGAGAACAGGATGTTGGTCACGATCCTCGGTTCGATCGAGGCAGCGGTCAGTTCGCTCGGCGGCACGACGCGATTTGTGAATACGTTTCTGCGCACGGATGAGGTCCGCCGTCCTGAAGAGGTTCTTGAGGAGCTTCAAGAGTGCCGTTTTGATGCTGTTATCGCCTACTTTAACGCCACGCACTACCAAGAGCTCTATTTCGCCAATCCCGGCATATTGAAGGCGATCAACGTCCTCATCAGCGCGACGCTCGACGAACGGCCGGCGCGAATAGCGTACTACGATTCGGCGGACGCGGGGTATCAGGCGGCAAGACACCTTGCCGCTCGCGGATGCCGGCGCATCGTTTTTCACTCGCCTTACAATGCGGACTGGGTCGACGAACGATTGCGGGGGGCGCGCAATGCCGCCGCGGCGGCTGGCGCGACGTTTCTTGACGCGGTGGACGATGCGCCGGAGCAAAATGAGCTTTCCGTCGATTCCGCCCGCAAGCTGTTCCAGCAAGGCCTTTCCTTCGACGGTCTCATTGCCGCGAACGATCTGATTGCTCACGCAGTCATCGCTGCCGCGTCCGAGGCGGGCTTGGCGGTTGGGCAGGATTTTGCCCTGATCGGCTTTGACGACCATCCAAAGTCGCGCTCGCTGGGACTTTCCACGATGCGCCCGCCTCTCGAGGAACTCGGCGCGGAAGCCGCTCAACTCGCGTTTGGCTCCTTGAGCGCATCGTTGCCAAGCCGCGTTCGCCTGCAAAGCCGCGTCATTGTGCGAGCATCATCGTGCGGCAGTACATTGTTGTCGTCAAGTTGTTCTTAAGAATACAAAAGGGGGGTAGGAAGATGCACCTATTAAGCGCGTATAAAAGGTCTGTGAATGCCAAAGCATTTACCCTGATTGAACTGCTCGTTGTGATAGCAATTATTGCCATTCTGGCTGCGATACTGTTCCCGGTGTTCGCGACCGCGCGGGAGAAGGCGCGGCAGACATCGTGCGCTAGCAACAATAAGCAGATTGGCATCGCGATTCTGCAATATGCTCAGGACTACGACGAGATGCTGCCTTGCGCAAGTGCCGGAGGCGGACACGGGCAAGGCTGGGCGGCTCCCGTTTACGCCTACGTCAAGTCGAAAGCCGTATTCCAATGCGCGGACGACTTGACCGTAAGCGACGGCGGCACCGCGCCTGAGATATCCGCCGGATTGATACCCATCGTCATTTCGTATGCTCTAAACGTTAATTTTTTCTACAATGTGAACAACGGCGTCTCGAATGCCGCGAACGGAAGCCCGGCTCCTATTCCGCTGTCGAAACTGCAATCGCCATCGATCATTGTCATGTTTTCCGAGGTCAAGGGCAACGAGTCAACCCTGGCCTTGTCGAACGGTTGGAGCGAGACTGATGACCCGTCGTCGAATGGAATCGCAGCCGACACGATGGGGCGAACGGCGACTGGTTTCACGCTTGGTACGGATTACGCGCGCCATAGCGGCGGGGCAAATTACCTTGCGGCCGACGGTCACGTGAAGTGGCTGAGGCCAACTCTGGTGGCTACGGGCTGTCCTGGAGACAGCACGATCGATCGTGGCGGCTGCTACAATGCATCGCCGGCCGCGATGACCGGGAGCTTGGGCAGCACGTATGCGATGACGTTCAATTGGTGGTAGAGGACGGCGGTTGCGAATGCAGCACGCCAATCAGAAATCGAATGAAAGCGGTTCGTAGTAACCATGATTACAAGTCAGTCAATGAGGCGCTCGGTCTTCGTGGGCGCCTGGCTCATCGCCCTAATCGCTCTTGCGCAGGCGGGGCGGGCCGCAGCCGGTCAGAACGTCGATCTGCGCGGCTATGGGCATGTCGCGGCGAGTTTTGCGCCGGGCTCTGCCGTGTTCCGATGTGACAGCGTTGCACACGCCGACTCCGTTTTGGGCAAGCTTCTCGCGGACATGTTCTGGGACGCGGGCGACGCTAAGCGCACGGATTCGCTTGTTATCGGCGGCCACAATGTTCCCGTCCACGAGTGGCAGCCTTACGGCGTCGTTGCGGCGGTTCGGGTTGGCGCTACGGTGACCGTGCGCGGGGCGTCGACGAGCTCGGCGCTCTCCGATGCGCTGCGCTCAGACTCACGCTTCATGGCGAAGGACGCCGTATATTTGCCGCAACACGAATATCCGCGCTACCTCGATTACTACGATCTGCGATCTCTAAAAAGCTATACCGGCGCAATGGCGGCGCTGCCGGAAACGGGCCTCTCGTCTCACTGGCCCTTCATGAAGCAGTTCGGAATTGCGGGCACGACTTTTCAGTCGCTCGGGTACGAGTTTCACAATCCGGCTCCCGGCGTCGTTGATTGGAGCGCGGCCGACTACGAGGTTCGTCAGGCCGAAAAGGAGGGCGGGATATCGGTTCCCGCTTTCGTCGCAGGCGGTCCAATGCCGCTTTGGGCGTACAACGAGCATCCCAATTGCCGAATGGAGCCGTCTCCGACATCGCTGATCGGTTCCTGGGGGCGCGTCGGAACCGCTGGCGGATCGTTTGAGAGTTGGGGTACGACTCTTAACCAGCGCGACCAGACGAGCTTAGCATTTATGCGGGCGGTCATGGCGCGGTATGGCAGCAGCCCGGCGCTTGGCGCATGGATGCCCTATGGCGGCTCCCCCGGCGCCGAAATGGCTTTTCACGATCGCACCGATGAGTATTGGGACTATTCCGCTTCAGGCGAGCAAGGTTTCCGGGAGTGGCTGCGCAACGTGCGAGGCTATCGTCTCGCGGACCTAAGCAAGCGCTGGTACGGCGATGGGGCTAGACTAACGTCGTGGGAGGACGTGCATCTCCCCGATGTCAACGGATTTTACGGTAACCTCGACGAAAAATCGTTCCGGCTGGCCGACGGATGGAAGTGGATGCCTGCGGCCGAAAGCGCTTCCGTCGATCCGCCCGCTGCCGTCGATCCCAGTTGGATCCCGGTCGCGATGCCGCCATCTCAGCAGCAGGCGTATCTGCCGTGGGGACCGTCGTATTACCGTATAAGCTTCGATCCGTCGAATTGGGCGGAGGCGAATCAGGCATCGGACAAATATCTCGTCGTTGCGCTGAATATCCGCTCGAAGGAAGGCGCGCACGTTTGGCTTAACGGCGCGGATCTTGGCAATGTGAAGCCGCGCAGAAGCGGCTACGGTCCGATTGAAGTTGCCGTGACGAAGCTGCTTCGCCCTGGCGTCAACGATCTTGTGCTTCGCGTGCCTGGATCTGATAGCGCGGAGGGAAAAATCCTTGGACCGGTCTTTCTGACGGCTATGGAACCGCGGTTCTATCCTTATCTGGGCGCGTTGCGGAACGCGCAATATGTCGACACGATCGACTGGCAGGTGTCTGGCATGGCGCGGCAGAACGATCAGATGTTTCGCGAGATGCGCGCGATCGATCCGAACCGGCCGATCGTTCTTTCCGGCGGCGAGATCGATAAGCTTGGCGATGTTGGGGCCGATCTGGCGTCGCGCTACAACCTCGGCGTCGAAATGACCGGGCGGGAGGCCTGGTACTACCCGTGGAACGCAGGGCTTGGATTTCTTTCGGGTTACTACGGAACCAGCGAGGAGAGCGCGACAGCGCATGGAACCGACCTCGACCGAGAGTTCGGCTGGATCATGTTCGATGGCGATTCGAGCCACTCGTTCTATTACCGCCTCGACGACTATATTAAGCGCGAGCGGGAAACGGGGTGGTTTACGCAGCATAAATCGCTTCTTCGCTTGTTCGGAAAGGCTTTGCGTGAGCGGCCCGGCATTGTGCTGTTCCACTCTGTCGCGACCACCCGTTTGGGCGACGAGACGCCGATGGACTGGGACATTGGGCGTGGAGAGATTCAGTCGGCGCACTACGATTACGCCTACGCAACGGAGCGCGAACTTGCGAAGGGATTAGCGAACGGTTATCCTGTCTTGTTTGACTGCGGCTCGACGGTCATGGACCCATCGACGCTGGAGGCGATACGCAAATACGTGGAGGCGGGCGGCGTTTTTGTCGCCATGCATAACACCGGACGTCACGATACGCTTGTCGCGGATTCTTGGCCAATCTCGTCCTTGACCGGCTTTAAAGTTCTTGCATCCGATGCCAAAGGGACCGTCACCTTTGCACGCGATTTGCCGATCATGCGGGGCCTTGAGGGGCGGACATTCATCGGAGCCGGCAGTGCGGTGAACTGGCAGGGCGTAGACAGCGGCAAGGGGGTGGGGTTGCGGTTGCAGCCATTCGTCCCGGAAGCGCGCGCACTGGCATTATGGGATGACGGGAGCGTTGCAATCGGCTATCGGCCGCTCGGAAAAGGGCGCGTCATCGTGCTTGGTTCTTCGTTCTGGCGCGATGGCAAGGACCAATCCGGCATCTGGCTAAGCAGGTCCGATGTCGAGCGTGGATTTTTCGACCAGCTCTTCGGCAGCCTGGGGGTTGCGCGGACCGCTTCCGCTGATAGGCCAGCGATTTGGACGCGAAAATTCGTCACCAAGAATGGGCTGCAAGATTGGGTGATTGCCTATAACAGCGCGAAGGGCGCGTGGACGGGCGAGGTGGCGTATGCTTGCTCCGCTAAGCCGGCCGAAGTGTGGGACATGGCAACGAAGCAAGGCGTCCCGTTTTCCTATTCCGATGGCATGGTGCGTATCCCTCAGGTGGCGATCGACGGATATCAGGTGCGCGTCTTCGGCTCCCGTCGCGCGGATCTTGCGAGCGGCCTAGGTGTATGGTGGGGCGAGAAGGTCAAATATTGGCAAAAGCGCGATGGCGGCGATATCGGCTATGTCCCGCCCACGACACGGCAGGTTGGGGAGACGCTCCCTGTTGATACGTGGCGTTTCCTTGCGGATCGCGATGGGAAGCTTAGCCAGTCGGATGCGTGGCGGCTGCCCGAGTTCCCGGACAGCGCATGGGCGACAATTGGACGGGGGCCGTGGAACGAGCTCGATCCAGGCTTGCACGATTACAGGGGCATCGGCCTATACCGGGCGCAAATCAATATTCCGCCGAGCTGGTCGAATCGCAAGGTCTTACTCAACCTCTACAGCTTCGATCGGCCGATTGCCTATGACAACGCGGTATTTTGGATCAATGGAAAGCAGGCCGCAACGTACGCTCGAAGGACTTGGAACCAGACCTATAACTACGATGTCACCGCCCTCGTTCATCCCGGCGCGAACATCATAGCGGTACAGGTGACGGGCGGACCGGAGTTTAGCGGCCTTTCGGGGTGCGTGTGGCTGAACCCTCAAGGCAGCCTTGAGCAGCAGGTGGATCTTGCCGGTCCCTGGACCGTGTACGACGCCGCCTATAAGCCGGGGCCTTCGGCGACGCTGCCGGGCCGGTTGACCGGGCGTTACGTCGCCGCGTCGTGCGACATTCCCGAAAAGTGGCGCGGCAAATCGGTCTACGTTCGCATCCGCACGCCGGAGCAATGGCTGGGCAGTCTCGTAGTCAACGGACGGCCAATCGTTTATAACCAGTACTTGCATCCGTTCGGTACGATCAGCGATATCAACTTAACGCCGTACGTATTCTTCGGCAAGACCAATCGCCTGGAACTCTGGCCGTATTCGACGACGGCCACTCCGGATGGTCCCAAGGCCCTTGCCAGAATGCCGATTGACCAGGTGCTTCTCGGCTGTGAAACAAGGATTGACAGGTAGGCAGTGGAATGCGCCGTAGGGCGCGCGCCGTCGTCGAAGGATCGCCTACCTGCCTGGCGGTCTTGCCGGCGCGATTCGGTAGAGGACGATGTCCGCGCCGGGTATCTGGTTGATTTGCTCAAAATCCGGGGACGCAATGCTGTAACTGCACGCGAGGTAGCCGACGTTGTGAGTCCGCGCAACGTAGAGCGCGTCGGTTAAATCGTTCCGGCGCAGCAGGATGATGATGATTCTGCGAATGTACTCATGCGACGCGCTGAAATTGTTTACCGAGTCGTCCATCAAGCTTGCGGCGGTGTATGCGGCGACTTCCCGAGCGTCGAGAATGCCGTTGGTATATGCGCAGTCGACAAGAACAAGCTTGCCGCCAACGTGAGTGCACCTGCGTTCCAAGACGGCGGCCAACTGCTGAATACGAGGATCCACCGGCTTCGTCGTCGAGAAGGCGAACGAACGGTAGATCTCGATGTTCGCCCATACTCCGAGCAGCAGCAACCCTGCGCTAACGGCCAATGCGGTTGAGAGTATTAGCCTCCTCGCTCCAATGGCATTGCGGACAGCCTGAAATAGTTCCCATAAACCCATTGCCGTAAGGATGCTTACGAGCGGATACGAATACGGGATAAAGCGGCATGGCTCATTGTTATATCCAAGTATGTCATTGTTTATCAGTGCCGCCGACGTACCGATGACCACGCAATAGACGGCAAAGCGCCGCTTGTCGTCCGAATAAGCCGTCGCCAGCGCATATCCCGAGCAGAAGATGAAGGGAAGATACGAGTAAAAGACGACGAACGGGGGAACTGCCCGGTGGACTTGTCTGATAATATCCACATAATTCGCGACATGCCCCATATCGTTGAAGAAATGCATGTTCGCTGCTATCAAGGCCGCTGAAGGCAAGAACGCCAGAAGGACCGCCAGGTATCTTCGCCGCCGGTCGCTGCACGCGAAAAAGTAACCAAATGCAAGCGCGGCGAACGCGTACAGGCCTCGCATCGGGATCCTCTCACGGCAGTGATAGTCGATGGCGGCAAAAACGATACAATAAAGCATCCTATCGGGGACAAGCCCCGAGGTATTGAAGGAGTAGCCACGATAGGCTGTCCTCAAAACAATCCAAGCTGCTGTACGTGCAGTTGTTTGTATTCTGAAGGAGCCTTTCCTTGGCTCGCAACATAGTTGC
>JARLGU010000002.1 GCA_031292625.1 Capsulimonadaceae bacterium | reverse complement strand
TTACCATCAAGCCAAAATAAAGGGCGGTTCACACCGCTGAATCCCAGGAAAGGAGACCACCCTCAAGACTCGTCTTGGGTAAGATTCGTAAATGAGGCAACCACTAACCTTTGGTCAGATTCTTAGCTGACACCTTACGTAGCTAATGTCAAATGCCACGACCTACAAGCGGATCGAGATCGCGAGCGCCTGATCATGCTTCCGGCGATGATGGCGAACGGCCGATGGAACGCCGTGTCCGGCCGGATTCGCGCCAATACTAACAGATCCCGCCGGATTGGCAGTGGCGGGTTGCACAGCAACAATGCCGCCCGCAATCACCATAAGCGGCAATATTGCCAATATAATCTTTGCAAACTTCATAAGGGTGGTCTTTTATAGGAAAATCCTCCAAGACATCTACCTGGCTTCAAGAACTCTTGTCAATCAATGCGTTTGACTGCAAAAGGGTACGTGTTCTCATCCATCCGGCATACGCGGTAGAAATCTCTTGATTTCAAAGTTCGCTGAGGCGAAGTTCAGATTAGCATCGGAGCTAACCTACTCCTCCAACGACAGCCCCGCTCGCTCTTGCCGGTGATTTCGCGGGGTGGGATTGCGGTATACTTCCATTAGCCATATGGAGAACGATTCCAAATCCTGTTGCGTCCCAGTCACAGGCAATGATTGCCTCTGACCGCCCAAACAGTTGCGGGCTCCAACGAAACTCGTTTCATTTGAGTCCGATCCAGAACTACAGGGATTCGCCTGAAAGGATAAACAAGTGAACATACGACGCCCAAATCGTCCTATCATTGCCGTCTGGCTTGGCGCGCTCCTCGTTTCGACAGCGGCGTTAGCCGCCCAGCCGGCATCAGCCGACAATGCACAGCCGCGCTTGCGCTACCGGATCGTCGTCGATCAGGGCAAGTGGGAAGAGATACACACGGACCGCTGGAGCCTGCCGCCAGACGTTTCAAACGGGATCCAAGCGCAGCTTATCGATAAGCTGCAGAAATCCGGTTACTTTATTGTCCTGGAACGCGAAGGCGGCGCAGTCCGCCAGGGCGCGGACGAGAACGCCATTGATGCCAACCGGCGCGCGAGCCTTGGCCCCGACTCCGGCGTGGTCGCGCCGCGTCAGGTGCGCACCGCCGCCGACTACATCATCACCCCGTCCGTATTCGGTTTCAAACAAACAAACTCGGGCGGAGGAGGCATTGGCTTCGGCAACCTGGTGATCGGCGCGAAGAAATCCCAAGCGACTCTCACCCTGAACATTCGTATCTCCAACGCCCAAACCAGCGAGATCCTTGATACGCAGACGGCTAGCGGGAAAGCCGAATCGGGCGGCATCGGCGTCGCCGGCGATATCAACGGAACGCGCTTCGGCATGGCGGACTTTAACAAGAGCCCGGCAGGCAAGGCCGTCAACGACGCGCTGGACGATGCCGTGAGCAAGATCATCGGCCGCCTCTCGAAAGAGCCGTGGCGGGCGTCGGTCGCCGCACAGGACCCGGAGACGAGACGGGTCATCATCAACGCTGGCGATCTGGCAGGCGTATCCGAAGGCATGACGTTTGACGTCTTCCGAGCCGGTCATCCGGTCATCGATCCCGACACAGGGCAGATAATCTCTGCTGGCGACCGAACGAGAGTTGGCCGCATCCGCGTAGTTCGCGTCGAGCATAACGCATCGTACTGCGACGTCGTCGAGGGCGGCAAGTTCCTGCCACGCGACATCGTCCAGGCGCGCTGGTAGACTGGCCTGCATCCCGCGCCGCGAAACCATCGACGGCGCGGGATGCAACAGTTCCGATGGTCGCTCGGCCCCACGCTTTTCCTCGTAATTTCCTGAATTCGCGCCTCGTTTGACGCATCGCGGTAAAACATACCAAAATTGGACTGTTAATTTCTCTAATCATACCAAAAATGTCTTGACTATCTCCCAGCATCGATGTACAATTCCCGTGAGATTGGGGCAAACAGACTGTTCATGAGAAAATCGCAGGTCGCCGAGCAGGTAATCTGGAAAAGAATTGCCCGTGCAGATCACGTGCTTGCGGGAGTTCCAAGCGAACGGCAGCTTGCGTCCGAGCTCGGCATAAGCCGGGACACCGTGCGCTCCGCTGTTCGTGGCCTGATCGAGCAAGGGGTGCTCGCCAGGCACGACAACGGCCGCCTTCATGTCGCTCCGTCCACAAGCGCTCGACAGTGCAAGTCGATTGCCTTCGTCAGCAGTCCCGAGGTATCGACCGACCATCAGCTCTGGTCTGATGGCGTCCGCGCCGCCCTTGAAGGCCACGCGGTCAAGCTGCGTCCGGTAACGTTCGTCCAATGGGAAGATCCAGTTTTGCATGAAGCAATGAATGGATTCGACGGGATTTTCCTTGTGCCGCCGCCGGACAAAATGCCGCAGTGGCTGGCAAGGAAGGTCAGGGAAGCCCCGTGCCGCATTGTCGTACTCGATCACGATCAGAGCGCATCCGGTATTCCGTCCGTCATCATGTTTCCCCCGGAGTCCGAACGCAGCCTGTTGGTCCATTTGCTTGAGTTGGGACACAAACGCATCGATTGCATCAATACTCAGAACGAGAACCCCATTATCATGGGCCGGATTGCAGTCTGGCGTAGGTTCATCGAAGAAATGGGGATCGACGGGCAACTGCGATCGTGGCATTTGCGTCGTCCGATGGAGACAGCCTATCTTGGCGTGCGCGACTGTCTCGAAAAAGGGTATCCGCTTGCGACGGCGCTCCTGTGCACGACGGGACCGGCAGCGATTGGAGCGATGAGAGCGCTTCACGAAGGCGGGCTGGAGATCGGCAAGGACGTATCGGTGTGCACGACAAACGATGAAGGCGTCGGGAGATATCAGCTTAAGACGCTGACGACGCTTAACCCGCCGCCGCGCGCCCTGTTTCTGCGGACGGCCGTCGAATGGATGCTCGGAACTGGCCCATGGACAGGCCCATTGCTCGTCCAGCCGGATGAGATCCCTCTTCTTGTCGGGGAATCAACCGGCGCGGCTCCCGCAGACCTGACGGTCGTCACGGCGCGCAAGCCGCTCAGCTAAGCGAGAACTCAGATGAGAACAAATCGGCCGTCGCTAATCCGCGGCATGACGAGTTAGCGTAAAGGAGACTTTGATGACTTATAAAAAGGCTTTTACACTTATCGAGCTGTTAATTGTCATTGCGATCATCGCGATATTAGCCGCAATACTCTTTCCGGTGTTTGCCACTGCGAGAGAAAAGGCCCGTCAATCCAGCTGTTTGAACAATCTCAAGCAAATTGGCTTGGCGTTTATCCAGTACTGCCAGGACTACGATGAAACAACCCCATACGCCTGCTATGGCTCGTCGCCGTGCGGTTCCAGCGGAGCTTCCAGCACCACGGCGGGGTATCTGCTCAACCCCTACATCAAAACGGCCGCCGTTTGGCGATGTCCAAGCGACTCCGTTGCGACGGCCCCAGTAGCAACCAGCGGCACGGGCGGAGGATGGAACAACGTCAGCTATGCATACAACTTCTATTTTATGCTGCTATCGAAGCCTTGCAGCACGGACAGTTCTCCACAGAACCTAACGCCCCTCCAGATCTCGCAGCTGCAGACGCCGTCGAGCGACATGGTATTCTCTGGAGCATGGGCTGGAGGAACCAACGTTAGCTGGTACTGGCTGATCGATAACGTTGGCAACTTTGGTTCGCGGATGGAAGGGTCGCCCAACGCCAATATGTACAATGGGAGCGCGTATGTCGCCTGCCCCGAACTCGCGACCGGCCACAGCAATGGCGGAAACGCATCCTATGCCGACGGACACGCCAAATGGTATTCCAAGGGGTATCTTTCCGCACAGCTTGCGCTCGAGAGCGCCGCGTCAACCGGCACGTGTCCATCGACAAGCGCTACTGCAACGAATTGGCGTACATTCGGCGCCAATCCAACCATGTTTCACGAATAGAGCAGCCGTTATGTCTCGACCAATTTGCTCCCGCATGGGTAAAATCACACAAGG
Organism: Capsulimonadaceae bacterium; assembly: GCA_031292625.1. Classification (GTDB taxonomy): domain Bacteria; phylum Armatimonadota; class Armatimonadia; order Armatimonadales; family Capsulimonadaceae; genus JARLGU01. The sequence goes on along the minus strand of JARLGU010000002.1, from coordinate 42,316 downwards.
CTGGCCGTTCTACGGTATACCAATCCCCACACTTCCGGAGACCTATAAAATGACTCCTTTCGTCCGCTTTTGCGTCTTGGCTCTATTCTCCACTCTGCTGTGCGCCCCGGTCTGCCTAGCGGATACGCCCGCCTCGTCTTCGCAGCCCGTCGCCGCGATCTTCGCGGACCCCAGCCTTCCCGGATACCATGAATCGTTGATCGTCAGTCTTGAGAGCACGCTTCGCGCGGAGGGTTACATCGCAAAGCGAGTTTCCACCGCCGAAATCGCCGGCGGCGAGATCACAAGGACGAACACAACCGTGCTCGTATTGCCAGACGCGCGACACCTCCCTACTGCTCTCGGCCAACCGGTCAACGTCTACTTACGCGCCGGCGGAAATCTTCTGACCTTGGGAGCGCCCGCATGGAGCGAGGCGCCGGTCCGGGGCAAGGACGGCAGTTGGATCACGGACGCACAAATTCAGCGTCTTCGCCTCCGCCAGCCGCTCCATGGCGTTATCCTCGATACCGCTGACGCATCGAAGGCGAGTACTTGGCGCCGGTCAACCGACACGCCGGATCGCAAGACGACATTTGAGATCGTGCCTGCGCCCCAAAATCTAAAAGTCCTGGGCGTTGCCGACGTGGCGATTAGCAACCTCGACAGCTGGGATACGATCTGCAGCCCTTCCGACGCCAAGGCTTCGCTATTTCCTCAGGGCGATACGCTGACCGCGTTTTGGGCGAAGGGCGATATAAACACAACCCAAATCGCCATAGAATGGGACGAGCGGGACGGCAGCCGATGGATCGCAATTCAGCCAATCGGCACGGAGTGGAAGCGATACGTCTTGGAGCCGCAACGATTTCACAGCTGGCAAAACTCGCCGGAACGCGCCGCCAAGGGATTTCAGCCTGAAAACGCAACACGGATCGGCTTTGGCGTAGCCCGCTCACACACGGAATCAAGCCCAGGCCCCCACGAATACTGGTTCGCGGGGGTTGGTACGATGCCGGATGTCATCGCGCCGGCCGAACAGGCGACGCCCCCTATTCTCGACACCCTATTTCCGTCGTATAAGGTCTATCCAATCCATGGTTCCGTAAGTCTTCGGGCAGTCGCGGGGCAAACCGGCTCGGATCAACCCAGCCTGTCCGCGCCGGCCGAGATTTACGCATCGCAACCGCGTCCATCGGGAACGGGCCTGTTTAAGGAACGCTTTTCCCGCTGGCAACCCGTCGTCACGGCCGTCGATGCCAAGACCGGCGAATGGCGCGGAAGCCCGGTGGTCATGGTTGTCCACAATGCAACCGACCCGTCATTTCCAAATAGTGTTTGGGAAACGTTCTCGATCCAAGATCCTGCATTCTACGAAACGGCAGGGGCTCGCAGCCTGATCGCCTCGTTCGCCAGACGCCTCCGGACAGGCCTCTTCCTTAACGAAGGCGGCACGGACGCATTCACCTATTTTGAAGGCGACGAAGTGACGCTCGGCGGAGCGTGTGAGCGAGTTTCAGCGTCCAGTTCCTCGGATGCCTCCCTGCAGCTAACGGTTACCGCGCCTGATGGGAAGGTTGCCTATGAGCATCGCTGGAAAGTAACGATCGCGTCCACGGGAGTTGCGCAATTCTCGGATAAATGGAAGCCGTCGACATGGCCCGAAGAGGGTTATACCGTCACAACGACGCTATACGACGGCGACAAACCGGTCGATCGTCTTGAGCACAAAATCCACGTTTGGAAGCCATCCGCAAAGCCCTCGTTTATTACGATTGGCGAGGACGGTCATTTCCACTTGAACGGCAAGGTCTGGCGCGTCTGCGGCGTGAACTATATGCCGTCGTCCGGCATCGGACTCAACGACCACGAACAGTTTGAATACTGGATCGAAAAGAAGGCATACGATCCTGAGATTGTCGAACGCGACCTCAGGCACATCGCTCGCCTGGGCTTCAACGAGATTAGCATCTTCATCAACGTACGCAGCATCCCATCACGCAATCTGCTCGACATATTGCGAATGTCGCGCGATCTCGGCTTGCGCGTCAATCTAGCCCTGCGACCGGGAATGCCGTCCCAGTTCGTCGCAAGCGATCTTCTCGGCATTCTGAGCGCATACCGTCTTCAGCAAAACGACACCGTCTTCGCATACGACATCGCATGGGAACCGATCTTCGGGGGACGCGCCAGGCGGATCCCCCTCGACCCGGAATGGCGCAACTGGGTAAACCACAAATATGGGAGCGTCGATGCCGCCGGTAAGGCATGGAACTTCACCCCGGCGCTCGACAGCGCCGGATTAATCGGCCCGTCAGACGCGCAGCTCTCCTCAATGTCCGGCGCTTTCGACCACATGGTAGCCGACTACCGCCGCTTCCTGAGCGATTGGCTGGCCACGCGCTACGGCGAGGCGGCGAAGGCGCTGCACGACGCCGACCCGCGTCACGCGGTAAGCTTCCGCATGTCGGATGCGGGCAGTCCGATCAACGATCAAAAGTGGCTGCCATATGAGATTGCTGGCGTTGCGAAAGCGGTCGACTTCTTAAGCCCCGAGGGCTATGCGCTCCCGACCGGCGACGAAGGCGTCAAGGCTGCCAGTTTTGAGGTTGCCTACGCTAGATCCGCGGCGCCAAGCAAACCCGTCGTCTGGGCCGAGGTCGGCAAGCAAGTGTGGGACCGGACGGACGCCATTCCTTCGCCTGCGCTGATGAGAACACAAACGTCGTTCTACGCCGACCTGTTCAAATCGCTACGACTGAGCGACGGCGACGGGATCATCTTCTGGTGGTATCCAGGGGGCTACCGGGTCAATGAAAACAGCGACTTCGGCCTGGTTAACCCCGACGGAACCGATCGGGAAGCAGCGCTCGTCATCCAACGAGAGGCTCAGGACTTCCTCAACCGCGCTCCCCTACCCGCGCCAACGGTGTGGCTTGATTTCGACCGGTTCGCCCACCCCAACGGCATCCGGGGCACATACCTCGATCTTGGCGACAAGTTCTGGGCGGCGGAGTCCTCGGGGCAGCGGGTCTTTTTGCGGATGACGGGAAAAGACTAAAGATCCTGGCATCAGACAAGACAATCAGTCGAGCCCTATCCGGTAAGCGGAGTTCTACGTGGAACTCCGCTTACCGATTCTCGAGGGCTGGGCACGTAAAATAACGACCAAGCAGGCAAGCACTCTTCCGCGTTCCGCGGCGACAACGAAGGGGGTATAATGAGGCCATCGTTGCGCGACGTTTCCGATGCGCATCGATTACGGTGACGACCAGCCGCGCGGGATTGGCGCGGCGATAGGGATTCGGCGACTTCGTGAACATGAACCCCAAAGTTCCCATAGCAACCCTTGAACGCCTCGCAACCTATCTACGATTCTTGATCGACCTCCAGGCAATGCGTCTGGAAACCATATCCTCCACGGAAGTTGAGCGCCAAACGGGCGTCAATGCGGCTCAGTTCCGCAAAGACCTCTCGTACTTCGGCGAGTTTGGCAAACCGGGCGTCGGCTACAACGTTGTCGAACTGCAAAACCGGATCGCCCGTATCCTGAAAGTTGACCGCGACCAACCCATGATCGTGCTTGGCGCAGGCAACCTTGGCTCTGCTCTTGTCGGCTACCATGGCCTGCGCGAGCACCGGTTCCAGATGGTCGGCGTCTTCGATTCCAGCCCCACGAAAATTGGCGCCCGTCTATGGGATCATGAGATCCTGGATATCGCGACTTTACGGGAATCGAACGCCCAACTTGGCGCGCGGATCGCCATTGTCGCCGTACCCGCCGCCGTTGCCCAGTCCGTCGCGGACGAAGCGATCGCGTCCGGGATCAAGGCCCTTCTAAATTTTGCGCCGATTATTCTTCGCGTGCCGAACCGAATCGTCGTTCGCAATGTTTCATTTTTGCAGGAGCTTGCCGTGCTGTCATATTATCTGGCCGTTGACGCCCAGAAATGATGCCGCAAACCCCTCAATAGATTTCGCTGGCGAAACGCAACGCACGCGAAATTCCCCACGAACCATTCATACGAGATAAGGAAAGCAAAATGAGTAGCACTCGCACCGAAAAAGACTCGATGGGAGAATTCCAGGTTCCCAGCGACGCTTACTACGGCGCGCAAACCGCGCGAGCCGTCGACAACTTCCCGATATCAGGTCTGAGATTTCCGCGACCGTTTATCGAGGCGCTCGGCGCAATCAAGTACGCAGCCGCGGAGGCCAACTTAGCAGGAGGCTACCTCGATGAGCGCCGCGCTGGAGCAATCAAACAGGCGGCGCAGGAAGTCATCGACGGCAAGCTCGACAGTCAGTTCGTGGTCGACATCTACCAGACGGGATCCGGTACGTCGACAAACATGAACACCAACGAGGTAATCGGCAACCGCGCATGCGAGATCCTCGGAGGCGTCATCGGTTCCAAGGACCCCGTTCACCCAAACGATCACGTGAACAAGGGGCAGTCCTCGAACGACGTCATTCCGACCGCGATGCATGTCTCGACCGCCCTCGTGCTTGAACGGAACCTCCTACCGGCTCTCCGCGAGTTGCAGAGCGAGCTCTCCGCCAAGGCCAAGCAGTGGGATAATATCGTCAAGATCGGCCGTACCCACCTGATGGATGCAACCCCTATCCGCTTGGGCCAGGAAGCCTCCGGATGGGCGCGACAGGTGGAGCTTGCCGTCCAGCGGCTTGAAGGAGTCAAGCCGCGCCTAATGGAACTCGCAATCGGCGGAACGGCGGTCGGCACCGGCATCAACTCCCCTGCCGGCTTCGGCACGGAGATCTCGAACCGGCTTGCCGCGCGGTTCGGTCTGCCTTTCGTCGAGGCCGCCAACCATTTCGAGGCGCAGGGTGCGCAGGACGGCATCGTCGAACTTTCCAATCAGTTGTCGACCGTCGCAACATCCCTCCTCAAAATCGCCAACGATATCCGCTGGATGTCGAGCGGGCCACGCTGCGGCATCGGCGAGATTCAACTTCCCGCGGTCCAGCCCGGTTCATCGATCATGCCGGGCAAGGTCAACCCCGTGATGGCGGAGCAGTTGATCATGGTCAGCGCTCAGGTAATCGGAAACGCGGTGACTGTCACGGTCGCCGGAACTCACGGCAACCTGGACCTGAACGTCATGCTGCCCGTCATGGCTCGAAACGTCCTTGAAAGCCTGACCTATCTCTCCAACTCGGTGCGCGCGTTCACTTCTAAAGCCGTTCGCGGCCTCGTCGCCAACGAACAGCGCGCCACATCGTTGGTCGAGTGGTCCATGAGCATGGTGACATCGCTGGCCCCGGTGATTGGCTACGACAACGCGGCCGCGATCGCCAAGCGCGCGGTGCACGAAAACCGGACGGTCCGGGATCTGTGCATCAGCGAAAGTATCCTTCCGATCGACCAGCTCGAAGCGCTGCTCGATCCGCGCAAGATGACCGAACCGGGAGTCGGCGCAGGCGGCGAATAGCCGTTCGCGAAGCCGATTCCTCCACCCGCCGCGGGACCAAGCTCGATGGCGGGTGGATTTTTTTGCAACTGTATCGTTCTTTCATTGCACGGGATTTGTTCAAGGCCATGTGGCGCATATTGCGCGACAGCCTATCCTCAACTTCCCTGAAATTGCCACTCAATACCCGGCCACTGTCCGCTGTACCCAAACACTTACGCCGCCGCAGCCTAAGCCCTTGGCGATCGCGCAACATTTTTTTTCGTGTTTATATTCTGCAAATTTCGCACTTCTTTACGCCCAATTGTCCGGATTGCCTCTGCGTTGGGCACTCCATTGCACGAAGATTTATCACAAAATGATTCAATTGTGTTTGATGAGTTTGGATTCCTGGGTAATAGCGGTTGTCTGTAGACAAGTAGGCGCAGCAGTATCGCTCCCCCGTCTGCGGCAATCGTAAAACCGAAAGAACTTGCGACCAATTGACGGGGATATTGCGAGCCTAAAACAGCATCGCCCTATTCCCCCTTGTGTGCGTCTGTGCGCCTGTTCGGTGCTTAGCCCTAGGAGATCTCATGAATCGCGTATCTCAAGCATCCGTCTCGACAATCGCAGCGGCCATCGTAGCCCTTGTTTTGCTTGTCGCTCCGCCAGCAAGGGCCGCAGGCCGGATTGACAGCAATTCGGCGATGCGAAAGTCTCTGGCGGCCGGGTATGGCCGGCTGCCGCTGCAATTCGAGCCCAACGAAGGTCAGACGGATAAGCGAGTCAAGTTCATTACGCATGGCGCGGGTCAAACGCTCTACCTTACCGGCACGGAAGCCGTCCTGAGCTTGACCCATTCGTCGCCCCAGCCTCGAAGATTAGACCCAAAGGATCCGGGAGCCCGCTTCCGGCGCACGCAAGCAAAGCGTACGATTACAGTGCTTAGAATGGGCGTTGCTGGCGCGAATGCCGACGCAAAGGCTTGCGGCCTGGACGAGTTGCCGGGCAAGGTCAATTATTTCATAGGCAACGACCCCAAGAAGTGGCACACGAATATTCCGACTTACCGCCGAATTGCATTCCGGGACATTTACAAGAGCGTCGATCTGGTTTATTACGACACGAACGGCCGATTGGAATACGATTTCGTCGTCATGCCGGGAGGCGATCCGTCTAGAGTTGAGCTGACATTCTCTGGCGCGAAATCCGTGCGCCTAACGGGGAGCGGCGATCTAGCGCTTGGCCTGCCTAATGGCGATGTCGTTTGGAAGAAGCCGGTTGTCTATCAGCTGGACTCCGCCGGGCGTCGCAAGCCGGTCGCGGGTAGCTACGTGCTCGCCGCAAACGGTTCCTCTGTTCGTTTCGCGGTCGCAAAGTACGATGCGGCGCGCCCCCTCGTGATCGACCCAGCGCTGGCGTATTCCACGTACCTCGGCGGCTCCGATGGCAATGATATATGCAACGGAATCGCCGTAGACTCCGGCGGCAACGCATACGTGACCGGCGCTGATGGGTCGAGCGACTTTCCGACCACATCCGGTTCTTATCAGACCGTTAACGGCGGCGGGAACGCATACGTAACCAAACTGAATGCAGCGGGCTCAGGCCTGGTTTTTTCGACGTACATCGGCGGCGGCAGCGGCGATTCTGGCGCGGGCATTGCGCTGGATTCAAGCGGCAATGCGTACATTACGGGGACCGCGTATTCCACGAACTTTCCGACCACGTCAGGCGCGTTTCAGAGGAGTGTTGGCTCTAACTATAAGCCGTTTGTCGCCAAGGTGAGCGCGTCGGGTTCCGAGCTGCTTTACTCGACCTTCGTGGGTGGAAGCGGCGGGGATTCGGGCACCGGCATTGCCGTGGATTCAAACGGGAATGCGTATATATCTGTTTTCGAAGGTTCAACGGACTATCCAACAACCTCGGGTTCTTTCCAATCAACCGATCCTCAAAGCACGCAGTACCACGCAGCCGTGAGCAAGGTAAACTCGACCGGCACGGGACTCGTGTATTCGACATACTTAGGCGGGAATGGTCAGGATGGCGCGAACGCCATTGCGGTCGACTCGAGCGGCAACGCCTATGTTGGCGGCTTTACGGAATCATCGAACTTCCCGACAACATCGGGCGCCTATCAACGGTCTCTCAGCGGACTTGCCAACACCTTCGTGGTTAAGCTAAATCCAGCAGGTTCCGCGGAAGTCTATGGCACGCTCGTTGGCAGCACGGTCGCCGACGAGCTTTATGCGCTCTGCATAGATACGAGCGGTAACGCCTACTTCTGCGGAAATACGGATGTGAATACGTATCCTGTTACCTTCGGCGCGTTCCAAACGGCCTTTCTATCCACCGACGAGGGAGGATTTGTCACCAAGTTGAATTCGACAGGTATGGCTCTTGTCTTTTCGACTTTTCTCAACGGCGCCGGACCGTTCAATAACCCAAACAGTATCGCGGTTGACTCAAGCGGCAATGTGTATGTGTCTGGCAACACGACCTGCACGAACTGGCCGACGACCACGGACGCGTATCAGACCACTCTAAAGGGCGCCGACAGCGCATTCATGACTGAGCTCGCTCCAGACGGCAAATCGCTCGTCTACTCGACGTATCTGGGAGGTTCCGGGTCCGATACTAGCAGCGCTATCGCGGTCGACTCAAACAACAATGTCTACATTGCGGGCTACGCGACGTCCACCAACTTCCCGGTTACAGCAGGCGCCTACGATACGACGATCAGGACGGCGAGCGGCAACGAAGCTGGCTTCGTCGCGAAGTTCGGCACGGCAGTGGTTGTGCAAACTGCGCCGACGCCTACGATTGGACCTGCCTCGGGAACGGTCAGCTCGGGCCAGACCGTGGCGATCACCGACAGCTCGATATCCAGTGCGCCCGGGTTCGCGATCTACTACACGACTGACAACTCGACGCCAACCACGGGCTCGACTCGCTATACGGGCGAGCTCACTTTAACCGCAAATGAGACGGTTAAGGCCATTGCGGTCGCGACTGGCTATACGAGCAGCTCGGCGGCAGTCGCGACATATACCGTCGTGACGCACTTCAGCGTATCCGCTCCTACAACCGCGACAGCTGGCACGCCGTTCTTAATCACGGTTACGGCCCTTGACTCGACCGGAGCCAAGGCTACCGGGTATGGCGGTACTATTGAATTCTCAACGACGGCCGCCGCCGCCCTCCTCCACTCGAGCAGCACGCTCACAAACGGCGCGGGGTCTTTCCAGACGACGCTTGACAGCGTCGGTTCGCAGACGATAACAGCGACCGACACGGACGTGTCGAGCATCACCGGAACCAGCGGCACGATCACTGTCAGCCCAGGCGCGGCGACTCACTTTGCCGTCTCCGCTCCAAGCAGCGCAACGGCCGGAGTTGCCTTTAGCATCACGGTAACTGCGCTCGACGACGCCGGCAACACCGCGACGGGTTATACGGGCGTCGTTCACTATACGTCGACGGACGGCCAGGCGACGCTGCCGGCAGACGCAGCGCTGACAAGCGGCGCCGGCACGCTCAGCGCAACGCTCAAAACGTCGAGGCTCCAGACAATTACAGCAACCGACACGACGACGAGCAGCATTAAGGGAACCAGCGGATCGATTAATGTCAGTCCCGGCTCCGCGACTCATTTAGCGATGTCAATGATCCCGAATACGACGGCCGGAATACCGTTCTCATTGAGCGTATCGGCCTTGGATGCCTATGGCAATGTCGCGTCCGGATATGCGGGAACGATTCACTTCACGTGCACCGACTCTGGAGCTGGCGTGTCGTTACCGGCCGACTCGACATTGACTTCAGGTCTCGGCGCGTTCATCTCGACCCTCGTCACTGCCGGCAGTCAGACGATCACGGCAACCGATACGGCAAATGCTTCCATGACGGTGACAAGCAACACATTTACCATCAGCCCGGCTGCCGCGACGCACATCGGCGTCGTTGCGCCGAGCACCGCAACGTCCGGAGCGGCGTTCAGCTTCACGGTTACCGCTCTCGACCAATTCGGCAACACCGCGACCGGCTACAGCGGCGTCCTTCACTACACGACTACAGACGCGGCCGGTGGAGTTTCGCTGCCTGGGGACGGACCGCTTACGAACGGAACGGGCACGTTAAGCGCCACGTTGGTTACGTCTGGCAGTCAGACGATCACGGCAACAGATACGAGCAATTCAAGCATCACAGGCGCGAGCAGCGGAATAACCGTTGGTCCAGGCCCCGCGACTCACTTTACGCTCTCGGCTCCGGGCACGGCAACGGCAGGCACAGCGTTCAGCTTCACGATCACGGCGCTGGATGCAAACGGCAACACCGCGACCGGCTACACCGGCACGGTCCACTTCACATCGACAGACGCCGCGGCGACGCTTCCGGCAGACGCAACCCTGACCAATGGCACGGGCGCTTTCAGTGCGACCCTCGTCACGGCCGGTAGCCAGACAATCACGGCAACCGACGCGTCGACGAGCACCATCAAGGGGAGCAGCGGATCGATTAGCGTGAGCGCGGCAGCCGCGACGCACTTTACGGTCTCGGCGCCAGGCACGGCAACGGCCGGGACCGCGTTGAGCTTCACAGTCTCCGCGCTCGACCAGTATGGCAACGCGGCAACCGGCTACCGGGGCACGGTCCACTTCACGAAGACGGACTCTGGAGCGGGTTCATCGCTGCCATCCGACTACACGTTTACCAGCGGCGACAACGGCCTCCACACGTTCACGAACGGCGCGACCCTCGTCACGGCCGGCTCCCAAACAATCACGGCGACCGATACGGCGACATCGAGCATCAGCGGTACGTCTGGCACGATCAGCGTCGGACCTGGCGCGGCGACTCACTTTACGCTCTCGACGCCAGGTACGGCAACGGCCGGAACGGCGTTGAGCTTCACGGTCACCGCGCTTGACGCGTTCGGAAATACGGCAACCGGCTACAGCGGCACGGTTCACTTCACATCGACCGACGGCGCGGCCTCGCTTCCCGCCAACGCCACGTTGACCAACGGCACGGGCACTTTCAGCGCGACGCTCAAGACCGTTGGCAGCCGGACGATTACCGCGACCGACACGGCAACGTCGAGCATCACCGGAACCAGCGGGCCGATCACCGTCAACCCTGGTGCGGCGACTCACTTTACGGTCTCGGCGCCAGGCACGGCAACGGCAGGGACGGCGTTGAGCTTCACGGTCACCGCGCTTGACGCGTTCGGAAATACGGCAACCGGATACGGCGGCACGGTCCACTTCACATCGACCGACGGCGCGGCCTCGCTTCCCGCGAACGCCACGTTGACCAACGGCACGAGCACTTTCAGCGCGACGCTGAAAACCGCTGGCAGCCAGACGATTACCGCGACCGACGCGACAACGTCGAGCATCACTGGAACCAGCGGCACGATCACCGTCGGGCCTGGCGCGGCGACTCACTTTACGCTCTCGGCTCCGAGCACGGCAACGGCCGGGACGGCGTTGAGCTTCACAGTCACCGCTTTCGACGCATATGGCAACACCGCGACGGGCTACGGCGGTACTGTCGGATTTACGTCAACAGATTCCGGCGCGGGCGTCTTGCTGCCTGCGAACTCTTCGCTTACGAGCGGCGCCGGCACGTTCAGCGCGACACTCGTGACGGCTGGCAGCCAGACCATCACGGCGACGGATACGACAACAAGCAGTATCAAGGGCACGAGCGCACCAATCAACGTCGCTCCAGGGGCGGCGACGCACTTTAGCCTCTCGGTCCCAGCGTTCGCGACGACCGGTTCATCATTCAGCTTCACGTCAACCGCGCTTGATGCCTACGGCAACACGGCGACCGGCTATAAGGGAACGGTCAAGTTCAAGTCGAGCGATGGCGCGGCGTCGCTCCCGGCCAACTCCACGCTCACGAACGGCGTCAAGACGTTCACCGCTACGCTTAATACGGTTGGCAACCAAACGCTCACCGCAACCGACACGACAAGCGCCGCCGTGACCGGAACGAGCGCGCCGATCAATGTTGGCGTTCCACAGCTGTCTAATCTGTGGCTAGCCAACACGGTCGTAGTCGGCGGGCAGTCGCTGTCAGGATCGGTCACAACCAAGTTCGTATCGAACCCCGGCATCTCGGTCACGGTTGGATCAAGCAACGCGACTGCGACCGTGAGCCCGACGACCGTCACCGTTCCCGCCAACGGAACGATCGGGATGTTCACGATCCTCACCCAACCTGTCGCCGTAAACACGCTCGTCACCATAACCGCAAGCTATCACGGCCAGCAGATGACGCAGCAGTTCACGATTACAGCGCCTACAGTCTATAGCACCAGCATCAACAAGGGGCAGATTCAGAGCGGGCAATCGTTCCAATTCACCGTCAACCTGTCGAGCCCCGCGCCGACGGGAGGCTTCGCCGTGCCGCTAACCAGCAGTTCGCCGTCGAACGTGAGTGTCCCGCCAACCATAACCGTACCGGCAGGCACAACAACGGCGACCGTTACGCTCTTCGGATACTACACGGGAACGAGCACTGGCACCGAGGTCAACATTACCGCGGGCGGTGTTTCGACCCAGATCATCGCCATCCAGCCCGGCGCCGGCAAATCGTCTACGTAGGGAGCAGGCGGCTGGTGGAATCGTATCCGGCTCATCGCGTCAGAAGCGCGATGAGCCGCTTTTTCAATCGGCGGCAACCGCGTGCCAGCCGCTGCCGTCCCAAACCATCCTTTTCGCGGCGAGCACGACTTGCGTGGTGTGCAAGGTTTGCCGGCGATCTCCGGCGTTCACGTTCAGGCGTACGGGATTCAAGTGCGCCGGTCGGCATCGTCTTCACGAACGCGCCGGCGAACGAGATCATCGGGCGCAAGACGTCCTAAGCGGACTTCAAAAGCGAGCGGAGTGCTTCGTTTACTGCTTGCTCGGTCGGAAAAGCAGCGGCGACATCAGGCGCCAAAAGCACCAGATTCGTGCCAGCATTGAACTGCTTAAGGTATTTGCCGCGCACGCCGCGACCGAGCACGTCAGCAGTGTATTCGGGCCTAAGTTCGTCGCTCTTTCTAGGGTGCTTTTTCATCTTCGTATATTGCTTGCTCCGTTCGAGTGGCTTTTCGCGCGCTGATTATCCGCAAGCGTCCCTGCCGATCGGTGTGGGACACGACCACCAGGCGGATACGCACGGATTAGCCGATAGTAATAAATCGCTCCTCCTCGCCGGAGTGATCTGGATCACCGAATGTGATTGCGAGTGGGTCGCCAAAGACCATTGCAGCCTCCGCGAAAGTCACCCCGTGCTTTCGGGCGTTCGATGCCGCTTTTTCCTCATCCCACTCAAACTCCACAGCTTGATTATACCAACTCGCTAATCGCCGCCTAACATGTCACGAGCGCCGCGCGCAAAATGTGGCGATGACGACCGGATTTCGGACGTTTGGTTAGAAGCCCTCCGCGCGGTATTCCACATGCTACCTTCCTGCGGTTAAGCCTGACGACCTCGCTCGGAGCCATCAGGCTCCACGCTCCGTCCTGTTGCCGGCGACGCAGCACGGCTGCCGTGGACGGCGAAACGTCTGCGGCTGTTTCCGTTTCCGCGTCGTGAGGCGATCATTTTCGCATCGGTACCCACGAGGATAGTCGCTGGTTGAACTCAAGCAGATCGAACTCTCCGGGATCGAAATTCGCCGGGATCAAGCCATCGTTGACCATATCCTCATCCGAAATTTGGCTGATCCACCTCGCATATCCGTAGGCGCCGCCGCAGTCTTCCGGCGGACAGGCGCGCCGCCCTGCGGTCAGACGCGGGTAAACTGCCAACGGATTGGCGCGAAGGATCTTTTCTAAAAGAACCTTGTGCTCCCAATCGTCTCCGTAGTCGTAAACATAGCGGATCCACGCCCCGGCGCGTGGCAAAACTCGCCGCAACGGCGTTCGCGTCTCATCGCGTACGCCCGCCTCCAGTTCGACATCCGCGAAGGAGCGAGAGAACTCCTCTCCATCGGAGGTTACAAAGCTGTGAAGGTGAATGTCATGCCAGCCCATTGACGCCTGAATGACGTCGTGGACATCGCCGAGAGGATCGTAGCTGGAACCTCCACCCGCCGCCAGATTGGCGGCCGTGTGCCAGAGAGCGTTATCTTGAGCTGGTATATGTCGGCGGATTTTGGTTTGAGTTGAGGCATGGTGGTGGTTATGTGAAAGGTGGGGCAAGGAACGGTAAGGCTGTGTAGATATTTTCTTGCGCTTCTGAGTTGGAAAGATTACCGACGAGGATCGCCGCTTACGCCGTTTGAATTAGCACCGACCGTTCGCTAAGCCGGGACAGCCTCCCATCGCAATGCCATTCGCGCCCTAATATGGAACAATCGAGGGGCCAAGAAACATCTCGTCAATCATTTTTGCGCGGTGCATTTCCAACATCAGTCGCACTGAAAAAGACGCCTCGAATTGCTCGGACGGGCATTTAAATGTCAATTCCGTACCGGTGACGTTGATCTCGTAATCGACAAGTTCGGCCTTTAAGTACGTTAATAGGTCGTCAAGCTCGGCGTTTATGCTTAGCTTTTTCAAGAAGCAATGGGCAACCTCAGATGGTTGTAGCTTCCTCGCGTCTAGATAACCAACGGTCGTAGTAAGACCTGGTATCTGCGTTTCGTCGAACCTCACCGGCAATATATATTCCTCCTTTTGACTGATGGCTCTCGCCTGGGCGCATTTCCGCTCGTGGTTTGTCCAGACTTTTTCGGCGTAGGCCTTCGATGCGAATAAGACGCAGTACTGCGACCGTCGCTGATAGACGTCGTCCAAGTGCTCATACAGATCTTTTCCCCAAAGACCTGCAGCCTCATACTCGTCGTAAAATATCTTTACGCCTAGCTGATGAAGAACATCAGCCACTGCACTAACGTAATCTCGCTCTTCGCCCGCGAAGGACAACGCAACGTCATAATCAAACATTTCTTGAGTCAGCCTCACGAGGGTCGCGGCCTCGGCATGCTACTTCATGCTTTCACTTCTTGCCCATATCCGCCGCGTTTCATCCCCGCGCTCGGCGCGCGGGGCAGAACGGTCCAACGGAGCGCTGGTCACACGACTTGCATCGGCATCAGGACGCAGAAGTAGTCCGTGCTCTCGGTCGGCCGCACGACGCCGGGGCGGAGGGATTCGGTGAGCTCCAGGTAGAGACCGGCGCAGTCGAGGACGCTGAGGACGTCGATCAGGTACTTGGCGTTGAACGCAATCTCGACATCGGGCTCGTCGGCGTCGCGGGCGATTTCGATCTGCTCGAGCGCATCGCCGATGTTGCCGCTCTGCGCGGTGATCGTCAGCGTGTCTTCGCCGTCCTCCTTGCTCGATCGAAGGATGACGCGGTTCGCGCTGCCTTCGCGGGCGACGATCGCGGCGCGGCGGATTGCCTGTAGCAAGGCTTCGCGCTCAATCGTAAGACGCTTGTCCCAGGCCTGAGGGATGACACGCTCATACGACGGGAACTGGCCCTCGATCAAGCGCGTAATCAGGGTCGTGCCGGCCCCGGTCTTCTCGTCGTCGACGCGGAACTGGATCTGGTTGTCGCAGATCGTAACCGTCACGAAGCCGTCGTCGCCGGACGCCATGCGCAGGATTTCCGACATGGCCGATGACGGGGCGACGCCGTGCGTGTCAGGACCGTTGCCGTCGATCGTCTCGATCTCGCGAACCGCGAGGCGGTGCGTGTCGGTGGCGACCGTGCGGAGGATGCCGGCGCTATAGGAGAGCAGGATGCCGGTCAGGATCGGGCGCGACTCATCGGCGCTTACCGCGAACAGCGTTTGTTTAACCGCCTCGCGCAAGTCCGAGCGCTTCACCTTGAACGTCGTGTCGGCGCGCAGCTGGGGGACCGGCGGAAACTCATCCGGCGCGAGACCGAGCAGCTTGTAGTTCGCCTTGTTGCAGCGCAGATGGAGGGCATACGACGGTCCATCGCTGCCTTCGGCATGCAGCTCGACATTTGCTTCCGGCATGGCGGAAAGCAATTCGGTCAAGTTGCGCGCGGGGGCGGTCGCGGCTCCGCCAACGCCCAGTCCGCCAAGCGCCGCGTTGGCGGCCGTGGGCAGCGTGTGCTCGATCCACATGTTAAGATCGGTGCCGGTAATCGAGATCTTGCCGGTCTCGGCATCTTTCTTGATTAGTACGTGGGTCAATATCGGGAGCGTCGTCCTTGTAGAGACCGCCTTGCCGACCATCTGAATGCCGTCAAAAAGATCCTTGCGCGGCGTAGTCGCCGTTAGTCCGCCTTTGGTTGCCATCGTGTGAATTCCTCCAGGTAAATATTGTATCGAAAATATTGAATGACTTGCCCTCTCGCGTCGCTAGAGATCGCGAAAGGCGAGTTGCGTGGGATCGTCCGCGAGCGACGATAGGTCGGTGGTATCGTTATCGCGCGCCAGCCTTTCGATGACCCGATCGGTGAACCATGGCGCGGCGTCTTCGCTGGCTGGTTGCCCGCGCAAACGGGCGACGAGTTGCGCCACCGTCGCGAAATCCGCCCGGCAGGCCGGACACGTTGCGAGATGCTGATCCACGCGTTCGCGCATTGGATCGATCAACTCGTGGTCGATATAGTTGCTCTGCAGCTCTCGCACCTGATCGCACGTCATACTCATCCCTATGCCTCTGTTAATATGGACGAGAAATTCGTTGCAGAAGTGTCGCGGTTCGCAAGAAGTTTTTTCGGCGGCGAGCATTGCCGCGCAAAGACAGGTTGGCCCGGAGCGCGAAATCAGCGCTTCGGGCCAATGGATTGCATATTGAGTCCTGCGTCACGCCGATTTGACTGATGTCGTCATCCTCGACGTTGCGTGGATTGTGGAGGTGAAAGCATTGGTCTCGCAGCCCCACCAGGACCCGGTACGTTTCCGGTCCTCTCGACGGCGGCGCTGTTGCACTTGTCCGGGGGCTAGCGAACTTTGGCGATCGCCCTTTTGAGCGCATCGTACGCCGGTTTCTTGTCGCCCATGCGTACGGTCCCGCTCGCGTCCACCGCCGTGTGCACGAGCCCATACCAGGCCTCTTGCTGCCCTGCCCACTTCGCGACCCACGGCTCGTCGAGTAACTCATAGACGAAGGCGACTTCGCAGTTGGGGAGGCGCTGGAACTGCCGAGCCAGGTTTGCGAGCTCAGCGCCCTCGCGCGGATCGTCATCGGACGAGTTCAAATGGTTGCACTCGGTCACCCAGATTGGGCGCCCGTAGGACCGCAGCTTGCTCCAGGCGTCGCCAAAACCGGGAATGCGCGTACAGTCGTTGTCGAACCAATCGCCCGCATAGTAGTGCCACGCCAGGATATCGAACGAGACGCCCTGCGCAACCATGGCGTCCACGTAGCCGAAATGGAGCCAGCCGAAATCGATCATTGTCTTTGCTGCGGGATCGGCGGCCTTGACTCCGTCCCTGAGGCCGCGGAGTTCGGCTGCGGAGTACGAGAGCCTAACGGAGTCGTAGTCCGATTGCTTCAGTCCGTTGTTTCCTTTAATTCCCTTGTTGAGCGACCAACCGTCAAGCTCATTCTCGATCTCGTAGTCTCTCGCGAGCCCTACGGTTGCCTGCGCGACAGAATATCCGTATGCGTAAGCCCGGCTGTATACAACCTGCGGATCGGTGTCGACGCCGAGTCGTTTGGGGCGAAGGATCGGCAAGACCTGAATGCCGCTGTGCCGCGCTTGCTCAACCAATTCGACATAGCGTTTAGGGTCATTTGCGTAGCTAGACTCGTCCCACTCGTCCCGGTACCACGTCGCGCCGAGCTCCTTCATGAGGGAAAACTGCGTTTTGAGCGAAATCTGCGTATAGCCAGCCTGCGTAAACGGGTGCCCACAGACGCCCCACTCGAGTGCGAGAGCGCGTTGTGGCGCTGCAAGAGCGAACGCGGCAAGACCAAGGACGAGCGTGCGAAATATTGTTTTCATCGTGCGTTCCTAGAGGATGCTGAACGTCATGATCGCCTTCGCATTGCCGGCGATAATCAGGCTGTCTGTCGACGCGGCGCTGTTGTTCTGTGGCGATGGGTTACAGCCGCTCTGGTCCTGCGCGCAGGCGGCGCCGGTTGGCGTATAACCTGTCGAGACCAGCGTCGGGAGTGCGAACTTGACATGGCCATCCGAGAGAAGGAAATTCGATCCGGTGCCATGCCGGACACCGTTGTTGCGCGGAAGTACGGCGATTTGCCAACTGGTCCGAGAGCCGATATTCCCGGCGGCATGATAGCCGAGGCTGTTGTTGGTCGGCGAAGACAGGTTCGGGATGAGCGTATATCCGACAGGGTGTCCCGAATTCCATTGCATATAACCATTCGTGAAAGGCGACGAGGATTCGATCGGATTTGTGATCGTACAGTAATATCCTTCCACCTCGGTTAAGTACACCGACAAAGCAGGAGAGGCAAATTTCGCGATGGGAGCGGCGATCATGTTCTGGTTGATCGCATACGATATCAAAGACCAGTTGCCCGTGGATGAAGGCGACGTCGGATCGCTCGGGCACGAATACACTGCGGTCGACTTGACATAGGGGTAGAGCTGGCCGCCCCAGCCGGCGAGATAGCCGTTGCCGCTCGGAACGTATTCGTCATAGTCCTGCTCATATTGCTGGAGGGCAAGACCGAACTGCTTCAGATTGCTCTCACAGGCAGTCTGGCGGGCCTTTTCGCGGGCCGTAGCGAAGACTGGAAATAGTATTGCTGCAAGAATCGCAATAATTGCGATAACAACGAGCAACTCAATCAAGGTGAATGCTTTTGTATTATCTGGTTTCATGGTCTACTCCGTTCTCGAATTACCGACGGTTTCCAGAGCCGCTGCGACGATCCGCGGACGACAAGCTCCGGCGTGACGATCCACTCGCGCTTGGGTAAATTGGGATCTTCCATCCTCGACAAAAGCATCTGCCAGCCGAGTTCGCAATATTCTTGCGCGTCTAGCTGCACCGTGCTTAGCGGCGATGCGTTGTAGAGAGTGTCAGGCAGCCCATCGCATCCGACGAAGGCGATATCGCTGGGAATGCTCAGTCCGAGCGCGCATGCAGCGCCGAAAGCGCCTAGGGCCGTTGAATCGTTGTGACAGACGAGCCCATCGGGCGCACCATGCTCGCGGACATAGTTGCGGAAGGTTTCATAAGCGCAAGGAGTCGTGTCGTCATTCGCCAAAATCACCTCGACCGGGCGGCCCGCTTCCGTCATGACCTGCTCGTACGCCCTCCACCTCACGTCTTCAGGAAGGCGCCCCAAATAGGCGACGCGGCGACAATTCTGTTCGAGCAGATGCTGACAGGCCGCGCGATATCCGGGTCCAAGATCGATGTACACGCGGTCGGTTTCAGTTCCGGACCCCGCGCCCATGTTGACGATCGGCGTCGTGTCGTTCGGATGGGCCTTCAGATGCCCGCGCACCGGTCCTCCCGAGTCGATGGCGATGATTCCGTCGACCGGCCATTGCAGGCTCAGGTCGTTGTCGCGCCACGACTGGTCCATAGGGATGTTTTCTGCAATGCACCGATAACCGTGCTGCGCGGCGACCTTTTGGAGCGTGTGAAAGATCCATCCTGAAAAGGGCGAGTACTCGATAGCCGTACAGACCCAAACCTCGACGAGCGCTGTCTTCGACGTATTGAGCGCAACGGCGGCAAGATTGGGTCGATAGTCGATCTCTTGGGCAATGGCGTGAATCCGGTCTCGCGTCGCTTGCGAGAACGCGGAGCCTGTTTGCCCGCGCAGGACCTGCGATACGGTCCAGGAAGATACATTTGCGCGCGCCGCGATATCCTTGATGGTAGGCCGTCGCCGCTGGACGCTGCGCGAATTGTTCATCAGTTCAGTCATCGATAAGCCATCTCACACGAGGTTACCTCACCGGTGAGGTAAAAGAAGTATACCACTGGCGTTGTTCGCTGTCAACGGGGTCTCAAGCTGATTGCAAAACAATCGCATCTTTAGCGATCAGGGACAATGGAAGCCCCTCGTGCTTGGACGGCCACGAAGGGATTATGAAAGAATTCCGTGCAAGATACGGGACATTGTCCGTTTCAATAAACGAGGCATCGTAAAAAATGAGCGCCCCCGGTCATTGCTGACCGAGGACGCAATATTGTCCGACGCTGCCATATTGGGGCGAGCGGCTCCTTGTTTCTACGCGCCCTTTTCCAAAGCGAGCGTTTTGGTCGGGGCATCGCAGACTTCCGACGGGCCAAAGTATTGGATTGCGCCGGGGAAAACGTAGGCATCTTCAAGTGCCCATTTCGCACGATTGGCGGCGAAGAACTTGAAGGGGGCGCCGTCGAGGTCCACAAGCGCCTTCTTGATGACAGGCGTTGGTTTCCCTTTGCGCTGCTCCATGTTAAGCATCATGGTGACAGGCGTTCCGCCGGCAATCCACGCATCGCTCGACTTCGTCATATTCTCGACATTGGACGTGTAGCCGGTCAAGCCCGCTCGCACGAGTTGGGCCGCCGCATATCCGAGGGAGTAGCAGTAGTCCGCGTCGAAATTCGACGGGGCGGCGCAACGCCCTTCGTAGCCGAAGAAATGGCTTAGCGGGGCGAACTTGACCTTTTCCGCCTTGCCTTGGCTCTGCAGAACCTTGATCTTTGCGGCGACAAGGTCCATCAAGAGCCGCTCGGTTTCAACCTGGGACAACGGGACGTTGCCGTGGCTGTCACGCTCCAGCAGGACTGCCTGAATGGCGGCGGGAAGGGAGTTGTAGACGCTGGCGCTGTGTCCGGAAAGCTTGCCAGTGATAAACTTTGACCGGTCAGTCTGATCGCCCAGGCTCTTCAAGCTCGCTTCATCGGCGGCAAGAATATTGCTCAGCTCTTCGATCATCACCTTGATATCGCCGATAAACTCCAAGAGCCCTTCGGGAACCAGCAGGATGCCGTACTGTTTGCCCGCTTCCGCTCTCTTGACAATCGTGTCGACAATGCTATCGACAATTTGATCCAATGAAATTCCTTTTTGCTGGATCTCTTCGGAGATGAGGCAGATGTTCGGCTGAACTTGAAGTGCGCACTCCAACGTAACATGACTCGCGGCGCGTCCCATGAGCCGGATAAAGTGCCAATACTTCACGGCGGATTGGGCGTCGCGAGCGATATTGCCGATCAGCTCGGAATAGGTGCGCGCTGCGGTATCGAAACCAAATGACGCCTCGATCTGCTCGTTCTTCATGTCGCCGTCAATCGTTTTCGGAACGCCGACGACGGACGTTGTGCAACCACTGGCCTTGATATACTCGGCTAGCACGGCGGCATTGGTGTTAGAGTCATCGCCGCCGATTATCACGAGGCCGTCAAGCCCCAACGTCTCAAAGTTCTTCTTGCATGCCGCAAGCTCTTCAGGCTTCTCGATTTTGTCGCGGCCGCTCATAATCATCGAGAAGCCCCCCGTATTACGGTACTCGTCGATAATGCCAGCGGTCAGCTCGACATACTTGCCTTTGATCACGCCGCCAGGCCCTTTGAGGAAGCCGTATAGGACAGATGCGGGGTTCGCTGCAATCAACGCATCGTACAAACCAGCGATCACATTGTGTCCGCCGGGAGCTTGCCCGCCCGACAGAACGACGCCAACCTTGAGCGCGCCGCTCTTCAGGCTTCCCTTCCCCTCGACCAGCTTGACTTCCGGCTGACCGTAGGTGTTGGGGAATGCCTTGCGAATCTCGTCCTGGTCGGTGGGCGGCGCAGTCGAAGCGCCGAGTTGGACAGCAATTGTCCCGGTTCGCAGTGCTTTGGGCAGTTTCGGCTGATATGCGGCGCGATGTTTCTGCAGCGCGGATATCTGTGAACTCATTTCATAACCTCGTAGATAGAATATGGATTGCCCTCTCACGCAGGGCTTACGCTCTCGAAAAAGGGGGACATGGATGACGGCGACGTCACGGGTATAGTATACCTAGTGCTCAGTTAATTTGATTTTTTGGTCGCCTCGAAAGCGCCGAGCCTGCGCAGCATTGCGCAGGCAAATCGGACGAGTGGATGGCGACGGGGCCGCGATGGAGAAGATCGGTCGACTATCCCAGGAGTACGCGACAGTGCTTGTCTTCGTTCCGTACGGGAGCCTGAGCGGCCCGTCAACGGCGATTGCGGGCGGGTAATCTGATCGGTGGAACTGCCTAGCCTAATTTGTCTCCGCGTACGTACGCGCCTTGTTGCCAGACTGCAATTTGCGCAGACCTTAATTCGAGTCTGCCGAGGGGGGACCTATCAAGTGCGCGGCATTTTGAAAACCGTAAAGCATCGATTCCATTTCATTGGATTGGCCGCGCTGATCGGGCCCATCGGGTTCGCTTTGTCGCCGTTCGCCGTTCCCGCGCGCGGCGACGCCGCGCCTCAGATCTGGCGTCCAGCCGAAGGGGCGCTGAAGCTACTTGGCGCTGAAACGAAGATCGATGCCTTTTCAATCCGCCCGCCGCTGAATTACAAGTTCGTATCGATGCAGCAAGGGCCGAACATGGCATACGGATGGACCGGCGCGCCCCATCCAAATGGGATATTGCCTGCGCTGTATTTCACGATTGCCGCCATACCTCCTGACGACCAGACCAATTTGACCCTTGAAGATGGCGTTGCGGCGCAGATACGAAGCCAGCGCAAGCACGAACCGGACGCCATATTCAGCAAGCCGGAATACGGAACCGTAAACGGTCTCGCGACCGCTCGGTTCTATTGGAAAGGTCACGACAGACTGAATCTCATGCGTCACGGTCTCTGCTATTTGACTATAAGCGGCAAAATGATTTGCATGGCCGGCGCTCAAGACATTGAGCCGTACAGCGCGTCGTCGCTTCCGATCATGGAAGCAGCCATCCAAACGTTCCGCAAGCCCAGCGAACCGTAGAGCCCTTTCCTCGCCACGACCGAGGCCCATTCCAGTGTTGGCGAATTGCATGGTTTGCGCCCTCGCCTCACAATGAGGCGAGGGGAAACGACGGCATATCCGTTCGAAACGGCGAGGCAGGGAGTCCGGCGCTGTTATAAAGGCTGCAATCCGGATTGTCAGCCCACGCGTACCGGACAGAACGTGGCTTCCTAACAGCCGGACTGGAGACAAGCACGCTTTCACCGTCAAGGCAAGCGTCGGCGGCAACGAACTCTCCGTCGTCGCCGGCGATCACAAATCCGGTCAGAGAACCATGAGCGCGCAAGCCTGACGCCACATGGTCGAAGAAAAGGCGCACTGCGCTCCCTTCCACTTTCGCCGACCGGAAAATCGGCCCCGAATACACCAGATCTTTGTCGCCGTACGCCTGCGCCAGAGCATTGAGCGCAAGCCGCCGTCCCACCTCCTGCTTGTTGGTCGGGTGTACGTCCGCCGGTAAACCAATATCCGCGGCAACGGCCATGCCTGTATTTGGTTCGTTGAGGGTAAGCAATTGCGCCTCTCGCAAAAAGGCCCAACAGTCCACCTCCGCTCCACCTGGGATGAAATTAGCCAGTTGTACGAAGTAGAACGGAAAATCGCCCTGCGCAAAGTTGCGACGCCAATCTCGTATCATCGAGGGAAAGAGAGTCCGATATTGCTCGGCGCGAGACGAATTGGATTCGCCCTGATACCAGATTGCTCCGCGAATGGCAAAGTTAAGCAGCGGCGCGATCATTCCGTTGAACAGCACGGTCGGAGAGTTCGGATTCTCCTCCCCATAGGGCGGCTGGGGAATAGTTGACGTGTCGACGAACCCAATGTTCTTTTCGACATTATAATGCCACGCGCCCGAAAGGCTTATGCTTGGATTGTCGTGTACACCCGCGGGCTCGATGAACATCTGATCTTCCGGTCCCCGCATACCGCCGTCATAAGCGTAGCTTGACACCCGCACCGCGATAGTATTCACGCCACCATTAACCAGGCGCCCGGGAACATCGTATTCCCGGGGGGCTTGCCATGAATCGAGCTGATCCATATAACTCAACGCCCCCACCCGTTCGCCGTTGAAGTAGGTAATGTCATTCTTGTCGCAGGCGCCAATATGAAGTTTAAGATCTTGGCCCGCCCAATTGCGCGGCAACTCAACTTCCTTTCGGAACCACAAAACGCCGCTGAACCCAAGTCCCGCAGCCTGCCACGTACTCGGAAGCTGCATCTTGGGCCACGTTGACGTATCGGTAATGGGATTTGGCCAACCTTGCTCCAAGCCAATATTGCGATCGCCGTCTCCGAAGAGCTTTGCCTCGAAGTCTCGCAGTGATTGAAGATACATGGACGGCTGTTTAGCCGATTCGTCGAGTCTTTCCACGAAGGGACGCAGCGCCTCTACGCCGAGCAAACCATCACGGCTCGTCCAGGCTTCTGCGACAGTTCCCCCCCATGAGCTGTGCACCAGGCCGATTGGCGTCTTCAAGTTGCGCGCCAACTCTTTCCCAAAGAAATAGGCAGCCGCGGAGAATCCAGCCCATTCTCCGCGCCGAATGTTCTCCGGCGTGCATGGATACCATTGTCCGACGACGTCTTCCTGCGGCTCCATCGCGATCTTCTTCGGTACGGTAAAGAGGCGAATGAGAGGCTGGTTCGCGTCCCTGATTTCAGCATCCGCGTTGTCGACGAGCTCTACGCCCATTTCCATGTTCGACTGGCCCGAACAGACCCAGACTTCGCCGGCCAGAACATCATTCAACACAATGCGATCGCGTGCGCCGGACACGGTCATCTCGTATGGCCCGCCAGCATCCAACGCATCGAGGCGTACATTCCATCGTCCGTCAACGCCAGCGCGAGCGCCCGCATTCTGCCCCGCAATTGCGACGGTGATCGCCTCGCCAGGCTCGGCCCAGCCCCAGACCCGCACAGGAGTACCCTGTTGCAATACCATGTGATTCCCGAAAAGAGAGGACAATTTCATTGTTGATCTACCTTGGAGAGATCACGCAGGGCGAGAGCTCTCATCCGCGAAGTAAGTTCGATGCGTTGTTCCCACCGCGTAACGACAATGGGATTGACGCTGGTCACTAGACTACCCCGAACAAGCGCGCCCTGTCCAGCTTGATTTGAGCTTGTATTACACCATGGATCGCGGCGAATGGGACACGCGGGGAACAACGGCGGCGTAACGATCCGCACCGGCAAGCAGAACAATGACCTCGCCGCGCCAAACCTACGTATTGAAGGCGCAAGAAGAATGCACCTCGCGATACTCATGGCGACGTGGACACGGCACTCGCTGAAGGTCATGTCGAGACGCTCGGTGTGAAAACCGCGAAACACCCCTCGACTTGCGGAATCCTTCTGCCGGTCGAAGAACCATTCGGGGAAAACACAGGCAGTCGGCCAAACGGCTTTGCAAGAAGCGCTCCGTCAGTCGGATCGCGCCCCAGTAGTCATGACCGGCGCGTTGACGACAGCGGTAATGGCGTCGAGAAGTTCATCGACGCGCAATGGTTTCGAGACGTAGCCGTCCATGCCCGCGGCGATACATCGTTCGCGATCGCCGATCATGGCATGAGCGGTCATCGCAACAATCGGGGTGCGACGGCCAAGGGCCGCCTCCGAGCGTCGGATCTCGGCAGTTGCCTCGAAACCATCCATGATCGGCATCTGTACGTCCATCAGAATGACGTCAAAATGCTCCCTGGCGACGGCGGCAAGCGCCTCCTTGCCATTTGCGGCCACGCTCACCCGGTGCCCACGCTTTTCGAGCAACCTGACGGCAAGCCGCTGGTTAACCTCGTTGTCCTCGGTCACCAGGATGGACAAGCCCTGCCCGCCATTGGTTTCCAGTCGACCGGGTTGCTCGATTTGCGGAGTCTCTGTCGATCCGTCGCTGCCAACGGCGCGCAGAATTGCGTCGAGCAGCTCGGATTGCTTGATGGGTTTTGCTAGGTATTCGACAATTCCGAGCCTTCTACACCGCGCGATTGCGCCGGATTGTCCTGCCGACGAAAGCATCATGATCGCCGGACCGACGAGCGTGCCGCGACGGTGGATCTCTTCGGCGACGCGAAAGCCATCCATATTTGGCATTTTCCCGTCGAGTAGAACTAACGAATACGGGCGATTGTTGTTGCTCGCTTTCTCTAAGATCGCCAGGGCTTCCACGCCATCCGCAACCGCGGTCGGCTCCATGCGCCAGTTGCGAAGCATCTCGGCGAGAATACGCCGGTTAGTGCTGTTGTCGTCTACGATCAGTACCCGAAGGTCTTCAACGTCCTTCGGCTCAGCGGAATGCTGCGTGACGATTACGCGGGATCGTGTCAAACGCACCGTGAAGTAGAATATGCTTCCAAGCCCCACCATGCTTTCAACCCAAATGCGCCCCCCAAGCATCGCGACGAGTTTACTGGATATTGTCAGTCCCAGTCCTGTTCCGCCGTGCTTGCGCGTCGTCGAGCTGTCGGCTTGGACGAAGGCGTCGAAGATGACCTGCTTGCGCTCCTCGGGAATGCCAGGTCCGGTGTCCTTGACCGAAAACTGCAGTTCCACTTCGTCGTCCACAACGCTTGTCACATCGACGCCGACAACGATCTCGCCGTGATCGGTGAACTTGACCGCATTTCCGACCAGGTTGATCAGAACCTGACGCAAGCGGTGCGGGTCCCCAAAGAACGCGTCGGGAACGTCCCACGCTACGTGGCAGACAAGTTCGAGTTCCTTGGCATCCGCCCGAAGCGCCAGGGAGCGCATGGTGTCGCTCAGGCAGTCGCGGAGGCTGAAATCGATCTCGTCGAGGTCCATCTTCCCAGCCTCGATTTTCGAAAAATCGAGGATATCGTTGATGACCGACAGCAGAGAATCCGCGCTCACTTTTACCATTGTCAGAAATTCACGCTGTTCCGGCGTCAGTTCCGTGTCGAGCGCCAGATCCGTCATACCGATAATGCCGTTCATTGGCGTCCGAATCTCATGGCTCATGTTGGCAAGGAACTCGCTCTTTGCGCGCGCCGCCGCTTCGGCGGCGTCCCGCGCGGTCCGTATCTCTTGCTCGGCGCGCAGACGCTCTGTAACGTCCCGGTAACTCCACACCCGGCCAACGCTAGTCCCCGCGGTGCGCTGAGCCCGAGAATAGCGTTCGATCGTGCGTCCGTCTTTGAGCGAAACAATATCGAAGCTCTCCGTATCGGGATTGCTGGAAAGCTGGTCCATTGTCGCCATGTAAGCCGTGGGATCGCTGACGAGACTCAACATGTAGGAGCGTACCGCCTGCACGTCGCGCCCTTCGAGGGTCTCGGGAGAAACACCCCACAATGTGACAAAGTTCTGGTTAAAGTCCATCAGCCGTCCAGCGTTGTCGACAACCAGAATCGCATCCGTCGTGGCTTCAAGCGTGGCCTCAACGAGAGCCAGGTTCGCCTCCAGACTCATCTGCGAAGCGCGCAACTCCCGCGTGCGTTCTTCAACTCTTCGTTCTAGAAGTTCATTGGCGCTGCGGAGTTCCGCATCCTGCGCCTGGATCTGCGCCAGCATCTGGTTGAAGGCATCGATCAGCATTCCGGTCTCGTCGGCTCCCGTCTTCTCCGCGCGTATGGCATAATTCTGTTCGCGCACCACCCCCTCGGCGACGGCCGCGAGATGCTGGATTGGACTCGATACGACGCGCTGGAGTACGTTTGACACCATCAGCGCAAGCAACAGGGACGCTACGAGCACCATTCCCGCCATATAAGCGTACTGTCTGAGCCGATTCTGTAGATCCGACGTATCCGCCGCCAGGTAGATTGCGCCGATCCTTTCGGCCTTGAAGATTATCGGCTCAGTCAGAGTGAGACGCGTCTTTGTAAAGTGATCCCCATCCACGGGAGGCCGATTCGGTAGTTCCAGTCTTGCCGCAGCCGACTCGTCTTTCCCTCTCGATGCGTTCCCCCATGAAGGCGCTAAACGACGAACATCAGCGGACGTTTCCAGGGGCGGCGTCCTCCGAACATACGAGGCGAACGGCGCGCCCTCTCGATCGAAGATGCGAGCGCAGACTATCGTCGGCCTTGATGAGAGGGCGGAGAGCGTCTGCTCGGCGTCGCGAGGATCATTGAACATAATAGCGGCCGCACTGTTGCTTGCGAGTATCCTCTCCAGGGTCACGAGTTCGCGTGTCATCGCCTCGCGAACAGAGACCAGGTCGTATGCGAGCAGGCCAACGAGCGAAAACAGCAGAGCAAGCGTGCTTGTCGCCATAATAACGATCGTTAGCTTTCTCCGAATCGGCAGGTTTCTAAATACTGTCATAAATGAACTACTCCCGCAGCAAGCTACGCGGTATCAAGATTCCGGACTGGCCGGTAGCGGAGCAAGCTCCGTGAAATGTACCCAGCGTAAACCGAGCCGTCTTCGGCTCACAAAGCGTCACGCTGGTTCAACTACCATTTGCCGATTGTTCATCCGCGACGACACGCCCGAGCCGTAGAAGCTGCGCGCTAATCTGAAGATTGGCGCGCTCGGCCGCCCTCGGATTGATCTCGAACCGGACCTTGTTCTCCTCAATAAAGAAGTTGATCATCCCTCCCTGCGTCGCAAATCCGTCGCACTCGCCTACAGTCAGGACATTGTCGCCTTTGAGCCGCGCAAGGATCGCCGCGAAATCCCGCTTATGCGATGAACCGATGAAGAGGATCTGGCAAGTCTTGAGATCGTCAAGGTTCGACGAGCGCCGTATCACGATTTTGTGGTCGTCGATGGTCTTGCCCTGCACCGTTTGATCGAGAGCCGCGCCGAACGGGTCGTCGCCCAGAACGCCAATTGAGAATGCTACGTTATCGCCCGAAGCAGAGATTTGCGGATAGCTGACAAACTTGCCGAAATTATACAGAAAGGCCGCCTTGACCAAATACTCCGGCGCGGGCGCGGCGGCGGCAGCGACGCTCAACACGCCAAAAATTGCTGCAATTGCGAGCCCGTGGATTAGACATGCGCCCCATTTGGCGAAGAACGCCTCTGCGCGGTACCGGCGGCTGCTTTTGCGGCAAACGCGGAATAGCGCAGCGCGCGGACGCGCCCCCAGCGCCCGCATCGCGTTCCCCCGCACGCTATATCCATCGTCCGTTTCCTCTGCCATAGGTCACTTCCGCCGATACGATCGTGGCTCGCCGTGCTTATCGCGGTCGAGCGAACACAGAAGCTACAATGTCTCATGCAACCCAACGGTAAGACGCAAGGGCTCTTGCGGAATTGCTTGCCCGGCAACGCCGTCAAGAGCGTACTTGTGATCGGTCAGATTCGTTGCGTCGAAAAACGCGCTCAGGCGTTTACTCGCGGAATAAGCGATATGCAGATTCACCGTATATGGATTAGTCAAATCTGCTCCCAAGGCTCCCGCGTCCACGTTTTCCGGAGTAGAGCGCAACACCAAACTTGGCGTTACGAACAAGCGCGGGTTTATGGCATACGTGCCGCCAATGCGGTAATTGTCGCGCGAGATGCCCTGAAGTCCGCTCTCGGCGCCGCCGGTGTTTTCGGCAAAATCGACATACGAATAGGAGAACCACAGATTTAGCCGCCCAAAGTCCAGCTTGCCATATAGGTCCAGCCCCTTGTTCCGGCTGTTTCCGTCGTTGACTCCGTGTACGAGCGTCCGAGCCTCTTTTCCCGCGACATCAAGATAGACGGTCTGAAGGATAATGTTCTGGGGCAGCCCGGCGTCGGAGACCTGGATCAGATTCTGTTGCGTTCCTTCGTACAGACTGAGTCCGACGTTCGCCTTACGATGCGTCCAACTCACGTTCACTTCATCGGACTGCGCCGTCTCCGGCTTCAGATTCGCGTTAGACGTTGCGAGCAGCGAACCATTGTCATAGGTTGCGTAACCGAAGTACGCGGCGGGCGCAATATACGCTCGGGTATATGTGTACTTGATCTTAACATCCCGCGCAACATCGTACATTGCGGCAATCCTGGGCAGGAACGGCGTTTCATCCAAGCGCGTATCCCGATCGAGCCTTGCGCCGGCGACCAACTTGAATCTATCAGTCGCCTGCCACCCGGACTCGACGTATGCGCCGTACGTCTGGTAACTTTCATGAACAACACGCGGAATGTAATGGATCGACGAAGGATCTCCCGCGACCGTGTAATAGACGAAATCGCCTGCGTCCGAAGGGTTCGCGCCGGCAGGAACGGTGGACTTAGGGTAGATATCATACGTTCCAGCAACGACGCCAGCGAGCAGTGAAACGTTTGTCCGGGGTTGAGCGTGGACCGTTTCCTCCAGGGTTTCGCTGTCGCCTTTGGCGTATTTGAAGTCGTTCAGGTTCCATTGCGTCGCGTTCAGAGTCGGCACATATTCGTTTTCCGGGTCCGTCTTGTACTCGTTCGCGGTGAACGCGGATTCGAGCGTCGTCCGGCTAGAAAGGTGGAGGATGTTCTTGATCTCCCCGACCGTGGAAATATCGCCCCAGCGGGCCTGATCCAAGTATCCAAGATCGGTTCCATAGCCTTCAGCGCTGCTGCGCATCGACTGCCGGCGCCATATTTGCGCCGATGTATCGGGGCCCAATTCAATGCGTCCAAAGGCGTTCAATCCACGATCCGCGCGCCAGGGAACGACGCCCTCGCCGCGCGCGGCAGCCGTATCGTAATAGCTTTTCCAAAACGCCGGATAGTCCTGATCGAGGCGATCCAGACTTGAGCTGTCATCCTGAATATAGCCGGAGACTTTGATCTTGTTGCTCGGTCCCAAGGAAGCGCCGCCGCCCGCCCATCCTTCGCGGCTCACATACATGCCCGCATCCACGCCAATATCGGCGGCATTCTTTGTGTATTGGCGCGTCTTGATGTTAATCACCGCGCTGATCGCATCCTGGCCGTACAATGTCGACCCAGGCCCGTAGACAACCTCGATCTGTTCCGCCTCCCGTACACTAATATCCGTATGGATCGGCAAGTCCTCGCCGCCGGGCGGATTCACTCGCATACCGTTGACCAGCAGAATGATCGTGTTGTTGCCAACGATGCCGCGAACGGGCACATTCGTCCCGATCTCCGAGAAATACGTTTCGGTCGTCTCCATGCCCGGAAGGTCGCGAAGCACATCCTTGAGCGTTGAATAGCCACGCAATTCAATATCGCGCGCATCGATAACAATCGTGGTTCCCGGAGTCACGGTCGCTTTCTCCGGGAGTTTCGACGCAGTGGTGACCGTGGCGACTTGAACCTGCATCAATTCCTCGATGCTCATATCGGAAACTGATTTGTGAGCAGGAAGCTCATCGGCCCGTATCGCGACCAGTGTAATGAGAAGTGCGAAGAGACCGAACCAAGCGCTCAGCAGGCAAGATGGAATGAGGAGGGCGCGCCGTCTCGACAGCCAAACGAAGCGACGATCACGTCCGCACAGATTATATCGTGTCTCCATTAACACGCCTCCGGCCTTGCTTCACTTATCGACGGCCAAGCCTAAACAGAAAGCATCCCCGGTGCTTTCCTACCCCGATTACGTTCCGCCTAACCAACGCATCAGTGGCGTACTCCCTTGATGATCCTCCCGATACGGCACTCTCACACCGCGGCCGCATATCCTTCCGCTGGCTCCGCAACCTCCTGCACCTCGTAAAGCACAATTCCCGCCCGTCCCAGATATCGAATCAGGTCGTTCACCCGTCGCGTTATCTGTTCATGCGACTGACCGATACAGTCCTCGCGGTACTCCAGCTTCCGGCCGTCTGCGAGCTTCGTGTGCAGCAGGATGTACTGCTTGCCTGTATCCGGGCAGACGACCGGCACAACCACTGCCCCATTTGGCAACATCTGAGCGAACCGGTCAATGCTGTCAACATTGCTCCGCGTGACGTCCATTAGCCGTACAAAACAATCGTCACAAACGCCCAGGCGCTTCAAATGCCCCACAAGCTCGTCGGCAAGATCCTCCGTCCGCCGCTTAATCACCGCATGGGACTGCCCGGCAAACTCTTCCCGGTAAGTTAAAAAGTGTCCATTGTTCTTCCTGACCTGAAATAGGAGGTACTGATGCCCTTCATCGGCACAAAAACAAGCAATGGTCTTTTCGCCTCTCGGATATTGGTCCAAGAATTCGCCAAATGATCCTGCACTGTCGCGAATCATATACCGGCCTCCATTTCCTCCGCCTCTGGCGGGTAACAGAAACCGAACGTTCTACTTTCCTACAATGGCTTCACATTCCTAAAGTGTGCCTTGCCAGGTACGACGGCGCTGTGCGCCTCCATTGCGCTGATAGCCTGCCCTAACCTGCACGAACCCCCTTTCCGGCTCGGCAAGCATTGTGTCGAAACGGAGGGTCTCACGAAGTTCGTGGGGGCATATTGCCTGGCTCCTGCGACGAATTGAACGACCGGAGAGACCGGCGTCAGGCTTTGCGCGCCGCGCGGCGCTCGTAGGAGCTGCATATGTGAAGATCGCGCGAAGCGGGTCGCTGGCGGTGAGATGACGGGTAAAGATGGCGCGCATCTGCCACGACTGTCGCCGCTGGTGCACGTAGGTCCTTGGGGGTTCGCGGCAGGATCAGGACGCATGGCGGAGACGCAGTTGCGCAAACTCGCGTGAGATCCGGAGGATGTCGCACAGCGGAGGAAATGGCGGAAGACATAAGCACGGCGGCGCCGCCGGGAAAGCCCCGCAATTCCCTCGCCCCCCTCGCATGAAGGGTTGGTCTCGTCTCGCATGGCCAGCACCTCCGAGAACCAATCCGCCCCAACAACGACGATCGGTCAATCGATACGGCCTGACCGGCCGCCAGCAATCTCAAGGAACGCTTGTCTCTTTTTTGGCGCAAAACGCAAGGAAAACTAAGCGCTTCACAACGATAGGATTACCCCAAATTCGCGCTGGCGCAAACATGACAATGTAGAAAATAAAGAATTGCCGCGAAACGACACTTTCATGTCTTACCCGATTGAAATCCAATTCGATTGAATGTGCAAGTGACACGGTTTATCAAACCGTCACCGCGACCGAGCCCGGAACAGTTGCCGTCACGGCGCCGTCGGTAACCAGGTCGCCGTTGCTGTCATAGACCAGCGGTTGCTGGAGGGTGATTGCCGTCCCCGAGGCATCGCCTGCCGAGGTTGCCGCGATCACCGGCGACGCGTTCGCGCCGCTGCCTCCCGCGACCGTGCTGCTGCCCGGCGCGAGCGTGACATTCTGTGGCGTCGCGAACAGGTTGAAGCCCGCGTCCACCTGCACAGTCAGCTGCGTGTAAGTCGTGTTGTTCGCGCTATCCTTGCCTGTCAGCGTGATCGTGTACTCGCCCTGCGGAGTTGCGGCCGAAGCGGTCACCCACAGGGTGTCGGTTGAGTTACCGGGAACGCTCAGCGGCGTGGACGTGCTGTCACATTGGCGACGAGTCACTATGGCATCCTTAATGGATATGCGCTCTTGAGTTGGGCGCTGTAAATGCCCGACCACTTGCCACCGCTGACGCGATAAACCTGTCCAGACAAGCATGCGTATCCGCGCGTTCCATCTGGAGCTTCTCGGGCCTCTGCCACTACGATCGTATGTTGATCGACGCGTGCGCCCCGTACGCTTGAAAATGAGGTATTTACGATGTACGAGCAACCATACGGCGGCTGCTTAAACTCAATATATCGGCTGGCTGGTGGTAGTCCTTCTGATAGGGCTCTCGTCAAAGTGGAAGCGTCAATATACGGACCAACCTCCCCGCATTGTGGTGCATCACGTTCACTCACGTATAGCCGCACCAGACTAGCCATAGCCTGTAAGCGTGTGTCTGATTGCTCGGCATATGACACCCTCGGTTGGAAGCTAATATACGCGAAAACAACGAAGAATAGCAGCAGTAGCAATGCCACTGTTTTGATAATTATAATTAGAAATTTTTTAATATTCACTATTAGACCTAACAAGTAAGCGGCAATCAAGGTGAAGTTAAAGGCCAGCCAGTTACATTTCCAAGAGATCGACCGCTACCCTGCACAAAATACCCATTTGTAGACCACCGAATTCGATACTGGAAATCCGTGGGATTACCGGATATGATCCAACCGAAAATCTTGGAAACGGCCGCAACAACAATGTCTACGGAATACGACGAGTTGACATCTATAATGTCATTCCAGCTCCAGTTAATCTGATAATTCACCTTTGGCGAAAGCGGGGACGATCTCGAAAAGCTAACAGATGCCTGAACATCCCCCACGCTCGCCTTCGATCCATGCATGAGATTATAGCCGGTCAAGTCGTATGGAATCTTACCGCGAAGCTGCGCTGGCCCCATGGTGTCGTTTTGGACCTCACCATGGAATCGTATGGAAGTCGTTCCCTTTAGGGCAGTATGGCTGAAATTTTGTATAAAGGGTAGGATCGCATTGTGTGCCAAGCTGGTGAAGTCGTCGTTTGCCATCATATACACCTCAATTGGCTGGCTCTTACCATATTTGCTGGAATTGTATGTATCTCCCTGATACAAGTTAACCATTCTTCCGCCACCATAGAACCACTGGTTTGCTATGAACTGTCCCCACGCGTCGCTAAAGGAGTAGCCAAATGCCCACCCGCTTACCGTTACCGGAGTATTCGGTGTCGGCGTGCTGTCATTGGCCGTGGCGGCGTTGGCGGTCTTCGCGTTCGCATTCTGGGATGACGAGCTTGACGAGCCGCTCGGCGGATTGCCGCCGATATACCCCGTCGCCGTATAAGTCTTACCACTGACCGCCGCCGTCGCATTCACCTGAATGATGTAGTACCCGGGTGTACCGAAGGTCGCCTGAACTTCGAGCGCATTGCTCGCATTGTTGAGCGTCGCACCGGACAAGGGGTTGGCTGCGTTCGTCGCAGTATTGCTTGGATCGTTCTGGTCGATCAGATTGTAAGTAATATCGTTGCCCGTATAGACGCTGTAGGTGCCCGACGCCGTATCGGAACGCCAGACTGTTCCCGTGCTCCACCTGTAGCCTGTGGTACTCGCTAGGCTGCCAGTTGCTGTCAGATCGATTGGCAAGTCCACGTTTCCGCTATTGCTGCCTGTCGTGATCGATAGCGTCTGCGAGCCGGCCGAATTGACGACCACAGTGATCTGCTTGCTCGCTGTTACGGCGCCGCTCGCTCCGGTCAACGTTATCGCGTACTGGCCGGGTACTACGGTCGCGTCAGCCGTGATCGTTGCATTGCTGGTCTGACTGTTCGTGTCCGTAATACTGACCGATGTTGGCGAGAAGATCACGACCGGCAGTGTCCCCGCGTAACCGCTCGGCCTTGTCGTAGTATAGGAAAGGCCCACAGATCCGGCAAAGCCGCCAGTCGGAGTGACCGTCACAACGCTCAGCGCACCGGTTGTATCTCCTGCGTTTACGCTCACCGTGCTCGGGTTCGCCTGCAGCGACAGCCCCGGTGCGCCAACCGTAACGCTTATCCACGCATAGCTGGTATTCCCGGCCGCATCCTGGCCAGTGATCGCCACCGTGTACGTCGAGCCGTTTGCGGCTCCGCTACCGACGGTGATCGTCGCTGGGCTGCCTGCCCCGCCGACCGTGACCGAGCCTGGGGCCGAAATGCTAACACTCCCGTCGGTTACCTCATCGCCGTTCTCGTCGTAGATATTCGCCTGCAGGATCGTGATTGTAGCCCCCGTCGCGTCACCTGCCGATGTCGCCGTGATCACCGGCGATGCGTTCAGCCCGCTACCGCCCGCGACCGTGCTGCTGCCCGGCGCGAGCGTCACATTCTGCGGCGTCGCGAACAGGTTGAAGCCCGCGTCCACCTGCACGGTCAGCTGCGTCGTGGTCGTGTTGCCACCGCTGTCCGTGCCTGTCAGCGTGATCGTATAGCTGCCTTGCGGAGCCGACGACGATGCGGTTACCCAAAGCGTATCGCTTGCGTTGCCGGGCACGCTGACACCGCTGGATGCAGGACCGTTCGACGACTCGAACGCGGCCGAGACGCCGCTCGCCGCCGCACCGTTCGCATCGGTGATCGATGTCACGGAAAGCGTAACCGGGCCGGTGAACGAACCAATCGGCGTTACCGTGATGTCGCTCCAGTCGCCGCCGGTATCGCCGGCAGAGACGTCGAGGTAGCCGGGATCTGACGAGATCGTGAAGCTGGCCGTCTGCACCTGGGCCTCGACCGAGCACGAGGTCGTGTTGCCGTTCGCATCCGTGCCCGTGACCAGGATGATGTAGTCGCCAAGTGCTGAGGCGCGACTGTTACTGGTCCTTCATCTTCTCTACCGCGGCCTTGAGCCGATCGTACGCCATCTTGAGCTCCGGTTCGGTGTATTGGCGTACAGGGGGAAGCGAGTCGAACGTGATCCGCCGATAGTGATCTGGCTGCTTCTTGAGCGCTACCGCCGTTAGGTCGGGGATGCCAACGTCAACCTGCAAAGTCGTCGTAAGCATTCCCACGGCATAGTCGCACACGCGCATATAACTGGCGTCGGTCATTGTATCGCCGCCCAACGTGCCGGGCTTGGGGATATCGGTCAACGTGTGGTTTTTTGTCAGCTCGACGAGGGCCAGCAAAAGTCGCTTGTTAGTTACATACCGCGCGCAATAGAGTGTACAGTTAATGCTGGTAACGTCGTTGTGACGCAACCTCCAAAGTACTGCCTCTTCATCGCTTCTTTGGTGAAGGTTGGCGAGAGCCAAATGAAGCCCGAACTCATAAGGAACCTCGTGACCTTCGACGACGTAACATTCGCCCAAGTCCGGAATGGACATGGGAGGAGCGACGGCCCCCAGACGGGCGATGGCTGCCGGGGGCGCTAACGGCGGCATCGACACGATCTTGCTCGGAGCCACAATTTCCATCCGCTGGAGGCCCTTCAAGAATTCGAGCACAACTGGATCGTTGCGAAAAGATGTAAGCAAAAGCGGATACACGATGATCCGGCCGTGACCGTTGCCGTGCAGAATGCACCAAATGAGATTATCCCGAACCGGTATCCCGCCGCGATTACGTACGATCTCGGGACTGAAACACTCGAATAGGAAATCGCACATGGCAGTATCGCCCCGAAGGGTTGAGTCCAGGATTGGAATTGCCGCCTCGGACTCTGCGTTGGCAGCGATCATCGCAGCTGCGTATCGCACATCCATATTTGCGTTAGACACATATTTCTTTAGATATGGAAGAACGGCGTCGCCATAAGGGCCCAACTCAACGATCTTGGCCGCACCGTCCTTACGCACATACGCGTTGACCGCCTGATCCACCAATGTGGCCAAATCGGTCGGCCGTGAATCGGCCCGCGCGAGCCCATCGGCGAGGGCATGAAAACTGATCACCAGGAATACCACAGGTATTACCAGCGTACGTGACACTGAGTGTTGGTGACGATCTGTTATGCTCATAATAGTTACTTCCCAAGTCCTTGAGCTGTCGTTGCCTCAGCATTGCTAATTCGGTCAATGGGACTTCCCTGGTACCACATCAGCCTCTCATTACCTAGCTTTGCGGCCAGGTCAGGATGATGGAGATTGAACGTGTGCCCGGCCTCGTGCGCCAACGTCCCACTTTCGCCACCACCATCAATGAGCCAGATGGCATTGCCACCCACTTGACCTTTGCCTATGACATCAGCGCCGTCGTCTGCCTTCGGCAAGCTCCAGACAAAGAACACGTTGATCGCTTTGTCTGCGCCTGACGGTGTCTGGATCTTCTCACTGCTCGCGATTGCCGCGAGGTCCGCTTCCGTTAGCGCGGCATCGGATATTTTAACGTTCTCATCATTAATGGGCGAAGGACCGCTAGCATTGTAGAAGATGACATTCGCCTGTGGCTGCCAGATCGCCGTCGCCTGTGAGACGAGAGTGCTTCAGGAGCGTTTATAGTGGCGAACTTTTTAAGAAAATTGACACAAGGACTTAAAGACTTTTGCGAAACGATCCCGCCCATCATTATTGTTATTGCGGTAATTTCACTCTTACTATTTATTGGTATCGTAATTAACTTAATTAAATCCCCACGTCGCTGACGTCCGGGACGCCATACATGTTCGTCGCCCTCCTGCAGAGGAATCGCCATTGTATACAAATCCCTGTCAGCTGGAAGACTCTACACGCGTTAGCGGATATATAATGCTATATTACACTCAAACGCGAGATTGAGAACGAACGTGATTGCTTCACTATTGTACGATCCCGCAAGCCGTGTCAGTCGCCCAGACGGCGTCGTAGCAGGAGAAAGTTCTCGTCATGGCACAATCTGAAATATATGCCCGGCAAAGGCTCGAAGCGTTGCAGGAGGAGCTTCACGGCCGGATCGAGGCCGTCGCTCAGGCGGATGGGACTTTGGAGCCGGTAAAGGGGCTGCATTTAAACCGCTATTCCAGGCCGTCGGAACCGATCCACGGGGTTTCGGAGCCGTCGATCTGCATCCTGGCGCAGGGGGCCAAGATCCTCCTGCTGGGCGACGACCGGCTTACCTACCGCAAGTTCCAGTACCTGATCGTGACCGCTGAGCTCCCGTACACGGGGCAGATTGTCGACGCGTCGCCGGAATGCCCTTACCTTGGCGTCCGGCTAGACTTCGATCCGGCTCTGGTCGGATCCGTTATTGTGGAGGCCGGACAGGTCGTGTCACAAAACTGCGCCGGAGTCAAGGCGATGGCGGTGAACACCCTGGATGAGGATCTTCTCGACGCGGTCGTGCGATACGTTCGCCTCATCGACAGCCCCGGCGATGCCCGCGTACTCGCCCCAATGATCATGCGCGAAATCGTCTACCGGCTCCTTCTCGGCGACCAGGGCGCTCGGCTTCGCCATATCGCAATGCTCACCGGATACACGGACAGCATCACGACAGCAATCGAGAAGCTGCGCAACGGCTTCGACAAGCCGCTGCGTATGGATGACGTCGCCGGCGAGCTAGGAATGAGCCCGTCGTCATTCTACAGCCAGTTCAAGGCGGTCACCGCGATGAGCCCCCTGCAGTTCCAGAAACAACTCCGCCTGCAAGAGGCCCGCCGGCTTTTGCTCAACGGTGATTTTGACGCTGCCGGCGCGGGCTTTAAAGTCGGCTACGACGATGCGTCGCAATTTAACCGAGAGTACAAGCGCTTCTTCGGCGCTCCTCCCATGAGCGACGTCAGGCAGATGCGAAACGTTTCCCCTGCGTAGCGCGGGGTCGCCGTTGAACCCTATTTTGATCGATTGCCAATGTGAGATTCAGGACGATACAGATAGAAGAAATCCTTTTCGTTCCCGTGCAGGTAAACGGCCCCCTGGTCCGGAAGCTCTTTGTTGAGCGGGCGCCATTTGTATTTGTGTCCATCCCAGTCGTAAAGCGTAAACCTCACCCAGAAAAGGTTGATATCCAACTCCATTGCATTGACGCAGCCAGCGAGCACGAACGCCTTTCCGAGCGCAGCCGGAGTCAACGACGGTCCGCCAGCCCACACGAGGTCGCCATTGGGCAGCACGCCAAGTCCCGAGCGCCAGGTCACATAGACGCCGCCTCGATCGCCCGCCCACAACCAGATCTGTTTCGACGTTCTCGGATCCAGCCTGCCGTTCGCCACAAGAAGCGGTCCGTTCTCCCGAGCGGCTATAACTTGTTTCGGCAAGCGGTCGGAGTTGACCTTCGCAATATACGCATGTCCGTCACGATAAATCATTGCGGTTGCGAAGCCAGGGACGATTGGGGCGTAGCGGGCGTTCTCAACCTGCATACCGTAGTGGCCGTCGCCGTAACGAAAGCCGCCGTTGAATGTGGCGACTAGGCGTCCGTTACGCTGAAGGTCCGTCGTGATTTTGCCAGGGCCAGGGAAGCCAAATTGACCGCCGGGTTGTTTCAGACCGGCCGCCATGCCAAGCCGAAGCGAGCGCATCGGCATGCGGACTATGGAAACGACGGCGTAAGGGCGCACTTTATCCGTGCGGACAAAGGTTGCGACAAGGCCATCCCTGCCAATTCGCTTCCAAACGCCCTCGCCGGGAAGTGCCTTGACATCTGGCAACCCAAAATGCAGGTTCATCGGGAGCGGAACGGCGGCCTTGTTATCGCGCTCTTGGTCGCGGTGACGACTCGGCGGAGCAGCGGCAGACGCCTCCTCGGGCGCGATCGCCCTCAGGTCTACCCGCTTACCGCGCAACCTGTCAAAGCAATCCTGAGCATCGAAGAGAACTCGCTCAAGCCGCGCGACATGCTCGTCGCCGAATGCCGGTCGCAGGAAATCGTCCACCAAATGCGCGGCCACGCCGGGAAACTTTGTGAGAATTAACCCCGGCGCCGCAACCGCGCCGACCAGGACAAAGGCGACGATGACGCCGAACAGCTTACGCCGGTTGCCTCTCGGATTCCAAGTTGCAGTTCGCCGGTCGGATACCGAAGAGCTTATCGTGTTCATCGGACAATTTACTCGTCGCCTGTTGCGAAACTATATCGGCCAAGACGGAAGCCCATTGCGCTTTCGATCAACGCTCCAC
Organism: Capsulimonadaceae bacterium; assembly: GCA_031292625.1. Lineage (GTDB taxonomy): Bacteria > Armatimonadota > Armatimonadia > Armatimonadales > Capsulimonadaceae > JARLGU01. Next base: position 2,626 of record JARLGU010000002.1, on the reverse strand, counting down.
GTAACTGATACCAGACGTTCGCCAAGATCGTCTTTAACCCTGCGCGCGTTGATTACCGCGAATACCGGGTCTCCTGCGTTGTCTTCTGACTGGCACACTATTTCGTAAAGACCGCCGGCACGTAGTCTGACGCGGACATCCTTGAGTTCCGTCCCAAGGTCATCCTCCTGGGGCGCTAGGAAGAAGCCATTCTTGAGTTTGATCGCGACGTCCTTCGACTTAGCGCTCTTGAGCGGCATTTGAACGCCAAGAAGCAACCTGACGCGCTTCGCTGCCGCCTGTGCGGGAACCTTCGCGTGATCGGTCATTTCGGGGAAGCTCTTGCCTTCCGGCGTATCTAACAGCGCGCTGTAAACTCCAAAAAACACGAGGTCGAAGGTCGATGCTTTTGCCGTATTACTCGGTCCGGACACGGACAGGAGGCCACTCGCAAGATCCTTTGCGGCCCGATACGTATTAAACGGACCGCCGGTCGGCGAAGCGAAAACGACGCCCAACGACGCTGCCAGTATCGCTCCAACGAGCAAGATTCCAGACAATTGCTTCATAGTGCCCATCCTCATTCATATAATCGAACTACAGAGTCCCCAATCAGGGCAAGCGCCGGGAAACCGTACCCGGCTCGCATGGTTTCAACGTGCACGCGGGGAACCGCCTACGCCCTCAGGGTAACGTGCTTCCATTTCCGGTTACGCATGACGTGCCAACTCGTCACGGTCCAGTTGCCTTCGCGGTACTCGATCACGGCGCTGCCGGTTGCGACAGTCTCTAAAACGCTTCCACCAGTCGACGAGAGAACTCCCTTATTCCACGCGTTAACAACCCGGAAGCTGACCAAAAGTTGTCCGGCTGCCTCGCGCGGCTTCGCCGTCAGTTCTACAGTGGGGAGGTGGAACCAGACCGAGTTCGCTGAGTCGCCAGTCCAGCCGACGTAGTCCTCGGTCACCTGAAGCGGCGTCGCCGACCTTGGGGAAGGCCACGATGCCAGGTCCTGCCCGACCAGGCGCCTCACGAACAGCTTTGCGCTCGCCTTGCCGATGCTGTCGTCGCAATTTGGTCTGGCGGGCGCATCCCTGTCTCCTGGGAGTGCACAGAACGATCCGAGATCCAGCAACCACTTGCAAAGGGCTTGCTGACTGATGGGATGAGAGGCGTCGAAACTGTCCAGAGGAACGATCTTGTTGAGTTCATCCACGATCTGCCCCTTGCTCGGGCGACTAGACGCCGCGGCATTTGCGGGCAATGGATGTGTCGTCAGAGCCAAGATGCCGAAGCCCGCGTATATTGCCGGCAGCAGTGTAAGCGCAATCCAACGCGCCTTCGTATTCATGATGCAAAATCCTCTACGATGCGCGCTCGGCGTGAGCAGCATCGTCTATCTAAGTGCGCACGCGCGCCACGGCTTCTTGAACGCGTCGGACTCACAGGGCGGTTCTCAATCGAGGCGGCCTAAAGCCGCCATTGTTCGACGACAAGCCTAGCGCGTGGTCTGCGGCCGGTCGCACGACGGCGTATCATAAACTCCAGTAGATGGCGATGGAGCGTCAGGAGCGACGGCGTGGTTGCGCCAGCCTGGCCACATATCCGCACATCCGTTGCGTGCGACATTTTCGCGGCTTACAACGACATTGTTGTTGCACGTTGACTGTCGGACAAAAAAGGCGACGTGTTCACCGCGGTATCGACATTAGCCTTGAGAACCTGCCCCTGTGCCGAAATCAGCATGCCTGCAACGAAGGAACTAATCCACACTACGATCCCAACGCCAACGGCCGCGACCGCCATCGTTTGATTGGGATTGTAGGATACGCATCCTGCCGCAACCATGAGGGCCGCAATCAGGAATCCAAGGACCTTCGTGAAACCTCCGAAGAATGCGAAGATCTTCGCGACCCGGTAAGCATCCGTATAGCGTTTCGCCACGCTGGAAGCGTACCGGTCGGTTGCATTCACTTCAGCTGTTGCCATTAGTTTCCACTCCTCTTTGTCGACTGATTATCTCGTGCTTGGCGGCCACAATCCTTATAACTGAAGCGATCCGAGTAAGCCAACATGCCGCTGATGTGGATCGCTTTGATATATTATGTCAGGACGTCTGGACAACATGCGCTGCCCGAATGAGCGGTCTTTACCTGCCGACTTGGGTAGGTTTGCACAGGTCCGTTATCGCGAATGCGTCGTGGCAAATTCGCGCCCGGTTTCGCAATCCCATCCGCGCAAGAATATCGCCGCAGCGGATCTTAGCCGCGTTGTGGGAAGTCTTTAAATGCGACGCGCATTCCCATGCGTCACGTCGCTAGCCAATTACGGAATCGTCTCGTTCTCGCGCTCGATTCAATCTGATTGGGACATTCGCTTTGTAGGAGCGTGTGTAAAACTTGTAGGACGGCTCCCCGGCCGCCGTGGCCGTTTTTGAAAAAGGGCCGACGCAGCGCTTTCGTGACTTCGCGATGCGTGCCGCTATCGGACGTTAGCTACAAACGCCGTACGCGTGTTGACGAAGCATCGTAAATCGCCGCCGTGAACGAGGCGCGAGCGAGACCGGTCCGTGACCGGCGGACGATGGCGGCAAAGGGCTGTACGCGTGTCGTCGAAGCATCGTAAAACACCGCAGTGAACGAGGCGC
>JARLGU010000028.1 GCA_031292625.1 Capsulimonadaceae bacterium | reverse complement strand
GCCGGCCTGCGTTGAGACAGCCCGTGAACGGGACTAATCGGTAGACGGCCAGCATTTTCGTGATCCGGCAGCCTCATTGATGGGGCTTGATATCTCAGGACCGTCGTTCACGGCCGGAAACCGCGCCAATACCGGTGATAATCGTTGATATGAATAGATGCGGCTTCCCTGAATTCGCACCTCGCGCCGATTGCATCTGTAACTGCTAACAGCGGCGCGAGTCCGGTCCTGAAAGGGCCGGCCTGCGTTGAGAAAGCCCGTGAACGGGCCTAATCGTTAGACGGCCAGCATTATCGCGATCCGGCAGTCCCATTGATGGGGCTTGATATCTCAGGCCCGTCGTTCACGGCCGGAAACCGAGCCAATACCGGTGACAATCGTTGATATGAATAGATGCGGCTTCCCTGAATTCGCACCTCGCGCCGGCCGCCTAAAGCAGCCTCGCGCCGGATCAGCTCGCAGCCGCGGTCAGCGCGGCGGCCATGCACTCGACCGGCACGTCGGCTAAGTCCAGGTTCGCCCAATACGCCAACGACACCGCGCCCTGACGAACCAGCATCCCCAGTCCGCCAATCGCCCTGCAACCGGCGGCGGATGCCTCTACGAGTAAACGGGTCCGTTCGGGAGCATACACGAGGTCGTATACCACCTGTCCCGCATGCAGCGCGCCTGGCTTTACGAAAGGCATCTCGTTCACGGATGCCGGCGTCATGCCCAGCGATGTCGTATTCACCAATAGCTCCGCGCCAGCGACTGCCTCGTCGTAGGCTTCTCCCCCCCATTCGACGGCGCTGGCGCCTTGTCCGGCAAGCGACGCAACATCCCGAGCGCGCGCAAGCGTCCGGTTCGCGACCGTAACGCGGCAATCGCGCTCCGCGAGCGCCGCGGCAACGGCGCGCGACGCTCCGCCGGCCCCCCAGATCAATACCCGCTTCCCCTCGAAGCTCACACCGTTATCGGCAAGATCCCACAGGAACCCCGGACCATCCGTACTGTAGCCAGTCAAAATGCCGTCGCGGTTTACGATCGTATTGACCGACCCAAGGCGCTCGGCAACAGGATCGATCTCGTCCAGATAAGGAATCACCGCCTGCTTGAGCGGGACGGTGACGTTGACGCCCAGCATCCCGAGCGCCCGGATGCCGGCCACGGCCTCCGCGACCGCGACGGGCGCTACGGCGAATGGGACGTAGACCCAGTCTAGCCCAAGCGCCGCAATCGCGGCGTTATGCATGGCTGGCGAACGGCTATGCCCAACCGGATAGCCCCAAACGCCAACGACGCGCGTCTTCCCCGAGATAACCACCTTAGCGCTCCCCCGGCGGATCGATCGCCTCGTTGCGCTTCTGTCCACGAGACGCCGGCTTGCCCGCCTTAGGCGAATCCTTGGGCCAGAGTCCCTTGTGCTGCATGATGTTAATAAAGGCGTTCTCGAAGACGCGAAGCATGACGGTCGAGATAAACTCGTCCTTTGGAATGGGCGGACGCAGCAAAATCGTGAACATATTGAGTTTGTTGCCGCAAAGAACATCCGTGAACAACTGGTCGCCCACAACGGCGGTCTGTTCCGCGGAAGTCTCCAACAGCTGCATCGATCGGCGAAAACCGCCGACCCACGGCTTGCGAACACGATCGACGAATGGAATCCTCATCGTGTCAGCCAGCTGCTTGAGGCGCGAACGATGCATCGTGTTGGATGCGATCACGATCTTGATGTTCTCACGCTCAAGCTCCGCCAGCCAATCGATGACGCCCTCGGCAATGTTATAGCGCCTCCACGGAACCAGGGTGTTGTCCAGATCCGTGATAATCGCCGTGATCCCGCGCGCCTTCAGTTCGGCAGGCCGGATATCCCCGATTCGCCTCACCACCTGAGACGGCTTCAATAATGTCAGCATATCGCCCATCGCGTATAGATTATATCCGGACCCGCAAAATCCTCTCGCGCCGGAAACGGATTGCATTGATTCCCAGCCTCGATCCAGGCAGAGATGCTGCGCGAATGGAATCGAAAAACATGCATTTCCGGCAGAATGCGCGAAAATCATTCGCCGGCCGTCAACCCTTGGAGTTGATGGACGAGACCCAATCACAAAGGAAAGAACGCTTGCCCGGCTAAATGCCGCGCGCTTCGCGGAGTTTACGCCTTACGGCATCATGCTCGGCAAGGGAACGGGTGAAAATGTGCCTGTCTCCTGGTCCCGCAACGTAAAAGAGGTAGTCGGACAAAGCCGGATTGAGCGCTGCTTCAATGCAAGAAAGACCCGGGCAACAGATCGGCGTCGGCGGAAGCCCGCCATGCCGGTAAGTATTGTAGGGCGAATCCGTTTGCAGGTCGGCGTAGGTCAATCGCACCTTATGCGCGGGAAGCGCGTACTCCACCGTCGCATCGATCTGCAGCCTCATACCCTTGTGCAGCCGGTTGCCGATCACCCCCGCAATCAGCGGCCGGTCCTCGGGAACGCGCGCCTCGCGCTCAACGAGAGAGGCGACAATCATTGGCTCGCGCCAATCTGCCACCTCGGGGTGGCGGCGGACGACCCGGGTCTCGAACTCGCCGAGCATTTCCGTTGCAATCATGCGAGGTTCGCAATGCTGGCCGAACCGGTACGTATCCGGAAAAAGGTAGCCTTCGAGATTGTCGTCGGGCGCGACGAAACCATGCGGGGCCGTGACGCTGCGCCCATCTTCACGGCAAAGATGGAGAAACTGCTCCCGATCCACCATACCGCGCCGCGCCAGAAGGTCCGCCATCTGGACAATCGTAAAGCCTTCCGGGAACGTCACCGCGTTCATCGCGACGCGGCCGCTCTCGATCGTACGCAAGATCTGACGGGGGCTCATTGCGGGCGAAAGCTCATAAACGCCTGGTTTAAGGGGCGAACGAAGCCCGTCGAGACGAATGGCCACGAGGAATGCCTCGCGACTGCGCAAAACGTGACTTTTGACGAGTATCGAGCCGATCCGGCTAGCCGATGCGCCTTTCGGCACGGCGACGAGCACGCGTGCGAGACTCCCCGGCGACAGGGGCTGAGTTAACCGCCCCAGAGTCGCCGCCGCCCAAAGAACAGCCAACATGAAAAGTGCGGCGAGCACCACGACCAGCCGCCCGGAATGTTTAGATGACTTGGCCATAACACTGATTACGATACCCCGAGAAGCCTCCGGGCGGAATGTCTGCTTAAGTGCCCTGAACTTTCCACGTAACCGTTAAGGAATATGTACCCGCTGATATCCCGGTAATTGGCCCCTTGAGGCGAAACCAAATGTTCGCGCCGCCCTGTGTCCCAGTTCCCGTGTAGACGACGACCGCGTTCGGCCAATTTAGCGACGATGTCGTTACGGTTCCCGTACCCGAGGTCGCCGTGCCTTTCCACTGAACGATGCTGGAAAGGATTGATCCGTTGCCTGTCCCCGCGCTGAAGTATTGTCCGCCAGCGGAAAGCAGGAACTGCACGGAATTGTCGCCGCCCGTGAAAGTCGCCCCCGTGAACCCAAGCGTCTGCGGATTGTTGCTGGCGGGCGTATTCTTCGTGACATCCGTCACGTTGAACTCAATGGATCCGGCGGGGACCGTAATGGTCGCCATATCCTGCGCTTTCGCAACGGAGCCGGTGAGCAACGCCGCCGCGGCGATGCTCAGAGCTGCCGCAAGGAAGCGGCGGATTGTCCGTGAGAAACTCGTTATCATTTCAACTCCTGGAGCTCGACCGGTTTATCGTGGAAGACGAGCTTGACGTTAACATCGCGTACCGCCTGATCGGCGCGAAGATCGACCGGACGGACTGCCGTCTCGGGTGTGAGCCCTTGCAAGGAGTGGTTCGGATCCACCTCTAGCAGATATTTGCCTGGGTCCGCATTATAGAAGCCAAAGAAACCGTCGTTCCCAGTAAGCGTCGTAAACTGACCTAGCCGGACGAGAACGTTGGCAACACCTTCGCCATCCTCGTACTTACCCGTCCCTTTCTTATCATTATACACATAGCCTGTGACGGAGCCCAGAGGAATAATTTCGAAGTCCCGGTTGACCGTCTTTCTGGATTCGACACCGATGACCTGCTTTGCGCAGCAGTTCTTAAAGTTCGCGGGAAGCGACGAGTCGTCAACATACAATTCGTAGCTTCCGTGTGGAACGTTGCGGAATTCGTAGCCGCCGTCTGCGGCCGTAAAGCCGCTGTACGGACCGAGGATGATCCGGACGCCCTTCATTGGGCGGCCAATCATGTTTCGCACCCGCCCCGTCACCGCGCCTCCGGCCGCCGGCGTCGCAAAGTCAAGCGCTTGGCTCCAGATCAATCTAAAACCGCGAGCATTCTGTTTGACCGTTTCACTCTGGTAAGTCAGAAGCGGTCCATATTCGAGAGAAAGAGATTCGTCCTTCGAGAAATTGTGGATCCACTGGACGTCAAGCTGATCGCCGCTCTGGAACTGTGTAAAACCGTCCGAGATGTTGAGACTGTTCGACTTATCGAGCAAGAGCTTTGCTTGGATCTGTTGCCTTAACAAATACTGGCCGTCTTGCTGCGTCTGAGCGTTCGCCCAATACTGAATGCTTACGTTCTTGTTCACGCTGCCGCCGAGATTGAGACTGGCCGTACGATATCGATCGTAGAAGGAGTTGGTTCCCAACGGGTTAAACTGCATGTTCGTCCATTGGTACTGCCCCGTAGCCGTCAACTTGAGGACCGGGACGGTCAGCCCAACAGTCGTCGTCCTGCTCGAGCTTCCTGGAGTCAGCGTCGTCGCGTTCGTCGCATTGACTGAGATTTTCGTTGTAATCGGTATCTGCACGTAATAGGTGCTGTAGTTCTCCCGGTTAAGACCGTAGCCGGTATGACTATCGGAAGCGCCAAGCGTCAATAAGCGTCTCACCGAGTAGCTCGCTCCGGCCGAGTAGTCGGTTTCAGAAGTTTCCTTGATCTTGCCGTACGTTCCATACAATGAAAGCGCGCCAAGACGGACCTTCTCCCTGCTCATTGCCGATCCATCCGACGTAACCTCTCCGTCGAGATTCAGCCAGTTCGTAAGCCGCCAATCATCCCGATACCCGATCAGGTCGCCATGATGGTACGGCCCTGCGAGAGGTTGATAGAGCGAAAGGCTCGTCCACGAATTCGGCGCCTTCTCCAGAGAATATCTCGCCCCCGTGCTGCCGCCAAAGACGTCGCTTTCCAGTACGCCTAAATTGATTTTGCGGCCATGCTCCGTATCGTTCACCTCAAATCCGACCGGCTGGAATTGCAACCGCTCGCTTCCATAAGTCCCTACGCCCTGAAAATCGACTTCGTCTCCAAGCACCTTTCCCGTCCCTGTGATGCTCATGCCGCCATCGTATCCGGGGACGTACCCGGTGCTCATGTTTACGCGCATATGGTCAGTCGCCGGGGGCAAAATGCTCTTCTGGTTGCTGACGTTGATCGTGCCGCCGGACGTTACGGCGTTGGCAGTCGAATTAAGCTCAGCCGCAGTCTTCGGCACGACAACATCCGTCCAGCCATCCGGCACCGGCGCCGCATCTTTGGTCACGAGCGGCGGTTGCACCGGCGGTGGAGGCGCTGGCACGAACGTCGTCTGCGTCGAGGGAGGCAGCAAGGACGGAACGAGCGTGGCCGGCGATTGCGTCACACTCGGCGGATTGGCCGGCGTGGACGACCCTCCCGAGGCGACTGCGGGCGAAGATGGCGCCGGGTGCGCCACTGTCGCGCCGGAGGCGATTGCTGGCGCGACGGGGGCGACCTGCGCTGATTGCGCTACGGGAGGCGTGGCGGTCGCTGGCGGGGTCGTTGACGAAAACGGCATCGCCGGGCTGTTTAGCCAGTCGGTCGGCGGAACTGGAGCGACGGCCTGCGCGACCGGCGCTTGTTTGGCGGACGCTGGAGCGGCCGGCTGCGGCACGGGAACGACGGACGTGCTCGCCGCGTGTTCCGGCTCAGCGTTACGTGCCGGCGGGACAATCTCAACGAAGCCGCTTGGCGCCGCAAGCTCGTCGGGCGTCTTTGGTACGATTAGCGCTTTCCAACCAGACGGCACATGCAGGGCGCGTTCTTCGTCTCGCGTATACGCGTCGCGTGTGCGCGAAAGTTCGATCGCGGCGGTCTGCCGCGACGTGTCGATTGTGCAGTCGAGACCGGCAAGCGACGCCAGCGTTTCCACGGGGAGAAAGGCGTCGCCCCCGAAAATATAAATCGGGACCGGCAAGGCGAGCGTGCGCCCTGGCGAGATCAGCGACCAATCGCCGTCCACGCCATGCCATCGAACCCCCATTGCGTCCGTGATCCAGAGGACACGTCCGTCGATCCGTGTTTGGAGGCCTAGCGCTGACGCCACTGCAAGGACGTTAACACAAGGTTTCCCCAAACGCTCAATCGGGTTGGCAAGACCGGTGACGTCGCTTCCTTGGACGCTCACCTGCCAGGCCGCCTGGGCGCTCGTGCCGAGACATAAAATTGTCAGGAGCTGGAATCCAGTTAGAACTGAATTACTTAGGGCTCGTGCCCGCTCCCGTATTATTCGTCTCAGGAACACGGTCTATTTCCATTTCCTTCTGCGCGCCGATGTAATGATCCAGTCCGATGTCGAGAACGACGCGAACCAGATATCGACCAGAAGGGAGAACGTCGGTAGTTGGAAGATCGACTTTTATCGATGTCGTGTTGACGGGTTCACAAAAAATAGAGGTCTTCTGAATGGGCGCGATCGCAATGGACTTGTCGTCGCCAGGCTTGGCAAACTCGATCCGCCCTGTCGCCGTCAACTCGCAATTGCCCGTATCGGCAACACGTAGAACAGCCTGGTCGCCGCCGATCTGCACCGACATGATCCGGGCTTCTTTGTCCAACGGCAGAATGTCCACGTAAACATTGACGGAGATCGACGTAAGCGAGCGAACGCCAATGCTTCGTCCCTGCTGCTGTTGGCTCGCGACGGCGTCTGGATCTGGAACCTCGTCAATCGTCATTACGCACCAATAACCGCCTGGCTTCGCGCCGGTCGGAACCGCGATCGTCATGCGAACCTTGAGCATCTCGCCTACGTTGATCGTTGCTTCGCCAGGGTTAAGCTGAATCCAGTTGGCGCAAGAATGAGAAATGTGCCCGGGCGAAAGATAGTTGCCCGATCCGTCCTCGTTCTTGTAATAGTCCTCCGCGTGGACCCGGAAGTGCGTCGGATGCTCTGCCTTGATGACTGTCATGAAATAGGTCGAATTAACAACGTCGCCAGGCTGAGCAGTAACGTGAATGGGGGTAAGTGCTGCTCGAAAGGTCAGCGCCCCCGCAAATTTACCAGGTAAAATGAGCAAAGTAACGGCTGTCAGAGCAGCCCACACGGCTCTTTTCATTGTTTCTCTCCATGTGAAGCGTTCCGGAAGGGGACGTTGTCTTCCGGAACTGCTTCTAATCAACCTGCCCGAAGATTCGCTCGCAGCGCGCTAAGCCCAGCGGCTGTATTATCCTTCGGACACTTTGTACGTGACGGTCAAGGTGTATTGGCCTGCAACGAGGAAGTGGGTCTCAATGTTGCTGATCGTAAACGTGAGATCTCCCGACGTGGATGTGCCCTGAGGATTGACGCCCGACGTAACGAGTGTTTGGTCGGTGCCTGTAAGAGCGGCAATTGCCGAGAAGGTATCGCCAGTAAACCCAGCGCTCTTCGTAATCGCCACGTCGCCGACGACGGGCGGTACACCCGGCGTAGAGCCTCCGGGGGTCGTCCAGCCGGTGGAGGACGCCGTGATAATCACGTGATCGCCCCAATCAACCACCATGTTGGAGATCGACAGGCTGCCCGTTGTGCCCGCACTGGTCGACACGGTCGCAGTGGCGGTATTGGTAACGTTCGTGACATCTGGAAAGGTCGTCGCTCCGGGAACGGTGACCGTGGCCTGTGGTTCGATGGTCAGGCTCAGTTGCTCGGTTCCTGCCGTAGCCTCAGGACTGATTACGATCTGCCCCTGAGCACTGGCGGCTCCGACGGCCAAGATTAAGCTACCGGCCGCAAGTAGCGCTTTGATTGTCCGCATTTCGCGTTTCTCTCCTCCGTAAGTCGATCGATGATATACTCCCACCGATCTTGTTCTTGGTGACGGACGAAGCGAGCTTAGATGCCGTCCCTCATTCATTGTCGGTCGCATGCTTTTTTTCTGTACTCCAGCCGACTATTTGGGAAGCCGCGAATGGTCAGACAACGAGCCTGGCCGCCAACGGCATCGAACCGCAACGCGCTAGCATCCAAGCTTATGATTACGCTCATTTATTGATAAATCGATTGTAAACGCGATATTTCAAAGATCTATCGATGCTTACGAGGTGACAATTTCCGCTCAAAATGCGCCGTTTAAATGCACAAAAAAAACTTCTCAATCACAGACGCAGGCAAGCGCCATGTGGACGAGATACGTCGTAAACCGTACATTTTAGCGTTTATCGGAGGGTCAGCGGAAAGATGAAGCGGGCAGCGCGCGCGTCAGCCCGACATCCTGGAAACGAGCCGCTTCATCGATGGATACAAATGGGAAAGATAGCGGAGTATCATGGAATGCGGAGGGACTCAAATGGCTACAGATCGTTTCGCAACGCTCCTGCCGGCCCTGATCGTCGCACTGGGCCTGTTCGTCGCCGCCGGCGTCCTTGGCGGCTCAATCGGACGCGCCCGCTCCGCTGACGAAACCATCCGCGTCAACGGAACCGCCAGACGAATCGTCCACAGCGATTACATCATCTGGGATGCCGAAATCAGCTACCAGGCGCCTACGGTCGCCGACGCTTACGCATCGCTCCAGCAAGGAAGCGCAACGCTGCGAGCCTACCTCGCGGCCCATGCCGTGCGCGATTCCGATGTCTTCCCGCTCGCCATCAAGACAAACGTCCTCTACGAGAAGACGCAGCCCAGCGACAACGGAAGCGATGAAACCGTTTATCGTACAATCAAGGGATATCGGTTGTCGCAAATTATCGAGGTGCGCAGCAATCAGGTCCAAACCGTCGAAGCCGTCTCTCGCAGCGCCACCGAACTCATCAAGCAGGGCGTCGCGCTCGGCTCTAACGCGCCTCAGTACCGCATTACGAATCTGGCGGACGAGAAGGACAGCATACTGGCCGAAGCCGCCAAGAACGCCAGGGAGCGCGCCGAAAGGATCGCGGTCAGCAGCGGCGCGCGCCTAGGCAAACTGCGCTGGTCGCACATGGGCGCAATGTCCGTTACCGGAGCTTATGCCGACGAGCAGACCGATGGCGGGGCTGAGGACACGGAGTCAATAGACAAGCGCGTAACGGTGATGGTGACCGCGGCGTACGAGGTGAAGTAAGCGGGGGAAGCGCCGCAGGCAGCGAGGGAGCGGCTAGCGGCCTACATACCGCCGTGCATCTGGCGGTAGAACATCAGGCCCGCGATGGCGAAACCGATGCCGATAATGATCTGGCGGACGCGCTGTTGGCCGATCTTCCGCGCCACGCCCGCTCCACCATAGCCTCCGGCGATGGCGGCGACGCCCATCAGAACGGCGATCGGCCAATTCACACGGCCGCCGAGAATAAACATCGCCGAGGCGACAATGTTGATCGCCGAGGAGGTTACGTTCTTAACCGCGTTCATGCGGTGAATGTTAGTCAGTCCCAAGAAGCCGAGCGCGGCCAGTTGGAGAATGCCGATTCCAGCGCCGAAAAATCCGCCATAAATCGCTACGAAGAACTGATAGAAGAGAACAGTGGCCAAACGCTTCCCTTCCGGGTTATCAGGGTCATGCCCGCGTCCCTCGGCCGCGTCCTTTATCTCCTTCTCCTGGGTGGCGCGCAACCAGCGGCTGATTGGTTCCTGCGCAAGAAACAGCACGGTCGCGCCCAGAATTAGCCACGGCACGAGCTTCTTCAAGACGGCGTCGCCCGCGTGAAGCACGAGCAGAGCCCCAATCGTACCGCCGATGACGCTCGGAACGATCATCCAGATCATCAGCCGCTTACTGCGGCCGACCTCCTCGCGATACCCATACGCGCTCGTCAACGAACCGGTCACCAGCGCAATCGTGCTCGTCGCATTTGCCGTCACCGGCGGGACTCCCGCCGCGAGCAGCGCCGGAAATGTCAGCACCGTGCCGCCGCCCGCAACCGAATTGATTGCTCCCGCAGCTAAGCTGGCCGCTGCCAGAAATACGTAACTTGCGCCATGCATAAACTAACTTTCCAGTACCGTTCGATCGATCGATCAGAATCGTATCGTAAACAGATCGGTGTTGCCATTGTTGACCTGACGCCCTTGTGAAATGCCAAGAGCCGCTCCCGCAAGCACGTCGCTCGCCCAGTGAGCGCCAAGCATCACGCGCGATAGGCCCACCAGCGACGCCAGACCATAGGCGATCACCTTTTCGCCGGGCTTTTCGTTGGCCCAAACGGTCGCGACTGAAAACGCGACAAGGGAGTGTCCGGAGGGAAACGAATTCTTCGGATCGCTTGTGGAGAAGGGCGAGAACGTTCCACCCGTCGTACCGTCGCCGGGCCGGTGACGTCCAATCGCATATTTCGCGACGACGCCAATCATGCCCGCTTTCCATACAGCAATGGCCGCGTGGCTCGCCAGCGTGTGATTGCTGTTGCCGCCCGTCAGGTAAACAGCGCCCAGCAGGGGGGCAACGTAGGTCAGATCGCCGAGCTTCGTGATGTCGTTGGAGATGCGGTTTGCTTCGGAGCCCGATTTGACCAGGAGAGTCTTGTGAATCCCGTCGTCGTCCGCCGCAACGGCGGACGCAAGGCCAAGCAGCTGCAGATTGTATTGCGTCTTATTGCCGCGCTCGTCTGTAAAAATATCGGTGCGGCCGCCGCCGCCCGCCGCACCGTTCGCACTGAGCGAGGGAAGGCGACTGGCGAGCGGGATCGAGTCCTGTGCCAACACGACGCCGCGCGCAGCGGCAAACATGGCGATGGCCGCCAACAATGCGCAAAATTGCTTCACTTACATCTCCCGTACGGCGCGAAGGCGGCCGGCTTACTTTTCCAACGTAATCGCAAGAACCTTTACGCGCGGATCATCCGGCAAGATCACCGCCGAGAGCTTATTGCTTGGATCGACGCTCACCGCATAGTCGACTAAAATGCAAGGAGTTCCGTCAACAACCTCGCCGTTCAAGAGCCGGTACGACGTCCTGAATCCAACGGATGCCGTCGACGGCGCGCTCGACCATGTGGAAAGCTCGATGGTCGAGGAGGTCGTCTGGCTCCCGTATGACATGCCTATCGAGGCGGTAATGGGCGTTCCGGATGACGACGCAGCGAGGATATGCGCCGTTCGATAGGTGCCGCGCGGCACGGGGATCTTCTGACCATGCGCCGCCACGACATTGGCGCCGTTCTTTCCAGGGAACAAGAAGGAGATCCGATGATTGGACTCCCACTGGTCTCCGGTTGCCGAAGAATAGTATCCCGACGGATAGAGCGCGGGGCCCGCCTTGCCGATGAGCAATGGGTCGCCGTCAAGCTCCTGGGTCCCATCGGGCGGCAGCATTTCGCCAGGGATCGCGCCCCCTGCTCCATCAAAGCCCTTGGTCGCTTCCCCTTCAAATGCCACCCCGCGCTCGTTGAACTGCGCGGTCAGATCGACCGGCACGGTGCGAGCATTCTTGTCGGCGGTGACCCATATTTGAAGCGGCAAGGTATCGCCCTGTGCGACAAAGGTCTGAGAATCCGCCAGAAAATCGCCGTCCGCGCCAACAAGTCCCCAAACTACCGTGTAGCGTCCGGGATACGCCGGAGCCTGGAAATCGGCGAAGACCACGTCCTCTTGGCCAGCCGCGATATCCGTGCGAAGTTGCGCGGGAGGCGTCGTCGACGGGCCGGCAAGCAGGCCATCAAGGTAATAAATGCGGTACGAAACGCGGTATTCGCCGCGGTGGACAACGCTGTGAGATGGGTTGCGCAGGCTTAGACGAACCCGAACCTTTTGACCGGCCGAGAACTGTCGCGCCATATCGGTGATACCGAATTCAGGTCCGCTATCCGACGCGGTCAAACCCAGCCGCTCGTTGTAACCGCCCTTGTAGCCGGTCTCGTTGAGCTTCCACGACGCCACGAAGCCGATGCCATTAGACGGCGGTACGGCCAACGACGCGTCGAACACGGCGACATCGCCCGGCGGAGCATCGACCGTCAGCGGCGCCTCGGACTTCCAGACGCCCGGCGCGGCGCCCCCGGGAACGGCGTCTTCCTTAAGCGCCAACAAAAGGGACGTCTTTCCCGCGGTCCAAGTCCCCGCGCCATCGTTTCTGACGCGCACCTGAACGTTATAGACCGAACCGGGCTTAACGAAGGAAGGCGTCGTCGTGCTCAGAACGCTTGCCAGGTTCGCGGCGGCGGCGGCATCCCCGGCGATCGTCATGTGCACCTTGAGCGGAATGTTCGCGGCATAGCTGAACCAGCGCCGGTTGCCTTGAACGACATCGATCGCGAGAATGTACTCGCCCGGATCGATCGAGGAGCCAAATCCGTTAAGAGCCGCCAACCCGAACGTAACCGGAACCGAATCGCCGGGAAGAATATCGTTCTGCAGCGGAATTCGCGGCGCGCTGTCGTCGATCAACTTGCCGTCCATGGTGTACCAGCGATACGAGAGCGCGTATCCCTGCGAGCGCCCCCAGGGCAAGGTTCCCGTGTTCTCCACGCGGACGTGAACCTCGTAAAGCGCCTTCGTCAGGATCTCGTTTGGCGCATCGCTGCTGAGCACCCGCGCCGACCACGCCT
Organism: Capsulimonadaceae bacterium; assembly: GCA_031292625.1. GTDB lineage: Bacteria > Armatimonadota > Armatimonadia > Armatimonadales > Capsulimonadaceae > JARLGU01. The sequence goes on along the minus strand of JARLGU010000028.1, from coordinate 67,645 downwards.
GATCGCCTCCCCACTTCGACGCGAACACGCGCGTTAGGTTGGCGTACTGGTCGGCATGTTGGCGAGTCAGCGCAACCTCGGTCCCGCGGCGGAGATCGTTCCAGCTATCGACGACCACCCAATCCGGAGAACGCTTGAGCGCGGCATCCCAAGAGGCTTCGTAGGTTTGCGTCTGCCGTCTGCCCGCCAGGCCAGCGACAGATCGTCCGCCAGGAGAAACCGTTGCGGTGACGATCGGCGAACCCTCCGTCAGAGTGGAGATCGCGAGCAGATTCCGAACCCCGAAATCGCGTTGGAACTGCTGATTCAGACTGTCCCGGTCGACCGCGTGGTCCGCGACGACCACATAAGCCCGCTTGTTGCCGTCCTGATCGCCCAGGAAAACCTGCGCGCGATACTTCGGAGGAACCATCGAGAAGAACGTCGAGACCGCCTCGAAGGGATTATCGTCTCCGGTCAGCCACAGGCCTAACAAGGGATAATCGCCGCCATTGTCGTCAATCGTCTTCAGCGCTTGCACCAACCCGCGCAGGGCCGTGAGCTGAGTGGGCGCGCCGCTAAAGACGGGCAACAACACTTCGACGCCAGAGAGGCGTGCGTTGCGCAACTCTTCCGCCAGGAATCTGCCGCTTCTGGCTCCATACCAGGGACCAAGCGATGCCTCCGGCTGGTCGAAAAAGCCATCGAGCGCCGCGCCAGGCTGTTCGTCGAGTTCATAAAGCGCCATGACGCGAGGGCTGACGCGGCTCTGCGCTGGCAGCGGCGGCCGCAGGGTCGTATCGACATCCGGCGCGCCCGCAACCTGCTGATCGGCAGCAGGGTTATTGGCGTTAGGCAGAAAGAGGAGCGGATTGCGCTTGTCGTTTGCGGGCGATAGCGGGTTCGTGCGCTCGTCGCCCATCAGCCCCACCGGCGATGGCCGCGTATCAACCGGCGTCTCGGCGGGCTTCCCCTTGCCGGCTTTGCCCGTCCGCGCGGCGGGGGCGGCGGGAGAAGGCGCGGGCGGCGCGGCAACTGGCGCGGAAGCGGACGCGCCGCCGTTAACGTGCACGACGCCGCCTCCCGGCAGGTAGATGTTGTAGTCAGGGTTCGGCGCCGGAGCGGCAGGCACAGGCGCCGGCGTCGCAGCCGATGGCGTAGGCGACGGTGCGGCTGGGACAGCGGGGCTCGCCGAAGGCGCCGGAGCGGATGATGCATCGCCCGTATTGGGTTCCTGAGCTGGCGTAGGAGCGGGCGCTGCGATCGCGCGATCTCCAAACGACAAGCCCGTTGCCGTAGGCCACTCGCCTGCACTGATCGTTCCATCGATCACGGGAGGAAGCGACGCGCTCACATGCGGCGAGATGACGGATGTTGCCGTCGACTTCAGGGCGGTCGCGGTATCCGTGAACGTAATCTGACTCCACTTGGAAGGGTTCTGCACATCGTCGCCGCTCTCAACAAGCGGCGAAAGCGAATATAACGTTTGGGCGGGAGCGGTCAGCGAGTCTCGATCGCGACTAATGACATTGAATCCCCATGCCGTTCCCGCTGGCGGAGGACCATCGAGCCCGAACTCTGCCCACGGGATCGCCAGTTCGACCGTAAAGCCGTTGCCTTTGCCATCAACCGTGTTTAGCGGACCATCCACGTACGCGGCGAATTTGTAATCGAAAACGGATTTGGGCGTCGGGATGGCCGTTCCGTTACCGACGCTGAAATAAGCGCCATTGGCTGCTGAAACCGCCATCTGTACCGTCTTCGATGTCCGTAGAGTCGCCCCGTGCGGTCCGTCCGTCTCGAAAAAGACCTCGACATCGTCATCCTGCTGCGGATGTGACGTCAACGTATCGTTGAGCGAGATGACGTTCTTATCGCGTACATCGACCGCAACGTAGACATAAAGCGAGTCCCACGTGGTTAGCAACGCCCCTACCCGAGCGGGCGCCGCGGAAAGCGGAATAGCTGCGAACAACAAGGTGGCCGCCGTGGCCGTCGAAAGGAGATGGCGGAGAAACAAGATGGTACGTCACCTTTCAATGGAGACCGAACTTCCCCTGATTATAGCTGTTCACAGATGAACAAGTCAACCGAAAGAGGCTCGCCAAGCGGGGCGGACGGCAATAAAATTAGCCCCCTAACTTCCATGGCGCGGCCTGCCGCCGGCTTGTATGCTTGACAGCCTCGCCGCGCTTTACCATAATGAGAACACCGCCGCCGAAGCTCTCACTCATGGATAGCACGAAGCCACCGCCGATCGATACCTGCCGAACCCGCGCCGAGACGTTTTGGTACGTTCCCATTGTCTTGCTTGCATTCAGCATCCTCATGTTCGGCGACGTTCTCGTGGGGCTTCGACATGGCGTGCTGTCCGACGGCGGAGCCGATCTGGCCAGCGAATTTTACTATTGGCGCGATTTCGGCTTCTCGGAACTTCGCCGCGGCCATATCGCCCAGTGGAACCCCTACGTTTACGGCGGCGTCCCGTTTTTCGCCGGCTGGCAGGCGGGATTGTTCTATCCGCCCAACTGGATCTACCTGATTTTCCCGCTCGACCGCGCCATCAATCTCGATATCTTCATCAGCACGTATCTCACGGGGTTATTCACTTCGCTGCTCGCTCGCAAATACGGCATGCATCCGGCAGCCTGTCTGCTGGCAGGGACAACGCTCATGTTCGGCGGTGCGTTCTTCCCCCATATCTACGCGGGGCACCTGGCGACTCTGGCCTCGATGGCGTGGGCGCCGCTCATTCTCCTTGCCGTCGACTCAATTCTCGATAAGCCGCAATTGCGCTCTATCTTGCTTGGCGGGTTTGCGCTCGCCATGCAGATCCTGGCGGGACACCCTCAAACGGTCTACAACACGCTTCTCGCGCTGGCCCTCTATACGCTCATACGGTTCGTGCGGGCCGACGACCGGCCACGCATCGCCGTAGCCCTTGCGGTCATGGGAGGCATCGCCCTGCTGCTAACCGCCGTTCAGGTGCTGACCGGATTGCAGGTCAATACCGAAGGAACTCGCAGCGGAGCGGTTCCATATTCGTTCGCGACCGACTTCTCCTTCCCGCCGGAAAACCTGCTCACGCTCGTTGCGCCCCGTCTGTTCGGAGACCTCGGCCATTTAGCGTATTGGGGACGCTGGTACTTATGGGAGACAAACGCATTCCTTGGCGTCACGTCGGTTCCCTTGATCTTGCTCGGATTTGCGCGCGGCGCATCGCCGCGACGGAAGCTTTGGGCGACAATGGCCTTTGCGCTGCTCTTCGTGGCGCTCGGCAAGTACACCCATGTTTATCGCTTCTTCTTCGACTACGTCCCGGGGCTGAACAAGTTTCGATCCCCGGCGAAGTTCGTATTCGAGGCGTGCATTTTTCTCGCCCTTCTCGCAGGCGCTGGGCTTGACGCACTCATTCGCCGCTCAGCCGCTTCGGCAAATCCGTTGGATCCACGTTGGCTCGCGACGCTTGTCCGGACAAGCGCCGCGACGGCGATCGCCGGTCTCGTCTGCGCGGCCGCGTCGGTCGTTGCGGTCAGCCCAATCGGTCTCCGAGCGATTGTCTACGTTATCGCGCTGAACGAGGGCCTTGACAATCCCAATTCCGCCGACGTCATCGAATTTATCCATCGTGCGCAAACATTCGCATCGCTCGATCTCTCAGTCAGTGCGGCAATCTTCTTTTTAATTGGAGGCGCAATCTGGGGCACACAACGCTCTCGCGTCTGGACGTGGCTGATCGTAACCTGCGCGTGCATCGAGATGTTTGCATTCGCACGCGCGACCGTGACGACGTTCCAGCCGTCGCAGACGCGTCCGGCGATGATGACCGCATTCTACAAGAGCTTTCCGGGCGACTACAGGATTGCCCAGAACCCCATTCCCTCGAACAGAACAATGGCGTACCGCATGTTCGACATCTGGGGTTACGATCCGATGGTCTTGCGCCGGTATGCCGAGTTCGTAATCGGTTCCGAGGGGGGCGATATCGATTCGGCCACAATGTACGCGTCGCTGCGCCATCCGAGCGTCCCGCTGCGCCTCTTGCGGCTGAAATACGTATTCACTTGGATCGGCGACAAGATCAGTCTCTCCGAAGTGGACAACCCGCTGCCACACGGATTGATCGTCTATCGCTATCGCCGGTTTACGGGACGCGACCATATCCTGCCCGTCGTTCTCGATCCCCAATTTGATGCGCTGCACGAAACCGTCCTCGAGCGGAAGCCCAGCATCGCCCCAGTCTCTCCGCCGCCAAGTGCGCCGCCGGGGCAGGTGCGCGTCGCGTGGCGAGATTCGGACACGCTGGACGTCCAGGTTGACACGCCAACCTCGGGGATCGTCGTGATTACCGATACATACAGCCGCTTTTTCCACGCGACCGCCCTGCCGGGATCGGCCCAGAAAACCTATACGCCGATGCCGGCCAACTATATGGAAATCGGCGTTCCGGTCGTAGCCGGCCGCCATCATTTCCTGCTTAACTACCTCCCACCCGCCTTCCTCGCCGGGGCCGTCATTTCCGCCCTCTCGCTCATTGGCTTCGGCCTGCTCTGCTGGCGCGAAATGCGCCGCTCCGCGTTCGATTCTTCCAAAAAACCGGCAGATGCCGGGGCATGTTAGCAACTGACGGATTTTGGGTAATGCTCGCTATCGCGCGATCGGCTGGACCGGATCAGGGAAGAAAGGTTGTCCCAGTGAGCACATCTCTTCACGACGAGAACGTCCTACATTTTCTGAGCGATTTGCCGCTCACTCTCTCACCGGAGCATGATATTCGGGGCAAGCAAGTCCACGATTCGGACGGCAAGCCCATTGGCACGATCCGCGAGTTCGTGGTCAGCCACGATAATGGCAGAGTCGTATTCGTCGAAGTCGAGTGTAAGACGCTCTTTGGCTCGCGAAAGCACCTGATACCCGTCGAACACCTCGTCATGAAGGCGGGCTCTACGATTGCCATTCGAGGCGGCAACGATCTCGCGGGCGAGACGCCGTGGCAGTGCCCTGATTTAAAAACGCCCCCGACGGCGGCATAGATGGCGCAAGGCCCTAGCCTTCCTGCACGCCCCACCGCTTGCATCAGTCGCCGGCGCGCCAAGATTTTGCGCTCGTTTCTCTGGCTCCGCCCCACGCCCCGATTCGCTCCAGGGATTCTCGCCTCCGTCCATTCCCGATGGACGGATCCCCATGGTAAGCTGGAACACAATTCTGAGGGGAGGGCAAACATGGAGCCATTTTCGATAGCAAACGATTTGATGCACCAGCCACAAAAGCTGCGCGACAAGGCGCGCGCAGAGGGGTATCTCTTTTTCCGCGAATTGATCGATCCGGCCGAACTCGCGAACGTCCGAGCGCAGATCCTCGCGATCTGCGAGGATCACCGATGGCTGAAGTCCGGAACGGATCCGGCCGACGGGATTGCGGCGAATGGCGTCGCGCATATTGAAGGCCAGCCCACGTTTTTCGACGTGTACGAAAAAGTGCTTGCGCTCGAAGATTTCCACGCACTTGCGCACACTCCGAAGCTGATCGGCATTTTCGACGCGCTCTTTGGCGAGCCAACCCTCGTTCATCCACGCACTATCGCGCGGATTATCTTTCCCAAGGTTGTGCAATATTCGACGCCCGCGCACCAGGACTTTATCCATATTCGCGGGACCGAAGAGACCTGGACAGCGTGGATACCGCTTTCCGACTGCCCCCAGACCCTCGGCAGCCTTGCCGTGCTTCCCGGGTCGCACACGAGCGGCATATTCCCCACTCGCGATGCCCTCGGCGCTGGGGGCAAGGGGATCGACACGGATACCTTGCCGTACACGTGGACGGCGTCGGATTTCGAGGCCGGCGACGTGATCGTTTTCCACAGCTTGCTCGTACACAAGGGACTGCCGAATCTCACGGAGGATCGACTGCGCATTTCGGTCGACTATCGATTCCAGGGGCAGAGTCAACCAATCGACCCTGCGTCGCTCGAACCGCACCATGGCAGGAACACGTGGGACGCTCTCTACGCCGGCTGGAAATCGGATCGGCATCAATACTACTGGAAGCAGCGGACGCAAAACGCTTGCGATCGGGACGCAAAGGAAACCGCCGCGGGTTCCAACACAAATTCCGCCCGCAGCTGAATGGGATGTCCTACGAACGAGTGCGATCGCCCTGATCGCCTGGTGAATTTTGATTGACAGTTGGACGGCATCGCGGTATAATGCCACCTGCACTCAATGTCAATGCCGATGCGTGGTTAAAAGGGGTGAATAAGTTTGACGCAGGTTCAAGTTAAGCCGAACGAGACGTTGGATCAGGCTCTGAAGCGATTCAAGAAGCAGATTCAGCAGACTGGCGTTCTTCGCGAAGCGCGCGAGCACTATGAATATCAGAAGCCAAGCGACCGCAAGCGAAAGCAGATCGCCGCGGCAAAGCGTAAGCAGAAGCTAAAGAACAGCACCTCCAACGAGTAGTCGCTATTCAAAGCGCCCCCTCCGGTTTTCCGGCGGGGGTGTTTGGTTTCGTGGACCGTACGCCTAAAATCTCACGTGCGGGAATACGCGCTCCCTTTAAGTGAAGGAGGTTCCCACTGCCGATTCGGAGAACACTCCTCCATGAAACGGTCCTCCCTATTCCTCCACGGTCTTGCGGTCGTTGCGCTGTCGATCGCCGCCATTACGCTTCCCGCCTTCGCTCAGGACGCCCAGCCGCTCGGCGCGCTGCGTCCGGCTCATCCCCGCTTGCTCGCACTCGATAGCGATGTGGCCCATGCTCAGGAAGTGCTCGGGACGGATACCGCCGCGCAGACGATCCTGGCGGGAATGAAGGCCGAGGGAACTCAAATCCTCTCGCAGCCTCCGGTGGAGTACGTCCTCAAAGGCCCGCGCCTCCTCGACAAGAGCCGGACCGCATTGCGACGGATCACGCTGCTGGCCGGATTGTACAGGATCGACCATGATCCGCGCTGGCTGGACAGAGCGCGCCAGGAGATCGCGGCCGTAGACGCTTTCCAGGATTGGCATCCGCAGCATTTTCTGGATACGGCCGAGATGACCGCGGCCGTGGCGATCGGTTACGATTGGTTATACAACGCCCTCTCGCCGGAAGAGCGCGCGTCTATCCGCCAATCGATCGTCGAGAAAGGGCTTAAGCCTGGGCTGGACTCCTACAACGGCAAGGGCCCATCACCCTGGTGGCCGAAAGTCTCGCACAACTGGAATCTTGTCTGCAACGGAGGCATGCTCCTCGGCGCGCTTGCCGTGGCGGAGGATGAGCCCGATCTGGCAAAAGCCATTCTCACAAACGTGCGCGCCTCGATGCCCATAGCGCTCGCAACCTACGCTCCCGATGGCGGATGGCCCGAAGGACCCGGCTACTGGGAATATGCCACGCAGTACGCTGTCCTCGGTCTCGCGGCCCTACAGACGGCGCTCGGAACCGATTGGGGCTTCAGCGACATGCCCGGGCTCGCGCAAACCGGCTACTACCGTATCTATATGACAGGCCCGACAAACAAGTCGTTCAATTTCGCGGATGCCGGGTCGGGCGTCGGCACATACACCGAGTCCATGGCCCTCTCCCGGCGATATCGTCAACCTGTATTCGCGTGGTCGGCCCTGCACGGCGGACATGAGCACAATCCGCTCGCCCTTTTCTGGTACGAGCCTGCCTCCGTTTCCCCTGCCGACGCGCACCTCCCTCTGAACGCGCTCTTCAAGCAAGTCAACGTCGCAACGATGCGCTCGAGTTGGGACGAGCCCAACGCCCTGTACGTTGCGTTCAAGGGTGGAGACAATAAAGCGAATCACTCGCACCTCGATATCGGCAGCTTCGTGCTCGATGCCCTCGGCGAAAGATGGGTCCAACTCCTTGGCGCTGACAACTACGACATGCCAGGCTATTTCGGCAAGGAGCGATTCACCTATTACAGGCTAGGCACAAACGGCCAAAACACTCTGGTGATCAATGGGCAAAACCAATCGACGAAAGCCGCCGCGCCAATCGTCAAGTTCCAAACAACCCCGCTGCCGTTCGCGGAAGCCGACCTAACGCAGGCGTACGCCCCGCTCGCGAGCCACGTCTCTCGGTCGGTACAGCTCGTTGGCAACGGTCAAGGCGTCGTGATACAGGATGAAATCGAAGCGCCCGCGCCGGTCTCGGTGCGCTGGCAGGTCCATACGGCGGCAACCGTCCAGATAAACGGCGCAACGGCCGTGCTCAGCCTGCACGGCAAGCAGCTCTATGCGCGCATCCTGCAGCCGCTCGGCGCGCAGTTCCAAGCCTTGTCGGCGGAGCAAGCGCCGCCGCAGAATGAGAACAAGGGGATCACCAAGCTACTCATCGACTTGCCGGACATGGTGACCGACGCGAAGATCTCCGTGATACTCAGCACGGACCCTGATCTCATGGCAAGCGCGGCGCGTTAAGCTCCCTTTTGCGCTTTGACAAAAACACTCAACATATCGATCTCACGTCGCGAAGCGCAAGAAAAAACGATGACCACGGAGCGTTCTTAAATCCTATCTATTTACGAATAGGCAACCAGTCAGCGCCAATCATGCGCAAGTCCTATCTCCTTGTCTAGGCGCCGGTGTAAGAAATCGAAAGGGTTTGTAAGACGGCTCTGTTGCCGCCGGGGCAATTTTTGAAATAGGGCCATGACAGCGCTTTCACCGCTTACCGATGTGCGCTGGGATCGGACGCTGGAGGCAAAAGGCCGTACGCGTGCCGACGAGGCATCGTAAATCACCGCCGTGAACGTGGCGCGGGCAAAAAAGTGCCCCGGCGGCACGAGCCGTCCTGAATCTTTCTCGCATTACGCCAATTTATTACACACCCTCAAAGGACCGGATTCTCCCACCATGAAAATTGTCGTACTCGATAGACTGCCATTGGATCCCGGCGACCTCGATTGGTCCCGGATCGCGGCGCTTGGCGAACTGGTCATGTACGATTCGACATCGCCAGCGGAAACCGCCGCGCGCATCCGCGACGCGGACGTCGTCTTGACGAACAAAGTCCGGCTCACAGCAGACACGCTCGCAACCGCCCCCGCTCTGCGTTTGGCGAGCGTACTGGCTACCGGTTACGACGTCGTGGACGTGACGGCGGCGAAACAACGCGGCATTACGGTGTGCAACGTGCCCGCCTACAGCGCCGCCTTCACCGCACAAACGGCCATTGCACTGCTCATGGAACTGACGCATCACGCAGGCGCTCACGGAGATCAGGTGCGCGCGGGCGATTGGAGCCGGTCGAAGACATTCTCTTACTGGACGAGCCCGCTCGTCCAACTCGCCGGCAAGGTCGCGGTTATCGCCGGAATGGGCAGCATTGGGCGGCGCGTGGCCGGCATTCTCTCGGCGCTGGACATGCGGGTCATCGCTGCGCAACTTCCTGGGCGCGAAGCATCCGGGGCGAGCCCCTACGAGCGCCTGCCGCTCGACGAAGCTCTCACCATGGCGGACGTACTCTCACTGCATATGCCGCTAACGTCCCAAACGAGAGAGATCGTCAACGCCGCGCTCGTTGCACGCATGAAGCCTACGGCATTGATCGTCAACTCGTCCCGCGGGGGGTTGGTTAACGAGCGAGACCTGGCGGATGCGCTGTTGCATGGGACAATCTCCGGCTACGCAGCCGACGTACTCTCCACGGAACCGCCCGCCGCGGACAATCCGCTTCTAACAGCGCCGCATTGCGTCATTACGCCGCATATCGGCTGGGCAGCGCCCGAAACCCGCGCGGCGCTTGTCAATGTCGCCGCCGGGAATATCGAGGCGTGGCTAGGCGGCCATCCTCAAAACGTCGTCAGCTGAGTAGGCAAGGCGACCGCCTAAGTCTCGTAAAGCGCCAACAAAAAACACGGCGGCCGATCCCAACGCTTCGGGGCGGTCGCCGTGTTCGTGTTTTTCGTCAACCTGTCGTCAGAGCGCGACCGGCGCCTTGCTCAACTGGTCGTACAGGTCGCGCACCTGTTCGAGGTGCGTCAGGCGCTCGGGATCGGCGGTCTCGAGCATCAAGCTCGTATACATCGATCCCCACGAGCGAGTCCCGACGTTAAAGCGCAAATACTCGCGAAGCGTCATCAGGTCGACCTGATTGTGGCACTTCTTGGTCAGGTTAATCGTGAACTCGCGTCGATGGGCGTTACCGCCGAACAGGGCGTGAAACAGGTCATGGTTAAATATGATCACGTCTCCCGGATCGGCTTCGAGGGGAACGTTGCCTGGGAAGTCGCGCGGGTCGATGCCGAACTGCTGCTCCGACCGGTTCGGATCCAGGCGATACGCGCGAATGTGGTGATCCGGCCTATGGCTGCCCGGAACGATGCGCAGACAGCCGGTGTCGCGACGCACGGGATCGAGAAAGAAGATCATTTTTGCGGCGAAATGCTCGCCCCAGTTACCATCGATATGCCAGCTTGTATCACCGGCGTCAAGCGTGCCGTCGCCGCCGGCATAATTAAAATCCTTGCCCAAGAGCGCCGACGCGATGCTAGTCACTCGTTCGTCGTCAAGCAGGGCGCACGTCACCCGGCTATGCTCGATCGGGGCATCCAGAAGGCGACGAACCTGACCAGGCACGCCGACGTCTTTACCCGTTGAGTTCATTGCCTCGTCGAAGGCCGTTGCGAACTCAGCAATTTCCGCGACGGTAAAAAGCTGCCTAAATTCCAGGTATCCGAATGTATTGTAAAACCGTACTTGTTGGTCTGTGAGTACCATGTCGTCTTCCTCCTCGATCCGCGTTCGGATCGACGGCGCGAGATGCGCGCGAGGGGGCCGGGATTTGCCTCATTGCACCCTAAAGACACTATAGCTCGATCAAGGTCGTTCCGTACCATCGAAATGACGGATTCTACTGGGATCTCTTCCCACGAAGCGTAGGAGATGCGATCAGATAACGCTCAAAGAGCACCGTGCCGCAAAGAAATTTAATTATCTTCGCTACAAGCTCTGAACGGCAGGAGCGGCCGTCGACTTCCGCACGACGAGTACGGGCATAAACAGAAACGGTTCGCCGGGAGTCGCTTCGCCGCGTAAGACCTGCATAAGCACGCGAACCGCCTTCGTCCCCATGCCTAGAAGATCCTGATGGACCGTCGTAAGCGGCGGATCGATAAACGCAGCCATTGGAATATCGTCAAATCCAACGACCGACAGATCTTCCGGCACGCGCACGTTGCGGTCGTGAGCGGCCTGGATCGCGGCGATTGCCAGAACGTCGTTTGCCGCAACAATCGCGGTGGGCGGATCGGGACGCTCTAAGAGAAATATGGCGCGCTCGTATCCGGACTTTTCCTCGTACGTTCCAGCAGGAACATAACCTTCCGCAGCCTCAATGCCGGCATCCCGCAGCGCCTGCAAGAAACCGTCCCGGCTTCTGACCGCGCTGCTGAGCGTATCGTCCCCTTGAAGGTGCGCGATCCGGCGGTGACCTAGCTCGAGAAGATGGTTGACGGCCATCCGTGAGCCCGCATGGTTGTCCACGTCAACGGCGGGAACGGGAGAGTCAGACGCCGCCGCGGCAAGCGCTACCGCAGGGACGCCGAACTCGCTCAGAGTCGGGAGTATGTCCGACTGGCTAGACGCTGCAATGACGATAACGCCATCGACGCGGCCGTCCCGCATCTTGCCGAGAGACTGCGCGGCATCAACCCATGGCTCCGTGAAGAGAGTTACGTTGTAACCCTCCTTCGCCGCGCCCGCTAAGATCCCCTCGATGACCGCGAAGGCAAACGGATTTGACTCGGCGATCGTGACGCGCGGAAGGCCAAACAAGACCCCCAACGTCTTCGTGGGATGGCCGGCAAGGGCTCGCGCGACGGCGTTGGGATGATAACGCAGCTCTCGCGCGGCGTCGACGATCCTCTTGCGCGTCGCCTCGGACACGCGCGTGTTGCTGCGCGAACCATTGAGAACCGAGGAGGCTGTTGCGATGCCGATCCCCGCTTTTGCGGCGACGTCCCGCAGGCTTGCGGTTTTGGAAACAGGGCGTTTGATGTCCATTGTTGAAGGCGTGAGCTCCGGCAAGCGGCACGAAGCGACACGTTATCGTAACACGGCGGCTCACGATCTGTCAATGCGCCGCTTTTTGCCTTACGCCTTTCAAGCGTCGGCAACGGGCGGACGCAGCGCCAGGCGGGCGACGGAATAATCATCGCGGCCGGTCGCGCTCCGCTGCGGTTTTGCGCCTCGCAGGCTCGCCTCTGGGTCCTAAAGAGTATACTAATATTCTAATCAACATTTGACGCCCGCTGTGCCATTTGTTGTACGCGCGAGACCTTAATCGCGGTCTCAAATATCTCTTGACAAATTGCTCGTATACTGTTACGATAGTTCAGTGCTTATACTGACATGCAAAGCGGTCCGCGATCTCGCCGTTTCCAGAACGATCCTGGCGCGGCCGCGGACGACCGAAAGGATATAAGTCCATGACGGCTGATCGATACGAAGGCGCATTACGGAAGCAATCCGCGAGAACGGCGTTTACACTGATTGAACTACTCGTAGTCATTGCAATTATTGCAATATTAGCGGCAATCCTCTTTCCGGTCTTCGCGACCGCCAGGGAGAAAGCTAGACAAACTGCCTGCATGAATAATTTGAAGCAGATCGGAATCGCGTTTACGCAATACGAGCAAGACTATGATGACACGGTCCCGTGCGGGAAGAGCAACAAGGCGGGCTGGATTGGCTATATTTATCCTTACGTAAAAAGTAACAACGTCTTCCTCTGTCCAAACGACACCTTCGTCTATTCGACGCCAGGCTACGTCACTGAGTCATACGGAATGAACGCATGGCTTAACTGGAGCAGCGCGACGGGGCAGCCGAGTTCGGTGATCATCGCCAAAATGACCGCGCCCGCGGTGACCGTACTCATTTGTGAGACATATGGCGGTTGGTTTCCCGGATCGGCTCCTCTGACGGACTGGAGTTCCGTCGAGTGTGATGGCGCAACGAAGCCGAATGGCGGTGACGGCGGCTCAGAGATCGACTATCGGACAGGTCTCATGAACAATACGTTTCCGTCGTCCGCGTCCAGCGGCGAATCCGGCTGGCAATTTACCCCCGGAATCGGCTACCATCAGCAGCCAGCTCACTCAGGAGGGGGAGTATTCCTCGCATGCGACGGCCATGTTAAATGGCTGGTTGGGACCAAGGTGAGCGCGGGGTATGTCCCCGGCGGAACGTCCTGGGCTCAAGCGTATGCCAATGCGTCTGGCGCGACCGCCCTCAAAGACGGCAACGGCAATCCCGTTACGATGACTTTCAGCTATCTCTAAATGCTATCCGCCGCAGGAATCTCGCATGGAAGCGCGGCAATGTCCATCATGATGAACAGAAGGCAGTTGTTACAATACGGCGCCGGCGCGGCCGTCGCGGCGTTTGCCGCGCGTGGCGGCGGATTTGGCGCAAGGCCCGCCGGCGCGTCGTTTCACGGAGCGCCTCTCCAGGATCGTGGAGGAGCGAAGATCGATCGCCGCGCGCTTGTGACCCGGCATAATATCGTACGCGACGTGATCAACGATACCGCACCCTTGCAGGTTGGCAACGGGACGTTCGCGTTTGGCGCCGACATCACGGGGCTGCAGACGTTCACCCGATTTAATACGCTGTCCGATTGGGGCTGGCACGCGTTCCCGATGCCGCCCGGACAAACGCCCGCGGACTTTCGCGGCGCGCCGTGGGACGCGCACGGCCGGCCGGTTCTCTACGGGAGCCCGAGCAAGGAGCAGCCGGAACTCGGCAAGTGGATGTACGAGAATCCGCACAGAATCAACATCGGACGCATCGCGCTCAGCCTGACAACGCGCGACGGCCGCGATGCCTCCGTGGCGGACATCGCGGACATCCATCAAGTGCTGGATCTCTGGAGCGGCACGCTCCGCAGCGATTTCACGCTGGACGGACAGCCCGTTCACGTTGAAACCTGCGCCTCGCCATCGCTCGACGCGGTCGCGGTCCGCATCCAGTCACCGCTAATCGCGGCCGGACGCCTCGCGCTCTACGTCGATTTCCCCTACGACGACGGAATCGAATTTAACCGGCACGTGGGCGACTTCGTCGACGAGGAAAAGCACCAGACGACCGTTGAGCGTCAAGATCCTCAACGCACCGACATATTGCATGTGCTCGACAGCACGTCGTACCATACCGCGATCGCGTGGCAGACCGGCGCAACGCTCGATTTGCCGGTCGCAACACCGGCAGCAGCCGCTCTTACGATCGTGAGCGCAAAGTATGGCGCGGCGGATAAATGGGCCGATGTCACGGCGCTTCTCACGGCAGCAATCAAGAGCGGCCGCATCGACATGCAAATCACCAACGTCACGATGGGCGGCGACCCGGCATTGGGACATTCCAAGGCGCTGGACATCGTGTACAAGGTTGGCGACGAAACCCTGAAAGCCCATATCGGCGAGGCGAATCCCCTTCGCATCGGACCGCCGAGCCGGGCGCATCGCTTTACGCTAAAGGGCCAAGCCGACCACCTCGACGCGCTCATTGCGTTCTCGCCGCAGAGGTTGCCGCCCGCCCTTCCAACGCCCGCGGAAACGTTCGAGGCGTCGGCGAAAAGCTGGGAAGCCTACTGGTTGTCGGGCGCCGCGATCGACCTGTCAGAGAGCAAGGACGAGCGCTGGCGCGAACTTGAACGGCGCATCGTTCTCTCACAATACCTGATGCGCGTCAACGAAGCCGGAACGCTTCCGCCGCAGGAGAGCGGCTACGTCAACAATGGGTGGGAAGGCAAGTTCCACATGGAGATGTACTGGTGGCACGCCGCTCACTGGGCTTTGTGGAACCGCTGGCCGGAGTTGGATAAGAGCCTGGATGTTTACGAGCGCTTCCTGGCATCGTCGAAGGATCGAGCAAAACACCAGGGCTACAGGGGCGCTCGATGGCCCAAGATGACCGGACCGGAGGGCTGGGATTCCGTTCACCCGTGCAACGCGATGCTGGCGTGGCAGCAGCCGCACCCGATGTTCTTCGCGGAGCTTGACTATCGCGCCCACCCCACCCGCGAAACCCTGGACAAGTGGCGCGAGGTTCTTTTTGAGACGGCGGATTTCATGGCGTCGTATGCGTACTGGGACGAGCCGTCCAAGCGCTTCGTTCTCGGTCCGCCGATGTACGTCGTTTCCGAAAACACGGACCCGAAGATCACGATCAACCCGGCGTTCGAGCTCTCCTATTGGCGCTTTGGCCTGCGCATCGCCCAGACGTGGCGCGAACGGCTCGGTCTGAAACGCGACGCCGATTGGGAGAACGTGCTGCAGAATCTCTCTCCGCTTCCGATGCAGGACGGCGTCTACGTTCTGTACGAAGGCGTGCCCAATATGTGGACGCATTATAATTACGAGCATCCCGCGCTCACGGGCGTCTATGGCTGGCTGCCTGGGGACGGCGTCGATGTGGAAGTCGAGCGGCGAACCGCTGACAAGATCTTCGCGACGTGGAATATGAAGCACGTTTGGGGATGGGATCTTCCGATGATGGCAATGTGCACCGCGCGGCTTGGGGATCCTGCGAAGTCCGTTGCGTTGCTCGCGGACGACAATTCGCAATTCAACTTCGACGACGCGGGCCTCTCGACCGGAGGGCCATACCCGTACTTCCCGAGCAACGGCGGTCTGCTCTATGCGGTCGCCATGATGGCTGCGGGCTGGGACGGCGCACCGAACCGCCATGCGCCAGGATTTCCGCAAGACGGCTCGTGGACCGTTCGCTGGGAGGGCCTTTCGCGGGCGCTATGAGGCAAAGGACCGGGAATGGGCATATTAAGGGCGTGTGCAAAAGATCGAAAGGCCTTGTAAGACCGCTTCCCTGCCGCCGTGGCCGTCTTTGACAAAGGGCCGACGCAGCGCTTTCACGGCTTCACGATGTGCGCTGGGATCGGACGATGGCGGCAAAGGTCCGTACGCGTGTTGACGCGGCCGTGTCGATCGACGCCGTGAACGAGGCGCGGGCAAAGAAATGCCCCGGCGGCACGAGCCGTCCTGAATCTTTCTCGCAACGCCGATAATGACACACCTTCTGAGAACACGCAAGGCGATTGGGTTTGACCATGGATACAAGCTACCTTAACAATATCAAGATCGACCCCGACGGAGACCTGCCCCTCTTCGCGCAGGTTCGCGACGCTCTGCGCGCGCTAATATTCTCGAAGTTTACGGTTGGCGATCCCTTCTACAGCGAACGCGTACTCATCGAAGCGCTGCCAGTCTCCCAGATCACGGTTCGTCGCGCCCTTGCCGACCTGACCCAGGAAGGCCTCATCAGCCGCAAGATTGGTGTTGGCAGCGTGATTGCGAATCAGGCCGCAATCAGCCATGTGCGTCGCCCCGTTTCGGCGGGACCGGGCGAGGCGCTTGCGGTTCCACAATACGCGGCTGCGGCCGTCGCGCCAAGCCAGTGCCGCTCGATCGGCGTCATCGTCGACCAGTGCGAATCGGACTACGGCGGGCTAATTGTCGAGCATGTCTCCCGCATCGCCGATGAACGCGGCCTGGACATCCGATTCTACTTCGTCTCGGACTCTCAACGGGTCGTCCGCTTGTACCGCAAGATTATCGCCGCCCCTGACGTGGAGGCATTCATTATATTTGCAATTGAGGAACAAAGCCTTCTCCTACAGGATGCGCTTTCGGGACGCGGTTTTCGGGCGGTTGCCGTCTGGAGCTCCGACGATTTGCCGGGACGCGCCATCGTCGACACAGACGCAGCTGAAGCAGCGCACATAGGCTGGAATTATCTTCGCGAACTCGGCCACGAGCGCATCGTCCTTCTCGTCAATGAACCGGCGGACCGGCACAGCGTGCGTCTCAAAATTGACGTTTTTGAAGATGAGATCCGGCGAGCGAACCTGGATGGCCTCTCAAAAGTGCACATTTGCGACGTCGAAGCGTCCCATAACTCGTACATTGCCGCCTATAGCGAAATGGATGCGCTCTGGGCCGATCCAGCGCAGCGCCCAACCGCGATCATGACCGTTTCCGATCCTGGAGCTTGGGCCGCCATGAAGTGGCTTTCAGAACACAGCATCGCCGTACCGGACGAGGTTTCCATCCTGGGCTTTGAGGATGCGCCGGCCAGCAAGTACATGCACCCTGCGCTTTCGACGGTTGCCCATCAGCCCGCCAAGATTGCGCAGATCGCCATTGACATGTTGATCGAAACACCCTACACGCCTTCGGTTCAACTCGTCAAGCCTTTGCTGGTCGTTCGCAAGAGCACCGGACCGGCTCCGAAGACATACAGCGCACCATCTGTCGCCACTGAAGCGCTGAGCGGCTAATTAGACTGCGGTCGCGCGCCCTGGTTCTTCACCCGTGTTCGTCAACGTCGCTCGCCAGATTAACTGCCTCGTGCAAGGAGACCCTCATGCGCAACAACTGTTGCCCCCAAACACTCGCCGCCGTTTGCCTCGGCGCAATGATCGCGACAAGCGCGACGGCAGGCTATTGCGCCGCGCCGGCCCCGCAGCCGCACCAGTACAATGTCCGCGATTTCGGTGCGGTAGGCGATGGAAAGGCGGACGATGCGCCCGGCATTAACGCCGCAATCACGGCCGCGGTCAGTTCCGGCGCCCCATCGGTCGTCCTCCTGCCTGCCGGAAATTACCGGCTCGTCTCGCGCGCAGCCGGCGCGCGCGCCTATATTGCGATCACCAACGCCAAGAACGTCTCGCTCACCGGCGCCCCCGGAGCTAAGTTGATCGCCGCCGATCTGGACACGACGGTCATCAGGATCACGCAAAGCGCCGGCGTTTCCGTGTCGACGCTGACTCTCGACACGGCGACATTTGCGCACAGCGAGGGGCGGATTACGTCCGTCGATCAGCAGGCGGGCACTGTCGACGTCACGGTCTCCCCAGGCTTCGATGAACTCGACCGGCCGGACTTCCTCAAGATCAACGAGCTGTTCGTTTTCACCGATCCCGCAACGTGCAGCTGGGATCATAGCAACTGGCCGCCGCGAATACTCTCCCGCGACAAGATCGGCGATCATGCCTGGCGGATGCATTTGAGCCGTGTTGCAGGGGAGTATGCCGGAAAACAATGGTTGCTCTGGCACAACGTCTATCATGCCTGGGCCGTCAACGTCAACCACAGCAGCGACATCAGGGTTGAGCATCTTCGGTGCGAATCGGTTGTCAATGGCTACGAAGTGATCGCAAACGATGGCGATGTCTCGTTCGTCGATTGCGTCCTAGGCGTACCCAAAGGCTCGGGACGCGTCTTTTGCGCGTCTGGCGGGATGATGGTCTTCTTCAACCGGGGAACTCTCACTCTGGATCACTGCGCATTTTCCGGCATTGACGACGACGCCGTCAACATGGGCACCCACTATCAGCAGATCCTTGCAAGAATCGACGACCAGACCTGCATCGTCGATCGGGCCAACGCCGATTTTCGCACCGGCGATGAGGTCGCGATCTGGGATTGGAACCTGCACAAAGTCCGATGCACGGCGAAGGTTGTCGACGCCAATCCTGACACGCCGGGCATTCGCGTGCGCTTTGACCGTCCGGTTCTAATCGAGCGCGCTGGTCCGCGCTCCGCCAAGGTCGACCGCAAAGCACAGATCACGGACGGCGCGGACAGGCTGGTGAACATGAATACAGCTGGCCGGCTAATCGTCCGAAACTGCCGGATGTCGTCGATACGCGCCCGGTGCGTCCTGGTCAAAGCCTCAAACAGCATCATCGAAAACAACGTCTTCTATAGCCAGCATATGCCCGCGATCCTGGCGGGACCGGAGTTCTATTGGGAGGAAGGACCTAACGTCAAGAACCTTACGATTCGTAACAACCGGTTTGAGAATATGTACGTACCAGCCGTGCGCGTCGGCTGCATTGCATCGGACACGTCGATGGATAATGAGAACATCCTTATCGAAAACAATGACTTCGAGGTAAACGGCCCGACCGGCGTGGTTAACGCACGGATGGCCGGCGCCGCAATCTGCATCACGAACACGAAAGGCGCGGTCATCCATAACAACCGATTTACGAGGATTTCTCCGACGAGCGCGCCAGCGGCCCCCTCGATCATCGCCGGGCGGAGCGAAGACATCCAATGCACCGGCAACGCGGGGGCGATGCCAGAGCAGCCAGTCGACGGAACAGCAGACCAGCTTAACGAGGAATATTGAGGCGCATGGCCCGTTGTAACACAAGCATAGGCGGGAGAAGAACGCTCGCCGCTTAGGCAGCCTGCCCGGCTGAGACCAACGCGCCGGTCATATACTTGGCGTCGCGCGGTCAGGCGAGATCGAGCGCCATTGCGTCGGGGATCGTGTCGACTCGCCCGATGTCGGACGCCGAGCCGAGCGGCTGGACAGCGGACGTTTCGATGAAGATCAGTTTGACAAGTAGAATAAGAAGTTGCTGGAGCGCAAGGCCGAACTCACGAAGCGCCTCGAGGCGATTGAGGCCGAGCTTGGCAAGGTGGACATGATCGAGGTCACCCTCGCCGAGGTCAAGAATGTGCTTCGCGATTTGGCGAAAGTATGGGATACGCTGTCACTCGAGGAACGCCGGGAAGTCATTCGCCTGCTGGTCGAGGAACTCAGAGTCGACCGTAAGCACGTCGAGATTAAATGAGTGTTGCGTAATGCTGAGCACATTGAGATCGCGAACTTTCAGCGCGCGCGGAATTCTGCACTCCCCGACGTTGTGGCAATCCAAGGAGCCTGAATGCTGTTTCTCCTTGAGGAATATTGTAATGAGCCCGTTCTTAAGCTCAGGGATTATGCTCGACCTCCTTTGCAAGATCGTAGACGTGTTCCGTTCATTACCTCGCGGGGGCGATTAAAGGCCACCCCAAGATGCCAGTTCCAAACCAGCGGAGCGTTTTTCAATTCCTCAAAGGTGCGATTAAAGCCTGATCGCGGAGCGAGCGCGCCCAGTCGGGATGCATGTTTCAATTCCTCAAAGGTGCGATTAAAGCATGCTCATGACCTCGACAACGTTGCGCGTACCGCCATTGTTTCAATTCCTCAAAGGTGCGATTAAAGCACACCATTGTGATAGCCAGTGCGCGCCGCCTCTATGGTTTCAATTCCTCAAAGGTGCGATTAAAGCGGGCCGACCGTCCCACACCAGGTGCGTATGTTTGATGGAGTTTCAATTCCTCAAAGGTGCGATTAAAGCTCAAGTGGACAGGGCGGTGAATTCGGGGTTAAGCCATGTTTCAATTCCTCAAAGGTGCGATTAAAGCTTTCTGCGAATGTTTGCAACGACCGCGCCCTCTGTAGTTTCAATTCCTCAAAGGTGCGATTAAAGCGCCTCCGCAACGTTGACATTGCCGAACGAACCATCTGTGTTTCAATTCCTCAAAGGTGCGATTAAAGCTCGAGCGCTACGCTTGATCCCGGACGTTTCGCCATGGTTTCAATTCCTCAAAGGTGCGATTAAAGCGATATGCCCTCCGCAAGTGCGCGAAACTTAAGCGTCTGTTTCAATTCCTCAAAGGTGCGATTAAAGCACCCACTTGCGGCGACGGTCGCGCATCTCCATTGACGTTTCAATTCCTCAAAGGTGCGATTAAAGCCATCATGGGTAGACGGAGCTCGCGCGCTGAGGTCGGTTTCAATTCCTCAAAGGTGCGATTAAAGCGATTTACCGTATCGCAATCAGTAGTCGTCATGCCCGTTTCAATTCCTCAAAGGTGCGATTAAAGCCATCATTGATATGCTGGTGGCGAGTGGGGATGTGGCGGTTTCAATTCCTCAAAGGTGCGATTAAAGCTATACGCCTATAATCCAGGTAACGCACCAATTCGTATGTTTCAATTCCTCAAAGGTGCGATTAAAGCTGCAGATTCTTGCCGTGTGGCTCAGTGGGTACAACGAGTTTCAATTCCTCAAAGGTGCGATTAAAGCACGCTTCGCCTTCGTCCATTTGGCTTGATAAAGTGTTTCAATTCCTCAAAGGTGCGATTAAAGCATGCGGCAGGCGACCGGGATCGCCAAAGCTCCGTATGTTGGTTTCAATTCCTCAAAGGTGCGATTAAAGCGGCGATCATAGTTGTCGCTCTGGTCGTGGGGTTTCTGTTTCAATTCCTCAAAGGTGCGATTAAAGCCCGATCGCTCGCGTCGAGCTTGTAAGTACCCACCTGGTTTCAATTCCTCAAAGGTGCGATTAAAGCGGGGCAGTTCGCGAGCCTCCAATATGACACTGATGTTTGTTTCAATTCCTCAAAGGTGCGATTAAAGCTATCCGAGTTAATGCTACATCCGAATCCGGAATATCAGTTTCAATTCCTCAAAGGTGCGATTAAAGCGATGAGCAGCTCGGCAGCCGTGCTCGCAGCAACTAACTGTTTCAATTCCTCAAAGGTGCGATTAAAGCTAGAGAGTGATCGTGTAATGAACATATTCGATCCAGTTTCAATTCCTCAAAGGTGCGATTAAAGCGTCTGGACCAACAGGCTCTGATGTAGCCTTCATGTCGATGTTTCAATTCCTCAAAGGTGCGATTAAAGCGTTGATCGAGGGCAGCAAGCCGTATTTTCGCTTTTGTTTCAATTCCTCAAAGGTGCGATTAAAGCGGTAATGCTGAACATTTCACCGTTTGCAGGCTCTTGGTTTCAATTCCTCAAAGGTGCGATTAAAGCTTCTCAGAAGCACAATGTCGCAAAAGAGATGTCTCAGTTTCAATTCCTCAAAGGTGCGATTAAAGCCTGGCGCGGCACCTATGATAATTTCAATGCAGCATCTAGTTTCAATTCCTCAAAGGTGCGATTAAAGCTAGTACTGATGAAAGTCAACTATATCGTCCTTCCATGTTTCAATTCCTCAAAGGTGCGATTAAAGCCTTCACCACTCTCAAGAAGTTTTTGCTGGTTAGCCATGTTTCAATTCCTCAAAGGTGCGATTAAAGCTGTGGGCACGAGAGATCGTGAAAGCTCATCTATCATCGTTTCAATTCCTCAAAGGTGCGATTAAAGCTGGATACTATCGCTGAGCGCGTGGCGCAATTGGGGTTTCAATTCCTCAAAGGTGCGATTAAAGCGTTGGACGGCGCGCGAAGCATTACGCGGCGACCTCCTGGTTTCAATTCCTCAAAGGTGCGATTAAAGCTGATCTGTGCTCGAAGTGCGTCTGACACTTTTGTCCGGGTTTCAATTCCTCAAAGGTGCGATTAAAGCCTGCAAACTGCGCAGGAGCAGGATAAACTGATCCTGTTTCAATTCCTCAAAGGTGCGATTAAAGCTTTATCATGCCTTCCGCGTGGGATGCCGCAAGCATGTTTCAATTCCTCAAAGGTGCGATTAAAGCTTTACCGCGAGATTCCCTGCGTTTTCGTAGCCTAAGTTTCAATTCCTCAAAGGTGCGATTAAAGCCGAAAGGAGCACGAAACACTATGGATGAAACCTCTATGTTTCAATTCCTCAAAGGTGCGATTAAAGCGCCACATATAGACGGCTCCAGCTGCCGAACACCAAATGTGGCCGCGATCCCCGTCGTCGTGAGGTCCGGGAATGCGCTATCGGGCGGTTTTCGTGCGCAACGGGTCGTCGGTCCCGTGCTCCGAAGACTACTACCGGTCACCGACGACTCGAATTTGACCTCGTTGACAGGCTAAAGAAAATTGCTGACCGGTTTCTTCTCCGTGCCGATTATTTCGCGATCCGTCCAGCGCGCATCCCGGAACGCCCAGAGCAGAGCCGAGTCCTGCTCCTCAACCATAATCTTTCTGAGCCCTGCCCTAACCGCCTCCAATTTCGATTCCGTTAACTCCCCTTCGAACACTGAGTTCTGTACGTGCGGCAGATAGCGCCGAAGGAACTTGCAGACCTTCCCCACACGTTTTTCGTTCACGTCGTAGACTACGATGACGTACACGGCGCGCTCCCTTCACCACCATGCCCGAAAAGCGCGATATGGTTCGATGCCCGTCAAATGCCGGATCAGCTTGTAGCACTCCAGGCGGATCAAGTGCCGATACGACACGTGCCGTCCGAGACGTCGATGGCGGATCGTCGATGCCAAGCGCTCCTCGAGCGCAGCCAGGTAGAGGCGCTTGCCGGCTTCATTCAACACGCAACCGTCGAGCGATCGGTCGAAATGCGCCTCGGTCAATTGCCGCGTATTCAGCAGCCGGAAAATTGCGCGATCGACTATCAGCGGCTTGAATAGTTCCGAGATATCGAGGGCGAGCGAAAAGCGGCGCTCGCCCGGCTCGTGCAAATACGAGATCGTTGGCGTCAGCTGCGTCCGGTAAATCTCGCTCGTGCATACCGTGTACAAGATCGAGTTACCAAATGAAATGAGAGCATTCACCTCGTTATCGGGCGGCCTGCGGACGCGTCTCTCAAACTCCCAATCCCCGCGCAGGATCGAGCCCCAAGCCTCATAGTAGCGCTCCCGCATCTTCCCCTCGACGCCCATTAAATCGTTAATGGAGGTCTGCGAATCGATAGATGATGCCAGCCGCGTGATCGTCGCCTGGATCGCGTTAAGCCCGCCATCATCTGTCGCTGCAGGCCCAGTGTCAATATCTTGCCCACGAGAATCCGTTAGCGACTCGATTTCAATGGCACTGTCAACGGCCGTTTCTACATCCACATCGGTTGGGACGCCGGAGTTGACGTCTTTCGCCCCAATTTCACCTGCCGGCTCGACGTCGAGAGCCGAACCAGGAGTGCGACGAACGTAGTAGCCGACATTCTTAAGCATCGAGTGCGCCGCTGCCCGAACCGTTTCCTTAGCAATCGCAAGCCGCCTTGCGCCGTCGGAATAGTGGGCGACTTGCTGGACGAGCATGTACCCGGAGTGAAGATATTCGCGAGGGTAGTAAGTGCCGCTGTAGTAGCCATAGTAATTGAAGACATGAAGGACGATCCTCTTCTGTGTCAGAAAGTTCAGCAGTTTGGTATTCAGATCGACCTCGCCAAACACATAGAGGCTGTCTACATCTTCGACAGGGATCGGCTTCTTAAGGCCAGTCGATTCCTGATCGATGAAGATCGTGTTCTGGTCCCGGCGTATTCGTCCGTTCGAGATCACGTAATAGTTTTTCACGACATCACCCCCAGCAGAGATCCTGGTACGCGCATTTCTTGCAGATTGGCATCGGGGCATCGACGACCGGCGGTATTGACTCGCTGCGCGTCGACGCCACGCTGGCAAGGATCGCCTCAATCTCAGCTTCCCGCTGCGGTGTCAGCTCGACGGTTTCACGACGGCGCTGTTTGGGATAGTCGATGACGCCGGTCGTGACGAAGCCCTTTTCCCGCTTGAGGTAGTATAGGTAGTAAAGAAGTTGGTAAAGGGTCGCCCTTTGCGCGCCTTTGCTCTTCTTGATCTCATGGACCACGCCATCGTCCAGGAAATCGATTCGCAGGAGGTCATCGATCATCACCTCCTTGCGCGGTTTGCCGGGATAGCTGTCCTGATGCAGCATCTGCCCCATCGCCACATTTTCCGCCCCCTGCGACCCGCCGACATGCTCCTGCTCGATCCCATGCGAAAACCACCACAGCTTTCGTGGACACAAGACGTAGTAATGCACCTCCGTCCCGGTGACCCGAACGGTGGAGAGGGAGGCGGGCGGGCTAGATGATGGCGTGTCCCGCTCCATTTAACTTGATCCCCGTGTCGGATGAATAGTCTATTTCCGGCAGCGCAAGCTTTCGGACTCCGCAGATTTCTCTGGCGACGCAGTTTCTCATTTCCGAAGGCGGCAAAGTTCTTTCATCAAAAGCACGCACTTGAACGACACGGCCGCTCATGCGCCTCAGTTGATCATCGATTGCCAGTTGGCGGCGTTTTATTTCCGCGAAAGGCAACCGGCCGCACGCTGCTGCGGCAGTTTTGGCAAATTCAAACAGACGTCGCCCAAGATCTTCCCACAGGCGGTCACCTTCATCCTGGGGAACATAGAATTGATAGTCTGCACCAAAGTCCTTCTCATCAATGAGGCGAAAACTACCTACGATTTCGAATGCGGCCTCGTTGATTCTCTGGATGAGGTTGTCAGTTTTCTTCTTGTTGCCGACCAACAGCCGGTGATTTCCGATCTGCATTTTGCTATTTACCAAGTCGAAATAGGCTCTCTGGACTGACAATAGGTCAGCCTCTGGAATAGAACTATGGATCGCTTGCCGCGAGAAGTCGAGTATCCAACGGTCGGACGGGTCGCGGTAGACCGTTTCGGCGCGCGACTTCCCTTGCTCGTCACGCAACTCAAAAAAGTAAACAACGCCGCCTCCCAGGAGACCTCCGTTCCTATTACACCGTCCCGATGACTGTATTAGATTTGGCAGCGGGCACAGATCACGATATACGCAAGGAAAGTCGATATCCACTCCGGCTTCGATCAGCTGCGTGGAGATAAGTATGGTTCGCTTACCCTCCTTCAGGCGCTGCTTGCATTTTTCAATTTTTTCACGACGATCGTTAAGGATAAAGTGTGTATTTAGCAATATAATGCCCTGATCTGCTTCCGAGCCCATGCTCAGCATTCTATACAGGTTCTGCGTGTCATCAATTCTGTTGAGGATGATCAAGGAAGAGACATCGCCGTGTTGGATCGCTTTGGCGAGGATATCAAGGGTTAGCGGCGTTCTGTCCTGCGTCAACGGCTGTATTCGGTATCGATTAAAAGCCGGCTCCCCGTAGTACTTCTCAAAAGACAGCAGCTCACGAGGCGTTCTGTAACACGGAAATAGTTTCCTCGCGTCCTTCTCAGGCGACACATTGGCGTCCGGGAGGCAAAGGGCAGGCATCGTCGCGGTCGAGAGAACGGCAAACGAGTCGAAGAGTTCACAAAACGCTTGCAAGTATGCGGCGAAAAACGTGTAGAGGCGCTGCGGGAGCGCCTGCAGTTCGTCAACCAGAAAGATGCTTTTTGAAAAGTTCGGCAATCGAAGCAATGTTGCCCCCCGATTACTAAGGAGCGTCTCAAAGAACTGCACGAACGTAGTAACAATAAAAGCGGCATCGAAGGTCTCGATTGAGAAGCTCCGGCTCAGCAGTTCGTACGTCTTCGACGGGTCACTCTCGATCTGCTTCAGCAGTATTTCAAGTTCGAGACTTTCGGACCGTGAGTCAACGCGTGTGACAAAGGATGGATTGCCGGTAAAGACCACGTTCCGGCACACATCTTCAACTTGCTCCGTAATGCTGAGATACGGCAACGAATATATTATTGAATGATCTGGCCGGCTCGTCCGGATCGCATCCGCAATCGCCAGCAAGGTGAAGGTCTTGCCTGAGCCGGTCGGCGACGTAAGGGAAAAAACGCGCTCGCCTTTAGCGAGAGAAACCTGAACATTACGAACGGCCTCGTCACGGATACTGGTCCGCAGGCGGTTCAGCGGCGTAACGGAACTGAGATTCCTCAACGCCGTCGATAGGTTTTCGCTAAATTGTTCGCGTGCCCACCCCAAGTCGTCATCTCTTCTGAACCACTTGTTGTTGCCTGCGTCACGCTTGTCCGCCTCTACGAGGCACGCAAATCCGAATTGCGTCTTTAGGAAGTACTCAAGCTTAATGCCAATCGTACGCAGGGTGTCATCCGGCATGAGTGCGAACTTATCTAGGAGGTCGTCGTACCTTGGCTCGCGAACGTCAAAATCACTATGTTCCAACCACTGGCCCAGGTAGTTCGAAATCGGCAAGGCCGGCTGTGACTTCATAAACTCCGAAAGCGCCGCTCGCTCTGAAGCGCCTAAGATGGACTTAGCGTCGCCGAGATTGCCATGATGCCGTGCAACCATGTGAACTACACTGAACACGTCAACGTCGCTAAAGATCCCGATTTTCTGACGGAGACGGCGGTTGGTGGCGCAGAAGGCAAGGAACGCCCGCGCCGACAGGTATGCGTGGCTAGAGTATTCTTGCACGTCAATGCCGTCAAGCTTAGGCTGAAAATTGGGGTTGAGTTTTCCAAGGTCATGAAAGAGCGCGGCGACAAGCGCCGTCGGGAGATCCGTCCTGTGCCGGACGCCGTCCATCACGCCTCCCACGTGCTCGCGCAGTAGCTTGTCCGGATGCGACCGAAATCTGTCGAAGGGAGAAGGCAGCGCAGCGATTAGATCAAACACCATGCTTCCCCCGTTGAAAAGACAAAGTGCTCCCCCGACACTTGGAGTTCGGTGCCAGCCGAAGGATAGACGACTTCTCGGTAACCGTCTGGCCGGTTCCACCAATTGTCATCTTGATACGTAGGTATCCGCTCGAATCCAACTCGCAAGCGTGGCTCTATCTTTCCTACCAGCGTATGTGTCCTCAATGCGAAGCCCTTTGTCTGGTAAGTTTCCTGACGAGCCAGGAATTCGCCTGTGTGCAACCATTCGAGTTCGGCAGGGCAATTGTGAAGCCCGAGAACGGGTGTAAAGCAGGCCTTGCAATTCTGAACCGCGTCCGCGAACTGTTGGAACACCCCAGACGAGCGCTCGCCTCGGAGGGCCAGTGCCACGTAGTAATCCGGGTCTCGAATAAATTCCATTTGACGAGGGGCCTTCTCCGCTGGATCGTTAGGCTTGTGAGCATTGCGAAGGGTAAATGCCCACGACTGTTTCTTAACGACGCCCCGTATAAGTACTCCGTATAGCAGATCTTCGCAGAGTTGCGGAAAGAGTGCGCGCATTGGTCCGCGCTCTACACCGAGGACTGCCCCGACCAAGCCAATCATCGCCGTCTTCGTTATGAAGTCATGCGTGAGCGGCGTGTTGTTCGTCTCCGGCTTGCGGAATTGCGCCCACCGCCCACTCACTCGGATTATGATGCCGTTCATGAGATATTCCTCCCCGAATCGCATTAAACGATTTTGAGTTCTTGGAACTTATCCGAGTTCGACAGCTCATTACGTAGCGACAGATCTTCCGTATAGAAGTTTGCGGCACTGACCATTTGCGATCGACTGACGAGGCTCTTGAGTGCTGACAGATCGAGAGCATAGTCGTGGCGGCTTCGTAACTGCTCCTCGCGCTTGTCCGCGCAAGGCACAATCTTTATTGTCCGATCCAAACCGTAGAGTTTCTTGGAAGGTTCAGTGTAAACCAGTTGCAGTAAGAGTAGAGAGCTCTGGTTCGACTTACTGCGTGTATTCGCATTGTTAATGCTATTCCATAGCGCGCAGAGCATGTCATCGACATCCTTCGACGTCAGTTTCGTATCTCGCGCCGCGTATGGATTAACCCAACCATGAATTTGGTTGAGCGAATAAGGCACGACCGTCGTTGTGCCAATGGCACCGCGCGATTTTTCAGTGCTTGAAGCAAACACGGACGTATTCTGGTGCATCCGCAAATCAACTGCGTTGAGAGACGGATTCAGCAGCGCGAACTGAACAGGGCCTGTAAGATTGATGGCATTTTTCGCCTTCGTCGAAATGCCGCCAAATAGCCGAACGTCGATAAGTTCAGTCAGGATCTCCTGCGCGGAGGCCCCTTTCTTCGCATTGGCTTCCAGCGTGTTAAAGCGGGCAGCGGAGCCGGATTCCGCGTCCCCTTCGCTAGCAGCTTTGACGTTCGACCGGTCATTCCTGACAAACACGTCGACACCGTTGTCGATGAAGTAGTCGCGTATAAATCGCTTAATCCGGACATCGCTCACCAGGATGCGCTTCGTCTCCTCATCGTAACGCTGCTCACCTGTAAAAGGATCGCCGTTAGGAACAGAATAGGTGCTTTCGTAAAGAAATAGTACCTCCGACTTCGTAACTGGAAACTCATTGTTAGCCATAGCGTTGTCCTTAATAGTGATAACCAATTCGTCCTATGCGACCGTTTCGGGGCCGGACATCGTTGCCGCCTCGGAGGTGGTGTCTAAAGCTTTCGCACTAATCGGTCTAAAGTAACTTTCGAAAAATCCGAAAGCGCATTCGTCTTTGTTGTATTTCTCGCAAGTCTGAAGCGCATCGGACAGATTGTTCGAAGCGTCACGAACATCAGGGTAAAGCTTCTCGTGCATTACAAGCTTTTGCCGAAGGTCGTTCGCCAGCCTCATAACGTCAGATTGCGAGCCTATCCGCCTCGATAGCAGTCCTACGTAGTTCTTTTCGAAAGACTTTATCTCGACAGCCAACGGTCTCGCCAGCTTGCCCAATAGTAGACCTATATGATAAGATGGTGAACTTTGTAGTTGCATTAATTGTTCCTCTCCATTATTCTGGATGGCGACCAGAAAAAAGTAATCGAACTTTAACAGGTTATAGTTTGGGGCGTCATTGCGCGTGTTGAACTCAACTTTTTCTACGAACGCCGGCAAGAGGATTGGGTCTTCAAAGTAGGTATCTGTATATATTCTAGGAAGGATGCCTAGCAAATGGTTTTGATATTTTTTCTTCGCGCGCGTCATATCTCCTAAGACATTGCTAAGAGCCGTCGTTACGGTGATGATTTTCAATTTCTTTAAAGGAGGCCTGCCAAATGCCTCGATAAAGAATCTATCTCGATTGGCGTGAATTGTTTCACGAACCGCGATAACTCTATCACTTATAGCCGTGAGCTTTGATCTGTCCAACCCGGCAAGCTCGATCATGTCGATATCGGGCTGGGTTCCCCCGGCTTTGCTGAATATAAAGTCAAATTGGGCAATACTCTTCTCCCCACTGTCTTCCGTGTCGAGCAAGGCGAACAGTTCATCAGGTTTGCCTATCTCGGCCCGCGACCCTACCTCCGTCCGAACATCTCGCTCTCCTTGTTCAATAGCAGGATGAGTAGGCTCGCTTCTTGCGTTCCGCTCAAAGAATCGTTCGATTACATCGGCATGTAGCCCCGCGCCACGTGGTAGCACAACAATCTTTATATCGTTCTTGCGCATCGTCGCACGTGATGCGTAGTTAATTCCATAGAGGAGGTCAAGGGCTTCGTCTTCGTCCTTGAAGACACGCGTCCGATGCCGCTGAGCGGTCGCAAATCCTGGAACTCGGCTTTGGCCAGACGCCAATGTCTTGAACAGGAACGCTTGCATGACATAGCCGTGTTCAGTCGCATGGAAAAACGTACTCAATATGCTCTCATTCAGTAAATCGAGCTCCTCAAGCTCATGCCATCCTTTGCCGTCGAAGTCAAAGTGAAGATAGACATGGCGGTTTGCGCGAAGGAACTCTTCAATATCATTTAGCTGGCTTCTAAATGAAGCGCGGAAGGTGCGAACCCTTTCGGTATCCAAAGCCAGGGTATCCTCTGCTCTCTGGAACGAATTCAAGGCCATCCAACTGCCCTTGTTCGGATCACCGAACCGAAAGTTGCCATCCTCGCCAGTTTTCGTCGTTGTCCGGTATATGTCGCCAAATAAGTACCGCTTTGTAGAATCGGCATCGCCTTGCTTGTAGTTAAGGTAATACAACTGTGCTTGCTGATACTCGCTGGTCAACAACTCTCTGCCGCCGAAATCAAAACTTCCCTCGTGAGCTACGGGAACGGTCCAAAAGTCTACCGGGTTATTATCGTCCCGCATCGGTGCCTGCTTTATGTACCTGTGGTGCTTTAAGCCATTTCTCGACAGACGCAAGGTTTTGCCAAGTTCAATCACAGTGTCAAGCATAGAAGTCTCCTGAAGTTGGCTCCGCTGGCGGCGGTGCGACTACAAATGAAACCCTTACGACATAGTTCCAATACCGGAACCAGCGGATGTGAATTCTAGTACCCATATGTAGTAAGCGTTAAGCGCGTTCACTGTTTGGGTATACGTAAGCCGTCCCGTCCCTGGGTACCCTGCGGCGGTGAACACTCTGGGGTGCGGTTTCTAAGGGTGAAGCGGCACCCCGGAGCACAACTCCGTCACCGCTGCCTCACCTCCACGCACCCAAAACCTTGCGCGCCCCTCGTACCGAAGCCCGCATCGTATCCGAGTCGGATCAATTCTGTCGAGCCTGTTGCCGTGAACGGGGCAAGGATACCGATAATATCTGTCCCTTTGTAGCGGGTCAGCTTGGTCCCGCCGCCGCGCCGGGCGAGATACTCTGGATCGAATACAACCTCTAAACGATCGTCCACCGGCGGCGCGCCGAAGAGCGCCGCGTGCTTGGCGACAAGGTTCTTGCGGATTGCCTCGGAGAAGACAGCAGGGCCATCGGATGGACGAAGGAATTGAGTCGATCCATCGGGACGGCGCGTCGATGCAACAATCGGCGAGAGGCATGTCAACCGCATCGATTCCGTAATCTCTGGCGCTGGCACTGCCGCGATCTCCCTTATCGCCAATTCTTCATTGCCTACGCGCAGCGAACCAGATTGCAATAAGCCCGATGCGAAAGGCTGCAGAAAGTCGTCGAGCGGAGATGAAACCACCCATTCGACCGCTCCCGGCGCAATGCGGAGTTGGTCCCCGACAATCCGGCGAGCGCTCGCCGGTATGCGTAACCAGGAATGGGTGAACGGTTTAAAGGCCTTGCCAGCGACCACGTACCCTTCGTCATGCACGAAGTGTCCATAATCAACGTCTCCTGCGGACACGAACGAGTAGATGGCCGCCGACGTAAACGCCTGATAATCGATAGGAATAGCAAAGGGACGATCAATCGTAAGGTAGATCTGAAGACGCATGGGGTTTCCCTTGGTGATCCAGCTTGATACGAACTCAATCACGTAGACATGGCGTACCAATACCTTATCCAGTAGACTTAGCTTTTCCTTCTATATTATTATCGATCTTGGTCTAACCCAGGAATTTGAATGTGTTTGCTGATGCTCAATTTTGAATTCTTATCATGCGTGAGAGCCATTTGCATCCAATAGCAGTGTTGCTTCCAACGAGCAACTCAATTCGATCCGCCAAAACCGGAAGAGGGAGAAATAGAAGAATCGGGCAAGCGTGGGCATACGAACCATTTGAGAAGCAGATCACGACCAGCGAATTACGTTTCGGTTCTGCTAGGCGTTCGAATACGCTTGGTAGTTTTGTATGGACACTGCACACCTCTCCTCATTCCCTCCACAGCAACCGCGTTCATCGTATTTCCTTCAACAGCCGCGCCAGTCCGTGCGGAAGATCGATAGCCGCAGCTGCGTTCTTCACTGTCCTTACAAAGGGCGAGCAATCCATGGCGAGCGACTAACGTCGTCAGGTATGGTCGCTTCCAGCGACGCCTATGATGCCTGGGGCGGGCGCTTGAGCACGGCACCATCGGCGGACGTGTCGGGTACAACGGTAAATGGGGGTTACTACACCGATGGTGAGACGGGGCTGATCCTCTGCACGC
Organism: Capsulimonadaceae bacterium; assembly: GCA_031292625.1. Lineage (GTDB taxonomy): Bacteria > Armatimonadota > Armatimonadia > Armatimonadales > Capsulimonadaceae > JARLGU01. The sequence goes on along the minus strand of JARLGU010000028.1, from coordinate 35,512 downwards.
ATCGCTACTAAGACCCGGCGGCGGTGTGAACCTCTACGGTTACTGCAGGGAGGAGCCCGAAGGATGGACGGATGCAGACGGTCACATATGCACCCCTGTCTGCGTAGAAATATGTCTGATTCTCATCGAGGATATCCCTGTGTATCTTGCGTGTCTGTTAGCGTGTGAACTCTATGAGGGACCAATAACGGAGGGTCCGATTATTTGATAATGAATTCGTGAAAAATGCAAATGGGCGAATCAGATGACGACGTAGATCATATAACAGCACTTAACAATCGGCGTCTACGATCCGACGAGCGGCGGGACGGGAACGAAATACCTCGCCTGTAGCCGGTAAGATGAAGATGCTCCAAAAACGATAGATTGAAAATGTACCACTCTTGGTGTTAGCGGGGGCTGGAATCGTTCCAACCCCCCGTGGCTGCGGTGAAATAGGGAGTTACCAGACCACCCATTCACGGAGCCATCTTTGAGAACTCAGGAGACAGCATTGGATATCTTGTTACACCACCGGCAGGGATTATCCTACCGGGAGATCTTCTTCATGACGATGGCGGACCTGGTTGAGAAACTCAGGGCCGACGAGGCGGCGGGCAAGACCGGCCGCAGCCGGAGCCACTACAAGGCGGCGTTGGTGGTGGTCGATGAAGTCGGGTACACCCCGATTGCGCAGGAGGAATGCCACCTGTTCTACCGGTTCGTCGCCAATCGCTACGAGAAGGCGAGCACGGTGATTACGAGCAACAAGGCGTTTTCGGACTGGTCGGAGCTGTTTCACGATCCCGTGATCGTCACCGCCATCCTCGACCGCCTGCTTCACCACAGCGTCGTCGTCAACATCAAGGGAAACAACGCTTCGACATGTTCGTACGGCCCTCCGGCTAATTTCATATCGACGAGAATCATCCATAACAGCCTAAGTCTGCGACCGAGTTCGTACGGCGCACCTATTGTATTGTAATTTTAATATTATAATGTTGGTTCGGTGAAAGGGTCGCCGATAGGCTGTGGTTCCTCGCATTTTGCTGAATAAGCGGGCGACGGGCTGTTTCGAGCGGAAGCGAGGGGTTAGAAGGGGCTCTGGCGGCACTGGAGCCGCCCTAAAATCTTTAGCAAATACCCTGTAGTCCCTACCCCTTCGCCCGCCTGAACGGGACACGGATACTGCGTGCGGTCGTCGTTCGCCTGAGCGTCATGTCTTGAAGCAGGTCCAGTGCGTTCACCATCATCGTCGACGTATCGGCAAGCCAGGACTCGATGCCCAGTTGACGATAGTGGATGGGCTGGGGATGATCGTCGGATGTAATCAGGCTGACGCGAGCAAGGCTCCCAAGAACCGCGGGATCGTTCTCCCGGGCAAAGATCAGGTCGTAGGCCTGACTCTGCGGCGCGAAGACGGCATCGTAGCAACCGGATGTCAGCAGAGGCGCGAGGGTCTGGTAACAGCGATCCGCAAGGTCGTACTCGCCCTGATAAGACGCTTCGATCAATGCATTTAGGGGCTGATCGAGGATGGTCAACGCACATTTTCCCTGGAGGCGCTCAGCTTCCTCGCGTAATCCGGCTTTCAACTCGTTAAAGCTGGAGATATTGACCGGATCGCAAACCGTCAAAATCCTGCCGCGCCCCGCCTTACAAAGCTCACGCACGAGTTGGCGTCCGAACTCCCGGTAAGCAAGCACGACGGATGGCGCTTGGACGCCTTCAATCGTCCGGTCGACGAACACGACCGGTAGCCGGCTCGCGGTCTCCCGCATAAAATCGCCGTTGGTGTCCCCTGCAACGGGCCAGATCAGCAAACCGTTGACGCCGCTGTTGACGAGCTTTTCGATCTGCTGCCGCTCTCGCTCCGGATCATCGCGCGTACTCTTGATCACGCACAGATTGGACCGGCTGTCCAGAGCGTCTTCGAGATAGTAGTGAAGCGATACGGAAAACGGATCGAAAAATGGCTGAACAAATCCGAAGATAAGGGGCGTCGTGCGGCAATCGGCGCTGTCCAGAATGCGTATCCCGACTCCATGTTGGGATTCGAGCACGCCTTCCACCTCGAGCTGCTTGATCGCCCTCTGAACAGCCGGCAGCGTGAGACCAAGGTCAGCGCAAAGTGAGCGGATCGAGGGCAATTGCTCTCCGGCGCGATATACGCCGCGCTTGATCCGCTGCTTGATTACCCCGGCAGCCCACGCAGCCTTCGTCCGTCGGAGCGGCCCGCCTGGCGCGGACGATAGAGTTGTCGACAACTTTGTACTTGCCATCCCTGATATTGTACCACGCCTGGCGTCGCTGTATGTCGATACACCAATACAGAACATTCTGCTTGACAAGACTTAGATTCGCTGATACAATAACAATACATCGATACAGTGATCTCAATTCTCAAAATCGGGGATGGATCACTCAGTCGATTGAAATACGCGAAAGGGACGAGCGCCATGACTAAACGCAACTTCATTCCCGCAAGAACCACTGCGTTCACATTAATTGAGCTATTAGTTGTTATCGCTATTATTGCTATTTTAGCAGCAATACTTTTCCCGGTGTTTGCAACGGCGCGGGAGAAGGCGCGCCAAACAGCCTGCCTCAATAACGAAAAGCAACTCGGAATCGCGTTCTTACAATATCAACAGGACTTCGATGAATGCAATCCGAGCGGAGCCAGCCAATACGGAACTGGACAAGGCTGGGCGGGGCAGATCTACCCTTACGTCAAAAGCACCGGCGCCTTCGTCTGCCCGAGCGACACCAGTACGAGCCCCGTCGTCTCTTATGGCTACAATTCCAACAATACGTGGACGACAAGCGGCAACCTTGGCGTCGCCGGCATCCCGTACGGCCTCCAGCTATCGCAGTATTCCGCGCCGTCAAAGACGGTCCTGCTCTTCGAGGTCACCGGCAACGGCAGTACGACGGCCTATCCGGCCTACGACATCACGGCAAACCAGTTCACCACGGGAACGCCCCTCATCGCCGATATTCATCTGCAGGGATCGCCCGTTTACGCCGCCGGATATTCGCCCGCCGGGATTGGCACTAACTCAATCAACGGCTACGGTACGTCCTTAAAGTATGCGACCGGTCCAATCTTCAATTCGGTCGCAAGTTCCGGCCTTTTCACGGCAACTGGCCGCCACAGCGGCGGTGCAAACTACGTAATGGATGACGGGCACGTCAAGTTTCTCCAGCCGAACAGCGTTTCGGCGGGAACGACCTACACCACGGGCTCGTCAGGCTTTTGCGGCCCCACCGGAAACTACTGGGCGACGTGGACGGATTGTTCGACCTTGCCGATCGCGGCAACGTTCAGCTATAAGTGAAGTCGAGGGATTGCAATTTGAACACCGTATCGATCTGGCGAGCGTGCACGGCGAGCTTGGCGATTGCCCTCGCCACGGGGCAGAGCTTCGGAGCGCAGACGCCGGTTCTCGCCAAGGCAACCATTACCATCGACGCCGCAAAGACGCTCGGGCGAGTCAACCGGCTTGTCTTCGGAGACAATATTGAGGCGGCCGATTCCAAGCACGTCTATGGAGAGCAAACCTATCTGGGGCCATTGCATACGGGAACGGGTTTTTGGGACGACAAGGCGCTCCAGCCGGATCCGTATGTCGTCGCGCGCATGCGAGAGATCGGGCTAAGCGCCCTCCGGTATCCGGGCGGCTCGCTCGCGAACATGTATGACTGGAAAAAGGCGGTGGGCCCGCTTAGCGAGCGCGGCGAATGGCATTTCGGCATCGACGAATACATTGCAACTTGCCGCGCAATCGGAGCCGAGCCTCAGTTCATCGTCAGCGACTACACCGGCACGCCAAAGGAAGCCGGCGAGCTTGTCGAGTATCTCAATGCCCCGGCGTCGCCAAAGCATCCCTGGGCGATGCTCCGTGCTAAATGCGGACACACGCCGCCCTACCGCGTCCACCTGTTCGAGCTCGGCAACGAGACCGATTGCGGCGGCGGCTACCCTCGGCGAACGTTTAGCGCCGAGGAATACTCAGCCTATGCGAATACGACAATTGCGGCGATGCGCGCCGTGGACCCAGGCGTCAGAATCGGCATCATCGCGGCGACCGGCAAACCCGTCGACGATCCCTGGAACTCGATCGTCTTTCGCCAGGCAAGCAAGAACGCCGATTTTATCGTGATCCACCGGTACGCCGTCGGCCAGGACACCACATCGCCGGAGGACCGAATCATGCGCGGCTGCATGGCATCCGCCGACCAGTACGAGGCGATGTTTGCCGCATACCATGGGCTGATCCGCTCGTCGATCGGGCACGATTTGCCGCTAGCGCTCACCGAGTACAACGGCGGCTTCGACGAGCCTAATCCGCCATACCGCTTCAGTCTCGGCGCGGCTCTGTTCAGCGCCGATCTCATCCGCGTGCTCCTCAAGCCGTCGAGCAACATCTTGCTCGCCAACTACTGGCAGGCGGTCAACGGCTATTGGGGAATGCTGCGGGGCTCAGGCGATAACTGGAAAACAATGCCTGCGTATCCGCTGAGACGTCTCTGGGGACAGCATTTCGGCCAGACCCTCGTTCCGTGCGATGTCCAGAGTCCGGTCGCCGATTTCGAGGGCGTGCAGTACGCGAAACCGGCAACAGGGAAACGCTACATCCCCTCGGTCCGGCTTCCCGGCAACCTTCTGGATGTCGAATCACTGGATACGAACCAACTGGCGTCGTTCGGCGCGCGACGCGACGCGAACGTCCTGGTGTACGATCTAAAAAACGTCAAACAGAACCTCTATCCAGGTCTCGCGACGATCCCAATGCCGCAATCGGCCCTTGGGACAGGCGCGAACTTTGCGCTTTCCTACGATATCCGCGTCACGCCCACGGGAGCGGGACAGGGGATGGTAAGCCTCGGGCTTGGCGACTCGCGCGGATGGGACGCGACTCACTCGGCGGCAAAAATCGGCGGAGCGGTGTGCGACGGCGCTTGGCATCACTGCGAGGGTAAGTATATATCCCGCCCGGACGCGACATCAGTGAGCGCCCTCATCCGGGTTGAGGATCCCAATTCCGCGATCAATGCGCGCGTGGAGATAAAAAACATCAGTCTCACTGCATCGACAGGGGAGATCTTCCCGGCATACGCCCTGGTAACGGCATCCGCCAGCAGTTCAGCGCGTGGAGACACGGTCTTTGTGATCGCATTCAACAAGAGCAGCACCACCGATATCCCGGTCGAGATCAACCTGCACGGCGCGCACATTGTCACCGCAAAGCGCTGGACCGTGACGGGCCCGTCATTGGGCGCCACGAATATGCAGGCGGAGGTCGTCACGGAGGCGGAGACGAACGCAGAAACAATGGTCTCGAAGGGAGTCGTGAACCAGGTCTTACCGGCGCATTCGATGACCGCGTTCGAGCTCCACGTAACGGCCGTTCACTAGCGCCTGCGGATCGCCGCGCTTCGCGTTCCCCTACCCGCGCGCCCTCGTAAACGGCACGCGGATGCTTCGCGCAGTCGTCGTGCGTCGCAAGGTCATGTCCTGCAGCAGGTCAAGCGCGAGCAACATCATCTTTGGGTTGTCGATGATCCACTCCTCAACATCCACTTCATAAGGGCTACGCCACTGAGATTGGCCTTCCCGCTCCGTGAGCCCAACACGCAGAAGGTTTCGCAAAATCTCCATCCGGCTTCCTTGCGCGAAAACGATATCGAAGAACTCCCCGCTCGGCGAGAAGATGGCGTCGAACTGCCCTGAGCGAAGAAGGGGCGCTACGGTCTCATAGCACCGATCTGCGAGCTCGAATTCGCGCTCGTATGACTGCTCGATGATCTGGATTACTGGCTGGTCGACAAACGTAACTGAGCATTTCCCCTCGAGCCGATCCGCCTCGTCGCGCATCCCTGCCCTCAGTTCGTTGAATGTCGAGATATTCACGGGGTCGCATACGGTCAGGAGACGCCCCCGGCCGATCTTCGCAAGGCGACGTACGATTTGCCGGCCGAGGTCCCGATAGGCTAGCACCACTGACGGAGCATGAACGCCGGTCACCGTGCAGTCCACGAACACGACAGGTAGGCGGCGGACGACGTCTCGCAAGAATTCCGCGTTAGTATCTCCGCCGACCGGCCAGATCAAGAGACCGTTCACACCGCAGTTGATCAGCTTCTCGATCTGCTGACGCTCGCGTTCCGCATCCTTGCGCGTACTTTTGACGACACAGAGGTTGGAACGGCTATCGAGCGCGTCTTCGAGATACTGGTGAAGGTTGAGCGAAAACCTGTTAATGTAGGGCTGCACAAACCCAAAGATGAGCGGAGTCGCGCGACAATCGGCGCTCTCAAGGACGCGTACGCCAACCCCATGCTGCGACTCGAGGACGCCTTCGGCCTCAAGCTGCTTGACCGCCCGCTGAATGGTTGGCGATGTCAGGTTGAGGTCGAGGCCAAGGGAGCGGATCGACGGAAGCTGGTCGCCAGGGCTGTAAACGCCGCGCTTGATTCGCTGCTTGATGACATAGGCGACCTGTGCAACTTTGGTCGTCCGGGCACAGCTCTCAGGCGCAATCGGATTATCCATCACTATCTGCGGGCGTTCCATGAGTCATATTGTACCACGTTGAATTGGCACGTCAATCCCTATACACTGATACAATATGACTAATCGCTCTTTCCATATCTTCACGCGCAATGTTAGGCACAAACGAACGATATTTCGCATCATACCTATCCATTTTGATCGTTTACAAGAATGCGCTTGACAAGGCAATTAGCCTCTGTTATAATGCGATCGTATTGTAAACAGTAAAACAGTTGGCGCGAAGGCGGCAGACTGGTTTTGCCGGGCTGCGATACGAAGGGTAACGGAGGCACCAGAGATGACAAGAGCTAGTAATCCGACCAATGAACAATATGCATTTACTTTGATTGAGCTTCTCGTAGTTATCGCAATTATTGCTATATTAGCCGCAATACTTTTTCCAGTATTCGCGACTGCCCGCGAAAAGGCCCGGCAGTCCGCGTGTTCGAGCAATATGAAGCAGATCGGCCTCGCAATCGTCCAATACGAACAAGACTATGATGAAACTGTCCCCGCGGGAGGTGACTGGCACGATAACGGATGCGGCTGGGCTGGACAGATTTACCCTTACGTGAAGAGTAAAAAAGCGTTCATTTGTCCCAGCGACACAGGGACTGCGATTCCCGTCACTTCCTATGGTTACAACATGAACTTCGTTTACGCTGGCGGATCCTCCACCTGGAATCCCCCCGTTGGTTGGCTCCTGTCAAAGTTCGTCTCGCCCGCCAAAACCGTTATGCTTTTTGAAATGACTAACAACGGGAGCGCAACAACGACCGATGTTTACAACATCTCAGGCACGCAATACGTCGCTGGCGCCGACATTGTTCCCGGCGGCGGCATCCCGTTCGTTGGATGCTCTCCTGTCGGCGATGGTCTCGGGCTGAGTTACGAACCTTTCGGCTATGCTGAGCAGTACAACACTACCCCAAAGGACCAATATGCCACGGGGTACTTGCTCACGGACGGCTGGACCCGCAACGCCGCGAGCCAAGCAGTCTTTGCCTCGCCCCTCGGCCGCCACTCGCAAGGCTCGAACTACGTCATGGCCGATGGCCACGCAAAATGGTTCATGCCGCAAGCCGTCATGGCGGGGCGCGATACCAGCGCAGGTAGGTGCAATGAAACCGGCAACGCCTTCGCTTACTCGCCGGATTGCACGGCTATCCAATTCGCCGCGACCTTCGCTGTAAACTGACCGCCGTTCGATCGACCATCGGAAGCGCACCCCGCCTCCGCTACCGGAGAAGCTCATGAAATTATGTATGCTCGTCATCGCTGCTGCGCTGACGTTCGCGACAACAACTCCCGTTTTCGCCGCCGCCAAGCGTGGCGACGTCCTCTATACCTGCGACTTCGGAAAGCCTGCTTCCGACGCTGGCTGGCAAGGGCTTAGCTCGCCATCCGTAAGCTGGGACCAGGCAGCCACCTGCGGCAAGGCGCTGCGCATCACGATCCCAGCCGGTCAGCCAGGCAATGCGTCCGTCACCCGGAGCCTGGATGTCTCCACGCTTCGTGGACTGCGGGTCGTCGTAAGCGCTCATGTCAAAGCCTACGACATCGTTAAGCCCGAGCATCCGTGGAACGGCGTCAAGGTCATGCTCGTCGTCAAGGCTCCGTCCGGCACAGGATATTCTCAAAAGAACGAAGTCTACGGAACGTTCGACTGGAACGAGATTCGCTTTGGCGCAGAGATCCCGGAAGATGCGTCCTCAGCGGAACTTGTTCTCGGAATCGAGAACACATCGGGCCGCGCCGAGTTTAGCGATGTGCGCATTACGGTACTCGAAGCGCCGCGAGCAGCGGCGAATGCGGCGGCAAAAGCCGCTGTTTACACCGGCCACGCAGCGCCGCGACTGCGCGGAGCCATGCTGGGTCACGCCGACGAAGAGGGCGTCGCAAAGTTCGCGAACGTTTGGAAGGCTAACCTCTTTCGCTACCAGCTCGGCGGATCCCGCCCAGGCGGTCCTGAAGCCGACCTCGGCCCCGCATACGACAAATGGCTTGATTCCCGGCTATCGGACCTCGACAAATTCCTCCCGCTCGCCCAAAAGTACGGCGTTCTTGTCCTCGTGGACATGCATTCTCAACCCGGAGGACGGATCTCCCCGTTCGAAGGCGACCGGATCTTCGCGGATGTACGCTACCAGGATAAGCTCGCCGAAGCCTGGGAGAAGATCTCGAAGCGCTATCGCGGCAACCCCGCCGTTTGGGGCTACGACCTGTGCAACGAACCGCTCGAACGGACCACTCCCGAGAATGTGCCCGGCTGGCAGGCTCTCGCGACGCGTCTCGCCAAGATCGTCCGGCGCAACGATCCCGATCATGCGATCATTGTCGAATCGATGAATGCCGACCCGAGCGAGTTCCGGTACTTGAACCCAATTCCCGTGAAGAACATCGTCTACAGCGTTCACTTCTACGAGCCGGGCGGCTACACCATGCAAGGAGTTGGCGGCGCGTGGGCGAAGGTTGACTATCCGGGAAAGATTTCCGGCAAAACGTGGGACAAGGCAAGCCTCGCCGAAGCGCTGCAACCCGTCGTCGACTTCCAGAAGCAATGCCACGCGGCCATCTATGTCGGCGAGTTCAGCGCCGTGCGCTGGGCGCCCAACTCGACCCAATGGCTGCGCGATGCCATCGATATCTTCGAGGCGCACCACTGGGACTGGTCGTATCATGCCTTCCGCGAGTGGTCCGGCTGGGATGCCGAGTACCCCTCGGATCACGATGCAACGGCTCGATCCGAAACGCCCACCGAACGCGAAACGCTCCTGAAGAGCTACTACGCCCTCAACGCCTCCCCGCGCGTCGCCGGACGATAGGCAAACTCAAGCGCCGCCCCTCGCCGCCCGCCAACGGCGAGGGAGCCGCCGCTTCCCGATTTCCCCTCGCCCGCCCTATCCTACTGTCCACTCAAAACGAGAATCTTCTCTCACGCACGTTCCCTCTTGACACGAATGAGATCTTATGTTAATATCTATATAGAGGATAGTTATAGAGCGTTGACAACCGTAGTTCCAGCCAAATACAGGATCGTCCGGGACAGCCTTGAAAGGTCGATACTCGACGGCGAATATGTCTCCGGCGAGCAGATGCCGGGGGAGCACTCCATTGCCGCCCGCTTTGGCGTCTCCTACATGACGGCGCGCCGCGCAATCAGCGACCTGGTGGAAGCGGATCTCCTCGAACGCCGCGCCGGCAAGGGGACGTTCGTCAGGCGCCGGCAAAGACGGCGCGAGACGGTCGATACGCTTCACATCATCACAACGGCGTACGATGGAGCCATGGTTCGGGACTTCTTGAACGAGGCGCTGCGAGCCGCCGACGAGCAGGGTTGGCATGCGAACATTGTCCGGCTTGCCGGAGGCCAGCAGGACCCGGCGGTCCGCGCCATTCGCGGCGGGGGCTACGCTCTCGTCATGCTCGACGCGGCCCCGGAAACAAGCGCGTTGGCGGAAGCGATGCGCGCCACGGACGGCCATGCCGTCGCAATCCAGTTCAACGAACCGTTTCCACGCATTCCATGTGTCCGGTACGACGAAAAGCAAACGATCGACATCGCCATGGAGCACCTACGCGCCCATGGTCATCGAGACATCGCGCTTGTCATGCAGACGCCAAACATTGAAAGCGGACGCGAGCAGGTGATTCGCTGGCGATCGCTCCTGAGCGCGGACTTCGGGGCCTACGAGATCGACGACCGGCTGATCGATTTCCATACGCCACGGTTTCATTGTCCGACATCCCAAGCCTACGCCGCTATCCGGGATTTCTTGACGGCTAGGCGGACGCCGTCGACCGCAATGATCACGCTTGGCGACGAGATCGCGGCCGCGGCGGTGCGCGCCTGCGCGGATGCCGGCCATCCGTCGCCGGGCAGCGTCTCGATTATCAATATTGGCGACGCGCCGAATTTGCGCATGATGAGCCCAGCCGTGACGGTCGTCGATGTCGACTTCGCGAAGCAAATTAACGCCGCCATCGCGATCCTGACCGGAGAGATGCAGCCGAATGATCGCAACGGCGTCTACGTCGAGCCACTGCTGCGCGAGCGGGAAAGCGTTCAGCCGCCTACTTCACGATTAGCGGCGCAGCGCGACTGCGTCGCGGCGCACAACATTTCATAGGAGTTACGTTCATGTCCAGAGCTTTTACGCTTATCGAGTTGTTAGTTGTCATAGCTATAATAGCAATATTAGTGGCAATTCTGTTTCCGGTATTTGCAACTGCTCGCGAGAAAGCAAGGCAGAGCGCTTGTTCCAGCAACCTCAAGCAACTCGGTCTCGCCCTCGTGCAGTACAGCCAGGATAACGACGAATACCTCCCGTGTGGCACGACGGGGGCCGGCTTAGGCATGGGTTGGGCCGGCCAGTTGTACGGCTACGTCAAGTCCACGGCTGTCTATGCCTGTCCGGACGACCCGAAGTCGCAGACGACCACGGGCGTCTACGAGCTTTCCTACGCTTACAACGGCAATATCAATATCTTGCAAGGATCGAGCCTTGCGACTTTCATGCCGCATTCCGTCTCGTCGCTGACCGCCCCGTCCCTCACCGTCGCCCTCTTTGAAATCCAGGGCGCCGCCGTTAAGCCAACGAACGACGGAAACAGCGCGGTCAGCGACGGCGTCGACTTTATCAACGGCGGCGGAGCGTACGCCAACGGCCCTTTTCCCTACTTCAATCTGTCCAAGTCCGCCCATAACGACGGCCAAGGATCAAACTATCTTCTTTGCGATGGGCATGTGAAGTACCTTCCGTCCTCGCGGGTCAGCCCAGGCCAGACGTTCATGATTCCTCCATCCTGGGGCGACTACGGATACAATGGCAGCAGTTGGCCGCAGACGGCATCTGGGACGGACGTTCTCGGGTGGCGAGATGCGAGCAATGGCGCACTTCATCCCCAGGTCTATACGGTGACGTTCAGCCTGCTCTAAATGAGCATCTCTTCAATAAGGCTTACCATGTATATTCTTCTCCCTTGTATTGCGGCGCTGGTCGTCGCGACGGCCACGCAGCTTCCGGGCGGAGCGCCGCCTCCACTCGCTCGGCTCGATGGCCCCGCTCTCCTTGCGCGCCTGCGAGACGAGTACGGCCAGGGACAGCGATCGTTTCGGATTCCAGCCGGAGTCTATTCTTTCCCGAACGCCGGCGAGCGTGATTTCGCCTTGAACGGCTGGACTGACGCGGTGATCGACGCGAGCGGCGCGACATTTCTGCTCAACTCCGGCGGCGTCAAGTTTAACCATTGCGCCAGGGTTACTCTCAAGGGCCTGACACTGGACAATGATCCCTTTCCGGCAATGCAAGGCATCGTCAAGGCGATCGATCGATCGAATAAGACGCTCGATATCACACTCGACCCGGCGTACCAGGCGCCTCCCGCCGGTGGAATAGCGCGAACAAACGCGCGCGGAATCGTCTTCTTTCCGCCAGATGGCCGCGATCCCGTCCGCGAGGAATGGGAAGCGTCGTACGGATATGAATCCATGAGCGGCAACGACTACCGGATTAAACTGCTCAACAACCGCTTCTTCGATGTCGGCGACCACCCCGATTCGATATTGCCCGGTTACAGGGTATTTGTGGCGGCGCCAAACGGTTCGTCGGGGATCACGCTTACCGGTTGCGACCATGTGACGTTGGTCGGCGTTCACGTTTACGCAGGCGATGGGTTCTCGATCTGCGAGCTCGGCGGCAAGGGCGACAACGTCTATCGCGATTGTGTCATCGGCCGTAAGCCCGGAACGGACCGTCTAATGAAGGGCGGACGCGACGGTTTTCACTCGTACGGCATGCGCAAGGGGCCGACGATCGAAGGCTGCGATATATCCTATACTGGCGACGATTTGATTGCCATTCACGGGTTCTGGGATATCGTCGAGACTCAACCGGAACCAACAAAGATCGTGCTCGCGGCTCCGTTCAGCCGTGACTTTGAAATCGGCTCGACATTGCGATTCTATGACTTCGACACGACGCGTCCTCGAGGCGAAGCGATCGTTCGCTCATTCATTAGGCTCACCGGTCCAGAGTCGAAAGCGCGTATTCAGGCCGTGCCCTCGGCAATGGCGCAGTCGCACTATGCCGTTCGTGATTTTCCGGACAACCTGGCCGAACTGATCGAAGTCACGCTGGATCGCCCCGTACAAATCGCTCCGCTAACCATCGCCAGCAGCGGCGAATATTGCGGGAACGGCGCTGTGATACGGGGAAACCATCTGCATGATGCGATCTCGCGCGGCGTGCTCGTAAAAGCCAACGATATTACGATCGAAGGAAACACGATGGAGCGAATCTCCCTTCCAGCCATCGCAATCCTGCCTGAAAGCTACTGGCTAGAAGGTCCCTTCGTCCACCGCATCCGGATTGCGAACAATACGATTGTCGACTGCGGCGAGGTGTCGTATAATGATCGTTACATGGAGCCGATGCTCGGTGCGATTCAGATCGCAAACACGTTTGGTCATCGCCTGTTCAATCCGCCGACATTCAACGGATATGCAACCAACAGCCAGGTGACCATCGAGGGAAACCGCGTCATCCGCCCCGCTGTCTTCGCGATCTTCCTCGGCAACGTCGACGGCGCCGCGATCAAGAACAACACGATCGACCACGCGCATCGGCGCAGGGCGTGGATTGACAAGTTCGATCTCAGCGGCGCGATCGTCGGCGGGTCCGGCCCGGATCCCGTTACCGACGCCCAAATCGAGGTTCTCAAACACCCGCTCTTCAGCAGCCTCGTCCTCGGATCATCCAATGTCGCCATATCAGGAAACAAAGTCGTCTCCGATTTGCCTGGCTACCTCGGCGATTGGGGGATCGGTCCTTGGACCCGCGCCATTACCGTCGAGAATTCCGCCGCTGCGAAACACTAATCATCGTAGCGGCCATCTGAACCGCCGCACCGTAATCTCCACGCTGCGTGTACAAAAGGGCAGGTCATTCATAGCCTCTTTTGTGACGATTGCGCGCCAGGGCGATCGCAGCTATTAATATCAACGATTGTCACCGATATTAACTCGGTTTCCGGCCGTGAACGACCGTCCTGAGATGTCAAGCCCCATCAATCGGGCTGCCGGCTCACGAAAATGCTGGCCGTCTACCGATTAGGCCCGTTCACGGGCTTTCTCAACACAGGCCGGCCCTTTCAGGACCGGACTCGCGCCGCTGCTAACAGTTACAGATGCGATCGTCCTGATTGCGCGCCACGATCCCTTGACATTGGACGTACGGCATGTTATGATTTGTCCATTAGACGAATCGCTTAGTCAACCACTTTTCAACTAGGAACCATTCACTATGCAGACAACACAATCGCCGGTCGCGCCGGCAATCAACCGCTTACGAGACAAGATCATCGGTTGCTGGCTCGGCAAAGCCGTTGGCGGCACGCTTGGAATGCCGTACGAAGGACATGACGGTCCTTTAAACCTGAGCTTTTACAATCCCGTTCCGCGCGAAATGCTGCCCAACGACGATCTCGATCTACAGGTTGTCTGGGCGTGCGTGCTCGACAAGCTCTCGCACGTGACGGTCGACCGGCATATCCTCGCCCAGGCATGGCTCGACCATGTCGAGTTCCCGTGGGATGAATACGGCGTCGCAATACGCAACCTCAAGCTCGGTCTCAAGGCGCCGCTTTCGGGCGAGTACGACAACTTCTTCGTCAACGCAATGGGCGCGCCGATCCGCAGCGAGATTTGGGCCTGCCTGGCGCCCGGCAACCCGGCGCTTGCGGCAGCCTATGCCTATGAAGACGGCTGCGTCGATCACTGCGGCGACGGCGTTTGGGCGGAAATGTTCCTGGCAGCTCTCGAAAGCGCCGCATTTGTCGAAACCGATCCCGACCGATTGCTCGACAGCGCGCTGACAACTCTGCCGGCGGAGAGCGCAACCCGGCGAGCCGTCGCAGACACGCGCGTTTGGTACAAGGAGCTTGGCGACTGGAAGGCCGTTCGAGAGCGCATCTTGCAGAAGTACGGCAGCGACAACTTCACGTATGCCCCGATGAACATTGCATTTACCGTGCTCGGCTGGCTTGCGTCGGAAGGCGACTTCAGCGAGGCGATCTGCATTGCGGTCAACTGCGGCAAAGACACGGACTGCACCGGAGCGACCGCCGGCGCGCTAATGGGCATCCTCGATCCCGACGGCATTCCCGAGCGCTGGCTGGCCCCAATTGGCCGAAGCCTCGTACTGAGCCCGGGGATCGTCAACCTGAGCGCTCCTGGGAGCCTGGATGAGTTTACGGATCTTGTTATCAATGTTGCGGGGCGTTTGGCGGGGCGTCTTCCATCGCCGCGTCATTACGAACAATCCGCGGAAGGCCTCGCCTTCAAGGTCCAGCGCGCCTTCGCCGACGAGTTTCCCGTCCAGGATACGGCGCCAATTCTCGGCGACGCGACAACGGTTGAGCTTTCTGGCAACTTCGCGCGCCTGAGCGGAACGGATTTTGAGAAGAACACGCTCCTCCTTCGATATGAATTCGTGCTCGACCAGACCGCCCCAACAATCGTAATGGTCAATACGCCGGCTCGATCCCGCGTCTGGCTAGACGGCGCATTCGCCTTCGGCCGGGACGGCGGCGCAATGGTGCCGTCGCCGCACCGCGCGCCCAAGGATCAGCTCACGAATCGCCCACTCGACGCCGGCAAGCATGAATTCATCGTCGCGATCGAGAAACCCGCAAATGGCGGAGGCGTCGAATGGGTCGCGGCGGTTGCAGACGGCAAGACCGCAATCTGGCATCCTCGCGCCTTCCTGGGAGGCGGCCGCTAGTCAACGGCCGGTACCGACCTAGAAGATCCGCTTCAAGCGTCCGGCAGCGGCTTTTGGAGTCATTTTGCGAGACTGAGAAACAACGGGAGCCAAGATATCTCGGCTCCCGTTTCTAATAGAACACAGTGTAATTAGTTCGCGCGCGCAGAACAGGATCCAGGACGGCTCGTGCCGCCGGGGCATTTTCTTGCACCCGCCCCGCACACGGCGGCGATCGATGAAGCGTCGTCGACAGGCGTACAGCGTTTTGCCGCCAAAGTTGGATTGCAAAGCCTTTCGCGAAGTCGTGAAATCGCCGCGACGCCCCTCTGTCGAGAACGGCCACGGCGACCGCGAAGCCGTCTTACGTAGCATTTCTACTGATTACACACGCTCTAAAATACGAAAAGCGACGTCCTTCGGATTACAAAGGAGTAACAATCATGCGGTCTAGCCTACTTCGAATCGCTGTCGGCATTTCGGCCCTCTGCCTGTTTGGCGCATCGTGTGCGCATGGCGACGATCACGGTCGCATTGACATCAATGCTACAAAGGTCCTTGGACCGGTCAACCGGCTCGTCTTCGGCCACAACATGGAAGCAGCCGACGGAGCCGGCATCTTCGGTCCCATCGGACGCCCGTTTTCATCGATCGACGGCGAAGGCACGTGGGACGACAAGAACCGCAGGCCGGACCCGGCTGCGGTAGCGATCGCCAGGGAAGTTGGGCTAACCGTTCTTCGCTATCCCGGCGGTTGTCTGGTCCACAACTTTGATTGGAAGCTCACCGTCGGACCGCTCGAATCGCGACCGAACTGGCACTTTGGCCTCGACGAGTACCTTCAAGTCTGCAAAGCCATGAACGCGGTTCCGCTCATTACGATCAGCGACTACCGCGACACGCCGCAGGACGCCGCCGACCTGGTGGACTACCTCAACATGCCCGCCACGCCCGCCCATCCCTGGGCGATGAAGCGCGCGGCATGGGGGCATCCCGCGCCGTATCATGTGCGCTACTTTGAACTCGGCAACGAATCCAACCACGGCAACCATTTCGTCAAACCGCATCGGGTCTATAGCGCCTCGGATTACGCTGAGTACGCGCTTGCAACGGGAAAGGCGATGAAGGCGGTCGATCCGAAGATACAGCTTGGCCTACAAGCCGCTAACGGTTGCCCGCCCGACGATCCGTGGAACAAGACGGTCTATCGCGCGGCGGGTTCGATTGCCGATTTCATCATTATCCATCGCTACCCGGTTTCGATCCACGAGGGCAACGCCCGCGAGGACCCGATGCTGATCGCCCAGGCCTGCATGGCCGCCGGCGAGCAGGAGGACGCCGCAATTCAGGGACACCTCGCGGAGATGCACAAGTACCTCAAGCGTGACCTGCCCATCGCCATGACGGAGTATAACGTCGGCGCCGTCCAGGATGCGCCCTCTCCCTACCGCTTCGGATACGCCGAGGGGCTCTACTGCGCGGACTATCTGCGTATTCTTCTGCAGCCAAAGTCCCATATGCTGATGGCCAATTACTGGCAGCTCTGGAACGGCTATTGGGGCATGGTCATCCGCCGAGGCGGCACGGACGAGTACAAACCAAACCCAGCGTTTGCCTTCTACAAGCTCTGGGCGCACCACTTCGGCGACATGATCGTGGCCACCGAGACGCAGACGCCGCGGCTCGATTTCCCGGGATTTTCCGCCGTTCACCCTACGGCAGCGCCCGCTGCTCCCGTCCCTGGCCAACCCGCGCTGCCCAGAACGCTTCCGCTCGCCCTGGAAAGCAAAACGATATCGAGTTGCGCGAAGCTGAGCGTCGAGCCGGCGGGAGAATTGACATTTGACATTGCGGGAGCGACCGGAAAATCCTATCCTCTCTTCGGGCGAGTTGCCCGCCCCGCCGACGCCGCACCCGGCGCAATGTACTACAGAATCTCCTGCGAGGCAAAGTTCGTCCCGAACGCCGGCGGCGCTTACGCCCCAATCGGCTTGGGTCTCTGCGACACCCGTGGATGGGATGCGACCGAATCAGCCGTCGCCCTCCCCGGTCTCGGGCAAGCCAAGGATTGGCAACAGTTTTCGACAACCTTCCTCTCGCTGCCAACCTGTCCAGGAGTTGACCTCGTCGCACGCATTGAGCCCGAGGAGATGACCGTGTCCGGCACGCTCCACGTGCGGAAGCTACGCCTCGAACTAATCAACCGTCCAACCTTGCCGCCGTACGCGGCGCTGACGTCTACCGCGAGTCTGTCGAAAGACCATAAGACCCTCTACGTCATGGTCTTCAACAAGAGCGCTGACCGGGATATTTCCGCGCCAGTGGTCGTTCGCGGCTTCCATCCGGCCGAAGCGAACGGCTGGCTTGTCAACGCCGCTTCGCTCGCCGGCGGATCATGGTCCAAGCCATCGGACCGCGAAGTGGAGACAAAGATAAGCGTTCCGCTCGACCAGCAAGGCGCGGCGACGCTCGTCTTTCCGGCTCATTCGATGACCGCCATTGAGTTGACGGCGAAATAGGAGAGCTTATTCCGTTTCGGAATGCGAAAAAATCGGTTCGGAGCCTACCTTTTCGCGTCGCGGGAAGGTAGGCTTTTTAATGGGCGCATGGTACGAAGATGCGTATCATGATGACGCACATACGTATGGCGCTCGAAACATTTTGCCCCGGCCCCAATCAAAACACAAATGACCACATTAATCCAACGCCGCAACGCGCTTCTTAATGCCACGGCGGCTCCGCAACGCATCGATCAGCCTGGCGACGATATCTTCGCCAACCGGGCGATGGCACGGCTCTTCGCAGGCGTGCGAACGGAGGATGCGAACCGCCAGATCGTGAGAACGGCAGCATGGTTCGACTTTCCGCATCCCCACGGACGCGACCTGCGCGGCGAGCCGGACTTTGCCTCGATCAACCTCGCATGCGCCATTTACGCGCTTCGTGACGCGACGTCGATCAGCGCCGTCGCACGCGACGCAATCAAGCGATTCTTCTTATCCACCGATTTCCAGAGCTTCTATGACTCCGAAAACCACCACCTGCTGTTTCGGAGCAGCCGCTACCTCGCCGCACAGGAATGGCCGGGCGAGACTTTCAGCGCCTGGACCAAGTCCGGGCACGCGCTCATGCACGAAGACCGTGAGTGGCTCTCCGCGTTTCTGCGCTACCGCGCGGGTCACGGATGGGCGGAGTTCGATTCGTCGTGCTACCTGATGCCCGATTTTGAGGCGCTGCTCGCGCTGCAAGAGTACGCGTCCGACGAAGAGGTGCAGTCTCTTGCGCGGATGACGCTCAACGTGCTGCTCGCGGATATGGCGGTCGATTCGTGCGGCGGTTATCACGGCGGCGCGATGGGCCGGATATATCCCGGCAATGCTACCGACCATACGGCAACCGCCTCGATCGTGCTCCAGCATCTTTACTTTGACAATGTTCCCGCGGAGATATTCAGCAACGATGTCTCCGTGCAGCTTGTCACGACAACGTTTGAGCCCGAGGCGCTCGTCGTGCGCATCGCCCGGGAACGAGCAGAGCCGTACATCAATCGCGAGCGCAAGCACCTGCACAATATGAGCGATGTTCGTCCCGCGCAGCCGATGGAAGAAAGTATCCGGAAGATCTCGCAATGGACCCCTGAGTATCTCCTTGGCTGCGTCCAACATCAGGACGCCTATCCTCAAACGGCCTCCGCGTCAACTGCAGGCTATGCGTTCCATCAGCAGCACGACTGGGACCTGACGTTCGCGGCGAGCCCGAAGGCGCGTCTGTTCACGCATCATCCCGGCAACTTCGACCAGCACAACCACTGGACCGGCGATCAGCGATGCGGGTGCGGACGATATCTGCAGGCAGGATCGACCCTCCTCGGGCTGCATGCCCCCGCTGTGGACGACCCTCTGCCGTACATCCACGCGTTTGTCCCGCGCGCGGAATTCGATGAGTTTGTCGAGGAGGAAGGCTGGATCTTCGTGCGGTCGGGAGACGCCTACGCGGGCCTCCTTCTCGTGGATGGCTACCAGTGGGTGACGGAAGGCGAGTGGGCAAATCGCGAAGTGCGCTCGCCGTCCAGTCTGGGAGGATACGGCGTCATTTGCACCGCGAACCGCGCCGCGCAGTGCGCCAGCTTCGGAGCGTTCCGCGACGAGGCGCGCGGCGGCGACGTCCGTTTCAATCGCGCATCGCTTACGCTGGAATACGCGTCGCCGGTCGAAGGCGTTCTGACCCTTGCCGCCAGCGGAATACGCCTGGTGAACGGCCAGGCCATCGAGCTGGATTACGCTGCGTACGATTCGCCGTACCTGCAGGCGGATTGGGGCTCGAAAACAGTCAAGCTGGCCTTCGGAAAAGAGCAAATGTTGCTTGATTTCGAGTCCGTGCAAACGTTCACGGGTCCGGCGGCCTAATAACCCCTGCAAATAATTCCTCTTGACGCCACAATTCGCATGTGCTATACTTGTTCAAATTGCACTAATGCAGAATTGCAAGTGCATTGGTGTGCAAGATATCGGCGGCTCCATCTT
Source organism: Capsulimonadaceae bacterium (assembly GCA_031292625.1). Lineage (GTDB taxonomy): Bacteria > Armatimonadota > Armatimonadia > Armatimonadales > Capsulimonadaceae > JARLGU01. The sequence continues at coordinate 15,689 of JARLGU010000028.1, read as the reverse complement.
TTGCAATGATAAAATATCAAACAATCAAAACGAAACTCAAGGAAGGCATTGAATGCGGACGCTATCCGCAGCGCGGGCGGTTGCCGGCGGAGCGCGATCTGGCAGTAATGTTCGGGGTCAGTTCCGTGACGGCTCGCAGAGCGGTTACGGAGCTTGTCGAAGAAGGTCTCGTCGAGCGGCGCCCTGGTTCTGGGGCGTATATACGGGCGAACGCATCCTCGCAGTCAATAAAGCGCATCACCCTGATAATGAGTACGGCGCGAGAGACCCAGTATGGTCGTGAGATTCTCCGGATCCTTCAAGAGAATGCGGAACAATTGAACTGGCGGGTGGATTTTATGTATCTGTCTCCCGGACACGAGCAAACGGCCTGCAGAGTGATTCACTCAGGAACACCTGCTCTCGTTTTCGTTGATGAATTTTACTTGAAAGGCGATCTTGGCGAAGCGCTCAAATCAGCGAAGGGAAGCGCGGTGGTTATCGGCAACCGGATGGATCATTTCGGAGTGCCTTCCGTTATGGCGGACGATATGACTGCAATTCGTATGGCAATCGACCATTTGAAATCGGCGGGACACCGGGAAATCGGATTGGTCACAGGCTTGGAAGACACCTATGTAAGCCGGACACAAATTGCTAGTTGGCGGTCTTGCTTTTCCGGGGAAAGCCCTCAAACGCTCGACCGTCGCCTGATTGGAATTGCTGAGAAGCATGCCGAGTGCTCTATAGGCCGTACGTACGAGGTTCTTCGCGCTTATTTTCAATCGCACAAGGCCGATCGCCCCACCGCGTTGCTCTGCTTGACCAATGAGTTTGCGCAGGGAACGTTGGCGGCGTGCAATGCGGAAGGTTTGAGAATTCCACGGGACCTCTCGCTCGTGTGCAGCGGGGACTATCCACAGATGAAATTCGCTCAACCGCCGGTTACTGTGGTCCAGTTGGACATCGACTTGCACGTGACGTACGCTTTGGAACTGCTTTCTGCGAGCGCGAAAGGATCGAATTCGTCGAGTGATCTCTTGCGTATTGTTCAGCCCTTTCTGATCGAGCGGCAGTCGGTCGCGGCTCCTGCAAGCGGGCCCGCAGCTTTGACAAAAGATGGCGCGGTTCCTTTGTGAACGGGCAAAGCGCGCGGCTTGGTCTTTGAATGCAAGCACGATAATCATGAGAAGGAGAATGGCTATGAGAAGGAATGCATTTACACTTATTGAGCTATTAGTTGTTATTGCTATAATTGCGATACTAGCAGCAATACTGTTTCCGGTGTTTGCGAGCGCACGAGAGAAGGCGCGACAATCGACGTGTGCAAACAACCTCAAACAGATCATTATGGCTGCCATTCAGTATTCCCAGGATTATGATGAAATGGCAGTCCCGACCCGCATGAATCCATCGTCAACGGTAGCGGTATGGAACTGGTGCTATTGTGTTTATCCCTATATTAAGACCGCGACCGTGTTCGCGTGCCCCAGCCAATCTATAGCAGGAAGTGCGCTCGACTACACCTATAACTGGAATGTAGCCACGGATTTCGGTAACGCGAATAATCCCCCTCGTAACATTTCGACGATCCCGTATCCGTCGTCAACCGTTCTTTTTGCCGACGCGTTAGGAGGGAACAACGCAGGGAGCTTGAGTGGTAAAGGCGGTGCCTGCTTGATCTTTGGCATTTCGTCGCAAGGGGCCGTGACGAGCACGTGGGTTACAGCGCGGTATCTGGTCGGAGAAGCGAGCAATTCCGGCGTTCCGGCATGCGACGCATCGATTGCGGCAATACGCCACTCTGGGGGTTGCAACTATGCTCTGGCTGACGGGCATGTCAAGTGGTTCTCGGCTACTTACGGCATGTTGGGAGTAAACAACAATGCGAACCAGGCCCTCCCTTGTATGCAGCCGTGGGGATATGCCAGCAATGTTGGTCCGCAATCGAATCAGCTAAACTACTACCCCGATGACAACGCGCTCGGTACGCCGAACGCGTACTACTAGAGGACTGTCTGCCTTAGGTACACCTCCTCAGCCGCGCGAATCTGAGGATGTGCACCTGTATGGTGCAAGAAGGAACGATACATGTTTGCGTTTGACCAGAAATATTGTTTTTCAGTTGTAACTGTCTTCCTTTTAGGTGTCCTTCTGCTCGCTGTATTGAAGCCTGCGACATGTGACGGACGGATATATAGGCAGGAAACCGTGACCGTACCTCGACTTCTCGTCGAATGGCCAGGATCTTCTGCCTCGTCGTTTCAGCCCACACCGCAAGCGAAGGGCGACATAGTGACACCAAACATTGCATCTGGCGCGGCGATATCGAGAAACTCCGGCCTCGGGCATCCCGGAGTTCGGTTTAATGTTACTGGAGACGCAACGGATGACGCTGTGTTGTTCACGTATTTCATCCCTGAGAAGCAGGAACCGATCGAAGTCCGACTGTCGCTCTGGATCGGTCAGAACTCCAAGGAATATGTAACGCACTTGAGCCCAACGGTAGGAAAACCAACCACTGTTCAGTGGCGCTTCGCTGATATGATTGGCGGTGACGAATGGCGACTTCGTGAAAGCGGTCAGGTGACTGGCGTCGGAATACGGATGCTCTTTAAGAGCGGCGGAGAGTGGATTCTGCGCGGAGCAAAACTGTTGAAGCTCCCGTCTCCCTACGGTCCTCTCGTTGTGCCGTCGTACCTGAGCGTTCCCGGCGACAGCAACGACCTCTATTCGCTCGCACGCCATTTTACGGTAGGCAAGGACGCATCAGCCGCATGGATTCAGATTTTAGCTGACAGACGAGTAACGGTTAACTTAAATGGAACGGAGCTAGTGTCCTCAAGCTCTCAGCGTGCCAGCGATACGCTTTGGCCCGAACTGACAGCGCCGTGGAAGACATCCGAGGAAGTGACGCTGACCGGCCTCAATGCAGGCGACAATATCTTGACGGTCAGGGCGCCGGGTCAATGCATGGTCGCATTAGCCGCCGGCTGGCGTGAGGGAGATGGCAGCCGCAGTGTCATCGTATCAGATGCGAACTGGACGTGTTCGGACGCTGGCGCTAAGGTAAATATTCAGCCGCTCCTCGACTCGCGGAACGATTCGTTTCGCGGCGGCACTTTGGCGGACATCTATCCACTGCGCGTTCCAGATACGTGGCGTCTATCTTCCTATAAGCGCAGCGCCGCACCATGGCCTCATGTGGTGTTGCGGGCGACGCCGCTGGTCCCGCAAGTCACGACCGGAAAATGGACGACGGCGCAGTTCCCGGAATACGGAAACCGATGGTTTGTCCGCTCGCCGAGTGGACGGCCCTTCTTCGCGCTGGGCGATCAAGTCGTATCCCTCATCCATGAGAACTACGGTTACTATCGATCGCAGCGATCGGTCTGGCCGAGTGAAGAGCAATGGGCCGCAGACGCCGTTGCGAAACAGAAACAACTCGGCTACAACACGATGGCAGTCGCGGCAACGTTTGGCAAAGTCTTTGATGCGGCGAAAATAGACGGTCTGACCGAGCTACAGTACTTCAATCCCGGTGCCCCGAAGGGCGCTTGTATGTCCGATGCGTCAGGCACGGAGTACGCTGGCATGCCCGATCCATTCGATCCCGCTTGGCGCGAATTCTACAAGACCATGGCCGCCAAGCGCGCCCGAATCTGGAACGAGGACCCTAACCTGATTGGGGTGTTCGTTAACAACGAAATGTGGCTCGGCTCAACGCAAAATATCCGATTCAAATCGCTCATCGGCTACGTGTACTCCCAGGCCTGTGGAAAAGAGTTTGTTCGCTGGCTTATGGACCGCTACCGTGGCAACATCGCCAGCCTCAACACGGCCTGGTACGGTACGAAGACGAGCCGCTACCATAAATCCTTCACCGCAATTCTGGTCGACAAACCCAACCCCCAGGCATTGGTCCATGGCATTGAGCAGTCGGGGGCACCGGAGTCGAACGTTAAGCCTGCATTTGTGCAGGACTTCTATGATTTCGAGGTCCATGCAATGCAAGTCTATGCCTCGTACATGCTGGGCGTGCTACGCGAGGTCATGCCCGGCAAACTGATTTGCACGAACAGATTTGCCGCCTACGCCACGCCAAGCGACGAGATCGTCGCTGCCTGGAAGGATTACGATATTATTTCCTGGAATGCATATCCCGTCTGGGATCCCGGGCAGACATGTTTTTCGGATGATCAACTTGCCGCGATGAAACACGTCTATGCTATTACGGGAAAACCGATGATCATTAGCGAGTGGGGAAGCGCGTCGTACGAGGCAAACTTGCCCGGCAGCGTAGTTTCGTTTCGAACATATGCCGACCAGGGAGACGGTTACTTCAAGGTAATAAGGCAACTTTGCGGCCTGCCCTTTGTCGTCGGTGCCATCCACTTCGGGTGGCAGGATCTCGCCGATTCTGAACGGCAGGCCTGGGGGATCGTCGATTCGAACGGCGAACCGCGATTGGGCTTTGCGAACGGGATCGCTGCAGCCCACGAATGGTTGGATTCGCAGTGGAGAGGGCAGTTCAAGAAGTAATCCCATAAGCCAGGGAGCCTAGCGCGTATCTCCCCTGAAAGAAATCCCCTGAAAGAAATCCCATTGACACGCCTGCCTGCCCATGATAGAATAGCACAAACGCTTGCTCAGGTTCGTACGGAGCCGCGATTGCGTAAGGAGGCAGGGCATGCAACGGAGATCTGGATTTACGCTTATCGAGCTATTAGTAGTTATTGCTATTATTGCAATTTTAGCTGCAATTTTGTTTCCCGTGTTCGCTCAGGCTCGCGAAAAGGCGAGAGGGACGGCGTGCCTTAGCAACGAGAAGCAGATCGGCCTTGCTCTCATGCAGTACCTGCAGGACAACGACGAAAAGTTCGTCAACGGCGTTGATGGTTGGGGCAATGGAACGGGATGGGCCGGTCAGCTCTATCCTTACGTTAAGTCGACAAAGAGTTTTATCTGTCCTGACGACACGAACGCCCTCGACTTTACATCTTACGGATACAACTCAAACTTCGCAATTAAATCCGGCAGTCCCGCTCCGAACGATGCCCTCAACTGTTCTAAGCTGAACAATCCGGCTAAGACAGTGGTCTTCTTTGAGACGTACGGAGCCAACAACGGAACGGGCGGAAGTGTCGTCGATTTGTCGCTGCCGCAGTACATGTGGGCTGCCAACGGCAAGTGTCCGGATGACCAGTACGTCGGGCCGGGCAGCTACGTAGGCAATTCTCCGACAGGAACCGGCATCGTCGCATCGAACAGCCCAAACGGCGCTGGCGTCGGCGCAACGCTCGTTTATGCGACGGGGTACGTGCGAGGCTATTTCCCGAGCGGGACATCTGTTGCCGTTTCCCTGAGCTTTGCCCCGAGCCCCTATCACCAGACCGGCGCAAATTACGTGATGGCGGACGGCCACGCCAAATGGTTGAGCGCGACAACGGTCTCCGCCGGTTACAGCAATCCCGCTCTTGGCAGTTGCGGGGCGAACTGGACGCTCATCCCAGCCCTTGGATACAACGCGTGGACGGCAGCGTCATCGGATGTCAGCTCGTGCAGCGGCTCGACGATTGCGGCGACGTTCAGCACATATTGACGACGATTTCAGCGGCGCGTTGATGGATGCGGCGCAACTCGATTACGGAGAATTGCGCGTGGACGCCAAGATGCGATCCAGGGCCGGTTGCCGTGCGATAAAACGCGGAACCGGCCCTGGATTGTGTCAGGCGCAATTGACGTCGCGGACGAATTCTTCAGTTGGCTTGAACGACCTGCACATCCGCAAGCCAGACCGATCCCTTGGCCGGTCCGAGCGCGAACGCAAGGACGTTGTCGCTGCCGCCGCTTTGCGTGGCCTTAACCGTGAACGAATAGCTTCGCCAGATTGGGCCCGCCAGGAAGCCTGACTGATAGTCTCCAACCTTGTGCCAGTCGGGCTGTGTAATGCGCAGGGCCGCGTCGGCTTGGCGCATTGTGCTGGACTTGGCTGTGAAGGTGATCCGGTAGGTTTTACCGTTGGTGATCGAGAGCGTTTTGCTGCTGAGCTGGACATCGTAGAGGCCGCCCACCGTGCTGGCGATATCGACCCGCGTCGCCGTTTTCGGGATTGCGATTGCCGTGGACGCGTCTACCGGCGTCAGGACCACGTCCGTGATCCACACCGTGCCCGGCTTTTGCCCGACCATGAACACGAGCTGCGCGTTGTCCGTGACATTCTTGGGAGAGAATGTGTAGCTGAACGATTGCCAATCCGTGGTGAGGTCCGGCTGAGCGCCGAAGCCGATGTCATGCCAATCGCCTCCGACGATCTGCGCGTTGACGCTAATCGGCCGCGCGGCGTCGGCCTTCGCGCGAAAGGACAACTTGTAGGCTTGACCTTCCTTGAAGGCCAGATTTTGCTGGCCGATCTGGTACTTCCAGTCCTCGACGGTAATACTCTTCATGTCGATCCGTGCCGCGCCGTTCTCGATAGTCATCGTGGACGTCTTGTCGGGCGCAAAGTAGCGCCATGCGTCGGTCGAAATCGTCGGAAAGACCATGTTCCCTTGTGTCGACGCGTCAGCGTCGACCGTGGACGACGTAACGGGACCAGTAGACTGGGTTGCGGCCGTGTCCGGGTTCGAATAGAGATTTCCGCCGTCAAAGCCGCTCAGTACGGTCTGGTCGGCGCATGCCGCGCCTGCCGCGACTAGAAAGGCAAGCATCGGCAGCGATTTTTGCATCCATGTACTCATCGTATGAATTCCCTTCTGTTATTTGGGTCCAAAGACCTTCGTTGTGGCCGCCTGATTGTGGGCGAATGCGGCCTGGAGAACGAGCAATCTCGCGGTTGGGGCTGGGGATGGCGTCGTGACGTCCTTGTCCTCGCCGACCTCCGGGCTCCAACCCTGCCATTCGCGGAAGGCATGGTAGCTCCAATCCCAGCCATTCTCCTCCATGACATCGATGACGTCTGAAATGTACTTGTCCGCGCCCTTGGCCCAGCGCACCGCGCTGAACTCGCCGATGTAGATGTGGACATTGTACGTCTTCGCATAGTCGATTGCGGGCTTGAGCGCCTTGCGGATCCGGTCCTTGTCCCACTGTGTTCCTCCGATGACGCCGGGGTAGACGGGGCCGGTTGCCAGGCCGTCCAGGACACCCTGGTGCGTGAACTGGCCGGGATCGTACATGTGGACGCTGTAGACGATTCCGGGGACATCGAGCGGGGCGAAGTAGGCGAGGCCGGGGACGGATCCCCACGGATCGGGCTCGATAATGATCGCGTGAACCGGGTCGATCTGACGGACGTGCTTAGCGGTCTGCTCGGCGAGGTCGTGCCAGTCGAGCAGGCCGGTCTCGCCGCCGGGCAGCACGGGCTCGTTGACGAGATCGTAGCCCCATATCCGCTGATCGCCCCTATACTTGCGCGCGATTTTGTCCCACACGACGCCAAAGTGCTTCTGCCACTGGGCGTCGGTGAAGATGCGCATGACTTTGTCAGAGCCGCGACCGCCCGGGGGAGTATGCAGGTCGACCACCACGGCGATGCCCGCCTTCTTGAAGTGGGGAAGCATATCGTCCAGATGAGCTAAGTTGCTATCCAGCCATTTGTCGTACTCGGCTGTGTCCGCTTGATCGGCGCGGCTGTGCGGGAATCCATTCCAGAGGATTTGCCAGCGGACGAGATTGACGTGCCATTTCGCCAGCGTCTCAATGTCCTCCGCCTGGATGTTTGGGCTAATCATCGTGCCGCGCAGTGAGCCGGGGCCGTGCCCCGTGAAGACCGGACCCGTCGGCGGCGATTTGGGAGGAACCGGCAGCGTCCGCAAAATTCTGACTTGCAGATTGCGAAAATCCGCTTGCCCTGCGCTATCCTGAAGCCCGAGGATCAGCAGCGCACTGCTGGCATCTCTTGGGACAACCGTCTGGAACGTCAGCGTCTTCCAATCGTAGCTGAACGGGAAGGAGTCTCCGTTGCCTGCGGCTTGATCCCACGTGTCCGATCGATTGGGCGCTGTAACGTGAACCATTGCCTTGATGCCGTTGTAGCTGTGAACCGGCTTGGAAACGTCGGTCGCGCGCACATCGACGCTCACCCCGATCCGGCTTCCGGCAACGATGGCCAGGGGCAACGCGATCGACGCGCCAACCTGCTCTACGGATGTCGCTGCGCCATTGACGACGGAAAGGTAGGAAACGGCGGTTCCGTCCGCGACGACCTTAACGCGCTGGGGATCGGAGAATGTCCATCCGCCCGGTCCCTGGGCGCCATCCCACGATGGAAGCGGTACGGGCTGACGGGAAGCTGCTCTTGCCGCGGGGAGCGCCGCCGAGAGAAGCGCCCACGCGGATATCGCGCAAGCAAGGAGAACGGGTTTGATCAACATTGACGGATCCTCTCGAAGTTGTGAGTGGACAGATTGCGTTTGAGCGTGTCAGCGCGTCGCGATGTCATCGGGTGAAACGACAAGACTAATCGCTTCGTCAGCTGCTAACCGCCATTCTAACATACCCGTTTCAAGCTGTCAATCGCCTGGAGCGATTGCAAACAATTTCGCGCGCGGCTAAAAGGCGTCGATTGGTTGAGGCTGGCGCGTTAAGCGGAAATAGTCAACGCCCCTCGCGGGGATCGCGAGGGGCGTTGAGAGGCGTCAAACTAGGATGGGCTGAATGTCGCGGCGTAGCCAGGGCAGTCGACGCCGGGGGCGTCCCAATTATTGGTAGGTCCGCACCATCCGGGTGCTCCGTAATCCGCTCCGACGACAACAGTCGACGGCATAAGCCATTTGGCGTGGCAGTCTGCCATGAGGAAGTTCGAACCGTTGGAATGGCGTCCCATCAGGTTGGGATTATAGAGGGTATCCAGATGCGACCAGACCATCACCCCAGTTGCATATTGCAGGGCTGGCGCTGTCGTGTTGCCGGCTCCCATGCCGTTGAGCTCCCACTGCGTCTGGTTGACCTGATGCCCGTATCCGGCAGGCGAGCTGCCCTCGTAGTACGAGCCTAGCGGGCTTCCGGACGGGCGCACATCGGCTCCTGCAACGTATTGCGGCCCGGAAATCGAGTAGCCGGGGGAATTGGCGTTGCCGTTGTTCTGGACCTCGAACAACAGGACGGTCTTTGGCGGCGACGTAAACTTCGTTAATGCGCGCCCGGTTGGAAAGTAGCCGGTTGTCCCGGAAACCGGCGTCGTGCTATAGAGAACCGCGTTCGAGTTGTAGCCGTAAGAACAAACGGGGACGACTGAACTGGTGTCGCTCGGGCACAGGAAAACTTGTGTGCTCTTGAGATAAGGATAGACCTCGCCCGCCCAGCCGTCTCCGTTTCTATAAATGTTCGCGCCATTGGGAAACAACTCGTCGTAATCTTGAGTGTATTGGGCGATGGCAATTCCGAGTTGCTTCATGTTGCTCAGGCAGGCTGCTTGACGAGCCTTTTCACGCGCCGTCGCGAACACGGGAAACAGGATCGCTGCCAATATCGCAATAATCGCGATAACGACGAGGAGCTCGATTAGAGTAAATGCCCGCAATTTGCCGTTCATAGTAAACTCCGCCTCTCTCGTGTATCTGACTAATCGCTTCTTCTTGAAGCAATTCTATCATAGGCGGCGCTTCGTGTCAAGCGAAATTCAGGCGAAATTCAGGCGAGCGTTGCTGGCTCCTTTGCTCCAAGATTCCGATGGTTTTTGACGGCGAAACGCCCTCCTCTGATCGGTCAAAGGAGGGCGCTGGGAGGCGTGCATTTAGAGGATGCTAAAGGTCGCCGAGATGGTGGTGCAGGCGGTGTTCGCCGCGCCAGAGCAACTGCCGGACGTGGAGTTGCTCCAACCCGCCGAAACCATGGTCGGCTGCATCCACTTGGCATGCCCGTCGTCCATCAGAAATACCGAGCCGCCCTGATGCCTTCCCGTGGGCGACGAGAAGGCCGTCTGGGCGCCCACTATCACGGTGTTTTGGAAAGAACCTTGCATGTATCCGGTCGCGTATTGCAGCACGTTAGTCGTATTGCCGCTGTTGTAGCCGTTGAGTTCATATTGGGAACTACCCGTCCCGCGTCCCGCCGGAGACTGCCCGTCTACAGTCGTCTCCGTGCAGGTCGCCGAACTGCAATAGGCGTCGGGCGATGCCGAGCCGTTATACATGTAGGGAGGCAGACTGATGTCATAGGTCGATCCGTTGCTGCCGCCGTTGGCGACCTCGAAAAGAAGCACGGTCTTCGACGGCGCGGTGTACTGAGCGAGTTGACGGCCAGTCGACGCAAACTTTCCGCTTCCCGGATAGCCTTGTGCATACACGACATTATTCGAGTTGTACCCGTACGAACACGTTGGATTTCCGAGCGATGCATCGCTCGGACAGATGTACACCTTCGTACTCTTGACATAGGGGTAGACCATCGCCGCCCAGCCGTTACCCGTTTGATAAGGGTTCGACCCGTTAGGGTTGCACTCATCATAATCCTGTTGATACTGCACAAACGCGATTCCAAGCTGCTTCACGTTGCTGATGCACGCGCTTTGCCGCGCCTTTTCACGCGCCGTTGCGAACACCGGAAATAAAATCGCAGCAAGAATCGCAATAATTGCGATAACTACGAGAAGCTCTATAAGAGTAAATGCCTTTGGTCGATTATTCATGATTGGTCTCGCTCCCCCTCGCAGATTTGACTAACCGCTACGTCATCTGATGTCTATTCTATCACGGCCGCGAGGCCATGTCAAGCGGTTATTGGGCTGCGGGATTTCTTTCACGAAACTCCCGGGACAACCCGGTTGAAGGGTCCAGGCCAATACTTGAAACTTAAGCGGCCCTCCTCGCGCGAGATGCTGTGCGCAAATATTGTGCAGCAATGCTCCCATCCAACGCCGTCGCGAGCCCGCTGATTGACATACCGGCTGCGGACGGCCATAATCCACTTGACGAGGACATTTGGAGGATATTGCATGCCACGACCGGACGGGCGCCTTGCAACGCAGTTGCGCCCAGTAAAAATGGAGCGCGGAGTCGCGAAGTACGCGGAAGGCTCATGCCTGATCTCGATTGGAGATACGCGCGTCTTATGCACCGCCAGCATTGAAGACAAGGTGCCGCCCTTTCTCAAGGGTCAGGGCAAAGGATGGGTCACCGCCGAGTATTCCATGCTGCCGCGCGCCACGCTCACGAGAACGCCGAGGGATGCGAGCAGCGGCAAACCCAACGGACGCACGGTCGAAATCCAGCGTCTGATCGGCCGCAGCCTTCGCAGCGTCGTGGACGACCACCTGCTTGGCGAGCGCACCATCTGGATCGACTGCGATGTCCTTCAGGCCGACGGCGGCACGCGGACGGCGAGCATTACAGGCGCATTCGTCGCGCTTGTAGAATCCGTCGTTTGGCTTAAGCGCAAGGGACTGATCAAGACGCTCCCATTCAACGAATGGGTATCGGCGGTCTCTGTGGGCGTCGTCGCCGGCGAAGAGCGCCTCGACCTCGCGTACGCGGAGGACTCCGCGGCGGCGGTCGACATGAACGTCGTGATGACCGACACAAGCCGCTATATCGAAGTCCAGGGAACTGCCGAAGGCGCCCCGTTCGATCGCAACCGCCTGAACCGCCTGTTGGATCTGGCGCTCGAAGGAACGCGAGAACTCATCTCGATCCAGCGCGAAGTGCTCAAGGGGCTTATCTAGGAACTCGGCGGCGGGTTTAACCCGCGCCGCAAAACCAGCGGTCAAAGGCGATCTCGCGTCCACACGCATACATCGCCTTACCGCAATCGCCCGGCATCGAGCGCTTCGCCTGACGCAGAATAATATTCGCCGGACCTTTCTCAAAAACGGCCCCGGCGGCCGCGAAGCCGTCCTTAATCCCCTCACTCAGCATAACCGGGTTTGCCAGCCGGCTACGCAACTAAAAAAAGCCGGCCGCACCCTTGACGGGCGCGGCCGGCTGAGTTGGTTCGGCCCTTAGCGGCCACTGCCAATTAGTTTGTCGTCTTCCACCGAGTCCGGAGCTCCGATCGGCGCCTGGTCGTCAAGGAACGACGGTTCGCCGTCGTCTTCGGCTACTTGAGGACCGCCGCGCTTCGAGAACACGACAGCGCCCGCGAGGAGCGAGAGCGTGACGGCAACCACGATCCAGCCAATCGGCTTGCCGGAGAACATGACCGTGCTCGGAGCGACCAGGATCGCAACCAGGTTCATCACCTTGATCATCGGGTTGAGGCCCGGGCCGGCGGTGTCCTTGAGCGGATCGCCGACCGTATCGCCGATAACGCCCGCCTTATGAGCCTCGGTCCCCTTGCCGCCAAGGAACCCGTCCTCGATCTTCTTCTTCGCGTTGTCCCATGCGCCGCCGGTGTTGCTCATGAACACCGCCATCAGCTGCCCGCTCAGGATTGCGCCTGCCAGGAAGCCGCCGAGAGCGCACGCGCCGAGCGCGAAGCCGACGAAGATCGGTGAGCAGATCGCGAGCAGGCCGGGGCCGAGAAGCTCCTTCTGCGCCGCCGCCGTCGAAATGCCGACGCAGCGCGCATAGTCAGGCTTGCCGTACTCGCCGACGCCCTGGTAGCTCCAGATGCCTGGAATCGTGCGGAACTGACGCCGCACTTCCTGCACCAACTGGACGGCCGCGCGAGAAACCGCGCGGATGGCGAAGCTCGAGAACAGGAACGGCACGGCGCCGCCCAGCAGCAATCCGACGAACACATCGGGCATGTTAACCGGGATGTTCTTCGTCAGGATTGACGGATCCTTAACCGCGGCCGTGTCCAGAAACGATCGGTACAGCGCGACAGCCGCAATCACCGCGGTGGCGATCGCAAAGCCCTTCGTCAAAGCCTTTGTCGTGTTTCCAACCATGTCCAGCCGGGCGACGATCGCGGACGCCGCCGTATTTTCGGTGCCGTCCTCGTTCTTCAACGAGCCGGACATCTCAAAGATGCCGTTCGCGTTGTCCGAGATCGGTCCGAACGTGTCCATCGCGAGAACGTAGCCGGTTGTCGCCAGAAGGCCCAAGCCCGACAGTGCGATCGCGTACGCAGCCATTGCCGGGTTCGGGAAGAGCAGGAACGCTCCCGTGATCGTCGCGGCAATCGCAACGATACCCCAGACCGACGACTCGAGCCCCTCGGCAAGACCGGCGAGGATCAGCGTCGCGGGACCGGTCCGCGCGGACAGCGCGATTTCGGCCACCGGCTTCTTGTCGTCGCCCGTGAAGTATTCGGTTAGCTTGCCGATCACCTGCGTCAGAATAATGCCCGCCAGTGTCGCTAGGATCGCCATCCACCAGAAGCCGCCCGCGACCTTGCTCGCAAGCACTTCGTGAGACTTGATCCCGCTGACCATCTTCTCGACCCCGTCAGCGCCAAGCGCGGGGGTCGCGCCTAAAATGACTGCTGCCGACGAAGCTTCCGGAGCGGACGATCGCGCAATGCGATCCAGATCCGTAAAGCTCAGATCGCTCTTGGGATTTGCCGCGATAAGAGTCTTGACGCCATCAACGGCTGCCGTCATGTAAAGGCCAGAGTCGATGCCGCTATTCTCAAGCTGACCGACGACTGACGGAGGCGCGCTATAAGGCGTCGCCGCAAAATCAAACGACCGTCCCGCGTGGAACACGCCGTAGCCGACGCAAACAAAACCGATCGACGCGACGATAGCCGAAACCATGAAGCCGAGATTGATCGGAGTCATTGGATTCATGCTCGGATCATCCTTGCCGCGCACGGAAAGGACGCCGACGATCGACGCGACGACGCCGACCGCGCGAACGAGCAGCGCGTAGATGACCAGCGAAAGGGTGAAGTCGAACGTAAACGTCCCGTGAACCAGCATCGCGCCGTAACCGGCTGCCTGAAGGACGTTCCCGACGGCGGCCGCAAGGATGATCGATGCGACCAGCGTTACTTCGTACGACTCGAAAACGTCCGCGGCCATACCGGCGCAGTCGCCGACATTGTCGCCAACGTTGTCCGCAATCGTGGCCGCGTTGCGAGGATCGTCTTCCGGGATCGCCGCCTCTACCTTACCGACGAGATCCGCCCCGACATCGGCCGCTTTTGTGAAGATGCCGCCGCCGACGCGCATAAAGAGCGCGGCGAGGCTGCCGCCAAATCCGAAGCCAACCAGGACAAACATCGCGTCCTGCTTAAACACGAGGAACGTAATCGTCGCGCCTAGCAAGCCCAGTCCGACCGTGAACATGCCCGAAACCGCCCCCGCCTGAAAGGCCGTTTCGAGCGCGCGCTTGAAACTCGATAGCGCGGCGTTCGCGACCCGGCAGTTGCCGCGGACGGCGACGCTCATGCCGACGAAGCCAGCCAGATAAGAAGCCGTTACGCCCAATATAAATGCAAGCGCAACCCCTGCGCCGAGAACCGTCGAATCGTACTGACCCTGGTAGAGAAAGAAGAGTCCGATGCCGATGATTGCCACGAGAGGAATCATCGTGCGAATCTGACGCCCCAGGTAAGCAAGCGCTCCCTCCTGAACCGCCGCCGCGCAGCCACGCATCCGCTCATTTCCCGGATCCTGCGCAACCGTCTTACGCCACCAATAGAAACCAAAGCCTAATGCAAGAAATGCAGAGGCCAGGACGACCATAAGCGGCAGGGTCGCCGCGTCGCCAAAGGGAAGCTTTACGGCTTCGCCGTGAGTTGATTCTTGACCGGTCTTGCCGGTCTGCTGAGAGATCGCCAGCGGCGCCGCGAGCGGCTGAGCCGCCGCACCTGATATCGCTGACGAAGTTATCGGCCGTGCTGCGGCCGGCGCCGACTGCGCGAGCAGTTTAGGACCAGCCAACGTGAAAACAGCAAGTGTGACGACGAGGAACGCGAGCAACGCAATGCGTCCATACCGACGAATACGAGCCCGCGCATGTGATCTCGCCGCCGCTATATCCGACGACATTAAGTGCCTCCTGAAGCTTTCTCAAAGCGTGCGGGGTGCGTCCATCTGAGACGGCCGCGACCGAGGCGCTGGGCGGAAAACGCTTATTCCCGCAAGTTTAATCTACACACGAAACCGGCCTCAAGTTATCCCCCATTCAGCATATTGTTAGCTAATTCACGAATAAATCTCGATTGATCAATTGACCGGCTCAAATGCCCGCCAAAGGCGATTCTAGCGGCAATGAGACGATGTACGGAGATCGCACGCAACAGGACGCATAACGAAGGGCCAATGCCAGCCTTGCTCCGCGCAATTGGAGGCAAAAAATCGGGGCCGCGTCCTCGCATAACGCAAGGAGGCGGCCCTGATTTCGTTTAGGGTCCGTAGATTGCTACTTGCCGGCGTCTGGCTTAGCCGCGTTCGGATCGGGGATCGTGAGCGTTCCCTGCTCGGCCACATCCCGCGAATACTGCTTGCCGTCAAGCGTGTACTCAATGTGCAGCCGCTTTTCGTGATTGGCGGCAGGGTCCCCGCCCAATGTGTCGTTGCTGACGAGCACCGTTAAGCGATTGCCTGTAATGAGTTTCGAGAGGAGGTCTTTAACGTCCGCTGATCCACCGCCATCCAGCGCCTCGTACGACGCGCGCACGATCACGAGAACGGCCGCGGATGGGGCAAGCGATGCGTCCGCCAGCGGCGTCGCCTTCGGATCCGGGATCGTGAGCGTACCCTGCTCGTCGACATCCTGCGAGTACTTCTTGCCGCTCAGCGTGTATTCGACGTGAAGCCTTTTTATATGGCCATCGGCCGGGTCGCCGCCAAGCGTGTCGTTGCCTACGACGACCGT
>JARLGU010000027.1 GCA_031292625.1 Capsulimonadaceae bacterium | reverse complement strand
GCTCTCGGTCGCGTCGGCGCTGGAACGGCCGTAAAACGGATTGTAGGGTTCGCCGTGGCGTGTCTGCCGGTGAAGGCGGGCTTGCTGCCGATCCTTTACGACGCGCGTCGTCAGGGCTGGCACGACCGGATTGCGCGGACGTTGGTCGTGAAGGACCGGTGTACAACGGCCGACACGCTTCCCGATCGTTTGCCGTCTCCCGCGCTTCCTCCCGCGCCGCTTCCCGATATGCGCGCACCGTGGCGCGCGGCCTGGTTTGCGCTTCCTCCCGCGCCGCTTCCCGATATGCGCGCACCGTGGCGCGCGGCCGCACGCGGATCATGGGAGAGAAGAGCGATCCGTACATATTCATCTGGAACTACTGGTATTTCCTTTACGCGCTGCAAACGCACCATTCTCCGCTCTCGACGAACCTGATCTTTTACCCACACGTGGTTTCGCTGTCACTGCACACGATGCAGTGGTTCAACTGCATGCTAGCGGCTCCGCTGCAGCGCTGGTTAAACCTGATCGCAATCTACAACGTGCTGAATATAGCGTCGTGCGCGGCGTCGGCATTCGCCGCGTATTGGTGCGTCGCGGCGATTACCGGCAAGAGGCTTGCGTCGCTTGTCACGGGCGTCGTATTGGGCTTTTCGCCCTATTTCCAGGCGCATTGCATGGGCCATGCGAACCTCGTGGCGGCGGAGTTCTTGCCGCTGTACGCGCTTTGCGCGTACGCGTCGCTTGTGACGTATCGTCTTCGATATGCGCTGTGGGCTGGCTTGTGGATGGGACTGGCGGGGTTTTGCGACCTTCAGTACCTTGCGTTTTCGGTGTTGTTCGGGTGCGTGCTCTTCGTGGGCTTGTGGCTGTATTACGAGCGTCTGGATCGCGCGCAATTTGTGCGCCGGATCTGGCTGCTTATTGCCGGGTTCATCGTGGCGGGGCTCCTGCTGCTGCCGGTAATTGCGCCGGGTATCGGTCAGATGGGCGCAACGTCGGCGGACAAGTCGCACGTTGCGGCGCTGTTTCGCGTCGACCTTGGGGACTGGGTGAGACCCGGCATGGGAAGCCGTCTAATGGGCGGGAATTTTAAGGACCACTCGCATGTCGAGCAGTGCGTAACTCCTGGGTATACGTTTCTGCTTCTCGCTTTCGCGGGGGTATTGCTTTGCTGGCGCCGTGCGCGCCTGTGGTGTTTTGCCGGCCTGTGCTTCGTCGTGCTTGCGAGCGGGCCCTTCCTTACGATATTCGGCCGGGACCTGACGGTGCTTACATTTCTCATCGCTGGATTTCCCGGGACAGGGTTTGGGCTGCCGTGGCAAACGGCGGACTTAATCCATCTAGGGTCGGCCGCGATGGTTGTTCCCGCAACGTTCCTTGGTGAGACAGTGCGCATTGCGATGCCGTACGCGTGGCTTCCCAAGGTATTGCCGTTCCTCAAGCCGTTTCGCGTTCCAGCGCGGTTTGGCGTTCTCGTGCTGCTGTGCGTCGCGATCGTCGCCGCGCAAGGTTTGTCGTCGTTGCTCGATTGGCTGCGGCGCTATTCGAGCGCCTTACCGGCCGCTGCGATCGCGTTAGTCTGCGTCGCCGTCGCAATGGAGTACGATTGCTTGCCGTATCCGTCGTTCACGCCTCCCGCCTATCCGATCTACGACGCCATTGGACGTGAGCCGGGTCATTTTGCGCTTTTCGAGCTTCCAATGATGGGAAATGAACTCTCGGCATATGGTCAGGTGCATCATCACAAGCCGCTGTTTAAGAGCTTTATTTCTCGTACGCCTGCCGGGGCGATGGACACTGTAGACAGATACGAGGATATTGCACGAACGCCTGCTATGAATGGCGATGGGGCGATGCAAAGGAATTTGCGCGAACTGAGCGGACTGGGGACCCGGTACGTTGTGGTCCGGCTTAACGGCGAGGACGGTCTCACGAAGAGCGAATGCAGCAATTTGGAGCGGCATATGAATGCGCCGCTGGCCTACGCGGATTCCAGCATGCGGGTGTATCGGATCGACGGAAGAAGGGTAGGGGGGCGCTGATGCTTGGAGGCGGCCAGCATGTGATCGCCAGATGTCAGGACTTCAGAGCGCCTGACGATCCGAGGGGCGCAACGGGCGTCTGCGCCGTCGTCGTATTGCCGAACAGCAAAATTGCGTGCGGGACTGGGCGGCTTGGGATTGACCGGGTGCTATGACCTGAAACGAGCACTTGATTGCCGAAGACGAGCGAAGTGCTGAAACCAGAGTCCAGCAGGACGGCTTCGCGGATTTTGGCCGTCGCAAGTGCGCGCGCGAGCTCGCGGGAAGAAACCGAGCAGTCGGTCGCCCCAAGCGCCGGACGTCCATCCGGGAGAAGAGCGAAGAACGCTCGTCTGCGGAAATCGTTGGCATCCTTGACGTGGAACGAGGCGAGACGTTTATCGTCAACCGCCGCGCCATCATGGACCAACCAGACTCCACCGAGGAATGCGTCGCTGACTTCGGGCATCTGGTAGCGCATCTGGAAGTCGTTGTCCATTGCCGCCGGGTCGTACGGGACGATCTTGGTGTGGGTCGGCGACATGAGTACGAGCGGACGGCCTTTAAGCGCTGGACGCTTGTCGAACGGGCCGACGACTGCCTGAGCCTCATCGCCACAAAGCGACGGCCCAATCAGAAGGTTGTCCGTTCCGTTCAGGGATGCGTTCGCAAAAAATGTTCCGTTCAACCCCGCAGCCGCGCCGGTTTCCCGGACGAAATCGCTGACCCCGTGGCGCGTAACGGCGCGGCGGCTGCTGGCGACCCCGCCTGATATGATAATCAGCGAGACTCCATTCGCACGGCACTTTTTGACAGAGACCGGCGCTTGTGGGTTGGATAGATCCACGGGATCGTTGGACCAAACGCCGCGCATCGGGACGGCAACGGGCTTCTCAGCATCCGCGGCTTGCGTTTTGGCGGCCGAAAGCCCCGTCTGTCCCGGATGCTCCGTGCTGGCGGTTTGCAGAATTAGCCCAGCGCCAATCCCCAACGTTGCCATGCCGGTCATTAGGACCGCGAATAGAAAATAGTCGATGTTGCGCGCGAGAGGCTTGCGTGTCCTGGATTTGGGAGACTTTGGCGCCGTGGTGCGCGACGGTCGAGTTCCTGATTTGTCGAGGGTCGAGTTCATAGGCCACCTCTATCTTACCATGAGGTGAAACATATTCGCAAGCGGTCAACGAAAGTCAAGTGCTTCCAAATGGGAAAATGCGCGATATTGCCGGTTGCTATCGTTAAGAATGCGTGAATTCCTGAGCCTGCTTGCACTTCGGGGCGTTTTATTGTTCGGTGCGGAGGCGTGCCAATGGCGGCTTGCGGCACGTCACATACAAGAGACCAAAGAAGACAGCAAGGCCCAAGGCGGACAGCGCTGCGCCAAGCCGAAATAACGGCGGCTCGTATGTCAGCGTAAAGTGGTGGTTGCCCTTCTCAACTCGGATGGCAATTAGCGCATAGTCGCCTGGGACGATGTCGTAAGATTGTTGAACCGAATCGGGCATTGCGCGCACCTTCCAGAATCGGCTGTACGCATCGGTAATCAGAAGCATGCCAGACGAGCTCGCGCTCGCGGCAATTTCGAGCGTATCCGAATCCTTGTGTGTAACGACGACATCCTCGGGAAAAACGGCAGGTTGCGGCAATGCGGTTGGCATCTTCTCGATGAGAACTTTCTGGTCCGAGCTGAACCCTGGATCTTGGAGCTGGCGTAGTTCCGTCATTCGATCTTGCACAATGCGGACTTCGTGGACGAGCAAACCTTCCGGCAATGCGCCCGGGATCTCGCCGACTGCGATCTGCTTGCCGGCAGGGACAAAGTAATAGCGGCAACGCAAAAGCCTTAGCGCTGGAGCCGGATAGGCGAGCGGTACATTCGTGAGCGGCGAATTGGGATCGAGGTGCTCGGCTGCCAATACGAACTCCGCATACCGGCGCTGCACTCCCGGATCGTATCCCCATGCCTCGTATCGCCCAAAGCTCATGGCGCTGTTGTACGGCAGCGCTTGTTGAAGGATCCGGAAATCTCCGGGATGGGATGCAAACCAGCCTGCCATTATGGCGGGTCTGGCTGTCGCGGGGTCGAACGTCGTGATGCTCGAACGGCGACTCGCATGTCCTCAAATGACTCGCGCCCGCCTCGGGGGGATCCGTGGCGGGCGCGAGTCAATCAGTGCGTGAGGAAACGCACACTTGTCAGATTTAGATGTAGCTGAAGGTCAGGGTCCAGGTGGTGCCCAGGTTGCCCGTACCGGAAGCTGTGCTGGCCGTGGCGGTGGCAAGCATTGCCCCAGTGCTAGCGGTAGCAACCGTGCCGCCGGAGACCTTCTCAGGGCGAAGCAGCTTGACATGGCCATCGGCCGCGAGGAACATCAGGGCCGGGTCATGGATCGCCGGGTTGCTGGTGGTGCCAGTTCCGAGGGTGTTCAGGCTACCCCAAGGGGTAACCGCGGAGCCGAATGTACCGTTGGTGTTGTTGGCCGAAAGCGTATCGTTCGTGGTGGTCATGTTGCCGTTGGGAGCCGAGTTGAACTCAGCAGCGAGTACGGTAACCGCAACCGACGAGGCGGCCGCATTGGACTGCCCGCCCAGGTTCGTATTGAACGCATAGGAGTTCGGGTAGCTGGTCGTGCTTGCCGTGTTGACATCGTCCGGGCACTTGAAGACGCCGGTGCTCTTCTCGTAAGGATAGATTTGGGAGCCCCAGTATGCG
>JARLGU010000026.1 GCA_031292625.1 Capsulimonadaceae bacterium | reverse complement strand
TCGTCCGCCGGTCACGGACCGGTCTTGCTCGCGCCTCGTTCACTGCGGTGATTTACGATGTCTCGTCAACACGCGTACAGCCTTTTGCCGCCATCGTCCGCCGGTCACGGACCGGTCTTGCTCGC
This sequence comes from Capsulimonadaceae bacterium, assembly GCA_031292625.1. GTDB lineage: Bacteria > Armatimonadota > Armatimonadia > Armatimonadales > Capsulimonadaceae > JARLGU01. The sequence continues at coordinate 17,943 of JARLGU010000026.1, read as the reverse complement.
GCCTCGTTCACGGCGGTGATTCACGATGCCTCGTCAACACGCGTACGGCCTTTTGCCGCCATCGTCCGCCGGTCACGGACCGGTCTTGCTCGCGCCTCGTTCACTGCGGTGATTTACGTTGCCTCGTCAACACGCGTACGGCCTTTTGTCGGCAGCGTCCGGACCCAGCGCACATAGTGAAGCAGTGAAAGCGCTGTGACGGTCCTTTTTCAAAAACGGCCCCGGCGGCCGGGGAGCCGTCTTACAAGGCCTTCCGATCTTTTACACACCCTCCATGAGAACAAATACGCTCCGCACCGGAGTACACGTCTGAGTACTACAAGAAATCCGCGCTCTTAGCCAGCTTCCGCCCGCGCCGGGTTAGGCCGCAGCGCGGCCTCGATCGCCTCGTGAATATTGTCGACACCGATGATGTGCATTTCGTCGGGCCCGCGACCTCGCAGCGACGACTTGTTGCGTTTGGCTATGATGGCTCGGGTGAAGCCGAGGCGGGCCGCTTCGCCAAGACGCGTATCGATGCGTCCAACGGCGCGGACTTCGCCCGCAAGACCGACTTCGCCGATCGCGATGACCCCGGCGCCAACGGGAATGTCGCGATACTGCGACGCCGCCGCGAGGCAGACCGCCAGATCCGCGCCAGGCTCATCGATGCGCACTCCGCCCGCGATGTTTACAAATACGTCCTGATTCGCCATCGAAAGCCGCACGCGCTTTTCGAGGACCGCGAGCAGCATCTGAATGCGTGACAGTTCCATGCCGGTGACGGCGCGGCGCGGATTGGCGAGGTACGATGGCGCGATCAAGGTCTGCACTTCGACGAGCAGCGGTCGAGATCCCTCCATGACGCACGCAACCGCCGAGCCTGGCGTGCCGTCAGGCCGCTCTGAGAGAAGCAGCTCGCTTGGGTTTGGCACCTCGACCAGCCCGGTCTCGCGCATCTCGAATATGCCGATCTCATCGGTGCTTCCGAACCGGTTCTTCGTCGCGCGTAGAAGACGATAGAACGAATGTCTATCGCCTTCAAACGTCAGCACCGAGTCTACCATGTGCTCCAGCACGCGCGGACCCGCCAGGGAGCCTTCCTTGGTGACGTGCCCGACGAGAAAGATCGGGATGCCTTCGCCCTTGGCAACGCGAGCCAGCGACGCGGTTGCCGCGCGAACCTGCCAGACGCTGCCGGGCAAGCTTTCGACATCGGGATGCGACATCGTTTGGATCGAGTCGATGATTACGAAGCTGGGTTGCACCTGTCGGATCGCGGACTCGATCAGCAAAACATCGGTCTCGGTTTGTAGAAGCAAGTCGTCGCTTGCGCCGACGCCGAGCCGTTCCGCGCGGCGCTTGATTTGCGGCGCGGATTCCTCGCCGGAGATGTAGAGCGTCCGTCCGGCGTTGCGTGACAGGTACGCCGCAGCCTGCGTCAACAAAGTCGACTTGCCGATGCCGGGATCGCCGCCGATCAGCACGAGTGAGCCGGGGACTATCCCGCCGCCAAGCACTCGGTCGAACTCCCCGATGCCCGTACTCGCGCGGCCCTCTTGCGACGGGGAAGGAACGTCGGCTAGGCGCTTCGGAGCGCCGGAGGAACCCGGGACAAAGGTTGGAAGGGGAGACGATGACGCCGCGCTTCGGTTGCTGGTTGCGGGAGCAACGAACTCCTCGAGCGTCCCCCATTCGTCGCACGATGGGCATCGCCCGAGCCACTTGGGAAACTCAGCGCCGCAATTGCGGCAGACATACCGGATAGACGCTTTGGCCATTGTGAATTGAGGGTACCCGATTGAGATGTGGGTTGTGTGAGGGAAAGCCTCCAAAGCCCAATACTGTTTAACGCGGCGCTGAGGCGGAAACCACGTAGCCTGGCAAATGCGGGCCGCTGCGCCCAGAAAAGCGCGACGGCCCAGTTTCGGCCATCTCCGTCCACGCGACAAGGCGGAGGAGTCTCAGTTCAGCGCCGTCTCGATCTGCTGCACGAGAGAGTCGGCCACGGAAAGCGATGCCGTTGCAGCGGGCGAGGGGACATTTAATACGTGGATCGAGCGCCGCAAGACCAGGACGTGGAAATCGTCAACCATCTTCCCGCGCGAGTCGATTGCCTGCGCGCGAACGCCCGAACCGCCGGGGGCGAGGTGGCTTGTCCGAAGTTCCGGCACCAGCTTTCGCAAGGATCCGGCGAATGCGGCTTTGTTGGCAGAACGGTACATCTCGGACAGGCCCGTACGCCAGTAGCGAGCCGCAATCATTTGGAAGCCGCGCCAGCGCAATGTCTGGGACGTTTCTTCGATCGATATGTCAAACTTTCCGTAGCCTTCGCGCGCCAGGGCGAGCACGGCGTTCGGCCCCGCCTCGACCGAACCGTGGACGGATCGGGTAAAGTGGACGCCAAGAAATGGGAATTGGGGATCGGGCACCGGGTAGATCAGGCCATTGACGAGCGATGTGCACTCCGGCTTGAGGGTGTAATACTCGCCGCGGAACGGCACGATGCGCACATAGGGTTCGACGCCCATCATTAGCGCGATGCGGTCGGAATAGAGACCCGCGCAGTTTACGAGGGTTTTACCCTCGTATTCGCCCTGGGTGGTGGTTACAAAGAAGCCGGAGCTGTCGGATTCGATATCGACGACTTTTGCGCCGGTGACGATTTCGCCGCCTGCATTACGGATGTCGTCCGCGTACGCCTGCGTGACGGCGGTATAATCGATAATCGCAGTCTTCGGCGACCAGATGCCAGCCCGGCCCGCGGCATGCGGTTCGTGTTCCTTGATCTGTTCGGGGCCTACGAGTTCGGCGCCCGGGACCCCGTTCGCCTGCGCGCGCTGCCAGAGGCTGTCGAGCGAGGCGAGCCCGGCGTCGTCTACTGCGACGATGAGTTTACCGACTTCCTTGAACGGAATGCCCCGCTCAAGTGCGAACTCGCGCATTCTCTGGGCGCCGGCGACGCAAAGCCGCGCTTTAAGCGAGCCCGGTTTGTAGTAAATGCCGGCATGCACAACGCCGCTATTGTGGCCGGTTTGGTGCTTGGCGAGGTCCGGTTCTTTTTCGATGATCGTCAGGCGTGTATTCGGATGCCTTGCTAAGTAAGCTCGGGCCGTTGCGGTTCCGACAATGCCGCCCCCGATCAGAAGCATGTCGCGTTTATTGGATGGCATAAGAAATCAGTATCGTTGGCCGCATGAGTGCGGCTCCCTTTTCGTGCTATTAGTTATAACCGGCGGAGAGAGGCTCTTGAGGAAACCTGAGGCCCCGTATCATGGAGCTCCACGTTCGTGGGCGGAAGTTTCTTGAAGGCGTCCGAGCGATTACTTGCTATATTGTACCATTGCACGCTGCAAGCCAATCGCAATGGGCGCAACTGAACCTCGTTCAAATTATGGAATATAAGGTCATGGACAACGAAACGATTGGTATTTTCGGAGGGTCCGGCTTCTACGATTTCGCGGAGGCTGGCGTTGAGGAGATCCGTGTGGATACGCCGTACGGACCGCCGAGCGATAAGCTCGCAAGGATGACGGTTGCCGGACGAAACGTCGTGTTTCTGCCGCGACACGGGCACGAGCACACGATCCCTCCTCACCGGATCAACTTCCGGGCGAACCTGTGGGCGATGAAGGAGCTTGGCGTGACGCGCATCATTGCGCCGTCGGCAGTCGGTTCGCTGCAGCCGAATATCGCGCCGGGCGACTTCGTGATCAACGACCAGTTCGTCGACCGGACCAGCGGCCGCATCGATACGTTCTTCGATGGTCCGGTCGTGACGCACGTTTCGACCGCCGAGCCGTATTGCCCGTCCCTGCGCGCCCTGGCAATCGCCGCCGCGCGCCAGCACGGCGTGACGGTCCATGAAACGGGAACGGCTGTCACGATCCAGGGACCCCGCTTTTCAACGAAAGCGGAAAGCCGGTGGTTTGGCAGCCAGGGATGGAGTATCGTCGGCATGACCCAGTACCCCGAGGTCGCGCTTGCCCGTGAATTGGCCATTTGCTATACCGCGATCTCTTTGGTTACCGATTACGACACCGGCGTGCAGATCGAGGGAGGGACGCATGTCGAGGTCACCGATGTCATGGCCGTCATGCGCCGCAACGTCGCGACGGTCAAGAAGGTGATCCGCACCATGCTCGAGAAAGCAGCGCCCGTGCGCGAGTGCGTCTGCGCGCACGCTCTGGATCACGCGCGAATGTAGCGGCTCGGCTGGGGCTACTTTTTCGGAGCCCTCCTGTCTAGAACGTACACCGTGTAGCCGGCGACATGATCGTAGCGCGTGTAGTCATGGCGTGCAAGGATCGTTCGTTCAATCATGTTGCGCAACCCCGCGAAGTTTGTCTGCTCGGGACAAATGTATGCAATTCGAGGGGCATCCAGAAAGCCTTCCTCATACGGCGGGTAGTAGTTGAGCACCTTAAGCATCGGCAGAACAACCGTGTGCTCGCGCGACAGAAAAGTCACCCGGTAGGCCACCCAAAAGTCGGATGCCGCGTATTCGATCCCGATCCTCTGCAGGAATCCGGCGAGCGTTTCCTCATTCCGATTGACCGATCGCATGTCGGCCAGTGTCCGGAACGTCGACACGCCGTACCCCTGGTCGATTGCGCCGGATACGATGCTAGCGATCAGGAAAGGAATGACAAGCAGCGCGGTAATGCGCGGACGGAGCAATGCGGCGGCTGGGGTCAGGGCTAAAACGGGGCGGTAAACAGAATCGGAGCGATGTACCGGCACGATTTTGCGTCGACGGCGACGTGGGAGATCAGAAACGCGACCACGCCAAAGCCCCAGATCGCGAGCGCGCATGCCGCAAGACGTCTCGTTCGCCACGGCGTGGAAGGCCGGGCGGCTTGCACGCATCCGTATGCGCAAGCTCCTATGTAGGCTGCCGCCGCTGCCCACAGGAGGATTTGGACGAGCCCGGAAGGCTGTACGGGGCGCGGGACGCCTTGATCGTACCATTTGGCGGCAAACAAATACGGCAGACACTCGTGAATGAGCAGATGAGCGTTGAACTGCCGTATCGCGCCCGTAGCATCGCCGATGGTTCCTGTCGCATGCGCGATGGCGCGGACGTAAAGCATCACCAAGCAACCGGCCGCAAGGGGAATTGCAAACCAGATGAACCTAGTTAACCGCTGACGGGGAGTCGACGGCGGATCGAATGCGGCGAGCAACCCGAGAATGCCAAGACCAGGCAGGAAGAACAGAATATACTCGTCCACGTAGATCCCGAAGCTAAAGAGCGTCGTAGCGCCTGCTAACCATGCGAGCGGCCGGCGCGCGCTCGTCGCTCCGTCGGCCAGCCATAGACTGGCCATGGCGATCGCCAACGTCACGAAACGCGGATAGAACATGTTTAGCGCGAAAATCGGGGAGACAAACGCCGTCGGCAGGCAGAGCAACAACGCGAGCCGCCTGGTGAGACGCCTTCTGAGGATGGCATACAAAAATCCCTGCATGACTATGTATGCGATGAGCGACATGACAAAGAGGAACGGCTCGTTTGGCCCCAGTACGGCAAAGCCGGCCGCGGCGATCAGCGGAAAGATGCAGCCCTGGTAGACGTTTGACCAGAGGAACGCGGCCCATTCGCCGTGCAGCATATGGGCCGCTTGTATGTCCACGATTGCGATGTCGGAATTCGCCATCCACGCTGACGCGATTGCGGGCAGCATGAACAGCATGGTCGCCACGGTGAGAATGAGAAATGTAAGGGCGTCCCGTGCGAATGGCTTCTTGAAGAGGTACGAACGGAAATTGCGCGCGGTGCCATTCAGGGGAGGGGTCGCCATGCGGACCGGTTCGCGGTCGACGGCGGATATTCCTGCACGGGCCGTCCTAAAGGGGCTTGGTCCATACGTTCTCGCAGGCGATTGACGACTTTGCCGCCGGGACGCGTTTGGCAAGCAGCAGACACACATCGTCGTCCAGCGTTCCGCCTGCGAACCGCCGAGCACGTTCGGCTACGGCCTTGGCCGTTTCAAGGACGGAAACCTGCCGGTGCATTTCTTCTTCAACAGCCTTAACCACTCCCTCGATCCCAAGGAAGTCGCCGCGGCGCTGAGGGTGGCGGGCCTCAGTCAATCCGTCCGTGGTCATTACGAGCATTTCGCCTTGCGCCATCGTGACGACCTTCTCCTCGTAATCGCTGTGCGGCGCCACGCCTAGCGGCAGCCCGCCAGCCACCATATTTGTCTTATTCAGGGGATGTCCCGTGATACACGGCAGATCGGATCCCGCGGACGACATCCTGAGCGATCCAGACTGCACGTTGAGCAGGGCGACCGATACGACCACGTACGTCGGCGGCGTGTCCTTGTCAAGCATGCGCTGACGGTTCACGAGATATTCGTTGAGCCGTCTCAGCGAGTCGCTTGGCGCTTCACATTCATACAGGTAGCCGCGTAAGACGAATTTCACCTCGGCCGTGACGGATGCGGCCTTTAAGCCCTTCCCCGCTGCATCGCCGACAACGAACGCGACGATCGGGCCGGAGAGAGGAAAAATATCGAAAAAGTCGCCGCCGACCAAAAGATCGTCTTCCGCCCCGTGATAAATCGCGTCGACCGCCAGACCTGGATAGCGACCCATCGTTGGGGAAATCAAGAGGGAGCGCTGGAGCACTTCGGCGATGCGCTTACTGTGCGCCGCTTCCTCTGCAAACTCGTTTTGCCGCCGTCGCTCATGCGTGACGTCTCGCGCCACTTCCAAGATTACGGGCCGGTTGGCATCTCGCTGCATGGCCCAGCGCGACGCCGCGATGATTTTGGATCCATCTTTTCGCTGATGGATGAGATCGCCTTCCCATTTGTAGTGTACCGCAAGCTCCCCAAGCGTGTGTTCGCGCGATACCGGATACTGGGTGTGCAGCAATTCCTGGGCGACCCGCCCCAGGGCTTCCAGTCGAGCGTATCCGTAGGTTCGTTCGGCTCCGTGGCTCCAAAACATGATGCGGCCCGTGTCTGCGTCCTGAACGAACAATGCATCGGGCGATAGGTCGATCAGCCCTGCACGCTCCTGGAGGGCTTTTGCGAGGGAGAGCAACTTCTCATTGCGCCTGTGCAGCAATGAGGTGGCAAAGAGCACCGTGATATTGATGATCAGGTAGGCAAGAACGGATGTCCAGCCATGGATATCCGCCGGCGTCGTGAACTCGTCGTACGGCTGGATGAAGAAGAACCTGAAATCGATAAGACCAATTAAGAACGAAAAAACGGCGGGTCCTTCTCCAAGCAAATACGCGGTCGCCATTAACGTCGCGGCAAACGGGGCTGGGAAGTCGCTCAAAGGAATCATGTGCCGCGTGACGATGAGGAGTAGAACGAGTACGGCTTGGAGAGCAAGCGCAATTCCGTACCGGCTCCACATTGGGAGCCTGCTGGCGGCAATATCGTTTTCGACAATCCGGCGCATATTATGCTTCTCGGGGCCTCTCAGGGCCAACAGGGCGCTCAAGACTGCGGACGAAAATGTGCCGTGATCGCTGGCGAGTTCACGCCAAACCATGCGCACTACGGCATTCTCTTTATGTTACCTCGCTTATGGCGTAATGGAGCGAAGGTTTTTGAGATTGATTCGTTGTAATCCGTGTTACGCGCGCTACAACGAGAGAATAGCGTGTGCCGGTCTTTGATGGAATGCAGCCGCCGCGGCGCAAGCCCGAACGTCGCGGCGACGAAGGGGCTAAACGAGGACGTCTTGGCGATAAGCTGCCAGCGCACTCGTGAGGGTGAGAATCTCGCGTTCCAGACGCGTGAACGCTTCATCGGCTTCGGCCATGTCGCCTCCGCGGCCGATCATTTCAAGGCGTAACGCGGCTTCGTAGGCAGCGGTTGCTGAGAAGTTAGCGGCCGAACCCTTGAGCGAGTGAGCTGACTTATAAAGCTGGTTTGTATCGTTCTTTTCGATTGCCGTCTGAATCTCCGCCATGAGGGCGGGGGACTGTTCAAAGAAAAGTTCGATCAGCTCAAGAATGAGCTCGTGGTCGCCTTCGACGCGGTTGAGTGCGGCGTTGACATCGAATACCTGATCGCCCGGCGCCGCATCCGTTGTTTCGGTAGTCGTTTCGCTGTAGGATTGAGTCAGGCTATCGATGACTTCGATCAACTCCTGCGGTTGAATGGGCTTCGATACGTAGAAATCCATGCCCGCGTTTAGGCAACGCTCGCGGTCGCCTTTCATGGCATGGGCGGTGAGCGCGACGATCGGAATGTGGACGCCGGATTCTTTTTCGATATTGCGTATTGCCGCCGTAGCTTCCAGACCATCCATTTCCGGCATTTGCACGTCCATGAGCACCAGATCGAAGTGGTCCTTGCTGACCCATTCGACGGCTTCCAGACCATTGTTGGCGACAACGACCTCGTGCCCGCGCTTTTCGAGGATCCGAGCTGCGAGCCTCTGGTTGACGGCGTTATCTTCCGCAAGCAGCAGCTTTAGCGGCCTCGACGATTCTGTGTTCGTTTTCGGGATCTCGAGCGAGACGGATCGTTGGTTCCAGACCGAGGTCATAACCGCCGACACGATCGCATCGAAAAGAGCGGACTGCTTAATCGGCTTGGTCAGGTAAGACGAGATCCCAAGTTGGCGACAGCGGGCGGCGTCGCCAAAACGATCGGAGGACGAAAGCATCATCATGGTGACGCTGGTCAATTCGGGATGCTCCTTGATCTGTTCGACCAGCGCAAACCCATCGGTGTCGGGCATCATGCTGTCCAGAAGAACCACGGCGAAGGGTTCGCCCAATTCGACGGCCCGGTTCATCGCCTGAAGCGCATCTTTCGCCTGTGCGACAAGATGGGGGCGCATGCCCCAACTGGACAACATTTCCTGCAGTATATGGCGGTTTGTGTCGTTGTCGTCCACCACAAGCACGGCGAGACCGCGCAAGTTCACGGTGGGCGAGGAGGAATTGACTTCTTCGGTCAGCGCGCCGACCTTGCACGCAATGGTGAAATGGAAGACGCTCCCTTTGCCGAGTTCGCTGCTAACCCAGATGTCGCCGCCCATCAGGTGCACGAGTTGCGACGAGATCGATAGACCCAATCCCGTACCGCCATACCGGCGGGTGGTCGAGGCGTCGACCTGCGCGAACGCGTCGAATATGCGCGCCTGATGTTCCGGAGCGATGCCAATGCCGGTGTCGGTCACCGAAAAATGCAGTAATACGCTGTCTCCGTCGCGCTGATCGACGGTCACGTCGAGCAGCACTTCTCCATGGGTCGTGAACTTAATTGCGTTGCCGACAAGGTTGACGATGATTTGCCGCAAACGCCGCGAGTCCGCGATGAGGCACTCGGGCACGTCCGGCGCAACGTGGAAGGCGAGCTCCAGGTCCTTTGAGTTCGCACGCAGCGACAGGGTTTCCATTGTGTCGCCAAGGTCTTCGCGGATGCGGAAATCGATTGGCTCGATATCGAGTTTGCCGGCTTCGATCTTGGAGAAATCCAGTATGTCGTTGAGTAGGGAGAGCAATGAATCGGCGCTGACCTTGACCATCTGCAGATATTCGTTCTGCTCGGGCGTCAACTCCGTATCGAGCGCCAAATCGGTCATGCCGATGATGCCGTTCATCGGCGTGCGGATTTCATGGCTCATGTTGGCCAGAAACTCGCTCTTCGCCTTAGCAGCTCGTTCGGCCTCCTCGACCGCCGATTCAAGCGCGGCTGCGGTGTTTTTCGATTCCGTGATGTCGCGGCTAATTCCAACAAGACCGACGATCCGGCCCGTTGCATCGCGCAGAGGAACCTTGCTCGTTAAATGCCAGGCGTGCTCGCCCGCGGCGTTGAAGGCCTCCTCTTCGATCCCAACGAGCGGTTCGCCAGTCGCGAAAAGGTGTTCGTCCTCGATCCGGTGGCGCTTTGCGACATTCGTGGCCGCATACGCCTCTTCGGTAGAGCCGATTGCCTTCGCCGGATCCGTTTCGCCCAAAAACGCGAGATGTGCCAGATTGTTGACGATGTATCGTCCTTCGAGGTCTTTGACGAAAAGGTGTTCCGGAATATTCTCGATGACGCTGCGCAGCAAGTTGCGCTCGTCGGCCAGTTCCGCCTCCACGACATTCCGTCTCGTGCTATCGTGAAAAACGATCAGGCCGCCCGATACGGTGCCGTCGGGCTGCGTCAGCGGACTGCCGCTCACGCTAATAAACGTGCCTTGCGGCTTCCCTTCGTGCCGGACGAAAACCTCGACCTTCTCGGTCTGCTCGCCGCGGATTGCGCGCGCCAGCGGGTAGTCGGAGGGCGGAAATATCGTCACGCGATCCGGTTTGAAGAGTTTGTCTTCGTGCGCGCCTATGCCGTCCGTTGCGTTGAGCCCCGTGATTGCCTTAGCAGCCGCGTTCTCCAGCACGATATGACCGTCTGCGTCGGCAACGACCAGACCATCACTCATTTTCGAGATGACACATTCCAGCAGGCGCACGCGTTGCGCAAGCGCTTCTTCCCGGCGAGCCAAATCTTCCAGACGAAGAGCCAACTCCGCCGCGTCTTCTCGACGCTCAATCCCCGAAGCAAGTGGATGAAGCTTTCGGGTGGTGAACGTTCTGTTATCCGTCATACGTCAAGATCTTTCTTGTGTCGGTCCTATCGTCGGCCGCATTAACGTTTAGAACATCTTTTGCGCAATGGGAACGCCATCGAGCGGGATCGGTGCGTACCAGATCTCGCGGCAGGTCCCAAAGGCGTCGAACGAGATACAGTATAATCCGGGACGGCCAGATTTGCAAGAGATTGTTCGCCGGAGACGCCGCAAGGAAGTATTTGACGGCCGCGGGACATTAACCTTCCATGCCAAAAAAGTTCGCAGCTCCGCCTTACAACGAAAATCCCCTCTGTCGCCGCAGAATACTGCTTGACGGAGGGGACAAACCCTTATCCCTGTCATGTGACGAATGAACGCTGCGTCAGATGCTCCTGTGAACCATCTGGGAGGTTTCGCGCGCCGCCTGCGCTTCGTTGCTCGCATGGCTGTCCGATGCTTGGATCGCGTTGCGGCGCCTGACCTCGATCAGCGCGGCTATAAATAGCTTATTCCACATCCCTTGTGCAACAACAGTCTGTTCATCAAGAAATGCTACCCAACGCCGCGGCGCCCGTGGCGCATCGAAATCCGCCTGTCGCGCCTCGGGAAGCGCCTTGAGCTCAGCCTGACTCATTTCGAGCACCTCCGGGTTCACCTGACTGGCCGCTTCGATCAAGCTCGCCGGCGCGAGCTTGTAGGTGCCGAACGCTCGATCCCAAATATAGCAGAACCAAACCGCGCCCACGATTCCCAGGCTGCACTTTTCGTTCATGTGGTGGAAAAAGTGGAACCGGTAGATGGCGTCATACCACCACCCAAGCAAACGTCCCTGAATGCGCGGCTTCCACCAGGCCGCGTACGGCTTGTGCATGATTGCGTGGCTGTTCTCGTAAGCCCACACCTGCCATGCCATTGCGACGGCGCCCGCGAGCAGTATCGGTAAACGAGCCACGTGCAATCCGCCGGTGATTCCGTTGGCGATCAACTGAATCACGAGGAAAAGCGGCGCAAAGCCGAGCCAGAACAAGACCACCGAAAAGTGCGGGAAGACCGCGTGCTCGGTTTGGTCGTTCTCCGTAATCTCGTAGCGATTGCGAACGCGAACGAATTCCGCGAGACGGTCCGGATTGATCGGCGTAACATCCGTGATCTTGTGATGCGCTCCGTGCCCGAACGCCATCTTCGCGACATAGTAAGTGATCGAGATCGTCAGCGTGTTCGAGAAACGAGTTGCGAGGCGTCGAAGCTGCCCTCCGGTCTCGGGCCGGATCTTCAGCCAGGGCATCGCGCGAAACAAAAGAAGACCGTGCAGGCTGAAGCGGTGGAAAAACCACTCGCCAGGTCCGACGGCGAAAAACAGGAGGGCCGCAAGCGTTGCCGCAAATACCCACGATCCCCCTGCGACCTGCGACGCCCAAAAGCGGGGGGCGAGCCAGTGAACGAGCAGCAGGAAGGCTGCTAAAGTGCCCCACACCTCGATTGCATTCGGCAAGTACCGAAACTGCGGCGTCTTTCCGGCGCGCGTATCGTCCCCGGTAACCAGTTCGTAAGGACGGAACCAATAGGCGACTGCGTCCACCCACTTGGGGCGCTTGCGAGAACCGGATCGGAGCGATGAAAGTGTCGAACTCATTGGATTTCTGCCTTCTGTTCCAAATTGGAACCGTGCCTTGCTGGTCTGGACATATCGTAAACCTGCCCGTCAATATGGACACTGTGTCTTAGTTAGGACTACTTCTTAATAATACCACATATATGGTAAAGTTGCAATATGCGGAAATATTAGAATTGCGGAATTCCGTTTCGATGCCAAACACGCGCGGCAGGCGTTCTGTTCCCGGAGTTTTCTGGACGGTTTCGAGGAGGTTCGTGGAGGTGAGATCTGTATTAGGGACCGATCGGTCGTTGACTTTCGGGGGGTTGCTGGAGTACCATACCCATCGTCAAGGGAGTAGTCCGTCAGCCGGTCATGTCAGCCTCTAGGTCTGCGGCGGGACGGATTGCTCGTCAAATATCCCCAGGAGCGATACATGCTTTCAAGAGTGTTAGTGAGCGACCCGATTGCCAATGAGGGCATCGAAATTCTCAGCAAGGCGGCGCGAGTCGATGTCAAGACCGGGCTGTCGAAAGAGGAGTTGATCGCCATCATCGGCGATTACGATGCGCTCGCGGTGCGCTCGGAGACCAAGGTGACCGCCGAAGTTCTCGAGGCGGCCAAGAATCTCAAGATCATCGGTCGCGCCGGCGTGGGCGTCGACAATATTGACGTCGTCCGTGCGACCGAGCGCGGCATTCTTGTCGTCAACTCTCCGGAAGGCAACACGATCGCGGCGTCCGAGTTGACGGTCGCGATGTTGCTTGCGCTTTCCCGCAACATTCCGCAGGCCGACGCAGCGTTGCGTAATGGCGAATGGAAGCGAAGCAAGTATGTTGGCGTCGAGGTCTACAAGAAGACGCTTGGCGTCATCGGCCTTGGCAAGATTGGCCGCGAAGTGACCCGTCGCCTCCTTGCGTTCGGCATGCAGGTTTTGGCCTACGATCCCTATGTGAGCGACGAAACCGCGCGCCAGCTTGGCGTTCGCTTAACCGACCTTGAAACCATCTATCGCGAAGCCGACTATATCACGCTGCATATTCCAAAGACGAAGGATACCGCCGGCATGATCGGGGCGAAGCAGCTTGCGATCATGAAGAAAGGCGTACGCATCGTCAACGTGGCCCGGGGCGGTCTCATCGACGAACTGGCGCTCGCGGAAGCCCTCAAGAGCGGGCATGTCGGCGGCGCGGCGATCGACGTCTACTCGACGGAGCCGGCTGCGGTGGATAATCCGCTGCTCGGTCTGCCAAACGTGGTGCACACGCCGCATCTGGGCGCATCGACCGCCGAAGCTCAGGTTAACGTTGCAATCGACATCGCGGAACAGATTGTTGACGTGCTGGCTGGCAATCCCGCTCGCGCCGCGGTGAATATGCCGAGCGTAAGTCACGATGTTTTGTCCCGGCTGCAGCCGTATTTGACTCTTGGCGAGAAGATCGGCTCGCTGCTCGCACAGCTTGCGTCGGGGAGGATCGACAAGGTAGAAGTGGTCTTTGGCGGCGACTTTGGCGACTTGCCGACCGTGCACATCGTGCGCGCCGTGCTCAAGGGAGTTCTAGACTCGGTCGTGCCCGAATCGGTGAACTACGTCAACGCGCCGACTGTTGCGCAGCATCGCGGGATCCAGGTGATCGAAAGCAAACGGCCGGCTGTCGACGATCATACCTGCTTGTTGACCGTGCGAGCCTACAGCGGCAGCGTCAATCGAGAGGTTTGCGGCACCGTGTTTGGACGCGACGATATCAGCATCGTTCATATCGATGGCTTCCGCGTCGACATCAAGCCGCGCGGCGCGATGCTCGTCACCGAGCACAATGACCGCCCTGGCATCATCGGGAAGGTCGGGACGCTGCTGGGCGAAAAGAAGATCAACATCGGAGGCATGCATGTCGGGCGCTCCGGGATCGGCCAGCGCGCGCTCATGGTCTTGCTGATCGACGAACCCGTGCCGGCAGAACTTGTCGAGGATATTAAGACGTTGGCGGGCATGGAATCCGCGCGTCAGGTACAGCTATGAAAGTTCCCGTAGACTGGCTGACCGACTTCACCGGGCTCGACGGCGTGACGGAGGATAGGCTGGCTGAACGATTGACAATGGCCGGTCTCGAAGTTGAAGAGATCGAGGAAGTCGCAGGGCGTCGCGTTCTTGTAACGAAGGTGACGCCGAACCGCGGCGATTGGATGTCCGTCGCGGGGACTGCTCGAGAGGCGGCCGCGGCGCTCAGGCTGCCGTTTAAGTCGCTGCCAGTGGGGCGTAGCGAGGGCGCGGGAGAAGTCGGCACAATTGCGAGCGTCGATGTGCGCCGCCCCGATTGGTGTCCAAGGTTCAACATCCGCGCGATCCGTAATATCAAGCAAGGTCCGTCGCCTGCATTCATGCAGGCCCGATTGACCGCTGCCGGCATGCGCCCGCTTGGGATCGTCGTCGACATTACGAACTACGTCATGCTTGAACTCGGCCAGCCTCTGCACGCGTACGACGCCGCTAAGATCCCCGGCGGCGAGTTTGTCGTTCGCGCCGCGAAGCCGGGCGAGACGATACGGACGCTGGACGGAAACGAGCGGGTTCTGACGCCTGAGATGCTGGTTATCGCGGACCGGACACGGCCGATCGGCATCGCGGGCATAATGGGCGGAGGAGACACCGAAGTTACCGAGGAAACCACCACGGTTCTCCTCGAGGCGGCGCATTTCGATGCCGGCGTCATCCGTCGCGGTTCCAAGAGCCTCGGACTGACGACCGAAGCGTCCTACCGATTCGAGCGATACGTCGATCCGGCGCTGACGCTGATTGCGCAGGACCGGGCCTGCGAGTTGTTCGAGAAGTATGCTGGCGCGACCGTACTTAACGGCACGATCGACACCAACCCCGGCGCCGCTCAAACGATCGAGGTCTCGCTTAGGCCCGAACGGGCCAATGCCCTGCTTGGCGAGTCGCTGAGAGCGGACGAGATGGTTCAGGCGCTTGAGCGTCTCCAGATCGTTCCCGCATCGCCTGGTTCGCTTGCATTCACCGTTCCGTCGTTCCGTCCGGATGTGACGCGGGAGATCGACCTGATCGAGGAAATCGGGCGGATGATTGGGTATGAGAATCTTCCCGAGACCCTGCCTGCGATCCGGGGAGAGGGCGGCAAGGACTTGCCCGAAGGGGCGTTTGACTCGCGTCTCCGCCGCATTCTGATCGGTCAGGGCTTGACCGAAGTTTTCACGCACAGCCTCGGCGCGGAGACGGAGTTCGACGATCCCGCGATCATCGCGCAGCGTGTGCGTATTCGTTCGGCGCTTTCGGCGGAGCTTTCGACGCTGCGCCAGAGCTTGACCCCGAATCTGCTGGCCGTTGCCGCGTTGAACCTTCGACAGCGCCAGCCGGAAGTGCGCATCTTCGAGATTGGCAAAACGTATTTGACGAGCGGTCCAGGACAGTATTCGGAGCCGCGCCGCGTCGCTGGTCTGCTCGCCGGCGGCGGAGCCGATTATTTGGCGATCAAGGGAATCGTCGAAGCGTTGCTTGAGTCGCTGCACGCGGGTCCCGTCCGGTTCGAGACGGCGGCGCGCCACGCGATGCATCCGGGGCGGACGGCTTCGGTCATTCTGGATGGCAGGATCGCGGGGTACGTCGCCGAAGTGGATCCCGACCTGGTTAAGTCCAGCCTTGATGTGCCTTCAGGCGTTGGGCGCGTCGCCGTTTTCGACCTCGATGTCGATCAACTGGTAGGCGCAGCGCGGATCGGCAATCAGGAGATCTATGCGCCGCCGCCCCGATACCCGGCGCTTACGCGAGACCTTTCGATGGTTTTCGATGGCGGTGTCGAATATGGTCGAATTGAACAAGCCGTGCGAGATTCGGCGGGCGAGTTGCTCGAATCGCTCTCGCTTCTTTCGGTCTACACGGGCGAGAAGGTTGCGCGCGGCAAGAAGAGCGTCGCGGTCCGCCTTGTCCTTAGAGCGGCCAGCCGGACATTGACGGATGTCGATGCCGATGCGGTTCTTTCGGATGTGCAGCGTAGCCTGGTCGATTCTTTGAGCGGAGAGCAGCGCGCCGGTTGACCGCCGCGCTGCGCTCGCCTTACCGTTGGTCTGGGTGAAACGTCCCGTGCGACATGGGAATATCGTGCATTTTCGGCAATGGATTGGTGAGACCGGCAACGATGAGCCCGCCAATCGCAAAGCTGGCGAGAGTGACGCGATAGCCGATCATGCTGCTAACCTGCGTCGCCGCGGCGACGATTAGGACGAGGCACGCGATGAAGTCAAGCGCCAGGTGTACCTTCATCGGTATCCATTTTGCGATGCTGTACTCGAAGCGTGTAAGCAGGGCATAAACGACCAGTGTCACGGCGACGCCGATCAGGATCGTACGGCTCGCGTTGTCGAACCGCCAGATCGTCGCGGCGCCGTACATGCAGACCGCGGCAAGATAATCGAGCGCCGCGTGCAGACGTGTCGATATTAATTTCATACCGGTTCTCCGATCTGTCCCGGGTGAGCGCCGGCGTTACCGGCTGGTCTGTGAGCGTGATACCCGGAATGAAGCGGTCGCTAATCGGCTTGAGTTGTGGCCCTTTACGGGGAGTTATACGGAGGTGTTGCGCTCGCGCCGCTTAGCGTCGGCGAAAAATGGACGTTTTTCGGATGGAATCGGGTGGTTACAGGCTTTAGATAGTCAGTTGACTTGATCAACAATTTTGCTTTGTCGAGCCGACCGGCGGTCAACCTTTCGTTTTGAGAAACGATATAGAACTGGATACTCAAATGGCTTCACGTCCAACGATTTCGCGGTCCCGCGACACGCGTGCGGACCGCTCAAAAAAACTGTTGCAGGCTGCTTACGAACTTATTCCGGAAGTGGGCATCGCCGGGCTGCGGACCCGCGATATCACGCAGAAAGCCGGCGTTCACCTGGCAACATTCCACTATTGCTTTGAGAGCAAGAACGCGCTGCTGGCGGCGCTATATGACGATATCGTTGCGCGCTTTCATGCGGCGATCGAGACCTTCATTTTGCCGCATGTCGACATGGTCGAGCGCCTCGAAGGCCATCGACGGATGCGGCAGTATCTGCTGACGCAAGATCCCCAGCTGCTGATCGCCTGGATGGCGTTCAAGGGAGCGATGTGGAGCGATCCAGCGGTTGCGGATATCGTGCGCCCACATTACCGCGAATTGCGCAGAAGCTTCGGTCGTCAAGTTGAGCTCGATGCCCAGTCCGAAGCGATTGCCGGTTTGCCGGTGGACAACGCACAGATCGCCGGCGCCCTCGTGATAGCTATGTTTGACGGCGCGCTGGATCTCCTCTGGCTCGATCCCGAAGACGTATCGTTCGACGAATTCGAGACCAGCCTGAGCGATCTATATCGCGGCGGCGCTACGAATTCTTAAAGCGTGTGTCATAAACTGGCGTATTGCGAGAAAGATTCAGGACGGCTCGGGCCGCCGGGGCCTTCTTTCACTCGCGCCTCGTTCACGGCGGTGATTTACGATGCCTCGTCAACACGCGTACGGCGTTTATAGCTAACGTCCGATAGCGGCACGCATCGCGAAGTCACGAAAGCGCTGCGCCGGCCCTTTCCCAAAAACGGCCCCGGCGGCCGGGGAGCCGTCTTAAAAGGCATCTGAGAAAGCGAGCCATTAATCGGCACTGCGAGAAAGATTCAGGACGGCTCGTGCCGCCGGGGCATTTTTTTGCTCGCGCCTCGTTCACGGCGGTGATTTGCGATACTTCGTCAACACGCGTACGGCCTTTTGCCGCCATCGTCCGCCGGTCACGGACCGGTCTCGCCCGCGCCTCGTTCACTGCGGTGATTTGCGATGCTTCGTCAACACGCGTACGGCCT
>JARLGU010000025.1 GCA_031292625.1 Capsulimonadaceae bacterium | reverse complement strand
TGATCCCATACCTATTGCGGCATAGCTTCGGCATGCAATAGATCATCTACCTAAACTCTTGGTTCGATGACTGCCACCGAGCCGAATGATATTTCACGTGTCTGGCATAGCCTGAGTGCGTTCTATTTCCAGAGCAGCGAATTCCAAAAATTGCCCGGTCGGCGATGGAGGGCATCCTACTCCTTAGAATTCACGTGTTTCTTTAAGGTTGTATCAGGACTTTCGAGAACACGCCGGCTTTGCCGCGAATGTTCTTGAGCGTTTCCCACGCCTGATCGAGCGGAACGATATGCGTGATCAGCGGCTTCAACCGCAATGCTCCGCTGGCCATGGCATCGAGCGCCGTGCGCCAGTCGTCGTCGCCGCCGCGGGCGGAGTACGTCGAGTTCCAGGTTCCCGCGATCGTAATCTCACGCCGCATTGCCCGCGAGATGAGCGCCGCTGGCAATGTGACGTCTCCTGACGGGTTTCCGAGGAGTACGACGCGTCCAGAGTCGCGAACGGCGTCCAGCGCCTGCACCGTCGTCTGCGGCACGCCTGCGGCCTCGATGGCAATATGAGCGCCGCGTCCAGCCGTAACTTCACGAATGACATCGACCGGGTTGCGTTCGGCCGAGTTGTACAGGTTCGCAAAGCCGCATCTTCTGGCGATGTCGAGTTTGGCCGGGTCAATATCGAAGATCAGTATTCGCGACGCTCCCATGATCCGCGCCCACTGCGCCGCCATCAGGCCGATCGGTCCTGCACCGAAAATCGCGGCGGCATCGCCGGCCTTACAACCGCCGCGTCGAAGCGCATGCAGCGCGACGGCCGCC
The DNA here is from genome assembly GCA_031292625.1 of Capsulimonadaceae bacterium. Classification (GTDB taxonomy): domain Bacteria; phylum Armatimonadota; class Armatimonadia; order Armatimonadales; family Capsulimonadaceae; genus JARLGU01. The sequence continues at coordinate 16,742 of JARLGU010000025.1, read as the reverse complement.
GGTTCGGTCATCGCGGCTTCCTCGAAGCTTACGCCGTCGGGAACGCGAAGAAGGTTCTGGCGGGGGGCGGCGACATATTCCGCGAATGCGCCATCGCGGCGCGAGCCAAGGTAGTCGTAGTCCTCGCATTGAACGTAGCGCCCTTGCTCGCAGGCCGCGCACTTGCCGCACCAAAGAAGCGGGAAGACCGCGACCCGGTCGCCGATCGCGTAATCGTCGACGCTTGAGCCTGTTTCCGCGACGGTTCCGGCGAACTCGTGGCCGCAAATGGTCGGAAACCGGTAGGTCCCCTTCACGAAAACGCGCGGAATGTCTGAACCGCAGACGCCGCAGAATGCGACCCGCACTAGAACCCAGCCAGCTGGGACGCCGGGCCGGGGGACCGCTCCGTAGCGCGCATCGCCCACTCCATGAAGAACCAAAGCCTGCATCTGTTGTGCCATTCGCTTACCTTGCCGCAACCAATCGTACGCTGCTTGCCTTCGATTTAGCCGCCAGACCGGCCGCGATGCGTTCGTGAGTGGTGGCCATGTTCTCACGATACGTCCCGCCCGCGCGGAACACGCTGCTTGTTCCGGCGACCAGCACGTTCGCTCCCGCCGCCACCATGTCCGGGATCGCCTCGAAGCTGACGTTGCCGTCGGCTTCGATCGGAACGTTTACTCCCGTCGTTCGCAGAAAGTCGCGGCAGTCGGCGATCTTACGCAGCGCCGACGGTACGATCGCTTGGCCGGCGAAACCGGGGTTTACCGTCATGAGCAGGACGTAATCGAACCGCTCGGTGACATACGACAACGTGTCCAACGGGGTCGCCGGGTTGAGCGCGACTCCCGCCTTCGCGCCGCCGGAGCGGATCGCCGACAATGAGCGGTCGAGGTGCTGGGACGATTCGGCGTGGATAGAAATCGACTCGACGCCCATTTCGAGCAGCTTGCCGATAAAGAACTCGTTGTCGTCGACCATCAAGTGCACCTCGAAAGGTAGGCTTGTCTGGTTTCGCAACTGCGCGATGACCGAGAGGCCGAGCGGCATATTGGGAACGAAGTGGCCGTCCATGATGTCGAAATGCAGCAGGTCGGCTCCGGCCATTTCGAGGCGTTTGACCTCCTCGCCAAGGCGGCGCATGTCCGCGCACATCACGCTAGGGGCGACCTTGACGCGTGATGCCGCGTCCCCAGGACACGCCCTTCCGCGAAGCGCCCGGGGCGTTCTTGCCGGGTCGGCGGTAAACGTTTCCTTCAGGTACGAGAGCGAGGAGCGCAGTTGCTCTTCGAGTCTGGAATCCGTGTAGTCGCGGCCCAGTTTGGGCCCAGAGATCTCAAAATACCCCGTGATATTCCGGTTTGGCAAAACGAACGCGCGATCCTGAATGAAGCGGCGCAGTTCGTCGATCTTCACGATGCCCGTCGCGCGGTCGGAGGGCGTAAAGCCAAATGTCTTATCGAAGAGCGCGTCCGTATTGCGCAGATGCAGTTCCTGAAGGTGCGGCAGGCACGCCTCGAGCATCGCGTAGTTGTCCGTGTGAACCCGGCCGTCCGCATCGGCGTGGCCGTGGGAAATGTCGGCGCAGTATCGCACCGGAACTGTCTCGTCAGGAAAGCGCTCATTGTCTTCGTGAAGCTCTAGGGCGAAGGACGCGATTTCGCCTGGCGTGGTCGGCGGCTCCGCGAGACACGACATTGGCTCGATTGTCAGCGCTTCCAGGCCGAGCGTCCGTGCGTACCTGCTGGCTTCCTTCATGTGGTCCAGGTATCGCCGAATGCCGTCCGCCTTGCCGGAATGCCGGTCTCGCAACGTCGCGCCGGGATTGGAACCGACCGAACGCGCGCCGACCAACGCGCCGATCTCGATGAGGCGGCGGTACTTTCTCCGCGCGACTGCGTGCCAGTCGGGGTCGTCGATAAACAGCCCGCCGAGTTCCCGATGAGACGTGAATACGCTCGAAATCCGGATGTTGTGCTCATCCGCCAGCGCGGCCAATCGCCGGAAGAAGCCGTCGGGAAGATCGTACATCTCAAAGAACGTCCCGAGTTGAATGTGGTGAATATCTTCTTCTTGAAGGAGCTTGAACAGCCACTCGTACGAGTAGCGGTAGAGGATCGGGTCCGTTTTGACGCCAAGCTGGAATGTGAGCGAGGGTATCGTGCCATGAAGCTGTCCCATGCCGGTATTATAGGCGATATGGAAGAAATTGTCAAACAATTTAAAACTAAGGAAATAATTTCCTCTGCTGTGTTCGTCTGGCTGCCATGATACAATAGGCCATGTCGCTCCTGCTCCAGATTTCGTCCCAGTACCCTGCGCTCAGCGACGCGGAACGGAAGATTGCCGATGTGCTGCTCGGCGATCCGTTTGCGGTGCGCGACCTTTCGATTACGAGCATGGGTAAGCGGTGCGGGGTCAGTCAGACGACGGTCAACCGCTTTTGCAACACGCTTGGTTTCAGCGGATACATTGGATTCAAGCGCAAGCTGATCGAGGATCTCGTTTCGGAGCGCACCGAACTAGCGGACGTGCATGGGGACGTGGAAGAGGGCGATTCCGACGCACTTTTGATCCAAAAGGTGTTCAATCTCGACATCCAGGCGATCCGGACGACATCGGAGAACATCGACCTCGATGCCTTTCGCAGGGCAACCGATGCCGTCGCGAGCGGTCGAATGATCGGCGTTTTCGGAGTCGGCAGTTCCCTGCCCGTCGCGACAGACCTTTATTACCGCTTCCTGCGTCTTGGGCTCAGGTGCGGGTTTTCGAGCGACAGTCATATGCAGGCGATCAATGCCGCTTTGCTTGCGCCAGGAGATGTCGCCGTCGCCATTTCCTATTCCGGCGAGAATCAGGACACGCTTGATTGTGTCGAACTCGCCAATGAGGCGGGCGCGACGACCTTGTGCGTCACCAGCTTTACCGGCTCACGGCTTGCCCGGAGCAGCTCGATTAGCCTGACGACATCGGCGCGGCGCTCGATGTGGCTGAACGAGGCAATCCCGGGACGGCTCGCGCAGCTTGCGCTGTTCGACGCGCTTTGCGTGGCTGTCGCGCGCAACTTACGAGCGGAATCGAGCCCGGTTGCCGCCCAGGTCGAGAAAGCCGTCGCGCGCAAACGCCGGTAGGCGCGTTCCCCACAATGGATTCTGATGCCTCGCAACGCTTCCGCCTAGGAGTGTGTGTAATCATGGGGCGTTGCGAGAAAGATTCAGGACGGCTCGTGCCGCCGGGGCAATTTTTTGCCCGCGCCTCGTTCACTGCGGTGATTTACGATGCCTCGTCAACACGCGTACAGCCCTTTGCAGTCAGTGTTTGATTGCAAAGCGCGTCGATAACCAGTGAAAGCGTTGCGTCGGCCCTTTTTCAAAAACAGCCACGGCGGCCGCAGAGAAGCCAGCTTAGAAGACCTTTCGATTTTTCACGCGCTCTAGGACAAAAATTCTGAAGCGCAACCAAAATTGCGTCTCGAGGCCATAAAATGCGCGGATTTGGCTTGTGCGGGCTCTGCTCGATCAAGGTACAATCTGCCATCATCCAATAGTTCAGCTCATGAGAGGGTTCCCTAACCATGCCGGCTGCACCGCTAGCACGGTGCGCTCCCGAAGCGCAGTCCGTGTCGTCGCAATCTATTCTCTCCTTCATCGAATCTGTCGAGGCAAAGGGCTTTGACATCCACGGCATGATGCTCTTGCGTCATGGCCATGTCGTCGCCGAGGGCTGGTGGGAGCCCTATGACGCGAAGACCGCGCACATGATGTTTTCGCTGACCAAGAGCTTTACGTCGACCGCGGTTGGCCTGGCCGTCTCTGAGGGACGGCTATCGCTGGACGATCACGTTACTTCGTTCTTCATGGACAGGCTGCCGGCAAGCCCCGACCCAAGACTGGCTGCGCTCACCGTCCGCCACTTACTCACGATGACGACTGGGCAGGCGCAAGACATTCTGGGACCCGAGACCAGCCGGAACTTCGATTGGGTGCGCGACGCACTTGCCGTCCCGTTCGCCCATGATCCAGGGACGGTGTTTGCCTATAGCAGCATGGCGAGTCATTTGGCGGGCGCAATCGTACAGCGATTGACCGGGCAGTCCTTGCACGAGTATCTGCAGCAGCGTTTGTTTGGTCCGCTAGGTATCGCGAAGGTGCGATGGGAAGAGTGCGCGCCCGGCGTGTCGATCGGCGGCTGGGGGCTCAGCCTGCGTACCGAGGACATTGCGAGATTTGGTCAGCTTTACTTGCAGCGCGGCATCTGGAACGGAAGGCGTCTCATTTCCGAGGAGTGGATCGATCAAGCGACATCGTTCCAGACGCCTAATGGCGACGATCCTCAGAGCGATTGGAACCAGGGTTACGGCTTTCAGTTCTGGCGGTGCCGGCACAACATTTATCGCGGCGATGGCGCGTTCGGGCAGTTCTGCATCGTGATGCCGGAGCAGGACGCGGTGCTGGCGATTACGTCGGGCGTTGCCGATATGCAAGGCGTGCTGAACGAAGTGTGGGAGCATCTTCTGCCGGGTATGAGCGCGACACCGCTCGCGGAGGATCCCCGTGCAGCCGACATGCTCCGTGCCAGATTGGCGAAGTTGGAGGCATCATATCCAATTGGCCGGCCGACATCGCCCACGGCGGCTCTCGTGAACGGCAAGACGTACCTCATGTCCGGGCATCCGGAAGCGCCGGCGAGGATCCGCTACGATTTCAACCACACTGGCGGCGTTCGTGCCGCGCTGGAAGGCTGCGGTTATGAGGACCAGGTGATGGCGGGCGGCGATCAGTGGACGGAGTCGGGTTTTGACGTCTTTATCGGCGTCGCAGGGAGAGTTCTTGCGCGCGGCGCTTGGGTCGATGAGAGCACCTATCACGCCCGCTTGCGGCTCGTCGACACGCCTTTTACGTTCGATACGACCGTCCGGTTCGATAACGAAGGGAGTGTGGCGGTCAGTACGAGCCGGAACGTGTGGTTCGGCCCGACCGAACTCGCTACGGTGACGGGCAAGTGGGAAGAGTCGTGAGGCTGCGAATGCGACAGGGGGATGGCATCTACTCATATCAACGATTGTCACCGATATTGGCGCGGTTTCCGGTCGTGAACGACCGTCCTGAGATGTCAAACCCCATCAATGGGGCTGCCGGATCGCGAAAATGCTGGCCGTCTACCGATGAGGCCCGTTCACGGGCTTTCTCAACACAGGCCGGCCCTTTCAGGACCGGACTCGCGCCGCTGCTAACAGTTATAGATGCGACCGCCCTGGCGAATGCGAGACTTCTCAGTGTTCCATTCAAGTTGAACGGGTACAATTTCGTCAAGTAAGTCTTTCGTCTGAGAGGTCTCCCGATTATGCCCGCTGCATCACTACCCCATAGCTTGCCCGAGGCGCAGTCCGTCTCGGCAAGCGCGATACTGTCGTTTGTCGAAGCTCTCGAGACAACAGGCCTGGGCGTGCATAGCTTCATGCTTCTGCGGCATGGTCACGTGGTCGCGGATGGCTGGTGGAAGCCGTACGAAGCGACGACGGCGCATACCCTGTTCTCGCTGACCAAGAGCTTCATGTCCACGGCCGTCGGTCTTGCGATCTCGGAAGGCCGGCTTTCGCTAGACGACTCTGTGGCGATGTACTTTCCGGACAAGCTGCCGGCCGTGCCCGATCAGCAACTGGCATCGCTCAAAGTGCGGCATCTGCTGACGATGACGACCGGGCAGGAAAGTGATATCCTGGGGCTTGCCGCGGACTTCGAAGCCGACTGGGTGCGCGACGCGCTTGCCATTCCGTTCGCTCACGAACCTGGGACGACGTTCGCGTACAGCAGTACGGCCAGCCATCTTGCCGGAGCAATTGTCCAGCGCCTGATCGGCCAGTCGTTGCGCGACTATTTGCAGCCGCGCCTCTTCGGTCCGCTTGGCATCAGCGATGTAAAATGGGATGAGTGCCCGTCCGGCGTCTCGATCGGCGGCTGGGGCCTGAGCCTGCGCACGGAGGATATTGCCAGATTCGGACAGCTCTATCTTCAGCGCGGCATGTGGAACGGCAGGCGTCTTATTCCCGAGGACTGGATCGATCAGGCGACTTCTTGCCAGGTTCCCAATGGCGAGGATCGTAACAGCGATTGGAACCAGGGTTACGGCTTTCAGTTCTGGCGCTGCCGGCACAATATTTATCGCGGCGATGGCGCGTTCGGACAGTTCTGCATCGTGATGCCGGAGCAGGACGCGGTGCTGGCGATTACGTCGGGGTCCGGCGACCTGCAAGGCGTCCTGAACGCCGTATGGGACCATTTGCTGCCTGGTATTCACGCAACTGATTTGGCGCCGGAACAAGCTGCGGACGAGGCGCTGGTCGTCAAGCTCTCGACCCTGACGGCATGGTATCCCCAAGGCAACCCGACATCGCGGATGGCGCAGATAGTTAACGGGCGAACCTACGTCATGGAGACGCGTCCCCATGAGCCGGAAAGGGTAACCTTTGAATTCGACCGCTCCGGCGGAGCCCACTGCACTCTTGCGCTGGAGGGCGAGGATCTGCATGTCGTGGTCGGCGGGGATCGTTGGACACAAACCGGTCTCGACCACTTTGCGGGCATTTGGGGGCAAGTGTGGGCGCGCGGCACATGGGTCGATGAGGAAACGTATCACGAGCGCGTACAGGTCGTCGGGACGCCGTTCGCGTTCGATCTGACCTGCCGCTTTGACGACGAAGGCGGCGTGATCGTTCAAACCCGTCAAAACGTTTGGTTTTCTCCGACTGAGACCCGTACGACAACGGGTAAGTGGAAGCAGGCATGAGGCGCACTACGAAGAGTGAGGAGCGATTGCAACGATGAGCATCGTGGGCGTCGGCGCCGACCTCGTGGAGATTGATCGCTTCCGTCCGGAGCGTGTCTCGTCTCGCTTGTTGCAGCGGGTGTTCACCGATGCTGAGCGCGCGTACTGCGCTGGGCATCGCGCTCCGTGGATGCATTTGGCGGCGCGGTTCGCGGCCAAGGAAGCCGCGGTAAAGGCTCTGACGAGCGTTTTGCCGGGGCTAATGGTTAGCCAGATCGAAGTCGTCAGCGTGCCGGACGGTTCGCCCACGCTGCGCCTCGTCTCCGGGCTGCGTTCTCCGCAACCCCCTGCGCTTCCCAGGCGCATCGTTCTCCATTGCAGCCTCTCGCACGCCGGGGCATACGCCTCCGCAACGGTCGTCGCCGAGCGCGTGGAAGCGGAATAGGGCCGTCTCGCGGATCACGCTGCTCGACCGTTTGGGGGCGGCGCTTCGCTCAAATTTCGCGAACCTCCTCCGAACTTCATTCACGGGTGACTTCGTCCTTCCCAATAGAGCGCGGTAGCTTTGTCATTGTTCGATGCGCGCTCGGGAGGCATACGTGGATAACCCGTCGATGTTTCGCCGCCGGATCGATCGTTTCTCGCCCATCGCTGCCGCCTTGTTCGGCGGAATCGCCATCGCCCAGGCTCTGGCTCCGTACAATCACGAGTTGCTGGCGTTCGTTGCGTTCGCGCCGCTCCTCGCCGTTTCCACGAGGCTAAAGGCGCTTCTCGCTGTCGGTCTCGGCCTGCTGACGGGGTTCGTAGGCGGCGTCGCGTACGTGGGCTGGCATCATGACGCGATGCGCCTATTCTGGGCGTACCTGCCGTTCCTGTGGGTGGCGACGATCCTGGCCGCTTTGTGCCTCCTGGCGTCTCGTCTCCGCTCCGCGCCGCCCGTTGTTTGGATGCTGGCGCTAGCGTCGGCGGCGGTCACGATCGAGTTTGCGACTACGCTGCTTCCCCTCCCAATCAATATTGCCGTGGCGGAGTACCGCAATTATTTCCTGATGCCGCTCGCGCCCGTTACGGGCATCTGGGGCGTCTCGTTTGTCGTATGGCTCTGGAACGCTCTCATCGCGAGCGCATTGCTTGGCCGAACCGCTGGCGTGGCGCACCTAGGACTCGCGACCCTGGCGCTTGGCGCTGCCGCCCATCTCCTGGGCTATCCTGTTCAAGCGCAAGATTCAACCGCACGCTATGTCAATCTGATCGCAATCCAAGACTTCACGGGCGACGAGACGATGACGCTCGCGCCTGCGCCGCGAAGGCCTGTCGATCGGGACGAAATGACGGCCAACGCCGCAAGCGGGACGCGAGGGCGCCCTGCCGTGATCGTCTGGTCGGAGGAATGCCTCGGTTCCGGGTTCCACGTCGACAGCCCTCACGATGAAACCGTCCATCTTGCGCGCCGCATTGACGCGTCGTTGGTCGTTGGCTACAACGACGACCAGCAACCGAAACAACACAACTGCGCGGCGTGGCTTAGTCCGGACGGCAACGTGCTTGGCGTGCATCACAAGGAGCACCTCTATTTGGGCGAGAGCGAAACGATCCAGCCGGGGCATGGCGGGGAGGCGTTCGATACCCCGGTCGGGCGTGTCGGCCTAGAGGTCTGCTTCGACTCGAACTACGATCAGCTCACGCGGGACGAGGTTGGCAAGGGCGCGACGTTGATCGCCATCCCGAATTTCGATCCGCCCACGCCTCGCGGCACGCTGCATTATCTGCACTCGTCGATGCTGCCGTTTCGTGCAGCGGAGAACGCCGTACCGATCGTCAAGTGCGACTCGAACGGCCTATCTCAAGTGATCAACGGTTGGGGCGGCGTGGATGCTCAGGGCCCACTCTATGCACCCGCGACCGTGGAACACATTGTCCGTTTGGGAGACGGCCGCGGAACGTTTTTCACGCGCTGGGGCGATTGGTTCGCGTGGCTCAGCGTCGCGGCAACGGTTGCACTGCTGGGGATCGGGGGGCGTAGGCGGACGGCGGCGGCGGAGGAGGCGTCACCGCAGAACGCTATTTCGCTAGGCCGGTAATGGCTGGCGATCCGTGGCGGAGGCCCGGCGGGATGCCGGGCCCATTTCTCGCCAAGAGTGTGTGTAAGAAACTGGCGTATTGCGAGAAAGATTCAGGACGGCTCGTGCCGCCAAGGCATTTTTTTGCCCGCGCCTCGTTGACGGCGGTGATTTACGATGCCTCGTCAACACGCGCACGGCGTTTGTAGCAAACGTCCGATCGCAACACGTGTCGCGAACCGGTGAAAGCGCTGCGCCGCCCCTTTTTCAAAAACGGCCACGGCGGCCGGGGAGCCGTCCTGCAAAACCTTTCGATCTTTTTCGCACGCTCTAAGAGACGATCTGCTACTTGGGCACGTCCGCCGGGATCATCAGCTGCCCGGTGTTATCGGCTTCGTTGATCGCCTCGACGGTGATTCGATGGATTCCGGGCGTTAGCGGCGGCGTAGTCAGCGTGAACGCTTCCCGAGTCGAGTCGAACAGGCCGCTCGCCGGAGCTGCCGCCGACCACGTCGTCTGGTCGTCGATCCTGTACTGCACGGCCGCGATATAGGCAAGTTTGCCGGTGGCGACACCCTTGACGGTCGCCCTCTTTTTGTCGTCCACGGTAGGCGGCCCATCGAACTTCACGGACGGCGGGGCGTTGTCTACGATGATTGGTCCTGAGATCGATTCTGCTGTCAGCGCATCTACAGGATTGCTCGGCTGGTCGCTGGCGATAACTTTGAGCCAGTAGCGGCCGTCGGGCAGTTTCGCCGTGTCCCACTTGGACGAGGTCGCGGTTAAATGAACGGGGCTTGCGCTGCCCGGCGCGTTCGTGGCGCGAGCCGTTGCGCCGTTTGCGGTCGCGGGAGGCCTCGGGCCATTCGGGCGCGGCACGACAACGGGCACGAGGTGTACGTCGGCGGCATTCGTTCCCGGCATCGTGGCCGGCGTGCTCAGGCCGGGAGGCGCTGGCGGCGGCGGAATCTTTGCGGACGGCCTGGGAGCGGGCGAGACTGGTTTTCCAGTTACCGGGTCCTTAATTACGCTGCCTCCCTTTATGCCGGCTTGAGCATCGGTCATATGCGCAGTCGCCATAGGCGGCGTTTTGGGCAGAGTGTCGCGGACCGCCGGCTTGATCAGCGTCCAGTCCTTCTGGTCGGTGGAGTAGTAGAGATCGTACGACAGCGTGTCGTGGTCGGGATCGCTTGCGTTCCAGCGGACGTTGTATTCGCCGTTAACCGCGTCGCCGCCAATTGGATCGCGCAGCTTAACGGTGGGCGGCTGGTTGCGGGTCAGGAAATAGATCGTGACGGCAGACAGGCTGGCCCGGGCGCCCGGATCCGCGGCGCGTCCGGCGAACTGTGCGCGGTACTGGATGTAGCGCGCGGCGGGGCTCGTAATCGGCGCTCCGTCTGACGTCCCGTAGGCGCTGGACCAATCGCTCCAGCTCTCGTCGGGGTGCGGCACGTCGCCGGTGCGCGTTTGGATTGCGACCGATGTCCCTGGCGGCGTAATGGCGTCCCACGTAATCGTGCCCCAACGCGATGAAAGCTTCGTGTCGTGAACGGGCGAAACGTACGATCCTTCGTTGACCGGCGTTGCGGCCGTATCGCGATCGGACAGGCGGTAGATTTGGCCGATATCGCTGGTGCCGGCGTAGATCGATCCATTGTCGGCGACGGCGACCGTCGTGAACTGGACATCGGTCTCGGCGGTATGCGTCAGGACCGTGTTGTCGGGACTGACGCTATAAAGCGTACTGCCCGCAATGGCCCAGATACCGCCGTCGCTGTCCGCCTGCAGGCCGTAGATGGGGGCGATCGCTTTAGTAAGCAGCGGCTTGACGACAGGGGCTGTGCCCATGGGCGATGGAGTGAGCTTGAGCAGCATGCCCCGAGGAGCCGTTCCCGCGTAAATCTGATCGCCTTTGCCAACGGTTACGGCGCTGACGACGCTTCCCGTGGGGGCCGCGAAGAAGACGGATGCCTTGCCTAACGGCGTGATGGCGTAAAGAACGCCGTCCGGCGCTCCGCTGGCGTAGACTAGCCCCGCGGAATCGACGGCAATCGACAGGATGTGTGCGGTTTGCGAGGTCCAGAAAGGCTTTGCGGCGGAGACATCGTTGAGCGGCGCGGCGTAGACGCGTCCCGCGCCGCCGCCGGTGGCGATATACAGCTTGCCGTGAGCGACATCGGCAGCAAGGGCGGTGACGTATTTCTCTTCGGCCGTGAAGACCTTTGCGCCCTTGCCGTCGGGCGTGATGCGAAAAACGATGCCATGCGGGGCGGTTCCGGCGAATATCTCGCCGGTTTGCCGGTTGATCGCCAATGCAGTTATTTCGAGCTCGCCGGTGTGGAATAGGGGCGTAAGAACCCCCTTCTCGTCCGACTTGTAAACCACGCCGTCGTCGCCGGTTCCGGCGTAGACATCGCCTTTTTCGCTGGTTACCATCGACCAGATGTATGAGGCGGTGGTGGACGCAAAGAACTCAGGCGACGCGGCCAGGCGCAACTCGTTGCTGCTCGTAATGGCGACATTCTGGAGCGTTCCGCTCGCGAACTCGTCGGCGTTGTCCTGACGCCAGGTGTCCGCAACGCGTCCTACCGGGACGGCCTTGTCGTCGTCCCCGTCCGCCCCGTTTTTGTCCGGAGGGCCGACGATCGTGACGCCGGCGACTTGTAGCGACGCACCTTCCTGCGGGCCTTTCGCCTCTTCGTCCAATTTGGCTGGGGCGAGCGACGACGGCGCGACGCTGGCGTTGGCTTGCGGCGCTTGCGCGGGGGCGGAGGCCGTTTGCGCCAAATTTTGCGTCATGAGCGGCCAGCCCTTGGCGGCCTCGTCAGAATCGTTTCCCGACTCCTCGGGCGTTTCGGAAGGGCCGACGGACGCGACAGGCTGTTGTTCCTGTTGTGAAGGGGGGCTCTGGCCGCCGGCTTGCGGCGTCGTCTCGGGCGTATCGAGCGGGTTCTTGCGCGCCACGGTGATTGATAGCGTTTGCGAGCCGGTGAGCACCCACGGCATCGTCTGCACCAATTTGACCTCGTCGCGTTCGAGCTTCAGGCCAGTCGAGTGCTGACCGCGCATGATCGACGAGAAATTCGGCGGCAAGAGGGAGAGCTTCTCGCCCTGAACATTGATTGCGGTGGTCGGCAGCATGAGCGATGCCACCATCTCGTTGTTTTTGGGACGCTCCAAGAACTTGCGTACGAGCTGGTTAATATTGGTCGGCGGCGCGCCTGAACCGCTCGGCCGCAATCCCGCCATTTCCATCATCGTTGGCGTGCCGCCCCGGACGATCAGCGTGACTTGCCCGTTCGGGGTCGATGGCGGGATTGTCAGCGTCAGGTTCCGCACCACCGGGTCCTGCTTGTAGCGCTTGACGACGACGCCAACGTCGACTTTGTCGCCGGGTTGATAGCGGACCTTGGGAACGAAAATATGGTCGATTTGCGCAGTGTCGTGGCGGCTTTGGATGGAGATCTCGAACTTGACGCTCCGGATCGTAATCGGCGAAAACGGGTTGGCGCTGAAGAGTGCCATCAGGCTGTCCAGATCGGTCACCGCGCGCTGCGCCATGTTGAGCGGGTCGTAAAAGACGTTCGTACGAACGACGTGGCCGAGTTGTTCGGTGTCAACATCCATCTTTACCTGCGCGATGGCGTCGCCGGGCGAACCGTGCGTTTCAAGGATGGCCTCGTTTACGACGCTAACGACGAGCGAGCCGGTGAGGAGCGGGTGGTTGATCACGCGCGCATGAAAGACGCGCACGCGCTTGTCGGATTGATCGTTGATGCTCACCGAAACCGGGACCATGTGCGGCATACTGCCGATGATCCCGCCCACCGAAAACGGGCGATCCTGAAAGATGCGACCGACCGTCGCGCCTGGAGCCCCAAGCTTGATCGAGTCTTGCACGGACGGAAACAGATCCGTAATCGTCGCGGTCGTCATCGCGGCGTCGATGGGGCCGATCCCGGTGAACGGGTGACCGAATGCGATGACTCGGTTGCCGTCGCGGTAAGTGAGCGTGCCGATGGCGGTCATGTCGATATCGCCCTGCACGATCGACACGCCGACCGCGGCGCCGGGGACAAGCGAGTTCTCTTCGCTGGCGGTAGCGGCCCGGTCGACGCTTGAGCCGCCGCCCGCCATGGGAATGAGGCCAAGCGGAGCGAGTGACGGAGACAGGCGGCTGATTGCCTGCGGGGTCATGCCCGAGATCATCAACGGAGTTCCGAGCGCTTCGAACTTCGTGGCATCTTCGGCGCGGCCAAGGCCGCTGCGAAGGTCCGATGGGGCGATGTAGCCCGCAAGAAGCGAATTGGAAACGGCGAGCCCCGCGCTCGCGGCCGATCCGAACGAACCGGTTTCCATCGCGATGTTGGGCTTGCTGGGCAGATCCGGGTCCCACGCATCTAGCATGTCGCCAATCGGGGTGACGAGGCCGATCGGTTCCTTCGCGAAGGGAAGACTGTACGCGATCGCGCCGACCATGCGCTTGCCGAGGTAGACTGGGCTGCCGCTCATGCCGTGCGCGATATTGGCCTTCCGGCTGACCGACGGCCCGCTGGTGACCTTAATCAGGATTAGATCCTTACCGTTGTTAACCTTCTTAAGGACTCCGAGGATCTTGATGCCGAATCGGTCGATGCGCGTGCCTCGAAAGACCGTCAGCGCATATCCGAGTTGGCCGTTTTTCAGCTCGGATTCGGGCACGAAGCGGGTCGCGTCGAATTTGGGGTGGCGCTCGGCCGGCACGGTATTGGGCGGTGCGGCCGGCTGCGCCATGACTGGCGCAGCGAGTGCAGACGAAATGAGCAGTGCGAGCGCGATGGGAGCGGCCGAAAGCTGGCGATCAGCGAGCGGGCGCCGGTTGCAAAAAAGCATCTGATGGGAACTCCGTAGACCAATAGATCACGAAACGAGCGGATCCTTCGAATCCGCGCCGCGAGGGTTGTCAACAGTTAACATACGGCATTGCGGGCAAAATAGATCCCTGCTGATTGTGAACCAGGGCCAATGGAGCATCCGCGCTCCTAGGGCTTGTATACGTCCTTAGGATCGAACAGCGGCTCAGTGATCTGCTTCCAATCGCCGCCGTCCTGCGCCTCGCGGAAGTAGCAGGTCGGGTGACCGGTATGACACGTCGGGCCGATCGGGTTGGCGAAAACGAGCACCGAATCCTCATTGCAGTTAACCCGCAACGCGACGAACTTGAGGAAATGGCCGCTGGTCTCGCCCTTCGTCCAGAGCTTCTTGCGCGAGCGCGACCAAAATGTGACGTTGCCCGTTTCGAGCGTCGTCGTCAGTGCGAGCGGGTTCATGAAACCCACCATCAACACGTCCTTCGTCGTCGCATCCTGGACGATCGCCGGCGCAAGGCCTTCCGGGTTCCGGTCGAACTTGACCGCTTCTACGATTTCTTTAACTGCTGACAATGTGTTTGACATATTCTTTTCCTAAACGTTCGTGTTCTGCCCGCTACGGGAGCACGCGGTCCTCCTCCTGGGCAGGAGCAGGTTAAGCGAGCGCCATCGAATCCTCGATATAGCGCACGGGAATGCCCCATTCGCGGAGCTGCCGCTTGATCTGGCCGACCGTCGCGTGACCGTAGTGGACGATACTGGATATCAGCGCAGCCTGCGCGCCGCATTCCCTCCACGCGGCCGCGATATGCTCCATCGTGCCCGCGCCGCCGCTGGCGATCACGGGGATGGACACGCGGCTGGTGACCGCGTGGGTGAGGGCGACATCGTAGCCCGCCATGGTTCCGTCGGCATCCATCGACGTCAGCATTATCTCGCCCGCGCCGAGTTCTTCCATGCGCGAAGCCCAGTCCAGCGCATCGAGCCCGGTTGGCGTGCGGCCGCCATGGATATGCACCTCCCAGCCGGACGGCGTGTTGCCAGTCCGCTTGGGATCGATCGCAACGACGACGCACTGCGCGCCGAAACGTTCCGAACACTCGCGCACCAGTTCGGGGGTATTGACCGCTGCCGTGTTGATGCTGGCCTTGTCCGCGCCTGTTTTGAGGATCTTGCGAAAATCCTCAACGGTTTTGATGCCGCCGCCGACGCAGAACGGGATAAAGACCTCTTCGGCGACGCGCGATGCGTACTCGAACATGAGATCGCGCCGTTCGTGGCTCGCGGTGATGTCCAGAAAGACCAGCTCGTCCGCGCCCTGCTCGTAATAGAGCCGCGCCCTCTCGACCGGATCGCCGGCATCGCGCAGGTTAACGAAGTTCGTCCCCTTGACGACCCTTCCCGACTTGACGTCGAGACACGGAATAATTCGAAGTGATTGCATCGGATTGACGTCGCGAAAATACAGTCCCACCATTATACCATGCGGGCGACGGCGGAGCGGATTCGGATGCAGGGGAAGAAGACGGGACCGCTGGCCGTGCTACACGGCGAGCGGTCCCATATTTGCGCTCACCGCGTGCTTACGCGTAGGGAATGCTGCGCCGAAGCGCGGCGAGCAGTTGCCGGCCCTCTTCGGCGCTGGCGGCTGACGTGTTAATGATCAGGTTGCGCTTAGCCGGCCAGTCGCCGGAAAGCAAGCGCTCGATGAGCGGCGATTTTGGCCCAGCGCCGACAAGAAGCGCCGCTTGCGGCGGCGCGATTTCGGCGACGCGCCAGAGGTCGTGACGCGAAACATCGAAATCGAACGCATGAATGCCGGGATTGCGGAAGAAGTCTTCAATGACCTCGCCGGTGATGCCGCAATAGTGCATGCGCCCGCCGCCAACGGCGCTCATCAGGCGTGTGTCGCGCGGCAGAACATGCTTGCGATAGAGCTCTGGACTGATTAGCTGCATCGTGCACGCGCTAATGCGGACTTGCCCCTTGTAGAGCATGCCCCAATCGTAGAACCATTCACGATCCGCGCTAATCATCCCCTGTAAATGCGGCACGAGGGCAATCATAAAGTCGGTGACCCGATCGAGGAGCGCATCGACTGCGTCAGGCTCGTCGAAAAAGTCGGTCAAAATGTCGTTGCCGCGAATGAGATGCGCATTGTTGAACGCACTCTGCACGTCGGGGTGCTGGATGACGACTCCGGCGGGCAGCCGCTCGCGAAAATAGGCAGTGTATTCCGCGATTTTGCCATACCAACCGGCATCGAGCGCCGGAACCGGCAGCGCGAACGCATCGGCAGCCTTCTTGAGCGCACCCTGCTCGGCGCACGGCAGCGAGTTTTCCTGGACAATCACGCCGCATCCGAAGGCCGATGCAACGATCGGGGTGCCGAACTGGACGCGAATGGTCGGGATCCAGTCGTCCTCGACATCGATATGCGCTTGCACGACGGCAAGTTCGTCTTCCAGCATCCGGCTGGCATCGCGTACGCGCTGTCCCACCGTCCAACGCGTCCTGGCGGGCGTGGCGACTTGAAGCATCGGAAGGCATGATTCCGGATCCGTATAGAGAAGCTTTGCGCGCGAGCGAAGCGCCGCGATCCGCTCGATTTGACGCCCATCGAGCGTCAGAAGCCCGGCATCGCCGGCAAGCGTGGCAGACATAATCCCTCCGTCGGACCGTCATCGGCCCCCGCCGCCGATAGTCTCGACGGCGGCATTGACAATATGGTCAATGATAACACGGCCTCGTCAGCATGGGAATGGACGATCTGCGCATGGTTTTGTGAGAAATGATCGCTAATGACAGGCGGCTACTAAGGAGCAGGCAGCGCGGGGACAGCGTGCGCTCGCCGATAGCCCCGTGATCGAAATTGACTCGAAACGATCACGCGCGGCAGGCGCGCATCCTTCCTATATTCGTCTCAGCATGACGTTTCCGATAAAGCTAACGAGGCTTTGCCTCAGACCGACGAGTTGTAAGTGTGGCGAGAGGCTGGGCTGAGGAGTATAGGCTCCGGCGTCGCCAAACACGGTGCGGAGTATAATCCGACCGGTAGATATGACCGCGCAAGGCGGTAGGTGTC
>JARLGU010000024.1 GCA_031292625.1 Capsulimonadaceae bacterium | reverse complement strand
GACCACCCTCCCGAGCACCGTGTACCTGTTCGCTGGCGAGGGCGGCGTCCGGCTTGACCCGAGCGGGCAGTACGATATGCGCGCGCGGGAATACGACGCCAGCATCATGGCGCGGTTCCTGAGCCGCGATCCGCTGTGGGGCGACGAGGGCGGGTGGAACTGGTACGTGTACGCGGGCAACGATCCGGTGGGGCGGTGGGATCCGAGCGGGTTTGGGCCTGTCGTTGGAGCGACCAGACCATGCCCGAGCTTAGTGTTGAAGGCATGTAAAGAGGGATGCAAAAAGTCAGGTGGTACTTTTGAAGGCTGTACGCAGGTCTATACGCAGCATATACTACTCGGGATTCGCTGGCGATCATGGGATGTGCAATGTGCTTGTCCACCAACAGGATGCGATATAGATTTCACGTCGATCGTTGACGAGTGCATTAAGTGTCACGCCGGCTATGCGAATCCTGCCGCTTGCATCGTGGCAAAAATACAAACAGCGCTACGAAAAGCCAAGAAATTGACCGGTTACAACGAGTATGTTTGCGACCAAGCGGCTTACGACTATGCGAATACGCATTGGGGTCAAAACATATGATTCATAGTAGGGGTCACAACCGTCTCATTGACGATGGTGACGTAGCGACGTTGAGTTTGTCGCAGGTCAATCTTCGATCATGTCGCCCCACCGCACGCCGCGCATTCGTCATTATTCTGGCGAGCATAGTCCTATCGATGCAGGCGCTAGCAGCCAATATCGATGCTGGGCATGGTACACGCGAGGCGTCTACGACCGCGGACTATGCTCGACTTGAAAAAGTAAGTACTTCTATCTATAAGTATCACAAAATCGACGACAGCGATCTTGCGTGGTGGTTGGCAAAACTTGCTGACCGAAGCCTCCTTGAGACAGCAAGTGGAAAACTCTTGCGTCTAAGATTGCTAGGCAACTTAACATTATTTAGACCCCGATATACGTCAACTCAGGTACCAAAGGTTTATAGAGTAGCGCATCTCTTGAGTGCTGACAACGACTGGGGGATCCGGCAGCTGGATGTGTATCTATTGGGCGAATTGCGCGATCCAAGGGCTGCGGCGGATTTAGCGTCGCTTCAACAAGATAAGGATCATAGAGTCGCGTCTACAGCGCAACAGGAAGCTAAAAGGCGAAATATACGGCTTTACGGCAAAGGCAAACCAGGGCTGTGATCGCTCTTTCGTCAACACGCGTCGTGATCGTTCTTCATCTACGACCTGAGCGGCAACACGCGCATGCTGACCGATGCCGCCGGGGCGGTCGTGGCGCAGTACGTCTACGATGCGTGGGGCAACATCCTCGCGCAGCCGGGTTCGCATCAGATCAGCGCGGCGTCGCCGATCCAGGCGAATGGCATGGATCCGGGCTACGGGAAGAGCACGGTGATCGTGACGACGCCGTACCTGTACGGCGGGCAGGCGGGCGTGCGGGCGGATCTGGTGATGTCGAATGGCGCGGTGCTGTACGATATGCGGGTGCGCGAGTATCACTCGGCGCTGGCGCGGTTCAACCAGCGGGATCCGCTGGGGCAGCGCGCGGCGCAACGGCCCTCCGGCATGATCGCCGGGGGGCCGTTGTTGTACTGCGACGAGCATTTCTTATTGTTGAAACAGAACCCCGCTTCCCCAGGAAGGAGCCCGCTTTTAAGCGGGATGGCGGGCTCTGATCAGGTTCTGCTTCAGCCTATTTCTACACGCTCGATACCTATGCGTTCTGCAGGAGCTTGAGCACCTGCTGCGGCATCTGGTTCGCGTAGGACAGGGCCGACGTCGCCGACTGGACGAGGATCGAGTCCTTCGTGTACTGGACGACGGTCGATGCGAGATCTGCGTCCGTGATCGTGCTCTTCGAGGAACTCAGATTCTGCGATGCGACATTCAGCGAGTTGACGTTCGACTGGAGGACGTTCGTCTGAAACGCGCCCAGTCCGGCACGGATCGTGGAGATGTCGTTGATCGCCCTGTCGATGACCACGAGGGCATCCTGCGCTCCCTTGAACGTTCCGACATTGATGTCGGCGACCGAGTCGGTGGCGACGGTTTGAGTCTTGCCATCCTCGTCAGTGTACGTTCCTGCATTCAGACCGATTTGGTCGGCGGCGGTGCTGCGGATGCTTACCGAGGTCACCTGCCCCTGGTTGGCGCCGATCTGAAACGCGAGATCATGACCCTTCGTGGACGAACCCGCGACTGCCTTCACGGTCGCTCCCGCGACGACTCCGGCTTTGTCGGTTGTATTAACGACGAGACCGTTCGAGAAGACGTAGGCGTTGGTGCCGTCGCCGTTCCCAATCGTGTTGATGCTGGACATTTTATGACCATTGCCGTCATCGAGCACGAGGGTCTGATCGACGCCCTGGGTAACCGTCGCGTTGCCGATTGACTTGGCATTGGCCTTGAGCTGGCTCGTGTCAACGACCTGCGGGTTAGCGCTGGCGCCGGCCGATCCTGCGGTGAAGGTCAAACCGTTCTTGTCGGCTACGGCTGTGTAGCCGCTCGCCTGAATTTTGTTGTTGAGCGTGGACAGGTCGACGCCGGCATCGCCGAGGTCGTATCCTGTTCCGTTGATGGTAATCTTGCCAGAGAAGATATCGCTGCTCTTAACGCCGCCGACGGAAGCCACTGTCGCGGTTGCCGCGCTAACTGTCAGAGTCTTGTAGTCGAAGGCGTTGCCGCTGTTCCAGCGGCCGGACGCTCCCAGCGTCGCTCCCGATCCGCCAGCCGTTGCCGATCCGGTGGTGGTCGTGATTGATGAGGTCGCCGAGCCATCAAGCAGCTTCTTGGTGCCGAACTGGGTATTGGCGGAGATCCGGTTGATCGACTGGATCGATGTCTGGATTTCTGCCTGGTCGGCAGCGAGGTTGGTTGTGTCGTTGACGCCTTTGTTGGAGGCGTTGACGGCGAGTTGGCGCATGGTCATCAGCAAAGACTGCACTTCTCCGAGCGCATTCTCAGCCGTCTTGACTTCATTGATCGCGTCGTTCGTGTTGCTCGTGGCCTGGTTAAGGCCGACAAGCTGCGCGTTCATGTTTTGCGAGATCACCAGACCGGCCGCATCGTCCGCCGCGCTGTTAATCCGCATGCCCGTCGAGAGCCGCTCAATGTCCTTGCTCTCGCTGTCACTATTGACGTTTAAGTTACGAGACGCCATTACGGCGGTCGTATTAGTGTTAATTCGAGTTGACATACAGTTCCTCCGTGAAGGGACAAGACGGATGCCGGACCACAGACGTTAAATTTGTTGGCCGGCAGGCGCCTCTGCTATCTGCGTCCTGCTCCTGCAGAGGTTATTCAGTTGTAAGCGGCATTGCGCCCACGCTGTCTAGCGCGGTCCAGCTATCCGCACCCTCGCCGAGCCGTCTCTCTCGGCGCGAGGTCTTAAGGTAGTCCAGTAAGACAATCTTCATTATTGCGGCGCTGGCTCTCTTCTTTAGGGCAAAACCAGTAATTTTGACAGGTAATCTTAGGGAAGCTGGTACTCTTAGCCATGGCGAACGGCGCTGGCTGGCTTATACGGGCTGAGTGAGCCCTTTGAGCCTTGCGGCGGTACGCGGATCTTTGTGTTGATTGATCGCAGGCGCAACTACATAAAGCGGATTTAACCCGAGGGGGTCCGCGAAGAGCCCTCTTTGCGCCGCATCCGCGGCCAGGCGAGCGAACGTTTGCGGGGAGGGCGCGGAAGCGGGAACGAACGGGAACACGGGGAACTCGGCGGGCAGAACTCCATCTGGACCCGTTAGCAGCACGCGGTACTCGGCTGCCAGCGCCGCCGCCGCGTCGCGTAGCTCATCGAATGTTGCGGCGAACGCTGGCCGGATGCACCTTGCTCCTGAATAGGCGCTGGCGTAGACCTCCCCTCGGCGGGAAGGGAGCAGCGCGATCACGCAGACGCCGGACAGCGAATCGCTGAGGCCGCGAGCGTAGAGCGCCAGCGTCTCGACGCCAATCAGCCGTTTGCCGGTCGCCTGGGCGAGCGTGCGAAACGTGGTCACCGCGACGCGGACGCCGGTGAACGAGCCGGGGCCGAGCCCCGTGGCCAGCGTGTCGATTGCGTCGAACGTCGGGCCGGCAGCGGCAAGGACTGCGTCGATATCATTTAGGAGTCGAACGGAAAGGTCGCGATGCCGTCGCAGAGTGGAGGCGGCGTAAAGCGTCCCGTTGTCGTCACAGACCGCGAGAGTCGCGTAGTCGGTGGCTGTATCGCAACAAAGAATCATGGCAAAATGTCCAGTATACGGTTAAGCAGTTTGGCGCTTGTTGGGCCAAGCGGTTGCGCGTGGATCTGCCGTTCGCCGGATTTGGGACCGGCGGCGATCTCGATTTCGAGCCGGTCGTCCGGAAGCGCCAGGGTTACGAGATTGGCCCATTCGATGACGATCAGGCCGTCGGACGCGTGCAGATAATCGTCAAACCCGAGATCCTGGAGGTCGTCAGCCGAGCCGAGCCGGTAAACGTCAAGGTGGTAAAGCATCATGCGGCCGCCCGCGTGTTCGGCGACGATGGTAAACGTCGGCGAAACGATATCGCGCGGGTCGAGTCCGAGGCCGCGTCCGATGCCCTGGACGAGGGTCGTTTTGCCGGCGCCAAGATCGCCGGCGAGGGCGACGATATCTCCGGCGCTTGCCGCCTTGCCGATCGCGTCTCCGAGGCGCACGGTTTCGGCGCTCCGGCGGCTTGGCCAGGCGTGGCTCAAGCCGACAGCGCCCGGTCTTTCGTTTTCATAGGCTGCCATACGCATAGAAGTATGGCGGATGATCGCCCTTTTTTGTGACATCGCGAGCGAACTGACATGTCTGACGTTCTCAATCGGGTTGCTCAAGGCAGCTTTGTGGAGCATATCAACATGAGCCGCCAGCATCCGGGCATCCTCTCGCGACATAAATTGGATGCGCCAGATGGAGGTTGTTGTCGATTGACAAGCGAATACTGAGTATGCTAACCTATTGCGATTTTTAGTTCGATTGCGCAATGCTATCGTTTGTTATGTATGCGACTGTTTTTGAAGCGCATTGATCGATAGACAGGCTTGAATATCCGCCGTCGTTTGTTGGGCGAAAAATGGCTGAGCTATGCGGATAGACAGGCCGCCCCACGTGAAGGGAGTATCTAGTGAATCGAAATCCTGATCTTTGGTCGCGAGCAATTTCGCGATTACTGGTGCTTGTTGCGCTTGGCGTTTCGATAGCGGCCGCGCCGATCCTTCGCGCGGATCAGCCGCAGACCGTTATTCCAACGGAAACCTCGCCATCGAAGAAGACTGTCGATGCGCCGAGCACGCCGCCTCCAATCGCTCCGCCGCCTCCTGCCGCGGCCGTCGCTCCCGCGCCATCGCGTCTTCCGAACACGGCGCCTTCGTCGCCCGTGTTGACCGTCGGACCTTACGATACGTTACATATCGAAATGGACGGCCAGCCGGATCTTTCTCGCGACTACGTTGTCGATGCGAACGGAGATATACAGCTCTTGTACGTCGGCAAGGTTCGCGTTGGCGGCTTGACCCTCGATCAAGCGCAAGATGTCGTCGTTGCGCGGCTGCGCAAGCTGTATCACACGGTGAACCTGACGCTGACGCGCACGGCGCTCGGCGGAATCAGCGTTACAGTCACCGGCGCGATCGCGCGAACCGGTCCGATTTCGGTGCGCCGCGATTCGCGTCTCAACGATGTCATTCAACCATCGAGCCCGTTGCCTGAAGCGGACCTGAACCATGTTCAGATCACGCATGCGGGAGCCGCTCCTGATCTTGCCGCAACGGTTGTCGACCTGGGGGCGTATCTGGAGACGGGCGCCGCCGCTGGCAATCCGCCTCTGAAAGATGGCGATGTGATTTTTATCCCATCCCGGCCGCGCGCCGCGACGCGAACGTTTGCGATCTCGGTCGTGGGCGCGGTTCCGCGCCCTGGACGGTTTGACGTGACGCCAGGCACGACGGCGTATGACGCCATAACGCTTGCCGGCGGACTTGCAAACGACGCTGATATCCACGCGGTATATATCGAGTCGCTGAGTCATCCCGAGCATAAGGTGATCGATTGGAACCAGCTTTCGATCGCTCCGGGCTCTCCCGATATCAACCCGATTCTCGGGGATGGCGACAAGATCGTCGTTCCGGAGGCGACGATCGCATCGACGTTCTCCATCATGGGCGCGGTTCGTACGCCAAATACGTATCCTCTGCGCGGGAACGTCTCGCTGCTGGACGCGCTCGCGATGGCGGGAGGTTTTGACGCCGGCGCCGTGGAGAAGGACGTGAAGGTGGTTCGCGTGGCGTCGAAGGGCGCGACGACGATTCCGGTGAACGCCGAAGATCCAATCAAGGCCGCTCAGTTTACGATCGAACCGAACGACCATATCATCGTGCCGTCGGAGAAAGCGAAGTCGCCGGGCTATCGCGTCGATCCTATGGCGGCGATCGGCCTAGCACTGACAATTTGGGCCGTCACCAAGTAACGATCGAGCGCCGCGGCGGCGCGTGAGGACGAGCAGCGGATTATGAAAATAGGGGCCGATTACTCACCCGAGGCGTTTGATGAGTCAGAGTGGGAGCGCGATCTGGCGGCAGGTCGCGCGATTGGCCTTTCGGCGATTCGCTGCGGCGCGAACGCGTGGTCTACCATTAGTCCGGCGGACGGCGATTGGGACGCGAACTGGTGCGAGCGCTTCCTTCTTTGCGCGGAGTCCCAGGGCTACGACGTGATCTGGCAGACGCCGTCCTCAAACCCTCCCCCCTGGGTCTTCGACCGTTGGCCTGAATTGGCTGGCGACGGCCGCCGGCGCTTTCGCGGTTATTGTCTTTCTCACTCGGCGTATTTGGCTTTGTGTGCGGAAACGGCTGGCAAGTTGCAGACGGCGCTTGGCGGTTCGCTAGCGCTCGCGGGCTGGGAGATCGCAAACGGGCCGGAGACAATAGGATGTGAATGTCCGGCTTGCGCGAGTGCCTTCCGGCAGTGGCTCCAAGAGCGCTACGGATCGCTCGACGCGCTCAACAAGCGCTGGCGGACCGCATCTTGGGGACAAACGTATTCTCGCTGGGAGCAGATCCCGGTCTTAACCTCGTTGCTTGGCGAGATGCCCCCTTCGCCAATCCTGCTCGGGGGCGCACGGTTCAGAGCGTCGCAGCGCGCCGGGCACATTAGAGCCCAGGCATTAGCCCTGCGGTCGGCGGGCTCAGGCCGCGTTTGCGGGTACGTCAGGCACGGTTTGACGCAGCGAAGCTACGACTGCTGGGCCTTGGACGATGTCCTCAGCGTCCGCGCTTCAAATTATACCTTGGGGAACGCCGAGACTTCCGTTTTAAATATCGCGGTCGGGCGCGGCGAGCGCCCTGGGAGCAAGCCGCTTTGGGTCACTCAAATTGATATGCCTTCGGACACTGCTAAGAGGCAGTCGTGGAGGGAGGTTCTCGATTTTTGTGCGGTTTCCGAGGCGGAATACGCCTTCTGCGGCGTCCTTCGCCAGCTTCCTTCAAGCAACGCTCCAGACCGGCAAGCGCTTCTGACCCACGCGGGGCTTGCCACGGCTTTTTCGTCAGAGTTGGGGCAGGCAATCCCCGATGATTCTGGCAGAGAGGGTGTGCTTCCAGATCTAGGCGTCTATTTCGTCTACTCGTTTGAGCAGCTGCAGGCCTTGTCCGGGCGGAGCAGTCATCCTGGGACCGCGTTCGATATCCGGGCGGCGCTTTCCCGGTGGTATGCGGCGACGGGCGACGCCGGCGTCGTTGCGCGGGTCGGCGGATATGAGGGCATTTCGGGGCTTGAAGAGACCATCATCGCACCGCATCAATCGCTCCGCGAGCCAGGCGTCCTGAAAGTCCTGCACGACGCCGTTGTGGCGGGAGCGACGCTCGTGACGACCGTCGATTTTGGCTGGTGCGACGACGACGGCAATATCGTGCCAGAGCCGCCGCTTCACCTGCTGAGCTTGTGGGGCGGCCAGGCGCCGGACATCGAGATTGTCAGGCTGTCGCGCAAAGACAAGCTTGCCGGGCGGTTGAACGGCGTCGATGTGAGCGCGTCGCACTTTGCGGCGCTTTCGGTCCGAGCCGCGCCTCGCGGGGCGCGTTATGAGGAGATCGGGCGTCTGGAAGGCGACGGATTGCAGGTGAGCGCCGTGCTGCGAACGCGGATCGGTCAGGGGCAGGTCTACGTCGCGCTGGCCGATTTTGATCGTGCCGGAATCGCGGCGCTCATTTCTCTCGCCTGTGCGACGTTATAGGCGCACAGGGTCTTACCGGTTGACGGCTGTGTCCTGACTTCTGACAAAGTGCTCGGGGGCGTTGTTGACGTAGATAGTGACCCCAACGAGAATTGCCGTTGCGAGCACGACGAGGAAGACCACCAGGGTCCCCCAGGCGAAGTCCACTTGCTGATGAGCGGGCGTTTGATTCATTTCCTACCTCGACATTGAAGCAATCGCATGCGCCGCATCGCTGCGTTCGCACGCGCTCATTTCTTGCGGCAGGATATACCCGTTCGTGCAACGCGCAAAACGCAAGCCCGGGCACTGGGACGGACATACGAAGAATTCCGCGAATGCCGGCGGCGAATACGAACTGTCCCTGTGGGCGGATTGTTATAGAATTGGAATGGTAAAGCAGAGCCTGCAACGTGCTATAATAGATTAACGCCTTGGCAAGGAGGTAGCAAACGCATGAATCACAGTCAACAGGGTGGAGGCGAAGCCTAGCTTCGTTTTAGCCTACTGACCAGATGCCCGCGTGGCTTCGTGCCTGTGGGTCATGAACGGGCAGTCTCGCCGGTTCACCCAAAATCGAGAAAGGCGGCATTGCGGCGGTAAGTGGTCGTATAGCCGCCTTTCTCTTCGCGTGGCCGATTTTTCGCCTGGTTTAATTGCTAGAATAGCGAGGCAGACCCCTTGAAGGCGGTTTTGGTGGGCGGACTCTAAAAAGAGTGATGATTCAGGCCTGGGGACATCCCGAATCGACTTGACATTGAAACGTCATTGTGCTACCCTTTTAGCGGCCCAAATCCGCCCAAAAACAGCGCATCAGGATGCACTCTTGTCCAATTGTCCGTAAGCCGCCACGGAGCGTGTTGATCGGGCGTTTGCGCTTGTCCCCATGCTCGGGCGATATTGGGATTACAAAACAGTAATATCCGGCCGTGAAACGGCTCTGTGCCGCACGGTTACCGTGATTGTGAAGACCTATTCATTGATTGATCGGCGGGCGCGGTAAGGGTCTTCGATTTCAGGAAGGGATTCTCTGAGAATGAACTGGCAAGCGCAACGGTCCAATCGCAAGGCCATCGGGCTTACTGCGGCCGCTAGCGCCGCAATCGCGGCGTTAGGGTTAGTTCCCGCGACGGCTCAAGCCCAAGGCGCCGACAATGCGACGGTTACAAACGGCGCTTCCGTAACCCTCTTGACGCCGTTCCCTGGCACGGCGTTCAGCGGCTCCAAGCAGATTGAGATCTCCGCATTCTATCAGGACGCGAGCGCGTCCGGCGGAATTACGACCGTCGAGATTTCGATCGACGGGCAGTCGGCGGCGGTCAAGAAACTGGACCGGCCGGAGCTGCGCGGAGTTGTTTCGTTTCTCATCGATCCCACGACGCTGGACCTTGGCTCGCATCAGATCCTGATTAAGGTTTCGTCTCTCTCCGGCGAGCACTCATCCGTGCGGACGTCGATCCGCTACAACGGAGATGACTCAAGCAAGCCCCAAGCGCTGCCGAGCATGGACAGCGTGACATCGGCGGCTGGGATCATGGTCCTCTCTCCGCGACCGAGCGACCACGTGAGCGGCATCGTTACGATCAAGGTGAATGCGATCGATCCGACTGGCCGCGCGCCGTATGTGTCGGTCTTTATCGATAAAGTTTTTAAGAGCCTGAGAAACCACCCGCCGTACACGTTCGATTGGGATACGACGCGAACCACGAATGGCTGGCATACAATCGAAGTGTCGGGCTTCAACGACGACGAGCAGCTTGGAAAGGCTGAGCCGGTTCGCGTGTACGTCAACAACGGCGGCGGCGATACGACGATTGACCGCGCGCTGACCGACACGCCCGCTCCGCAGATGTCGAAGTCTACGCCTGCCGCCGAGCCCGCTGCCAACGTCGTTTCCGCTGACGATGCGCGCCTCGCGAAGACGACTCCCGAGACGCCGGCGATTGCCGCTACGGCGCCCGCCAAGCTGGCGTCGGCGAGTGTCGATGACGGAACCCTAACCGACCAGATCTTGCTTTCCGCGCCGTTCTTGCAGAAGAAGACTATTCCAGCGCCAGAGACGACGATTTCGTCGAGCACGGCGACCCTCGCCCGCCCTCGCGAACAGGCGCCGTCGGTGATCATCCGCTCGATTGAGCCGCTCGCGACGGTTACGGATCCTGGGGCAATCGCTGCAACCCCTTCGCTGACGGCGCCTGCCGTTGCACGGATCAAGAAGCAGGCTGCGTCCGCTCCGGCGCCTGCCGCGGGGAGCGCTGAATTGGTTCGGACACAGCCGGTCGCGGCTTCTCCCGCCTTCACTCAGCCGAATATTACACCTGTCGCTCCCGTTTCGTCGGGGCTTACGGGGGCTCAGGCGGTTGCGCCCGTTGTCTCCGCGAAGCCGATTGAGGCAAGCGCGCCGTCCGCTCCTGCCGAGCTTGCTGCGGGTACGCGGCCTGACGCGGCTGTAACGTATAGCAGCCCGAAGATGAGCGTCTCGACTGCCGAAGCGGCGGTCTCGCCGGACGCGCACGCGGTTGCTCCCGTTGTCTCCGTGAAGCCGATTGAGGCAAGCGCGCCGTCCGCTCCTGCCGAGCTTGCTGCGGGTACGCGGCCTGACGCGGCAGTAACGTATAGCAGCCCGAAGATGAGCGTCTCGACTGCCGAAGCGGCGGTCTCGCCGGACGCGCACGCGGTTGCG
>JARLGU010000023.1 GCA_031292625.1 Capsulimonadaceae bacterium | reverse complement strand
TGGACCTTGGTTGGACAGCCCATAGAAGCCTCCTTATCTAGTTGTATGACTAGATACCACAAAACAAAAAACAATGTCAAGCCGCACGGAGCCTGACATTTAAGAACGAATAACTAGTTAAAAGGCCAAAGTCGAGAGCCCCGGCTCTCCGAAGAGGAGCCGGGGCTGTCGCCGTTCTTAGCGACTACCAGCGATTGCCGCCGCCGCCGCTGCTGCGTCCGCCGCCACCGCCGCAGCTGCGTCCGCCGCCGCCGCCGTAGCCACCGCCGCCGCCGCTGCGTCCACCGCCGCCGCCGCCGCTCGACTCACGCGGGCGGGACTCATTGACGACCAGGCTGCGGCCGCCGATATTGCGGCCATTGATCGCCGCGATCGCCTTCTGAGCGTCATCGGCCGAAGACATTTCGACGAATCCGAAGCCGCGGGACTGGCCGCTGTAGCGGTCGGTTACGACCTGGGCGCTGGTCACGGTTCCGACTTCGGAAAAGAGGTCGCGCAGTTCCTGGTCCGTAGCCTGGTAGCTAAGGTTGCCGACGTATAGTTTGGTTGCCATCTAGAATGGCTCCTTTCGATTTGCAAGAGAAAAGAGACGTCGAAACTGTATTTCGAGCATCCCGCGCGCGAGAACGATCACCGGTTAATTGAGAACGGTATCGCGCTGTCATCATACTTCCAGCTAGTCGGACGGCCGGTGCTTTGAAGTCTCGGGCTCAACGGGCAAACCGAAGGATCGAGGGCATCACAGAAACAGGCTGTAACCGGTGCAAAGAGAGCATGCTGCCGGACGGGTCCAACAGTGGGTCTATTCTACCCGCCTTCGCCCATTTCCAAACATATTAAGATCGCGCGACGAAAAATCGTTGATTTATTTTGCGACACGGTAGAATCGGAACATGGATCAGCATTTGGCGGAGTTTTTGCAAAGCCTGACCGCCGAACGCGGCCTCGCCGATAATACCCTGAGCGCCTACCGATCCGACATCGAGCCCTTCGTCCGCATGCTTGACCAACGAGGACGATCGCTCGCTACCGCAACGGCCGACGACGCCCAGGCGTTCTGCGCGGCGCTTGTCCGGCGCAAGGCTTCCGCCTCGACCCTTGCGCGAAAGGCATCCGCGCTCAGAATGCTCGCTCGTTTTCTACTGCAAGAAGGCGTTCGCCCCGACGATTTCACCGCGACAATCGATATTGCGTCCCGCGCCCCCCTCAGACTGCCGGGCACCCTGACATGCGACGAGATCGATCGCCTCCTGGCCGCCCCGGCCAGCACGAGCACACTTGGCGAACGAGATCGCACGATGCTGGAGCTAATGTACTCGTGCGGGCTCCGCGTCTCGGAAATCGTATCGCTTGAAGTGAGCTGGATCGACCTGCGCTCCGGCTACATCCGCGTGTTCGGCAAGGGGTCGAAAGAACGGCTCGTGCCAATGGGGGAGATGGCAACCGAACGGATCGAAGGCTACCTCAAACACGCACGCCCGGCGCTGACGATGGGACGCCCGCCTTCCACGGCCTGTTTTGTCTCGGAACGAGGAACCGGCCTAACCCGCCAGCAGTTCTGGGGGCTCATAAAGCGATACGCACGCGACGCCGGTATCGCGGGCAACGTCACTCCGCACACGCTAAGGCACTCTTTTGCCACGCACCTGCTCGAGGGCGGCGCGGATATCCGGTCAATACAGGAGCTTCTCGGCCATAGCAGCGTCGCAACAACGCAGCGCTACACGCATGTCGATGTCGCTCGCATGCGCGCCGAATACGACAAAGCGCATCCGAGGGCGTAGACGAATCCCGCGGATGCGCCCGCCGCTGCGAGCATCAGTCCTGAACTACCTGAATTTCCGTCGCCTGGAAGAGGCGCGGCTTAAAGCCGTCCTCCTTCATGATCTGGAAGACGCCCAATGCTTCCTCAATATCGTCGCACAGCTCGAACGCCACGTCGTCGCCCTTCTCGCCGTACGCGACATAAACCAATCCCTCTTCCGGCTCCTGCTCGGCCGCTTCCGCCATCGGAAGCTCCTTGCGCTCGGGAATGGCGCGCTTCTGCTCGACAGGAGCAGCGCCGCCGCCAGGTCGCGGCGTCCGGTTGTCCGGCCGAGGAGGCCGCGCGTCGCGCCGCGGATCGCGGGGCGGTCCGCCAGGGCGATTGCGATCGCCAGGTCGTCTGTCATTTGCCATAGGTTACTGCCTCTATAAATGTCGCCTGAATATCCGGCGTCTGCGCAACCGTCGCGTAGAACGATGCTTCGCGATGACGTCTCTGCGCCGGATTGGTGAGAAGATGAGCCGCGCCGCTGTTCGCCGCAATGCAGGCCTCCGACGCGCGCATCGCAAGTCGAATGGCGCCGGCCCGGGCGGCAAGAGCACGCTCTTTATATTCTGGCTCGGCTGCCCGATCCCCCGACCAGCTTCTGGCAAGGTCACGAACAAGATCCACCTCGGCCTCGAAATGATCGGCGGCTTCGACAAACAGCGGCCGTTTTCGCTGCTGTCCCGTCAAGCGCAGGTGTCTCGCACACCCGCGGGCGCAGCCTAGCGGCAAATGCACGGGGCCGGCAATATTGTTGAAATCGGCCCGCGTTTGAAAATCCGGCTCGCGCTCAAACAGAACATACTTCTCCGGGATGACCACGTTGCGCAGGAAGACACGGACCGTATCGCCGGCATCCATCGTGGAAACGCGGATCGGTTCGCTAACCGAAAGAGTCTTGGCGTGGTCCGGGATTGAAACGTATACGTAAACGATCCGGCCATCTGGCGCAACGGCTCCGAGGCTGAACGAATCCAGGAAGCGCCATCCAGTCACCCACGGCGCCTCACCGTTGACCAGCACCCCATCGGCGATGCGCTCGACCCGTACAAGAGGAGGGCCAGGCCGTCGAAGATGCGAGAACGCGATTCCACACAGCACTTCGCCGCGACTAAACTTTGGCAGCAGGTCGCGCTTGACATCGACGTTCGCGCTCTGCCCGACGTAGTGTCCGCCAGAATGCAGCTGCTGTTGCGTAAAAGCCGTCACCCCGCACGCCGAAGCGATCAGTTCCTGGCACTCGGCGTTCGTCTCGCTGTCGAGTCCCAGCCCGCCATACTCCACAGGGATGCGCGCCCCATAGAACCCGGTAGCCGCAAGAGCCCGGACGTTTTTTTCAAGAAGCGCGTTGCCGGGTCCGCCGACATCGACCGCCTCCGCGCGTTCCTCGAATTGTGCGGTAAGCTCGCGGATCTGTTCGAGTGTCTGCAAATTGGGATTGTGCTGATCCATTGCCCGATTATACCCGGGCCTCGTTGAGGCCGGTCTAGCTCGCGTGGTGTCAACAAAAACCTGACCGAAGCAAGGTGGTTGTCTCAAATAAAAACCTGACCGTAGCATCCTTGTGGATGCTGGTTAGAAATGAGGCATCCAATGAGTTTGACCGCACGCCGTGAATTGGCGTTCGCCACGTTCGCGCGCTACCGTAAAGCG
>JARLGU010000022.1 GCA_031292625.1 Capsulimonadaceae bacterium | reverse complement strand
TGGACCTTGGTTGGACAGCCCATAGAAGCCTCCTTATCTAGTTGTATGACTAGATACCACAAAACAAAAAACAATGTCAAGCCGCACGGAGCCTGACATTTAAGAACGAATAACTAGTTAAAAGGCCAAAGTCGAGAGCCCGCGCACTTGGTGCGCGGGCAACGTTACTGTGGACGATTCCCGATCCTGCCGCATAGAGATTCACACCCCGACACGCTCCGCCTCGAACACGAGGCTAAGCTGCCTCACCCTGCTCGCCGGCACTGCCACGCTGTCCACCACCAGGCGGAAACTTCCGGTCTGGCCGTTCGCGTTCCTGTGACCGTTGTCGTTCACACGGGAATCACTAATCCCGACGCCGTTTCGCTCTATTGTTTGCTCCGTCCCGAACCGTATCGCCTCCCAACTCGCCCGAATATCACTCTCCAGCACCGTCTCGGCAACCGGCAGGCCCTTGTGCTTGAGTTCGTTCAGGATCTCCTGCTGCGAGATGGGCTTCTGCTTCTTCTCCAACAGGTGGCCGTCTATCGCAAGCTCGGCGCTCGCGGTCTTGTCCTGGAGGAGCTTCCACTTGCGCTCGTCGAGCGATCCCTCGGTCAGCACCACGTAGACCTTGACGGGTCTGCGCGACGTGAGCCGGTGGACGCGGGCGAGGAACTGGTCGAGGGTGGCGAAGTCCCATGGGAGGCCCGCGAGGACGACGACCGACGCGCAGTCGAGGTTGTGGCCCAGGGCGATGCTCTGGACGCTCGCGCAGAGGACCGCCGTCTCGCCGCCGGTGAACTCGCGGATGCGGGCCGCGCGGTCGGCGGGGCTGAGGGTCTGTCCGCTGTCGTCCAGGATGTGGGCGGCGCGGACGCCCTTCCCGCGCAGGCTCTCGGCGATGAACCGTCCCGTCCGCATGAGGTCGGAGCCGACCAGGACCTGCTCGCCGGAGACGGCGTGCTCCGCCGCGATCTCAAGCACCTTGAGCATCTTCGGCGTCCAGTCGGAGACGCCGACCTTCCAGTGCTCCGCGTCCGGGTCGGCGCACGGGAGCGTGGTGGCGTACTCAAGCTTGACGAGCTGGCCGAGCACGGCGGACTGCTTGTCGACCGCGTCAGCGGATAGCTCCGTGTGGCTCGCGGCGTACCAGGACGTGAACCCGTTCAGCCACCTCTCGTACTGCTCCCGCTGGCGGGTCCCGAACGGGACCGTGACCGGCAGGAACGTCCGCTCGACGATCCGCTCGCCCATGTGCTCCTTGATGGGCGGTGGCGCTACCCAGCGCGAACGTGCGCACGACCGTGCTGCCGTCGACGGCATATAGGGTGAGCGCAGTGCCAGAGAGATCACATTTGCCGAAGCCCTGCCCGCGGTCGGCATTCAAGGCATCGCGTATTGTCTGGGCGGTATTGGCAGCGGGGACGTCTTGGGTGAGGCTGATCGGCATGCCGGACAGGCCATATGCTCGCCCCCTCAAGCTAGATCTCAAGCAGGCACGGCACTATGTTGGCCGCTCCTTACAGCATGATGCCTGTAGATTTTTCGAGGCGATGGCAGCGTTCGGAAGCTCGAGCCCGTAGACTCCGGAAAAGTTTGTGGTGTCCACCTCCGTGAACCCGCCGCTCGCCCAAACGTTCACGGAGGCGGTGACAAGCAATATCGCCCGGGCCGAGATGTCGCCGCCCTCCCGCTTTATCGCTCGGTGGGCGTTGACGTACCGCCGTGTCCGCCAGCGGCTGTAGCCAGAGAAGACGCAGTGGGTTCCTCAACGCTGAATGTGACTTGCGTGACCACGCCATTGAACCTGTTCGGGCTGTCGTACTCGTTGCTGACAGGCGATCCGGTATCGCTGCCGATATCCAGAGTCTCGGGAACGCTGCCGCCTATTCGAGACCCCACGAAGTCGCCGGCTGCTTCAGTCGTTCCATTAACCATTATCGTATCGTGATAGACCATGGGACTCTGTCGTCGTTTGCGCTTCCCCGAAGCCGAATCATTGGCGGGCTTGCTGTCTACTCGGAAATCGGGCTCGAATTCGGAGACCACTTCGATGACCGATTTTCCTCTGGGCAGTGGGTCTTTTGAAATGATCTGCGTGTGTGGCCCTGCGAGACCGGGCGTCTCTTCATAGGCGACGAAACCGCTCTTCACGAAAAGCGTGTAGCCGCCAAGGCGCCCGCCCTCGGCGACGATGACGCCATTGGGCGTATTTTCGCCGATTTCGATCTCAGCGGTGATCCTGTGAGAGACTCCAAGCATTCTCGGACCCAGTCTGGGCGGAATGCGGTCCACCGCGCCTCGATAGACCCAGTTCGTCCGCCGGACCTGCGGCTCCGAACTCACGCTCGGCGCATTCCTGGGATACACTTGATTTCTGGCGGCCTCTGAATCGAAGACTGCTTCCAGCTCTTTGAGCTTGTCCGGGTACCTGTCAGCAAGGTTGTGAGCCTGGCTGAAATCTGTCGTCAAATTGTAAAGCTCCCACGGTTCCGGACTGCCCTGTTTTCCGATGCCATCCCACGGTAGTCCCAGCCGCGAACCGGCCCACCATCCATCCTTGTAGATGCCCCGGTTGCCGGACGTCTCGAAGAACTGCAGGTTGTGCTTGCTGGGGGCGTTGGGATCGTCAAATGAGTAAGCTAAGCTTGAACCTTCGAGGGGAAGTTGTTTGACGCCATCGACTTCTTGCGGGAAATCGACGTGAGCGATGTCGTAGATTGTTGGCGCGATGTCGGTAACGTGGCTAAACTGGCTCCGAATGCCGCCTTCGGACCTGATGTGTCCCGGCCAAGAAACGATTAGCGGGTCGGTCGTGCCGCCGAGGTGAGACGCTACCTGCTTCATCCACTGGAAGGGCGTATCCGCGGCCCACGCCCACGCGGACGCGACATGGTTTCTTAGTGTCTTGGAACCGAACTCATCGAGATGGCTAAGCTGTTCATCCACGGACGCCTGATAACCGATCGTCCCCTCCACACCGCCCTCTCCGCTGGCGCCGTTGTCGCCGACAATATAGAAAACTACCGTGTCATCCACGTGGCCGCTTTGCTTTAACTCATCAAGCAAACGACCGACCTCAAAATCGGTCTCCGCCAAATACGCGGCGTAGACCTCTGCTTGTGCGGAATAGAGCCTCTTTTCGTTGGCCGCCAGTGAATCCCATGCCGGCAGTTCCCTGGGGCGAGGCGTAAGATCGGCGTTTGCGGGAATAATCCCCAGCGCCTTTTGCCTGGCGAATGTCTCCTCGCGCACCTTGTCCCAGCCCTGGTCGAACTTGCCATTGTACTTAGCTATCCAATCCTTTGTAACATGATGGGGCGAGTGAATAGCTCCGGTCGCGAAATAGAGAAAGAAGGGTTTGCCTGGCGCCGCCGCGTCATGCTCGTCAAGCCAGTGAATGGCATCGTTGGCCAGATCTGTATTTAGAATATATCCCTGTTCGGGTGTTTTGAGCGTATCTACCGGTGTGGTATCGCGAAAGAGTTCGGGTTCATACTGCGTCGTATTACCCTCCACAAAACCGTAGAAGTATTCGAATCCGAGAGACGTCGGCCAGTGACTGAACGGCCCAGCAGGATTGACTTCCCAGGTTGGCGTATTGTGCC
This sequence comes from Capsulimonadaceae bacterium, assembly GCA_031292625.1. Classification (GTDB taxonomy): domain Bacteria; phylum Armatimonadota; class Armatimonadia; order Armatimonadales; family Capsulimonadaceae; genus JARLGU01. The sequence continues at coordinate 14,970 of JARLGU010000022.1, read as the reverse complement.
ATTTCCCGAACGCTGCAGTGCTATAACCGTTAAGTTTGAGCACTTCCGCGATGGATGCTGCGCTTTTGGGCCAAATGCTCGAATACCCTGGGGCCGGCGATGCAGCATCGGCAATTGTTCCGAAACCGATCTCGTGGTCGTTGCGGCCCGAGAGCAGTGATGCGCGTGTGGGAGAGCAGAGTGCGTTGACGTGGAAGTTGTTGTACCGCAGTCCGTGACTGGCGAGCGCGTCGATATTCGGGGTCGCCACGGGTCCGCCGAACACGCTCGACCAGCTATACCCGACATCGTCAAGGAGAATCAACACGATGTTGGGCGCACCTTTGGGAGCCCTCGCAACAGGCGGCCAGGCCGGCACCGTTGCGACAGATGGCGCGACGGGAAGCATCGCCGGCCCCGATGGGGCGTCTGCCGCAAGGGCCATAGAGACCGATGAGACTGCCAACGCCCCGGTGAGAGACAGAGGAAAGGATGGTTTCATGTTCATAGTGCTCTATCAGTTTTCCTGGATTATGGAATTTGTGTTGTTGCTGTGTCCTGAAACCAGACCGATGCGTTCGGAGAAAGAGACGGCTTGTACGCCGCTCCCACGTCGCTACGAACCGGAATATAGGTCGTCCCCAAAAGCGTATAGCTGGGAGAGGGAGCGACAAACCATTTCACATGACCGTCGCCAAGCAGATAGTTGCAGCCTCCACCGTGGCGGTTCCGGGCGAGGAGCCAGTAGATCGTGCTATTACTGATCTTGGGCCAGCTCGATACGTGGACGAACTCTGTAGGATCGTCGACACCGGCCGTCAATGTGACATCTTCGACAGTCTCCGTAAGAAAGATGTCCTGCGCAGGCGTTGTGAGCTGCGAAAGCTGAACAGAAGATCTTGCGACAGTGGCGCTCGCCCCGTTCTGATAGTCTCCGAAAAACCAGTAGTTGACGGCGTAGCTGCTGCTTGGAAGTGTGTACCCCAACGCCACATTGTAGTTGTAATCCGGGCAAACGTAAATGCTCTTGGATAGACCCTGATCGGCTATAAGAACCTGATTTACGTTCGCCTTGACATAGGGTTCTATTTCGTACTGCCAGCCTTCGTTGGACGTTGAAGAATAACTGCTGGGATCGCTGATTTCGGAGATGGGCAATACTTCATCATTGTCTTGCGCATAGGCAAGGATGCCGACGCCGATTTGGCGCATATTGCTTGCGCAGGTTGCTTGTCGCGCCTTTTCTCGAGCCGACGCGAATACCGGCAGCAAAACGGTAGATAGGACCGCTATAATAGCGATTACGATTAGTAGTTCAATAAGTGTAAAACCACGACGATCTTCTATTTCGCTCTTCATCTACGTTTTTCTCCTAAGATATACAAAGCATCGAGCCCCGGCCTCATCAAAATCCTACAGATAAATCACGTAATGCCTATGTGTTTACTGTGTTTTCATGGTACCATCTCGCCGACATTGATTGGATGTCTTGAAATTGCAGAAACATAATCAGGAGTATAAACGTCGCCTTCTTGGAGGATAGAGTCCGTCAGGATAGTCGTCACCGGCGATTCCCGCGACCTCCAGGACATCGAAATTTGCCTTTTTCCTATGAGCGATCCAGCCAACAATCCCACACTGCCTTCCACCGCATTGCCGCCGTATGATTCGCCTGTACCGATGGGTTATACCGGGGCGTCGCCGCTTTTCGCGCGGGGTATCGTCCGGGCGGGCCTGCGTCTGTTTTCGCCAGCGACGTCGATTCAAATCGACAACTCTTCTCATCACGCGCTCATCTATACGATCAGAGGCAGCGCCCTGGCGGCATGGCAGGATTGCGCCGTCCTCGGGCACTTCGTCTTCGTCTACATCCACCCGTACCCCGACGGCAACGGCCGCATCGCTCGATTCATCATGAACGCCGCGCTCGCGTCCGGCGGCTACCCGTGGACAGTCATCCGCAACGCCCGCCGCGACGAGTACCTTGCCGCGCTGGAGGGGGCGTCGACGGGAGGCGGCATCGGGCGATTCGCGCGGTTCGTACGCGAGGAGATGGAGGGAAAGTGATATCGATAGCGATGGAAGACGAGAATAACAAGGAAACAGTGAAAAAGAAGGTTAGTAAGCCGCATTACTTGGTTAATGTCCTGGAGACTCAGAAGCAAGAGCACCTGGCGAAAGACATAGCGGTCGTTTCAGAAAACGGAATATAAAGCACGCCAAGCCAGTGGCAGTGTCTACCTGTTGGTCAAGCCGATTCCCGCATGCGCTTGATATTGCGATTCGGGGGCTCTCCGAATAGTCGACTGTATTCCCGACTGAACTGGGAGGCGCTCTCATACCCTACGCGCACCGCGGCGCTACCTGCATCGAGGTTCTCGTTGAGCATCAACTGCCTCGCATCTTGCAATCGCAGATTCTTCAAATACTGCAAGGGGCTCATACCAGCTACAGCCCGGAAATGCTGTCGAAAAGTTGAAGGACTCATGTGAGCTTGGGCAGCTAGATCATCCATTGGTACGTCCTCCGTATAGTGCTGCTTCAGCCAGGTGACCACCTTGGCGATCTGCTGGCTCGGTGAACCAATCGCAACGAGACGACGCAGGTTGGGACCATGCTCCCCATTCAGCAACCGGATGGCTATCTCCCGCTGGATCAAGGGAGCCAGGTGAGGGATTAGCTGCGGTTCGGCCAGGAGCCGGATTAGTCGGGTAATCGCATCCTTTAGACCTTGATCCAGCGTCATGACGGATATAACTCGAGTTGTCGAAATCTGAAGCTGCGCCTCAAACTCCATCTCGGCGACCAACTGCGCAATAACGCGGACGTCCAGCTCCAGCCTCACGCCGAGGTAGGGTTCGACGGAACTGGCACGAGTGACATAGGACACCACTGGCAGGTCTACGGTCGTGATGAGGGATTGCCCAGCCTCATAGTTGAAGATCTCATCGCCCACCGTAACCCGTTTGCCACCTTGCACCGTCAGCCCAAGCCCCAGACCGTAGATGCATGGCATCGGATTGGTAACAAAACTGCGACGATAGAGCATCAACGCCGAAATTGGCGTGCTGTAGTCACCATCGGTTTGTGCAATGTTGCTAACCAGACAAGCAAGTTCGCAGACATCCGGCTGCACTTGGATCACCATTTCATATCTCCGTAAAGTTGCATTTTCCTCTTGGTTTACAACGTTGAAGCTTAGCATTGCTTGATGCAAACGGCCTCACACATTAATTACCATTCGTCAAATTAGGCAAGAGTCGAACCGGATTTGACAATTGACTCCGACACTTTCTGAGTTATAATTGTACCTAGTGATCCACATACAACCCAGACGGGAGCAAAAATGAAGATGAAACACCTATTACTGATTAACGCCCACCAAGTCTACGAAAACATTTCTTCGGGGAGGCTGAACCGCACCATGGCCAGCGTCATCAAGGAGGAAATGGAGAAATGGGGCTATGAGGTGCGGCAAACCGATATCGAATCAGGCTATGACATCGACGCCGAAGTGCAGAACCACGACTGGGCCGACATCATCATCCTACAAACTCCCGTATATTGGTTTGGAGCGCCTTGGATTTACAAAAAGTACGTTGACGAGGTGTTCACGGCAGCAATGATCCAAGGCCGATTTATTACCGGGGATGGTCGCACCCGACATGACCCTAGCAAGCAATATGGTACGGGCGGTCTTATGCAGGGCAAGAAATACATGCTATCCCTGACATGGAACGCGCCAAAAGATGCGTTTGGCGACAAGGATCAGGTCTTGTTTGAAGGTAAGACAGTCGACGACGTATTCATCGCCAATACCGCCAACTACAAATTCTGTGGAGCAGAAGTCCTGCAATCGTTCTCCTCCTACGACGTCATGAAGGCTCCCGCCATCGAAGGCGATATAGCAAGGCTTCGTGAGCATCTAGCCAAGATTGTCGGACAGGCCAAGTAAATCTACGACACGTTTTCTGCCCGTGACTAGAAATTATTTTGGATCGAAGGCTCCGATCAGCGATTTCCAATCAATTCACGGTACATAGCGCACTTCATTCTACAATCCATCATAAACTAAAGGAATATGTTCCATGACATTAGAAGCAAATAAAATTACCATGCAACGGTTTGTTGAGTTCATCAATACTGCCAGCGAAACTTTGGCTGAAGAACTCATTTCGCCGGATGCAATCTTTCATGTAACGGGAACTCCGGAGCCAATGCGAGGCCCTGCCGGTTATCTCTCAATCATCGGAATGATGCGCGGAGGGTTCCCCGACATCCAGTGGACTTTAGAAGAACTGGTGGCCGAGGGGGATAGAGTGGCAGCTCGGTTTATTATGCGCGGCACACATCAAGGGGTTTTCTTCGGTGTTCCTCCGTCGGGGAAGAAGGTTGTCGTCCAGGCCATGAACATCTACCGTCTCTCCGGCGATAAGTTCGTTGAAGAGTATGGACAACCAGATATGTTTGGTTTATTGCAGCAAATCGGCGCCATCCCATCACTCTGATCTTTGAGCAAATGTAACTACTCAGCGCTACCGGCCCGAAAAATAAATCGTTTTCAGGAATCTTTTTGTCATAAATATCGAGGCTCTTTCAAAACACGGCGCATCGAGTTGTTTCTGTGCCGCGCGTTATTGGTTCTAACGAGAGATTGACGACATATCGATTTTTTCACCTGCCAAGCGCCAAAAGTCGGCTCATCCAGGCGATCAAGTGCGTGGACTTCCCCTCGGAAGCCTTCGTTTTCACTCTCGACAACGTTCGGACAGCATTCAGCCGCCTAGCGGTTTGAGCAGCTGGTCGGCGAATAGCGTGATCAGGCCGAACAGGATGTGCATGTGAACTTTTGCATGGCCTTTTACGCGAACGTGCCGCGCTCCGAACTCGTCCTTGAGCCGACTGTTGCCCCGTTCGGCCGTGGTTCGTTCCTTGTAGCGCTCACACTCAGCAGGCGCGAACCACACGAGCGCCCCGTTATGCGGCTTGGGATCGATGATCGGTACGTGCCCCAAATCTTCGCTGGCTTTGCGGATACTTGCCGCTTCGTACGCAGCGTCCATCAGGTCGTAGATGATCCTTGCGCGTTCCGCCGCCGTTCTTATCAGTGGGATCGCAACCTGGCTATCGTGAACCGATGCCGAAGTCGTGATCGCCGCGAGCGGAATATTGTCATCCGCCCACGTAATGTGCGTCTTGTAACCCTTCCACGTGTGCTTTTTCCCTTGCGAGTTGGTCTTGGTTCCCCAGTTGCACACGCGCGACAGCTGAGCGATTGACTGCTGTGGCGTCTCCTTTAGCTGCTGCTCGATGCGCGTCGGCTCCTTGGGCGGGCGAACCTCGCCTTTCTTCGGACGACCGCGCTTCTTGGCGGGCTTTGAGATCACTGGTCCTTTGACGCTGACGATGCCATTTTCCCGCGCGTCGATCTCCGTCGCATCTGTGCTCGCATGCAGGACGATCTTGTCGCCGACATGCGTTTTGACCATCGCATCCAGAACTCTGTCGCCTAACTTCGTTTCCGCAAACTCCTTGAACACCCGTGAGAATGTTGCGGCGCTTGGAATATCGCGCCTCATCTCGAAACCGCAGATACGGCGCAACGTCGGTTGTAAGCGCAGCATTTCGATCAACAGATCGGTCGTCGCAAGATCGTAGAACGATTTCGCGATGAACGCGCGGGCAATCGATCGCCAGTCGATACGACGACGTCCCGTCAGCGCTCCACCCCAAGAGACATGCTTGCCGATGGCGATCTTATCGAAGATCTCCAGAAGTTCTGCAAGCCTGTCGCTCAGACGTTCGCGCTGACAAGAGCAAAGATTCGGGAACAAAGACGCTTGAAAAGAAACCCAACAGTCGGATACGAATACTCACATTCGTGCTTTCTTGGTTTATTTAGTTTGGCAAAGCAAAATTCGCCAAGAAGCACGAAATATCCCCCTATACCCGCTGACCTGAAACTACCTCTATTATTAGTCATATTTCAAATACCAGAGATTAATTTAGACGGCCACAGTGAAATCTCGTCGATATTCAGATCAAGGCCATTCAATCTCTGCAGAAGCGACTACCCATACCGCTGCGTAGCCGTGCGGACGGTTGAACGCCCGCACACCTATAAAGGTAATTCACAGGAAGGCTCTACGGCTGATAATCCTGAGCCATTCACTTGTTTTCCGTCCGATTCGCGAAATATTTTCGCGTGTGATATGCTGGACCCACTTGAGCATTAACTCTTCGCTCGATGGGGAAATATACAGTCGCTTCGTTGTTTGCGGGGTGCGGCGGATTGGATCTTGGATTTCGGGGAGATTTTACAGCGCTTGGAAAGCACTATTCTCGCAGAAAATTCGATGTCGTTTGGGCCAATGAGCTCGTTAAGGATTTCTGCCTGACGTATCAGAACTATTTCAAGCACCCGATCGTTTGCGACGATATCAACAATGTTCTGAACACGAAAAACTACCCTAATCCGCTACCCGAGCATGTTGATGTCGTCCTCGGCGGATTTCCCTGCCAAGACTTTAGCCATGCGGGAAAGCGTCGCGGGTTCGAGAACACAAAGCGGGGGCTGCTTTATCAAAGCATGATGGAAGTGATCCGGCGCACTCAGCCGGTTCTTTTCGTCGCAGAAAATGTGAAAGGACTCTTAACTCTGAGCAACGGAGACGCCATTCGCACCGTGGTCGAGGACTTCAAATCTCTCGGCTACCATGTCGAATATCATCTGTATCTTGCAGCCGATTACGGAGTTCCTCAGATGCGCGAACGGGTCATGATTGTCGGCACCAAGATCGGGAAGTTGCCTCCGTTCAATTATCCGAAGCCGATCTTGTCAAAGAGCAACTGGGTGACATGCAAGCAAGCGCTTGGCGATTTGGAGAACACTGCCGAGGGCGGCGTCTACAACCACTACTGGTCGAAGGCGATCAAAAATAAGGGCCAGGGCAACGGCCTTATAAGCGCCGATAAGCCGGGACCGACCATGCGGTCCGAGCATCACGGCAATATCGAGTGGCATTGGAACGGCAACCGCCGCCTATCAGCCCGAGAAGCAGCGCGCATCCAATCGTTCCCCGACGACTTTCTCTTCCTGCCGTCAACATCCAGCGCCTACAAGCAGATCGGCAATGCGGTCCCGCCCGTTCTCGCCTGGCATGTTGCCAAGGCAATCGAGAACTTCCTCGACGAAAACCTACAAAGCTCTGAGGCGCAGATTTCAGCAAAGTCGTTCACTACCACTGAGAACCTCCTAGCCACTGCAGTATGATCTTCAGTGCCCAACCCGATGTTTCGGAGGCGGATTTCGCAAGCCTTTTGCTCGACACGCGAGAAGCAACCCTGCGTGAGCTGAAATCCGGTGCCGTCCAAGCAAAAACCGACGGCGTTCAATTTGAGAACCTGGTTTACAGACATGCGAGCGATGTCGCAAAAGGGACATTGTTCGACGGCACCATCGTGCAAACAGGGGCGCTGACATTTCCCGATATTATCGCCCGCAGGTACTACGGCATCGAAGTGAAGGTCACCGCCTCGGACAAATGGAGTTCGATCGGCAACAGCGTATTGGAATCGACACGAGTTCCCGGTGTCGAGCGTATCTACATGTACTTCGGCAAGCTGGGCGGCACGCCGGATATCAAGTTCCGGCCCTACCAAGAATGTCTGTCGGAAGTCGGCGTCACTCATTCGCCGCGCTACATGATCGATATGAACTTGCCGGAGGGGGGATCGATATTCGACAAGATCGGAGTTCCTTATGACGAACTGCGCAAAGAGAAGAACTCGATCGGTCTGATTAAAGATTACTACCGCTCGCAGCTTGCCGATGGCGAGGAGCTTTGGTGGATCGATGCCAAAAGCGAAGAGACCGCCCCCAGTCCAATCATCAAGCCATTCAGTTCTTTTGCAACCGAAGAGCGACAGGACTTTATCATCGAGACAATGGCGCTGTTCCCCGAGATATTCGGGCAGAGCAACCTAAAGTTCGAACGCGTCGCCGCATACTTGGTTGCCTCTCGAAACGCCGTCTGCTCAAATGTACGCGATGTCTTCACGGCGGGCGGACAAAAGGCGGTGACAATCGGCGACAGGCAAGTGCTCGTCCCGCAAATATTCTTCAAGCTCAACGAAGTCGCCCCGCAGATCGCCACATATCTAGCCGCCGCCGAGCCAGACCATCTTCGAAGCTATTGGAAGACAATCGGCAATGATGGCGACATAGCCCGTGAATGGAAAGCGCTTCTCGACAGGCATTCATTCTCACAACTTCATCGCCTAAACATCACTGCCAGCAGCGTGTTCGAGGCGGGGCTTCAGTGCGACTAAGCACAATCGCATCGAAACGAAATGCTAACGCAATAATGTAGCAGCTCACTCGATCTACGGCGATGATTCGCTTCTCGCCGCTATTTCACAGCCGCTTCGATGCCAGCGGTCAATGCAGACACCATGAGCGTATGGCCGCGCTTCGAGCTGATGAAGCGCTCGTCGTTCGGGTTCGTCAGGACGCACATCTCGATGAGGATGACCGGAACGCGGGAACAGATCGAGCCGGTGAGCGCGCCCTGCTTGGCTCCGACCGCAGTCGATGTGTCCGGGAAGACACCTTTGTCGCGCAGCTCTTTGCCAAGGACGGAGGCGGCGGCAGCATTGAACACACGGGCCGCCACTTGGCTTCGGGCGATGATTTGAGGCGACGGGCCGCGAACACCGCCGCTGGTTCCCTGACGATCCGGGGCGTACACAGCCATGCCCGTTCCCGAGTTCGCATCGCAGTGCAATCGGACCATTAGGTCGGCATGGGCGGCGTTCGCGATCTCCGCGCGACGCCGGTTCTTCACGAACTGGCCCTCGGAGCGCTTCGTGAGCACTACCTCGTAGCCTTGGGCGCGCAGCGCTTTAGCGAGGTCGCATCCGACATCCCAGGCGACCTGCATTTCCGTGACGTGCCTGCCTTCGGTTCCGCGCCCGACCTCCGAGGGATGGCCGGGGTCGATGCAGATGACTTTTCGATGCGCAATTGTTTGAGCTGGCGAAGCGAAGCTCCCGGCCATCGGTAAGAAGAGCAGAAGCGCGGCTAACCAAGTGATGCGTGTATTCATTTTCATTTACCGCTGTCCGGAGTGGCTCGCCTGGTAGCTTGCCAGCATCTCAACGTTGTGTCGCTCGATGGTACTAAACTGCTTGTAAACAGCGCTTTGGTCCGGTGTAGACGAGACGTACCACGTCTGCCGTCCAAAATAGGTGGCGAGATCCCTCCTGTGGAACTTGTAGCCGTGTCTGGCATAAACTGAATTGCGAAGGACGGTGAGATCCCAGTCGCTGAGCCCCTTGATGTCGTCAGCCGTCAGCGCCTGCCTCGTCACGATCTCCTGCAGGCGAGAAACGTTTGCGCCCGTTGTCGGCGGGACCGGCGATGTCTGACTCGGCTGCGTTTTGTTCTCTTGCGCCGCTGGTTCGGCGGAGTGTGCTGCTACATGCCGTGTCACCGCTGTTGCTGTCGCCGAACCGGAAGGCTTCATCTGAACGGGGGCTGCCTTGGTCGATACCCAGGCGGCCCCCGCTGTAATAGCGAGCACCAGCGCGGCGAGTAAGATACCGCAGTATTTTGCGGCCTTTGCCAAGTCATCGAGAAGCTTTGCGATTGCGGCTGGAGCCGTTGCAGGCAGGCTGCCCTCGCGCATCTTGATCAGGTAAAAGCCAAGCCGCTTATTCAGCACCCACTGACCAAGCACAGCCGAGGTAAGAGCGCCAAAAACGTACGCAATCATGCTGAGAATCAGATTGCTCCATAATTGTCCGTTTTTCGCGGAAGAAATAACGAAGGTAAGCACGGCAATCAAGCCATACACGAGGGATGGAGACAAAACCAGGAACATATTTGGATATGGCAAAAGAAGTGTCGCCGGAAAGCCGTGAACTATCGCCTTGCGTTTTCCGAAAATCGTCTTGATTTCGATAACTTCAAGCGAGGCAACCGTCTGAGCATCTACGGACTTAACAAATACTTTTGCAGCATATAAGGCCGATAGTGCCGCAAGAAGCAGCATGACAGCCCATATCTCAGCCGTAACGAGTAGAAATATGATGGCCAAGAGCAACGCGACGAGGCCGGCTACTACGACCCACCATGGTACGTCTTGCGGCTCATGACGATATAGATCGAAAAATAGAACGAGCGCTCCGCCAGCCAGCAATGTTTGCGATCCGTTTACGGATCCTGTTCCGCCCATTGTATCCGTAACACTTCCGTCGCTGTAAGCTGTCCCCACCTGCCGGTTACTTTTCGACAGTACATTCCCCTGATCGTCAACCCAGCCTTTCATCTGGCCTTTGGCATCATATATTTTGCCGTCATTATGGACGTGCCCCACAATTATCGGCGCGAAGCGTGTAAGCTTAATGACGTTGCCGTCGTCGTCTAAATCACCGACATGACATCCGCCTGTGTTGAGAGAAGTCATTTTGCCTCCAATTCACTTCCGCTAGCTCGTTGAGATTCTTGATCGAGCGCGTCAGCCGTCACTCTGAGCGTGGTGGCGAGTTTGTCCATTGATGCACGGCATTCCGCCGCTCCCTTGAGCTTCCACCATGGCCGGTCGATTGCCTGCCTGCCTTCGTTGAGATTTCGCCTGATTTCGATAATAGTCGGCGCTAATGTCTCCATGTACTTGCTAAGCGCTCCGCACAATAGCACGAACTGCTGCTGCTCGCTCCGAAGTGTTTTCTTATCGTAGCTGACGCTCCAGGCGTACCAAATGAACGCGATGGCGACACCAACCCGGTTGAAAATGCTGCCGTACATGATGGCGAACACAAGGCACGGAAGCACGAAGTAAGCGACAAGAAACACGGTGACGCAGTTGTGGTAGCGGTCACTCGCGCTCCCCTTTGCTCCGTTCTCCGCCCGCCTTACCAGAAGCGTCCATGCCGCCGCGCAGGCGATCGCGAAAAGCACGCTGAAAGTTGATAGAGCGAGCGCGTGCGACGATGCCCACTGCGGCATTGCCTTCGCCCGCATCTCCTCGATCCCGATTCCAAGCACGGCGGTTTCGCAGACGATCCCTTCAAAGCTGGAAAACGCAACGTTCCACGCCATGCCCTCCTTTGCGTTCTGAATCCTTTGCGGCAGTCCTGACCCCAAATAGAAGAACGCTGATAGAAGCAGCCACTCGGGCAGTCTGGTCAGCGGATAGTACCAAACGACGTACCAGGGCATCGGTTTCCTCCCCGTTTCTTCAAAGAATATACTGTTTCCACAGGGCGTTGACGTTGCGGCTTTTTAGCATGGCTCCGATGCTCTCGGCCCGCCGAACCCTATCGGCGAACTGCGGGAAATCGGCCTTGTATAAACCCAGTTTCTTGTGATACTCATCGAACAGCGTTTCGGAATAAAGGGGGCGGTTGCCTGCGAGCCGCGCCGCCCGTGCGGCCAGCAGCATCAGCTCCGTCAGCCGCGCCTTGGAGAGCACCTCTGCGTTGGTCGTGCGGTCGAGACGGCATGCAACTCGCTTCCACGCCGCTTGGGCGCTCGATGTGTCGCCAACCGCCGCGTGCATTTCGACAAGCGTCGCCATGGTGAGGATCCAGGCGTCAACGTGCTCGTCGGGAACGCTTCGTCCGCTGGAGATCAGCCCGGTAGCTTGATCCAGGAGGCCAACGGCGTTCTCGTACAGTCCCGTACGGCTGCCCGAGATGGAAAGCGTGACAAGCGGATAAGACATATCCCTCATGGCGCGGACGGTCAGGTCGGAGATCAGGAGATTCCTTTCGGCCGGGCCTTTCTTGGGAACACAGGAGAGCAGGTCGAGCACCCATTGGTGGTCAGCAACTGTCTGCAGGAGTATCGAATACGCCGGGATCGCTTTTTCGCTAGTGGCCAAAACCACAGCGTTTTCGTGGCGTCTGCGGATTGCGACAGAGTTGAGGTAAAGGGCATATTCGAGCGCGTCATCGGGAAAGGAAACAAGGTCGTTAAGCAATGGATCAATTCGGTCCACGAGGGCGTCGTCTGGCGCGTTCGCTTCGCCCTTGAACGATGCATACTCATTCAGACGACGGGCTAGGCCAGACACTAGTCCCGCGATCGCGGAGCTCTCGATAGGCCCAGTATCGCACGATATGGCATCGAACCAACGGTGCAGCTTCTTTATCTCAGCGTCGTCGAGCGTTCCGGCATCGTATCGTCGGATCGACGATTCGAGCAGCGAGTAAATAGCATCAGCATCGTGGCTACTTGCCTCTACCGGGCTGGTATTGAGAGTCTCTCCCGAAGCTAGCCTCCGGATTGGCGTAGTCCATCGCTCCTCGATGTATCGCCTCTCGAAGCCGACGGCATCCGCAAGACGGGCGACTTTGGCGGGTTGAAGTGCCGCGATGAGTCTCGCCGCATGCCCCCGGCGCGCGAGGCGGGACGGGGCGAAGAGGTTTGCATCGCGCTCTCCGAATATCTCCGCCAGCGTCGCCTGACTCACTCCGAGTTCCGATCTCATCGAACGGACTAACATCTTAATCTGCGTAACGCCGGGGGCGGCGGGAACGGCCTGGCCTGCATAACCAACCATTTACGTCTCTCCTTCGCAGAAGTGCGGTGAGAATCTGCCAGATTTGGCAGCATTTGAACGAGTTATTAAAACTTCTTGTGGGTTCTTCGGACGACTCCTATACTCGCAATTGTATCTGCTAAACAGCAACATCGCTTCCGCGTTTCGGATGAACGCACAATCGAGAGCAATGAGTTTGGATACAGGAGAAATAGCATGAATGAGAATCCTCGCAATCAGAGTTCGACGAATGGACAGCCCGTAGGGAAGCGTTCGCCGCTCGCATCCATCGCCACATTCTTCAAGTTCCGCAGGCTCGTCCACCAGTACGCGACCAGCCTGCGCTTCGTAATCGGCACCGAACTCCGCCTCGTCATGGGTAAGCCTCGCGAAGCTGGGCCTCAGCGGTTCGATATCATCGACTATCCCGGCCTTTTCCCGGAGATTCCGCAGGCCGAAGACATTGTGAACACCGTCGCAAGGACCATCCTGAAGGATGCGAACTCCCGTCTTCAGCCTCTCCGAATCGCGTGGGAGGGAACCATGACATCGGCCGAGCAGACCTTCAAGGAAGGCGTATCCGCGTGCGAAAAATCTGTCGGGCTTCTGCCGGAGCCGACGCCAACCGAGGGAGACCAGATGATCAGCGAGAGTCGAAAAGCTGAGATCGAATCCGATTACCGCAGGCATGTTGCCAGCCGCTTCCTGTTTCTCGCCGCAGGTGCAACTATCGCGTTCTTTGAGCTCTGCACGCTCGCCTCGGCGCTTCTGAGCCACTACGAGCCGCCGGTCGAAACCGGAACCCTCATCTCGACCTGGGTGATCGCGGCTATGATCGAGGCAACCCTCGTCTGGCTTGCGGACCGGGGCGTCCTCCCGGTGCTGCGCTACATCACGCATATCCGCGGTTACGACAGTAGCAGCGACGTTCCGCCTGAGATCCGGGCTGGAAACGTGGCCTGTTTCATCGCAGCATTCGTCATTTCCTATTTCGTGGCGGCTGTCCGAGGCGACTCAGTGAGAACGGGAGGCGTCGAGGACATCGCTGTCACTGTCCTCGCGACCGTCGGGCTGCCGCTACTCGCAGCCGGCACTGCGGCCGCCTTCCGAGTCGCCGCAAAAGCTCGCGACGAAATCGCTGCCATCGCCGATAAGCGCTCGATCGCTCGCAAGGAGGCGGTTGGGCTTAAGGCAATGAAGCGGGACGAGGCTGCGCGCAAGGCATCGATCAAAGCGCTCGGTCCTACCATGACGAATGTTTCCGGCAGCATAGACGATCTGCGGGAGAACGCATGCGCCGAGATCCTGACCGACCCGGTCGTGAAGCGCCAGATACACGAGGCAGCTGAGCGCATCGCCAGGATCGAGATAGACCCGTCAGCGCACGCATCGCGGACTATGCCCGAGCGCCGCTTCGATATCGAGCGGACGTGGGAGCCGCCTATCGACACTGAATGGAAGGAGATTTAGGGATATGAACCGATTACTGCTATCGACAACTGCGATAGTTGCTACGTTTACAATTCTTACGGCGATTTGCGGTTGCGGGGATCAGAATGGCGCGTCCCATCAGGCATCGCTTCTCGCCGACGACGAATGGTACCGCCCAAACGACGGATCAATTCTCGCCTCTTTTGGCGGAGGTAAGGCGCGTGCACCGCTGGGAATGTACTGCTACTTCGATCTCACGGCGTCGAGCGGCCAGGGCAGTTTGGTGAACGGCGCAGCCGACGACTTAATCTGTCGGATCGCATCGTTTGCGAGATTCGCGCCGCCGCACTCCCGCGTCGAGGTCTACGGCACATCGAACACTCCGGGGCAGCCAGTACCGCTGTTCGAGTACGAAGCTCGGTTTCTGCAGCCAATCGACCGCAAAGCAGCCCTGCGCGATCTCGATTCGCGGCTGAACACACTCAAGCAGCGCATCACAATGCGCTACTGGCTTAAGTGGTCGCCGGTGTTGGAGGACGCAAGGTTTGTCGCCGACCGTGCCGGTGAAAGCGCCCTTCGCAGCCATGTCTACGTTTATTCCGACTTGGAGCAGTTCTCGCCGGCGCTGACGGCCTCGCGGATATTCTCGCCCTCGGCTTCGCCCGGCTACCTCGTCGGCAAGGCGCTTGAGTCGATGCCTCGCCTGCCGTCGCCGCCCGAGAAGATCGTGGCGGTAAGGTGGCCGGGCGTCTACGGGGCCGTGCCGCTGAGCTCCGCTCCTCCGGGAGCGGAGTGTCAGGAATCGGGTTAAACTAGACCACATGGAATCGGCATGAGTAGACCGGGGTGAATCGGCATATGTAGGCCACCCGGAATCGGCATATCTAGACCACTTTGAGTATCGCGATGGTCGCCATGACTGCCCTCTTGCAGGCTACCCTGCATTGGAGGGTGTAATGGAGAGACTCAAAGTGCAACAGATAGAAGAGATAGTCCATCGACTGCGTCAGGC
>JARLGU010000021.1 GCA_031292625.1 Capsulimonadaceae bacterium | reverse complement strand
CATCGCGATACTCAAAGTGGTCTAGATATGCCGATTCCACCTGGTCTAGACATGCCGATTCCGGGTGGCCTACATATGCCGATTCACCCCGGTCTACTCATGCCGATTCCATGTGGTCTAGTTTAACCCGATTCCTGACACACTTAGGGAGGAAGGGGCCCACGAAGTGGGAAGGTAGGTCTCCATAAGTGACCCTGATCCCGTCGAATGGGAAGTGGGAATGTGGGTCTCCTGCACGGGAAGGGGAAGGTAGGCTTCGGTAGGTAGCCCGTCTCACGTTTCGCGCGAAACGCTAATCAGATCATCTTCGGCTTCAGATTTCTCAATCGGCGCCCGGCGGGACGCTTATAATCGACCTTGACCTTGCGCTCGTAGACCGCGCCCCATCCAAGTGCGTCCAGGCCGCCGGCCGCGTAACGCTCGCGACCATCGCCGCGCTGCCATTCGATGACCATGCCGCCATCGGGATTGAAGAGCGCCTCATTCCCAGCCCTGCGCGCAATCTCCCCGCAGACGGCATTCCAGAGGTCCACCGGGATCGCCGCCGCAAAGCCGAACGTCGCGGTCACCTGAATGTTCTGACGGCCTGCGGGGAAGATTGCCGGAATAGGAACGAGCACCGCCTCGGTAGGGTAGGCGGGGACACTTCCTTGGCCGCGAACCAGCCGCGTGTTCGGCTTGCCATACTCCTGCACCGCGACGATGTTGGCGAGGGGATATCCGGGATACGACTGATATCCGAGCGCTTGAGCCGACGTGAACGAAACGTATTCGTCGATCTCGATTTCCGCCGTCCCGGTCCCATCGAACAAGCGAACCGTGTCCGCCGGATCCGCGACGAACTGCCTGCACGTCCTGCGAGCAACATCCGCCGTCACATCGCCGGATATTTGCTGCAGCCTGGCCGAGGCAGCGTCGTTCGTCAAGCGCAGCGATACACCTACCGACGCGAGCTGCGCCGTAATGTCGCCTACCACCGGCCAGTTCGTATAATCTGCTGCCATGGTGAAACCCTTTTAGGACGCAGCGGGCTTGGCGCTCGGCGGATCCAATGGATCATCCTGCTGCGCCGCGCCGCCATCGGCCGCCGCCGGCGTCCCAGTTGCGGTCTCGCTGGCAGTTGCGGCCGCCGCCTTCGGAGCGGGATTGATAATGGCGAGATATTCTTCGTCCGTGACGACATCGAAACCATCGCGCCCCTCGTAGATTTCAACCAAATCGCCCTCAACGACAGCAAGACCAACATAGCATTGCTTCGACACATCGACGATCGGACTGAATTGGACGCCATTCTTGGCGTCATAGAACGTACTGTATTTACGGCAAATAACTCGCGGCATAAAATATGTCTCTCCTATCTCCTCCCGTTGCGGGAGGAAGGGGCCCATGAAGTGGGAAGGTAGGTCTCTTAAGGCCTCGTGATCCCCACGAAGGGGGAAGGTAGGTCTCTGCACAGGATACTGAGGCCCCTCGAATGGGAAGCGGGAAGGTAGGCCTTCTGAGCTCCTCCCGTTTCGGGAGGAAGGTGCCCGCTTGCGGGAAGGTAGGTTTCCCTCGCCCGTCGAAGATTATGAGGCTCTCGAATGGCAATAAGGGTGGGGCGGCCGCACCCTCCGGAACCCCTACAACGACATTCCGGCGGGGACTTTCACCAGCCCATGATGGAACTCCGGTCCATGGTCAATGCCGATCTGACCGTAGATCTGGATATTGTCGGCGGATCCCGTCTTGGCCAGCGGCTCGGCAAACAGAATGCCCTTGTTCGGAACAGGCATACCCACAACACCCACGACGCCGATGTTGAAGATCGCGAGCTCCTGATTGGGCATGTCCGGATCGAGCACGATATTAATCAGGCCGTATCGCGTCAAAATGCGGCGGATCTTGATACCCGCAAGGTTGCTTTCAGGCTGGAGGTAGATCGTGCCCTTGGCCTCATAGGCCGCCTGGATATTGGCGTATTCGATCGCGCCGGCGAAGAGCGTCCACGTCTCGTCAGGATTGTATCCCGTCGACGTGACGATGTCCTGCAGCAGCGTCCCCACCCAGCCTCGATAGATGGCATCGGTGACCGTATTGGCCGCGACGGCGCTATTGTCGATCAGGTTTGTCGCGATCGCAGTGAGGATGCCGCGCGTCTTCAGCGCGTCGTCGGTCGCGTCAACCGGGTTGTTGTAGGTGCCATTGAGGAACGAAAAGTTCGTGTCCTGCGCGATCGTCTCCATTCGGCGCGCAACCTGAAACGCTTCCGAGCGCGGGTTCTGCACGGGGCCGTTTGCGTCCGCCTGAGGAATGGGCACGATCCCGGACATCGTCTTGTCGGAGGCGCCAAGATATGTCAATGAGACCGTCTCCTGAATGAGCTGGACGACATTCATCGCCTGGTTCAGACCAACCGTCTGCGCGGCGGGAGCGTTTGCCCCCTCAAGCGCGACATTGTCCTGGGACGGCGCACGGAGTGAATAGACGACGCCCGTAGGGAATTCGCGGCTCATCGTCTCGTGGACGCTTCCCTGTAAACCGCCAATCAAACGCAGAAAATTGTTCGGCCTCTTGCCGCTCTGAAACAGTTCGCCTAGAAAGGAAACTGCATTCGTGTTTGTACCTGCCATTTATTTTGATCCTTTCGATCCGAGAGATTTCGTTCTTGGCTCCTCGCGCCGAACACTCTGAACTCCTCCCGTTTCGGGAGGAAGGGGCCCGCTTGCGGGAAGGTAGGTCTCCTAAGGCCTCGTGACCCCGCTTGCGGGAAGGTAGGTCTTCTGAAAAACCGAGCCGCCTTAGCCTTCGCCGTGCATTTTCGTAAGCTTGAGCGCTATACTCTGATAGGCCGTGCCCTTCTGCTCCGCTGCCTTAATCTTCTCGTCCAACGTCGCCTGCTGATTGCCGCCAGGCTGCGTCATGGTGCCGCCGTTTACAGGAGGACGCTTGACATGCCCGGCGAGCTTCGTGGCGTTCGCGCGGATAGTGGCTTCGTCGTCCCCCGTAACGAATGAGAGCAGCTCATCGTCGAGACCGAGCTCCTTCCCAACCTTCAAAATGACATTGTCTCGCTTCAGTTTCTTGGCTTCCGCCTCGGCTTCGTCCGCGCGTTTGGTTGCCTTCTGCGACTCCGTGAGATCGGCTTCATCGCGCTTCTTCTTGTCGTCCTCGAAGGCCTTAAGCCTGGCCTCATAATCCTTGCGCTTGCTCTCCTCCGCCTCGAAAAGCCTGCGGTATTTCGCCGCATCGTCACCTCCGCCGGATGCGGGAGCCGCCGGAGGGTCCGCGGGGGGAGGGGGAGCTGCCGGAGGCGTTTGCGGCGCGGGGGGAGCTGCGGGGGGCTCGTCAGGCGCAAAGAAAATGCCGCCGTGAAAGATGCGGCCAATGTTGGAAATCATGATTATTGTTACTCCTTGTCAGGGTCTCGGCTAATACTCCGCGCCGTGCGGGCAGTGACGCAAAAAGGCGACCCCTGTTTCCAGGGATCGCCCATTGTTTCTAAACTAGCTCGCTATCGTAAGAGAGACCGGTTAGGCCGCTTCGTCAACCTCATCTTCTCTTCGCCCAAATGTAGCCAGATCAAGCGCAAGAGAGCTACTCCGCAGAAAGTCTTCACCAAGCAGCGACCGAAGCTCTTCGCCCTGCTCAAATGAAATGCGCCTGGCGCCAACGAGCATCTCGATCTGCCCGAGTAGGATCAATTTGACATCGTTGGTTAAACGCCCGTCTCGCTGGAGACGCAAAATCCTATATCTACAAGCCTCGGTATTTGCAGCTTTCTGACCCGGCGTGGATGTCTCGATTGATTGTATCATGGCGCTATCTCTCTTATGACCCCGTCCGGCGTGACCAATAGCACACGCTTTATTGCCGTGCCATCTCGTTTGGTCCTCGCTAACCGGAGACTGAGGCCCGCTTCAATGTCCTGCAGCTGGTTATTATAGTCGGCCCGGTCCACATAAATCAAGACGTTCTGGGCTTGCTTCTTTGCGCTTCGCAACTGAGCATCGGCGACCCCAGCCAAATTAACGGCCGCTTCGGTAATCCGCTTAAACTCGACCGGCTCCATACGCCCATCGATTTCCATGAAAGCGTCGAAACTCGTCTCATTGGGCGTTTCGTCTTTCCTGCGCAGAATGACAGTTGATCCGGACTCCGCAACGCGCGCGGCAATCGTGCGCTCACGGCTATCCTCCTTATACCCGGATTGCTCGTAGACTTCCACATCGGGATGCGGCTTGACAAGCCCGGAGCGTATTTCATCAGGGATCTGCTTGGCGAGATGTTCAGGAAGCACATGAGCTTCTTTAGGCGAAGGGTTCGCTAATTCCTCTCCCCGCAGCTGACGGACCGCACGGCTCGTGGATGTCCGTTCCTGATCCTGCCCATAATATTTGATCTGCGACGCCGGGCACGCATCCGGCTCAGGAGCGTAACCGGTGAACTCCGCATCCACGCCCGCTATCAAACTAACCGAATAGCACATGCAGTGCGGATGCCCCGGCGGCAAGCTCCCGGCATCCGGGTAGTTCCCTGCGCCCAGGCCGTAGTCATCGCCAGCCCAAGCATCACAAATATCGCGTCGCGGATGGCTGGCACTGAGCCTCCAGCCGATCGCGCGTAGCCACGGATGGAGCTTCCCCTGCCCGTCCGTCGCCGTCGCAATGTGCCCCTCGCGAAACGCCGTGCCGATCTCCGTCCGAGCGATCCGTAGCGCATTATAGCGCACGTTCTCGGATCCCGCCGCCGTCAAGAGCGGTTCGATCGCCTTTGCCGTTTTGCGTGCGCTCGCGCCCGTCGCGATCGCCTTGTAAATCTCGCCTGCAACCGCCTTCCGCGCTGCGCGGTCCATATTGTAGAGGCGCTTCGAGAGCGTCAGACCGTCGCTATACGTGCGAGCATAGAGGCGATCAAGCACTTGAGCCGGGACGCGCGCGAACTCGACGCCAATCTTATCGGCCGACCCAAAAAGCGACGCAGCGTGCCCCGGCGCGAGTTCCCGCCAGTTGGTCTTAAGCGCGGAGAGAATGCCTTGTTCCCGTTCGACCGCGATCTTCGCCGCCTTATCGATCCCTCCATCAAGTGTGGCCTTATAGCTTATACGCAGGGTATCGAGCGTCCCATTCAATTCCTTGACAATTTCCCGGCGGTAACGGTCGCTTAACGTTCCGCGCGGAACGCTCCGGATATCGGCGCTGATTTGCGCGGCCGCCGCAGCCAAGAGGCCGTCCACATCCCTGATTGTCTTAGCATCCAGCCGAACCTGAGCAGAACGCGCCGCCCTGACAATCGCCGCAAATTCCTCCGCATTCGCCATACCCTATTCCTTCACTATCTCCTCCCATCCGAAGATCCCGAGACTCCTCCCGTTGCGGGAGGAAGGGGCCCACGAAGTCGAAAGGTAGGTCTCTGCGTGCCCGCTTCCTCGGCCTCCCTCGGGACCGTGAGCCCATCCGGGACCCCTGAGCCTGTCGAAGTGGTCGAATATGAACTGGGAAGGTATGCGTTGTCTACAACCAACCGCGAGCACGCTCGATCATTCCAAGCGCGGCATAGTAATTGCCGTTCCATTGGAAATGCCCGAAATTACCATCCTCTTTGTTCATACGATCGTCTCCGGCGAATAGGAAGACGCTCGTATACCCGAGCGCGCGCATCTCCTTTCCGATCGCAAGCAATCGGGCCTCCCATAGCTTTTCCTGAGCGGGAGGGTCCGGCGCGATCTCCTCAATCGGAGCAATATCTTCGGCGTCATCAGGCATTTCCGAGCCAGGCGCATCATGCGATATATCCAAATCCATCTCTCACCAGTCCTTCTCCGCTCCCTCGCCCATTCTTATGAGAGAGGGTGGGGCGACGGTCTCTATCCTTGGTCACCCGCACTCGCCATACTCTATTCCTTCACGATCTCCTCCCGTTGCGGGAGGAAGGGGCCCACGAAGTGGGAAGGTAGGTCTCCCTCGGCCCCCTCGCGGCGAGCGGTTCCTACCGGCCTCAAGGGCCTACTCTGCGCCCTTCCCGGCAACGCGCGTAAGCCCTTGGATCGTCTTTTCCATCTCATCGAGCGACGCATCCTGCTCCCCGCCGCCAAGGGTCTCCGTGGGGCTCGGCTTCGGCTCTGCGGCCAGCTCTTCCTTCAGCGCCGCGACATCTTCGCGGCCCTCGATAAGCGCGACCTCTTCGATCGCTCGATCATGCGTCACGTAACCGGCCGTTTCTTCTTCCTGAACACGCCCCATCGCCGCCGTGCGTTCATCCTGGGATAGATCGAAGAATGGCTGCCATTTCAACTGCGCGGTATAACTGTCCTCATCGCTCTCGTTCACGGCGAAATCACTGACGCCGGCCTCGGCCAAACCCAGCGCCACATTTTTGAAAAACTCGATAACCCCATTGTCGCCGTACGTTTTGCGCTTTTCAAGGGTCAGCTCGATCAGCGGTTGATAAAGCTGCTCAAGCACTGCCGTCGTGAGGTTTCCCTTATTGCTGAACTCGTGCTGATCGATAAAGATAGTGGATGCCGCGTCCATGATCTGCTTCCGGAGATCCTTCGCATAATCCATCATGGCTGGCCGGAGCGCGTTGCCAGTCGGCGGAAACTTGACATCTCCCTTGCCGCCGCCTTCTGCATTATCGCTCTTCAAATCGAGCGGCTGGCCGGGCTCAAGCGGCCGGTTTACGTCAGCTTCATTGACATTGAGATCGATATAGAGCGGATTGACTTCGCTGTCAAACTGGTTGCTCCTGTCCATCAAATGGTACGTCAGATTAACCCGGTCGAATACGCGAAACAGATCCCATAGGTCACCGCTCCCCCACGTGTCATCCGTCTCGACGTTGCGAATGTGCGTCATTGGGATCCGGCCGAAAACATTCGGCTCACGGCTCTCTTCGATCCATCCGTCGAACGTGTCCGGATCCTGGACGCCGCCCGTCCCGATCGCCATCAATTCTTGATCGAGGGGCTTGTAGACGACCTGCTCTTCCGCCGTCCATTCCTCCCGGTAAAAATAGGTCTTTCCCTCCGCGGCATCGAAGTAGGGATATTGGACGCGAGCCATCAGGAGCTCGTCACGATTGTGGGGATTGTAGTAGAGGCGGCATTCGTCCACAAGGGAGAGGGTCTGAATGGACAGCGGCGTCTTAGCGGCATCGTCGTACGCATATTTAAGCACGACGCCGCCGTCGAGCGCCCCGCTCCGCGCCATCGCGACCGCGCGCGCCGGCATCCTATTTTTTATCCACATCGCGCGCAGGAACTCCTCCAGCTTGGAATTCCCGGCAACGACAATCTGAGGAGTCTTCCCAAACAACCACCGCGCCCCGCGCCACGTGATCGCCTTAACAAGCGGCAAACAGCGCGGAAGAGGTCCCCTGTCCTCGGTTTTCCAATCGATGAAATAGAAAATCGGATACGGTTTCAGCTGCTCGTAAGCCCGCGCCTCGAGCGATCGGCTCTTAATCGACGGCAACCCGCTCGGCAAGTTACGTGCCCCTATTAACGCTTGTGCGAGTGCCGTGGAGGATTGCATTGACTGAACCTGATGGAAAGATGTAAACGTTCTACGAACGTTCTTAAATGCGCGGCCTGAGCGAGCCTCGAACCGATGACACCCACACAAATATATTGCGAAGGGACGGGATCCCCATGAAAGGAAGCCAAGACGCGGCGTTGTACATGGGCCTTTCGGCAATATACGCGGCGGCGCTTTATCTAGGCCGTAACCCGTGGCTGTAAACCTTTGCGCGATCCCGTAGCCCTCCGCAAACCGTAAATCTGGAACTCCTCCCGCTCGGAGACTCTGATGTTCTCGAAGGGCGCGGGAGGAAGGGGCCTGCCGTCTTCAGTGGGAAGGTAGGTTCTCCCAAACTCCTCCCGTTGCGGGAGGAAGGGGCCCACGAAGTGGGAAGGTAGGTCTCTGCACGGGAAGGTAGGTCTCTTCAGCGGGAGGAAGATAGGCTCCGGCTCCCTCGCCCGGCTTTGCGGGAGAGGGTGGGGTGAGGGCTCTTTCTCGCGCCTCTACACCCACCCGCCAGCCGTCCCGCGACGGCTCTTGCCAGTGCCCATCGAACTCATAAATCGCTTGACAGCATACACGAAGGCGTCGGTAATATCATCGTGGGAGGCTTTCGGAAAGGACGTCAGGTTCGCAAGTAAATCCCTGCGCCACCCACTCACCTTCGCATATGCCCAGGGGTCCGGCAGGAGCACGCGTCCCGCCTCGCAAATTGGCGAAACCACATGAGCCCGCGAAACCTTGTCGGTCGCCGCCCGGATCGGGATCACCGCCAGCGCCGAGCTCGTGCGCCGCAAATACTGCATGAGCGCAGTACCGCCAGGCGCGTCCTCTATGTAATCGCCCCGATACCGGTCGCCATAAAGCTGTCTTAGGTGTCCCGCGTGCTGAATGAGCCGTCTCGCAATATCGGGCGTCTCCTCGCGGCCATGCCACATCCGCAGCACGTACAGATTGCCGTCTTCGCCAAGCCCGATCGTTACAAGCGCGCTCTCGTCATTCTCTTCCTTGGTCTTAAGCGCGGTATCCCACGCGGTCCAAACTTCCTTCATCGCGGGAAGCGACTTGTATGAGCCGAACCAGCTCTCCTTGAAAATCGACCCTCCCGGCGGGGACGGCTCCTGCTGATATTGCCCCTGGTAGCCGTACGTCCCAAGCCGTTTTTTCTCCTGCTCGATCACGCTTGCGGGAAATCGGGCAGGGAACATCAGCTCCCCAGAGATCATACGCGGATCAATCCAACCAATCGGGGTCTTCGTTGCCCGCGACGGCTCAAACTCCATCGGGATGACGACCTTCACCCACTCCATGGATTGGGTGAAGTGGCCGGTTGCATCCTCGTGGTGCATCCGCTGCTGGATCATCGAGCGCATGCTATACCGCAGGTCGTTAAGCCGGTTTCCGGCCCCCATGTCCCACCAGTCATTGATCTGCTCGCGCTTCGCCGACTCGTTTTCGTCGTCGGGATCGTTGAGATCATCCATCAGCAGCTCATCGCCGCGGTTGCCGACGATCGACGCCCCCGGCGTGATCGCCTCCCGCTGCCCCCCGAGCGTGTTGATAAAGTTCAGCTTCGCGTTCTGATCGGCGGTAAAGCCCCATTCCGGCTGGAACCACTCCTGGTACCAATCACTCTCGATCAATCGACGCGTAAGCAGCGAGTCGCGCGTGGCCAGCTTTGCGCTCGATACACAGATCCCGTGCCACGTGGGAGCATGCAGCCATACCCACGCGGGATAGTCGACCATCATGATACGGGACTTGGTCGACCCGGGCGGCACATTCATGACCAGGTTCTGCATCCGCATCGGAGGAGGCGTTTCGCCCTTCTTCAGCGCCTTGCGAATGGCCAGCCAGTCAAAAAATTGCGCTTCCTTGTGGTCGCAAATGGCATCTATATGCCAGTTCCACTGCAGTGGCGTTTCCGGCTCAAGGACATCCCAGCTCCAGCGGACAAAGTCCCTCAAATGCCTCCGGCACGTTTCAGCGCGGACTGCCCTAAGCGACGGAATAAGTCCCATATGCGCACCTTCAAAAAATTAGCCCCCACAGCGGGATCGAGGAGTTTATCCCGGCCATGAGGGCATCGCCCGCGAAACTTACTCGCGGACATCTGAGCTCCTCCCGTTCAGGGAGGAAGGGGCCCACGAAGTGGGAAGGTAGGTCTTTCCGAGACTCCTCCCATTTAGGGAGGAAGGGACCCACGAAGTGGGAAGGTAGATCTCCTCGGCGGGAAGGTAGGTCTCCGGCCGGGAGTGCCCCTCGAAGGGGAAGTGGGAAGGTAGGTCTTTCTGAACTCCTCCCGTTTCGGGAGGAAGGGGCCCGCTTGCGGGAAGGTAGGTCTCTTCGCAGGGAAGGTAGGTCTCTTCGCAGGGAAGGTGGGTCTCTGCGCAGGGAAGGTAGGTCTCTGCGCAGGAAGGGGCCCA
Organism: Capsulimonadaceae bacterium; assembly: GCA_031292625.1. Lineage (GTDB taxonomy): Bacteria > Armatimonadota > Armatimonadia > Armatimonadales > Capsulimonadaceae > JARLGU01. The sequence goes on along the minus strand of JARLGU010000021.1, from coordinate 98,756 downwards.
CGCGTTTCGGGCTATTCGCTCTCTCCGCTCCCCTTCACAAGCAGCGCTTCCAGCTGCGCGAGCTCCGCTTCCGTGAGACCGGACAAGTCCGGTTCGTCCATGACGCGCACGGGGCCGCCGCCCTTACCGGTCAGCTCCATCCGCGACGGCAGCTGCCCCAGCTCTTTCGCGGCACTCTCTTCAAGCGCGGTCATCGCGGACACAATCCCGAGATCCGGCCTGAACTCAGTAGTCACGCGGTCGCCGTCCTTCGTCGAGACAACCGTGACAGCCTTGTTCATGAGCCCGGTACCCATGCCCGGCTCGATCTTAACGCGGCCCGGGATGCTCGCGCCGCCCGTCTCTTCGATCTCTGCGAACGCCTCCGCGCGCGAATCGATAATCTGCTGCAGCGCCTTCCAGCGACGATCTTTGGCATCCACACGATCGGTTAGCGAGGCGATCGAGAAATCCTTGATCTCACGACGGTACATCCGAACATATTCGGAAACGCGGTCAGTGAATTTCTTATGCGAAGCCCACTTCTGAATACATCTTGCGGAGAGTTCCAAATCATGCGCGATCTCGGACGTCGTTCGCCCCGCTGCCTTCAACGCGGCCGCCCGCTCTTTTCGAGAATCCCACTTAAAGGAATTCCCCTCGCTTAAAGATTCCATAGTCGGCTACCTCGCAGTATCGCACTCGGAAGATAAGAGCACTAGCGCGGCTTCCAAAGACATTCCACGGCGATTTATTCGGTACCCGAGAGCAGCCACAGGGATGGAATACTGCCGAGCCCACTCCGATAACGTCTTAGTTCGTCCAAACGCAGTGAGTCGCCTATTGGCTCGCGTATTGTTTGCTTGCGTCTGCTTAGTGGCCCAGCGAACGTTACCGGGAGAGTAATTACCATTCACATCTATGCGGTCCAGCGAATATTCGGGGCCTGGACGCCGGCCAACATCTCTAAGAAAGCATTCAAACGACTCATTCCACTCAGGACTAACGCGAATGCCGCGACCGCCATAATTGGCGTAAGCCTTATTAGTCTGTCGGCCACACCTTGCCCTCATGTCCATCCAAATATGATATTCAGGTAAATGAGACAGGCCATGCGTTGAAGCACGGTCACGAGTCGTTTCCTTCCTCAAACATCCGCAACTTCGGGCAGCGTGCGAGACAAGGTCGTATGATCGAACAACCGCCATCGTTCCGCAATCACACAAACATTCAAATCTCGCATTTAAGGAACCATCCGCAACATCGATCAACCGCGACAAAACGAGAAGGCGTCCGAAGCGCTGACCTGATAGATCGACACGCGGCTCCCGAACCAAACAACCACACGAGCGCGTCATGCCGGTTCTTAACCTACTCAAGACAACGACACATCTAGCCCCGCAGTCGCACAGACAAGCTACCTGGCGGTGTTTATCCCTAGCAGGCGCGGCATGAGCGGTAACAACCAACCGTCCGAACCTATAGCCAATAAAACTCTGCTTTGGCATCCCTACACGCCCCGATCCGCGAGCTCCGGATCCCGATCCCGGAAAAAGCTATCCCGCGCCGCGTAATAGTGCTGCTTGACGTTCGTCGGCAGCGTATGCGACGGCCCCGGCGCTTTGCGCCCGAGCTCGTCAGCAAAGGTTTTCTTCGGCAGCGTCCCGACGACCCCCACGCTCACAGCGCGCGCCTCGCAATTAGTGGCCTTTCCGACAACGGGCCGCGTCTGTCTCATTCTTCGCTGACGATCGCGTTCCATGCGGTTATGCGCCTCATGCAGCCGCACTTTCGCGGTCTTGACGGAACAACGCATAAACACGGCGGCCACTTCAACAGGCGTCTTATCCCGCGCGACATCTTCCCAGGTAATCCGAGGCATTTTCGATCTCCCCATGAACGTCAAAAAGGCCTCGCGCAATAAGCGCGAAGCCTTGAAACAGCCTGTGTGATTTCGATCCTCTCCGCCCCCGGAAGAGCGGAGCAACGTGAAACTTTCAGACGCACCTGACCCAATGTAGCGAACTATTGCCATTGTGGTCAGCGTTCCCCACATACCCGAAAAGGGCGTGGGCCGAGGTCCTATCGCCAGAATAACCTCAATTGATTGTCTACCTTTATGATATACCACTCGATTCCCATTGTCAAGCCCGCTCGAATAAATTTCGTTGCCCGAACGCCGCCGCTATCCCGCTCCCTCCCACTCCTTGTAATCGATCACCGTGGCATCCTCGACCAGCACCTCGACCACCGAACGCTCGGTCCCGTCCTGGCCCGTATACTTCCGGCTTTGCAGCCGCCCGCGCACCTCGACCCGGCCACCCTTCTTCCCGTGCGTGCCGACATAGTTTGCCAGCCCGCGCCAAATGACGCAATTAAACCAATCCGTAACCGGATCCTCGCCGGCCTGGCGGCTCTCCGATGACTGCGGCCTGGTCACTGCAAGCCCGAACGTCAAAACCGGCACCCCGGACGGCGTGGTCTTAACCTCCAGATCCTTCCCGATCCGTCCCGACAATACAACGCTGTTAATCATTTGATGCTGCCTTTCTAGCCCCCGCCGCCCCGCCTGCCAATCCGATCCCCAGCCCCCGTTCACCGATCCCGTGGCGCTAAGCTCCCCAGGCTCCCGCTCAATCGCCACGGGATAAAGGTGCGCTCGGATGCGCGAGTTCCAAGAAAGCGTCGCTCGCCGCCTGAACCTGGTTGTCGTACACGCAAAGCGGGAAAAGCCTCATCTCCTCGATAAGCGAATCATTCCAGGCACCTCGCGCGAGAGCAACCCTCCTCGAGTTTACAACCTTTGCAAATGCGGACGCGCGGGCAGTCGGTGGTCCCGGGTTGCGCCACTCAGCAACGCGATAGCCCCTGACCGCCTGCCGAACCTGCATTACTGCGTCACATGCAAAGCCACACTGAGGCTTCTTAAGAGCAATGAGAACGTCTTTCCCATCCTCATCAGCTATGCGCCGGACCCTATCGGTGAGCGCCTCGAACGTCGAACGAAACAGAGCAACATCGAGCACGATGAAGAATACGTTCGTGCTCATCCTTGGTTTGATCTCCGCCATTAGCACGCCAGCGGTGTAATCGGCACGCCCGGAGCCGCCCATATCCCAAGCCCGCACGCGCCGGTCCGACCCGATGACAGGCGGCTCGTCAATAATCCCGATCTTCTCAACGTCAAACATCGTCTCGCAGATCATTTCGCTTCCCCCACCCCTGCAGACTCTGCAACCTTGCTCAATCGCTCATTCGGCCAAGACGCGCTGTTCCCGGTCGTGTCAAACTTCACGATGCTCTCCGGCGATCCAACACAAATCAAGACGCCGATCCTATCCCCCTCAGGAAGCATCGGTTCATCGAACAATACACGGTCCCCTACGCGCAGATCGCCGTGGTAACTCCCGGGTACCCCGTGACATTCAATCCACTCCCTCGCCTCCAACCCGCCATCGCTAAGGCCGTCCGCGTCCATACTGTCGTCGTCGGCATCCTCTCCCTCCGGGTCTCCTCCCGTTTCGGGAGGAAGGGGCCCGCTTGTGGGAAGGTAGGTCTCCGGTCTAGCGTCTGCGGCGGCAACGTAGGTCTCCGGCTCCTGATCTGACCCGGCGCCCGTTCCGCGCGAAACCACCGCCTCCGCGCTCTCGCCGCTTTCCAGCAGCCTCCCGATCAACCAATCCATCAGCGGCGTTCGCATATCCTTGCTGTCTCCGGCATTCCGGATCTCGACAGCCACGAGACACTCAGCGGCATATGCAAGCGCCGTATCGGGCGGGAGTGTCATGAAGGCCTTCCGGAAGCACTCCGCATCGGCATCTCGATAGATGTCCTTAGCGGTATCGAGCGGGCTTAATGCGCCTATTTCGATCTTTGGCCGCTCCATCACGAGCGCTTCCAAGGCGGCACGGCGCGTATCGAGCCCCACACTGCTAACAAGCCGAGCGACAAGCATGGCAATGACGCGCCGGCTGGCCATCTCGGAATAGCCGCTCATCCAAACCACTTTGGATGCGCGCGCCAAGTTTTTCTCGATCGCCTCCTTGCGCCTCTTCGTCGCCTCTCGCTTAGCCATAGAGGAGAGCGAACGCCACCTGCCGGGATCGCAACAGATCGTCCGCACCTGGCCCGCGGCGCGCGCCTTGACGTTGCATGGGCAGTTCGGAGAGCAACCCTTCGGTCGCTGGCCTTCACTCCAAATGTCGATATAAGATCCTTGCTTCATGCCGTGGATGTCCGGCAGCGCGGGCGACGCTGCATCCGAGTCTTTTCCGATCGCTTCCGCAGGAATGGGAGCGCCGTCTTCGCCGCATACGCCAGGAGCTACGAGTTCGATCGCCTTCATTGCGGCCGCGAGCTCGCGCTCGGCAGCCTTACGCTCTGGCGCGGTGTTCGCCGCGTGAACGGCCGTAACTGCTTTGTCAACCGACGCTCGCTTCTTCTCGATCTGCTTGGCGGCGCTTTCCCCGTGCTTAGCGGCTTGCTCCTCGGCTTTGATGCGCTCCTCGTTTTGCTTCATAGCCACGAGCTCGGCGAAGTGATCCGGCCGCAGACAATACCGGTTCGCGCTCCAATCTGTCGGCTCCCGAAGATTGCGCATCGCGTCAAACGGACATTCGCGGCAGATATTCGTATCGAAATCTCTGTGATAACCGTCCAAACTGCGAATAGCGCCTCCTTGTTCGAGCGCGTGCGTAAGTTGACTATTCAACTCGCCTTCAATGCTTTTAGACGATAGCTTGTCATCGATTACGATCCGAGCAAGCTCACTCATGATCGGCTCGAATGGCGCCCAGCGCACGATCGCCCGTCCATGCGCCTCAGACAGCTCCCCGGATGCGACCAGCGCCCGGACGCCCTCCGGCAGCCGCATCGCGTTCGACACCGCGCTCCGCGAACGCCCAACCCGCTCGGCGATCTCTTCGACCTTAAGCCCATGGATCTCACGAAGCCGGCGATACGCTTCCGCCTCTTCGACCGCGTTCAGGTTCTCACGCATCACGTTCTCAATAATGGCGATCTCCTCCGCCGCCAGGTCTCCCGCCTCACGGACAATCGCCCGGATCGCATTCCATCCAAGCGTCAACGCCGCGCGAAACCGCCGCTCTCCGGCGACGATCTCAAAATCCCCTTCTGCTTCTTCCGATGGCCGAAGGATGATCGGCGACAAAAGCCCGTGCTTACCCATAGAAGCTGCCAGGCTAACGGTCTTGGCCTCGTCAAATGCCTTCCTCGGGTTGAACGAACTCGCATGGATCCGAACAACTGGGATCTCTTGCTCGGCCGATCCCTGCGCCCATCCGCCAAACGTTCGATCATCGCCCTCCGCAAGCGGCCGTCCGTCCGCCGCCGTCGCAACAGACGGCCCATCCGCCAAACGCGCCATGGACGGCCCCACGGACGCCTTTACGGCCATTTCCGCAACTCCCTCGCCCATTCCTATGGGAGAGGGCTGGGGTGAGGGTCCCTCCTCCGTCTCAATCACCGCGCTCTTGCTCTTTCGTCCTGCCATGATGTTTACCTCCTCCGTAAACTCAACCAAACAATCGTCAACTACCGCCGAAAACCGCGCATTCCCAAAGAGACCATGTTCCGATAATGTTTGTTATGACAAGGAAAATCTGATAATTGTTGACATAATGGGCTACTTACTGCCGTTGTTGCTCGAAATATTTTCGATTATGTCAAATTCATCCAAAATCAGCATGTTAATAACTCTCAATAACCATCATTATCGCGATGCGTCAAAAACACCAAAACCGGTCCATTCGCAATCCCGAAACCGGTCCAATTGCAACCATTCCGCCGCCCCGGAAATCGCGGACGAAGCAACCAATCGTTCAGCGGCCGCCGCAATCGGCGCCACCCCTACGCCCGCGCAAAAAAACTAACCAAAGACGCCGAACAACCGCGAACTTTTCAAGCAGACAATATTTGTGGTCAAAAGCCTGTAGGGGACGGTCAGGACGTTAGGGGGCGTTCTCTGGCCCAATACGTATACTTATCTTTCTTATTCTTATTTTTTATAACGCGAGAGAAAAGATAAGTTTCATAGAAGCGCTAGCAAACGGCCCCGAACGGCGCGAACGTCCCCTGAACATGCGAAGGAGGGCCGGGGCTAGACGCCTAACTCTTCGTCGAACGCTCCTTGTGTCGCTAATTTAGACGTAGTTTCGCCCGAAATTGTCGGATCCGTATTCCCGAGGGAGGGCATGGGATTATTGTAATCGGTAGGCGAAAGCGCAAATAGTTTCGCGCCTTTGTTTGCGCCGGATGTAGATTTGCCCTTGTATACAATGCGATACGCGCCGTAAATCCTGTCAGTATGCGACGCTAACCGCTTGCCGAATTTGGCTTTCTTCGCGGTTTCGGTCGCGCCATCCGCATCGGGACCAAGATATTCGGTCGCCAACTCGAACAATTCGGCCGCACCGACTACCCTGTTGGAGAATAATTCCGCCCATTTTTCGACAAATACGTACCAGGGAGCGTCCTCATTTTCGGCGCGATCCCTAAACGCCTCGCGATTTTCCAAAAAACCCTGCATTCCTATCACGTCAAGAACGCCGCCCATTGTATGAAACCAGCCCTCAAACGAGCCGAGAGGACGCATTGCGCCCGTATATTTCGGCCTGCCCCCGTCAACCCACGCGCGGGCAAGCGTGATAGCTGCGGTAACAAATTCGCTTCGGTTTTCACGGATCCATGAAAGGAGCGGATCATGCTTCCAGCCAGACCGTTCCTCCGGCCGTTCCACGCCGGAGTCGAGGCGAATAGAGATCGATCGACGGAGGAGCTCCGGCCCTGCAGCGACATTATTAGCCGTGGCCACGAACGTGCAAACGATCGGATACCGCCCCATCTCATTCATGTTCAAAAGACGGCCTTCCCAATACCCCGTCGTGAGCGCCGCGAAAAGCGAGATCGAGTTAAGCATCCGCGCATTATCAAGAAAGAAGTGAGAGCCCCCCGCCTTAAATACGCCGGTCAAGGTCTTTTGCCACTCTTCCTCCGTCGTGGGAGGGATGACCGCGCCGGGCAGCATTCCCGTAAAGACGGAGATACACGCCTGCGCCAAGAGTGATTTGCCCGTCCCGGCCTGGGGCGCGTCGATCAAGTGGAGGGGCGTGGGGCCTGAAATGAGCGGCCGTAGAAAAGGTAATAAAACCAAAGCCATGGCATGCGCCTTGGACGCCTGATCCGCAAAAGGGAAATTAACGAAAATCTCTTCCTCAATCAGCGACCTGGCCGCGGCGACTGACTCTGGCGAAGGTGTCGTGTCCCCGATTTCGAGACCGGGCTCAGGCAGATAATAAATGCGCGCAGAAGGATGGTATCCCGGCGTATCCAGCAGCGTACCACTCTGGTCAAAAATTGGCGTGCGCGTGACGCCTTCAACGATTGGCACTTCAGGCCATTTACCCCACGCCATAATGTCTTCCATAATATCGACGGGCGCCTTGACGGCGATAGATCCGCGTTTTTCGGATGTCGAGATAAAAGCCACGACATGCGTCAAACGATTCCGCAATGTGGGAACATTCAGATCTTTAATCGAGATCGTCTCAGCGGCGTCAACTTCGATCCGAGCAAGGCAAGACCCCCTGCGAAAGACCTCGGGAGGATCATTGGCTGCAACCATATATCTAAACGTCTCACCGGCGCGCTCGCGCAGATGGACGTTATACGTCTCAATTCGTGGAAGATCGTTCCTCGGTCCCCACGCAGCTTCATCGAGAAGCGACGCTTCGCGATCCGGATCATCCGGCGCAGCCGGATACCTTTCAATTCCTCCCTGATCGGGAGGAGGGGACCCGCTCGCGGGGAGGAGGGTCTCCGGTTTATCCGAACGACCGCCGTCCGGCATTTCGCCGCGCGCCCCTTCCCCCTCGAAAGCGGGATGTTGGGCATCATCCCCACGATCCCCTAAAGTAAGGGCGCGGGAACGCGGCGAAATGCCGGAGCGATACCGCGGATCCCAAAACGTGCTGCAGCCATCTACAGCCAATCGAACCGTGCCGGCCCCATATGTTGCGTCCTGCGCACGAGCATGCCGATCCCATTTAGCGCGCATCATACCGGATTGCCGGAAAAGCCGATCGACCTGCGCATGACCTTGAGGTCCACACCAGAATGCGAGCAAGTTGCAGAGGCCTAGATCGCCGGCGGAATGGTCGTAGGGCTCGCGATATCCCTTCTTGCTCTTCGGGTCTTTCGCGTGCGAATACATCGAGTAATCGCCAAACCAGAGCTGATTAAACTTCGCGCTATTCTTCCAGGGACCCAACGCGCGCGCAAGAAGGGCAGAGTCGCTCAGATCGACCATCTTGTCGGGCATGACGGCCACGGGGCGAGGGGGCTCTGGCGGGAACAGAAGGTTATAGACGGCTTCACACTCGGCCTGGCGCTTTTCGACCGTCGAAGGAGAGCCCGGGAAACGATTGCCGGTCACCGTGAAGAACCGCGAACGATCGTAGAACTCGAAGTGCGGTTTTTTGCAGCACCGAGCGCCCGGTTTAGACGCAATCATGAAGATCTTAACGCCGGTTCCGGATGGCGAAATCTCCGTGTAGCTATTCAGCTGTTCGACGATCTCAAGCGCCCACTGCTCGATAATGCCCGTGTCAGGATCGATGCAGTCGTCGATATCCAAACCCGCGAACCCGTCGCCTTCGACGATCGCGAACATCAGACCGTCGTAACCAGGCCCCCGAGTCCAAGACTGCGAGTTCTCGAAGGCCTCCACGGCGCGGGGGTAATCGACCAGTGTCTCGGGATGGTTAATTTTCGCCCCCCCGCGTCCATTAGCGTTAAGAGGCAATTTTTTGGGCTCTTCGCCGGGGTCAGTATCCTTGTAGGCCCAGGGCGTCCAACGAGGATGGATCTTCAGCTCATCGGGGATATTCTCGAACAAAGGGGCAGCCATACAATTACCTCAAACTCATCCGGCGACTGCGTTGCCGCGCCGGGATTGACAATCGAGCCCATGCGAGCCCGCGATGAAGACAAGGGGGCTGGAGGGCTCAAGAGGAAACGTACCCCTCCGAGCTCTCCTAGCCCGCTGCGCACAAACAGGCGTCACTTACCATCCTGCTCGCGCTTGCGGCCCGAGGCCATAAGCCTCAGCCGCCAATCGGCAAATCTTTAATGGCGCGAACCGGACACCCATCGTAAAACGCGTGCCCCAACTCGATCGCCATGAGCTCGCGGGGATCCATTCCGCGACGGTGCGCTTCCTCGCGCAAGCCCAATCTGCGCGAAAGCCTTTCTTCGCGCAACCTCGTTCCGGCATCGATCCGCGCTTTCGTCTCGGCATCGATCGCGCCCGATCCATGGCAATAGAAGCAAGTTATCCGCCGCTGATCGCAGTGAACGGACGGCCCGCAGGCAAATCCCAGGCTATAGCCCTTGCCTCCGCATTTCGGACAAACAATATTCTCAGCCATAACTTGCTCCTTTTCCCCTTCCTTCTTAGGGAAGGGAGGGACCCACGAAGTGGGAGGGTTAGGTTCCCCATCGCCCGGAGTGTAGGTCATGCGAAACGCTTCCCGCGCGCCTTCGCGTCCTCGATCAAATCGCACACGCGCTCGAATTGCTCCTCATCGAGCACCTGCCGCGCGGAATACGCAAGCCATTGGCAAGCGCCTTCGATCGATAGCCCGCTGGCGACCAGACGCGCATCCAGGAGCCGCCCCTGCCGGTCGACTACCTCCGCGGACCAAATGACGCCAGGTCCACGGCGACGGGGAGACGAATAGACGCTCACGGCCGTAATTCGCGCGGCAACCCAGTCGACAATCCGCGGCCCCATACTAATCGCAATCGACGGATCCTTCTCGACCACCATGTCTGAAACTCCTGCCATGTTGTTTATATCTAACTCCTCCCGGCGCGGGAGGAAGGGGCCCCGAAGGGGAAGGTAGGTCTCTTCGGCCGGAAGGCAGGCCTATCCCCCATGACCTGCGCCGGCAGCGGCGCGCTTAGGCGCATCCATGTCAAACGAGAGCTCCTGCGCTTTCGGGACGTACAGCTGATCGAGCAATCCGAGATCGAGTAGCGCGACACGCCACGCCCCCTTTGCACGCTCGGCGACCGGGACGCCGTTTACATCGACCAGGTTCGCCCACTGCGCGAGCTCGACCCATGTCATCGGCGATCGCCCCGTTCTGATCCCCATTTTGAGCCGCAATATCATACGACGTTTACGCGACGAACGCGCCGCCCTGGCCGGATCCCGCAGTGCAGCGTCGATCGCGCGATACTCTCGCGACGCATCCCCGGGCGTCGGCGCAATATACGGCATTTCGTGATAATCGTAACAGGGATACCGCGCCGCGAGAAAGGCGATCTGCGAAGCAATCGCGTCGATCTCGACCCGCTCCCACGGCTTGACATCCCCCTCCGGACGCCGTAGCAGCCGGTCGTAATAGACCGAATTCTCGAACGTATCCGCCAGCATCCGCGCATCAAAATCACAGCATCCGGTAACCATCTGCGCCTCCCAAACTCCTCCCGTTTCGGGAGGAAGGGGCCCCGAAGGGGAAGGTAGGTTTCTCCTGCGGGAAAGTAGGTCCTACGGGAGCGCCCCGAGCACATACAACATCAGTGCCACGATCCCGAGGAACACGAAAAAGATGATCGAGTCCTGCGCAATCACGACATGGCGCGGACGCATGACGCGCTTGACGACCCGCGCGACAAACTCAATCCGCGCTCGACGGCGCGTGGCCTCCTCACGCCCAATCGCATCCTCGTAGTACGCCAAACGGGTAGGGACGTTATCCACATCGCCGCCCTTCATCGCCCGCTCCCAATCCTCGCGGAGCCAACGATAGCAGCGCCGATCAGCCTCATTCGGCGACGTGGCCAGTCCTTCGATTACCTGCGCCGGCAACCCGTACCATTCAGCGATCGCGGGCCAATCGGCAGCCCCGCGATCCGCCAAGCTCGGCGGGAGCCCGTTAATCTGTAAAGAAGTTGCCATCGCGAACCTCCTATCAAATAATTCCAAATCGCTCAAGAGGGACGGCATCAATCGGAAATGCGAGTCCCGGTCGGCGAAGATATGCCCAGCATCCACGACAGTCGATATCAATGAAATCTTGTTTAATCTGAGCAGCTCGACTGATCTCCACAACCGGTTGCCACGCTTTTGAGGACGGCCAGCGTACGACAAGGAACCTCTTTGCGCCAATTGCTCCAACGAGACTAATACCAATACACACGGCCTCACGGAGCCCCGGCTGATCCCAATCAAACGCGGCATACATCTCCGTTTCGCGCGAAACATCTTTCTCGGCTCTAGGAGCCTTTGGCTCTACATTCCCGCGAAGCATTGTTTCGAGCAGGTCCTCCGTCCAAAACGGCAGCCCATCAACGGAAAGAGTCACGCGGTGCGGATCCTCTGGAACTCCTCCCGTTGCGGGAGGAAGGGGCCCGCCGTCCTCGGTGGGAAGGTAGGTCTCCGGACGCTGCCTGCCGTCTTCGGCGGGAAGGTAGGTCTCGCTCATTTCGCCCCCTCCGTCGCGCATCGCGCGACATTCGCGCTCATCGAGTCAGCCATCGCGAGAACCCACGCCTCGGCCGTTTTCGGCTCTCGCGGCGAGCCCTGATCGAGACGCGCATGATGCGACAAAATCAAATGCATGAGCCGATCGGCGTCCACATCGGCGAGGCCTGCCGCGCCGGCAAAATCACGCACGAGCAGCGCTCCGGACACGACGTGGCCAACGAGCTCGCCGTGAACCGCGTATTTTCCGCGACGCAATCCGTGCTCCATTTCGCGGACCTTACCGACATCGTGCAGCAGCGCTCCGGTAATGAGCAGGGAGCGATCGAGAGCGGGAAAAATCTGCGACGCAGCGAGGCAAACTTCTGCAACCTCAGTGGAATGAGTAACTAGACCGCCGCGGTAGGCATGGTGAATTCGCATGGCTGCGCAAGCCGTGAAATACTCCGGCATATGCGTTAGGACGCAGTCAAGGAGCGTGCGATATGGGGCGTCGGCAATCGTAGCAGCGACGTCAAAGAAACGCTGAATAACTGCGTCGTGATTTGCCGGGAGAGGCTGCACAAACCGGGTCTCATCGTAGAATTCTTGGGGAGAGAACGACCGGACGTTGACTTGGCCGGCGTAACGCTCGCGAGAGTCGACATCGCCCCATATGGCGACAACATCCGCGCCGCGCAGCTGATCGACCTTATCATCCGAGTAGGGGGTAACTATCCCGTCCACGCTGCCGCTTGAGTCGGAGAGCCTTACCTTGACAAACTCAAAACCCTTTGCGTTCACTGGCTTGACATCCACAACAGCGAACAGCGCCCCGTCCAGCCGCATCCCCGGCTTCAGGTCACTGATATATGGCCCCGAAGGGGGCTCGTCAAAGAGTTCCATTGCGCGTCTCTCCTGATCTCCGCCCTTAAATGGGCGGTAGATCTTAACTCCCTCGCCCTTTCTTAAGGGAGAGGGTGGGGTGAGGGTCCTGTCAATTAGAAAAGAGGCCATCCGTGGCCACGTGTCGATCCGTCAAAACGAGCGCGCGACGCCGCGGCAACGGCCTCGCGCGGATTGAGTGTCATTGTTTTTCGCTTCAGCACGCAGCGCCCGGTAATAGATGCGCGGGACGGCCACCCGCTCTCCGAGGAACGCCGCGCGGTATTGCATCGTGTTCTCGATGCGCGTAATCATAAGATCGCTTCGGACCCCGTGCAGCTCGGCATGACGCAGATAGGACGCCGTGACGTGGATCCTCCTGGCCGCCCGTTCGAGCGTATAACCAGCGGCCAGCCGCGCCAACTCCGCAGCGGGAACCTCAATCACCCCCTCCTCAGTGGATTTTTGCCGCCCAACATTCGCGCTCATGAATTTTCGACAGCCCCCTCGGAAATGTGCCCGTAGCGAACTCTCTCGTTTCTTTTGCGGGTGATATACGCCCCACGTTGTGCAGCCGATCGCTTGGCGCGCAGCTCCCACCGATCGCACTCTACAGGCAACTCCTCGCGTGTCGCGCCGAGTTTTCCGGGCTCCTTGCAGAGCATGAAATCAACAAAACGGGCAGGAGGAAGCTCGCTCGACTGATCGGGAGCAACACTCCGCGCATGCTCTATAAGTCCGAGCGTCAGAGCCCGTGCCACTTCGGGCGCAACATCGAAGCTCGTGACGAGGGCGCCGCCCAGACGCAAATCAATCCGGAATGTTTCGGGAGAAGAAGAGACGTCAACCATTTTCGTGAACCTCTTCCGGATCCTCATCGGCAGATGGAGTGTCTATCCCGGCGCTTCCAGCGGCAGGCGTTAACTTGTCGATAGCACGGAGGATCATATCGTAGGTCTTGAGGTCCACGCCTAGGCGCCCACATTCTAGATCAGAAAGTGTTTGCACGCAAAGCTTGAGATCTTTAGCCAGGTCGGCCTGATTGATGCCGCGCTCTTTGCGCAGTCCGAGAAGTTTTGTAATCTTCATGGCGATATAAGATTTTTCGTAAGTCAACAATGTGTTTTGCCAATAGCTTAACACATTGTTATTAAAATGTCAATCAATTTTCGTGAGATTTAACGCGCGGCCGCTTATACTTTAACAAAGGGTAATTCATGATTTCTCAAACAGAGATAGGCCAGAGAATTAAGAAGGCTCGTTTGAGCAGGGGATGGCCTCAGAGCTCGCTCGGTGTTCGTTTCGGCGTTACGGGAGAAGCCATATCCCTTTATGAGAGTGGAAAGCGCGCACTATCCCTCGAGGACCTGTCGAGACTAGCATCGACGCTGGGCGTAGACTTCGGGTTCCTTGTAGGATTTAGCGAATCGCTTAGGCTGCACGATGAAATTGATACCTCCGGTCAGATCCCTGCTGGAGTCATGAACGCGTGGCGTGGCGAGTCTACGATTATATTTGTAATGGACAGGGAGGAGCTTGAGAAATACGCATTCGTTCGGTGCACTGCGAAATACACACCGACTCGAACTAAACCTATTCGTCGCCATCAGCAAGGCGATAAAATCGTGGCCTACGCGGAACTCGCTCCCGGAGCGGAGAGAAGTATAGAAGGATTCCTCAGACGCGTATTTTATGTTCGTGCCGGCGACGAGGATATACCTAACCCTTGGCCACATGAGCATGCGCCAAGGGTGGAGGCGGTCAGTTGGTGGACGATTGCCGCCGGGAAGCCTGCAATATGGGAGAGTGCGCGCGGCATCGGGGCTGATCGTGCGCGCGCTCCCGGAAGCGCAGCAAGTGATCCACCGAACGTGGATGCCCATCCTTCGAGCACCGACAGCGAAATTACCGACATCGTGATCCGGATCAAGGATTTACCGAAAGAGCTGCAGGGCATCGCACTGCGCCAGATCGACGGCGTTATCAGTGCATTCGGCCCCGTAGTCCCGAAGCGCGGCAGCGATATCACCCCAGACGATAAAGGAGATCACCATTAGTCATGTCGCATCAAATTTTGCTAAACGGAGGACAATCCTTCGACGACCTTCACCTGAGTGAAGAATTGAAGGACCGCATCGACAAGGCCATGAGCGGAGATAAGTCGTCAGAAACCGTCCGTGTGCCGACACCTAGAGGCTACATCCTTATAAAGCCGAGCGCGATTGTAGCCTTCATATCCACGGACGCTGGGGAAGCGGAAGATGCGGTTAAGAAGGCGCAGCGAGATGAAGGTTCCCCCGCACGATCGCGCAGGGGAACAGCAGGCGGCTTCGCCTAGTAGCTTAGTATAGATCCGGCACAGTGATGCCTATTGACTTCAAACGGCTCATTAGTCTCTCAGATTCGTGTGCCATAAAGACAGCTCGAGCGATGAGACGACTATATTCGACAAGTTCTGCGTCGGTTTCGCGTCTGCGCCGTTCTCGATCGTCGAGAGTTTCACATTGGCGAGATTTCTTGCGTTTTTTCATGGATCTATTCCTCCTTTCTATGTTGATCGTCGCGACGGTCAAGAACGACGCAGAGCGAATCGGGGTATTCCGGAGTGGCCCCCACGGCAGCCACCTTATCTGCGCCGAGATATTGTCCTAGGATAGTACCGGTAAACCGCGAGCAGCCGATCACGAAGTCGACCAGTTTCGGATCATTACCAAGTGCGAGATGCACATCGAATTGAGTCTGCGGGCGATTAAGATCGATGACCTTATTAATCAGATCGACAGCCTCCTGGGGCGTCGTAATATGCTTATCCATAAAGGAGAACCTTTCTTGTGATTAGCTTTGGAATCGTGGGGCCGAGAGGATCCAAACGAGAGAGTATCAATAGCATATAAAGCGGCACTTGCGAGCCATACTTCGAGCGCGAATGGACCCTCCATAAGCCTCGGAAATAACAATTTCATGGCATTGAGGAGGTCCGGGGTTCGATCCCCCGTCGCTCCACCAAGCATCTTTTCTCCCCCGTTTGTTTCCGATTGATTTTTTGTGTTGGCGGGTGGGCGTTTTTGGCTTGCCCCGCGCCTACTGCTTTTCGTACGCGCGCACCCAGTCCACATCCATGCTCTTGCCGTCAAGCGCGTCGGTGACGGGACCGGCCCAGTTGGGCAGGACCGCGGTGCTGAAGATCAGGGGACCCGGAAAGTGGGCTTCCGCGTTCGATGCCCTGTAAATCTCCTTGCCGTCGAAATAGAACGTCACGTCGTGTTCGTTCCATTGGCAACCGTACACATGAAAGTCCTGCGAGAGATCGAGGCCGGTATGCGTGGCGGCCGATTGATCCCGCGCGTCTTTCTGGTGGAGGGACGTGCAGATTTCGTCTGGATAGTGGCCTTCGTTAAAATCAATTTCGAAGTGCTTGCCGTTTAGATCGGCGGTCGTCCAGAATGCGTTGTTGAGGCCGCTTGCGCCCGCGTAGCGGTATCGTGCCTCGAAGTAGCCGTACGCCTGCCGGAAGGCCCTTGTGGCGACGTTCCCGGACGTCCAGTGCTTGCCGCCGCGATCCTCTTTGCGCGTGACGATGCGCATCATGCCGCCGCTCACCGTGATGTTCTCCGGCCAGCGCGACGACAGAAGGTCGCCCCAGCTGTCCCCGCCCGCCGCGCTTTTCCAGCGGGAGGCGTCCAACGTATTGCCGTTGAATTCGTCGTCGAACGTCATATGCCACCGCGCGTTCGTCGGCGGTCCTTGGTCGACCACGATACGCTGGAGGCGGCGGAGAAGTAAGACGGCTTCGCCACGCGTCAGCACCGGTGTCTTCGCGATTGGATCGCTTTCGCTCCTGATGAGGCCGAGTGCGGCCGCGAAGAACACCTGCGATTGCGATATTCGCGCGTCTGGCGAAAGCCAGTCCAGGTTCTTGCCTGACCGGCGGACGATCTGCGCGCTGGTTTGGATGAGTTCGGCGCCCGAGACGCCGGTCTCGCCGGACGGAAGCACGGAGCCTGGCGCAATGGCGGCTAGCGCGCCTGCAATCTCCGAACGCGTTGCAGGTGCATCGGGGCCAAACGAGGTGGCCGAACAGCCCGGGAATACCTTGCGGGCGGCAAGGAGGCCTGCTGCTTGATATAGTTCGTCGCCGTCGTGAAGATCCGTAAACTTCGTGAAAGAGGCGTCCATGATCTTGGCGTCCTCAAGGCGAAGGGCATCGAGAATCCGGCTTTGCCAGATATACGCCGGGTTATTCGGGTCGCGAATCTCGAACCGCGCCGCGCCAATCCTTGCTGCGCCTTCCGCCTGAACTTTCGTGATTCGCAGCAATTCGCCGCCCTTGCCGTCGAACTGGAATTGCCCAAGGTCAATCCAGCGCGACTCGCCTGACGCTTCGTCGACGAAGCGGGTCGCGGTCTGCCCGCCAGCGACCACCTGCACCTGAACGTGGCCGTCGCTTCCCGCATAGATCGGCAGCCAGAGTGACACGCTCACCGGGCCAGCCGCCGCAATAGCCGGACGCCAGGTCGCCGTCGCGCCGGTCGTGAGCGTCCATGCGGTCACCTTCCCCGGCTCATATCCGGGTACGCGTGAGCTATAGGACCATTTGCCCGTGACGCTGAACGTGGCTTGTCTGGCGGCGTCCACAGGGCTGTCTGCTAAACCATTTGGGCCGGCAAGAAGCGTTAGCGCCGCGATGACGTGAACAATGGATGCTTTCAATGTGCGTAATTCTCCCATATTCAGTATAGGCTTAATGCAGCGCGAAGGTTGCGGCGGGAGAGATTGGGGTCGTGCACGTCACGGTCGGCGCGGACCATCCTGAGACGGGCGGACATGTCGCATCGTGCGTCGAGTCCGATGGGTGCGCGACCGGAATGTCGAAACCCGCTCCGACGAGCGACGGCGGAAACCACTTGGCGTGACAATCGGCCATCAGGTAATTCGCGCCATATTGGTGATCGCCCAAGCCTCCAGGCAGGAAGTAGGAGTTTGTCGTCGTGATGCTTGAGGCGGCATAGGATGCGCCGTCCGCCGTCGCACTGGCATTGTAGAGCAGGCCCGTCGCGTATTTTAGGGAGGTCGACGAGGTCCCGGAGTTGGCCCCGTTCAGCGTGTTCGATGCGCTGAGGTTATTGCCATATCCCGCGGGAGACTTTTGATTGTCGGCGGTAACCGTATAGCCAGAGCTGTTGATGACCTCGAAGAGCATGACGGTTTTGGAGGGCGCAATCATGATCGATATGGCCGTGGGCGCAGGATAGTAGGTTGATCCGACCTGTCTATGGTCTACCATGTTCGAGTTGACGGCGTACGAGACGACATCGGCTGGATTGACATCGTCGGGGCACAGGTACAAATTGGCGCTCTTGACATAGGGATAGATCATTCCCGCCCAGCCAATCCCTTGTCCCGTTGCGTTGAGACCGCAAGGTACGAACTCGTCGTAGTCCTGCTCGTATTGTGTATACGCCAGCCCGATCTGTTTCAGATTGGATAAACATGCTGCCCCACGCGCCTTTTCGCGCGCTTGAGAAAACACGGGGAAAAGTATCGCTGCGAGAATTGCAATAATAGCGATGACAACTAATAGCTCGATAAGCGTAAACCCTCGCCCTCGGTCCATTCGTCGTCCATTATATTTCGCGAACAACATCTTGTGCCTCCAGATGGTAGTTAGGTCCTATTGGCGGACCGAAATAACGCTTCCTCGCTGGACTAGCCGGCTTTGTACATAGTACGGGGCGTTGCGATGGCCGGCGGACGAACCTTCCGTGGTCAGCCAGCCTATGGCGACATCGAAGCAACTCGCCAAGTTTTCGTCGACGCACGTAATAGCGGGCGTCATGAACTCCATGATGTCCGAATCGCCGATGTTAACCAGCGAAATAGATTGTCCCACTGGACGCTTCGCGTCGCGGCAGGCTGCTGCAAGACCCAAAGCAAGCTCGTCGCCCATTGTCGTAAACGCGGTGGTCTCGGGATGCTCCGCAAGATAGCGTTGGATGCGCGCGTACGTCTTCTTTGTGGGCGAATGAAACACTGGCGTATCGACGCGCACGAGGTCGAAGTCATCTCCTGCGGCTTCCATAATGGCGAGAATCTCGCGCTCCCAAGGGATCATCTCGTTGCCGCATTCCGATGGAAACTGGGCGACAACGGCGATCCGCTTATGACCGTGCTCTTTGAGGTGCTCGAAGGCCATGTTGAACTCGGCCGACTTCGAAATCTGAACAGTGGGCACGCCATACTCGCTCATGTCCGGATACATCACCACCGCCCGTCCATTTGCAGCGCGAAGCTCGACCCCAAGCGCGCTTGTCGGCCTGACGTCGCCGATCGTGACGATTGCGAGCTCGCCGTTGCGGATGACGCGCACGGCGGAGTCTTGCTGTCCATTTGCCAGCCGGATAATATTGGCGTTGAGGCCCGCCGCCTCCGCCGCCACCATTCCTTGCGCGATAAAGCTGCGCTGTGCGTTGCCCTCGTAGGCGGATGTAATGAGGTTGAGCGTCTTGCGCGCCGGCAAACGAGAGAGTTGGCGCCGGACGAACGTGCCCTTGCGACCGCGCCGCTCAAGAACGTCCGATGCAACCAGGTCGCTCACTGCCCGTCGCGCCGTCGGGAATGACACCCCGTATTGGGTGGCTAGGTCCTGTTCCGCGGGCAGCTGTTCTCCCGGAAGATATTGGCCGGAGCGGATTGCCGCTTCAAGTCTCTTACGGACATCCTCGTGTTTAGTGGCGATTGTTCTCATGGTCGTCATCGTCTATCTAACTTCATACTAATAAGTACATGCTTAGTATAACACTCGCGACCAGAGCTGTCAAGCGGGATTTTGCCCATTGCCGTGGCGAAAACAAGCCGCGCACCGCCGGCGCCGTCGTGCGAGACGTCGCGGTGGTGCGCGGCTGAGGCGAGATCAATTCGCGATGCGCTAAGGCGCGACCTTCAACGTATGGATATCGAGCGATGCAATATCGCCCGCATAGTGATCGGAGGTTGGTCCGTAGCAGTTGCAGCCGAGCGCACGCGGACCGCTGGCGAATCCCTTGTCGCAGGGTCCTTCGGCGGCAAGTTGGCCGTTGACGAACAGACGCTGCGTCGCGCCGTCCCATTGGTACTCGACTTCCGCCCATTCTCCGGCATTGATCGTGGCGCTGCTCTCGATGTATTGCCAGGGGGTCGTTGACGTATGCCGCATCGCGCTCGGCGCGCCTTTGGGCGTTATTCCGATGACAAGGCCGCCGACGTCGCTTAAGACATTTCCGCCGAGGACGGTTGGGCGCAGGACGATTTTGATCGAGATGGGGCCAGCCGGCGTCTTCGTGGCGGGCAGCCACGCGATGGACGTCTTCCCATCGAAGCGAAGCGCGGCCGCAGCCGTCTTGTAGCCGGGCTTGGTCCACTCGCAGCCTACTAGCTTCGCTGGATCGTCGTAGCCCGGCGTTCCCGCGACGCTTTCGCCTGTCGCCGCGGAGAATATGTATTCCTCGACGAGAGTTGAGTTCGAGCCGCTCGCGGGGCGCGGCGTCGACGTGGACGGAGGGATTGGGCGCCCCGCATCATCGGCGGTTGCCGGAGGCTGAGCTAGCAACGTGAACGCGGCGAGTATTGCCGCTGCAAAAAGGTTGCGATGGATCTTGGAAATGGAGTTCACTTACGGTACCTGTCCTTTCGGCGTGGAAAGTAACGAACTATAGACATATTGAAGAGACGACGCGTCGCGAGCGATTTGAGCGTCCGTCGATGCGCCGCTCAAGACACGAAATCGCGCGATTTGGCCGGCATACAGTTCGCGTGATCCGCTGGCTCCCCAGACTGGTCCGCCTAAGCGCGCTCCTTCGGTGCTCTTGAACCCCGAGGTGGAGACCTTACCGTCGAGGCGCCCGTTTACGTAGAGGCGAAGCGACTGCATATCGTAGCTCGCAACCACGTATGTCCATGTGTTCGGGGATATCTTCGTGGAGCCGTGGATCGTGTCGCCAAGGCGCGCTTCGTTCGAGCGGGTTACGGAGAGCGTACCATCCTTTTCGAGAATGATCGATGCCACGTCCCCGCCCTGGGTGAGGACGTCTTGCTTGCGCCCAATGGCGTCGGGCTTGATCATAAGCTCGATCGTAACCGGACCAATCGGAAACGCGGTGATTCCGAGTTCGACCATCGAACTGACGCCGTCGAAGGAAAGCGCATCGTGCATGTATCCAACCGGCGTCCACTCCGGCAATCTCCCTTGCGTGGGAGCGGCCTTAATAAGCGTTCCGTTCAGGCCGTGTCCGGAGATGTCCCTGATCTTGTTGTCGTCCAGCTTTTTGACCGCCCATCGATCTTGCTTCATGAAGTTGTAGTCCAACCATATGCGGTCCGCGCCGTCGTCGCGCCATGCGCCGGACGAGTAGGCGATCGATCCGTCGACGAACTGCACCAGGGCGCCGTAGTAGTCGGCGCGAGGCGGGGCCGGCAACGTTGGGTCGGGCGTCCAGTTATCGAGTACGGGAGCGCTTCCGGTCGTCGGCGTAGGCTCATTAATGATGTCGCCATCCTTCATGTAGGATACGCCTTCGACAGCTGGGCCGTCAGTCGATTTTACGCTCAGCATAACGGGCGATGTCGCCGCCAACGGAGTGCTTGCGAGCGCGCCGTTAATTTCAAGCTGCACCCGGCCGGTCCGCAGGCGGTGCAGCGGGACGCTAAAGTAAAGCGGATCTGCCAGCACGCCATCGGTCAGGACGGGGATTGGCGGCAGGTTGACGTAGTCGCGGTGGAACTGTTGCGGTCCCTCGGCGTCGACGCTCGGCTCGATGCGCAACATGTCGCGCTTCATGGCGGCCGGGATCGTATACATGACGCTTGCGGCTGAGCGCGCGTTCCCGGTAAGCGGCGTGACCGGCAATTTCGCAAGCACGTCACCCGCTCCGCTCCGGATCGTAATCGTACAATGGATCGTGGCGAAGGGCTTCGCGACTGGAAGATTGAGCACCTCAATGGAGAGAGGCTCGCCGGGGAATGCGTTCTTGTGGTAGCTTACGATGAGATGAGGCTGCGTGTCGGCGGAGTGGGGCTGCGCTGTCCAGTCGTCGGCGTAGCTTCTCAAGATCTCGAGCAAGGCGCTGGTATGCTTGTAGCTTGGCTCAACGGTTCCAGCTTCGACATAGTCGTTCCACGTTCCAGAGGTCAGGATATCGGGGTTGGTCGGCAAAATATGATCGAGCGCATTCCTGAGCGTGAACGTGCCCCGGGGACTGACGTAGTTTCGTTGCGAGGTGCGCGCCGAATAGTAGCCGTTGGTCGCGCACGCGCCGTAAATGCGCTTCTCCGGGTAGGCGCGGATTGCTCGCGCAAGGTCGGTAAATCCCGTGGCGACGGCGGTATCGAGGCTTGGCGGACCGAACGTATAGGCGCCGGCGACGTATGGCATGAGATCGGGGATGTGCAGACTATCGACGCGTCCGGGAACCGTCCACTGCGTTGTCGCGCCGACATCGGTAAGCCAGTAGATCTTGTCGCCCGCCTGCGCAAATCGCGGAGAGAGGCGGGCGACGCTCTCGAAACCCATGCCGCCATGCGCGTAATCGGTGACGACGGGAATGCCGTTTACACGAAACCAGCCTGGATCGCCGCCATGTTCGGCGAGCGCCTTGTGGAAAAAATCGAAGAGGCGATCCTCCTGTTCTTCCGGCGTCGATCCCTGCGATACGTCGGAAAACGGGATGACCCGTGCGCCGGGAACCTGATGGGTCGCTTCCACATAGTCGCCGAAGATCTTTAGAATGCCTGTGTTGTCCTTGCCTGGGATCAAGTCAATGGCAAAGACCGCACCCGGAAGATACTTTTGCAATTGCGTCAGTTGCCACACTGCCGACGGCAGGGTCCCGGTAGCGACAGGACGGTCGTAGCAAGTCCGGTAGCATTCGTTGTGTCCGCGCGGATTTTCCCAGTTTGGGCAGACGGTTATCATCACCGTCTTTGGCCACGTCGCCGGAAGCGCTGGCGGGGTTGTTGTCGAGGCAGCGGTAGCCGCGGCGGGCTCTGGCTGATCGGCAGCTGTGATGGTTGGTATGCAGGCTGTGACTGACATGATAACAAGGGACAATGCCCACATCAAGCGTGGGCATTGATTGCGGATTATGGTTGAGTTCATAGGTTTGGTCATTTGTTAGATCGGCGAGAATGTGGCGGCAAAGGTCGATACTTCAGCCCCGGCGGCGTTTTGTGATCCCTGAGCGTAAGTCGAGTTGGGGGCGACGGTGCCGCTTGACACCAAGTTGCCCATCAGCCATTTAACGTGTCCATCAGCCATAAGGTAGTTCGCCCCATTGTTGTGACGCCCGGTCGGAGACGCGAACTGTCCATATGGATTTCCAAAGGTACCGCGTCCACCCAAATAGCCTGTGGCAAACGTCGACCCGTCGTTCAGGTTTTGGCGCCCCGTATATACCTGCGCCCCTTCCGTGCCGGGCGAAAACTGGTAGGTCGCGCAACTGTAGTCGAACGCCATACCCCACGAAGAGTTCCAGCATGCACTGTTTGAGACGCCGATCGCGCACTGGACTCCGGCGACTTCGATGAGTTGCACCGTCTTCGCAACGGCCGTGGCCTTGGTCATTGGAAGGCTGTACAACTGCGAGTTGGAGGCATACGACACGAGAGTGTCGCCAGGAGCTTGTGCGTTCGCTTTGACGGCAGTCGTGTCGTCAGGGCATGTGAAGACAGCCTTAGACTTAACGTATGGGTATAGACAGTATGCCCATCCATTGGCCATCCATCCGCTGTCGCCCGCGGGGTTAAGTTCGTCGTAGTCCTGCTCGTATTGGAGGAAGGCGATTCCGAGCTGCTTCAGATTGCTCGTACAGGCGGTCGCCCTTGCTTTCTCTCTGGCCGTCGCGAATACAGGAAACAATATTGCTGCAAGAATCGCAATGATTGCGATAACGACGAGCAACTCGATAAGAGTAAATCCTCCATGAGGAGCGTGAGTAGCTTTCGGTTTCGTGTCCATCGTCTTTGTCGACCTTTCGTATATCTAGCTCTTACTTTGTGTCCGCGATCGCTGCCGCCGAATGACCGTGCCGCAGCGTTACGGGAACTACTTCCTGTCCGTTGCGGTCACCATCGTCATTGATGCGCGCAAGCAATGTGCTCATCCCGATTCTTCCAACCTCTTGAAGAGGGACGGCCACGCTCGTAAGCAAGGGGTCCGCGTTGTCATACAGCCCCGTCGCGTCATATCCGACGACACTGACTTTCCCCGGAACGTCGTAGCCTCGTTTTCGGAACGCGGCGATTGCGCCGAGCGCAGTCGGGTCGTTGTGCGCGAGCAGCGCCGTGCAGCCGAGCTTGTCCCAATCTTCATCCAGCCATTTGTTCATATGAGATTGGCCATTTTTCTGGAACTCTGGCCAAAGATCCGCAATCATTCGGAGCCAAGCAGGATCCGGCTCGATCCCGGCCCGTTTAAGCGCATATTTGTAACCCTCGGCGCGAATCTCCGAGATGTGATATCCTTCGTTGCCTAGCATGGCGATGCGCTTGTGGCCCAGACCAAGAAGATATTCAGTGGCGATCACGCCGCCGCCGAAATCGTCCGCGACGACGCTGCTTCCTGATCCCGATGCGGTGATAAGTTCAACCGTCTCGACATTCGGGAACGTACGAATGAATTCCGGCTTGTCCCAGCCAGTCACGAAGAGGCCATCGACGCTATCGGTATTGATCTCCGACGCTCGTGGGTCGATCAGCATGATTTGGAAGCCTGCCGGGGTGGCGACGGAGCGAATGCCTTCGAGGATATGCATCCAATAGAAGCTCCTGTCGACGAGAAAACCGACGCCGGTGACGCCGACTATTCCCGTCCGGATACGTTCCGGAGGCGGCGCGACAAACGTTCCGCTGCCCTGGCGGCGGACGATCAAGCCTTCCTGCTCCAAGCTGGCGTGCAGCCTCTCCATGGTCGCCTGACTGATGCCGTATTGCGCTTTGAGCTCGGCTTGCGAGGGCAGTCGGTCGCCCGGCTTCAAAGTGCCGCGCTTGATCTGCTTACGCAGATGATCCGCAAGCTGAACATATTTTGGCGCCGCCCCGAGGCGTGTATCAATTGGCATGGACTGGTTCCGGACACTCCATCGATGGAGTTGTTCCATTATAGGTTACTTCGTCCGTCCTGTCAAGTACTCCATCGATGGAGTTGATATAGTTTTTTGGATCTCATGCAGAAAGGCGCGATGGGCGTAAAACTTGGTCGATGTTCGAGAGATCCGGCAAAACGCATCATAATAGGAAAACGAAACGCATGTGATCCTCTAGACTGGTTCACTGCCGATCCAACGAAATGGATAACCAACCTTCGATCACCCAAACTGTATTGGAGGACAAACAGCCTCATCGGCAGCGTAATGGCGTTCGCGTGATTGTCGATCATATTGCGTTGTTTCGTCCATCGCCTGCTGTTCGCCTGGTATTCGCGCTCGCGTGCTCGGCTGTTATGGTTTTGCGTGCATGGGATTTGCTGGCGCATGCGGCTTTCTGGGCGGAGGATGGCAAGGAGTTTTACGGTCCGGCATTCAACAATCCATCCATGGCGCTGTTCTTGCAGCCGTACTCGGGTTATCTTCACCTTGTCCCGCGGTTATTTGCATGGTTCGCTGTCCGGTTTCCCTTGGTCGACGGCCCGCTTGTTATGACCGTCTTGAGCTTGGCCGTGCTCGTGCTGCCGTTGTTCTACCTGGTCAGTGATCGCGCGACTTTTCTGAGGATTCCGGCGACGCGTTTGGCGAGCGCTCTTCTCTACGCGCTGGCGCCGATTCCCTCGGAAGCCTATGGCAACGCTACGAACGCGCATTGGTTTACTTGCGTCATCATGCTGTTGATCCTCCTCTGCGAGCCGGCGAAGAATCGGGTCTTTACTGCCCTCGATGCCGCAATGTTTGTTATCTTCAGTTTGACGGGGCCGTTCGCGATCTACGTCGCGCTTTGCGCCGTCGCGCTCGGGAAACTGCGCGACAAGGGGGCTCTTTGGAAGGTTGCGACTTTGTTGGCCGGATCCGCCGTTCAGATTATCTTCCTCATGCACTCCGGGAGGCTGGCTCATTCCGTCCACTTAGGCGCGGTCGCAATCGCCGTCAACAGCGTGGTCGATCGACTCTTTACCACAAGCACGCCGTGCTGGATTGGCGTTGTCGTTTGGATCGGCTTGTTTGTTACGGCCGTAATGGATCGGAATAGGTTCTCGATCAGCCTCTTTCTGGTTGCGGCGTGCGCTCTCGTATCAGCTTCCATGAGCCACGGCGCTTTGTCATGGGGACGCTATCATACGCTTGCGGTTATCGCGGCATGCCTTTCCCTGACGCCGTCTTCCGCGCTGCCGCACGGACGGGGCGTTGGATATGCCAAACTGTTTCTAATCGTTCTTTTTCTGGCATTTACCGCGCCCGCATGGTTCCAATACGACCGGCACGAGGTAGGCTATTCTTGGAGCAAACAGCTCTTGCGTTATTACGAAGCGCGGCGCGGCGCGGTTATCGATATTCCCGTTGCGCCAGGACATTGGGGCGCGATCGAATTGATCAGGAAGTAAATTGAGGCGCCTTCCGCTGAGGCAGGGCCGGTTCGGGCCCGAAGGACTGAATGATGGTAGCGAGACGGCCACAAGTCTTTGAGTATACCGCCGATGATTTCTTTGCGTCGCTTGGCGTTCCGCTCACGTTGACGCGAGCGCATCACCAGACGCCGCAGCCGTTGCACACGCACGACTTTGCGGAGATGGTCTTCGTGCGCGACGGCAACGGGGTGCACATCGTCGGCGACACGCGCGAGCGTTGCGGAATCGTGCCGGGCGATGTGCTGCTGATTGCCCCTGGGGAACGACACGGCTACGACTGTACGAACCTCGTGATCGACAACCTCCTCTTTCGCCACGATCTTTTGACCGGCCCGGCGCGCTCGCTCGCTTTGGACGCCCTTTCGCTGCTCGAAGAGCTGTTCCGCCTGCCGCCGGTCCGCCGGGGCGTGCGTCTGCCCGTTGAGCAGCGCGAACGGGTTTGGCGAAGCGTGGTATTGATGGACGAGGAACTCCGCCGACGCCGTCCGGGCTTTCGCACGGCGGCGTTTTCGTGGTTTCTCGATTGTGTCGTTCAGGTGGGGAGGGCCGCGGTCGTCGGGTCCGGCTTGGAGCCAATGGACGATGCCGTAGCTGGAACCGCGGGACCGGCGTCGGTTGCATCGGCGATCGAGTATATCCGGCTCCGCTTCTCCGATTCCCTTACGCTCAGCGAGATCGCGGATGTCGCCTGTCTGACGCCAGGGCACTTTTGCGAGGTCTTCAAACGCGAGACGGGCAAGAGCCCGTGGGAGTTTCTGACGGCACTGCGTGTCTTGCACTCAAAGCATTTGCTAACGACATATACGGGCATGTCCATTTCGCAGATCGCTCAAGCTTGCGGTTATTCCGACGCCGCCTATTATGCTCGCGTCTTTCGCGCGGCGGAAGGCTGCAGTCCGACCGCATACCGTTCTGCTTGCCGCAGATAATTGTCCTGTCATCGCTGAATATTATCCTCGCATTCGCCCGGCGCTAGGTGTACAGTATTTCAGCGTTGACGTCGTCCGGTACGAATAAGCCGGCGCGCCTGACTGTCGAAATATCGATAACCATTCATTGAGGACAACACCATGTCACTGAAGATCGCAATCGCGGGGACCGGCAATGTGGCCCGCAAGCAGTACATTCCGTATTTGGCAAGCGTCGAAGACGTTTCGCTTGGCTACTACAACAGGACGGCCGTCGCCGCGCAGGAGATCGTGGCGGCTCACGGCGGCGAGCTTTTCGCCTCCCTCGAGGATTTGGCGCTCTGGAAGCCTGACGCCGTGCTCGTGTTGACGTCGGAAACATGCCGGGACGAGGTAGCGACGGCGCTGATTGAACTGGGGGCGCCGCGCCTGTTCTTCGAGAAGCCGCTTGTCGCGCGCAATGGCCAGGCGCACGTGAGCGAGGAGGACTTCGTCCGCGGTCGCGAGGTGATTCATCTTGCGGAGAAGCGAGGCTGCGAGACGGCCATGGTGTTTAATTATCGTTTCTTTGATCACGCCGTTCAGACGGTCAAACTGATCGAAGAGCGCAACCTCGGCAGCGTCGTCGGCGTGTATGGGGCGGCGCATTATGCGTGTTGGAGCCACTGCATCGATCTGATGCTTTTTCTGGCGGGAGACGTCACGGAACTCTCGGGCTCAAGCGGAACGACGGTCCGGTCGTTCTATGACGCGGTCGACGTTACTGCGGCGTTTCGACTTGCGGGCGGCGGCGCCGGAACCCTCGTCGGGACATGCGGCTGGAGCTTGAGCACGCCGCTTTACGACATGACGTTCCTCTTTGAACATGGCCGCATTCGCGTGCAGGACCTGGACGGTCCGCTTGACCTCATTGCCGGCGATGGGGATCAGATCGAGCACTACAGTCCGGGAGCCAACGCAAATCGCTGGGCGAGCTACGATCGTTCCTTTCAGCGTTCGCTCGCGGCTTACCTCGAATCGCTGCGAACCGGCGGCAAGCCCCCTGTCCCCGGCATCGCCGGTCTACGGGAGCTTCAGTTCGAGGCCGCGCTCAAGCGGTCGATTGCGGAGGGGCGGCGTGTTCAAGTTCAGGAGGAGTTTGCGCTATGAAAATCGCGAAATTAATTGGCAATTCCGAGGTGCGCATTGAAGACGTTCCGATTCCGGTTGCGGAGCCGGGGTTCGTCGTTATCAAGACGGTGATGTCCGCCATCTGCGGCAGTGAAATGCATGGCTACCGAGGCAAAGGAAATGCGACCGGCAACTCGGGGCACGAAGCAGCGGGCGTGATCAGCGCGGTGGGCGAAGGCGTCGACATCGTTCACGCCGGCGACCGGGTCGCCGCGTCCGCCGTCGTAGGTTGCGGCGAGTGCGACTACTGCCGCAAGGGGCAGTACACGTGGTGTCCGAAGTTTGCCGGCTACTCGAATATGCACGCCGAGTACTTTACGGTCCCTGCGAGGGCTTGCAACAAGCTTCCCGACGACCTGCCGTGGGACGTCGGCGTGCTCGTGGGCGGCGACGGCTTTGGCGTGCCGTATCATACGTCCAAGAAATTTGAGGCGGAGAATCCGAAAACCGTCGCTATCTTTGGCCTCGGACCCATTGGGTTGGGAAGCGTCATTCTTCAGAGCTTCCTCGGACGCACTGTTATCGGCATCGATCGCGTCACCCCGCGTTTGGCGCTCGCCAAACAAATGGGCGCGTCGATGACGATCTTGGCCGACGCTGAAACGGATGTCCCGGCAAAGATCCGGGAAATTACCGGGGGCGGCGCGGACGTTTGCATCGAGGCCGCAGGCTCGCCAGTGACCGCCAAGCAGTGCTTTACGTCAGTGCGCACGGCGGGACACGTCATCTTCAATGGCGAGCAAGGGGCCGTGGAACTATCGCCGAGCGAGCACTTCATTCGACGCGATATTACCGCGACCGGTTCGTGGTTCTTCCATTTCTGTGAGTTCCCCGAAATGGTTGCGCTTTGGCGTAAAGGCCTGCCGGTCGAGACGCTGATCACGCATACGTTTCCGATTGATCGGATCGGCGAGGCGTACCGTGCGATGGAAGGCGAGTCTGGCAAGGTGATCGTGACGTACGGCTAGGGTGGGAAGAAGTCGCTGAGTGCGTCCTCGCGGGGCAAGCGCACTCAGTGATCGTCGATTCTATGCAGTCTTCCTTACGAGGATTTTGGCCCTCGTAAGAGCTGTTCATATGCGTCTAGCGCAATCTTGCGACGAGCGCTTGGCGGTTGAGTGAAAGCGCTGTTAAATAGAGATAATGCCCGTCCCAGGTGCAACATTGGCTTTGGGACGGGCGGTACAAATCGAGGGGATAATAAGCGGGCTAGGCCGCCAAGGTCTCTCCGGAGAAGCGGGCGGCGTCGGCCTTGTTCTCCAACATACAGAGCGATTCCATAGGGAAAAATGCGCTTTCGAGTTTGCAACCGACAAACCATTGACATAGAATGACGCTGCCCAAATCTTCCTTGACAGACATGTCAGGACCTCCGGATTTGAGCCTTACTACGGTTCCAGGCCGTAGCATTATCTTCTCTTTACCTAGTAACATGGTGACTCCTGGTGTCCACGTTCATTATTGATAAGCTCTTCGGTACGACATGATTCTAATGATATCGAATGCTTATCCGAGTGCAATTTTAGCTTATAGCAAGTAGACGTGATAATCTGTAATCTGGCTTACGTTTATTCAAGTATTTTTGTAATACTGTATGCTATATAGCGTGATTTTACAATACTCGTCATTTTATATCGCACTAAAGCCTTCAACCTTAGAGGTGTATGAACCCGATAAGCGTTATAGCGTCTAAGCTCTTAAGGGAGCATTTGGACGATGGACGATGGGAGAAGATATTTTGGGCGTTGCAGCCTCGGAGCAGCGGCGATTCAACTCATCTTGGCGATGGCTCTAACATCCGTTGCCGCTTTTGGCGATGGTCCAATTGCGCGCCCAATGGCGCAGTTGCCTGACAAGCCAGGCGCTTCCGCAGTCATTTCGCAGTCGATTTCCCCCCTGTCGACCACGCGCGTTCCGGTTCCTGTTGTCGATCGCCGCGCCCTGACCGCAGGCAAGAATGTCGTGCGTGCTCTCGCCCTTAGTCCGGCGCAGCGCTCTCAGTTTCGAGCGGTCAGCGAATGGTTCAAGGGGCTTCGCCAGTCGTACAAAAACGATCCGACACTCACGCCGTTGCAAAAACGGGCTGCGCTCAAAGGCGTGAACGACCAGGAGCGGCAGGCGCTCCAAACCCTCCTTACCCCCGATCAGCGTGACCGCCTCGAACAGCTTCGCGCGGCGGCTCGCTTGCACCCTTAAGCACGGTTTGAGCTTCCATCGCATGCGCCGGCGCGCTGTGTTCGACGCCTGCCAATTGCTCGCCAAGGTATAATTACGCTAAATGTGCGCTAAGAGATAGGAGTTCGGTTGTGATAATTATTCTGAAGCAGGGCTCGACGCCCGAGCAGGTCGAGGGTGTGGAGAGCACGCTCAAGGAGATGGGATACGGCGTTCATCCGATCTACGGGGTCGAGCGAACGGTGATTGGAGCCGTTGGCGCTCCCGGGGCCGACAAGGAAGCGGCGGCGGATCAGCTGAGGGCGCTGGAGGCGGTCGCCGACATTGTTTTCGTGCTCAAGCCGTACAAGTTCGTCGCCAAGGAGTTTAAATCGGAGAAGTCGGTGGTGCGCGCCGGTGATGTCGAGATCGGCGGAAACCGCGTCGTAGTGATGGCGGGACCGTGTACGGTGGAGTCGCGGGAGCAGCTTCTTAAGACTGCGCGCGCGGTGAAAGCGGCTGGAGCCACCGTCCTGCGCGGCGGAGCTTACAAGCCGAGCACGTCGCCGTACTCGTTTCAAGGAATGGGGCTCGACGGTCTCAAGTTGCTCGCGGAAGCGCGGGAAGAGACCGGCCTGCAGGTGATCACCGAGGTTATGCATGTGCGCAACATCGAGCTGGTCGCCGAGTATGCGGATATTTTGCAGATCGGCACGCGCAATATGCAGAATTACGAAATCCTTGAAGAAGTCGGCAAGATCCGCAAGCCGGTTATGCTTAAGCGCGGGATGACCGCGAAGATCGAGGAATGGCTGCAGGCGGCCGAGTACATCGTGATGGGCGGAAATACGCAGGTGATGCTCTGTGAGAGGGGCGTTCGCACGTTCGAGCCTTACACTCGCAACACGCTGGACCTATCAGCGGTGCTGGCTGTTCGGGAATTGAGTCACCTTCCGGTGATCGTCGATCCGTCGCAGGGGACTGGGCGCTCGTCCATGGTTCCCGCGATGAGCAAGGCTGCTGTCGCGGTTGGCGCGGATGGATTGATTATTGAGGTGCATCCGAATCCCGAGAAGGCGCTTAAAGACGGCGCGCAATCGATCACGATCCCGGCTTTTAATCAGCTGATGGTCGATTTACCGGCATTTGCGGCGGCGGCGGGACGCTCTCTCTGATGCCGAGACAACACTGGTAATTGTAACAGTATGGAGACGCTTGCCTGCTGCACATAATCTTTATCGGTAGTCTCACTCATCTACGACAATGGCAAAGCCGCCGTGAGGCGGTGACGCAAAGCTACCGGGTCTTCCTTCGGGAAGAAGGCCGAGCTATCGAATAGGTGCGTATTGTTCGATTGTCTATCTCCCTGGGTTGGGTGAGCTCCATTCGCGGCGGGCGTCCTTGGACGTCCGCCGCCCCAGTTTTTATGTCCCACCGTTAAGCATTGGCGGGCCTCGTTGCCGCGCCGCGAATCTCCCTGCAACAAATTGGCGCGTATTTGCGTCTATTTCTCCATGTGCAGATTGGTTGTTGTTGTTAACTGGAGGACCGCTTGAAAAACAAGATCGCTGGCGCGGTCAAAATCTGGAACATGGCGCAAGGGATTTCGACTGCTGAGATCGAGGCCGCCATTGCGCTTCCGGTGACGCTGGCCGTTGTGGGCGCGGATGACGCGATCGCGTCGGCCATTGACCGCCTCGGCCGCGAGAGGGCGGATACGATTGCCGGGCAGGACGTCAGCGAGCATATCCGGCGCGGCGCGGAACCCGGACAAGGGGCTGGCGATGTCATTGTGTTCGATGCCGATCTTGTTGCGGGAAGTGAACAGGCGCTTAAGGCGGTGGTCGACGATATCCTGGATCGCCGTGGCGAGGCGCGCATCGGCCTTGCGAAACGCTTTCCCGCCTTTCGTCCGGCGGTGATCGAACAGGTCAGCGCCGAGTATGCTCGTCGAAACGCGAAGCTTGCCGGCCTCTCGGCCTTGCCTGGCGTGATTCCCGCAGGCGACTGGTTGCTGCCGTTTACGGCAGCCGGGGATCTCGTGGCCCTGACCCGCAATCAAGTTGAGCTTTTCTTGATGGTCGCGGCTTGTTACGGGTTACCTCCGGATTTGCGCCAGCGCACTCGCGAGTTCGCGTTTGTGGTCGGCGGAGCGTTCCTCTGGCGCGCGGCCGCAAGGCAGGCGATCGGCTTTGTTCCGGCCGGAGTTGGCGTCGTTGTGAAGGCGGCCGTAGCGTACGCAGGAACGTATGCCATTGGCCGGGCGGCAGGAGCTTACTTCGCTTCGGGAGGGCATGGCGCGTCGTCGACCGACGTCCGGCGCTACATCCGGGATGGTATGAGGGTGCTTAGAACGCCAAGAAATCGCTAGATTTAACAAATACGCCAGACGGCGGAGATAAAAGTGAGCGCGCTTGCATGGATTCTATGGTAAATTCGTCTAACTCAGCACATGTATCTGGTTCGATCAGGTATTATACTAGCCGCTTTTGACCACGCAACGGTTTACTGAGCGCTGGTGACCGATCTTTCGGGCCACACCGGCGCTTCATACTATGTGATTCCCGTGCGAAGAGAATGGCATATAAGCTGACTGCCGGCGCACGGCGATGAGCGCCATAAAGAAGGAGCGCGATCGAATTGGCTGAAAAAGAGGAAGTAGTTCTGACGCCGTCTGGATTCGAAGAGTTATCGTCGGAGTACGACCGGCTGCGCACAGTTGAGCGCCGGGAAATCGCCGAGCGTATTCGAGACGCAATCTCTTACGGTGAACTGACGGAAAATAGCGAGTATGAAGATGCCAAGAACCAGCAGGCGTTCCTCGAAGGGCGCATTGAGGATCTCAGGCATATTCTGCAAATCGCCCGCGTCCTCGAGGATGCAGAGGTGCCAGAGGATGTCGTCGGCCTGGGCTCCCTGGTAACGGTTCGCGAGTCGACCGGGGACGATTGGGAGTTCCGAATCGTCAGCCCCATTGAGGCTGACCCGAATCGGGACCGAATCTCGGATGAATCGCCGCTGGGCGAGAGTTTGATGGGGAAGCGCGTTGGCGATAAAGTCAATG
This sequence comes from Capsulimonadaceae bacterium, assembly GCA_031292625.1. Classification (GTDB taxonomy): domain Bacteria; phylum Armatimonadota; class Armatimonadia; order Armatimonadales; family Capsulimonadaceae; genus JARLGU01. Next base: position 65,523 of record JARLGU010000021.1, on the reverse strand, counting down.
TTATAGCGCCTGATGGCCGTCAAACCTACGAGATTATCAGCATTCGCAAATAAGATGCGCTGGCCGTGTCTGGCTGCTCAAATGTGCAGCCGGATGCGGCTTTATGTTTGCTTGCTTGCCCCTTTCTTCCGCATTGCGTCAATTTACCCTGAACGTTTTCCCTGGTTTTCCAATAATAGAGAGCAGGTCGCACCGTATCGCGTCCCATTTCTCGATTGGCGAATTGGTAAAACCTGACAACATGAAGGCGACTATAGAATACGCGGATCATTTGGTGAGCGAGTTAGAGAAGGCGAGCGAAGATTACGCGGCGCTCGAAGAGGCTGCGGAACGCCTTCGGAACGCATTGGAAGCGGCGCGCCAGACGCGAGAGTATCTCAGCGAGGCTGATTCGAGAGCCCATCTCGATCGTCCGTTTCTCTGGGTTCGGCGAGTAACGAATGCGACTGCCGCGTCCATGTCCGCTGCCTCCGCCCTCGTAACGGCTCAGAACGTTTGTCCGGCAAATGCGATCGCGGCGCGTCTTAAGATTAAAGAGATCGAAGTGCGTTCGCGCGAATTGAACGCTCGAATTCTGGCAGAGCCCCGTCCCGTTGTGCCGGGCGCCCCAATTGTATCCGAAACGCATACTCCCACGGCTCCCCCCGAGCCGGTACGTCCTGCGAACGTTTCGATTTCGCCTATCTCTCGCGTCGATGAAGAGGTCTCTGCGCCTCCGGCCGAGAATCCATTTTCGGTTGATCCGGTTACTTCCGTTCAAGCTGCAGATGTTCGTCCGGCTGCGCCGCCTATGGCCGCCTCGGCGACGCCATCCCAGACGATAGGACTCTTGCCTGACGATCCCGACCCTTCCCCATCGACTTCCAAGCAAAGCCCGTACGTTGGCGTCGCTTCTGGAGAACAGGCGTTGCGGATCGTAACGGATGCGCCCGTAGCGCCCGTAGCGCCCGCGCCAGATGCGCCGGCGCTCGTTCTCAGCGATTGGGATGAGACGACACACGGACAAAAGGCTTCCGGCGGGGAGGGGGCCGGTAACCAGTATCGTACCGCGGGACCCCGTGTTACGCGTCAGGCGTGGTACAGGTTAGCGCCTCCGAAGCCCAGGACGCTTGCGGGATTCGTCGTAGCGGTTCTCTTCGTCGTATTTGTTGGCGCGTTGGCGTATCCCCATGTGATGGAATATGTGAACAAGGCTCGCGGAGATCGCCTTGGCGCGCGTATCGTTAAGATGAATCAGATCATCAAGCAGCAGCAACGAACGGCGGCCGATTTGGATCGTCAGATTGCAGCGCTTAGCCAGGACTACCTTCAGGCGCAGGACAAAGCCCGTGAATTGAAACCGTACCTTACGCCTCAGCAACAGGCGAGTTCCGACCTGGCGGACGTTCAACTCTCGATTGCGTCGCTCACGGCCAATGACGATCAGATCCGCAGGGGCATGAGTAATTCTCGAGATTCAAAGCACGATGAGAGCTGGAACCTGAACCTGGCAATGCTCGGCGCGGACGCTAAGCGGCTTGCGGAGTTGAATATCCGCGAAGGCGAGCTGCAGGCGAAAGTGGACAAACTTGCCGCGCCTCCCGCAGTCGAGAACGGGGTTGCGGAAGCCAACAAGAGGGTTGGCGAACTTGATCTTGAAATTCGCGCCAAGCAGGTAGACCGGCAGGTGTTGCAAGCGTCGATCGTGAGCGGGCAGCAATACACCGCGCAGCTTCGCGTCGAGCGCGAGCACGCATACCACCCAGGCCGGTTCTAGTCGATTTTATCGCGGGGTGTACGCCCTGGCCAAAACATTACCCAACCGCTTTACATCCGCAGTCGAAATGTAATCGACGGCGGATGTTGTCTTGATTTGCGCCAACTTGCGCAGGATTCGGAACGCGCTTCCCCGCATCATCCCATATGACTACTGGACGGCTCACGCTTGGGATAGACATTGGCGGCACGAAAATCGCGGCGGCTCTGGTTAACGACGATGGAACCCTCGTTGTGCGCCGCCAGATCGCTACAAACGCGAGAGAGGGCGGAGCAAGTGTCCTCGCCAGGACGATCCTTCTTGCGGAGACGATTGTCTCGTCCGTGCCGCGAGGATCGGTCGCGGCCGTCGGAGCCGGGGCAGGCGGGCGAATCGATTCTAGGCGAGGCGTTGTTCTTAGCGCGACCGATATCCTGCCAGGTTGGACGGGGGCGGCGATTGCTGATGGGCTCTCAGAGCGCCTGGGGCTGCCTGTGAGCGTCGATAACGACGTAAACGCATTGGCGTCGGGGGAGTGCCGATTTGGCGCAGGAAAAGGCGTTGCGACGGTTGCCTTCCTTGCGCTTGGAACGGGAGTAGGCGGCGCACTCGTGTTTGATGGACGCATTCACCACGGGGCGCACTTTTCGGGAGGCGAGTTCGGCCATCTTCTGATCGATTTGTCTCCCGATGCCCGTCTGGACGCGGGCGGGGATAGGGGTACGCTCGAAGCCTATGTTTGCGGCTCGGGGTTGGTCGCGACGTATCATGAGATCGCGGGTGAAGACGCAGCGCCAGTTCGCGGGGAGGAGATTGCAAGCCAGGCTCTTGCCGATCCCGACGGTGCGGCGGCGCGCGCGATTGAACGTACCGGAGAATACCTTGGTCTCGGGTTGGCGTCGTTGGCCAATGCGATTGATCCGGATATGTTTGTAATCGGAGGCGGCCTCGCGTTACTTGGCAACCGGCTGCTGGATCCAGCCCGGCGCGTCCTGAGCGCGCGCGCCCTCGAGGGACCCAATCACTGCCCTGTGAAAACCGCATCGCTCGGTCCGGACGCTTCCGTAATCGGGGCGGCAAGCCTGGCGATGGTCTCGGAATAGGCGCTCGATTGGGGCTGGCCTGCAACGTATCGCGTCGTCGGACAGGATCGCGGGAAGGCGAACAAACACAGGGTTTTGCGGGACATCTTTAAGATTTGCGCCGAATGCAGACTGACAATGGGTACAACTTTATAGACAACGCCCAAAAAAGGGCGTAGAAATCGAGGCAAGATCATTGTCAGACAAACACGACAGACGAAAGTTACTTAAGTCAAAGGTTAGCAAGTCGTCGTCGGCGGCTACCGCCAGTACCGCGACGACAGCGGTCGAGACCAAGGCGGTCGCGGGAAGTGATCAGCAAGATCCCGGCAAGCGGCGCGGAGCGGAAACGCGTACACGCAAGGGCTGAGCAAGATCGCTGAGCTTGAAGACAGTCGCGCCCGCACACCCTGATGGGAATGCGGGCGCGGCAATTTTCTGATAGGCAACCGCAGCTACAACCGGATGGTTATTCCGCCATGGCCATGCCGGCGATGGTGCCTGTGGTGGTGTCGCCAGTTCGTCGAACCGGCGCCTGATGCTGTGCCGGATGTCATGGTTGAGCCGTAGGATGGAGATGCGGCCACCGGGCCTGCCGTTGCGAATGCGCTCATAACGGTCATAACTAAAAGCAGCGCCAACAGGATTCTTGAGATTTTCATCGAACCCTCCCTTTTGGATATATCGTTAAGAACGATATATCCCACAAGCAGGCAATCGAAACATCGCGTCCAACCGTGTTGACGGCTGGGACAGTCCACATGCGGCGCCAAATGAGATGTCGGTGCGTGCCGATTGTGGAATGAGGACGGAGAAGGACTGACTTCCATTGCCCAGGCAACTGCGCCGAAGGAGATACGCTCATGTCGCTACATCGCCATAAGCACGGCTGCGATCACGAGACGCCGTGTCACGACGCCATCGTTTCGCCCATATCGGGCACGATCCTCCCCAAATGCCGGATGCCGCGCGCGCAGCAGGACGCGGATGCCGTGTATCAGCTTATCCACGATGAACTCATTCTCGACGGCAGCAGCAAGCAAAACCTGGCGACATTTTGCCAGACTACTCTGGAACCACAGATCCGCAAGCTCATGGACGATTGTGTCGACAAGAACATGATCGACAAGGACGAGTATCCGCAGACCGCCGAAATTGAATCCCGTTGCGTTCATATGATCGCGGACCTTTGGAATGCTCCGGAGTCCGTGAGCGCGGTAGGATGCTCGACGACCGGTTCGAGCGAGGCGGCGATGCTTGGCGGGCTAGCGCTCAAGTGGCGCTGGCGCGAGTGGCAAAAGGCGGCTGGAAAGTCCATCGAGCGCCCCAATCTCGTGACGGGACCAGTCCAGGTCTGCTGGCACAAGTTCTGTCGCTACTTCGATGTCGAGATCCGCGAAGCGCCCATGGAGCGCGACCAGTACACGATGACCGTCGACCAGGTGCTTGAGCGGGTGGATGAGAACACGATCGGGGTTGTTCCGACGCTCGGGCAGACTTTCACGCTGATGTACGAGCCGGTCCAGCAGATCGCGGCGGCGCTCGACGACCTGCAGACGCGCACTGGGATCGATGTGCCGATCCACGTCGATGCGGCGAGCGGCGGTTTCGTCGCGCCGTTTCTGACGCCGGATGTGGTTTGGGATTTCCGCCTGCCCCGCGTCAAGTCGATTAACTCCTCCGGGCACAAGTTCGGCTTGAGCCCGCTCGGCGTGGGGTGGGTGATCTGGCGCGAGGAGAAGGACTTGCCCAACGATCTGGTGTTTCGCGTGAACTACCTCGGCGGCGAAATGCCGACGTTTGCGCTCAACTTCTCGCGGCCGGGTGGGCAGGTGATCAGTCAATACTATAATCTCGTTCGCCTTGGCAGGGAAGGATACGCACGCGTCCACGGAACCAGCGCCGCGATCGGTCAGAAGATTGCGCGCGAGATCGCGAATGCCGGATTGTTCGACATCGTTTACGATGGCGCGGGCGGGCTGCCTGGCTGCACGTGGAAGTTCAAGGCCGGCGTCGATCCCGGCTTCAGCCTCTACGACCTCGCGGATCGCCTGCGCGTGCGCGGTTGGCAGGTGCCCGCGTACTCGTTGCCTGCGAATGTCGAGGATGTCGCCGTCCAGCGCATCTTGTGCCGCAATGGCTTCACGCGTGATATGGCCGACATGCTCATCGGGGACCTGCACCGGGCGCTCGATTACTTCCGCGCGCATCCGGTAACGTCGCCGCAAACTGAGGCGGATGGGAGCGGGTTCAAGCATTGAAAGTATTTAGCGCTTCGATTTCCGTTTCTGGAGGACTGCTGTGAGTGCTGCATTGGATGCACTGAAATTAGGATCAGAAACGCAAATGCAAGAACTGCTCCAGCAGCACTTCGGTTTCGGCGAATTCCGGCCTGGCCAGCGCGAGGTGATCGATGCGATCATCAATAAGGGCGCGGCGTTAGCGGTCTTTCCGACCGGCGGCGGGAAGTCGCTCTGCTACCAGCTTCCCGCGCTCGCCTTCGATGGCGTTACGCTGGTTGTCTCGCCGCTGATTGCGCTGATGAAGGATCAGATCGACTTTCTGCTTAGCCGCAACATTGCAGCGGCGCGGCTGGATAGCTCGCTGGGCGCCGACGGATCGCGCCGGGTGACGGACCAGATCCGCTCAGGCGAACTGCGCCTTCTTTATGTCTCGCCCGAGCGTTTCAATAACGAGCGGTTCCTGTCCATGATCAAGCAGGCGAAGATCTCGCTCTTCGCGGTCGATGAGGCGCATTGCATCTCCGAGTGGGGCCATAACTTCCGCCCCGACTACCTCAAGATCGCCGAGACCGCGCGCGCAATCGGCGCTGAGCGCGTCCTGGCGCTGACCGCGACGGCGACGCCTGACGTGGTGCGCGACATTTGCCGGGCGTTCAACATCGATGAGAGCGCAGCGATTGTAACGGGCTTTTACCGGCGCAATCTGATGCTGGCGACGACGCCTGTCTCCGCTGCCGATCGCGATACGGTGCTCGCAACTCGCTTGCGCAACCGGCCTGTAGGCCCCACGATCGTCTACGTCACGCTGCAGAAGACGGCGGAGCGGATCGCGAACGGCTTGACGAGCGCTGGGTTCGAGGCGAAGGCCTATCATGCGGGAATGGAGGCGGAGGAGCGTCACGCCGTGCAAGACTGGTGGATGGAATCGGCATCGCACATTGTGGTCGCGACCATCGCTTTCGGCATGGGGATCGACAAAGCTGATGTGCGCTACGTCTATCATTACAATCTGCCGAAGAGCCTGGAGAGCTATAGCCAGGAGATTGGACGAGCGGGACGCGACGACAAACCTTCCACGGTCGAGATGCTGGCGTGCGCGGAGGACCTGACGACGCTGGAGAATTTCGTCTATGGCGACACTCCGACGCTGGAATCGCTGCGGGGTCTGGTTGGCGAACTGCTGTCGCTGGGCGACGAGTTCGCGATAAGCCAGTACGACCTTTCCTTTCGCTTTGATATCCGGATGCTCGTCTTGCGCACGGCGCTGACGTATCTTGAACTGCTGGGCGTGTTTCGGCAAGGGACGCCGTTTTATGCGGGATATCAGTTCCGGCCGCTTAAGGACATGGAGTGGATCGCATCGCAGTTTTCCGGCGAACCGGCTCAACTCGTACGAGACCTGTTCGAGAAATCGAAGTTCGGCGCGAAGTGGCATACGCTGAACCCCGATGAATTCGCCGAACGACTACGGAAGCCGCGAGGACGCGTTGCCAAGGCGCTCGAGTATCTGGAACAACACGCCTGGATCGAGCTGCGCGCATCGGAGCTGCGCCACCGATACTACCGCCAGCCTGGCGAGTACGACGCCGACTCGGTCGCGGCTGAGCTGGAAAGCCGCTACCTGCGTCGCGAGCAGGCCGAGGAGGCGCGATTGCGTCAGGTGGTCGACCTCGTTGGACACGACGGTTGCCAGACAAACTTGCTTGTCGCGCACTTCGGCGAGATTCGCGCGGAGCCTTGCGGCCACTGCACCCATTGCCGCACCGGCGCCGCCCGCCCATTGCAGCCTACGGCAAGCAAGCACGACGTACCCGGTGCGCTCGATGTAGAAGCGTTCAAGCAGCTGCGCGCAAAGCATCCCGCGGCGCTTGCCCTGCCGCGCCAATCAGCGCGATTTCTCTGCGGCTTAACCAGCCCGGCGCTCATACGCGCCAAGCTCACGCGCAACGCACTCTACGGCGCGCTGGAGGACGCGCACTTCCGCGACGTGCTCGCGTGGCTGGCGGCGGAGGGGTGATCGGGCCCGGGGAGAGGCGCAGCGCGGAAGAAGCCGGCTAGTCTATTTGGAACTCCTGGTCGTCCGGAATTTCGATGCTGTAGATCTCATTTTGGCGCGGTTCGTGATCGAACACGATATCGATCGTCTTAATGCCGTCTTCAAACTCGCACTGAAGAGAATATCCGTCGAATACTCCGTTGGGTTTCGAAAAGTGTTGTTCTTCGGAACCGGTAATCCCCTTAAAGTCGCCCCAGTTCTTTATGTACAGCGCGCGTCCAGCGGCCGCCCTTTCCGGCGTTACTGATTGCCGAATGGTTGAGGTGCAGAGGCTGTATGCAGCCTCATAATTCTGCGCGAACAGGTTGATCACGTATTCTGATGCGATTGATAGCCGAGCATCCGGCGTATTGGCTGAGTCCATTGGCGTCTCCACTGCTCTCCGCCGTGCATCACCACGGTCTGACGGTATATTCCTTATTCGATGCGGGCGCCGGACAAGAGACGTCCGTGCAGCTTGCGGCGCAGGCTATTCTTGCCCGTAGCGCAGTCTCCACGTAGCGATTTGCCACGAACCCAGCTTGACGGGAATCGAAGCGCCGTCGACGTCCAGGCGTTCTCCAAGGGTCTCCATGCCGTCGGACGCGAACACGGAATGGGGGGCGGCGCCGAAGACAATGCGGCCTTCCGCTGGTTCGCCGGTCGCTTCATGCACGCGCAGAATGATGTCGCCGCTGGTGGTTGCATAGAATGCGTCAACGTGGAGATTGGGCGGCATTGATAGAAGCGGCGGCGTGAGCGGCGCTCCTTCCGGCCGTTTGGCGACGAGCAGCGGCCGGTTGAGGCGCTCGCCTTCGCGTTCGGCGCTGCCGGGATCGGCGGCGGTGATTGGGCGGACGCCGTACTCGAATATCAATTCTTCTCCGTCCTCGAACGCACTGTCGCTTTGCGCCTTATATTCCATTGCCGCCGACCGGAAGAGAAGAATGGACGCAACTCCATCCACCACGGCATTGCCTGGCAAACCGGCATTCAGAACGCGAACGCCGCGTTTGCCGGGCCCAATCGCCTCGACATAATTCTGGTCGGCGTAGCGCTTAGCATCGCGAATAATCGCGCCGAACGGAATTCCATGCCGCGCCGTGCAAGTGGACCAAGGCGTCGCAAAGCAGGAATAGATGCGGTAGTGGCGTCCATGCGGATGGCACACGGTCCTAAAGTGGATTACGGGATCGCCCGCTATGAGCGAAATCGTGGTTTCGTACCCGACGGAATTCTGCCAGAAGCTGAGATTTCCCCGTGCAGTCACCGTCTGCTTCCCGTTTCGTTGCGCCAGCGTTCTCTCGCTTCGGGATCGATCCTGACGAACAGGACCATCGTTTACGAGCGGGTCAGGTCCGGAACTCATCGGATCGTCTATCCCCGGCTCCGTCAGCGCCGACTGTAACGATCCGCCGTCGAGGGGACTATGGTCGAGACGCCACAGATCGCCGTTGTCCGGTTTATAAACCAGGTTGCCCCAGCTTTCGCCCACGAACTCTTCGCAGGTTCTTTGGTCTAGACAACTTGTGATCACCCCGCTCGGACCAACAACGACGCGCCAGAACTCGTTCTCGATAACGATGTCCTCGTTCGGGGCGATTGTGCGGATTGTCTCCGGCAGCGCCTTCTCCGGCAGCGGGGACCAGCCGTACGGCTGGACGTTTACTTGCCCAGCGCCGGCTTTGGTCTCTATCCATTCGCTTCTCGCAAATCCGCTCGGGTTAAATACGGCAATATCCCCGTGCTCGCCGGACACCGTTTCGGCCGCGAGCGCGACATCGCTAAGCGCGGTATCGTAGTCGCGCAGCGCATCGTGGTATGCGCCGTCGACCAGGGTGCCCGAAATGATATCGTGGAACTGGTTCTTGAGGCAGATCTTCCATGCGCGTTCGATTGGCGGCATTGGCGCGTTGGCGCCGCCAATGCGGAGGGATGCATGAAGCGCTTCAATCGAAAGCAAAGCGTTTTCGAGCTTTCTGTTAAGCTGCTTAAGCCGTATCCGCGACGCCTGGGCGCCGACAAACAGCGGATTGAAGTCTGCTTCGATCCGAGGCAGGGCCGCCGCGCTGTCATGCAGAGCCTCTGCGTATTCGGCGAGCTTGCCGAATCGAACGGGCAAGCCCTGCTCCTGCCAGCGGCTAACTACCGATGGCGCACTCGCCTGTGGCGGCGCCATATCGCCGCCGTTGCAAATCAACACCGTATTTTGAGACAGCACATTGCGAATCCCTTGGGAGACCGAGCGAAGATTTTCCTCAGTCGCGGACGCCATGTTGAGTTCGAGCGCGTTTTCGATTTCGGTTTCCGACGGGAAGCGAATGGAGCTATATCCAGCGGGAAGCCAGTGTGCGACGATTTCCGTTTCGCCCAGGCCTCTCCATATGAACTCCCCTTTTCGCAGCTCAGGGCGCATTCCGCGGCTGAAGATATAGGTGTCGATACCAGCGTGTCTCATGATCCCCGGCAAAGATGGCGAATGTCCCCACGTATCCGCGATCCAGGCTATCCTGACATCGACGCCGAAGCGGCTGGCGACGTATCGCTTGCCGAGCAGGACGTGCCGGATAAGCGCTTCGCCGCAAGGGATGTTCATATCGGGAATAACGTAGAGCGCCCCGCCAAATTCGAGCTGGCCGCGCTTCTGGCATGCCGTGAGCCTCACGAAGTCGTCCGGGCATCGCTTCTCGAACGCCTCGATCAGAAACGGCTGCTCGATCGTGTAGCGATAGTCGGGGTTGGCGTCCATGAGAGCGATCGCCTGCCGGAAGTTGTCGAAGCAGCGCGGGTAATATTGCTCTTCGGTTTGCAGGTATGCGACGTCGTAGTGGAATTGCGGCACGACGAGGATTTCGTCGATATTGGCGAACTCGGTCATAACTTACCTCATTAGAAGTTTGGCTTGCAAAACGAGATTCGTGGCGCGCCATAGGCGCGAGCATCTAGCGTCCTATTACCACGGCGTTACGGCGTAGTCCTTCAAAAACACGCCGTAGAACGGCTCCGCGGGCTCGTTGATGCCGGCGGCGATGGGATGGTAGATGCGGGCCATGCCGTCGATGATGTCTAGGGGAGCGAAGAAGCCGGTCTCTTGCTGCTTGCGCATGCGGCGCGGGCCGGGGTTTTCGTCGGTGACCCAGCCTGTATCGACGCTCGTCATGTAGATGTGGTCACGGGCGTAATCGTCGCCGGATGTGCGGGTCATCATGTTCAGCGCGGCCTTCGCCATGTTCGTGTGCGGGTGGTAGATCGTCTTGCGGCGCGCGAATTGGCCTTCCATCGCGCTGACGTTTACGATAAAGCGGCGCTCGAACGGGGCGCGCATCATGAGCGGCTTGAGGCGGCTGTTCAGCAAGAACGGCGCGACCGAGTTGACAAGCTGCACCTCGAGCATCTCCTGTGGTCCCACGTCGTCAAGCTTCAATCGCCAACTGTTCTCCGACCGCTGATCGGCCAACTCTTCATTGTCGTGGAAGGCATCCGCCGGGAGGACGTCGGTGACCGTCGGCATGACCGATGGCAGCAGGGTTGAGCTATCGGAGATTGCGAGCGTGGACGGCGCGTCCTTGGCGACCAGCCGGCGCACTTCGGCAGGCAGGAACGCCTGAGGATTCTGCTCCTGCGCGACGAGTTCGTTGTAGAACCCGCGCGGTCGCCGGATTGTTTGCGCCGCGTTGTGGATCAGGATGTCGATCGATGGCTCCGTGTCCAACAGGTGTTGCGCAAAGAGCTCAACGGTGGGAATGTTGCGCAGGTCGAGACCGAAGACGCGGACGCGGTCGCGCCAATTGGCGGAGTCCGGTTCGGCGTAGAGGCGCTTGGCGGCCGCATGCGGGAAACGCGTCGTGACGATGACGTTCGCGCCGTCTCGAAGAAGCCGCAGGACCGTCTGGTGCCCGATCTTAACGCGGCCGCCCGTGACCATTGCGGTCCGGCCGCTCAGATCCGAGGAAAGACTGCGCATCCGGTAGTTATATTCAGCGCATTTTGGGCAGAGCAGGTGATAGAAAAAGTGGACTTCGGTAAACTCGGCCTTGCAGATATAGCACGCCTCTGGCTGGTTCAGCACGCGCACCGGCGGAGGGGCGTCCGTTTGAGCATCCGGGGCCGGGAGCGCGGCCGGACTAACCGCGTCGCGCTGGATCTGAACCATGCCCGTGGTCGCCTGCACCTCGCGGTCGGCTGCCCTCTGACGGCGGTCTAGCTCTTGCTGGTCGTAGCGTTTGCCCTCGCGGTAGACCTTTGAGATCAGCGTGTTGAACCGCTCGCTGCGCTGAATTGTGCACCTTGCGTTTGCGATACGCTGAAGAACGCTGAGGCAGACCTGCATTTCGTCGTCGGGAATTTCCATGATTATCCAGGCGATCAGTGTACCTGATTGGTCGATGAGCGGGGTTTTTGTTTGTGCATCGATATGGGTATGTCTATGGTTTCTCGTATGACGAAAACTTTTACGCTCAGGGAGAAAGAAGGAGAAAGCATGAAGGCTATCCAGTTTAGCGAGTATGGGGCTCCAGATGTGTTGCGACTTGTCGAGGCGGACGATCCGCATCCTGGATCCGGGCAGGTCCGCGTGCGTGTTGCGGCGGCGGGAGTAAATCCGTTCGATGCGAAGGTAAGGTCCGGCGAAATGAAGGGATATATCGCGCTAAAGCTGCCGGCCGGAATTGGCACTGATGTTGCCGGCGTGGTCGACGAGATCGGCCCCGGCGTCGACGGCGTTTCGGTTGGCGACGCGGTTCTCGGATGGGCCGACACAGGATCGTACGCTGAACTGGCGCTCGTAAGCAAGTTTGCGATCAAGCCGTCTGATCTCAGTTGGACGCTAGCGGCGGCGATCCCCGTAATTGGCGAAACGGCAGAACGCGCGCTGAATGCGGTCGGCGCGGCAAAGGGCGAAACACTGCTGATTTTCGGCGCATCGGGCGGCGTCGGCGCTGTTGCGGTTCAGCTAGCCGTCGAACGCGGCGTGACCGTGATCGGCGCCGCGAGCGCCGCGAACCGCGACTATGTGACGTCGCTTGGGGCGATCGCCGTGGTTTATGGCGACGGGCTGGTCGAAAGCGTTCGAGCGCTGGCTCCGCAGGGCGTCGACGCCGCAATTGACGCGGCAGGGAAGGGAGCTCTCCCGGCGTTGATAGAACTGCGCGGGGGTAAAGAGCGCATTGTAACCATCGCGGATCCGCAGGCGTTTGAGCTGGGTATCGCGTTTTCGGCTGGCACTCCGGCGACCCGTTCCGCAAGCGCTCTTGAACGTCTCGCTCATCTCGTGGTCGACGGCACGGTCCGCGTTCAAATTGCCCGAACGTTTGCGCTTGAGGACGCCGCAAAGGCGCACGAACTGAGCGAGAGCGGCCACGCTGGCGGCAAGATCGTGCTTATCGTGAACTGACGGGAATGGCGTAGAAGCCCCGGAGGTCCCAACGTTGCGGCGCCCGAGGGGCTCTGTTTTTTTCGGCCGATATAGGAATTGCGAGGCGGTCATGCCGTAGTTGCACACGATGCATATCCGAATATATCATTTTTACCCCTGGGAATAAGTGAATTCAATATTTGCTCAAATCACGCGTATTGTTAGGTGATTTAGGACGTATAATGGTTTTGCCGCGTGAGGCGTCTGCGAGACGATACATGCAGTTTTCTATCGCTCACATATCTATAATTTCAGTAAGGAGTATACGTGCTTGCGCTTTGCTTCCATTGAATCCCTGACCGCTATTTCCCACTCCTACAATGCGGCCGCCTCGAGTTTTAGGCTGCCGGTGGATACATACCAGAATTGGGCGGTGCTGGTCGCCGAGTCGGGGCGCTTCGAGTACCACATGGGGAACCTGTCCGGCGTCGCCGGACTCGGCGATGTCGTGCTTTGCCCGCCTGGCGTGGCGATGGAACGCAGAGTCCTCACGCCGCTGTCCTTTCACTTTGTGGAATTCTCGCTTTACCCTCCTCAGGAGAGCGAGACGTGCACGGCTGCCTTGGTTGCGGATTTGGACAGGCTGAATAACACGTTCACCTATTTGCGCAGGGAAGCGTCTAGCATTGCGCCAGCGCGATTGGCGCGCGTGGCGCACTTCGTGCGGGACATTATCTTCCTTTGCGACTCGGACTGCCGGCAACGCGGCGGGCAGACGGGCGACTCGCTCGTCGCGGATGTCTCACGGAAGCTTCGCGAGCGCGCGCTTGAGGGCGTGGCTCTGCGCGAAGTCGCGGCCGGCGCTTCGCTGAGCCCGGTTCAACTCGTGCGGCGCTTTCATGCCGCGATGGGGCAGACGCCGCGTGAGTACGTTGAGGCCATTCGCCTGCAACATGCGCGAACCATGCTGGTAGAGACAGATAACGTGCTCGACGTTATCGCGCACAAATGCGGCTATCGGTCTGCGTTCTATTTGAGCAGGCTCTTTAAGCAGCGATTTGGGGTGAGCCCGTCGGAGTTTAGGAGCCGGAGCAAGATCTAGGCTTATCAAAGTGTCAATACACACGATCCGGCGGCTACTCGCGGATCGTAGAAAGATATTCATAATGCAGAACGATCAATCGAATGTTGTGTTGGAGACGCTCTCGACGCCTGTCGAAGAGGCCGTCGATGTGCTGGTTCTTGGCTCGGGCAGTGCTGGGATCGGGGCGGCGCTCGCGGCGGCGCGTCTGGGCGCGAAGACGCTAATTGTCGATCCGGCCGGGTATCCGGGAGGGACGCTTGTGAGCGGGTTGCCGCTTTTGGGCTTTCATGATGGCGAAAAGCAGGTGGTATACGGCATTGCGTCCGAGATGTTCAATCGGCTCAAGGCGCTCGGGGCCGCGATGGGCGATGTCTCGCGCAGCACCTGTGTAAACGTCGATCCGGAACGCTTGAAGTTGCTCATTATCGAGATGCTTGCGGAGGCCAAAGTCAGCTTGCGCCTGCACACGCTTTTTGCGCGCGCGGTGACTTCGGAAGGCACGATCACCCACGCGGTTGTCGAGGGAAAAGCGGGGCGCAGGGCGCTCGCCGCGAAGATCTTCATCGACGCTACGGGCGACGGCGATCTTGCGGAATCGGCGGGGGCGCCGATGGAGAAAGGCCGGCGCGAAGACGGCAAGATGCAGTCGATGACGCTGATGTTTGCAGTCGGCAACATCGATACGACGCGCTACGAAGAGTGGGGCGGCTATGATCGCATGGTCAGAGAGTACATTAAAGTCTCTGAATCGGAGCACTTTCGGAACCCGCGACGGACGGATCTGAGCGGGAGTTGGGGCTCCGCGAACCGGATCGGGGAGCGGGCGTTTAACGTCACCAGGATCCTTGGCTACGACGGCTCCGACGCGAAGTCGCTGACGGAAGCGGAAATCGAAGGCCGCACGCAGGCGTGGGAGTTTCTTGAGCGCTTCCTGAAACCGCATGTGCCCGGCTTCGAAAACGCCTTCATATCTTGGACGGCAGGCAAAATTGGCGTGCGGGAGACGCGGCGGATCGTCGGCGAGTATGTGCTGAACGAGAACGATATCGTATCGTTCCGCAAGTTCGACGATACGGTCGTTTGCGGTTCCTATCCCATCGATATTCACAGCCCGACGGGAGACGGGACGCGGTTTCTGCCAGGAGAGTTTTACGGTGGGCGCTACTGGACGATCCCATATCGCTCATTGGTCCCGCTGAACGTCGACAACCTGCTCGTCGCGGGCCGGTGCTTGAGCGCCACCCACGAAGCTCTCTCGGCCGTGCGGTGCATGGCGAACACGATTGCCATGGGCGAGGCCGCAGGCACGGCGGCTGCGTTGGCGCTCAGGGAGGGGAAAAGCCCGCGAAACCTCGACGTGCGCTGCCTGCAGACGGAACTGATCGCTCGCGGCGCGTGGCTGGGCGATTTCGCGGCATCGCCGGTTACGGGCGTCCGCTAGCCTCTACTCCGTATACGCGCGGCAGGATTTGCGCTCGACGAGTTTCGTAGGCAGCAGGATTTGCCGGAACGATGGGAAGGGGTCGTTGGCGTCGGGATGGCATTCCATGCGTTCGAGCAGGATGCGCGCGGCGCGTTCGCCAATCATGTCGAACGGCTGGCGCATGCTGGTCAGAAACGGCGGCCGGGGGGAGAAGCGCTCGATGTCGTCCATTCCAATGACGCTGATCGAATCGGGAACCTTGAGACCAGCTGCCTCCAGAGCATTGACCGTATGCTGCGCGAGCACGTCGTTTGCCGCAAAGATCGCCGTCGGCGGCTCCGCCATGGTCTGGATGCGTGTTACAATCTGGTCGAACTGAACCTTCAATTTGTCCAGCACTAAGCTCTCGTTGAGCGGCGGACGGAACACCAGATTTTCATCGACTGTCAGTCCGGCTCGCTCGATGGCCATTTTGTAGCCTTCCAGGCGGTCGTCCAGGCTGGAAATCGGGTCGGCTGGCGCAAGGAATGCGATCCGCCGGTGCCTGAGCGACAGAAGATACTCGGTGGCTTCTCGCGCGCTGAAGATATTGTCAATGCCGACGAAGTCGCAGTTCAGGCCTGGCGGAAGGCGGTCGATGAGGACCATGGGGATCCGGTGCTGCAGGATCCGGCGCATGATCGGGATTGTCTGGCTGCTTCCAGAGTGCCACACGATCGCGCCAGCCAACCCTTGGTGCTCGACGAGTCCGAGCGCGTCCGCCTCGTGCGCCGCCGCTTCCTCAACGGTTGCATCGATTGTTTCAAACGTGATGATACGGTAGTTCGACGAGAACGCGCGAACCGCCGAGTGGATCGACTGCGTGATTGCCCGAGCGCCATGCTCAGCCGTGGTTCCAATGTGGTCAACAATCAAACCGATCGTGCGGACGTCCTTCGACTCAAGCCAACCGCTGAGCCGCGGATTGCCGGTGGATTGATCCGTGACAAACGTCCCGCGTCCGTTCTCCGCCGACAGCGTTCCGTCGTCAAGCAACAGCCCGATCGCGCGCTGCACGGTTCGTAGATCGACGCCGTATTCCCGGGATAACGCCTTGCGGCTTGGGATCAGCGTTCCCGCGCGCCATGCGCCAGAGCGCACTTTGGATCTGAGATCCTGCTCGATCCGTCTGTAGACGGCGATTGGCACATGTTGAATTTCTTGTTCGCGCAAGTTAATCTCTCTGTACGCCACCTTGTTGCGTCCTTGCTGATAGTTCTCCATTACGACCCACTTTACCTGCTCGTAGCAGCGCTTGGCTGGATTGGGATTGCTTCCGGTACGGGCTTGCCGGCGGCGATATAGGACGTCGCGCAACCCGTCAGGCGCAGATACCAGTCGGTCGGAAGCGCCTGACCGAAATCGTCAAACTGCGCTCCATTCGGATTTACGCTCCACCAAGGAGGCGTCAGAGGCGCTTCGCCCGGCGTGCCCTGCGCAACGTCATGCCAGGCCGCCGGCGGCTGGCCGGACGGCGGCGTTGTCGTTGCTGGCTGAATGGCCGTTCCTTCATCGAATTCGTCGAACATCCCGACAAACGCCGTTTGCGCTCCGAGGAGCGACGCTTCATGGAACTGCCGCCATAGAAACCTGCCGCCGTCGCGATCGATGAATACTTTTGCGCCCTTGTCTTTGTGCGTGTTCGCCATGAGGTTGAACCAATGAAAGCCTGGAAATATCTCGGGTAGCCACACCTGGTGGTTTTCCCGGCAAAACTTTGCCTGTGCGGCGTAGCTGTTCCACGGCGGATTGTTGCCCGCCTCCCAGCCCTGGAGCCCGTCGGGCTTCTTCATCATAGCGATGTAGTCCGGGTCGTTAACGGCCGGAAAACTCCACTGCCCTGACGCGACGAAGAACGCCTTGTATTTGCCGTCCCGGTGAAACCAATCGACCAATTGGGAACCGATCGGGTTCGGACCGGCGGGATATTCCACCGCGTGGCTCTTGGCGTTGGCGAAATAGCCGAATACCAGGAGTACGGGGAGGCCGTTTTGGCGTAGGTAGGCTGGGCTGCTGGTGATGCCGGAATCGACTAGAAATGTCCAGTGGCGGGTGACGACCGGGATGATATTCTCCGCGGGGACGCCCGAAAGATCATATTCCATGCACCAGACGCGGTTGTTGGCTTCGGCGGCTGCCTTGACGTTGGCAAGTACAAGAGCGAAGCGCTTGTCGCGACCTGGGGTCCAGCCTCCTCCACCGTCAGGCTTGTCGAGACCGCCTGCAAAGCACTGGAGGGCGACGCCGTCAATCCCGTGCTTGGCCATCATGCGGAACTGAGCATTCACGGAGAGTGCATCGACCGGGCTATAAAGCGTCGCCTGCTTGCCATTGGGGTACTTGAACTGTCCCGCAGGGTATTGCGGGCAGCCGTCAAAATAGGACATATCCGGCCAGAAGTCGAAGTTGACCGAGGATGGCGTGATCTCCCTGCTGATCGCCCAATGAGTCCAGCCCGAATTGGCTGGATCGCCTGGACAGCATTGCCAGCCCTGATAGCCGCAGATGACGCTTCCGACGAGCGATTTAGGGGCTGCCGCCGCCATTGCTGGAAGGGCGGCGCAAAGGAGCGCCACACAAGCCGCGATACATGATTTGCTCAATTGTCTCTCCGTATGCGTTCGCAATGGCACGACGACCGCCAAGGAGAGTTGGTCGAGTGCGGACGCATTATTCGTGAAATAGAGTCGGGCAAACGCCGGTTGCGCGCTGCGGCGTATTCTTGCCGCATGCGGCGGATGCCTCAAGCGCGGAATTGGTCGCCAAGACGCTTCCTGGCACCCATTTGACATGTCCGTCCGCGAACAGCGCTTCACAGCCGTAGTTGTGTCCCGCCTGAAGCGCGGGCGAGGTTGCCGTCGGAAATCCTTCCAGACGAGCCCAGCCGCCGATATAGTCGTTAAACCACCAACCGCTCCAAGCGCCGAACACGACGCCGTCGAGGGCGGGAGTGGACAACTGCGAAACCATGAGTGGCTTCTCCGATATTGGGTTCGTGGTTTCCGAGGCCCCGGTTGGCGAGAGTTCTAAAAAGTAAATATTGTAAATGTAGCTCGGATTGTCCAATCCGCCGTAACAACCCCAGCATCCGCCGGCCTGATCGCCGGATGAGTTCAGGTACGAGTGCACCATGGGATTCGCGTTAACGGTGTCGCTCGGACACCGCCACACTTGTGTGCTCTTCGTATAAGGGTAAAGCTGGCAGCCGAGCGATATACCGTAATTGAACGGGGCCGCGGCAAACGCCGGCGTTACGCGGTTTGGGTCATAGGGACAATAGGGCGTACCTTCGTCAAAGTCCTGGCAGTACTGGACATACGCGATGCCAATCTGCTTCAGGTTGCTCGCACACGTCGCTTGCCGCGCCTTTTCGCGCGCCGTTGCGAATACAGGAAACAGTATTGCAGCGAGAATCGCTATGATTGCGATCACGACGAGCAGCTCTATGAGCGTGAAACCTCGATAGCGTGCCATTGAGTTAACCCTCCTCGCGCGACCTTGTTCCGCATCGCCAGTCCTTCACGTGCACTCTGGCGGAAAGCATTCGGTCGCCGCCAATTCAGCGATCGTTCGCAGAAGTCACATGGCGTCTCATAGCATATGACTATTGGTATCGTAGCACTGAATGCAGGCCTTGTCAAGCAGGATTATTGCCGGTGTATCCGGCCCCGGTTGCGCACTTTATGGTAAGTTGCTCCCACCCCCTCTTCCGCGGTCCGCGATATCGCCCGGACATGGATTCATTCTACTCGTGGAATATGGTCGAGCATACACCGAACGAGCGTATCGCTTTGTTGCCGCAAGTCGTTGTTTCCTTGACCTGATTCGTTTGCAGGACGTTGCCTGCGATCCACTTGACATGCGTGTCGGCAAATAGTGCGTTGCAGCCGTTGCTGTGACCGGCCTGTAACTGTGGCGTTGTCGCGGTTGGATAGCCCTCAAGTCTCGTCCAGGTTCCGTTGTTGTCGGAGAACCAAGTATTGTTCCAGCCGCCGAAAACGATTCCGTCGTTGCCAGGCGTCTGTAGCTGGCTTAGCTGAAGAGGTACCTCATAGCATGTACTCCCATCCGTCGTGTTGGGCATCGATAGCTCAAGAAAGTACATATTGTAGAGATAGCTGGGATTGTCCAAACCTCCATTGCAACCGTAACACGAGTTGTCGTTGGCGCTGTCTAGATAGCTGTGGACGCCGCCCGTATCGACGCTGTCGCTCGGGCACCGCCATACTTGGAGACTCTTTGTGTAGGGATAGAGCTGGGAACCCAGGGAGATGCCATATTGGTAGGGAAACGCATGGAACGCGGGAATCTCGCGACTTCCATCATACGGACAGTAGGGCGTCGTTTCGTCGAAGTCCTGGCAGTATTGGGCAAATGCTAATCCAACCTGCTTGAGGTTGCTTGAGCAAGCGCTCTGCCGCGCCTTTTCCCGGGCTGTTGCAAATACAGGAAAAAGAATTGCGGCAAGTATCGCAATAATTGCGATTACGACGAGTAGCTCAATCAATGTAAATCCGTGGCGTCGTTTCATTTTGGATGTCTCCTCTGGCCGAGTTTTCTGGGAGTTGCTCCGCCAAGATGATCTCTATGGAACTTCAGTCTATGCGACCAGCTACGAGAGGCTCGCTGATTGGACGGGATGTCATATGGTGTAGCACATGAACGTCTATCCATATGATACCACTGAAATATTCGGGTGTCAAGAAGTTTGTTTGCCGACTTTCCGATGCTTGTCGATAGCGTTTCTTTTGCGCGTTCTAAGCAGCCCGGCGTCACGTCGATCGTTGCGCGCGGTAGCGGCCGGGCGAAAGTCCGGTAATGCGGCGGAAAATGCGGTGGAAGTGCGCAATGTCGCGAAACCCGCTGTACGCGGCGACATCCACGACCGGCATGCTCGAAGTCCTGAGCAAGCCCATCGCGGTCTTAATGCGGGCGTCAATTAGCAGGTCCTGAAACGTCGCCCCGCAAGTCTCCTTGACAAGGTGGCTCGTCCGGCTCTCGCTCAAGGAAAGTTTTCCGGCAAGATCCTTGAGCGACACATGGTCCGTATGCATCATCGCGATAACCCGGCGAATGAGTACGCTACGATCCTGCTCCTGGTCGAAATGCGGAGCGAAGGCGCGGCTTCGTTCATGCCGATCCCGTTCCTGCTGAAGTTCCGTTGCCCATTGGGAGAGCCGGGCCGCTAGTTGACGAAGATGCTCAAGAATGTCGTCTGCTTCCGCGCGCTCGATTTGCTCGGGAAGGCTTGCGCTCGATGGCCACGGAGCGTCGCTTCCTTTCCACCGTCCCATTCGGAGCGCGCCCGCGATCGTCTGACCGGGGATACGCGCGCCGGCGAAAAGCACCCAGGCCAATTTTGTCTCCTGGAATACCGGTACGACCCATTCAACAAGACCGGCGTGGCAGATGTGATACCGGCCTTCCGGAAACAGCGGTAACTCCGTGCGCAGCTCGTCGACTTCCAACTGAGAGCAGTAAAATCCGCCATCGCGCATCTTGACAGCGCCGCAGAGCGGATTCTTATGGGCGTGCCGGTCAGGCGCTAGAAAGGCCCATAGCGAGCCGGTGAGGTCGTGAACGGTAACTCGCAGGCCGTGTATGCGCTCAAACGCAAGGATCGCTTGTTCAGGGACATCGTACATGAATCTTGTGTCCGGTCTTGTTATCGTAAGCGTCTGAGATGACTGTGTAGCAGAATACGCAATGTTATTGGCATTATACCAGCCGCATTTCGCATGATACGCAATGTACAATGGGCAATCATCTCGCGGGAGCACAGGTTTTCGTCGAGGAAGGAAGCTTATCTTGGAAACGTATACACTCACTAGGACGATCCCAGTTGACGCATCGTTCGACATCGCCGTGCTGGGCGGCGGCCCAGGCGGAGCGGCGGCGGCGATCTGCGCGGGACGACTGGGCGCGAAGGTCGTGCTGGTGGAGGCGACGGGGTGCCTCGGGGGAATGGGCACTGCGGGGCTCGTGAGCGCGTGGTCCGACCTCGGCGATGGGGATCGGACGATTGCCGGCGGGATCATGAGCGAGATATTACGCCGAATGCACGAGATCGGCGGGATCAGGCAAGAGGCGGATCTCAACGCAATCTGCACGGCGCTTCACGGAGGCTCGGGTTTTCAGCCGGAGGCGCTCAAACGGCTCTTAGACCAGATGTGCATAGACGCCGGTGTTGAGATTCGGTACATGACGCGTCTCATCGACGTCGACTTTGACGGCGCGACTGTCAACGGCGTCATCGTCAACAACGTCGAGGGGCATTCGTATATCAAGGCCAAGGCGTTCATCGATGCTACGGGAGACGCGGTCCTTTCGGATCTGTGCGGCGTGCCTTGCTTCGAGGCGGGACGCGATTCCGCACACATCATGCCGCCGACCCTTTGTGCGGCGTTGGCCGAAATCGACTTTAGCCGGTGGAGCAGGAATACGGACGAAGCTGTCCGGCAGGGTATTGCGGAGGGTTTCTTCACACAGAACGATCGGCACGTACCGGGAATCTTCAGATCCGGAAAATCGACAGCCATCCAAAATGCGGGGCACTTATTTGAGATGAACGCGCTCAACTGCCGGAGCTTGAGCGACGGATATATCAAGGGGCGGTTACTTGCCGACGAATACTACCGGTTCTTCCGGCAGGCGATGCCCGGTTGCGAGGAGATGGTCTTTGTGGCAACAGCCAGTTTGATGGGCATTCGCGAGTCGCGCCGCATCCACGGGGAGTATGAGCTTAACTATGCCGACTTCGTCGCCCGTCGCGCGTTTCCCGATCAGATCGCCGTGTACAACAAGTCCGTTGATATTCACGTCTACGATACGTCGGATGAGCAGTATGCGCGGTATTCGGCTGAGTTTCTCGACGTCGACCGGCCCAAGCGTGGGGAGACCTACGGCCTGCCGTATGGCATCCTTGTGCCCAAAGCCTGGAGCAACCTTTGGGTGGCAGGCCGCTGTAACTCAAGCGACGCCAAGGTGAGCGCCGCAATTCGGGACCAGCCTGCGTGCTACATGATGGGGCAGGCGGCGGGAACCGCGGCGGTGCAGTCGTTGCGCACCGGACAACCGGCCTGCGATCTTAACACGCAGACCCTTATCGAGACGCTCCGAACGGCCGGCGCCTACCTGCCGCAGGAATCGACGAGCGCCAAGATGACGCGGTCAGATGGCTGAGCGCTGTCAGGATGGAAGGAAAATCTCTTGGATACATTCACTTTTACGCGCGAAATCCCGATAGAATCCTCTTACGATATCGTGGTCGCCGGCGGCGGTCCGGCTGGCGCTGCGGCCGCGATTTGCGCGGGGCGTCTTGGCGCGGCAGTATTGCTAATCGAGGCGACCGGCTGCATGGGCGGGATGGGCACGTCGGGACTCGTCACGGCGTTTGACCCAATGGCAAACGGGGAGAGAAACCTCGCCGGCGGCTTTATGCGGGAGGTCGTCGAGACGCTGTATCAGCGCGGATTTCTAGGACCTGGCGTGACTCCGGATTACTGGCAAAAGCGTTATCTGACGTGGACGCCATTTAACGTTGAAGGTTACAAGCTCGTGCTCGATGAGCTTGCGTCGGCTGCTGGAGTGAGCATTCGTTATTTCACAAGACTGATCGATGCTCACGTGGATTCGACGGCGCGCCGGGTGGATGGCGTCGTGCTAAACAACGTCGATGGACATCGTTACGTTCGCGCGAAGGCCTTCGTAGACTGTACTGGAGACGGTATCCTGGCGAACCTCTGCGGCGCGGAGAACTGGGAGGCCGGGCGGGACACGCCGCACATTATGCCAGCGACGCTGCCGTCTATGTTCGCTGGAATCGACTGGGAGCGATTGGATCGGCATCGCCGGGAAAGCGGACATGAGCAAGCTGGCGTCGAAGTTCGGAAGGCGATTGCAGAAGGGCACTTCACGCAGCCGGATCCATTTCTTGTCGGTATGGCGCAAGTTGGCAATGAGGTCGGCTATCTAAATGGCGGTCATCTATTCAACCTGAATGCGCTGCGCTGCAGCGATCTGACGGCGGGCGTCATGTTTGGCCGTAAGATCGCGCAAGAATACCTAAGCTTCTACCGCAAATACATTCCGGGTTGCGAGAAGATGGAGCACGTTACGACCGCTTCGCTGATCGGCGTTCGCGAATCTCGTCGCGTTAAGGGCGAATATGTGCTGAATATCGACGACTACATGGCGCGCCGGCAATTTGGCGACCAGATCGGTGTATTCAATAAGTTTGTGGACATCCATCCTTACGATACGTCAGACGAGGAGATGTCGCGCTTTTTGAGTGAGAAGGACAAGACCGCGCGCCTTAAACCAGGCGAGTGCTTTGGCATTCCCTATGGCATTCTGGCGCCGAAAGGATGGACGAACCTTTGGGTGGCGGGACGGTGTGCGTCGAGTGACGTGATGGTGCACGGCTCGATCCGCGTGCAGCCCGCCGCATCGATGATGGGACAGGCGGCCGGGACTGCGGCGGTGCAGTCGCTGCGAACGGGGCAGCCAGCTTGCGATCTTAACACAGAGCGGCTTGTTGAGACATTGCGAGCGGCGGGTGCGTACTTGCCGCAAGAAGCGACGCAAGCGGAAATGACGCGGGGCTGATAGGAGATCCCGTTCATCGCAACAACGCGAAATCCTTGACAGCGAAGCGCCGCCGCCGTAAACAAGTCCGCCTGCCGGCCGCGGTACGATCGGCTTCGCGTACGGGTCGAAAGGGAAGTGGGTTCTTGGATTGAACCATTGATCCCGTTCAATCGATCCGTACGCGTGAACCAGCCGGGATAGCCGTTCAGCGTTTGGCTAGAATATCGTGCCGGCCATTAACGTTACTTCTTTAGCGTAATCAGAACCTCGAGCGTACCGGACATCTTGCTCATTCGGATGACACCGCCTACGACGCGTTTGCCGTCGAGCATCACGGACGCGACCTGATTGCCCGCGCCTCCGGGATTTGCGACGGTTATCGAATAAAGCGCGTCGCCATGGCGCAAATGCATTGTGTAACCCGGCCAATCGGGAGGAATGACCGGCGCGACGATGAGTTCGTCGCCTCGAACTCGCAGGCCGAGAACCTCCTCAACCCACACTCTGTACATCCAGGCCGACGAGCCGGTATACCAAGTCCAGCCGCCGCGCCCTTCGCGTCCGGAAAGGGCGTAGACATCGGCCGCGACGACGTACGGCTCGACGGCATACCTGGCGGCGCAATCCCGATCACGCGAATGTTCAACCGGGTTCATGGTTTGCAATAGCTTGACGGCTCTCTCGCCGTCGCCGAGCCGGGCCATTGCAAGCGGCATCCAGAGCGCTCCATGCGTGTACTGTCCGCCGTTTTCGCGAACGCCGGGAACGTACCCCTTGATATAGCCGGGGTCGTGTGCGGATTTATCGAATGGCGGCGTGAAGAGCAGAAGAAGCTGCCAGTCTTCGCGCAGGAGGCGTTCTTCCGCTGAAGCCATTGCGGTAACGGCGCGCGCGGGATCGGCGACCCCGCTGATTACCGCCCACGACTGAGCGAGCGAGTCGATCTGCGCCTCGTCGGACGTTGCGGAGCCGAGCGGCGTGCCGTCGTCGAAATAGGCGCGGCGATACCATGCGCCGTCCCATGCTTCCTTTTCGATGACCCCGGCAAGCTTCGCGGCTTCGGCATCATGCGTTGCCGCTTCCGTACCAGCCGCGCGCAAACGCAGCAGTTCCGCCATGTCGTGGTGAACGTGCGTTAGAAACCACGCGAGCCAGACGCTTTCCCCTTTGCCCTCGACGCCAACGCGGTTGAAGCCGTCATTCCAATCGCCTCCGCCGATAAGCGGCAAGCCGTGTGTTCCCGCTGTCGTTCCCTTGGAGACCGCTCGGCGGCAGTGCTCAAGAAGCGTGTCGGCGTCCGAGGTGACCGCAGGCGCGAAGAAGACCTCATGCTCGTCTTCTTTGAGGATAGGGCCGTCAAGCCAGGTCACCGGCTCGTCGAGGATTGCGGAATCGCCCGTTACGCGAACGTACTGGGCCGTAACGAACGGCAACCAAAGCAGATCGTCGCTGATTCGCGTTCTCGGTCCCGCGCCTGATTCGACGTGCCACCAGTGTTGAACATCTCCCTCACGAAACTGGCGTGCGGCTGATCGAAGTATTTGCGCCCGCGCGATTTCTGGGCGCGCATAAAGCACGGCCATCGAGTCTTGCAATTGGTCGCGGAATCCGTATGCGCCGCCGGATTGGTAGAACGCCGAGCGCCCCCAGATGCGGCAGCTTATGGTTTGGTAGAGGAGCCAGCGATTGATTAGAATATTGGCGTCCTCGACAGGCGTTTCGACTTCAAGCGAAGAGAGGGTCTGATCCCACCACGCACGCGTGGTCTGCAGCGCCGCCGCGGCATCGCCCGCGTCGTGATACGTCGCAATAAGATGTCGCGCTTCGTCGACTCCGTGCGCCTCTCCCATGACGATGATTACCGTCTCGTCTCGCCCAGGCTCGATGATGACCTCTGCTTGCAGCGCCGCGCACGGATCGAAACCCGCGCCGCTGGTGCCGCTCAATCGGTCGCGCATCAGACCTTCCGGGTGCGAAGGTCCGCCGTTGCGGCCCAGGAACTCGGTGCGATCGCATGTGTAGGACGAAGTTGCGCGATTGATGGCGAGAAACGTGACGTTGTGAGGATAATCCCGGCGGCTAGCATTGCGGGCGAAGATCGCCTGGGATTGTCTGTCGAAGAGCGTCTGGATATGGGATTGCGTTTCTTCCCGCTCGGTACCAAGCACCCATTCGGCGTATGCGGTCAGCGTAAGGCGGCGTCTCCTGTCCGAGTTATTGCGCAACTTCAGGATTTGCACGCGGACGGTCGGCGAGGAAGTATCGGAGACCGGCACAAACACCGTTAGCTCCTGCATGATTCCATGGCTGCTATGCTCGAATACAGAGTAGCCGGAGCCGTGCCGGGCGCGATACGGGTCCCGCTCGCGAATGGGGCTCGCCGTTGGGGTCCAAAGAACTCCGAGATCCTCGTCGCGCAGGTAGATCGCGTCGCCAGGGACGTCGAGAACGGGATCGTTGTTCCATGGCGTCAATCGATTGCTCTGACTGTTGTGCGCCCAGGTCATTCCCGAGCCGGACTCAGAGACAATTGTGCCAAACTCCGGGTTTGCGATAACATTAATCCACGGCGCGGGCGTCGCTTCGCCGTTGCCGAGGTAAATCGCGTATTCGCGGCCATCCTTTGAGAAGCCGCCCATGCCATTGTAGTAGCCGAGCTCAAGAAAGGGAAGAGGCACGCTGAGAGATTCCTGCGCGGTTCGCGTGCGAATTGAGGGCTTGGATATCACGCGAGTCGGCGCGATATTGCCCATTTGCTGTCCTAACGATCCGCGGGCGGCGACGAGGACGATGCGCGCCGTCGCCTGCAGGAGCGCGGCATCGTCCGCGCCCATCTCGCGCAGGGGACGGATATAGACGCCGCCGGGCCGTTCAAATCCAACGGTCTGCGAGTGGATTTCGACCAGTTGCCGCAATCTCCCAGCGAGGGGCTGGTTGTAACCGCCGGCCTCTTCATTAAGGATCACGAGGTCGCAAACCAGTGACTTCACATGCCAGTACGAATGCGCGAGCAGCAGTTCTCTAACGACATCGAGATCGCTTTCGCTGCCCACGGTGATCGCAACGATCGGCAGGTCGCCGGATATTCCATGCGCCCACAGCCTTTCCTGTCCGCCGATCGACTGCCGTAGGCGCTCGGCGGAAGGCCGCAACGCGCTGCCTGGGTAGACGACATATCCGGCGAGGCGCTGGTATCGGAGCGCGTCGCGAGATTGAATCCTCAAGTGGCGCAACTCGAGTTGCGCGTTGGTCCACGCCAGATCGAGGCCGCGTTTCGCGACGTCGCGGTCTGAGTACTTCATCGCGAGCCGCG
Organism: Capsulimonadaceae bacterium; assembly: GCA_031292625.1. Classification (GTDB taxonomy): domain Bacteria; phylum Armatimonadota; class Armatimonadia; order Armatimonadales; family Capsulimonadaceae; genus JARLGU01. The sequence continues at coordinate 38,627 of JARLGU010000021.1, read as the reverse complement.
CAAGCGCGCTTTCATCTTCGGCCACTCCAAGGACTGCGGTCAGCTGGACACGCTCGCCGGGTTTAAGGGTGAGCCTTCGCCGGATGCTGAATATCGGATCGAGGACGGCTCCGATACTCTTTTTAAGGGAACCATCCATGGCGGACGGCGCACTGAGATCGTGTCCCCTGCCAATGAAGGCGGCCCTGTCGGTTTCATATTCGATAAACGCGCGGGCTCGGGCAGGGGCCGTGATCAAATGAAATACCCACGGATTGTGCTCGCTGCTCGACCGCGGTCGCCGATGCGCCGCCAGAGTGTCATATTCGGGCAGAAACTGCGTTTCGACAAACAGCTTGCCAAACGCCGGATGAGCGCGGTCCGCGGCGTGCGGCGCGAGCGAAAGCTCCGCATAACTCGTGAATTCGATCGTGCGGTTCCGGGTCGTATGGTTAACGAGCGTTGTTCGTCGAATCTCGACATCGTCCTCCGGCGAAACCGCGATTTCGGTTATGCTCTCGATGCCCTGACAGCGCGTTTTGATTTCCGCCTTTTCCAGGGCAAAAAGAACTGAATAGTCGCTTGTGTCGATCTTGACGGGTTGATGAGCCGTCGACCAAAAGTATCCGGTTTCGACATCCTTGATGTAGGAAAACGTTCCGTACGAATCGCGCGTGGCATCCGCTCGCCAGCGTGTCAACTCGATATCCTTCCAGCGGCTGTATCCGCTTCCGGCATTCGTTACCATTACGCTGTACGATGAGTTTGACAGCAGCGCGACTCGAGGAGACGGGGTGTTTGGCGTGTTAATGCTCGCGGCGCTTGGCGGCAAGACGGTGACACGGCGTCTGTGAACGGGCTCTATGGCTGGCAGAGCCGTTACGGCGGAGCTTGACATGTGAATGCCTTCGTAAAGAAGGGACTCGACGGCGCGTATCCTCGGATCGCTGTGAAAACGGTTCCGCATGGCATCGTCATTGAGGATATTGTCGAGGGCTACCAGACCCATTCCCTGATGGTGCGCCATATAGGAGCGTACGATCACGCCGCGCTCGCCCGCCGCGTTTGTCCGGCGGGAATAGTCGATTGCCTCGTAGAACCCGCAGTCGCCCAGCATGCCTTGCTCTTCGTTGGCTCGCAAGACGCCTCCGCGCGCGAGACGGCGCAGGTTGGCGATCGCGGCGGCTGGGTTTACCATCAGCGCAAGCAGCGTTGCGTATGGCGCAACGACGAGAAGAGCGTCCATGTCTCGCTTGAGGCCGAGCCCTGGCACTCCAAAGGCGAAATATTGATAGATCTGTCTGGAGTCTAGCGCGCTATATCCCGACTCCGAAATGCCCCACGGGACGCCGCGCATTTTCGCGTAGTCGATTTGGCATGCGACGGCTGAGCGGCACGCGAGCTCAAGAAGGGAATTCTCGAAGCACTTCGTAAGCAACAAAGGCATCAAGTATTCGAACATCGTGCCGCTCCATGAGAGCACAACGGGGCGTCCGTAAGACACAGCGAACGGCCGCCCTAGCGCGGTCCAGTGTTTCGCGGGCACGTCGCCGTTTGCGATGGCAACGAGGCTACCGAGGCGCGACTCGCTTGCCAGCAGATCGTAATATGAATTGTCCATCCGGTGCTCGTCCGCGTTGTACCCGATGGCAAAGACGTTCTTGGTGTCGTCAAACAAGAAGCGCATGTCGATCGAGGCGGCAAGCTCTCGCGCACGGTCGGCGAGCCGCTCTATCCGGGCCATTTCATCTGCCGCGTTCAATCGAGACCTTTCAACGGCGTGCGAAAGCCTATAAAGCCATTCGTCGATCGGCCGTCGAGATTCGCCGGTATCGCAGTGTGCCGCCAGTCCGACGAGCCCCGCTAGCCCTGGAACGCTCGATTGACTGAGCGCCGCAAGGCTTGGAATGGATGCGAGCGCGGATCGACGCCAGATATGGGCGGAACTGCCGAGCGAAAGCAAGCCGTCGATCGGCACATCCTTTAGGATTTCGACCCAACCAAGATAGCGGTCTACGAGAATATTGGCCTCTTCGGCGCGTTCTTTCAGCTTGATGGCCCAGTAGCGAATTGCGGCCTTATCGGCGTACGCTACGTCTGCCGCCGCTGCCAGGCGGTTGGCGGCAATTCGCATAATCCGGACCCGTCCCACGAGGGAGTCGAGCCGTTCTCCAGGCTCCTTGCATATCGCGTCGATCGCCGCGGTGTGGCTCTCGTCAAGGCGCTTGGAGGATCCCGCCTCCGCTTGACGAAAGACCGCTGCGGTGTCCGCAATGCCATCGAATGTCCGGCTGCTAAGGAGCGCATCCTGCCCAAAGGCCTCCACGCCAAGGATAAACGCCCAGGTTGAGCCGAGTAAATTCCCTGAGTCGACTGAGGAGACGTAGCGTGGCAAGCAGGGCGTCAGATCGTTCGTGGTGTACCAATTGAGCAAGTGCCCATCGGGTCGTTCGAGCCTATCGATGGTATCGAAGGTTTTCTCCAGGCGAGAGACGAGGCTGTCGACGGTGGCATAGCCGAAATCGCGGGCGGCGTGCGCGGCCAGAAGCCAGAGGCCAATGTTTGTCAGCGATGTGCGCGGCGCCGTTTCGACCCTGAGCGATGCCTGGAAGTTGTCGGGGGGCAGCCAGTTGGTTTCTTCGCTTACGAAATCGTCGAAGAACCGCCAGGTGCGTCGGGCGACGCGGCGCAAGAAGAGCCGATCCGCCTCCGAAATTGCGCCCGGCTTATGGGGCAATGTGACTGTCCACAAAAGTGCAACGATGCCCGGCGACGAAGCCCAAAGAGCAAGGAATGGCGACGCGGCGAGCAGCGTTTGTTCCGATATCGCAACGCATGAGGTCGCTGCGAACACGGAGCAAAGCGGGATCCAGAGCATGGAGATGATAAACTGTCCCTGCCTATTTTTTGATCGCTTATGCGCCTCCTGAGCTGTCTCCCATTCGAGCAATTTGTGGCCGCTAAATCGTCGACGGTAAAACACGCGAGTGATTGCATCCACGGCCAGGAACGCTTGATGCGGGATAAGGGCGGCGGCGAATGCACCCCGCGCCGCCGCGTTGGCCATATCGCGACTTGAGGCCCCTTGCGGTCCGCCGGAGAAGGGTCTTCGTAGAAAATTGAGCAAGTCCGGCAGGATGCAGGCAACCAAGACGATAGCGGTCCAGGCGATTGACTTCCCGCACAAGGTCCATCCAATGAGCAGCACGAGTAAATAGGCGAGCGGCACGAGACTCCGGCGAAGATTGTCGAATATCTTCCAGCGTGATAGCGCGTTTAAGGGGTTTCGTTCCCTGCCGCCATGAACCGGCGTTCTCGGAAGCAGCCAGTCGGCGATTTGCCAGTCGCCGCGTATCCAGCGGTGCTCGCGGGCGGAATAGGAAATATAGTCGGCCGGAAATAGATCGAAAAGTTCGATATCGCTTGCCAGTCCGGCCCGAACGAAGTTGCTCTCGAGCAGATCGTGACTGAGAAGATGCGATTCTGGGAATCGACCGGTTAGCACTCGATGAAACGCGGCGACATCGTAGATGCCCTTGCCATAGTACGAAGCCTGTCCTGCGAGATCCTGGTAAAGGTCGGCGACGACGTGCGTATAAGGGTCGGTTCCGCGCGGGTCGGTAAAGAGCCGGGAGAAGAGGCTTGCCGTAGCGCTGGGGAGACTGGTGCTAACTCTCGGTTGAATGATCGTATATCCACGCACGACCCGTTTACCGTCAGCGGATAGCTGCGGGCTGTTAAGGGGATGCGCCATTGCGCCTACCAGGCGTCTTGCGGTCCCTTTGGGCAACTGTGTGTCAGCGTCCAGCGTGATGACGTAGCGGATTCCCTCAAGGCATTCCGGAAGGCCATGCACGATGACGGGGGAACGTCCAGGGGCAGGGTCGTTCATCAAAAGGCGGTTTAGATCTTCGATCTTTCCGCGCTTTCGTTCCCAGCCCATCCAGCAGCCTTCAGACTCGCACCATTCCCGGTTGCGGTGAAGGAGCAAGAACCTGCACTCGCCGTGCTGTTCCGCAAGCGCTTCGATCTCGCGGCGCGCCACTTCGAGGCGTTCGAGATCCTCCGGCATTTGCCTCTCTGGCGCGTCCGAGTAGTCGGCAAGCAGCGCGAAAACGAGATTCTTCTCCTGATTGGCAAGCCAGTGAACGTTCAGCCGCTCCACTTCCTGGCGGATACTTTCGGGCGTCAGCAGCATCATTGGCACGACGACAAGCGTTTTGCAATCGTCCGGGATCTCTCGCGAAAAGTCGAGCCTCGGAATCGTCCTGGGCGGTAGAAGACCGGCTACAAGCCAATTTACGATATTGACGGCGATCTCAGATGCCGCAAGGATGGCCGGGAGCGTCATGAGCGCCAGGGGCCACGGATCGTCGGCGTGCAGCCCTACAAGGCGAAATAGGCCTGCCGATACGAGACACGTGAAGGCGGCGACGGCTCCAATATAGACGCTAGCCGGACGTGCGTAGACGAGCCGGCGCAGGGATTGGCCGATTGGCGGATGGTAATTGAGGGCCTTTTCCAAGTTTGGCAAGCCGTCGTCTATGAGATGGTATCCGACGTGTTGTTGTAGCGGCGTGTCGCATTTTTTCGCGATCTCAAGCGCCGTCCAGGCAACGTCGATTTCCGAAAACTTGCTGCTTCGCGCAATTCGTTCGATGACGTGCCGGTATCTATCGCGCGTGCCGAAGTCCATTTGCTCGTAAAGGTCGGCGGGGTCAGTGCGCAATATCAGGTCAACGACGCTCGTTTCCTCGACGACCGTGCGCCAATCGGTGCGCGATAAGTCCCGGAGGCTTCCGATGGCATTGGCAAGGGATACTTGCTGCAGCGCTTGCGCGCGTTGTTCGTTTTCGATGATGTCGGCGATCGAACGGTTGAGCGCTGTTTCGACCCAGCCGCGCACCGCCGCGACGACCGTCGCCTCATCGTACAAGTGACCAAGAATCTGCTCGACCAGGTGCGCGGAGGGGGTGGGGATCTCCTGAGTTAGCTGAGCGACGTACGTCATCAAGGATTCAGGTTGGTTGCGCGTCGCCATGATTAGGCGATTTGCCCAGAAGTCGGCCTCCTGGCGCTCCGTTTGACGCTTGTCCAACCGTAAGATCAATCGCTTGAGGTGTTCTAGAAGAGACAGGCGCAACATGAGGGGCATCGCCCAGAGTTCGCCGAGCGTCAGCGGTCTCGCACTTTGGTAGGCGGATAAGAAGGCGACGATTTTGGATTTATCAAATTGAGCGTCGGTGTCGGCGATCAGCGCTCGAGCAATGGCGTAGACCCTGGGAAGGCCACTGTCGGCGCCAGCGTCGAGAATGGGCAGCTGCCTGTAAAAGCCGCTCGATAGGCTGCTGCGATATTCTTCGAGATGCCTCCGGATTAAGTGCGCATTATCGAGAAGCCATTCCGAAGACAGGTCGACGCTAATCTCGCTCCGCGTGCTGGTTGCCAGGTGGCGTACGACGAGTTCAAAGACTTGCTCGCTCTCTTCAAGTCGAGAACTCAACGATCGGACATCGCCGTTCTTGCGGCCGGCAACGTGGGTTTCGGCAATCGTTCGCGCATGGCCGGAGAGCCGCTCAAGGGACGGCGTGGCGCTGCGCAGGGCGACCCAATCGTCGTTCGCGCTTGAAGGCGAAGCAGGGTGGAAAACGAACGTGACGGGGCGGTCCCGCTGGGTTTCCGACAATAAGTCGGTAACGTGCTCCACGTGCGGCGGATCGATTTCAACAAGCAGGAATGTCTCATCACCCACAATCCATGGGCGGTGACGCTGCATTTCGGCTTTACTGATGCCAACGACGAATATGAGGGCGAGCATTACGCCAACCGCGGCTACGAGAGGAAACACGACACAGGCGCCTCGAATGATCGGGGCCGAGTGGATTAACATCCCCATTGCTAGCGCGGCAAGGTATCCGAGGGGCAGGGCGGCGGCGAGGCCGGCAACGAGGGCGAGAATAATGAATATTCGCTCTCTGCCGGGCGCAAAGCGGGCGAAACGCTGCTTCGTGATTGTCGTCGATCGAACGAAACCGTGGCGTCTAATCCGTGAAAGAGCGTCGCGGGCCGCATCGGCGTCGCGATAAATGCCCAAAACAGTGCTTCGGCGTTGCATATCTCGTCAAACCCTCCGTGACGCCGTCAGCGCGGCTGCGCGACCGATCTCGGGCAGGGGACTGAGTTATAGCCGACCACTGCAATCATAGTACCCGTACGGCGCAACCTCTCAGGCTGAGACGGCCCTTCCGGGCATGCCTCGGGCGAACCATACGCATGTTTGAAGGATTGCTTTTCTCTTGCGATCACACTATGAGAGAACGTTATGTTTCGGCCAAATTCAGTCTAATGTGCTAGCGGCTTAATGGGTTCATGCGGCTTCATGACTTATTCATCGGACCATCGTATGATTTGAGCGCGGTCAGGATCGGCCCCTGATGCGCTTTTGACGACGGTCATGGACTCCAGCGTTAACCTGTTGTTCCCGCAAAAAGGTAGATACCAACCATGCGCAGGCAAAATTACTCCGCCGGCCGATATGCGTTCACCTTGATCGAACTACTTGTCGTGATCGCGATCATATCTATATTGGCCGCGATTCTGTTTCCTGTGTTCGCGACGGCGCGCGAAAAAGCCCGGCAAGCTACCTGCTCCAGCAACTTGCGCCAATTGGCCCTGGCGTTCGAGCAGTACACTACCGATTACGACGAAATGCTGCCGGGGTGTCCGATTACGGCGAACGGTGATAACACCTTGGGAGGATGGATGTATTATGCCGTTTACGGCGGCACTACGGCGCCAACGACTTTCGACCCGACAAAGGGGGCGATTTATCCGTACGTCAAAAGCGCCGCGGTTTATCTTTGCCCGGACGATCTGTATAACGCCAATACTGGGGATACGTACGCAATTAACAGCTGTCTCGACAAGAGCGGCTTCGGATCGACCGGTGGGTTAGCGCCCGGCAAATCGAGTACGATTTTCCAGTATCCGACGACGACGCTCATGCTTGCCGAGGAGGACTACTCTTCTACCTCGCAAACTGGCGACCATTCCAGGGGCTCTACGGACGATGCGTATATATACGAGGGAACGAACTGGGTCTCCACGCGGCACAGCGGCGGTTCGGTCATGGCCTTTCTCGACGCACACGTAAAGTGGGTGTCCAATCCGAACGCGACTCTTGCGACGCTTCAGTTTGGCGATACCGCGTCCACGTCCTGCCCGGGCGGTTGAGGACTGTTCGCGAAGTGCTCAACCCGGCAAAGCGCAGCATCCCATTTATGGACGCTGCGCTTTCGGCGGACGCTAAGCGGCGAAGGCCGTTGCAAGGGACGCCGCCTTTGATCGGGCGCCTACCAGGGCTTTCTCTGTTGCCTCCGGTCCGGCGCCGACTCCCTCGATAAGAACCGTCTCGACATCCGTTAGACCCAGGAAGCCCAGGACGCCATTAAGGTAGGGCGTCAGATGGTCGTATGGCGCATAAGCTCCGCTTGAGTAGACGCCTCCGGTTGCCAGCAGCAGGAAGGTCTTCTTGCCGGTGAGAAGACCTTCGGGGCCAGACGGACCGTAGCGAAAGGTTACGCCTGCGCGAGCCACATGGTCTATCCACGCTTTCAATGTCGACGGAACGCCGAAATTGATCATGCCGGCCGCGACTACGACGACGTCCGCCGCCTGCAACTCGGCGATCAGCTTGTCAGAGAGTGCGAGCGCCTGACGCTGAGCAGGCGATCTATCCGCATCCGGAGTGTAAGCTGCCTGCACGAAATCGGCTGCGATGTGCGGCAACGGATGGGCTGACAGGTCGCGAACGGTGATTTTTGCGCCCTCAATCTCCTTCGCGAATTCTTGCGCGACCTGAGCGGAATATGAGGCGCCGCCTCGTGGGCTAGACGTGACAAGCAGAACGTTGGTCATGGTTGGTACTAATCTCCTTTTGCATGAAATGCGACATGTGTTAGTTAAGCGACATCTGTTGTATAATGGCGAAAGAAAGCAAATTCGTTCCAGGGTAGATCGTCGATCGCATGGTTTATCTAACAGATTGCCTGATCTGTTGGGAAAGTGAGTGGCAAATCGATGAAGTGTCCGAAAGCCGAGGCGCTAGATCCGCGCGTACGACGTACGCGGCAGCTTCTTTTCGATGCGTTTCGCTCCTTGATCCTTGAGAAGCGCTTCTCGACGATATCCGTTCAAGACATCGCGGAACGCGCGACCGTCAACAGGGCGACGTTCTATGCGCATTACGTCGACAAGGACGATCTCGCCGCAAGCCTTTTGCGGTCGGACTTGCAGGCGGCGATCCATGTGAAGTTTCCCGAGCTTCCTGTGTTCAACTACGAGAATGTCGTGGGCATCGCAGTGGTGACATTCGAGTTTCTTGCGAGCATTTACGACAGGTGTCCGAGAACCGGCGCTGAACTGCAGGATACCGTGGGAGCGACCGTGCAGGGCGAGCTGTACGAATTGACGGACGCGTGGTTGACCGGGAACCCCGCAGTTCTGAGCCTATTTCCTGGGCGCAAAAAGGAAGCTATCGCGACCGTGCTATCGTGGAGCATTTACGGCGGCGCATATCGTTGGAGCCGGTCAAAAGTGCGGCAAGCAGCCCTCGGTGAGTGTCGGGAGATTATCGGGATCGTGCTGCCGCAGTCCACGGGTCGGGCGGCGGCAGCGCCGGAATAAGTCGGTCAATGGGAGCGACCGGCGTCTTCGCCTAGCCGATCTCATGCGTCCACGACCGGAACAGCTCTAAGTCGCGGGCAGTCTGATCGAAGACCTGATCGGTGGTGAGGTCGCGGAAGCTATGGCTGCCCTGGTACTCTGAGTGAAACGACACCGGGCCGTTAAATCCGATCTCCTTGAGATGGCCCAGGACTTCGAGCCACGGGACGTTGCCTTCGGCGAGCGGTGCGAAGCGGACATGGAAACGCCGCCCGCCTGCATAGCCCTCGCCTTCCGACCAGTAAAAGTCTTTTACGGCTACCATCGAGAGACGATCCTTATGCAGATCCAGGCCCATCAGCCATCCTGCACTGCCGCCTTCGATGACGGCATGGGCGGGATCGAAATAGAGGCCGAGCCACTTCGGATGCGTGCCGTCGAGGATAAAGTCAATATCCGAGAGAGAAGCCCCGATGAATGCGTCTGAGTGATTGTGGTAGCCTCCACGGATGCCGACTCCCTGATTAAGTTGCGCGAGCTCCCGCATCTTTGCGCGGATCTCGATTCTCTGCTCGCGAAGCGTGCCAAATCCCTGATAGTTGAAGTAGCCCAGCTTGTAGTAGTGGATGCCGCATGAGGCGGCGCATCGCAGTACCTTTTCGCCGACGCGGTCCGTGGCGGAGACAATATTGGTGGTAATCATCCCGACGCGCACGCCTTCGCGAGCGAGTTCGGAGACGTACGCGGGAAGGTCGTCCTCGACCCTCTCCGGCTCAACGTGACCACCGGGCCGTACGGTCAGGTCGATCGCATCAAGACCAATCGCGCGCAACCTTCGCGCGGTTTCGGTGGGAGAATAGCCTGCAATGTGTTTGCTGAAGAGCATGTACTGCATGTCGGATTACCTCACTTTAAGAAGCCGAGTCGCAGTTGGCGATGTTGCGGCAGCGATCGATCGAGAGACTTCGGTCCGCAGGGCATTCAGCGGTGAACGCGGCGGAAGAGATGTCGTCAAGGCGGCCTGGCGCTTAATTCTCGTTCGATGCATCAGGACACTTGCGCGAAATCGCCGACTGTGCCGATGGTTCGTTGTATAAGATGTTCGCGACTGCGCCTGAGTCTCCTTCTTTTACGAAAGACTCACACGTCTCACCTGCAATTTTTGCTAAAAACGCTCGGTAAGACGCATAGTTTGAGACCGTGCTGAATGTTGGCAGGTATCGTGGCGCCGTTGTATTACCCATGCATACTGGTTGGAACGCCATCTGTCGTTAGGCAGCAACGGATCGAGACTTTTCAAGCGCTTCGTGTGCGGCTTGCCAGCAAGCCGCGTGTTAAGCAGTCAAAGAAAAATGGCCAGCCCGGCCATGGAGGGCATCTTAATCCTCGTCTTCTCTTATAGTGTGCGCAATAAATTGGCGTATTGCGAAAAAGGTTCAGGACGGCTCGGGCCGCCGGGGCCTTTTTTCGCTCGCGCCTCGTTCACGGCGGTGATTTGCGATGCCTCGTCAACACGCGTACGGCCTTTTGCCGCCATCGTCCCATTCCAGCGCACATCGTGAAGCAGTGAAAGCGCTGTGACGGCCCTTTTTCAAAAACGGCCACGGCGGCCGGGGAGCCGTCCTGCAAAACCTTTCGGTTTTTTGCACACGCTCTTACAAAGCGAAAGTCCAGCTAAGGGTATTACGCCTCGAATTGCGAGAACCCGGCGGCTGCCGAAGTCAGGACATCTTCGAAACCGTCGCCGCTCACGCAAACCTGGCGATCTCCTGGCGCCCAGTTCAGGATCGAGCCTTGTACATCCACGGGAGCCAGGGCCCCGGCTGGGGCCGGTACGATGAGGACGGCAAACCCCGCCGATGTTCCCTGTGCATGGAGTGCGAGCGTCTGGATTGCGTCCGGCGGGATGTCAACGTGCGGCGCTTTGGGCTCGCGGCGCTGAAATGCGGCGGGGGCGGCCAGCGAGCAAACCGTTATGGAGCCGCATTTCCCCGCAATGGTCACGCCCGCGCTGCCGTTATCGACAGCCGTCGTGCGTCCTGGCTGCAGGAGCCACTCGATGGCGGATTGCCGGCCGGTGTCCTGGAGTTCCACCTCGTCCAGCACGAGGACGTACCGGTTGCGGCGGTGGAGCACTTGCCGCCGAACTTTTACAACTTCGTCGTATGCCTCGGAAAGATCCACGGAAACCCAACAGGTATCGGGAGTGGTCTCGAAGCCGTCGATTGTCGCACGATCAAGTTTTCCGAAACGTTGATTCTTGCCGTCGATGAGTAAAGTGCTGTGCGATTCGGTCGAATTGGAGTAGAAGGTCCAGCGCTGTCCGCGTGCGTCCCAAAAGCCGTCGCCGACCTTGCCGTATCCGGGCGCTTCGATCAGCCATTCGTCGCCCCAGCCGAAAAGAATCGTGCCGGCGTCAAGGTGGCTGTGGTTGCGGTTCGTATAGCCCGACTTGATCGCGACGGCATAATCGGCGTCGCCCCATCCGCTGCGGGTAAAGGCGACGTCCCAGCACGGGAGGTGTTTGTCGCGGGGAATGTCGCTGGGTTGTGCGGGCGGAAGCGCGGGATCGCGCCAAAGCAGGGACCACGCTGCGACATCGGGACCGCCGTGGTCTGCGAACGGAATGGTATCCCCAAGCCACTGTGCGGTCGTGTCGCGATTTTGCCTGGCGAAGGCATATAGGATATGCGACGGGCCATAGTAGTCTTGCTTCGGCGCATCGCCGAACGGCGCGGTCCCGCTGAGATTAGACAGGGACGCGTGAAGCCGAAACGTTGAAGCGTTCTGAAAATACGGTGCGCCGTAAAGCCAATCCGCTCCGCTGATCCGGCGCGTCAACTCGATGTACTGGCACATGAACGACATGCCGTAGCTCCAATACGGGATGCCTTCCGCCGAGCTGCCATCGGGATTGCAATCACGCGCGACAAACTCAAATCCTGCGAGCGCGGCGCCTAGCCACTCTTCGGCTTCCGGGAGCACACCCAGGAACTTGGTCCCGCAAATTCCAAGTGTCGCAATCGCATTATGGCAATGGTTGTCGGTGTAGCCTCTCGCCCAAAACGCATGCCCATAAGCGCCCTTCAAAAGCGTAGAGAGTTTGCCGCGCAGGCCTTCGACGATGCGCTTGTATTCGCCCGCTGTCCAATCGTCAGGGCGCCAATCAAGTGCAATGGCGATTCCGCGCGCGATATGATCGACGCTTAGGTCCATGTTCGTAAACGCGCCTTGATCGCCCCAGGTGCGGAAGTCGAGGGTTGCTAGGACGAATTCCTTCATGCGCTGCCGGCAAATGTCTGCGATGTCATCGTAGAGGAGGGCCGCCATTGCGAAGGCAACGATCGCGTCGCCAACGTCTCTCTGCCAAAGCTCCTCGCGGGCGTTTGCCGGAAGGATGCCGTACGATAAGAGTTCTTGCCACGGTAGGTACTCAGGCACGGGGAAACCAAGACGAGGCTGTAATGTCGCGCGCATTTCCTCGTCGGCGTCAAGGTAGTGTGTTAGCCAGCGAGTCTCAAGAAGCCATATCACGCGGCGACGCAGCGCTTCACGGCGTCGCACCGTCTCCCGATCGGACGCGGTGCGTATCGATGACGACCATTTCCTTAGGTGCGTCACCGATTCAAAGCCGAGACGCGGCTCGCCGGCTTTGATCCGGTTGTGCCATATTGCGGCATTGCGAGAGATCACTTCCTTGACTAACAAAGGCGTGATAGGCGGCGTTTCAGATTGAGGAGGGATCACTGTTGTCAATGTTTAGCTGTTCCTGCTTCGCCCGCACTGCCCGCTTTCCATGCGCGGCGGCTTGCGCGTTCGTTTGTTGGTCCTGAGCGCACTGCGGATAGACGGCGACGCGGCGCTTATGGCGTCGCTGTCTAATCTCTTGCTCCAGCGAATGGCATTGCGCGGCATTTCCGTCCGGCAAGGGCGCCACATTAATTTGGTAACATCATAACATTGCCCAAATATCCTGTCAATAGGCGATAGGGCATTGGCGAATGGCCAAAGTTGGCGTAGCCCTCGCTGTGTTGCGATATTGCTTTACAGCGTACATATTCGGTGCTATACTGTGTGCACAGAATAAGCACAGAACCTGCGTAGTTCGAGCGATTCGTATGCACGATACATCCAAAGTTACTGTCAGAGGCCGCCAGGCGCTCTACATGCAAGTCGTGGACGATCTCAAACTGAGGATCGAGGCGGCGCTCGTGGCTCCAGGCGAGCGCTTGCCGTCGATAGCGTCCCTAAGCGTGACCTACGGCGTAAGTCACATTACCACGCGGTCCGCGATCGCCGAATTGGTGCGTTGCGGATATGTCTATAGCCGGCCCCGATCCGGCGTTTTCGTGAGCGATCGTCACCCCGTTTCGAGTCTGCCCGGCGGTTCGGTAATTCCCGCGAACGACGGAGCTTCCAGGCGTCTGGCGCCGTTTGTCCACCGTGCGACAGTGGGAATGATTGCCGTCGCGGCATTTTCCGATCTAACGGGTCCCCTGCATTATGACTACCATCAGGCGATGACCGGAGCGACGCTGCATGGGATCGAGCGCTGCGCCGCCGAGTATGGAGCCGTCGCACGGTTCGCGGGAATCAATTTGGACGCGCGCATCGGCGAAGCCTTTCCGCTGGCTCTCGATGAACATTTGACAGCCGGGGTCAATGGCATCATCGTCGTGGATTTGCACGGCCATCCGGGAGTTGCCGAACAGGTCGCCGCGCACGTCGAACGCATCGATATCCCCCTGGTTTATGTGTCGTCGGGGCAGACGACGAATCCGCCGCTTCACGTGTATTCGGACAATCGCGCGGCTGGCCTGGCCGCCGGCGAGCATATGATGCGACAGGGCTATTCCCCTCTCGTTTTTGTTGCGCCGATTGATGCACGCTGGGCCGATGAACGTATTGCTGGCGTGCGGTTGGCCCTTTCAAAGGGCGGCGCGGATCCGCGAAGCCTGATTGTTTATCCTGACGGCCCCGTGCGAATTACCTATGCGCAGTTCTTGCGCGACTCCGCCTGGGTTCCTTTGGGCTCGGCAGCGGACCAAATCGCGAGTATGCCGCAGCCGGGAGTCATCGCAATGAACGACCTGGCGGCACGCGAACTCATGGACCTTCTTGAGGAGCGCGGGAGGACGTCCGGCGGAGATTACGGCATCATCGGATTCGATGACGAGCCAGCCGCCCGCCAGCGTGGTCTGTCAAGCGTCCGCCCGCCTTTTGAGGCACTAGGCGTGGAGGCGTCGCGCCTCCTGATGAGCGTATTCGACAACCATACGCTAAACGCCGAAATTCGATTGACGCACACTCTTGTCCCCCGAATGTCGACAATACCAACCTAACCGGTCGATCTTGGCCAATTTGAGGCCTACCTTGTGCCGCGTCGCAGGAAGAACCTGCGTCACGATAGAACTTGCTGGATGAGCCGGCTGCTCAGCATCGAGGATGCGGCTTGTCTTCAGACGGTTCGGCGAGATTGGCCGATTCAGGAAGAGGAGCTAAGTATGAATATAGGAATCATCGGCGCAGGCGGCATCTCGCTCTTGCACGCCTCGGCCTACCGCGCGCTGAAAATGCCCATTGTCGCGGTCGCGGATCTTAGCCGCGCCGCATTCGATAGGAACCGCGAACAGTACGGCGATGCAATATACTGCTCGACGACGGCCGAGATGCTGGCGGACCCGAACGTCGACATCGTCGATATCTGCGTTAATACACGTTTCCATGCCGATCTGGTCCGGCAGGCGACCGGGGCGAATAAGCATATTTTCTGCGAAAAGACGATGACCGAAAGCGGCGAGCGTGCGGCGGAGTTGGTTGCGCACTTGCAAGGCTACGGGAAGTGCTTTCAGGTCGGCTACATGAAGCGATTCTTTCCGGCGACGCGCAAGGCGGTCGAGTTGCTTCCCGAGATTGGCCAGCCATTCAGCGCCTATATTCGCAGCTACCAGGGCGGACCGCGCGGCGGCGATCCCTACGATGACAACGGCTGGAAGCCGCGCGACGGTAAGCCGTCGCCCGTGCGAACATCGGCGTGCGGCGGCATGTTGAACATGGCGGGCAGCCATATGCTCGACCTGATGGGCCTATTTCTTGGCGAGCCCGAGAGTGTGTCGGCGCTGTGCTGGATGCCGGCGGCGTATGATGCCGAAACGAACAGCCACGCGCTGTTTCGACAGAAGAACGGCTGCATCGTCCATTTTGAGGCGGCCCTGTCTCCGTACAGCTGCAATGGCGAGTGGGGCGATGGATGGGATGAATGCGTTCGGATCAACGGGACGCGCGGAACGTTGGAGCTTTTCTATACGCTCTGGAACAAGCCGAGCCGCAATGCGCCGCTGCTGCGGGTGTATTCGGAAGATACGAAAACGCACACCGAATACCGGTTTCCAATCGCCGATCCGTTCGCGCTAGAGATGGCTGCATTCGCCGAGTGCTGCCGCACGGGTTCCAAGGCTGTTCCCGGTGTGGCGGAAGGATATTACGTGGATAAGATCATCTCCGCCGTCTACGAATCGGCGGACAGGGGCGAGACGGTAAGGTTCTAGGCGCTATTGCGTCGCTCAATTGCGAAGCGATGAGCGCGTTCGATCGCAAGATTTTCGTCTCGGGAGAATGCGCCCCGCCGTAGCTGGCGGGATGTTCGGTGTCAAGACGACAGTGATTTGCTGACAGTTCCCAAATCTTCTCGGTTTCGAAAGGTCTCTAAACCAATGAGTTTAACAACGGGTTTGAATATCGATCTTTCCGGTAAGCGCGCGATTGTTACGGGCGCGACCGGAGATCTTGGGCGCGTAATGGTTCTCACGCTTGCGCGTGCGGGAGCGGATGTTGCGGTCCATTATGGGAGCAACGTAAAACTTGCGGAAAAACTGGTCGCCGATATTACGGCGCTTGGCCGCAAGTCGATTGCCGTCCAGGCCGATATTACCGATCGCGCCAGCGTCTTTGCGATGCGCGACAAGGTGTTCGCCGAGCTTGGCCCGATCGACATCGTGTGCGCGAATGCCGTTATCCAATACAAATGGGTGAACGTTCTGGATCAGGCTGAAGAGGATTACGAAGGACAGTTTCGTTCCTGTGTCCTGCAAAATGTCCTGATGGCGAAGGCGTTTATCCCTTCGATGATTGAGCGCGGCGGCGGACGCTATATCGGGACCAACACCGAATGCGCCATGCAGATGTTCCCAAACCAGTCGGCGTACGTTTCCGGCAAGCGCGGCATGGACGGCGTCTTGCGGGTTCTCGCGAAAGAGATCGGCAGCCACGCGATTACGGTGAACCAGGTTGCGCCGGGCTGGATGATCAGCGCACGCGACCGGGAGGCGGGGACGGAATACCAGGAAGGCTATTGCTCCAAGGTTCCGCTCGGCCATCGCGGCGAAGACCAGGATATCGCCAATGTAGTTGCGTTCCTGGCGTCTGACCTTGCGAAGTTCATATCCGGAGCATATATCCCGGTCTGCGGCGGCAATGTCATGCCCTGCATCTGATGCATGGTTCTTGCAAGACGCATCCGGCCGTAGAGCAAACCCTACGGCCGGATGTTTTCTATTGCGCCGCATCCGGCGAGATCACGCCGGAGTGATAGAGCATGTTGCCGAACTCGATCTTGTCCAACACCGCGTACTGACCGGGGCGCGATACCACCGTTCGCTTGCCGCGTAGGAGCGAAAACACGGGGGTGAACGATTTGTCCGGCGGCAGCGGGGCTTTGAACGAAGTAATTCCTGCGCCGGCGCTGCACGAGTACGTTTGGCCGTCAACCTGGATGCAGAGTTTGCCCGGTTCCTTCAGGAAGGCAAGCAACTCGATTTCATTTCGCGGAGCCGTTTCTTTGTTATCTCCCCAAGGTTTCCGCAAGACCCACTCTTTGCCATGCGACGGAACCGCTGACGTGTGCTGGGTCCTGTAGAAGTAGTAGAGGACGTCGCGTTTGACGGCCGGCTGCTTCCCTGTTTTGAACCACTGGATATAGTACGCATTTAGGTCGAAGGGCGCGAATCCGATCGACCGCGATGGGGCCTGGGCTTGCTCCGTGTAATCGGACCAGGTGTCGATGAACGCCCAGTCGGCCTTGTCGTCAATCGCCATACCCCAGAGCCCGCGCAAAAGTGCGCTGTTGCACGATTCCATGTACCAGACGCCGCGCGGCCGCACATCCTGTTCGACAATTGGGAAAATCGCTTTGGTGGTGAGCGGCGCCACCCTCGATACCCAATCGAACTTCTCGGGAGAGCGCGGTCCCCAATGTGTCATTCCATAGCTGATCGGCGCAAACTCGCTGAGGTGATCGATCGAGTTGAACTGCGGGATAAATGCGACTCGCTCGCCGCTCTTCTCGACTTCGCTGAGGGCGAGTTTCCACCAGGATGCCGGAAATCGCTCCGGATACCAGCTTGTTATGACGGCGCGGCCATCCGCAAGCCGGAGAATGTTCGGTTGCGCCAGCGCCCTTTTGACCACATCCGTGTTGGCGAACTCGCGCGCCGTGTCATCGGTCGCGCTATCGGGTCCGTAGATCGCGGGAATCATAGCCATCGCCGGGTCAATCCGGGCCGCCGCCTCCATCAGGCTAAAGGCTTGTTCGTTAAAGTACTTTCCGCCATAGGGGCTCGGGAACGATTCGAGGTCGACGAACATACCGTCAATGCCTAGTTGCCGGGCCAGGCGCACTTCATCTTCCATCGAGCGCACGTACGAATCGTGCGCGTTTGTGAGCGGCTCGACAGGAGGGCGAGGGTAGGGGCAGTATTCAAACTCCGTCCCCGCGCCAGCGCTATCCGGCTTATTGAGGAGCGTCGGGTTTGCGATCGTACGTGAAAACCAGGAGAGGCCTGGGTCCTCGGATGACGGTCCCGCTGTGTAAATGGGGAAATAGTAGAGAAAAACCTTCTTATCGGATGCCCTTAGCTGATCGATTTGCAATTGGTCGAAGGGCCACCATGCGTTGCGCGGCGCGTCGACCCGCCCCGCCATGAGGATGTTGCCGATCGTCCATTTACCCGATTGCTTGCCTGTCCCGCCATTGGAGAATCGCAACGTGTCGTAGGCGCCCGACGACGGGAGAGGAATGTCGCGGCTGGTTACCGACGGCGATTTCAGCGGGAACGCCGTCAGCGCCAGCGTGTCGATCTTTCCGGACTCCAGCTTTACGCCAAGGTGGTACCATTGGCCGCTCACGATATCGGCCAGTTTCCGATCGCCCGCGGCGGTCCGAACGCTCAGCCCGGCTATCGCGCCAATCGATATGGCGAGACCCTTGTCATGTTCGTCGACGAGGTTGCAATGCAGATCGAGCGCGGCCTGTTTAGAGTCCGCGCCGCCGATGCGGAAGTCGAACGCTAGGAACTCCGGTCCAGGCGGGGCAGGCGTGAACCGCCGTTCTATGCCGTCGCCGCCGTCGTGCGCCGTGTCAGGAACCGTCATCGTCAAGCCTTTGCCGGTAACTTTGTTGCCGACGAACGGCGATTCGTCCTCGGCGCGCAGGGTCAGGTCGACTCCTGCCGCATCCGGCTTGATGCGCGTCCACGGAAAGGGCGGGAATGTGCCCGCCTGGTACGCATCGAACTTGTCGATTGGCAATTCCTCCACGCTCGTCACTGGCTGCGCGATGGGGGATGCCGCACACGGCGCCAATATGCCTAGAATGGCCATTGTCATACAAACAACTCGATAAGGCTTCACGTAGCTTCTCCTACTGTGCATATTTCGTCTCGGCGTTCTTGACCGTTGTCCGTGCATTAGCCAAATTGAAGTTGCCGCCGTACGTAGAGCACGTCTGTGTGTTGTCGACCGTCCACAGATTGGTTGTGGCGTTGAGCGTCTGGCTGGGACGCAGGGACTTGACGTGTCCGTCAGCGAACAAGTAATTGGACATTGTCGTATGCCCCGCGAAGATATTCGTCGCAAATTGGACGCCGTCTACCTCGAAGTCGACGGAGTCACAAACGGTTCCGCCCTGGGCGGGGTCGTCGTTCACCTCTTCGACGTCAATCGTACTGGATGGATTAGCGAACTGCGACACCACGAAAGGCGCATATCCCGCCGCGGCGAATGGGCCGCAGCCGGCGTTGGGCGCGTTCGGGGAGTACGCGTCCCACCATTGGCCGCCGACGCTATTAATATTCGCGCCGTAGTGCATGAGAAACATATTCGGAGCGCCGGCATAGGGCACATTTGGCGTTGTGATGATCCCCGGATTCGACGGACAGTTGAATACGTTCGCGCTCTTGATGTAGGCGTAAATCAAGGCCTCCCAATGGATATTGTAGGCGCCGATCCCTTCGTTCCACGAGGGATGCGTTTCATCAAAGTCTTGCTCATACTGCAGGAGCGCGACTCCAATCTGCTTCATATTGCTGACGCAACTGGCTTGCCTCGCCTTTTCGCGCGCCTTGGCAAACACCGGAAAAAGAATTGCAGCGAGAATCGCTATAATGGCAATAACTACTAGTAACTCTATGAGAGTAAATCCCCGCGTCGTGGTCTTCATACTATCCCCCTTAATCATCCACGGTCGAACCGCCCAACTGCGATCAATTGCGCGGCAGTTCATGATCGAACATAGGCGGTATGCGGATGCATTGCGCATAATCGCCGCCATCTCGCTGCTGGTCGATTGAACGAACGCATTCCGCGACGATGCGCCGGACGTCGAACCCGAGCCTTTTGATCGGCATCGCGACGGCATCGGTCGGCGGAAAGTTACAGTGTGCGATCACTTCCAGCCCTTGCGCGGCGCCGTCTCCCGCCGCAGCAATTCCTTCCGCGGCCGCCGACACAATGTTGTCGTCGGAAATAAGAAGGGCGTCGAATGGATCGAGCGTCCGGCTTCTGAGAAGCAACTCCGTGCAGTTTCGTGTCGATGCGGTCAGCGTGTAATGGAACCCTTGCGTCCAGTAGGACCTGGTTTCCATGCCGCGCTTGGCTAACGCCGTCCTCAGGTATTCGCCGCGCTCGACGATCCAATCGTGAAGCGCAAGGACGGCGACGCGGCGCTTGCCCTTCTGCAGGAAGTAGTCAAGGGCCTTGTCGATATACGCTTCGCCGTCCAACATAATCCATGGTGCGGGTAGACCGGGAATATCCGCGATTCGGACAACCGGCAACCCAGCTTCTTCGATAAGGGGCTTGTGGGTGAGCATCGCGCTTTCAGAGACGAATACTAGTCCCGCGAGGCGGCGGGTCAACACATCGTGCTCGAGCTCGCGGTAACCATCGCTCTTCGGGTTGTTTACTCCGGCGTAGATCGGCAATTGAATGCCGCTTGTCATATTGGCGCGGAGGACTTCGTTCGCGATCGCTGTAAAGAAGCGGGGCCATTCGGCCGTGGTCGCGGGGTCTCGCGGGAAAACAAAACCGTAACGCGTCAGAAACGGAAGGTCCTGCGTGACGAACGTGCCCCGCCGGCCTTCGACTCGCACAAATCCGTCGCGGACGAGATCGTCCAGCGCGCTTTGCACGGTCGCGGTGCTCGTCTGAAAGGCCTCTTCGAGATCGGTGCGCGTTGGGACGCGGTCTCCTGGCTGCAGCTTGCCGCTCAGAATCTGCTGCCGCAATTCGCGCGCAACATGATCCTTCTTAACGGGCGTTCGCCCACGATTACTCCTGACGGACTTCATACTGCGGATTATAACACCGTTGCTCTACAATTGCAAGTTTTATTTTTAGAGTAACGGGCGTTGATGCGTTGGGGGCGATTGCGCCCGCCCACCGCCGTCCGTCCTTTCCCTCACACCACGACCACCTCGTCACACGTCTGTTCGATCGCCGTGCGCGCGTCGGGGGCGATCGCCGAGTCCGTGATCACCGTCTGCATCGACGAAAGCGGCGCAACCTTAACGAGGCCCGCGTGGCCCCATTTGGATGAATCGGTCAGCAGGATCGTCTGTCGAGACGCGGCGATCATTGCGCGCTTCACTTCCGCGATTTCCATGGTTGTGTCCGTCAAGCCGAACTTGGCGTCCAGGGCCTGCGTGCCGAGAAAGGCTTTTTGGACGACAAGGCCGCTTAGCGCCTGCTCGGCAAGGCCGCCCAGGGTGCTCGATGCCGTCCGGTTCACGACGCCGCCGAGAAAAATGATCTCGATCTCCGGCAGCGCATTGAGTTCCGCGACGACGTTGAATGCGTTGGTGACGACGGTGAGGGGCGTGATCGTGTCGAGGAAGCGCACCATTTCCACGACCGTCGTGCCGGCATCGAGGATGATCGTGTCTCCCGGGGAGACCATCGCGGCGGCCGCCTTGCCGATGCGCCGCTTTTCGTCGCGGTTGAGGGTGGCGCGCTGGCTGAAGCCGAGCAGAGTCGTCAGTTGGCTCGTGGTCACCGCTCCGCCTCTATCGCGGGCGAGAAGGCCGTCGCGCTCCAGCAGAACGAGGTCGTTGCGGATGGTTACCTCGGAGACCTGGAACATCTCCGCAAGCTCGTCGACGCGCGCCGCGCCGCGCTCCTGCACGATGTCCACGATGCTCGATCGGCGGTGGCGGGTCATCGGCCCGCGCGACAGCTTGGCTTCCTCGATAAGTTCGCATTCGGATCCGGTCTCGGACATTGGCGTCTCCTTGGCTGCTATTGGCAGTGTCGCTTTGCGTAAGATGTTCTCCAAAAGGGCATGATGTATTGTAGCTTCGAGTCTTTTGGAAGTCAAGGCATTGTATAAAACCGAAAGGTTTTCGAAAGATTTAGTATATTGAGACTCTGTTCAAGGCGGATTGCGTCCGTTTGAGCGCGAATATATTCGAGAATGCTGCTACGGACGCGGCGGATAAGACGTTTTGAGACGAGGTTGTAAAATATTTATGGAAATGTATCGAAAGGTATATTGACAGTTTCGTAAGTTAATGTTATGATTGACTCAAGTTAATGAAAGGGTACACGAAGGGCGTTACCTATGAAAACAAATATTGCTGTTAGTATATCTTGCTCTACTTCCGCCCACGCACGGATGGCTGCTGAAGCGTTGCAAGCCGATGCCTCGCTGAAGGATTGCATCCTCGCCATTGAAATCCACGGCGCTGGGCAGCCAGGAACTCTGCTGTCGCGGTCCGAGATCGATGCGGCCAATGTCGCGGTCTTGGTCGGCGGACCAGTCGAGCTGGAAGGTCGATTTGCATCAAAAGCGGTCTATCGGACTCGCGCAAGCGAGGCGATCCAGCATCCCGGCGCCGTTTTGGGCGCGGCGCTCGCCCTCGTGGAGAAGCCGGCTACGCCGGATGCGCCGATGACGATTACGGCACAGGCGGTGGAAGGGAAGCATATTGTCGCGATTACCTCTTGCCCAACGGGAATTGCTCACACCTTTATGGCCGCCGAAGCCCTTAAGAAGGCAGCGGCGGCTCTCGGACATGAGATCCATGTCGAGACCCAGGGCTCGGTGGGCGCAAAGAATACGCTGACGGAAGAGGATATTGCGGCAGCCGATGCCGTCGTAATTGCCGCCGACACGAATGTCGATCTGGCGCGCTTCGCCGGTAAGGCGGTTTACAGCACCGGAACCAAGGCGGCGATGCACCACGGCAAGGATGTTATCGCGGCCGCGCTTTCGGAAGCTGCGGCGTCCCAATCCATGGGACTATCGCTTGCGGGGAATGTTGAGAAGATCAAAGCAGAGCGCAGCGCATCGCGAACGGGCATATACAAGCACCTGATGACCGGAGTGTCGTATATGCTTCCCGTGGTCGTGGCGGGCGGTCTGTCCATTGCGCTTGCATTCGCGATTGGCGGCGCTGGCGCGCACATTCAGCATCCGGCGATCGTCAATGCGCTGGAGAAGATCGGCGGCGCGGCGTTTGGTCTATTTGTCGCAATCCTATCGGCCTATGTGGCCTACTCGATCGCAGACCGTCCGGGTATAGCCCCCGGATTGATCGGCGGCATTCTCGCACAGAGCCTGGGAGCTGGATTTCTTGGCGGCATCGTCGCCGGCTTTTTAGCGGGCTATATCGTCAAGTTCATGGCGGAGCACATTCATCTTCCGGCGAACCTGGAAGGGCTGAAGCCGGTTCTGATTCTGCCGTTCATCGGCTCTATTATCGTGGGCCTGTTGATGATCTTCGTGATTGCGCCGCCGGTTGGCATTGCCCTGACAAGCGTGACGCACTGGCTTAACGGGATGCGTACGTCCAACGCCATTGTGATCGGCGCGCTGCTTGGCGCGATGATGGCGTTCGACATGGGCGGTCCCGTAAACAAGGCGGCCTATACGTTCTCGACGGCGCTTTTGCTGAGCCATGTAAATGCTCCGATGGCCGCCGTGATGGCGGCGGGGATGACTCCTCCGCTTGGGCTCGCTTTAGCGACCTTCCTTTTCCGTAACCGGTTCGATGAAGAAGAGCGTGAAGCGGGCAGCGCGGCATTTGTACTCGGCCTCGCGTTTATCACCGAAGGCGCGATTCCGTTCGCTTCCCGCGATCCGCTGCGCGTTATCCCGAGCCTGATGATTGGCTCGGCAATTGCCGGCGCGATCTCGATGGCAAGCGGCGTACAGTCTCTCGTGCCGCACGGCGGAGTGTTCGCACTGCTGATCCCAGGGGCCGTGACCCACGTCGCCACGTACCTGATCGCGATCGCCGCCGGCGCCTGTGTCACCGCGGGAGCTCTCTTTATTCTAAAGCGCCCTGTTGTGATCGCGGAGCCAATGACCGCCACCCTGGCGACGGCGTCGCTCGCGTCAAGTCTGAGTAAAGGGTAAGCGTTCGACATTCGGTCTGCTTTTCGCCTTCGAGGCGAGACTGGTAAAACACAATGCTAACCTTAACACAAAGCGATATAGAGCTAAGCGCGCGAGCCGCAACAAAAGAAGATGCTATTCGTAAGGCGGGATGCGTCCTGGTTGCAGGAGGGCACGTAGCGCCAGGCTACATCGAGAGCATGCTGGGGCGCGAGAGCCAGGCGAATACGTACCTGGGCAATGGAATTGCAATCCCTCACGGCATGCCCAAAGACCGCGATCTGATCTGCAAGACGGGCATCTCGGTCGTGCAGTTCCCCGAGGGCGTCGAGTGGAATCCGGGCGAGACGGTCCGGCTGGTTGTTGGGATTGCAGCATCGTCCGATGAGCATCTCGGTATCCTTGCGAACCTGACGAACGTTCTGGACGATCCAGCGACCGCGAGCCGTTTGGCGGAGACGTCTTGTACGAGCGAGATTATCGCGGCGCTTATGGGGACGCCAGCTCCGGCCGCACCGGTCGGCGGGGATGCGAATGGTCCGTTTGTCGACGTCGTCGTTCGCGGAACATCGGGGCTTCATGCCAGACCGGCGGCGGCGTTGGCCGGGATTGCACAGGGCTTTTCATCGACGATCCAGATTGCCTTTAACGGAAGATCGGCCAGTGCAAAGTCGGTGGCATCGCTGCTGAAACTCGGAGTCGCCGGCGGCGAGACGATCCGGTTGTTTGCGAGCGGCGCCGATGAAGCCGATGCGCTAAAGGCGATTGAGGAAGCGATATCGAGCGGCTTGGGAGACGAACTTCATCAGGCTCCCGCTAAGCCCAACGCTTTGCCCGAGTGGATACCGGTGACGGCAGGCCGCGTAATCCAGGGCGTTTCCGCCTCGGGAGGCTTCGCGATCGCCCGGATTTACCGGCGTCAACTGACGCGAATAGCGGTTGCCGACGGCGTCGAGGCAGGCGATGAGCCGCAACGGTTTCGCGAGGCGCTCGCAATCGCCAATGCCCAACTTGGCGATATCTCGGAAGCGGTCGAGAGCCGGATCGGCAAGAGCGAGGCCGGGATCTTTAAGGCGCATCAGGCAATCCTAAACGATCCGGAACTTGTCGCCGACGTGGAAACGTGGATCGCGGATGGCCATTCCGCGTCGTGGGCGTGGCAGCATTGCATCGACAGCCGGATCGCGGCGTTGCGGGAGTCGTCAAACGTTCTAATGGCAGCGCGGGCGAGCGATATGGCCGACATCGGCCAGCGGGTTCTCGGCATCCTGAATCCGTCCGACAACGTGATCGACAACCTTCCCGATGAGCCAGTGATCCTGGTAGCCGAAGATCTGCTGCCGTCGGACGCGGCGCGCATCGATCCGAGGCGAGTCGTTGCGCTCTGCACGGCGGCGGGCGGACCGACCGCGCATACGTCCATTATCGCGCGCTCCCTTGACATTCCGGCCGTAGTCGCCGCGGGGCCCGGCGTGCTTGATCTGGCTTCGGGCATCCTCTGCGTCATCGACGGATCGGCCGGCAAACTTTACGTCGAACCGAGCGCGGCGGATCTGGAGTCCGCTGAGACGTTTCTCGGGCATCTGAACGAGAACAAAAACGAGGTTTACGCTCAACGCTATCAACCTGCCGTGACGACCGATGGATATCGGATCGAGGTTGTCGCAAGCATTGGGGGACCTGCCGACGCCGCTGAGGCGATCGAAGCGGGAGCGGAGGGCGTCGGTTTGCTGCGCACGGAGTTCTTCTTCCTGGGCCGCGAAACGCCGCCAACGGAAGACGAGCAGTTTGAGGCGCTTGTCAGCATGCTTAATGCTCTCGACGGCCTGCCATTAATCGTGCGGACGCTCGACATAGGCGGTGATAAGGTAGTTCCCTATCTTGACCTCCCGCGCGAAGATAATCCGTTCCTTGGCATACGGGGCATTCGCCTGTGTCTGCGACGGCCCGAGCTGTTCAAGCCGCAACTGCGCGCAATCTATCGCGCGTCGCTGGTCGGTCCCGTGAAAATTATGTTCCCGATGGTTGCGACGTTGGACGAACTGCGCGCCGCCAAGGCGCTGGCCGAGGAAGCGCGACAGGAGATCGGTGCAGATCCCGTCGAAATCGGCATCATGATCGAGGTTCCGTCAGCGGCGTTGATGGCTGACGAGTTTGCGCGGGAGGTTGCGTTCTTTTCGATTGGCACCAACGATCTGACCCAGTATACGCTGGCGATCGATCGCATGCATCCCGATCTTGCTAAGGCTGCCGATGGCATGCACCCCGCGGTTCTGCGACTGATCGATATGACCGTAAAGGCGGCGAGCTGTGCGGGGAAGTGGGTCGGCGTTTGCGGCGGACTTGCGGGCAATCCCGATGCCGCCGTGGTTCTCGTGGGCCTCGGCGTTACGGAACTGAGTATGCCCAAGGTGAATGTCCCAGCCGTTAAGGCGCGGCTGAGAGGCGTCTCGTTGACCGATGCGCGGGCGGCGGCTGCGAATGCGTTGTCGGGAGCGGCATAGAACCCAAGTCAGGGGAACGCTCGAAGGAAGAAGATGATGAAGACTGATAGTCAATACGATGTGGCGACGGTTACGCTGAACCCGGCAATTGATTTGACCATGACGGTTCCCGGCTTTGCGGCTGGCGGTGTCAACCGGGCCGTCCAGACGCTGACCCATGCGGGAGGCAAAGGCGTCAACGTCGCGGCGGTGCTGGCCGATTACGGTTTCTGGGTGGCCGCGACGGGCTTTTTGGGTCGCGAGAACACAGGGCTGTTCGATGGCCTCTTTGAGCGCCGAGGCATTGACAACAAGTTCGTCCGGATCCCTGGCGCCACTCGGACGGGCATTAAAATCGTGGACCCGAACACTGGGCAGACTACGGACATAAATCTCCCAGGCCAGGAGGCGACTTCCGCCGATATGGAAATCCTGCGGCAGCAGATGAGGTCGCTTGACTCGGAATGGGTGGTGCTTGCGGGCAGCGTTCCGCCTGGCGTTCCGGCGGGAGTCTATCGCGATCTTGTCGTCATGCTCAAACAGCAAGGGCGTCGCGTTGCTCTCGATACGAGCGGAGATCCGCTGCAGCTGGCAATAGATTCCGGTGCTGACGTTTTAAAGCCAAACGTTGCCGAGCTTTCGGATCTCCTGGGGGAACCGGTGGCAACCGCCGACCAGATTGTGCGGGCGGCGCGAAGCCTTGTTCGACGAGGCGCAAAACTAGTCGTCGTTTCTCAAGGCGCTGCCGGAGCATGGTTCGTATCGGACGATGAAGCGGTGCTCGCAAAGCCGCCGGCGGTTGAGGTCGCGAGCACGGTGGGCGCTGGCGACGCCATGGTGGCTGGGATCGTTGCGGCGCATCTCGACGAGCTTGATCTCGGTGATTGCGCCAGGCTGGCGACTGCCTTTTCTCTCGAAGCCGTGGGCCGCGTTGGGGCCGGGCTCGCATCGAGAGCAAATACATTAAAACTTGCTGAGACCGTGCAGCTAGCGCGAGCCGGAGAGGCAATTTGTATCTAGCGAGGATCGGGGCGAAAGCCAATTTTTAAACAGGATAAAGACAATGAAGCACACAGATATCCGTAATAAAACACTTAAAGTTGTAATAGCGTTAATCGCGATATTAACCGCCGCTTTCGCGCCTGGTCATGCGGACGTTTTGATCGCGGGCATACCGTCGCCCGATGCAGCGTCGACGGCGTCCGCGCCGCCAAGTATTGACGGCAATGTCGCGATCAACGAGGCGTCGGCTCGGCCTAGCCATTTGACCGTTCACGGGTCTTTCTTCGAGCGCTATCGCAACGACGTAAACCACGATAACGGCGGTATCACCTCCCAGGGCGCCGTGACATATGGCGTTGTGCGTGCTGACTACGGATTCTCGCGGGCCTTGTCAGTATTCGGTCGTCTTGGAGGCGAGGGCATTACGCAAGGCGGGCAGGGTCGTGATTTCAACGGAAGCTACTATCAGGGCACGCATGGCTACCGCGGCGCGCTTGCTTTGGATCAGGGCGGCGTAACTTATGCCGATAAGCCGCGCGGCCTTACGATCGTGGCAGGGCGCCAGGATAAGGCGTTGGATGCGACGAGCACGATTTACGACCAGAGTTGGAAGGTCGGCCGCTATTCGTTTATGGATGGCGTCTCGATCGATCAAGTATTGGGCGCGGCTACTATTGAGTTCGATGCCTTCTCCCAAGATCAGTACGTAACGGTCAACGGAACGGGACAGGCAACGCGCGACGGACTTTATGCGGCGCGCGGCACGTATAACGTGACTCCGGCGGTCCAGGTCGGCGCTCTCGTGGACCGGTTCGAGTCGTCTGGGACAAGCCAGGCTTCCGGCATCATGTCGACGACGAACTACGAGGCGGATGTGGTCTGGCAGGCGACGCGCGCCCTTCAGGTGAAAGGGGAGGGTGGCCGGTCTGATGCAAGTTTGCGCAACGATTTGTACTTCGGCTCTGTCAAATACAGCGTCACCCGACGAGATTCGTTGACCGCCTTGACCTATAAAATCGGGCAGAACGCCGACGTAGGGCAGGGGACGGCGTACCCGAACAATAACCGGGGTGAGCGGTACTTCTACGAGCACGACTTCGATAAACATGTGAGCATTACGTTCTACCATGAAATCGACCATCAGCTTTACGCGCCTGGCAACAGCTCATCGGATCAGGTGACGCTCGCCTACGGTTTCTAAGTCGTAATGGCTCAATGTAGTGCGCCTTCCATCACGTCGACATCGGCTTGATTGGAAGGCGCTTTCGGTTGGGAACAACCGCGAGTAGTCGGCGTCTAACTGGTAAGGCGCCGTCGCGGAGCAGTGCGCCTGGTCAGGTCTTTATACGGGTTTTGCGCAGAACGGGTACGAATGAGCTCAATATTGGAACAATGAAACCAACAATTGCGAATAGGTAGAGGCAAGATCATCGTGAGATACGCTCCCATATCGGCTTCTGTTGGCAAGTCGCTTTTTCTCGCAGTCGTTTCGGTTGCGGTGTTCTCTGCTTTCGCATGCGTATCGCAAATCGCCAATGCGCAGCTCGTGGAAAAGCGCATCGTGCTTACGCCGATTGCGGACGCTCCCAGCTTTGCGAAGTACGCGCTTGTTATCGGCGTAACGGACTATTCCGTCCCGATGCGCTTGCACGTCTGCGGGAACGATGCTTCTCATTTCGCGTCGATGATCCGAAGCCGGTTTGGGTTCGACAACGTTGTTCTGATGTCCGACTTGCCTGGTACGGATCCGGGCCTGCGTCCAACGGAGCGCAACATTAAATCCGCGCTTGAAACGATGTACGATGGCATCGTTCCGGGCAAGAGCGAGGTGATCGTTTACTTTAGCGGTCACGGCATGCGGGCGAAGGATAGTGCGGGGATCGATACGGACTGGTTGTTGCCCGAGGACTTCGACCGGAGGGACATTGCTGGAAGCTGCATAAACTTTTCGACAATCCGCGAGAGGCTCGATACGCTCCAGCCTAAGCGCGTCTTTCTGGTTACGGATGCCTGCCGGGAGCTAATGGGGAAGGGCATTCTGACAGGCGGATTTGGCGAAAGCCTGCGCGAAGGACATTTGGGTCCCGAGGTTGCGGAGCTTCATTCCTGCCTTCCGACGGAGACGAGCCTTGAGGGCAATCCTGCCGACTTTAATGAGAGCGTATTTACGCATTACCTGATACGAGCGCTATCGGGTGACCGGGATGCAGCCATCCAGGACGAAAACGTCATCACCTTTGACAGTCTTAAGGAGTACGTCCAGTTCAACGTGCACTCCTACGCGGCGAAATTGAACGCGGTGCAAACCCCCGATGGTCGTGCGACGTATGGCTCGATGGTTCTAGCGCGTTTGCTGCCTGGCGACGCGGATCGCCAGATTATTGCCTCCGAGCCCGTACCGGCTCCAGCTTCCGCGACGCCTGCGTTGCCGCCCGGGTTCTTGCCCGTGACGCAGATTGCGGACAACCAGCCTACAACCGTGACATCAACGCCATCGTCCGAGCCAACAGCGGAGCCCCCATCGATACCCGCCGGGTTTGTGTCGGTCGCTCAGCTTGCGAACTCTGAGCCGGCTGCTCTGAATCAAATCGGGTCGAACTCGACCGAAGTCATTCCGGCCAACCCTCCGGAGTTTGTGTCCGTAACGTCTGGGGAGAAGTACGTGGGCATCCCCGCGACAACGTCCATCGTGACAAACTCCACGTCCGGCTCGTCTAACGCATCCACCTCTTCCACAACGTACTTCTGGCAGCGGCCGTCAGCAAGTCCGGGCCGGTACATGTGTCCTCCGCTCTATCCCGGGATGATCAGGCCGAGACCGCCTCAGCCATGGCGGCCGCGTTTCCGGCGAATCGTGATCTTTCAGGGTCGGCCGGTTCCTTGCCGCGTACAAATCGATCGGGCAGTAGGTCGTTGATCTTCGATCGGATTTGAACGAGCGATTTCCGGGAACAAATCTAAGGTTGGAAAAGTCCAAAATATGCGGAGCGTGCGCATAATGGGGGATTCTGTTCGTTTAGGTAGATTTCAGGTTATTATGCGTGTTTTGCATGATTTTCTTTGAAATGTTCTCGCCTCCGCTGCCGTTTTGCCGATAATTACGGGTACTAGGAGATCCGCTTAACTTGCGTAGCGATACGATGCCGGCATGCTATCATCGGGCATTAGGGCTTATGGCGTTCATCGTCGCGCTGGCGATGATGGCCGGAATTGGCGGGACGCCGTGTTCGGCACAGACCTATGACAAGCGTATCGTTCTAACTCCCATCGTCGAAGCCCCGAGTTTCGCAAAGTACGCGCTTGTGATTGGAGTTACCGACTACACGTCCGCGATGCATCTGCGCGTCTGCGGAAATGATGCCGCGCATTTTGCCGCGCTCCTCAAGAATCGCTTTGGCTTCGAGAACGTCGTATTAATGACTGACGAACCCGGAACGGATTCTGGGTTGCGTCCTACTGAACGTAATATCAAGACGGCGCTGCAGACCATGTACGACGGCATCGATCGAGGCAAGAGCGAGGTCGTATTCTTTTTCAGCGGCCACGGTTTGCGCGCAAAGGACGACGCCGGAAACGATGCGGACTGGTTGATGCCGGAGGATTTCAATCGCCGGGATATTCCCGGGACGTGCATTAATTACGCCAATATCCGCGAACGGCTCGATACGTTGCAACCCAAGCGCGTCCTGATGATTACGGATGCCTGTCGTGAATTGATGGGCAAGGGGGTGGGGGCGAGCGGATATGGCGCGACCATGGGCGTGGGCGAACTCGGGCCGGAGGTCGCCGAACTGCACTCGTGTTTGCCATCGGAAACAAGTCTTGAAGGCAACCCGGCCGATTTTAACGAAAGCGTCTTCACGCACTATTTAATAAAGGCGCTATCGGGCGATCCGGATGCCGCCGCCCCGTCCAGCGGCGTGATTACCTTCGACAGCCTCAAGGAATACGTCCAGTTTTCGGTGCACGCCTATGCGGCGAAAATGAATGCGGTTCAGACCCCCGATGGCCGCGCGACGCTTGGAGCGATGGTTCTTGCGCGCGTGGATCCGTCTGCTGCGCACTCTCCGGCGCTCGTCGTTGCGTCCGCGCCGGATGCTCCTTCCATGGCTGTGCCAACGGTTTCCGAGCCGCCGCCGCCAGATACGCAGGAGCCGGTTCCCGCACCGGCGGCTGCAGCGCCGGACACGGACTCGACAACCGTCCCGCCAGCCTCTGTTCGGGTGGCGCCGCCGCCCGCGCGGCCTTTTGTATCATATGCGCCTGTACCTCAACAGGCCGTCTACGTGCCGGAGCCTCCTGCTCCGGCGGCCGTGATGCCGGACGCGTATCGGCCCGGGAATGGAGCCATTGTGAGGCCTCTCTTCGCGGCATGCAGGCTTCGCGGCTGGGTCGAGGACACGTATCTCGTGCCTGAAAGCAACCGCTTGCTGTTGCGCTTGGCGGGGAGCGAAGTGTTCATCCTCGTTTCCGTAACTGGTCGAGATCCGGAGGTCGGCGCTCAGCTAGCTTCAGCCCGATTCAGCGGTTACGATACATCGTATCCAGCGGGCTGGCGTCCGCTTGTCTCATCAGAGACCGTCGTGTCGGGCAAGACAGCCGTTACGACCGGCGGCGGGTATTCGCATTCTCGATACGCCGGACAACGGACAGATCGCTACCTGGAGCTCACACAGTTCGATGCCGGTAACTACCGGTACCTGATTTGGTACTGCGCGTCCCCGGAAAACCACCGCATTTACGAGCGCACCTATGAACGGTTTCTCAACGCATTTGAAGCCGGCGAAACGTTTGAATAGGTCTCCATTGCCCGCGTCGTCCCCGAACGTTCCCTTCTCTCGCGACCATCTCTGCGCGCCACTACGCCCGTGGCGCTCGACAAAGCGCGCTGCTCTCGCTCCTGGCATGGAGAAGGCTACCAGACTGGGATGACGGGCAGAGGGCAAGCTGGTTTCGGTCGACGGACTGCAAGCGCGCGCCGCTGGTCACAAGCGCAATCTGGGTACAATCACCACATGATCGATTATCTCGTATGGATCGTTGGCGTGCCGATTATCGTCGGGCTTGCCGTACTCGCGGTTCGCCGCGCGATTGCGCTCAAGGAAGCAATCCGCAAGCACTTCGAGGACGAGGCGAGCGGCATCAAGGACCCCTATGCCGCGATGGCGGCGGTTCTGAACGTCCAGCAGGCGATTGACGAAGAAAAACGCCGGTCGCACCAGGCGAATGAGCTGTTGCGAGCCGGCAAGAAGCATTCCGAATCTAAGAAGTAAATTTCGGCAGTGTATTCAGGGTTCTGTCGATTTCCTCTTCGCTGATATAGAAGTGCGGAGCAAACCGGACCTTGCCTCCACGATCGGCGACGTGGATTCCCGCTTGCGCGAGCGCCGCGATGATCGTTTCGTTGGCGATTTGGGCATGGCGAAATAGGACGATGCCCGCGCGCTCACTATCGGTTTCGGGTGAAAGCACGGTGTAGCCGCGCTCCCAGAGTCCGTTCATGAGTTGCCGGGTAAGGCTCAGAATGCGAGTGCTGATCTTATCGATGCCATGGTGCTCCAGGAACTCAATTGCCGCCTTTACGCCGAGCCCGCCAGTTACGTTGGGGGTGCCTTCCTCGTAGCGCTGGGCGGTATGCTTTGGCGTAAATCCTAGCGGATCGAAGGCCAAAGCGTTTATAACGGAGCCTGATCCCATATTGACAAGGCGGATCTGATCGAGAACGCTCGGATTGACATACAAAGCCCCCGCGCCGACCGGCCCCATCAGCCACTTTTGCGATCCTGTCGCAGCAATGTCTACGCCCGCCTCCGTGAGATTAAGCGGCATTGCGCCAAGCCCTTGGATGACATCTACAACGAGCAGCGCTCCGTTGTCATGCGCGAGTTTTGCCAGTGATTCTAAGTTCGATCGGTAGCCGGTCGCGAATTGCACCCAGGACACTGCAATGACGCGGGTTCGTGAACTGATGTGAGATGCGTAATCCTCGACGGGGATCGTGCCGTCGGCGCGAGTGGGGACAATGCGGGCAACAACTCCGCGGTCCTGCTGGGCGAGCCAGGGGTAGGTGTTGGCGGGGTACTCGCAATCCGCGAAAACCACTTCGTCGCCCGGCTCCCATTTGAGGCCGTCCGCAACGATCGACACGCCGTGGGCCGTATTCTTCGTAAGCGCAACGTGTTGGGCGTCGACGCCCATGATGCGGGCGAACGCGTCGTGGCACTCGAAATACCGTCGCCAGGCCCACGCTCCGCAGGCGACCGCATCCTCGGACATGCCGTTGATATACTCGATCATCGCATTCGCGACCGGGGTTGACAGAGGCGATACGCCTGCGTGGTTTAGATGAATCAGACCCTTTGCGAGATAGCGAAATTGTTGACGCGCGTTGTTAACTTCCATGCAGGACAGTTTCGCAATCCAAGACACAGAGTCCTGCCTCAACTGAGACGATGATCCCGGACACTCTCCCGGCTATTTTTGTCCAGTGCGCGCCGCGCGGTCCACGCGCTCGATCCACGAAAGGACTTCGGCAATGGCGCCATGTAGTTCCTTAGGTACGCTGTCGTCAATATCCGTCGCTGCGAGCACGGAGACAAGGCCCGCGTCGTTCCTCAGCGGGATGCCGTGAAACCGCGCAGTCGTGATAATTTGGTTGGCGAGTTCGGCAGGGTTGTGGATTGGTGCGATGCTTGGATCGCGCTCCGCGATGCTTGTGGCGAACTTATCGCGCTGCTCAATTAGCTCATTTGCTCCCGGCGGTTCCGGCGAGTTTGTGTTGGCCATGGCTATACCCTCGAATCCATGCGATGTCGTGGCTGGGTGAGCGAATCCCCTCCAAACCAAAGCGGGTTGAAATCTCGAACCCTCACGACCGAGATTTGACGCACATCCCAGCCCTCCGTCACGAGAGCTCGGCCAAGGGCAGGAGCGAAACGGCGAAATAGGCGACAGGCTAGGTCAGAGTGCGCCCGCAATTCACAGCGCATTTGCCTGTTCGTTTTGACCGCTAGCTTCACTTCAACGGATCCGAGGCGGCTTGTCGTAACGCGGATCGTGAGCCGCGTTTCTTCGGATTCTGCGTCCTCCTTCTCTTCCTCAGCGTCATCGCCGAGTATCCGTAGGATTTGGGCCTCTATGGGAACCATGCGTCCGCCTGGATAAATGGCGTAAAACCCGAAATAGAGAGGCGCGGCGATTGCGACCTGATAAGCCGCCGTATTCAGAACCTGTTGACCTTCAACGTGCCGCGCAAGATGATCGGCGCCGCGCGCGTGTGACGTTTGCTGGTGCGAGAGCGAAAGCAGGGCGATCCTCGGATCGCGTACAATCGCTTCATGTCTGTAGATACGGCTCTCGGCGCTTTGGGAGAGACGGGATACGATGTCGTGAACTTGCAACGTCAGGTCGTCCAATGACGTTGAATCCGAGATTTTGATCGCAATCTGTTGTGCCGCCTCGGGCGAGATGTCCGCTACCTGAGGGAGCCCTTGCACGACCGTGGCCAGCGAACGAAGGACGCCGGGCGATTGGGGAACGCCAATCGCGGATGCGAGCGCGATCGCGGCTGGACTGGATCCCTGGACACGAACAAGCGTAGCGCGGGCGGCGGAAATGTTCGCGTTCGTGATCGGTACGCCAACGCGCGCAAACGATTCTGCGACGGCGAGGGTGGTGCGGTCCGCGGGCAGGCCCATGTCCACAAGGCTAATCGCCAGGTGCTCGATTGTTGCCGGCTGGGGACGGACCGGCTGTGCTGTCAGGGCCGAGATATCGAACGAATGGCGGTGATGGACCGGCGCGATACGCGTAAGGATGTTCAACGCGCTCGATAGAACGTTCGCCGTGTTGCTGGTTGGCGCCGATACCATTGCCATATCGTTACCGATGACTTCTCGGGCACCGATCTTCAGCGACTAAGCGTGAGTGCGACAAAGATAAGTGCTCTAATGGTATTGTCGGCTTTTCGCATGCCGAAGCTCAGTCCGTAGAAAGTGTTAAATTCGGGCTGAGCGTAAACGCCGGCAATTGAAACGGGGCACGCTTAATCAGTCTAGGGGCATGCAAAATCCATGCCAAGAGATGCTCTGCACTCGGCGCCCAGATTGGGTGTGCCACTGGCGTCGAGCAAGATTCGTGAGCGTTGAACGCAGGGTGGAAGTCGTACGTCTCGGAGAGTGCAACTAACGCGGTATGGCTGGACGAGTAGGGGCGAGGGGCGAAATGAAACTAGCGCATCTCGGGATGGCGTAAAATAGCGCATCGCCTTGCGGTTACGGCGAGATTCTCCCGGAGATGAAAATCATGCTTGCGACCAAATGCGGACGTCGAAAGGTCGTATTTGTGCAGGGCCGGAAAAGTTAACCGTCTTCAAATCCGAATAACGCGGCTCATTTTAGACGGCCGCGCTTTAGGCTTCGGCGCCTGGCAAAGTTGGTCGGGCCGCGCGGGTTAAGCGGGACTTTGGCGCTTCCGCGGCGCGGCGAATCGTTTGCAGCGCGGACGCCGGATTGGATAAAAGCGCCTCTCCTCTAATCCGAATGGTTCGTAACCCCCGTCGCGTGAAGACTCGTTCGCGCTCTTTGCACGGCTTGCCTTCGTCGCATCGCTCAATATCGACTTCAACGACCAGGCCGGACAGCCGGCAGTAAAACGGGGCGACGTAACCTTCGATTAGCTGGTTGCGGCGGAAGTGCAGGCCGGCGAGTTTGCCGCCTTGAAGCAGTCTCCAGAGGTAATCATCAGGGTTCTCGTGTTCCATCCGGGCGTTCGTTGCCTTGAGTTTGCGAGACGAAACGTCCGGCGCGCCGACGTCCGCGGTGAAGGTCTGTGAATTATCAACCATCATTGGTCCCTCCTTATGTACTATATTCCCCAATTGCAATTCTGAAATCGCACTCAAAGTATTTTTTTGTGAATATGTTTCGGTTCGAGAAGAGGACGAACTAATTCAGCGTTTTAGTGTGACATGACTTGTTATAAGGAATGGATCTGGTTAAGGTATAACGACAATTGGACATGAATTTGAGGGCGTGGATGATAGGGAGGCTTCAGTGAGTTTAATCGACTGGCGGGACTGGTCCGAGAATGCGCTTTGCGCGGCTCATGAGCTCGATCGACCGATCCTGCTCGATATTGGGGCCGTATGGTGTCATTGGTGCCATGTAATGGACGACGGCATACCTGGCGATCCTATCCACACCGGAACGTATAGCAACTCCGAAGTGGCGAGGCTAATCAGTGACCGTTTTGTGGCGATTAGGGTCGATACTGACCGTCGTCCAGATATCAATGCCCGTTATAACATGGGCGGGTGGCCCACAACCGTGTTTCTCACTCCTGACGGCGAGCCTATCCATGGCGAAACGTATGTTGCGCCGCACAGAATGCTCGGGCTTTTAACCTCAATTGCCGATTATTATCGCGATCACAAATCTGAGATCGGCTCGGCGATCGCGCAGAAAAACGTGGAAGCAGCGCCTTGCGATCCGGGCACTGAGTCGCTCGCGTTGCCTGTTGACGCCAGCGATCACGTGGTCGCGGCGGTTTTCGAGGCGTACGATGAGCTTTACGGCGGCTTCGGTATGCAGCCGAAGTTTCCGCATGTCTCTGTGCTTCGCTTTGCGCTGGCGCGCGCTGTTGTTGACCGTGACGCGGCGATGGAGCGCGTTCTCGTAACGACGCTGAAGCAGATGGCGAGTGGGGGGATGTACGATCGATATGCGGGAGGCTTCTTCCGGTACAGCACGACGCGAGATTGGTCGGTTCCTCATTTCGAGAAGATGCTGGAGGATAATGCCCAGCTTTCCGGTCTCTGTATTCAAAGCGGCGTGTTGCTTGGGGATGAAGAGCTAATCCGAATCGGCGAGGATGTACATCGCTGGCTATTTTCGCTCATGTACAATCAGGATAGCGGATGTTTTGCGGGCAGCCAGGACGCTGACAGAGAGTTTGAGTATTACGGTCTGCCTCTGAGCGAACGCGCAAAGCTGCCAACTCCTTATATTGATCGAACCATTTACGCGGATTGGAACGCGCGAATGGTATCGTCATTGGTGACACGGTACCGGGCATCCGGCGACCGCTCGTTTCTAGACTTGGCGTCCCGTGCGTTCCGGTATATTGTCGATCGCATCTTGCCGGGCCACTACGTTGCGGATTCAGTCGTTGGCGGACCGGCTAACCTGCTTGGGGACCTCTACACCTGCATTAATGCGTCCATGGATCTTGCTGGCGCAATGAACGATGGGGCCTATCTGATGTTCGCCGGCCAGTTTGGGGAGACAATCCTTGACACGCTTGTTCACCCATCCGGCGCATTCCAGGACGTCAATACGTCTGGCGACGCCAAGGGCCTGATGGCGCGACCAAACGTCGATCAGATGCAGAGCGCCGAAGCGGCTCTTGCGCTGCTTCGCCTTGGCAATGCTCTTGGGGACGAGCGGTATCGTCGTGCGGCGGAGCGCGCGTTGCTCGCCCAGAAGCAAGATTATCAGCGCCTGGGCATCTTTGGCGCTTCGTATGCTCGCGCGGTCCGAGCCGCGCTGATGCCGCGGATTCGGGTTGTGGTGACGGGAGCCGAGGATGATGATAGGCTTCTTGAGTTTGAGCGAGTTGCTGGGTTGAGCCCCGTCGATACGATATGCTCTCGCGCCGCGGCGGACGATGTGAACGAATACCCGGCGGATCCAACCGGCGCGCCTCAAGCGTATGTTTGCATAGGATCGCGCTGCTTGGCCCCCGTAACATCGCCAGCGGATCTCCTGCGAACACTGAGCGAGATAAGGCCTGTTGACGCCAAACTCCACAATGCGCCACATTCACAGGTATAACATGGTACCAATCTCCGGGAGGAATACTCGATGACGATGTCCGCACGCCGACTGACTGCTATCCTGATCGTTCAGTTGGTGCTATTCACGACCATGCTCGTTGGACCGGCCACCTATCTTCGCGCCCAGGCGCCGCCGCCCGTCCACAAGAACCTTATACAGCGTCACCCCACCGCGACCGGCGTGGTCGTCGGCGTCGCCGCCCATCACGCGCTCAAGGTTTCAGCCGCGCGCAAGAAGCGCAATCACCAGAAGCTAAACTGGGCTGAGCGTCACCCGACTTTGACTGCTGTCGGCGCGGGCCTGGTGACCCGCCACGAGATCAAGAAGCATACGCCCAAATAAGGCATTGGGGATCGGCGAGAGAGAGCGAATTAGGTTCTCTCTCGCATGACTGACGAGAGATTGAGCGCAGCGAGCGGGTATGCGCGGGGCTGAGAGCGTGTGTAAAAGTCGAAAGGCCTTTTAGGACGGCTCCATTGCCGCCGGGGCAATTTTTGAAAAAGGGCCGTCAAAGCGCTTTCACCGGTTCACGATGTGCGCTGGGATCGGTCGTTGGCGGCAAAAGGCCGTACGCGTGTTGACGAGGCAACGTAAATCACCGCAGTGAACGAGGCGCGGGCGCGGGCGAGACCGGCGGCACGAGCTGTCCTGAATCTTGTCCGCGACATGCCGCTTAAGGACATACAGTTTTAAGACAAGGAATCGCCCCGCGATACTGCCATGTATCGCGGGGCGATTTAGGAATTAATCTGGCGGCGACCTATTTTTCCGGGGCCTTGTGACCCAAGTATCTTCGGCGCTGGAGGGCTTAACTTCCGTGTTCGGAATGGGAACGGGTGGGCCCCCTCCGCTATAGCCACCAGAAACGATCGCGCGGATAAGGCGCGTTAAAGTTTAGGGTCCGTCCTTGGACAACTGCAAAGGAAAGAGAGCAGAGTACACTTTTCGTAAGCTTGAATGATTCCAAGCCTTGAGGAGTAGTTTACAAGCCAT